>NZ_OESQ01000001.1:0-1200000 GCF_900240245.1 Lachnoclostridium edouardi
CTGCGCTTTCTTGATTGCCCGTACCTTTTTACTGGTATCTTTGGCGTAGAAATCGTTAAACAGATTTCGGAAAGGGGTAAAATCATTGTCGCCCTTTGCACTGTCTACACCGTCATTGATTGCGATACAGCGCACATCTCTTTCAACGAAAAAGATTTCTGTATAGTAGCCGACTTTTAGATAGTCACGCCCCAAGCGGGACATATCCTTGACAATGACTGTCGCCACATTTCCGGCTTCAATCTCTGCAATCATGCGGTTAAAATTCGGGCGGTCAAAAGTCACACCGGAAACGCCGTCATCAATGAAAAATACCGGATTTGAAAATCCATTGTCTGCGGCATATTTAGATAAAACGGCTTTCTGATTGACAATGCTGTTACTATCCCCGTCGAGCGCGTCCTCTTGACTTAAACGGGCATATAATGCGGTTATCTGTTCGGGCTTATAGGTATTTGCTGTCATGTTCATTCCTCCTGTAATGAACGCCCGACAGACAGGTTGCTATCTCCATTATAGCGGACTTCTTTTTCTTTGTCAGTAGGCGTTTTGACGGTTTCTGATTTTATGAGCCGCTTCATCTTGTCGTAGAGCCGTTCCGAGCCGCCGCAAGAGGTAGACACTTCATAGAACGTGCCGCCGATTTTGTAAGTGACTGTTTCATTGCCGGATTGCCCCGTTTGGGCTTAAATTCTGCTGTTTCCTGTTCCTGCTTCTTTTCCATTCCTTTCCCGTCCTTTCCTTGTTTTGTAATGTGATAAGTTTCGTAGCAAGCATATGCATGATCCAGACGGGGGAAATGTAGTATTTACTCCAATCGGGGGAGACGGTACATATGGAATCCCTTTTAGGTCTCTGCTTCCAAAAGGATTTTCTAATTTAGCAGTAGCAGGAAGGTGTATTTCAGTAACACATAAAGGCCTTGCCTCAGCCAGAACCATGTCTGCCTGCATGTGTATGGGACAGGCGGCAGGCACGGCGGCAGCTATGGCGGCAAGTATTAATGGGGATTTTAGAAATATTTCTGTGACAGAGCTACAGAAAAAATTGGAGAAAGCAGGGGCAATTTTAAATTAAGCAGAGCAGCTTAAAAGTTATAAAGTTAAGTTTGGAAAGGGGAAGGTTTATGAAGGACAAAGTAAGAGAAAAAATAGGAAAAGGGGCAATTTGTTTTGCAGTATGCGGGGCTATGCTGTTGTCTGCCTGCAGCAGCAAGGAAGGAGAAAAAGAAAAAAGTAATAATAATACAGAGACAAACCAAACCTTTGAAATTAAATATAGAAGTGGGGCCACTTCCGGATGCTTTTATCCTGTTTCAGCTTCAATGGCAGAATTTCTTCCTCAGGATATTACAGGTCTGACCAATGTAACAGTAACTCCAGGCCAGGGACAGTCTAATGTTCAGGCGGTTCAGGACAAGGTCTGCGACATTGCATTTGCAAAATTGCCGGGGACAATCTTAGGAGTTGAGGGAAAAGAACCTTTTCAATCTCCATGTGATAAAGTAAGAAATCTGATGTATTTTTACGATGAAGCTTTTTATCTGGTAGTATTAGCAGATTCTGGAATTGAAACAGTGGAAGATTTAAAAGGTAAATCACTATCTACACAGACTGTTGGAAATCAGGCCGAGCAAATGACAAAAGAGGTTTTAGCCGCCTACAATATGGACTATTCAGATTTAAAGAAGGTTTCCTACGTAAACAGCTATGACGATTCTGTGCAGCAGATGAAAGATGGAATTGTAGATGCATTTACGTTCGCCAACGCGCCGCCTGTTGCAATTCTTACAGATTTGGCCTCCACCAGAGATATAAAAATCATTTCTATTGAAGATGAAGAAATGAAAAAAGTATTAAATATGAATAAAGGGTATGTATCCAGAGTTATTCCAGGAGGAACATATGATTTTCAGGAGCGGGATGTTGCAACATTTGGAGGGGCAGTCCATGTAATTGCCAATGAGGAAATGGACGAAGAAATTGCTTATGAAATTGTGAAATCAACAGTAGAGCATTTAACTACTATACAGGAAGCCCATGTGACCTTTAAAGATCTGACTCCGGAAAAAATGGGGCAGGAATTGGCATTGCCATTTCATCCGGGAGCTGAGCGCTATTTTAAAGAGATAGGAGTTATTAAGTGAAAGAAAAAATCATTAAACTGATTGCATTACTATTTGGAGTCTTCCATTTATATACATCTTTTATGGGAAATTTAGATCCAAACAGATTAAGGGAAGGGCATTTACTTTTTGCTATGCTCCTTGTATTTTTAATGAAGCCTGGATCAAAGAAAAAAGCTGACAGCACAGCCGGCCGTATATGGACGGCAGCAATGATTATATGTACAGTACTGCCCTTAGGATATTTAATATTGAACTATGAAAGGCTTTTAAATCGTATGCCATATGTACAGGAATTAGAGATATTTCAGTATATTTTGGCGGGAATGCGGGTACTTGCTTTGTTGGACAGTACCAGGAGAAGTCTGGGCATGGCGTTGCCGCTGGTAGCCGGAGCCGCCATTATTTATGCAGTGGCAGGACAGTATATTCCGGGAGTATTTGGGCATCAGGGATTTACAGCTTTAGAAATGGCAGATTTATTAGTATACACTACAGAAGGTATATTCGGCATGGCTTTGGGAACATCAGCCACTTTTGTAATACTATTTATTATTTTTGGTTCATTTTTAGAAAAAGCAGGAGTGGCAGATTATTTTATGGATTTAGCTTGTGCTCTTACGGCAAAATCTAAGGGAGGGCCGGCTAAAATGGCTGTAATCTCCAGCGCGCTTTTCGGCAGCGTATCAGGAAGCGCCATTGCCAACGTAGCTACAACAGGTCAGATTACTATTCCGTTAATGAAAAAAGCAGGATATAAAAAAGAATTTGCGGCAGCCGTAGAGGCAGTTGCATCTACAGGAGGTCAGCTTATGCCTCCTGTCATGGGAGCGGCAGTATTTGTAATGTGTGATTTTACAGGGATTCCATATGTACAGATATTAAGATGTGCAATACTTCCCGCATTACTTTTTTACAGCGCAGTATTTTTTATGGTACATTTTGAGGCTGTAAAATTAAATCTGGCTGGTGTGCCCCTAAGTCAGCTGCCTGAAAAATCAGCTCTTATAAAAGGGGCGTATCAGCTTCTGCCTTTAGTGGCTATAGTAATTATGCTGGCCCTGGGATACAGCCCTACATATGCATGTTTGTTGGCGATTGTCAGCATTATAGTAATTTCATGGGGAGATGCCAAACACAGAATGGGGATAAAAGCTATTTGCCAGGCAATTACAGCAGGAGCACAGGGAGCTGTAAGCGTGGCTGTTACCTGCGCCACAGCAGGTATAGTTGTGGGAATTGTAAATTACTCTGGTTTGGCTTTAAAATTTACATCTATTATGCTGGCCATTGGAAAAGAAAATTTATTTTTAGTGCTTGTTCTGACAGCCATGGCTACTATTGTTTTAGGCATGGGACTGCCTACAACGCCTTCTTATATTGTGGTGGCCTCTTTAATGGTTCCAACGATTGTAAAACTGGATATTCCTGTAATAGCGGCTCATTTATTTGCCTTTTATTTTGCCAATGTAGCTAATATTACGCCTCCTGTAGCCTTAGCCTCATACACAGCGGCAGGGTTAGCGGAGTCAGAGCCTTTAAAAACAGGATTTTTAGGCTTTAGACTAGGAATTGTGGCATATATTGTGCCGTTTATGTTTGCTTATAATACAGGTCTTCTATTGTTAGGAGACAGTATTTTTCGGCTGACGCTGGTTGCTGTAACTTCATTTATTGGAGTGTATTTTCTGACTGCCTCCAGCGGCGGATGGCTGTTAATAAAAACCACAGTCCTAGAGAGAGCTTTACTGGCAGCGGCAGCCATAGCTTTAATATATCCAGGACTTTATACAGACATATTAGGAATGATATTAGGCGCAGGGGTGATTTTACTTCAAAGTACAAGGAAGAAAAGATATACATAAAAATGGGAGTGTGATATACTAGAGGAGATAAAATGGAAAGAATTAGGTGATTTTTTGGCAAATATAAATACGAAATCAATTCGGGAACAGGTGGCTGACGTGCTTCGTTCCCGAATCATTAATGGAGAACTAAAACCAGGAGACAGAATTTCTGAGCGAGATATCAGCCGGGAACTAAATATCAGCACCACCCCTATAAAAGAGGCGATTCGCGTGTTGGAGACATCTGGTCTGCTGATTACATTGCCTAGAAAAGGCACAATAGTGTCCCAATTTGCAAAACAGAATCTGGCTCAGATATCTACTTTAAGATCAGCTTTGGAGGGAGTAGCGGCTAATTTGGCAGCCACTAATATGGATGAGGAAGCAGTTAAAAAATTAGAGGATTCTTTAGAAAAAGCAGAGCAGCTGATTAATTGCGAAAATATTGACCAGGTGGAGAGGTACAACAGAGAGTTTCACGAAAGCATTACAAAATACAGCTGCAATCCTTATTTAATCCAGCTGATAGAGACTCAGAGAAGCTTTATTTTAGGATTTAGACAAAGCGGACTTAGAGAAAGTCAGGGCAGAAAAGAGTCTTTAAAAGAACACAGGGCAATTTTAGACGCAATAAGGAAAAGAGACGGCGAACTGGCGGAGACTCTTATGAGAAACCATATTAGACGTTCATCTGTGTATGTTTTAGACACCTTGAAATAACCGGTCTTGTTCCATAAGCAAGTAGGACAACACCAGGAGGAACCATGGATTGCAATAAGACAAAATTCAGGCTGGCAGCTTCCATTAAAAATCTGATGGGGGAAATGTCCCTGGACAAAATTATAGTAAAAGATATTGTGGCCGGCTGCGGGCTTACCAGACAAACATTTTACAGGAATTTTCGGGACAAATATGATTTAGTGAATTGGTATTTTGAAAAGCTGGTGCAGCAGTCCTTTGAAGAAATGGGCGTAAGCTTAACACTCAGGGAGGGGCTGACAAAAAAGTTTCAGTTTATCCGGGAGGAGAAGGTGTTTTTTACGTGTGCCTTTGGCTCCAGCGACTACAATTCCTTAGTCAAGTATGACTACGAGTACATTCTGAAGTTTTACAGAAATATTTTACAGGAAAAGTTTAACAAGCCTTTGGAGGAGGATGTGGAATTTTTGCTGCAGATGTATTGTCAGGGCTCTATTCAGATGACAGTGGACTGGGTAAAAACAGGCATGAAATTTGAGCCGGAAAAAATGGCTGACCTGCTGATTCAGGCGCTGCCTAAAAAGCTGAACAGCCTGCTGTATTTTTTGGAAATGTGACACTTCCCTTTATGTGTAACTTGTTTTTTTAAAGGTAGGATGTTAAAATTTTATCATAGTAAAAATTGCACAGGAAAGCAGGAAAGATTTCTGTGGGAAAAGGAGAAAAGACTATGAGCAACAGAATTGTATTAAATGAGACATCCTATCACGGCGCAGGAGCAATTAATGAAATCGCTAATGAGGCAAAGGCAAGAGCATTTAAAAAGGCTTTTGTATGTTCTGATCCTGACTTAATTAAGTTTGGGGTTACAAAAAAGGTTTTGGATGTGTTAGATCAGGCGGGGCTGGTTTATGAGGTTTATTCTGATATTAAAGCTAATCCTACCATTGAAAATGTACAAAATGGGGTAGCTGCTTTTAAAGCTTCTGGAGCAGATTATTTAGTGGCAATCGGCGGCGGTTCTTCTATGGACACTGCAAAGGCAATCGGCATTATTATTGCAAATCCGGAGTTTGAAGACGTGAGAAGCTTAGAAGGCGTAGCTCCTACAAAGAATCCAAGTATTCCTATTATTGCAGTTCCTACAACTGCAGGCACAGCGGCAGAGGTTACTATTAACTATGTAATTACTGACGTGGAGAAAAAGAGAAAATTTGTTTGTGTAGATACCCATGACATTCCTGTAGTGGCAGTAGTAGATCCTGACATGATGGCCTCTATGCCAAAGGGACTGACAGCCGCAACTGGTATGGACGCGTTGACACATGCGATTGAAGGCTACATCACAAAAGGCGCATGGGAAATGACAGACATGTTCCACTTAAAAGCCATTGAAATTATTTCTAAATCATTAAGAGGGGCTGTAGATAATACAAAAGAGGGCCGGGACGGAATGGCTCTTGGACAGTATATTGCCGGAATGGGCTTCTCCAATGTAGGACTGGGAATCGTTCACTCCATGGCCCACTCTTTAGGTGCAGTTTATGATACTCCTCACGGCGTAGGAAATGCAATTCTCCTTCCAACTGTTATGGAGTACAACGCTCCTGCTACAGGGGAAAAATACAGAGAGATTGCAAGAGCTATGGGCGTAGAGGGAGTAGACAGCATGAGTCAGGAGGAATACAGAAAAGCTGCAGTAGATGCAGTGAAGGCTCTTTCCCAGGATGTTGGAATCCCGGCTGACTTAAAAGAAATTGTAAAAGAAGAGGATGTACAGTTCCTTTCAGAGTCTGCATTTGCAGACGCCTGCTGCCCAGGCAACCCAAGAGATACAAGCGTAGAGGAAATTGCCGCTCTTTACCGCTCCTTAATGTAAAAGGAGCCGCCGGCAGGCGGAGGACAAAGTCCTGAAAAAACCAGCGTACAGTCTTGACAATATCCGCAGTCATATGTTAAATTATTCAGTAATGTAAATACTGTGATAAGGAATATTAAGCTGTGGAAAGCCTCAGAGAGCTGCCGGACGGTGCAAGGCAGAGCGGGAAGCAGCCCAACTGGCCTTTGAGTAGCTTGCTGAAGAAGCGTGGCGCTTTGCGTAGGCGATGCCGGCAGACAGCCGTTACCTGTCTGGGATGTGAGAATCCCGTGAGAGCATACAATGTATGAAATAGAGTGGTACCGCGCAGATCGTTCTGCGTCTCTATAATTTAGAGACGCAGAATTTTTTTGCTTTTATTTTCAGACAGGCGGTATCAGGAAACAAAAGGAGGAAAACACATGGCACAGTATAATCACACTGCCATTGAGAAAAAATGGCGGGAGAACTGGGCAAAAAACCCTATTAATGTAAATGATGGGAAAAAAGAAAAATATTACTGCTTGGATATGTTTCCATATCCTTCAGGAAGCGGCCTTCACGTTGGCCATTGGAGAGGATATGTAATTTCTGATGTTTGGAGCCGTTATCAGCTGTTAAGAGGAAAATATGTAATTCATCCTATGGGATGGGACGCATTTGGCCTTCCTGCTGAAAACTATGCTATTAAAATGGGGGTTCATCCTGCAAAATCTACTGCTGAAAACGTGGCCAATATTAAAAGACAGATTAACGAGATTGCTGCAATTTACGACTGGGATATGGAAGTAAACACTACAGACCCAGGTTTTTATAAATGGACCCAGTGGATTTTTGTGCAGATGTTTAAAAAAGGCTTGGCTTATGAAAAGGAATTTCCTATTAACTGGTGTCCGTCCTGTAAAACAGGTCTGGCAAATGAGGAAGTTGTAAACGGCTGCTGCGAGCGCTGCGGCACTACAGTTACAAAGAAAAACCTGCGCCAGTGGATGTTAAAAATCACTGCTTATGCAGAAAGATTGTTAAATGATTTAGATAAGCTGGATTGGCCTGAAAAAGTAAAGAAAATGCAGGCTGACTGGATTGGAAAATCATACGGAGCAGAAGTGGAGTTTCCTGTAGAGGGAAGAGACGAGAAAATTACAGTTTACACGACAAGACCTGACACTCTTCACGGAGCCACATTTATGGTACTTGCGCCGGAACATGCAATGGCTAAGAGTCTGGCTACTGAGGAGACAAGAGAGGCAGTGGAAAAATATATTTTCGACGCTTCCATGAAGTCTAATGTAGACCGTCTTCAGGATAAAGAAAAAACAGGAGTGTTTACAGGAACATATGCCATTAATCCTTTAAACGGAGCCAAAGTGCCTATTTGGCTGTCTGATTATGTACTGTCTGATTACGGCACAGGAGCTATTATGTGCGTGCCTGCCCACGACGACAGGGACTTTGAATTTGCAAAGAAATTTAATATTCCTATTATTCAGGTTATTGCGAAAGACGGCAAGGAAATCCAGAATATGACAGAAGCTTACACAGAGGCCAGCGGAACTATGATTAACTCAGGCCAGTGGAACGGCATGGAATCCAGCGTGCTGAAAAAAGAGGCTCCTGTTATGATTGAAAAAATGGGAATTGGACGGAAAACGGTGAACTATAAGCTGAGAGACTGGGTATTTTCACGGCAGCGCTACTGGGGAGAGCCGATTCCGATTATTCATTGCCCTCATTGCGGAAATGTGCCGGTGCCGGAGGATCAGCTGCCTCTTACACTTCCAGACGTAGAAAGCTACCAGCCTACAGGCACAGGGGAATCACCTTTAGCTGATATTGAGGAGTGGGTAAACACTACATGTCCTGTGTGCGGCGCGCCGGCCAAAAGGGAAACAAACACAATGCCTCAGTGGGCAGGCTCCTCCTGGTATTTCCTGCGCTATGTGGACAATAAAAACGATCAGGCGTTAGTGTCCAGAGAAAAGGCAGATAAATATCTGCCGGTAGACATGTATATTGGAGGCGTGGAGCACGCGGTGCTGCATCTTCTGTACTCCCGTTTCTACACAAAATTCCTTTGTGATATTGGAGCTATTGATTTTGACGAGCCGTTTAAAAAGCTGTTTAACCAGGGAATGATTACAGGAAAGAACGGCATTAAAATGAGTAAATCTAAAGGAAATGTTGTTTCTCCTGACGGCCTTGTAAAGGATTACGGCTGCGATTCCCTTAGATTGTACGAGCTGTTTGTAGGTCCTCCAGAGTTGGATGCAGAGTGGGACGACAGAGGAATCGAGGGAGTTTCCCGTTTCTTAAACCGTTTCTATAACCTGGTAATGGACAATAAGGATAAGGACGTAAAAGAAACAAGGGAGATGGTAAGACTGCGCCATAAGCTTGTATTTGATATTGAGCAAAGATTTGAGCAGTTCAGCCTGAACACAGTTATATCCGGTTTCATGGAATATAATAACAAGCTGATTGATCTGGCAAAGAAGGAAGGCGGAATTGACAAAGAGACTTTGAGAACCTTTGTAGTGCTTCTGGCTCCATTTGCCCCTCATTTAGGAGAGGAGTTGTGGAGAGAATTAGGCGGCTTGGACAGCGTATTCCACACTACATGGCCTGAGTGTGATAAAGACGCCATGAAGGATGACGAGATTCAGGTGGCAGTTCAGATCAACGGAAAAACAAGAGCAGTAGTCAGCCTGCCTGCAGACGTATCTAAGGAAGACGCCATTGCTGCCGGCAAGGAAGCTGCAAAAGACAAGATTAATGGAAATATTGTAAAAGAGATTTATGTTCCAGGACGGATTATCAACCTGGTTTGTAAGTAAATAAGAGCTTGAAAATAGGGCGCTGCAGGTTTTTTGCAGCGCCCCATTTGTCGCGGAAGGCTATCTTTTTTGTTTCATAGACAATTGTCTGGAGAACATTTTTAATGTGTCGATTTTCTTTTTTTCACTGGCCGGCATGTCTGCTGCCAAAATAGATACAATCACCTCTGTTTCCGCGTCATTAAAGGAAATTCCTTTAGACTGGGCCTCCATATTCAAAGACAGCAGCACAGGAATCATTTTGGCTTTTGGCGTTACCTTAACACGATCTGAAAAATCTTCCAGAATCGCCAGTTTTTTCGGGTCCATATGTTTTAATCTGGGATCATTTTTCCAGTCACTCATTGAAAAGTCCTCCTTTATGTGTTTGATTATATGCCGGCTCCATTCATCTGCTGCATAGCCTGCATCATAAACTGCATTGTGTCGATTCTGCTTTGCTGCTCCGGTGTCAGCAGATTTTTCAGCTGGTCCATAGGGGCCGTAGTGCCCTTCATCAGACTGGACATCAGGGAAATAAGCTCCTGTTCATATGTATTGGCATAGGGCTTGATAGCCTCCAACATGTCAGCAGGCGTGGCAGTCTGCTTAGCCTGGGCCGACAGCCCCATAGCGCTTAGTTCTCCCTGCTGAAATAGATTCATAGTGCGCCGCATCTCCTGCGCTTTAATAAAAACAGAAAACATTTTTTGCTGAGACAGGTTCATATAAGGCAGGGCAGCTTTCATCATCTGAAGATGATGGTTGCCTGTAAGAAAATCCAGGTCAGTAAGCTTTAAAGCGTCATCATTGTGTTGTTCATTCATAAGGCAGTAAGTCCTTTAAATTTCTTTTTGTGATAAATATATGCGCCCGGGAAAGGAATCATACCTGCTGCATATAATATAGAGACAGGAGGTAATGAAGCTATGAATAGCCGATTAATTATAGATGGTAACGCAGTATATGAAATAGATGAGGAATGCTTAAAGAGAAGAGAGTATAGAAACGGAAGAAAAAATTTAATAATAAACGGGCCTGTGTGGAGACAGGAGCAGGGAAAAAACGGGGAAGATAACAGAAGATAGGACTTAAAAAGGGATGGGGCAGAGTCATTTGCCCCATTCTTTTAATGAAGAAGGGCGCTCCTCCTTCGCCTTTTAAGACTTATGGAGAAGCGCCCTGGTTAAACTTCCTAGCTACTGGGAAAATGCCTGCCGGCGGGGAAAATTAACAGCAGAAGTTATTGCCGCCGCCACCGCAGCAGCACAGCAGAATCAGAATCCAGATCCAGTCAAAGCTGCCGCCGCAGCTGTTTCCGCAGCCATTATGTTCAAAACACCCGCCGTTGCCGCCACCACAACAGCATATGAGGATGAGAATAAGGAAAATGATGTTGCATCCTCCATTTCCGCTAGTCTCGCATCCACAACCACATCCGCAGTTTGTTGCTGCTAAATCACTCATGTTTATTCCTCCGATTAATTTAATTACACTTAATCATATGACGACCTGCTTGCCATAGTTTCCGGGTTTTTAAGAAAAAATTGAAAAACATATATTTTTTCCCCTTCTATGTTCAATTTTCCTAAGTCGTGATATAATAGGAGGGCCGGAAAATATTGAATTTTCTGGAAAATTTGGTTTAAGGATGGAAAAACATGGAAAGATTATATTATAAGCTGCCTTATGTAAAAGAGTTTGACGGAACTGTAAAGGAGTGCAGAGAAGGCAAAAAAGGCAGGTATGAGGTTATTTTAGACAAAACCGCATTTTTCCCGGAGGGAGGCGGACAGCCTGGAGATACAGGACTGCTGGATCAGGTCAGGGTGCTGGATCAGGTCAGGGTGCTGGATCAGGTCAGGGTGCTGGATACAAAGGAAAAGGATGGACAGGTCATCCATTTTACAGATAAGTTTTTAGAGCCTGGAACAACAGTTCACGGAGTTTTAGATTGGGAGAAACGATTTGAAAACATGCAGGGTCATTCTGGAGAGCATATTCTCACCGGTTTGATACATAAGACATATGGATATGATAACGTAGGCTTTCACATGGGAAGCGAGGAGATCACCATTGATTTTAACGGAGTGGTAGAGCCTGAGATGTTAGCAGCCCTGGAGGTGGAGGCCAACAAAATCGTAAGCGCCAATATTCCTTTTTTAGTTTCCTGTCCTTCTAAGGAGGAGCTGGAGCAAATGGAGTACCGCAGCAAAAAGGAGCTGACTGGGGAGGTAAGAATTATTACAATTCCTGACGTGGACGTATGCGCCTGCTGCGGAACACATGTGGAGCGTTCCGGAGAAGTGGGAATTATTAAAGTGCTGGGCATGATTAACTATAAAGGCGGCGTGCGTATCTCCATGCTGTGCGGTATGCCTGCTTTCAGAAAGTTAGATTGTTACGAAAAACAGATTGGCGAACTTTCTGTGCTTTTGTCAGCAAAACAGGAAAAGATTGTGGAGACTGTGGCTAAGCTGAAGGGAGAAAACCAGGAAAAGGATATGAAGCTGAATAAATTGTATCAAACCATGTTTGAGACAAAGGCAGAAGGATATCCTGTAAGCAGCCAGCCTCTTGTGGTTTTTGAAAAGGATTTGGAGCCGGTGCAGATTCGCCAGCTTTGCACTATGCTTTATGAAAAAAATAAAGGAAACGTAGTGGTAGTATGTTCCCAAAAGGGGGATACCTTCCAATATGCGGCAGGCAGCAGCAGCGTGGACATGAAAGTATTCAGCAAAACATTAAACGGCCTGTTAAACGGAAGAGGAGGGGGAAGCAGCCTGATGGCTCAAGGCACCTTCCAGGCAGAGGCAGAGGCTATTGAAGCTGCCGTAAAGGCCAACGCGTAAAATAGCAGAAAGGGTAGCAGATGAATTTAGACAAAAATCAGATTAAAAAAATTCAGGGACTGATTTTATATACAGTAATTGTCACAGCTGTGGCAATACATTATCGTCAGGTGCTGGCTGTAATCGCCAGAGGATTCCACATGGCTCTTCCTTTCCTTTTGGGGGCGGCTATAGCCTTTATTTTAAATGTGCCTATGAGGAATATAGAGCGCTGGCTTCAAAGAGGAAAGCCTGGAAAGAAGTGGCACAGGCTTACAGCCTTAATATTAACCTTAATATTAGTGGCAGGCGTTCTTGTCTTAGTCACATTTGTAGTGCTGCCTCAGCTATTTACTACAATTATGGGACTGCAGAAAAGCATTCCTGTTTTTGTGGAGCACATGATAGTAGAGCTGGAAGGTTTATTTATCACATATCCTGACGTAGTAGAATATTTAAACAGCATTGTAATCGACTGGAATTCTGTGTTTGACAGTATGATCGGATTCTTAAAAAACGGCGCAGGCTCAGTGTTCAGCGCTACCTTTTCAGCGGCTGTGTCCATTGTAAGCGGATTTACTTCATTTGGCATTGGATTTGTTTTTTCTATTTATATTTTACTTCAAAAGGAAAACTTATCCAGACAATTTGTAAAGCTTTTAAAAGCTTTTCTGCCTAAAGCTGTGGCAGAGAGAACCTTGGAGATTGCCGCCATGACAGAAAGAATATTTTCTAACTTCCTGGCAGGACAGTGTGTGGAGGCTGTTATCCTGGGAACTATGTTCTTTATTGCCATGACTATTTTAGATATGCCGTATGCTCTTTTAATTGGAGTATTAATTGCATTTACAGCCTTGATTCCCATATTCGGGGCCTTTATCGGCTGCGCAGTAGGCGTGTTTCTCATGTTAATGCTGAATCCTATGACTGCCCTTGCATTCTTTATTTTATTTAATGTGCTGCAGCAGATAGAAGGAAACCTGATTTATCCTCACGTGGTGGGAGGATCTGTAGGGCTGCCTTCCATATGGGTTTTAATGGCAGTTACTATTGGAGGAAGTCTTATGGGAGTTGTGGGAATGTTAGTATTTATTCCCCTGTGTTCTGTGCTGTACACATTGCTGAAAGAAGAAGTAAACAGAAGACTTAGTGTGAAATAGGCAAAGTGCATAATGAAACGGGAGAAAATTCAGAATAATGCCAATAGTTATATGCGTAAAAAGCTGTTACTATAGAAGCATGATCTAGTTGCTGAGAGAATTAGAGAACAAGCATCTTCTTAGAGAAGGATGTTTGTTCTTTTTTTATGGTAAAAAAGATATTGGCAGGGAGGAATTTATGATTAAAACAGATATTATTGTATTTGGCGCTGGACCGGCCGGAATTGCAGCTGCGATTTCAGCGGCAAGAAATGGAAAAGAAGTATATTTAATAGAGATTCAAAATAAAATAGGGGGCGTTATGTCTTCATGTCCAGGGATGATGTTAGGGGCAGGATATCCCTGTAAAAAGACAATCGGCGGATTTTTTAATGAATTTGTAGGATTAATGTATCGCAAGGAACCTCCTGTGGCAGAGAGAAGAGCGTGCAGCCTGGAAAATTTTGGAGATGAGGTAGTTTATGACCATGAAGAGGCGATTTCTATTCTTTATAATCTTTTAGAAGAAGCAGGAGTAAAGTTATTAATTAATCATATTGTCAGTAATGTAATGGTAGAGAACAATAAAATCACTGGTATAGAAATTGTTAATACTCAGAAAAAGGAGATTTTTCAGGCTGGAATTTATATTGACTGTACAGGTAATGGAGATATAGCCGATAAAGCCGGGGTCCCGTCCAAAACAGGAAATGATAAAGGATTAATGATGGGGGCGTCTTTAACATTTTTTATGGAGCAAGTAGATTGGGAAAAAGCATTTTTGAAGGATTCAGATCCATACTTTACAAGGTATGCAGAAAGAGCCATAAGGGAAAAACGGATTCATCAGTCTATTCCGCAAATATATATGTTAAGGGGATTCAGGAAAGGCAGCGTATTTTTTAATACTGTAACAGTGACAGGGGTGGACGGAAGAGATAGTGAAAGTATTTTAAATGGAACCCTAATTGCAAGAAAAAGGGCAATGGAACTGGCTAAGTTTTGCCAAGCGGAGCTGCCAGGGTTTGAACACAGCTATGTATCCTATATAGGACCTGTAGTAGGAATCAGAGAAACCAGAAAAATTGAGGGAATGTATCAAATTACATATGAGGATGTAGAGCAGGGCCGTAAATTTGAGGATGGAATTGTTGCTTGCGACAATCCGCTGGATGAAGTGTTTAGAGATGAAAGCACAAAACTGTATTCCCATGAGGCTGCTATTAAAGAGGGAGATTATTATACGATACCATTTCGATGTCTAGTACCTGAAAAAATTGAAAATTTACTATTTGCAGGAAGAAATATGTCAGTAGATATAAAAGCCTTCGCCTCTGTAAGAGGGATGCCTCAGTGTATGGGAATGGGGCAAGGAGCAGGATTGGGAGCTGTGATTGCTATAGAAAAGGGCTGTACTGTACAGGAGATACCTGTCTATGAACTAATAAAACGTCTTCAGGATGCAGGGGTGAAAGGGATCGGGGGACAGAAATTGTAGCTTTTATAGAACGAAGAATAGATGAAATAAAAAAGCAGGCCGTATACGTAAGAAGCAGACGGCCTGCTTTTTCATGGTCAAAATAATCTGACCTCACCAAAATCATTTAAATCATTGCCAAGAGCTTCCCTAGCCATCTCTAAATCAGATGTCTCTAAGGCTTCCAAAAGTTTACAGTGATATCTGGTGTCTGTAGGAGGCACAATGGGATTCCACTTGTTCCGGTAGTGCTGGGCGTAAGCCCTTAAAAGAATTGTCATAGCCCGGTTTAGCTCCTGGTACGCATATATATTTTGGGACAGGGAAATCAGCTGAAGATGAAATTCTATGTTGTGCTTCCAGTGGCTCCACGCGTCGTCCGTACTGTTGCACACCTGGTCTAACTGTCTTAAACGGTTAAGCTGCTGGTCAGTAACTTTATTATAATAAAACCTTAACATACCGCACTCTAAAACCAAACGGTAATTTTGAATGTTCCGTATATCGTCTACTGTAAGCTGGATGATCTCATAGCCGCATCTGGGAATGCTGCGGAGAACCCCGTCTGTACAAAGAGCAATCAGGGCCTCCCGTATAGGAGATTTGCTGCAGCCGTATTTCTGCACCATTTCTTTTTCTGTAATAATCTGATTAGGCACATATTCATAATTAATAATTCCCTCTAAAATCGAATTGTAAATATTATCTTTTAAAGTCTTCTCTTTTGCCATAGACCAATCCCTCTTTCAATTCTAAAAGCATTTGCTAAATTCTATTCTAGCAAATAAATTCATGGAATAAAAGAACAAAATAAAAAAATAGTAATTATTTCCAAGTATTGCAATATCCTGTAATGGTGAATATGCATAAAAAAACTATAATATTTCTTTTGTATATAACTATTTGTACAACAAGCTATTGACAAAGAAAAAATATTAGGTTATTATTACCATAAATATATTATTAATATGATTAAAGATATATTTATATTAATACTAGATAAAAGGTGGGGATAGAAAGGCAGAATTATGGAAAAGACAATGTATGAAAATTATTTAAATATTTTAAAAAGTGAATTGATTCCCGCTTTAGGCTGCACTGAGCCAATATCTATTGCCTATGCCGGGGCGAAGGCCAGAAAGCTTTTGGGAAAAATTCCAGAGTCAATGGAGGTATATTGCAGCGGGAACATTATTAAAAATGTAAAGAGTGTAATTGTCCCAAATTCTGGAGGAGAAAGGGGGATTGAGATAGCGGCAGTACTTGGGGTTTTAGGAGGGGATGAAGAAAACGGCCTGGAAGTATTGGAGGGCGTTACAGAGGAGGAAAGAGAAAAGGCAAAAAAGCTGGTTCAGGCAGACTTTTGCAAATGCAGGCTTCAGGAGGAAGCAGAGAATCTGTATGTAAGAGTGAAAGTAATGGCAGAGGGCCAGTGGGCGGAGGCCACTGTGGCAGGTCAGCACACGTTTATCGCCAGGTTGGTGAAAAACGGAAAAATTATTTATGAGCAAAGTCAGGGCCAGAAAGAAGAGGTTTACGGCGACAAGTCGTTAATGACAGTGAAAGGCATTCTGGAATTTGCCGACTGTGTGGAAATTAAAGATGTAGAGGAAATGCTTAAAAAGCAGGCAGAGTATAATGAAGCTTTAGCGGACGAGGGCATGAAGCATCACTACGGTGCAGATATTGGAAAGATTCTTTTTCAGAAGAACAGAAGCATTGCCGACGTGGCAAAGGCCAGAGCCGCCGCTGCATCTGATGCCAGAATGGGAGGCTGCTCTCTGCCGGCAGTTATTAATTCAGGAAGCGGCAATCAGGGGATTACCGTATCAGTGCCTGTTGTGGAATTTGGAAAGGCTTGGAACGTGGGTCAAGAAAAAATGTACAGAGCCCTGGTAGTCAGCAATCTGCTTTCTATTCATCAAAAACAGTATGTAGGCAGACTGTCCGCTTACTGCGGAGCCGTAAGCGCCGCCTGCGGGGCAGGGGCAGCTATTATGTATATGAGCGGCGGAGATTATAAAGCAGTGTCCATGTTAATAACAAATACAATTGCCAATGTAGGCGGGATTATCTGCGACGGGGCAAAGCCCTCCTGCGCTTCTAAAATTGCAGCTTCTTTAGAAGCGGCATTTCTGGCGTATGAGATGAGCAGGGAGGGAAAAACCTTTCTCCCGGGAGAAGGGGTAGTAAAGGAAAATGTAGAGGAAACTATTAAAAGTATAGGCTATATTGGGCGGGTAGGAATGAAACAGACAGACATAGAGGTTCTGAATATTATGATGGACAATATAGACCTGAGAGAGAATATGAAAAAAATTTAAAGGAGGCTACTATGAAAAAAATAATTTCTTTGGCGTTGGCAGTAACTATGGCAGTATCATTAACTGCATGTGGAGGAAATTCTAATTCTGCAGGAGGACAGGAACCAAAGGTAGAAGAAGGGAGCGGCCAGGGGGCAGATTCTCAGGGGGCTGAAACAATATCAAAACAGACCATTAAAATTACTCATCCTCAGCCAGAGGGCACGCCGGAGGATATGGCAATTAAGACTATGGCAGAAAAAATAGAAGAATTGTCAGATGGGGCCATTCAGTGCGAGGTTTATCCAAACGGACAAATCGGAAGTATTCCTGAATCTATTCAAAGCGTGCAGATGGGAGTTACACAGATCGCTATGGGCCCATGCGCCATTATTGCCTCCTACTGCGAAGACATGGCTCTTATGGATATGCCGTATTTGCTTCCCCAGGATACCTCGGTTATCAGCCAGGTGTTAAATGATGATGTTGGAAGAGAGTTTTTAGATAGATTAGATTCTGTTGGCATTCACGGAATGGCCTTCTGGTTTGCCGGTTTTCGTCTGATGAGCTCCAACACAGATATTAACAGCGTAGACGATATGAAAAATATGAAAATGCGTATTATGGAATCTAATATTCTCACATCTACCTATAAAGCTTTAGGTGCTCAGCCTATAGTAATTGCGTATGCTGAAACATACAACGCCCTTCAGAACGGAACTGTAGACGGACAGGAAAATCCGGCCCAGTCTATTTACACTATGAACTTCCATGAGGTTCAGAAATATTTAGTAGATACATATCACGATGCCCAGACTCATGTGTTAATGGTAAACGGGGCATGGTGGAACAAGCAGGACGACGCAACAAAAGCCATTATTACAGAGGCAGAAATTGCAGCCAGAAAGGTGTTGGATGAAGAACTGCCAGGATATACACAAGATTGCATTGACAAAATGGTGGAAGCAGGCAGTATATACCATGCGTTGACAGATGAACAGGTAAAGGAGTTTAAGGAGGCTACTTCAGTAGTTTACGACGAGTTTTTAACTACAGACTGGAGAAAGGGATATATTCCAAGACTTCAGGAGGCATTTGATCAGGCAGTTGCCGCAAAACAGTAAATCATAGCTGGAGGAGGATTTATATGGCTGTAATTTTGAAAACCATTGTAAAGGTAGAAAAAGTCATATTGGGGTGTTTTATTTTGCTGGCAACAGGGATTATTGCATATGACGTAATTGCCAGAAGATTAGGGGTAGCTCCCTCCTGGGGCGAGGAAATTGTCCGCTATATGATGATATGGATTACATTTTTAGGAAGCGCCCTCTGTTTCAGAAGAGGAGCCCATTTTGGAATTGATGTAATCAGAAGAGTGCCTGGAGAAAAATTTCAGAAGTTTGTTTCCCTGTTTGTAATCTTGACAGGGGCTGTATTTTCAGGATTTTTACTATATTACGGATGGAAGTATACTTCCTTTGCATATTTTTCAAACCAGAAAACACCGGCTCTTGGCTGGCCTATTTTCCTGGTATATATGAGCGTCCCTGTGGGAGCGTTTTTGTCGGAGGTTCATTTGCTGGAAGTATTTTTAAATGATGTATTGGGAATCTATAAAATTCAGGAATAAAGAGGGGAGGAATTGAAAATGGTGCCAATATTACTAGTATGCTTGCTTGTGCTGTTTATCAGCAGCGCGCCGATTATGGTGGCTCTTGGTCTGTCAGGTTTCTTTTCTCTGATTTTTGGCTCAGATGTAGACGCCATGATTATTGTACAAAGATTAATTGGAGGAATTGACTCCTTTGCTTTAATGGCTCTTCCGTTTTTCATTTTCGCCGCTAACCTGATGGACAGTGGGGGACTGTCTAAACGGCTTTTAGACTGGGCCAGAGCGTTAATCGGCCACGTGTGCGGAGGAATCGCGGCCTCCACCCAGCTGGCCAGCATGTTCTTCGGAGCCTTGTCAGGCTCCAGCCCGGCTACCATTATTGCCATTGGAAAGCTGATGTACCCAGAACTGCAGGAAAGAAAATATCCTAAAAAATTTATTGCAGGGCTTTTGGCTTCCTCTGGATCTGTAGCTTTAGTAATCCCGCCCAGCGTTACCATTATTGTATTCTGCGTGACTACTGGAGTATCTGTAGGAAAATGCTTTATGGCGGGAATTACAGCGGGAATTATTTTAGGAATCAGTAGCTTAGTTTATATTTATTTCTTTGCCAAAAAGCACAACCTGCCTAGAGATAAAAAGGCCACTGGGAAAGAGCTGTTTATTGCTACAAAGCGTGCGGCTGCAGCCTTAATGGTTCCGGTGATAATTTTAGGCGGTATTTATTCTGGCCTCTGCACTCCTACAGAGTCTGCGGCAGTGTCTGCAGTATATGCTTTGCTAATCGGAATGTTTGTATATAAAGAGCTGACCTTAAAACGTCTTTGGCAGGTGGCTGTAGAATCAGCGATTTCCTGCGCCCAGGTATTAGTGCTGATTTCTGCCGCTACTGTACTGGCATGGATTCTTACAGTAAGCCAGGTGTCCACAATGGTTACAAATACGCTTTTGGCAGGAGTAACATCTAAATTTACATTCCTTTTAATCTTAAACCTGATTCTTTTAGTTATGGGAATGTTTATGGACGGCTCTGCAGCAATTTTAATTATTGCTCCATTAGTATTTAACATGGGAGTCAGCCTTGGAGTGGACGGGGTACATATGTGTATTGTTATGATTTCCAACTTAGCCTTAGGCATGTACACCCCGCCATTTGGAATGAACCTGTTTGTCACCAATTCTATTACCAAAATGGATATGATGGATATGCTGCCTGGAGTGTGGCCGTTTTTAGTGGCAAACCTGATCAGCATGTTAATTATTACTTATTGCCCTGATCTGATTATGTTGCTGCCTAATCTGGTGGGATAGAGGAAACAGAAAAACCGCAAAAATGGAGGATTCAAATATGTTAGAAAACAGAAATCAGGAGGCTATCTGCAGAAGACTGCAGGAATCTATGGAAAAATTTGGCTTAGACGCCATGATTATTACTTCTCCGGAGGCGATTTTTTACTGCACCGGTTTTGCCAGCCAGTTTTTATATTTATCAAATCAAATTGGTTTAACAGCCGCTATTGTTCCTAAAGAGGGGAAGATAACATTAATCTGCAATGAGTTTGAAAAGCAGGCCGCCGTTTCCTCCTGCAGGGATATTCACATTGTTACATATCCTGTTTGGATTTATATTGAGGATTACGCCAAAGAGGACGAGGAGGATAAACCGGCTCAGCCTGACTTAAACAGAACCTTCCGGATGGCGGCTGAGGTCGTTCTGTCTAAATACAAAAATCCTAAGGTGGGAGTGGAAAGCGAAGTAATCTCCCACACAAAATGGGATTTCTTACAAAGCGTATTTCCCGGAGAAAACCTTACAGACTGTTCCGGCGCATTAGTGGAAGCCAGAATGATAAAGACTCCCTGGGAGATTCAGGTATTAAGAAAAGCGGCAGAAATATCAGAGGTGGCAATGTACAAAACTGCAAGGGAATGTGTGCCTGGAATGACAGAAGCAGATATTATGATGCTGTTTAAAAATAATTGCCAGAATCAGTCAGAGGATGTAATGTGCGCCCTTCAGGCACACACCATAGGCGCTGATTTTGCCCCTGCAGTAGTGCCCCGCCATAACAGAATAAAATTAGGAGACATTGTGCGGTTAGACGGAGGGCCTATGTACTGCGGATATGGAGCGGACTTAGCCAGAACCTTTGCCGTGGGAAATAAAACAGAGAAGAAAAGAGAAGAAATATATGCCTCCCTGTGGAAGGGAGTAGAATGCGCCAGAAAGCTGTTAGGGCCTGGGGTGCCAATGAATGTAGTGTTCCAGGAGATTCAGAATACAATTAAGGCAGAGATTAAAGGTTATAAAAGAGGCCATCACGGCCACTCTATTGGGTGCAACCGTTTTACAGAGGAAGCTCCTTTTATCGGCGGAGCAGAAACCAGAACGTTCCAGCCGGGAATGGTATTTTGCCTGGAGATGCCTTATTACAGCAGCAAAAATCACAGCTATAACATTGAAGACACCTTCCTGATTACAGAAGACGGATGTGAATTCTTTACACATCCTAATGAATCCTTATATTTACAGTAGGAGGGGCCTATGAAGTACAATAAAGAATACTTTGACCATTATACGGAAAGAAGAGGCACCAGAAGTATAAAATGGGACGGCTGCAATAAAAAGTTTGGGGTGGACCCTGACGTGGAAATGATACCTATGTGGATTGCCGACATGGATTTTAAATGCCCTGAGGAGGTAATAGAAGCCGTCACCAAAAAGGCCAGGGAAGGCATATACGGATACAGCACCAGGGAGGACAGCTTTTTTGAAGCTATTGCTAAATGGGTGGAAAAGCGTTATCTTTGGAAGGTAGAAAAAGACTGGATTATATTTACTCCAGGCGTTATTCCAGGCTTTACTGTGGCGATTCAAACATTTACTCAGCCGGGAGACGGAATTATTGTGCAGACTCCGGTTTATTATCCGTTTATGGACGGGGTAAAAAATAACGGGAGAACGCTGGTGGAAAATGTGCTGATAGAAAAAGACGGAGTATATACAATGGATTTTCAGGACCTGGAAGAAAAGGCTAAGAATCCTTTCAATAAGCTGTTGATTCTATCGAATCCACATAATCCTGTAGGCAGGTGCTGGACAAAGGAAGAGCTGGAGCGCCTGGGAAATATTTGTGCGGACAACGGCGTATTAGTGGTGTCAGACGAGATTCACGGCGATTTAATTATGGAAGGGTATTCCCACTGCGCCATGTCTGGAATATCTGAAAAAATAAAAAATAATACCATTACTAATTATGCTCCAAGCAAAACCTTTAATCTGGCCGGACTGCAGACTGCATATACCATTATTCCAAATGACAGCATCAGAGAAAAATTTCAGAAAGGCCTAAATGCCAACAGAGTCTTTAATATGA
This sequence comes from Lachnoclostridium edouardi, assembly GCF_900240245.1. Lineage (GTDB taxonomy): Bacteria > Bacillota > Clostridia > Lachnospirales > Lachnospiraceae > Lachnoclostridium_A > Lachnoclostridium_A edouardi. The sequence continues at coordinate 22,082 of NZ_OESQ01000001.1, forward strand.
ACTGGTTCGGCCCTGTGGCCTTGGAAACAGCATATGAGAAATGCCAGGGATATGTAGAAGCCCTGTGTGAGTATTTAAAAGAAAATCTGGATTATATGGAAGCCTATATTAAAGAATATATTCCTCAGATAAAAATGATACGCCCTGAAGGCACGTATTTAGTGTGGCTGGATTTCAGAAAAACAGGAATGACAGCAGAAGAAATTGAGGACTTTGTAGTGAACAAAGCTTATATAGGAGCAGATTTAGGCAGCTGGTTTGGAAAACCGGGAGAAGGGTTTATCCGCTTAAACATTGCCTGCCCCAGATGTATTCTGGAAAAAGCAATGGAAAGACTGAAAAACAGTTTTTGTGAAAACTAAAAAAGAGATAAAAAAAGAGACTGCAAACCAATGTTAGAAGGAACCCCTTCCATGGATTTTGCAGTCTCCCTTTTTGTTTGGCAATGATTGAAAATTACTGACCGTTGTACATGTACTGAATCAGACGTTCAATATCTTCTTTGTCGTGAGCAACTAAATCTAACTCATTAATAAATCCGTTGGAAAAAATAGTTGCCATAGATAAATACTGGCTCAGCTTAGATTTTAAATTGATTCTGTCGCCCTCTGGGGAAACAAGCTCAACAACACCTTTACACTCGTCAATTACTTTAAAGAACTTATCTACATCTGTGATATTCTGAATTTTCATAATAAATACTCCTTTCTTTTCATAGAAAGCTGGTTAACTTTTTGACAATATCATTATATCAAAGGAGGGATAAGAAAGCAATTAGCAATAATATGAGAAAAACCTGTGAGATTCCTTTGTTATCACTGACAAATGTAATAATTTTCCAAGGCTTTAAGAGTACATCTTACTGTGCTTATTTCTGATATCTTCCAATAAAAGAGAGGATACATGAAGACCGCCCCTGCCTGTTCCAAGGTCAATATCAGGTTTGTTTTTGCCGTGAAAATCAGAACCGCCGGTGGGAAGCAGCTGGTATTTTACGGCCATTTCTTTTAGCTTCATGCTTTCATATTGGTTATTGGAGGAGTGATAGACTTCCAGCCCGGCCAGTCCCAGCTCCTTTAAATGCGCCACCAGGCCATTTAATTCCTCTGTGCCGAATTTATATTGAAGGGGATGGGCCAAGGCCGGAAACGCGCGGCATTCTTTTAAAAGCTTTAAAGCCAGCTCCGGAGAAAAGGTTTCCTTTTTGGGACAGTATTTTCCCCCTGTCTGGAGATATTTTTTAAAAGCCTGGGCCATGTTGGAAACAATTCCCCTCTCTACCAGCACTCTTGCAAAATGGGCTCTTGTAATCACCGTGTCAGGGTTTGAAGCCTGCAGCTCCTCTGCAGTAATACAGATCCCGTCTGCAGCCAGCCGCTCTAAAATAACAGAATTGCGCCTGCTTCTTACAGCCCGCAGATTTTCTAACTGTTTTAAAAGCTGTGGATTTTTGTAGTCTGCAAATAAACCTAAAATGTGAATTTCTTTTTCATGGTACAAAGCGGACAGCTCCATACCGGGAATTACTTCTACAGGAAGTGAAGCTGCAGCCGTTAAAGCCTCCTGAACGCCCTCCACAGTATCGTGGTCTGTTAAAGCCATGGCGGACAGATTTTTGGAAGCAGCATAAGCCACTACCTGAGACGGGGACATAGTTCCGTCAGAGGCATTAGAATGGACGTGAAGATCAACATATTTCACACGAATTACCTCCTGAAATACTTTAGTAATGATTTAATAATACAATATTAACACATTTCAATGAATAAGTAAAACCTTCAAAAAATTATAGAAAAAACAATAAATTTGTCATTTATTTTTTAAAAAAGTGTGTTATACTTTAACCGATTAACAGCGGCAGTTTCGCAGATCCATTTTTACCTTTTGCAGAGCTGTCCAATTATGGAAAATAAGTGATATTAGGCAGGAGATATGTATGAATCAATATGATGACAGAAATAGATCAAGGAATTCTTCCAGAACAGGGGGACGTTCAGCTTCCAGAGGCAGCTCATCAGGATACAGCGAGCCGCGGGGCAGCAGATCCAGAGGCGCTTCCCAAAACAGAAAAAGCCCTAACAGAAAACGGCCTCCTCAAAGGAATTATAAATGGATTGCCATAGGGGGAGTGATTTTAATTCTGGTAATCTGCGCAGCGGTTTTTGCTGTAAAAGGAATGAAGGGCAAAACCCAGGAGGAGCCTTCCTCAGAAACAGAAACCCAGCTGGAAAAAGAGGTTTCTGTGGACGGGGTCTCTATAACAGGAATGTCCAGAGAAGAGGCCCACGATGTACTTTTGAAAAATTATACTTGGACTATGAATGTTTCTTATGGAGAGGATTCTTATGAAATTCCTAATTTAATGGAGGACAAGGTAAACGCGCTGCTTCAGGAAATCTTTTCCGGGGAGCCTAAGGATTCCTACTCCTTAGATACAAGCGGCATGGAGGAAAGCGTAAAAACCCATGTGGAGGCTATGGCAAAGAAGTGGGATAAGCCGGCGAAAAATGGAGAGATTTCCAGCTTTGACAAGGAGAAAAAGGCCTTTGTATATTCTGGGGAGGAAAATGGAATCGTTATTGACCAGGAAAAGCTGGTCTCTGACATTAATCAGGCAATTCAGAGCAAGAATTTTGAGGCTCAGCTTACGGCGGAGGCAAAAGAGGTAGTCCCTGAAATTACAGAAGCTCAGGCCAAGGAAATGTACCAGGTAATCGGTCAATTTTCCACTACCACCACAGCCAATGTGGCCAGAAATACGAATATTAAGCTGGCGGCAGAGTGTCTGGAGGGAAAAATTATTCAGCCGGGAGAAACATTTTCCTTTAATGAAACTACAGGGGAGCGTTCTGAGGCTAAGGGCTATAAGCCGGCCGGCGCTTATGTAGACGGAAAGCTGGTGGAGGAGCCGGGAGGCGGCGTATGCCAGGTTTCTTCTACCTTATATAATGCAGTAATTTTTGCAGGACTGAATACTACAGAGAGAAGAGCTCACAGTTATGAGCCGTCCTACGTAACTCCGGGGGAGGACGCGGCAGTAAGCTACGGCGGCCCGGACATGAAGTTTATTAACACTTCCAACACAGCCATTGCCCTCAGGGCAAAGCTGGAGGGAGGAACCTCCTCCAAAATGAAGCTGACTATTTCTGTAGTGGGAATTCCTATTTTGGAGGACGGAGTAACTGTATCTATGCACTCTGAAAAGGTTTCAGAGCTGGATCAGCCGGCGCCTACTTACGAGGAGGACCAGACCTTGGCTCCCGGAGAAGAAAAGATTGTAAAACAGGGAGATAAGGGAAGCGTTTGGTCTACCAACCTGGTGAAAAAGAAAAACGGGGAAGTAATCAGCGACGAATTTTTCCACAGAAGCACTTATATGGGACATGCGGCAGTGATTAAAAGAAATACCTCAGGAGTTCAGATTACTACAGAGGGAGAGTCTGTCACAGGGGACGGAACAGAAACCACGGATCAAACCATTGCAGGGTCAGACGAGGCTCCTACTGCTGAATCAGGAAGTCAGACAAGCTCCCAGCAGCCAGGAGAAGGGAGTCAGCAGCCTACTGGAACAGCAGAAAAAACAGAGGGACCGGACAGCAGTTCCCAGGGACCGGCGGACAGTCAGGGTCAGCAGACGTCTCCTGGAACAAACACAAGCCAGCCTAATGTAGTGGCCCCAAATCCATCAGGAAATGAAAATTCAGGCAGCGTGCCTGCAGGGCCGGGAGTGTAAAATTCCATAAAAAAGATGTTAGAAAGCCGGAGGGAAACTTCCGGCTTTTTTGTCTGGGACTAAAGCAGGAAAGAGTATTGTTCGTAAAATAATACGATAAAATGCAGTTTTTCCGCTTTGCAAATTGTGAAATTATTGTTATAATACAATATAGGTCAGTCTCACTGACAAGAGAATACTATACAATATTCATATATCATTGTAGGAGGACAAATCAATGGCAAGAAAAATGAAAACCATGGATGGAAACGAAGCTGCTGCTCACGCATCGTATGCGTTTACCGAAGTTGCGGCTATGTTCCCTATCACCCCTTCATCTGTTATGCCAGAGCATGTTGATGAATGGGCAACCGACGGAAGATTAAACATTTTCGGACGTCCGGTACAAATTACAGAATTACAGTCTGAAGCAGGTGCAGCAGGTGCTGTACATGGTTCTTTAGCAGCAGGCGCTCTGACAGCCACATATACAGCTTCTCAGGGTCTTCTGCTTATGATTCCAAACCTTTACAAAATCGCTGGTGAACAGCTTCCAGGCGTTGTAAACGTATCTGCACGTGGACTTGCCAGCCATGCATTGTCTATTTTCGGCGATCACTCCGACGTATATGCATGTCGTCAGACAGGCTGTGCGCTGCTGTGTGAATCTAATGTACAGGAAGTTATGGACTTAACAGCAGTTGCTCATCTGGCAGCTATTGAAGGAAGAGTTCCATTCATTAACTTCTTCGACGGTTTCCGTACATCACATGAGATTCAGAAGATTGAAACATGGGATTATGATGATCTGAAAGAGATGGTTAACTGGGACGCTGTTGCAGCATTCCGTAAGAACGCTTTAAATCCAAACCATCCATGTCAGAGAGGTTCTGCTCAGAACCCAGATATTTTCATGCAGGCAAGAGAAGCTTGTAATCCATATTACGATGCACTTCCAGCTATTGTTCAGAAATACATGGACAAAGTAAATGAGAAGATCGGCACAGATTATAAACTGTTTAACTACTACGGCGCTGCTGATGCAGAGCATGTAATTATCGCTATGGGATCTGTATGCGATACTATTGAAGAGACTATTGATTACATGACAGCGCAGGGAATGAAAGTGGGCGTTGTAAAAGTACGTCTGTTCAGACCATTTGTAGGACAGGCTTTAGTAGATGCAATTCCAGACACAGTTAAGAAGGTTTCTGTATTAGACAGATCTAAAGAGCCAGGCGCTATCGGCGAGCCTTTATATCTGGATGTTATCGCTGCATTCAAGGGAACTAAGTTTGAGTCTATTCCTGTATATTCAGGACGTTACGGCTTAGGATCTAAGGATACAACACCAGCTCAGATCGTTGCTGTTTACAACAACAATGAGAAAGAGAAATTCACTATCGGTATTATTGACGACGTTACACATATGTCTCTGGATGTAGGCGCTCCTCTTGTTACAACACCAGAAGGAACAATTAACTGTAAGTTCTGGGGTCTGGGTGCAGACGGTACTGTAGGCGCTAACAAGAACTCCATTAAGATTATCGGTGATAATACAGATATGTATGCTCAGGCATACTTTGATTATGACTCTAAGAAATCCGGCGGTGTTACAATGTCTCACCTGCGTTTCGGTCATAAGAAGATTAAATCCACATACCTGATCAAACAGGCTAACTTTGTTGCCTGTCATAATCCTGCATACGTACGCAAGTACAACATGGTTCAGGAGCTGGTTGACGGCGGCACATTCCTGTTAAACTGCCCATGGAGCGCAGAAGATCTGGAGAAACATCTGCCAGGACAGATGAAAAAATACATTGCTGATCACAATATTAAATTCTACACCATCGACGGCGTTAAGATTGGTATTGAGACAGGAATGGGATCTACACGTATTAATACAATCCTTCAGTCCGCATTCTTCAAATTAGCAAAGATTATTCCAGAAGAGAAAGCAATCGACTTAATGAAGGCTGCTGCAAAGGCAACTTACGGACGGAAGGGTGAAGATGTAGTTAAGAAGAACTGGGCTGCTATCGACGAAGGCGCTAAGCAGATCGTTGAGGTTCAGGTTCCTGAATCATGGAAGAACTGTGAAGACGAAGGTCTGGATATGGTTCACGTAGAAGAGGGCAGACAGGACGTTGTTGATTTTGTTAACAACATTCAGGCTAAGGTTAACGCTCAGGAAGGTTATTCCCTGCCAGTATCTGCATTTAAAGATTATGTTGACGGTTCTACACCATCCGGTTCCTCAGCTTATGAGAAACGTGGTATTGCTGTAAATATTCCTGTATGGAATCCAGATAACTGTATTCAGTGTAACTTCTGTTCTTATGTATGTCCGCACGCTGTTATTCGTCCAGTAGTTATGAACGAAGTAGAGGCTGCAGCTGCACCAGAGCAGATGAAGAAAGTTCCTATGACAGGTATGCCAGGACTGTACTTCACAATGTCCGTATCTGCACTTGACTGTACAGGCTGCGGCTCTTGTGCAAACGTATGCCCAGGCAAGAAGGGCAACAAGGCTCTTACTATGGAACGTCTGTCTGACAACCTGGGAGAGCAGGAAGTATTCGAGTTTGGTCAGAACGTAGCTGAAAAACCAGAAGTACATGCTAAATTTAAAGAGACAACTGTTAAGGGAAGCCAGTTCAAACAGCCTCTCCTTGAGTTCTCAGGCGCATGTGCAGGCTGCGGCGAGACACCTTACGCTAAGTTAATTACACAGTTATTCGGCGATAGAATGTACATTGCAAACGCAACAGGATGCTCTTCTATCTGGGGTAACTCTTCACCATCTACACCATACACAGTAAACAAGAGAGGACAGGGTCCTGCTTGGGATAACTCCTTATTTGAGGACAATGCTGAGTTTGGATACGGTATGGTTCTGGCTAACAACGCATTAAGAGATTGGTTAAAGGACAAAGTAACAGCTGTTTACGAGTCTGACAAGTCCTCTGATGATGTGAAAGCTGCATGTAAAGAATGGTTAGATACATTCTCTGTAGGCGCTACTAACGGAGCTGCTACAGATAAATTAGTTGCTGCTATTGAAGGTATTGATTGCCCACTTTGCAAAGAAATCCTTGAAAACAAAGACTTCCTGGCTAAGAAATCCCAGTGGATCTTTGGTGGTGACGGATGGGCTTACGATATCGGTTTCGGCGGCTTAGACCACGTTTTAGCAAGCGGACAGGATCTGAATATTATGGTATTCGATACTGAGGTTTACTCTAACACAGGCGGACAGGCTTCCAAGGCTACTCAGACGGGTGCAGTTGCACAGTTTGCTGCAGGTGGAAAAGATATTAAGAAGAAAGACCTGGCTGGAATCGCTATGACATACGGATATGTATACGTAGCTATGATCGCTATGGGCGCTGACTACAACCAGACTGTAAAAGCTATTTCTGAGGCTGAAGCATACCCAGGACCATCTCTGATTATCGCTTACGCTCCATGTATCAACCATGGTATTAAAGTTGGTATGAGCAAGGCTCAGGATGAGGAGAAGAAGGCTGTTGAGACAGGCTACTGGCATATGTTCAGATTCAATCCAGCTCTCAAGGCAGAAGGAAAGAATCCATACAGCTTAGACAGCAAGGCTCCTACAGGCGATTACAAAGACTTCCTGAAGGGCGAAGTTCGTTACACATCCTTAGCTCTGAAGAACCCGGAGAGAGCAGAAGCTCTGTTCGAGAAGGCAGCAGATAACGCTAAAGATAGATACAGACATCTGTCCAGACTGACAGACCTGTACAAAGAAGATTAATATTGTATAGTTAATAAAAAGGGCTGTTGCAAGGGTCTGACAAAGGTCAGCTTTGCAGCAGCCCTTTGCTTTACATATGGGAGAAACCTATGGGAAAGAAAAATCAGAGAAACACGAAAAGCAGAATTGTCTCCGCCGCCTGGAAGCTGTTTTATGAGCAGGGGTACGAGGATACGACAGTAGATGAGATTGTGGAAGAGTCAGGCACGTCGAAGGGATCATTTTATCATTATTTTGAGGGAAAGGACGCCCTTCTCAGCTCCTTATCCTATTTATTTGACGAAAAATATCAGGAGTTAATGGAAAATATGGATCAGAATATGGACAGTTTTGACCAACTGATTTATTTAAATCAGGAGCTGTTTACTATGATAGAGAACAGTATTTCTTTAGACCTTTTGGCCCGCCTTTATTCTTCCCAGCTGGTTACAAAGGGAGAAAAGCACCTTTTGGACAGAGACAGATATTATTATAAAATTTTGAAGCAGATTGTGAAAAAAGGACAGGAAAAGGGAGAGCTGCGCTCAGATAAATCTGCCAATGAACTGACGAAAATATACGCTCTTTGCGAAAGAGCTTTACTATATGATTGGTGTATTTGCAACGGAGAATATTCTTTGAAATCATATGCCAGAGAAATGATGCCAATGTTTTTAGAAAAATTGAAAGTAAAATATATTAATTAGTCTAGTAGAAATATCTTATATTTACTGGATAAAATTAGATTTAGTAATAAATTAGTACAGAATATAGTCTTGACTTTATTCTGTATTGCAGTCTAATTTGTTTTATGGTAGAATACCACACGATTATGGGAAAGGAAATAAGACAAATGACAACTGCACAAATATTTATGATGGTTTCGATTGGCATGTATTTATTGATGATGTTGGCAATCGGTTACATTTGCTCCAAACAGAACAATAATGCAGATGATTTTTATTTAGGGGGAAGAAAGCTGGGGCCTTTTGTCACAGCTATGAGCGCGGAAGCTTCTGACATGAGCAGCTGGCTGTTAATGGGACTGCCGGGCGTAGCTTATTTATCAGGAATCTGTGACGCCGGCTGGACAGCTATAGGTCTTGCTGTGGGAACTTATTTAAACTGGCTGTTTGTGGCAAAAAGAATCCGCCGCTATTCTCATATTGCAGGGAATGCCATTACTATCCCTGACTTTTTTTCCAACAGGTACAGAGATGAAAGCAGACTGCTTATGCTATTTTCAGCATTAGTAATTTTAATCTTTTTTATCCCTTATACTGCCTCTGGATTTGCAGCCTGCGGGAAGCTGTTTGCCAGTCTTTTCGGAGTAAGCTATGGACCGGCTATGATTATCAGTGCCATAATAATTGTAGGATATACAACAATGGGAGGATTTCTGGCGGCCAGCACAACAGACTTTATTCAAAGTATTGTTATGACAATTGCTCTTTTAATTGTTTTGATTTTTGGTGTCCATGTGGCCGGAGGAGTAGAGCAGGTGGCTGACAATGTATTAAAGTTGCCAGGGTATTTAAGTATGACGTCTACTTATGACGGCGTCAGCCAGGCGGCAAAGCCCTACGGCATCATGGCTATTTTTTCTACATTTGCATGGGGGCTGGGCTATTGCGGTATGCCTCACATCCTGCTTCGCTTTATGGCTATTGAGGATGAAGAGAAGCTTACATTGTCCAGAAGAATTGCAACTGTGTGGGTAGTGATTACCTTAATTGTAGGTGTAATGATAGGTGTAATCGGATACGGTATGACTCAGGCGGGAGCCATGGAGCAGTTAATTGGCGCTGACTCAGAAACTATTGTGGTGAGAACTGCAGATTTGTTAAGCCGGTACGGCGCAGTTCCTGCCTTGATTGCAGGAGTAATTTTAGCGGGAATTTTAGCAAGTACTATGTCTACAGCTGATTCCCAGCTTTTAGCTGCAGCCTCCAGCGTATCCCAAAATATTTTCAGAGGGGTTATGAAGGCTGAGATTTCTGAGAAGCGCGCTATGGTAATTGCCAGGGGAACAGTGCTTGTAATTTCTCTGATCGCCATGTTTATAGCCAGAAATCCTGACAGCTCTGTATTTGCCATTGTATCATTTGCCTGGGCAGGATTTGGAGCCGCCTTTGGGCCTGTGATGCTGTTTTCCCTATTCTGGAAGCGTTCTAATAGAAACGGAGCTTTGGCCGGCATGATTACAGGCGGGGCAGTTGTATTTATATGGAAATATCTGGTGCGCCCAATAGGCGGAATCTGGGATATGTACGAGCTGCTGCCTGCATTTTTAGCTGCCAGCGCAGTCATAATAGCAGTCAGTTTGGCAACGGAGGCGCCATCAGATGAAATTGTAAAAGAATTTGAAAAAGTAAACGGATAAAAATAATAAATGGAAATTCACAGGCGCTGCAAATTGCCGTTGGTATCTGGATATACAGGTACTTAGGCAGTTTTGCGGCGCTTTGTGCTTTTTGCTCTATAAAAGGAAAGTCATAAATTTGTAAGAAATATTTGATTGCGTTTCTTCTTACATTTGTTATAATAACTGCATTAATACAAATAATACAGTTGATACAGTTAGTACAGTTGAAAACAAACAAGTGGTATTCAGGAAAGGAGGGTGAGTATGGAGCTGTTTAATTATAGAGACCGGCGGCCTATTTATGAGCAGATTACAGAAAGCTATCAAGAACAGATTCTTATGGGAATTTTAGAACAGGAAGAAAAGATGCCGTCGGTCAGGGCTTTGGCTACAGAGCTTTCTATTAATCCCAACACCATACAGAGAGCATATGGGGAGCTGGAAAGACAGGGTTACATTTATTCTGTAAAAGGTAAGGGAAGCTTTGTCTCTGATGTAAAGGGAATGAGACGGGTAAAACGGCTGGAAGTGGAAAATCACCTGGTCACTTTGGCCAGAAAAGCCAAAACCAGCGGCATGACATGTGAGGAATTTAAAGATCAGGCCGGGAAAGCATATGAAAGCTGTAATCAGGAAAAAGGAGGGAATGGTTATGATTGAGACAGTAAATCTTACAAAAAGATTTGACGATATAGTAGCCGTGGACCACATTAGCGCCCAGATTAAGGATGGAAGCGTATTTGGACTGATCGGCACAAACGGAGCCGGAAAAAGCACCTTTCTGCGCATGGTAAGCGGAGTGCTGAAGGCAGATGAGGGCACAGTGGCTATTGACAGAGAATTGGTGTATGAAAATGAAAAGGCAAAGGCCAGATTTTTTTACATTTCAGACGAACAGTTTTTTTTAGGAAACGGCACGCCGGAGGATATGGCCAGATTTTATGAAAAGTTTTATTCTAAATTTGACAAAAAACGTTTTTTTCACCTGCTGGAAGGCTTTGATTTAAAGAAAAACAGAAAAATATCTACGTTTTCTAAAGGTATGAAAAAACAGCTTTCCGTACTTTTAGGGATCTGCTCTAACACAGATTATCTTTTGTGCGATGAAACCTTTGACGGTTTAGACCCTGTAATGAGGCAGGCAGTGAAAAGCCTGTTTGCCAACGACATGGCGGAGAGAAATCTGACTCCTATTATTGCTTCTCACAATTTAAGGGAGCTGGAGGATATTTGTGATCACGTAGGCTTGCTGCACAAGGGAGGAATGCTGCTTTCTAAAGAGCTGGATGACATGAAAATGAAAATCCACAAAGTCCAGTGTGTGCTTCAGACGGGAATGGAGGCTGAGGATCTGGCAGCTTTGGAGAAAATGAAAGTGGAGAAAAGGGGACGGCTGCTTACCTTAACAGTGAGAGGAAGCAGGGAGGAAGTAGAACAGGCTATGAAAGACTGCCAGCCGGTTTTTTATGAGATGATTCCTCTTTCCCTGGAAGAAATTTTTATCAGTGAGACGGAGGTGGTTGGTTATGACATTAAAAAACTGGTTTTTTAAGCTGTTAGGGGAAGATACGCGGCGCCGTTTGTGGGCCCTGGCTTTAATGATACTTTTGTTTTTCTTTTCCTTTCCTGTAGCGGCGGTTTTTATGGGCAGCGGATATTGGGAAAACAAAGATATGTTTTTAAAATATTATAGAGGGGCTATGTGTGCCTTAGTGTCAGGCGGCAACGGCTGGACGGCTGTTCTCTTCGCCATTTTGCCTGTGATTATGGGGATTTCCAGCTTTTCCTGGTTAAATTCTAAAAAGAAGGTGGACTTTTACAACAGCCTGCCAGTAAAACGGGAAAAAATATTTTTTGTATGCTTTATAAACGGTATTTTATTAGTGATGCTGCCTTATACCTTCTTTTTGCTGTCAGCCATTGGCATCGGAGCTATAAAGGGAGCAGGGGCGGGAATGTTGATTCAGACAGGTTTTTTTGCCTGGCTCCACTTTATGATTTATTATTTATTCCTTTACTCCACTGTTGTTCTGGCAGTTATTATGACAGGTAATATGGTGGTGGCTCTTTTAGGAACAGGAGTATTTTTCTTTTATGGTCCGATTGCAGTTTCATTAATAGAAGGATACTTTTCCACATGGTTTTATACTTATTACCAGACAGATTTTTTCCCGGTGATAAATAAAACGTCACCCTTAATCAGCTATATATCCAGCTTTCAGTGGGAAAATCAAATTTGGCTGTGGGCGGTTCTTGCCGCAGGTCTTGTGCTGACTGCTATATCTTTAGTTTTGTACAAAAAAAGGCCTTCAGAGGCAGCAGGAAAGGCAATGGCTTTTCAGATCAGCAAACCTATAATCAGAATACTTCTGGTAGTTATTTTTGCTATGATGGGAGCGATGTTCTTCTGGTCTGTGCGGCATAATATGGGCTGGGCGGTGTTTGGACTGATTACAGGCTGCGTAATCAGCCACTGTGTAATTGAGATTATATATAATTTTGATTTTAAGAAGCTGTTTTCCCATAAATATCAGATGGCCGGAAGCGCGTTGTTTGCAATAGCAGTGCTTTGTATTTTCCGGTATGATTTATTTGGATATGACAAATATCTGCCAGATGAGAGCAAGGTAGAGTCTGTGGCAATATATATGGGAGGCCTTGATTCGTGGGTGGATTATGGAGTATTAAAACCTTCAAAGAACAAAAACGATAATGTAATTACAAACCCTTCCTACAGCTATTCAGGAAATTCCGGGCCAGGGCCTTATTTGTGGGAAAGTGAAGATAAAGAGGATTATCTTTATAAAAATATGAAAATCACTGAGACAGAGCCTGTAATCAACATGGCGAAAAATGGGATTGAGGATGCTGTTGCAAGGAGAAAATATTCCAGCGAAGGCAATGGGGGAACATACTATGCCAAAATGAAAGGCGGAAGTGAAAAAGACAGTTATCTTTCTATTGGCGTACAGTATAATTTAAAAGGCGGAAAGGTTGTAAAACGCCATTATAATATAAGCCGGAATGACAATATGGAAAATATTAAAGCCATGTACAGCCAGGAGGCTTATAAGCTGGCAACCTTCCCTGTGCTTTCTGCAGACAACAGTGTAGTTGCCTGCCAGTGGAAAAATATGGACCAGGTGCGCACTGTGAAAGATCAGGAGACGGCGCAGGAATTGTTAGCTGCATATCAAAAGGATTTAAGGAATCTGACTTTAGAGGAAACAAGAAAGGAATTTCCAGTGGCAATGATCCGATTTGTAACAGAGGAAGGGCTGGAGCAGACCAATTGGGAGATCAGTATGGACACAGGCACCAACTACAGGTCCTATAAAAATAAAGAGTATTATCCTGTATATCAATCATTTACAAATGTGACAGGTATTATGGCAGAGCTGGGAATAGAGGAGGACGGAATTGCAGACAGAGAAAAGGTGAGCCAGGTGTATTTAAGCGACCAGCGCTCCTATGAAGACGCTTTAGGAACATGGCATGACGGAAAATCCAAAGTACTTGTGGATACCCAGGATATTGACCAGCTGCTTCCTGCATTAGTATTTCCGGAATTTTATGGGTTTTCCAACTTTGCAGAGGAGAATTATGTAAGGGCAGACGTAAGCTTTACAGAAGAAGGGGAAATGTATAAAAATGGAAATGAAACATTAATTGTTCAGGTAGATAAAATGCCTGAGAAGCTGAAGGAATTAATTCAATACGACCAGATGACAAAAGCAATGGATGAAGCCAGAAAATTAAAAAACAGCTATTAAAATTAATTCCCCAAAAAAAGATCCAGCACAAAATAATCAATTAATCCTTTGATCAGTTTTGTGCTGGATTTATTCACTTTTTTATTTCACTCGTTCCTCGTTTCATAAAAACGGACGGGAACCCCGAACTCCGCTATCGCTTCGTTTGGGTAGCAAATAGTTTCGCGCTTTGCGCTCAACTATTTTTTATTTTTCTCCAATGTAATAAGTAATAATTCCGCAGACGATTGCCAACAGCAGGCCTGTAATAATTGATATGATGGAAAGTGTAGATAACTGTCCAAATAATCCTGTGTTATAGAAAATAGCAAAAGGAGAGGCAAAAATCAAACCTAAAATAGCGCAGTATGTCTGGATTCCATATTTTTCAAATAAAAAGGTGATTAATTTGGCAATGAGGAAAATGCCTAACAGCACGCCGATGCCAAAGGGAAATAAAACAAGGGTTCTGTCTATTACTACATCCATATTAAAAGCCTTCAGGCCATCTAAAAAGGTTTTAATAGAATCAATAATGCCATAGTAATATCCTAAAATCATAAGAACCATAGATCCGCTGACTCCGGGAATCACCATGGTGGCAGAGGCAATAACCCCGATAATCAGAAGAAGCGCCATTGTTCCAGGGGTAGGAGTTAAAGTAGTCATCAGCTCCTCCTCAGAATTAAATAAAGGCAGGGCCACGGCTATAGTAAAAAGAATAACAAAAGACAAAACTCCTGATACGCCCACTCCTGAGTTGGATTCCTTTAGTTTTTTAGACAAAGAACGGAATAAAATAGGAAGTCCGCCTAAAATTAAACCTACAAAGGCCATACAGGTGACAAATGTATGTTTGCTGAGAAGAAATTCAATGGCATAGGCAAAGCCTATAATACCAATGGCGCAGCCGATTAAAATAGGCAGAAGCGTAAGCACGCTTTTTTTAAAATCAGAAAGCAAATGGGAAATAGCCCCAATCAGCTTGTCATAAATTCCTAAAGACAAGGCCATGGTACCTCCGCTGACGCCTGGAATAACATTAGCGATTCCAATCATAATTCCTTTTATAACGTCTAAAATATAAGTCATTGTGAAATCCTTTCCTAGAAAATATTTTTCATTTATTACCATCAGTATTTATTTACTTTTTTTGGCACAGGCTTAATTATATGAGGAGGGAAAAGGAATGTCAAGTTATGAATTTGTTATATCATAGAAACTATTTGAAAAATCTGAAAAAATGTGATAGACTATAGCCATTTTCATAGATGTAGCAATGTAGGAATTAATGCAGTATTAAAGGGGTTTGTCAAAGAAAGGCTGTTATGAAAAAGTACGCATTTTTGTGGTATTTAAAAATATTGGGGGCAGCGGCGGCTGTCAACTGTTTTATTGAGCTGCTGGGAAGAAAATCAGCAGTTTTTATGTGGAAATATATGATGGAAAATCCGGCGGTATTTTTTATTAATACAATCATTATACTTATGCTGTTTCTGCCGGTGCTGTTTACAAAAAGAAAGTGGTTTGCATGTATACTGGCTTTATCTGTATGGATTTTTGCCGGCGTGGTCAACGGAGTGCTTCTTACCTTCCGCACCACCCCTTTTACTGCCGCGGACTTCCGGCTGGTAAAGTACGCCCTGGGAATGCTGACTACATACATGAGCTGGCCGGAGATTATTTTATCAGCGGCTGGAATTATAGGGGCAGCCATACTTTGCGCCGTACTGTGGAAAAAAGCTCCTGTAGAAAAAGAAAAAATTCCTTTTTGGTTAGGGGCCATAATGGCTGGGGTCAATGTGGGAGGCATGTTTTTCCTGGTGAATTGGGGAATAAGCCACAATTTATTATCTGTTCAGTTTGGAAATATTGGCCAGGCATTTAAAGAATACGGATTCCCCTACTGTTTTTCCAACTCTCTTGTAAATACAGGGATTTCAAAGCCAGGATTTTATGATGAGAAGCTGATGCAGGAAATTGAGAAAGAATTAAGGCCTGCCTATACATATGATGTCTGGGAGGAACAGCCTCCTAATATTATTATGGTTCAGTTAGAATCCTTTTTTGACCCTTATTTATGGATCAATAATCCAGTAAAGGAAGATCCTATTCCGTTTTTCAGATATTTAAAAAATCATTATCCCTCCGGCTATTTAAAAGTGCCTTCTGTAGGCGCAGGCACGGCCAATACAGAATTTGAGTGTATTACAGGGATGAATCTGGACTTTTTTGGACCAGGAGAATATCCATACAAAACTATTTTAAGAAAAACAACTTGTGAAAGCCTTCCTTTTGATTTAATGGAATTAGGCTACTCCACCCATGCCATTCACAATAATGAGGCCACTTTTTATGACAGGAACAGAGTATTTTCACAGCTGGGATTTGAAACCTTTACTCCCATTGAATATATGTCTAATATAGAGAAAAATCCTATTGGCTGGTGCAAGGATAAGATACTTACAGGGGAGATTGTAAAGGCTTTAGACTCTACGGAAGGTCAGGATTTTATTTATACAATCTCTGTGCAGGGACACGGGGCATATCCAGACTTTCCTTATTACTGCAGCCAGATTAAGGAAATGGACGATTTTGTGAGAGATCTGATCCGCACGTTAAACTCCAGGGAGGAACCTACAGTAGTTGTGCTGTATGGAGATCACCTGCCAGGATTCTCCTGGGACGCCAGCGAGATGCTGGGAGGCTCTTTATATCAAACTCAGTATGTAGTGTGGAATAATCTGGGGCTTCCAGAGGAAAAGAGAAATGTGGAGTCCTATCAGCTGGGAGCTTATGTGCTGAATATGTTAGGCATACATGAAGGGGTAATGACAAGATTTCATCAAGCTTTTTTAGACGGCCGGACAGAAATGACTATTCAGGGAAGCCTGGTGAAAACAAAACAGCTTCAAAGAAAGAGAAAAATAGAAGAGGAAAAGTATTTGGAGGATATGGAAGCCTTAGAATACGATATGCTGTACGGGGACAGAGAGATTTATGGCGGGGAGTCGCCCTTTAAGGCCACAAAGCTTCAGTTTGGAATTGAACCTGTAACAGTAGATGAAATTGTAATAAGCGACCATCGCGTTCTGGTTTACGGGGAGGGATTTAACGCTTACTCCAAAATATTTATTGATGGAAAAATGACAGATACCATGTATGTGTGGCCTGGGCTGATTATTTCCGAAAAGCTGACGGAGAAAAAGGCAAATGGCATTTCAAAGGCAGATATAGAAGTGTGGCAGACAGGAAAAGACAAGGTACCTTTAGGTCAGGCTGATTAAATGCTTGTTTTATGACAGGTGTTGTGCTAAAATGTAGAGTAAATTTGGTTAAACCAGATACTTAGGCGAATATGCAGGAGGAGAAACAAATGGATAAGAAACGTTCTGCAGAGACAATCTGCATTCAGGGCGGCTGGGAACCGAAAAATGGAGAGCCGAGAGTGCTTCCTATTTATCAGAGCACTACTTTTAAATATGAATCCAGCGAACAGATGGGACGTCTGTTTGATTTGGAAGAAAACGGATATTTTTATACACGTCTTGCAAACCCTACCAATGATGCAGTAGCGGCAAAGATTTGCGAGCTGGAAGGCGGAGTGGCGGCTATGCTGACTTCCTCCGGCCAGGCGGCCAATTTGTACGCTGTGTTAAATATATGCAGCCAGGGGGACCATATTGTGTGCTCCTCAGCTATTTACGGAGGAACATTTAACCTGTTTACAGTAACCTTAAAAAGATTTGGCATAGAGGTGACATTAGTAGATCAGGACGCTTCTGCAGAAGAGCTTGAAAAAGCATTTTGTGAGCGCACAAAGGCAGTGTTTGCAGAGACGATCGCCAATCCGGCGCTGGCAGTGCTGGACATTGAAAAGTTTGCAGCCTTAGCTCACAGTCACGGAGTGCCGTTGATTGTAGATAATACATTTGCAACTCCAATTAACTGCAGGCCGTTCCAGTGGGGAGCAGATATTGTTACCCACTCTACTACAAAATATATGGACGGCCACGCTTTAACTGTAGGCGGATGTATTGTAGACAGCGGCAATTTTGACTGGGAGGCTCACAAGGACAAATATCCGGGACTTACAACTCCTGACGCTTCCTATCATGGCATTGTTTATACACAGAAGTTTGGAAAGGCAGCTTATATTACAAAGGCAACGGCCCAGCTGATGCGTGATATGGGGTCTATTCAGGCACCTCAGAATGCATTTCTTTTAAATGTAGGGCTGGAGACTCTTCATCTGAGAGTTCCCCGTCACTGTGAAAATGCTTTAAAGGTGGCTGAGTATTTAAAGTCCAGGGACGACGTTGCGTGGGTAAGATATCCGGGACTGCAGGGGGACCAGTACTATGAGCTGGCAAGAAAGTACATGCCTAAGGGGACATGCGGCGTTATTTCCTTTGGATTAAAGGGAGGAAGAGCAGCTGCCGGAGAGTTTATGGATAAATTAAAGCTGGCCGCTATTGTCACTCATGTAGCTGACGCCAGAACATCTGTACTCCATCCTGCAAGCCATACACATAGACAGTTAAGTGATGAACAATTAGTGGAGGCCGGGGTAGATCCATCCCTGATTCGTCTCAGCGTAGGAATTGAAAATGCTGATGATATTATTGAGGATTTAAGACAGGCTTTGGAGAACTAATGATTGGGGCTGCTGTAAAATTGGATTTTCGGTTTTGCGGCGGCCCTTGTTAATTTACGTATAAGGAGATATTTTTTATGAAGCAGTGGAGAAAAATGCTGCGCATTATTTTTGGAAGAACTACCTTTTTGGTGGTTTCCCTGATTTTTCAGATAATTGTACTGCTTAGCTGCTTTAGACTGCTAAGCGAATATTTTACATATGTGTACGGCGGATTTGTGATTCTCAGCGCAGCTGTGGTTATATTTATTATAAACCGGCAGCAGGCGCCTGACTATAAGCTGGCATGGATTGTGCCTGTGCTAGTATTCCCTGTTTTTGGAGCTTTGTTTTATCTTTTTATGGAGCTTCAGCCGGGGACAAAAAGAATTGCAGACCGGCTGCGGGACATTATAAAAGAAACTCAGATATATTTACAGCAGGATGTTTCTGTGGAGGAGAGGCTGCAGAAAGAAAGCCAGAGAATAGGCAGTTTGGCCAGATATATGAATTGTTACGGCGGATATCCTGTTTATGAAAATACTTATGCAGAGTACTTTCCTTCCGGGGAGGAGTTATTTCCAGTATTAAAGGAAAAGCTGAGAAATGCAAAGGATTTTATTTTTCTGGAGTATTTTATTATAGAGCGGGGAAAAATGTGGAATGAGATTCTGGAAATTCTGGAAGAAAAGGCGAAAAACGGCGTGGAGATCAGAGTGATGTACGACGGCATGTGCAGCCTTATGCTTTTGCCTTACCACTACCCGAGAAAGCTGGAGGAAAAGGGAATAAGATGTAAAATGTTTTCTCCTGTTAAGCCTGCCCTTTCTTCCTATCAAAATAACAGAGATCACAGAAAAATCCTGGTGATTGACGGCCACACTGCTTTTACCGGAGGCATTAATCTGGCAGATGAGTATATTAATGAAAAGAAGCGGTTTGGGTACTGGAAGGACGTGGCCCTTATGCTTCAGGGGGACGGAGTAAAAAGCTTTACTATGATGTTTCTCCAGATGTGGGAAATTACGGAAACTAAGAAGGAGGATTATGGTTTTTACCTGCCTCCTATGAGCAGATTTAAAAACTGGCTGCCAGAGGGAAGCGGATTTGTTATGCCTTATGGGGACAGTCCCTTAGACCATGAAACTGTAGGAGAGCATGTATATACAGATATTTTGTACCAGGCCAAAAGGTACGTTCATATTATGACGCCCTATTTAATTTTGGACAACGATATGGTTACGGCCTTAACTTATGCTGCCAAGCGGGGTGTGGAGACTGTAATTATTATGCCTCATATTCCGGATAAAAAATATGCTTATATTTTGGCCAGGTCATACTATAAAGAGCTGCTGGAGGCTGGAGTGAAAATTTATGAGTTTACCCCAGGCTTTGTACACGCAAAGATCTATGTAAGCGACGACGAAAAAGCAGTTGTAGGAACAATTAATATGGATTACAGAAGTTTTTATCTCCATTTTGAGTGCGCTGCATATTTATACAAAAATCATGCTGTGGCAGATGTGGAAAAGGACTTCCAAAATACTTTAAATCAGTGTGAGGAAATCACTTTGGAGGTATGGAGAAAATATCCTTTATTAAGCAGAATTACTGGAAGCGTGCTCAGGCTGTTTGCTCCCTTAATGTAGCGGCAGTTTAGGGCTATTATCATAGAAAGGTTGGAAAAGAATGACAGAAGGAGCATTGGTGCTGGAGGGCGGTTCCCTTCGCTGTTTGTTTACTGCAGGGGTGACAGATGTGCTTTTAGAAGAGGGAATTGAGTTCTCCTATGTAAACGGCGTGTCTGCAGGGACAATGTGCGGAATGAATTATATTTCAAAGCAAAAAGGTAGAATGCTGGAAATCAATGAGAAATATGTACATGACAAAAGGTATCTGAGTCTGAAAAACATGATGAAAAACAGACAGATTTTTAACTTTGATTTTGTATTTGGAGAGCTTAGCACAGACTTGATTCCCTTTGACTATGAAAGCTTTTATGAGTCCCCTCAGCGATTTGTGGCGGTGGCCACCAGATGCAGAACAGGGGAACCTGAGTTTTTCGAGAAGGGAAAATGTAAAGATATGATAGGGGCGGTTCAGGCTTCCAGCAGTATGCCGGTGCTGTCCAGAATGATTGATATTGAAGGAAAGAAATATTTAGACGGAGGGATTTCTCTGCCGATTGCCTACAGAAAGGCTATAGAAGAGGGATACGAAAAGGTAGTGCTGGTGCTTACAAGAAATGAGGGGTACAGAAAAAAGCCGGTAAAAGCTGTGACGAAAAAAATATACGACACCTATTTTCAGCCTTTGCCCAGACTGCGGGAAGCATTGTATCAGGTGCCGGACAGGTACAACCGTTTTCAGGAGGAGATTGCCAGGCTGGAGCAGGAAGGCAGGATCTTCGTAATACGTCCGGAATTTCCGGTACATGTATCCAGAATGGAGCAAAATAAGAAAAAGCTAAGGGAGCTGTATGCAGAAGGAGTAAGAGTAGGAAGAGATAGATTGGAGGAACTGTATAAATATTTAGAATTATAAGGATTATGCAGGAGTTATAAAATTTTGACAAAATAGACACAAAATAAACACATTTAACTGCTAGGGTTATTTTTAAAAGAAAGTATGAAGGAGAATGAGTATGAATAGGAGAATGAAAGCAGGAGCCCTGGCAGTGATTACATTTGCAGCTTGCGCAGCGCCTCAGACATCTGCCCAAGCCTCTACTAATTTTGATTTAAGGAAAAAAGTAATAAATTTGTCTGGAATTATGTCTGTAAATGATTTGCATTCATATGTTACAAGAGGAGAATTTGCAGAGATGCTGGTGAAGGCTTCTGAATATAAAAATACAGTGGGAAGCAAAAGCAGCGTGTCTGTTTTTTCTGATGTAAAAAAAGATCACGAGTATGCCCAATATGTAAGAGTAGCTGTGCAGAATCAGTGGATGAGCGGATATTTAGGCGGAGTATTTAGGCCGGATCAATATATAACTCTTCAGGAGGCGGCAAAGGGGGCTTTGGCTCTGTTAGGCTATACAAATGAAGATTTTCAGGGCGATCAGACAGGAGGGCGGATGGCCAAGTTTGAATATTTGGATTTAAAAGACGAAATCGGACTTTCCTCTGACGAGCCTATGACAAAAACAGACTGTATCAACATGTTTTACAACCTGCTTAGGGCAGAGCCAAAAAGCGGAAGCGGAATATACGGCACTGTATTAGGCTGCGAGTTGACCTCAGACGGGGAGATTAATCCTCTTGCTATGGCAGATGTAACTCTTCAGGGGCCTAAGCTGATCAGCCACAGCAGAAGCTTGTCCTCCGCCGTCCCGTTTTCCTTAGACGACGCGCAGGGATATTTAAACGGTTCGCCATACAGCGGAAGAGAATTAGAAAGAATTTCAGGCAGTGAATATATGGTTATTTACTACAATTCCTCCAGCAAAACCATATGGGCATACACGCCCAATGACAGTGATGAATCAGACCGCTGTGTAGACAAAGGGGAAATTACGCATATTTATTACATGGCTTCAGATGTAATGACGCCTACGGCGATTGAGCTGGATGACGAGGTGACTTATCAGCTGGACAGCTCTGAAATGCAGTTTGCTTTTTCTATTTACGGAACTGTGGAGGTCGGGGACATTGTTACCTTAATTTATACAAAGTCCGGCGGAACCAGCAAGGACAGCGACGATGATGATGTAACCAGAACAGTGCTGGATTACATTTTTGAAGACTGACAGGAGGTTTTGGCATGAAAGGAATAAGCAGAAAGCATGTTTCCGGAAAGCTGAAAATTTCCAGGAAAAAGGCTGTAATTGGGGTGGCAGTTATTCTGGCGGCAGCTATTATTTTTATTATTTATGGAAAAAAAGGAAAAGCTGCAGATGCCAAGGCACAGGTAAGCAACACTGCAACAGTGGAACGGCAGAATATTGTTTCACAGCTGTCTGCATCCGGAAGTCTGGAGGCAAAGGATTCATATAATGTTACATCCCTGGTGGAGGGGGAGGTTATCAGCGCTGACTTTGAAGAGGGGGATCAGGTGACTAAGGATCAGGTGCTTTATCAGCTGGACAGCTCTTCTATGGAGTCAGAGGTAAAATCAGCAGGGAATTCTCTGGTGCGTGCCCAGGAGGACTATGAGGAGGCTTTGGCTGATTATCAGGAGGCTGTAGAAAAGTTCAGCGGCAATACTTATAAATCTACAGAAACAGGGTACATAAAGACTCTTTATATTAAGAACGGAGATAAGGTAAGCGGCCAGACAAAAATCGCCGATATATATAATGATAAAATTATGAAGTTAAAAGTGCCTTTTCTGTCCGAGGAGGCTGTAATGATTCCTCAGGGAGGCCAGGTGACAGTGACTCTTACAGATACAGGAGAGACGATTTTCGGCACAGTCACATCTGTGGCAAATATGGATGAAACTGTAACAGGCGGCAGAGTGGTGCGATATGTGTATGTACAGGTAGATAATCCGGGAGGTCTTACTACCAGCCACACGGCAACTGTTGCATATAATGATATTAACTGTGTGGAGGAGGGAAACTTTGAGGCCAGCACAGAGACGGAAATGACGGGAGAGGATTTAGATACTACTGTAGAGATCCAGAACCTTTTAGTGGCAGAAGGGGACTATATAAACCAGGGCACAGCTTTGTTTCAAATGACCTCCAACACGGCAGATAAGCTGATGAGAAGCTACAAAAACAGTATGGATCAGGCCCAGGAGCAGGTGGAGACTGCAGAAAATAAGGTGGAAACCACCCAGGATACATATGATAATTATACAATTACAGCTCCCATTTCAGGAAAAGTCATTGCCAAGAATGTAAAGGAGGGAGAAAAAATCAGCAGAAATTCAAGCTCTGATACAACCTTGGCAGTTATATATGACTTATCGGCCTTAACATTTGAAATGTCTATTGACGAGCTGGACATTCAAAAAGTAAAAACAGGGCAGAAGGTGCAGGTTACAGCCGACGCATTTGAAGGAGAAACATTTACAGGCACAGTGACAAATGTCAGTTTAGAGGGCAGTTATTCTAACGGAGTAACCAACTACCCTGTAACTGTAACCCTGGATGACGCAGGAGATCTGCTGCCGGGCATGAATGTAGACGGCACGATTATTTTAGAGCAGGCGGACAATGTGCTGGCCATACCTGTGGATGCCTTAATGAGAGGAAATAAGGTGTATGTAAAAGACGACGGGACGGCCACAGAGGAGGAAAAGAGAGGCGTTCCAGACGGATTCCGGGCTGTGGAGGTGGAAACAGGGATTACAAGTGATTCCTGGGTGGAGATTATCAGCGGACTTTCAGAGGGAGATCAGGTTTACGTAGATCAGTCCAGCAAAAACAGCGAAAGCACATTTATGATGATGACGCCAAATATGGGCGGCCCAGGCGGAGGCGGCGGAAACAGTGGAGGAGCGCGTCAGGGCGGTCCGGGAGGAGGACGCTAATCATGGGAGAAAAGCTGATAGAATTAAAGGATATTTACAAAATTTATAAAATGGGAGACGAGGAGGTCAGGGCCAACGACGGCATCAATCTGACAGTGCATAAAGGAGAATTTGTGGCCATTGTAGGAAAGTCAGGCAGCGGAAAGTCCACCTTAATGAATATTATCGGCGCTTTGGATGTTCCCACAACAGGAGAATATTTATTAGGCGGAGAAAATGTGGGAAATATGAGCGACGATCAGCTGGCGGAAATCAGAAATAAAATGATAGGATTTATATTTCAGCAGTATAATCTGCTGCCGAAACTAAATCTTCTGGAAAATGTAGAGCTGCCCCTGTTATATGCAGGAGTCGGCCATGAGGAGCGAAGAGAAAGAGCCATGGAATCTTTAAAACGAGTGGGACTGGCAGAAAAGTGGGGCCATATGCCTAATCAGCTGTCAGGAGGGCAGCAGCAGAGAGTTTCTATTGCCAGAGCCCTTTCCGGAACTCCTTCCCTGATTCTGGCAGATGAGCCTACAGGAGCTTTAGACTCTAAAACCAGCAGGGACGTGCTGGACTTTTTAAAGCAGCTGAATAAAGAGGGCAATACAATCGTAATGATTACCCACGACAATGGAATTGCTTTGGAGGCCAGAAGAGTGGTGAGAATCCATGACGGGAAAATAAACTTTGACGGGGATGTGGAAAAATATGCTGCAGTCATTTAAAATGGCCTTAAAAAGTATAGGCGGAAATAAAATGAGGTCATTTCTTACTATGTTAGGCATTATTATAGGCGTGGCCTCTGTTATTATATTAGTAAGTATTGTAAACGGCTATATGTCCTCTGTAGTGGAAAGCTTTTCCAGTATGGGAGTTAATCAGATTTCTGTCAGCGTAATAAACCTGCCCTCCAGATCCCTGGACGTAGACGATATGTATGAATTTTATGAGGAAAACCAGGAAAGCTTTTCCGGTATGTCCCCGTCTGTGTCTGTTTCCACAACTGTAAAAAACGGCAATGAATCTCTGGACGCCACCACCGTAGGAGGCTACAGCGAGGATTATCTGGGAATTAAAGGGTATGAGCTGTATGAGGGAAGAAATCTGCAGTATGCAGACTTACAGTCCAGACAGAAGGTGTGCGTCATTGGCTATTATGTGGCGGACCAGCTGTATGGAGGAGCAGACAAGGCGGTAGGGGAGACTATAAAAATCGGCGGGTCCGGGTTTAAAATAGTGGGAGTAGTGGAAAGGCAGGACAATACGGAGTTAGAGGAAGGCGGCAGCGATGATTTTGTGTGGATGCCCTATACTGCAGCTCAGAAGCTAAGCCGCAACGGAGAAGTATCCTCCTATGTCTTTACAGTTTCCGACGTATCCCAGGCCACAGAAGCAAAAGGAAAAATAGAGGACTTTTTATATACACAATTTAAAAATGAAGATTTGTATAATGTAAACGCCAACAGTGAAATGCTGGAGCAGCTAAATGAGCAGATTGCTATGATGTCCGCCATGTTAGGAGGAATTGCAGGGATTTCCCTTTTAGTTGCAGGAGTGGGAGTAATGAATATTATGCTTGTTTCTGTAACAGAGAGAACCAGGGAAATCGGAATCAGAAAGTCTTTAGGCGCTAAAAGGAGAACTATTATGCAGCAGTTTGTAATAGAGGCTGCAGTTACCAGCTCTATAGGCGGAGTAATAGGAATTGTTTTAGGCTCTGTGGCCAGCGTTATAGTGGGGAAGGCCATGGGAATATCCTCCCCGCCTACAATATCGGCAATTATAATATCCTTCAGTGTTTCTGTGGGAATCGGACTGCTGTTCGGCTACATGCCTGCCAGCAGAGCGGCAAAGCTAAATCCTATTGACGCGTTGAGAAGCGATTAACGAAAAATAAAAGGAGATCAGTTATGAAATATGTGGATATGCACTGCGATACTATTGGGGAAATACATGAAAGGCAAAAGAAAGGAGAAAATATTTCTCTCAGGGAAAGCAGCCTTCACATTGACTTAAATAAACTAAAAAAAGGAGACTGCGGCCTTCAGAATTTTGGTTTATTTGTCCATTTAGGCAGGGAGGATCAGCCCTTTCTATGCTGTGCAAAAATGATTGATACCTTTTACCAGGAGATAGAGAAAAATAAGGAGTTGATTTGTCCGGTGACTTCTTACAGGGAGATAGAGAGAAACTGGAAGGAGGGAAAAATGTCAGCTCTTCTTACAGTGGAGGAGGGGGCTGCCTGCCAGGGAGATTTGTCTCTTCTCCGGGATCTGTACCGCTTGGGAGTGCGCATGATGACTCTTACATGGAACTTTGAAAATCAGCTGGGCTGTCCAAATAAAAAGGCAGATTTATCAGGAAACCAAACATGGGGGCCCAATGAAAAAGGTCTGACGGAAAAGGGAAAGGAAGTAGTCAGGGAAATGGAACGGCTGGGAATGATTATAGACGTTTCTCATTTATCTGATGGAGGATTCTGGGACGTAGTCCGGTGCACAAAGAATCCTTTTGTAGCCAGTCATTCTAACGCCAGAGCTCTGGCCTCCCACCCTAGAAATCTGACAGATGAAATGATAAAGGCTTTGTCTGAAAAAGGGGGAGTTATGGGAATTAACTTCTGCGATCTATTTTTAAAGGATTGGAAGAAAGAGGAGAAACAAATTAGCTGTATTTCCCAGATGGTAGAGCATATAAAGCATATAAAACAGGTGGGCGGAATTGAATGTATTGGCCTGGGCACAGATTTTGACGGAATTACAAGTGAACTGGAGATAGAAAATGCATCTCAAATGCCAAAGCTGGAGTGGGAGATGAAAAAACAAGGCTTTCACAGCAGTGAAATAGAAGCTGTTTTCAGCAAAAATGTATTGAGAGTGTACAAAGAAGTGCTGAAATAAATATTTAGGAAAATGAAAAAGGCGCGGGGGGAATCAAGCAGTAGCTTTTAACCGCGCCTTTTGGCAGTCTGCAAAAAAAAATTATGTAAATACTAGTCGGCGTCAGATTCTTGGTCATCTGACTTTGTGCTTCCTTTTGTTAAAGGAGATTTGGTTTTGTCTAAGGCAGAAACAAATAAGTATTTTCTGATCATAAACAGTATGGCAATGGCCACAATGCCAATTAACGTATCTAATATAGGCATGTGTTCAATAACCATCTCCCTGGCAACAGTAAAGGTCATAACCTCTACGACAGAATCCAGATCATGGCGGCAGAACATTTTCATCAGCTCAATTCCAATAACTAAATCGAAAATAGCAAACAGAAAAAGATTAAAATCGCCGTCATAATACAAAGCCTTTAGCTGCTCCGGAACGTGGGAAAGGCTGATAAATAAGGCAATGATCACTATAAAAACGATGAGAATTTCAAAATACAGCGTTACATAAGCGACAAAGTCCTGAGCCTTTCTAATATCAGGGCGTCGTGGTTTCATATACATCCTCCCTTTAAAATAAATTCTTAATACAATCTTAACGGAAAAAATGTGAGTTTGTCAATTATTGTTGGAAAAAGGCTGTCTGTGTATGTTAAAAAGTACAAAATTCACAAAAACCACAGACTTTAAAAGAATTTACCTGATAGTGAAAGTGTGTTATAATGTATCTGGACTATAAGGATTTTCAGTAAGAATACTAAGAAACAGGAGGCTTGGTCTAATGGAAGAAAATAAAAACCTGGTGATAACCATTGGCAGGCAGTATGGAAGCGGGGGCCGCATGACAGGAGAAAAGCTGGCAAAGGAGCTGGGGATTCATTTTTATGACGAGGAAATCTTAAAGATCACTTCTGAAGTCAGCGCGATCGGGGAAGAGTACTTTCGCTTAGCTGACGAAAAAGCAGGCAACAACCTGCTGTATAAGATTGTAGGAGGACTGAGGGACAGTTTATCAGCGCCGTCCACCAGAGATGATATTGTTTCCAGAGACAATTTATTCCGTTTTCAGTCTTCTGTAATCAGAGATCTGGCAAAGGAGGAATCCTGTATTATTGCAGGCCGATGCGCGGATTATGTGCTGGAGCTGGCTCAGATAGATGTGATTAAGCTGTTTGTCTACGCAGATATGCCTACCAGAATAAAAAGAGTAATGGAGGTAGACGGGGTAGATGAAAAAGAGGCGGCAAAAAGGATAAAAAGGATTGACAAGGAACGGCACGATTACTACAAATATTATACAGGCCGGGACTGGGAAAATATGGCCAATTATGATCTGCACATTAATACTACAAAAATTGACCTGGATCAGCTGGCTGATCTGGTAAAGTATTACGTTAAGCTGAGAGGATACAAGATTTAAAAACAGTACAGAAATAACAGGAGGAAAAACCAATGGTTACATTGTATGACGGCGGAGTATATCTGCTGAACGGCAGCGAAATTTTAACAGAAAAAGAGGCGGAAGAAAGAGCTAAGGCTGGAAAGATGCCGGCGGTGGCAGGAAAGGGCAGCTATAAGGAGGAAGCAAAAAAGGGAACTATTGCTTATTCCATATTAGAAGCTCACAATACCTCAGGCAGCATGGAAAAGTTAAAAATCAGATTTGACGCAATGACTTCCCACGACATTACATATGTGGGAATTATCCAGACATCAAAGGCGTCAGGAATGGAGGAGTTTCCGATTCCCTATGTGCTTACAAACTGCCACAACACTTTATGTGCAGTAGGGGGCACTATTAACGAAGATGATCATTTATTTGGATTGTCCGCATGTAAAAAGTACGGCGGAATTTTCGTGCCTCCTCATATTGGAGTTATGCATCAGTATATGAGAGAGATGATGGCTGGCTGCGGAAAGATGATTTTAGGCTCAGACAGCCACACAAGATACGGAGCCCTGGGAACTATGGCTGTAGGCGAGGGCGGCGGAGAGCTGGTAAAGCAGCTGTTAAAGGATACATATGATATTTCTTATCCGGGAGTAATCGCCGTTTATCTGGAAGGAAAGCCTGCTTCCTATGTAGGTCCTCAGGACATTGCTTTGGCTATTATTGGAGCTGTTTATAAAAACGGCTATGTGAAAAATAAAGTCATGGAGTTTGTAGGTCCAGGGGTATCTTCCATGACCACAGATTACAGAAACGGCGTGGACGTTATGACCACAGAAACTACATGTCTTACATCTGTCTGGAGAACAGATGAGGATACAAAAGAATATTTGACTATGCACGGAAGAGGCGGGGACTTTAAAGAGCTGAATCCAAAGGAAGTGGCATATTACGACGGCATGGTGCGGGTAGATTTAAGTACTGTTAAGCCAATGATCGCACTTCCCTTCCACCCCAGCAACACATACGAAATAGACCAGCTGAACAGCAACCTGGAGGATATTTTAAGACAGGTGGAGGTAGAGGCAGAAAAGATAATTGATAATCCGGACATTCATTATACATTAACTGACAAGATTATTGACGGAAAGCTTTGCGTAGAGCAGGGAGTAATTGCAGGCTGCGCAGGAGGAACATATTCTAATATTATGGAGGCTGCCCACATTTTAAAGGGACGTTCCTGCGGATATGACCAGTTTGCTTTATCTGTTTATCCTTCCTCCCAGGCAGTATTTATTGACCTGGTAAATAAGGGAGTGATTGCAGATCTGATGACTGCGGGAGCTACAGTGAGAAGCGCCTTCTGCGGACCTTGCTTCGGCGCAGGGGACACTCCTTCCAACAAGGGCCTGAGCGTGCGCCACACCACCAGAAACTTCCCTAACAGAGAAGGTTCTAAGCCAGGAAACGGCCAGATTGCATCAGTGGCTCTTATGGATGCCAGATCAATTGCAGCTACAGCTGCCAACGGCGGCGTGCTTACATCTGCAGAGCAGTTTGCAGACAATTACCAGGTGCCTGCATACCATTTTGACGGAACTGTTTATGAAAACAGAGTATATCAAGGCTTTGGAAAAGGATGTAAGGAAAAAGAGCTGATTTATGGACCAAATATTAAAGACTGGCCGGCTATGAGCCAGCTGGCTGACAATATTTTATTAAAAGTGTGCTCCAGAATTATGGACCCTGTTACTACAACAGACGAGCTGATTCCTTCTGGAGAAACCTCATCCTACAGATCTAACCCATTAGGCCTGGCAGAGTTTACTCTTTCCAGAAGAGATCCTGGATATGTGGGACGCACAAAGGAAGTGGACAAGATTGAAAAGGCCAGAAATGCAGGAATCTGTCCTACAGAAGCAGAGCCTGCTTTAAAAGAGATTTTTGAGAAGATCAGAACAATTTCAGGCAATGAAAATGTAAAGGCAAATGAGACAGAAATCGGAAGCGTGGTTTACGCGTTAAGGCCGGGAGACGGCTCTGCCAGAGAGCAGGCGGCCAGCTGCCAGAGAGTGATTGGCGGTCTTGCCAATATTGCGTTGGAGTACGCTACAAAAAGATACCGTTCAAATGTAATGAACTGGGGTATGCTTCCATTCCTTATGGAGGGAGAGCCTGAATTCCAGATTGGAGATTATATTTATGTGCCTGGAATCCGGCAGATTCTGGACGGAGATATGAGAAAAATACCTGCATATATTATAGGCGATTCTGTAAAGGAAATCACTTTAAGTATTGCAGATATGACTCCGGAGGAAAGGGAAATTGTCAAGGCAGGATGTCTGATTAACTATAACAGAAACAAGGCAAAACAGTAGGCACCGAAAAGCGGAGACAGTAATATGGCAGATAAAATTGATTACAAGGTGAGTATCAACAGAGCCAGAAGACGGAGAAACAGAAATCAGTATCAGAAATATTTTATAATAGGCGGGATAGTTATTATTCTCCTCCTGTTAGGATTAATTATATGGAAGCTGGCTTCTGACCCGGCTTCCGGTCCTACAGGCAGTCAGGGAAGGGCCAGCGTCTCAGAGGCAGGGGAGGAACCCCAGATATCTGAGGAGGAGCTGGCAGAGCAGAAAAAACAGGAAGAAATAGCCAGTGTCATAAATTCCTATGAAAATTTAGGGATTGCTCAAGTGTCCGGCTATCTGAATATCCGGGAAACAGCTGAAAGCAAAGGCAATATTATTGGAAAGCTTATGGGCGGCAGCGGATGTGAAATTACAGAAACCTTGGACGGATGGTACAAAATTTTTTCCGGCGGCATTGAAGGCTATGTCAGCAGCGAATATATAGTGACTGGTGATGAAGCCAAGGCCTTGGCTGAGGAAAATATTAAGCTGAGAGCAATTATTAATATTTCAGAAGGAAATCTGAATGTTCGCCAGGAGCCTGTACAGGACGGCATGAATAATGTAGTAAGTCAGGTTTTGGATAAAGAGCGATACGAGGTAGAGGAACAGAGGGACGGATGGATTAAAATTTCTTCCGGATGGATTTCAGCTGATTATGCAGAAGTGAAGATGTGCTTAAATGAAGCCAGAAAAATGGATTTGCGGGCCATGGCTGTAAATCAGTACGACAATATTGTAATATCTAAGGTAAACAATTATTTAAATATTAGAAGCGAGCCTAAGGAAGACGGAAATAACAATGTAATCGGAAAGTTTCCGTCAAAGGCTGCAGGGGAAATTCTGGAAACCTTAGACGGATGGTACAAGATTAAGTCAGGAAATATTACAGGCTATGTAACGGCAGACCCTCAGTACACAGCAGTGGGCCAGGAGGCCAGGGATTTGGCTATGAGCAGCGCCTCTTTAATGGCGATTGTAAAGACAGAGGCTTTAAATGTAAGAACAGAGCCTAATGTAGACAGCGCCAGATGGACTCAGATTTCCAAGGAGGAAAGGTATCCTGTGCTGCAGCAGCTGGACGGCTGGGTGCAGATTGAGCTGGACACAGAGGACAGCGACGAGGCTTATATTTCCACCAGAGATAACAATGTGGAGGTGCGGTACGCTTTAAATGAGGCGATTAAGTTTTCACCTTTGGAGGAGAAGGCCAACAAGGAGGCTTCCAGAAGAACCCAGATTGTAAATTATGCCCTTCAGTTTGTGGGAAATCCTTACGTATGGGGAGGAACCAGCTTGACAAAAGGAGCCGACTGTTCTGGATTTACAATGAAGGTTTTAGAGAACTTTGGAATTTCTCTTCCTCATTATTCTGGCTCTCAGGCTAAAATGGGACGGGCAGTGTCCTCCAGCGAAATGAGGCCGGGAGATTTGATTTTCTATACAAACAGCCGGGGAGTTGTAAACCACGTGGCTATGTATATTGGAAACGGCCAGATTGTTCATGCCGCCAGCAGAAGAAGCGGAATCAAGATTTCCACATGGAATTACAGAAAGCCAAAAACAATCAGAAACGTAATTGATTAAAAATAGTTAAGCGCAAAGCGCGAAACTATTTGCTACCCAAAGTTCGCCATAGCGAAGTTTAGGGTTCCCGTAGTTTTTATGGAACGAGGAACGAGTGAAATAAAAAATAGTTAAGGGCCGCAGGAGAGATTGCCTGCCCCGTAAAGTGAAAGTGGGAAGATGGAAATTTTCATTTTTCTGCCTTCACTTTTTTTATGTAATTAGGAAAGTACTTTTGTTTAAAAGGAGAAGCAGACAATGAGAAATGAATACGACAACGAAAAATTTTTTGAAGAATACGGGAAAATGCCTCGCAGTAGAGAAGGTTTAAGCGCCGCTGGAGAGTGGCATCAATTAAAGCTTTTGTTTCCGCCGCTTCAAGGTAAAAGAGTTCTTGATTTAGGGTGCGGTTACGGTTGGCATTGTAATTTTGCAGCAGAACAGGGTGCGGCAAAGATATTAGGAATTGATTTAAGTAAAAAAATGATTGAAAAAGCCAAACATGAAAATATAGCGGATCAGATAGAATATAGAGTTTGTGGAATAGAGGATTACGAGTACCCGGAAAATACATGGGATTGTGTGATTTCTAATCTGGCGTTGCATTATGTTAAGGATATAGGTCAAATATTCCAAAAAGTACATAAAACATTGAAAGAAAATGGAGTATTTATTTTCAATATCGAGCATCCAGTATTTACATCCGGTGTGGGACAGGACTGGATTTACACAGAAGATGGGGCTTTGCAATATTGGCCGATAGATAATTATTTTATAACAGGAGAAAGAAAAACAAACTTCTTAGGTTGTAATATAACAAAGCAGCATCACACACTTACACAAATATTAATGGGACTGCTGGATAACGGTTTTAAACTTAAAGTTGTAGAGGAGGCCAAACCATCTGAAGAAATGATGGATATTCCAGGAATGAGAGATGAACTGCGCCGTCCCATGATGCTGCTGGTAAAATCAATTGCAAAAAAAGGAGAATAATTTAGTTTTTCTTGTTTGCTAATTGGATAATTGCATAATTATTCAGGAAACACTTGACATCTGGAAGAATAGCGTTATACTTGTATACAAGTATAACGCTATTCTGATATACCAAACTATACAAAAAGAAAAGGAGTGTTTGCCATGCTGGTAGTATCAAAAAACAGCAATTTATTGGAACAGGACCCATACCGCTATTCTCTTCAGGATATTCCTGAGCCTAATCTTTACAGAGAATTTTTTCCCTATGACGAGGTGCCTAAAATATCCTTTAACTTCCGCCAATGTCCTATTGGGATGCCGGAAGAAATATGGATTACAGATACTACCTTTCGTGACGGACAGCAGTCCAGAGTGCCTTATACAAAAAAACAGATGGTGGACCTGTATAAAATGCTTTCCAGACTTTCCGGCCCTAAAGGCATTATCAGGCAGACAGAATTTTTTGTGTATGACAAAAAGGATAAGGAAGCTCTTTTAGAGTGTATGGATTTAGGACTTCAGTTTCCGGAAATTACTACCTGGATCAGAGCCAACAAAAAAGATTTCCAGATGGTAAAGGATTTGGGAGTTAAGGAGACAGGAATATTAGTCAGCTGTTCTGACTACCATATTTTCAAAAAAAGAAAGCTTACAAGACAGCAGGCTATGGACGAATATTTAGACACCGTAGACCAGGCTTTTTCCGCAGGAATTATTCCCAGATGCCATTTAGAGGATATTACAAGAGCTGACTTTTACGGATTTGTCGTGCCTTTTGTAAACGCTTTAATGGAAAAGTCCAGACAGGCGGGAATTCCTGTAAAAATCAGAGCCTGCGACACGATGGGATATGGAATCCCTTACACCGGCGTGGCCCTTCCAAGAAGCGTGCCGGGAATTATTTACGGCCTGCAGCATTATTCTGACGTAAAAAGCCAGCAGTTAGAATGGCACGGACATAATGATTTTTACAAAGCTGTATCAAACGCCACCTGCGCATGGCTTTACGGAGCTTCAGCAGTAAACTGTTCTCTTTTAGGAATTGGGGAGAGAACAGGAAACGTGCCTTTAGAGGCTATGGTATTTGAGTACGCGTCCTTAAAGGGAACAATGGACCAGATGGAGCCAACAGTAATTACAGAGATCGCCAGATATTATAAAAAAGAAATCGGCTACCATGTGCCGGAGATGACGCCTTTTGTAGGCAGGAACTTTAATGTTACAAGGGCGGGCATCCATGCAGACGGGCTGATGAAGGATGAAGAAATTTATAATATTTTTGATACAGAGAAAATTTTAAAAAGAGCCCCTGAAGTGGCTGTCAGCAATACCTCTGGCCTGGCGGGGATTGTATATTGGATGAATAATTATTACGAGCTTTCAGGTGAAAATTGTGTGACAAAAAAAGATTCTATTGTAGAACAGTTGAAAAATTGGGTGGATGAGCAGTATAATGGAGGACGTCAGACAGTGATCAGCGATGAAGAGCTGGATACACAGGTGCAGAAGATTGCGCCGTGCAAATACCATTCATTCTTTTAGGAGTATGTTATGGACGTATTAGTTCAAGAAAAAGGAACGCCTTTAGCAGAACAGGTATTTAAGGTTCTGGAAAGCGAAATTCTCCAGGGCAGGCTGAAGCCGGGAGAGGTGATTACAGAGCCGAAATTGTCTCAGGCTCTGGGAGTCAGCAGGACGCCTATTAGAGAGGCCCTTCAGCATTTGGAGCAGGAATCCCTGGTGGAAATCCGTTCTAACAGAGGAGCTGTAGTTTTAGGAATCACAGGGGACGACCTGGAGGTTATTTACGACATGAGAATCAGGCTGGAAGGTCTTGCAGCCAGGGAGGCGGCAGAATGTGCAGGCGAGGAGCAGTTAAAAGAAATGCGGCAGGTTCTGGATCTCCAGGAGTTTTATGTGGAAAAAAACGACCCTGAAAACCAGGAGGTTTTTGATTCTCAATTCCATGAAATGATTTACGAATTTTCAGGAAAACGAATTTTAAAGGACGTATTAAAAAAACTGCATCACAGGATTAAAAGATTTAGGCAGCTTTCTGTAACAGACATGGAAAGGTCCAGAAAGGCAGTAAAAGAACACAGGGAAATCCTGCAGGCGATTGAGGAAAAAAATGGAGAGCTGGCGGAGCTTTTGACAATTCGTCACGTGGAAAACGCCAAGGCCAGCACCATGAAAAAAATTGAGAAAAAGGAGAAGATATCAGATGGAAAAGTACATTGAGGAGGCAGCGGAGCATTTTAAAAAGCTGTATGCAGAGCAGTTAGAAAGAGTTGCCCGTATGGAGCAGGCGGGGGAGGCCTTAAACTTTAAAGAATTAAAGCCTGTAATTATCGGCATGTGCCCTGGAGACGGTATTGGGCCTGTTATTTTTAAGGAAGCAGAAAAAACCTTAAAATACCTTTTAAAAGCAGAAATTGAAGAGGGAAAAGTAGAAATCCGCAATATTGACGGCCTTACGCTGGAAAATCGTCTGGCCTGCGGACAGACAATTCCTGATGAGGTGCTGGCTCAGTTAAAGGAATGCCACGCTATTTTAAAGGGCCCTACTACAACGCCTCAGGCAGACAGCGGAGTGAAGAACCTGGAAAGCGCCAACGTATCTTTGCGCCGGGAGTTAGACTTATTTGCCAATGTAAGACCTGTAAATGTACCTGACAAACAGATTGACTGGACATTTTTTAGGGAAAATACAGAAGGAGAATACGCCTTAGGCAGCAAAGGCGTGGAGATGCCTGGAAAGCTGGCCTTTGATTTTAAAGTAATTACAGACGCAGGCACCAGAAGAATTGCAAAGGCTGCATTTGAATTTGCAAGAAACAACCATAAAAATCATGTGGCCATTGTTACAAAGGCCAATATTATGAAAAAAACTGACGGAAAGTTTTTATCTATTTGTAAAGAAGTAGCTGCAGATTACCCGGAAATTACAGTTACCGACTGGTATGTAGACATTATGAGCGCAAACCTGATTAACCCGGATATGCAAAGCAAGTTCCAGGTATTTGTACTGCCAAATCTTTATGGAGATATTATTACAGACGAGGCTGCTCAGCTGCAGGGCGGAGTTGGAACTGCCGGAAGCGCCAACACAGGAAGCAGATACGCCATGTTTGAGGCAATTCACGGCAGCGCCCCCAGAATGATTGCAGAAGGCCTGGGAGACTATGCAAACCCGTGCAGCATTTTGAAGGCTACAGAAATGCTGCTGCGCCATATTGACATGGCTGATAAGGCGGACAAGCTGGCTATGGCTATGGCTGCCTGCGAGAAGGAAGGAAAGGTTGCAGTAACAGGTACAAGAGAGGGAAATACTGCCGCTGAATACGGAGATTATCTTTTAGAAAAGCTGAACGAAATGTAAAATGCCAATAATACCCTTGGGGAACGTATAAATTTGTTCTGCAAGGGTATTTTACATGGTAAACAAATTGATTATAACAAGGAGAGTTTGCCATGGGAGATAAATCTAAGAAAAAAGAACAGAAAGTCTGTGGGGAAAATAATCTGGAGGAGGAGAAAAAGGAGAAAGAGGTAGAGGAGAAAAAGGACGCCAGACTGGAAGAGTACGGGCAGGTAATGTTAGATCACAATGAAAGAAAGAGAAAAATATATTTGCTGTCTATTATCGGGGAGGTGGAGGGCCATGAAAATCTTCCGGGAAACAGCAAGGCCACAAAGTACGACCATATTCTGCCAAAGTTAGCGGAATTGGAGGATAATGCTGAAATTGAAGGGGTGCTGGTGCTTTTAAATACATCTGGAGGGGACGTGGACGCAGGTCTTGCCATAGCAGAAATGATAGCCTCTTTAAGTATTCCTACAGTGTCCCTGGTGCTGGGAGGAAGCCATTCTATTGGGGTGCCTTTAGCAGTTTCAGCAGATTATTCATTTATTGTGCCTACGGGCACAATGATGGTCCATCCTGTGAGAATGACGGGTATGGTCATTGGCACAGAAAGAACATATGAATATTTTGAAATGATTCAGGACAGAATTTTAACCTTTGTATCTGACCATGCAGAGATTGCTTATGACAAATTAAAACAGCTGATGCACAGCACAGAAATGCTTACCAGAGATTTAGGCACTGTTTTAGTTGGGGAAGAAGCTGTTAAAGCGGGGCTGATTAATGAGGTGGGAGGGATTTATCAGGCCCTTCAAAAGCTGTACGCCATGATAGACAAGAAAAAGAAAAAATAACAGGCCGCCTATTGAA
Organism: Lachnoclostridium edouardi; assembly: GCF_900240245.1. Lineage (GTDB taxonomy): Bacteria > Bacillota > Clostridia > Lachnospirales > Lachnospiraceae > Lachnoclostridium_A > Lachnoclostridium_A edouardi. The sequence continues at coordinate 59,248 of NZ_OESQ01000001.1, forward strand.
TCATTGCAATTATAGAAAATTTTTTGTATACTATGCTTAATGGACAGCGGTTTTTGGCAGATGAGGAAATATCTGCTAAAGACCGCTGATGTTAGGAGGCAGAAATACATTGGCAGAAACAAAAAAGAAAAGGACAACATCATCTACCGCTAAATCCAGGAGGAAGCCGGGCAGACCGGCTAAGAATCAGGCGCCGGAGAAACCAGAATTTTTGGGGGCGGAGGTAGGAATTATTATTTCATTTGCCGCTGCAGTGCTGCTGTTTCTCAGCAATTTTCACTTGTGCGGCGTAATCGGAGACGCTCTTAGAGGCGTACAGCTGGGACTTTTTGGAAGCCTGGGCTTTATCGCCCCATTGCTTTTATTTGTAGGCACCTGTTTTTACCTGGCAAACAGAGGAAATCCGATTGCTATGCTGAAAATGTGGGCGGTAATCATAGGAATAGTTGTAATTTGCGCTCTTTTACAAATGATTTTTGGAACTGCAGCTGATTATAAAATTACAGAATACTACATAATGTCTTCTAAAAGCGGAGCAGGGGGAGGAATTGTAGGCGGAGCCGTGTCAGCAGCCCTGTCAGGCCTTTTAGGAACAGTAGGGGCGTATTTAGTGCTGTTTGTATTGTTAGCCATCTGCATTGTGCTGATTACAGAAAAATCCTTAGTTTCCATAGTGAAAAAAGGAGGGACAAAGGCCTGTCATTATGCCAAAGAAGATTTTGACAGACGAATGGAAATCAGAGCGGAGAAACAGGAGGAAAGGCGCCGTCTCAGAGAAGAACAAAGGGTGAGAGGCGTAAACTTAGGAGCCACTACTTTGGAGATGGAGCAGCCTGTACCTCAGGTGGATTACCAGGAATATGGTCAAGAAAAGGTTTCAGCTGTGGACGAGAAAGGAGAATCTCAGGCAGGAGACCACAATATGAACCCAGGCCAGCTGGCGGACAGCCTGGAAAAGGCCGGGGAGCAAAGGGCAGAGAAAGAAGCTGCAGATGTATTTACGGGAAAGATTACTATGCCTTCAGGATATGAGGACCAGGCTCCGTTTGATGAAGATCAGCTGGAAGCTGTGAAGGCGTGTGTAAGTAAAGAGAAGGATTTAGAAGAAAAGCCAGACGCTATAGAAAGTTTATCTGTAGAAGAGGACGAGGAAATAGACGAGGAAATTTATCTTCAAAAAACACCGGACCTGGGGAATATAGATGAAGAGGACCATTTTTCCTATGAAGAGGTAAAGGCAGAGAAAGAGGAGTCAGGGGTAAATTACGATACCTTTTTTGTGCCTGAAGAGCCTAAGCGGGTGGTGACAGCTTCAGGGAAAGTAATTGAGACGGAGACAGAGCTGTTAAAGAAGAAGCTGGAGAAAAAAAGAGCTGAGGCAGCAGAAGCAGGAGAGCTGTCTGTAGATATGGAAATTGCGGCAAAAGAGCCGGAGGTGAAAAAGGAATACATATTCCCGTCCTTAGACCTTTTGAAAAAGGGAACGGCAAATAAAAACAGTTTTTCTGAAAAGGAATACAGAGAGACAGCGATTAAGCTGCAGCAGACCTTAAAAAACTTTGGAGTAGGAGTAACTGTGACAAATGTAAGCTGCGGCCCTACAGTTACCAGATATGAGCTTCACCCTGAGCAGGGAGTAAAGGTAAGTAAGATCGTAGGCTTGGCCGACGATATTAAGCTGAATTTAGCTGCTGCGGATATTCGTATTGAGGCTCCCATACCGGGAAAAGCGGCAGTGGGAATTGAGGTGCCCAATAAGGAAAACAATATGGTGTTTTTAAGAGACCTTTTAGAATCAGAGGAATTTAAAAAACATCCCTCCCGCCTAGCCTTTGCAGTGGGAAAGGACATTGGAGGACAAACTGTTGTGGCGGATATTGGGAAGATGCCTCATCTGCTGATTGCAGGCGCCACAGGCTCCGGTAAATCAGTATGTATTAATACTTTAATTATGAGTGTGATTTACAAGTCCAGCCCGGAGGACGTGAAGCTGATTATGGTAGATCCAAAAGTAGTAGAGCTAAGCGTTTACAACGGAATTCCCCATTTGCTCATACCTGTAGTAACAGACCCTAAAAAGGCTTCAGCAGCTTTAAACTGGGCAGTGGCAGAAATGACTGACAGGTACAAAAAGTTTGCCGACTACAATGTAAGAGACCTGAAGGGGTACAATGAAAAAATAAAAAATATTGAAGATATAGATGACGAAAATAAGCCTAAGAAGCTGCCTCAGATTGTTATTATTGTGGACGAGCTGGCAGATTTGATGATGGTAGCTCCCGGCGAGGTGGAGGACGCTATCTGCCGTCTGGCTCAGCTGGCCAGGGCTGCGGGAATTCATTTAGTTATTGCAACTCAAAGACCTTCAGTCAATGTAATTACAGGTTTAATCAAGGCCAATGTGCCTTCCAGAATTGCATTTGCAGTGTCCTCAGGGGTAGACTCCAGAACCATTTTGGATATTAACGGGGCGGAGAAGCTTTTAGGTAAGGGAGACATGCTGTTTTCTCCTTACGGAGTTCCAAAACCTCAGCGCGTTCAGGGGGCTTTTGTGTCTGACTCTGAGGTGCAGAAGGTTGTGGATTTTCTTACAGAACAGGGACTTACGTCGGATTACAAGCCTGATGTGGAAAGCCATATGGCGGCGCCGGGGCCGGGACCTTCATCAGATACGGGAAACAGCCGGGATGAGTATTTTGTTCAGGCAGGAAAGTTTATTATAGAAAAAGAAAAAGCATCCATAGGTATGCTTCAGAGAATGTTTAAAATCGGATTTAACCGGGCGGCCAGGATTATGGATCAGCTGGCGGAGGCCGGGGTGGTAGGAGAGGAAGAAGGCACAAAGCCCAGGAAGGTGCTGATGACCATGGAAGAGTTTGACGAAATGGTAGAAAGTGGGTTATAATAAAGGATAAAAGGAGGCCAGGACAAATGAAAACAGATATTGAAATTGCCCAGGAGGCGGTAAAATTGCCTATTAAAGAGGTGGCTGCAGCTTATGGCATTACAGAGGATGATCTGGAGCTGTACGGAAAATATAAAGCGAAGATCACAGATGAGCTTTTTGAAGAGGTAAAAGAAAGACAGGATGCTAAGCTGGTACTTGTGACAGCGATTAATCCTACTCCGGCAGGGGAAGGAAAAACTACTACCAGCGTTGGCTTAGGAGACGCATTTACAAAGCTGGGAAAGAAGACAATGATTGCCCTCAGGGAGCCGTCCTTAGGCCCCTGCTTTGGAATTAAGGGGGGAGCCGCAGGGGGCGGCTATGCCCAGGTAGTGCCTATGGAAGACTTAAATCTTCACTTTACAGGAGATTTCCACGCCATTACATCTGCCAATAATCTGCTGGCCGCGCTGTTGGACAATCACATTCAGCAGGGCAATGCTTTAGGCATTGACACCAGACAGATTTTGTGGAAGCGCTGTCTGGATATGAATGACAGAGTGCTGAGAAATATTGTTGTAGGTTTGGGAGCCAAAGCAGACGGAGTAGTAAGAGAAGATCATTTTGTTATTACCGTGGCATCTGAGATTATGGCAATTTTATGTCTGGCCGACGATATGAATGATTTAAAAGAACGTCTGGGAAAAATTATTGTAGCATATAATTTTGCAGGGGAACCTGTAACTGCAAAAGATTTAAATGCAGTAGGCTCTATGGCTGCTCTTTTAAAGGACGCATTAAAGCCAAACCTGATTCAGACCCTGGAGCATACAGGGGCCCTTGTACACGGCGGGCCATTTGCCAATATTGCTCACGGCTGCAACAGCGTAAGAGCTACAAAGCTGGCTATGAAGCTGGCTGACATTGTAGTTACAGAGGCTGGCTTTGGCGCCGATTTAGGAGCGGAAAAGTTTTTGGACATTAAATGCCGTATGGCTGGCTTAAAGCCGGATGCAGTAGTGCTTGTGGCTACAGTAAGAGCCTTAAAGTACAATGGAGGAGTGGCAAAGCAGGATTTGAACCAGGAAAATCTGGAGGCTTTGGCAAAGGGAATTGTAAACCTGGAAAAACATATTGAAAATATTCAGAAGTACGGCGTTCCCGTAGTTGTTACCTTAAACTCCTTTACCTCAGATACAGAGGCGGAGTATGCTTATATTAAAAAATTCTGTGAAGACAGAGGATGTGAGTTTGCATTATCTGAAGTGTGGGCCAAGGGCGGTGAAGGCGGTTTGGCTTTAGCAGAGAAGGTACTTCACACACTGGAGACAAAGGAAAGCAATTTTGCCCCTATTTATCCAGATGAAATAAGCTTAAAAGACAAAATAAGCACAGTGGCAGGAGAAATTTACGGCGCAGACGGAGTCACATATGCTCCGGCGGCAGAAAGGGCTCTTAAAAAGCTGGAGGACATGGGATTTGGAGGCCTTCCTGTCTGTATGGCCAAAACCCAGTATTCCCTGTCTGACGATCAGACAAAATTAGGCCGCCCACAGGGCTTTACTATTAACGTGCGGGACGCATATGTATCTGCAGGAGCAGGCTTTGTTGTTGTGCTGACAGGAGCAATTATGACTATGCCCGGACTGCCAAAGGCGCCGGCTGCATATAATATTAATGTAGATGAAAATGGCGTAATCACAGGATTATTCTAAAAGAATCAAAAAGGGTGTTGCAAAGCTGGCAGCAGTTATGCGGCGCCCTTTTGTGTGCGGCGGGATGCCGCAGCAGTAAGATGTGAAAGTAATTAAGGAGGCTATATGCAGATTAGAGAATGGCTGGCAGGTGTTAATTATAAGCTGATTTGCGGTGATCTTAACAGTCAGGTGGAGGAGGTTGTTTACGACTCCAGAAAGGCTGCTTTAGGAGCAGTGTTTGTGTGTATGAAGGGGACAAAAGTAGATTCCCATAGGTTTATTCCAGATGTTTGTGAAAAGGGAGTAAAAGTACTTATCACAGAAAGGGAAGTAAATGCTCCTGAGGGTGTAACAGTAATACAGGTGGAAAACAGCAGAAAGGCTTTGGCATATCTTTCTGCAGCCAGATTTGGAAATCCTGTAAAACAAATGATTTCCATTGGCGTTACAGGCACAAAGGGCAAGACGACCACTACCCATATGATGAAAGCAGTTTTAGAGGCAGCGGGAAAAAAGGTGGGCATGATTGGAACTACAGGGGCTGTAATTGGCAAAGAAACGTTTCCCACCAGAAACACAACCCCGGAATCCTATGAGCTTCACCAATATTTTTATGAGATGAAAAAAGCAGGCTGTGAATATGTGATTATGGAAGTTTCCTCCCAGGGCTTTAAAATGGACAGAGTTGCCGGAATCACTTTTGATTACGGAGTGTTTACAAACATTTCCCCTGACCACATAGGACCTGATGAACACGCTGATTTTTTAGAATACCTGTCCTGCAAGGCCATGCTTTTTAAACAGTGCAGAATAGGCTTATACAACGGAGACGACAGCCATGGAAAGCAAATTATTGACGGCGCCTTATGTAAGGAGCTGTTTTCCTTTGGCATAGAAGGGGGATGGGATTATGATGCCTCTCATATCCGCCATGTTTCAGAAAAAGGGTTTGTAGGCATGGAGTTTCATATTACTGGAAAGGAGCAGCTAAAGGTCCGTCTGGGGATGCCTGGCAGGTTTAATATTTACAACAGTCTGGCGGCGGCAGCTTTAGGGGACAGATTAGGCCTGGAGAAAGAAGCTGTGCTGAAAGCTTTAAAAGAAGTGCGGGTAAACGGAAGAATGGAAATCGCTTACAGCAGCCACGACTTTACAGTAATTATAGATTATGCCCACAATGCAGTAAGTATGGAAAGCCTTTTAACAACATTAAGGGCATATAACCCAAAACGCCTGGTGTGCGTATTTGGCTGCGGAGGCAACAGGTCCAAGGACAGAAGATATTCTATGGGAGAAATCGGCGGAAAAATGGCAGATTTATGTATTCTTACAGCTGACAATTCCAGGTTTGAAAAAACAGAGGATATTATAAATGATATTAAAGGTAGCCTGGAAAAAACAGGAGGAGCCTATGTGGAGATTCCCGACAGAAGGGAAGCGATTGAATACAGTATGGCTCATGCCTGCCCGGGAGATTTAATTGCAGTAATCGGAAAAGGGCATGAGGATTATCAGGAGGCAAACGGAGTCCGCACACATTTTCTGGACAGAGAGGTAGTGGAGGAGACGGCAAAAAAGCTGGGGCTGCAGTAAGCCTTTTTACATACAATAAAAGTAAGAGGAAATCAGGATTATGGAACATATGACAGTAAAAGATATTGTGACCGCCACAGAAGGCAGGCTGCTTTCAGGAGATGAAAACACTATTTTAAAGAAAATCCGTTTAGATTCCAGAACAGTAGAGCCGGGAGATTTATTTGTGCCTTTAATCGGAGAAAAGGTTGACGCCCACAAATTTGCTTCTCAGGTGATGGAGGCTTCAGCTGGAGCTGTTTTAACCAGCAGACATACAAAGGCGGAGGGACCGGGGGCCTGGATACAGGTAAAGGATACGAAAGAAGCTCTTCAGGCTATAGGCAGTTTTTGTCGCAGCCGTATTTCTATTCCTGTGGTGGGAATTACAGGAAGCGTTGGAAAGACTACTACAAGGGAAATGGTGGCGGCAGCTTTAAGCTCTGGCTTTCAGGTATATAAAACTCCCGGAAACAGCAACAGCCAGGTGGGAGTTCCCATTACTATTTCAGAAATTTCACAAAAAGACCATATTGCAGTGCTGGAGCTGGGAATGAGCGAGCCTGGGGAACTGACCAGAATTGCAAAAATTGCCAGGCCCTTTATGGCTTTAATTACAAATATTGGAGTTACTCATATTGAGCAGCTAGGCTCCCAGGAAAATATTTACAGGGAAAAGCTGACAATTCAGGACGGTTTAGAGCCAGGGGGAATTCTTTTTTTAAACGGGGACGACAAGCTGTTAAAAAACACAAAGGCCAGAGACGGATTTAGAACCATATATTACGGCACAGAAGACGGCTGCGATTATAGGGCGGAAAATATTAGGGAGGAAAAAGGCTACCCGGTATTTTATGCTGTACATGGAGATCAAAAAGTATTAGTTTCCTTAAAAGTTATGGGGAGACACAATATTTTAAATGCCATGGCTGCCATAGCTGTGGCAGAGGAAGCCGGCCTTACAATGGAGCAGGCGGCTTTAGGGCTGACTCAGTACACTGGCTTTAAGGGCCGGCAGAATATTACTGAATATATGGGAATTACGGTGATCGACGATTCTTATAACGCCAGCCCAGTATCTATGAAGGCCGGGATTGACGTGCTTTGCTCCATGCCAGGAGGAAGGAGAAAAATAGCAGTTTTGGCGGACATGAAGGAATTAGGGTCTGACACAGAAATTTTTCACAGAGAAGTGGGAGAGTATATAAAAGAAAAAAATGTAGATGCTTTAATTACACTGGGCCAGATGGCTTTTAAGCTGGCAGAAAGCGCCGGAAAAGGAGAAAGCCATATGGAAATTCGATGTTTTGAAAATAGGGACGAAATGACAGAGTTTTTAAAAACATATTTAAAAGCAGGGGACCAGGTGCTGTTTAAAGGTTCCAACTCTATGAAGCTGGGAGAGACTGCAGCTTGTTTTACAGGCATCCAAAGGAGCTGACAGAATATGGCTGAAAAATTTGCCAATATTATTATAGATATATCCCATGAAAAGGTGGACCGAACCTTTCAGTATAAGATTCCGGAATATCTGGAAGAACAAATATTTGCGGGAATCAGGGTGTGGGCACCTTTTGGCATGGGAAATCACCTGCGCCAGGGATATGTTGTAGAGGTGACAGATCAGGCAGAATATGACATAGAAAAAATGAAGGCTATAGAGGGGATTGTGCCAGGCAGCGTAACTGCAGAATCACGTTTAATTCAGCTGGCATGGTGGATGCGGGAGCGCTACGGCTCTACTATGAATCAGGCCTTAAAAACAGTGCTTCCTGTAAAAAAGACAATGAAAGCAGTGGAGAAGAAAACTCTTGTGTGCCTGCTGGAAAAGGAAGAGCTGGAAAAGGAATTGCAGGAGGCTTTGAGAAAGCATTTTAAAGCCAGAGCCAGAGTCCTGTCTCTGTTTTCAGCTGAAAAGAGAATTTCCTATGAAAAAGCTTTAAAAATGGGAAATATTACAGGAGCTGTTTTAAAGCCTTTGCTGGAAAAAAATATTCTGGCTTTGGAAAGTGAAATTCAGTACAGAAATCCTGTGGGAAGCCAAAGGGAAAAAGCGGAAAATATATGTTTAAATCAGGAACAGCAGGCAGCTGCAGATGCTTTTGCCAAGGATTATAAGGCGGGACAAAGAAATACTTATTTGCTGTACGGAATTACAGGAAGCGGGAAAACAGAAGTATATATGGAAATGATGGACTTGGTTTTAAAAACAGGAAAACAGGTGATTGTGCTAATTCCGGAAATTGCTTTGACTTTTCAAACTGTAATACGTTTTTACAACAGATTCGGACAGAAAATTGCCATAGTAAATTCCAGACTTTCCCAGGGAGAAAGATTCGACCAGTTTGAACGCGCCAGAAAGGGGGAGGCTCAGATTATGATAGGCCCCCGCTCGGCGCTGTTCACCCCTTTTCCCCAGGTGGGACTGATTGTAATTGACGAAGAGCAGGAGGGAGCGTACAAAAGCGAAACTGCTCCCAGGTACGACGCCAGGGAGGCGGCCCTTGCCAGAGCCAGAATGGAAGGCGCCAGCGTAGTTTTAGGGTCAGCCACGCCGTCAGTAGAATCCTTTGAAAAAGCAGCGTCCGGGGCTTACAAGCTGCTGCGCCTGAGAAACAGGGCCAAAAAAGAAAGTGTTTTGGCAAAAGTTTGGGTGGCTGATATGAGGGAAGAACTGAAAGCGGGAAATAAAACTGTGTTTTCCAGGCAGCTGCAAAAGCTTTTAGAGGAAACTCTTCAAAAGAGGGAGCAGGCGATTTTGTTTCTTAACAGAAGAGGGTATTCCAGCTTTATCTCCTGCCGTTCCTGCGGGGAGGCCATAAAATGTCCAAATTGCGACGTTTCTCTTACCAGCCATAAGGACGGGAAAATGAGATGTCATTACTGCGGCCACGAGGAGCCTTTGCCGGAAAAATGTCCTTCTTGCGGCTCTCCATATATTGCAGGCTTTGGAACAGGAACTCAGAAGGTGGAGGAAATAACAAAAAAAATGTTTCCGGCTGCCAGAGTGCTGCGGATGGACATGGACACTACCTCGGGAAAAAAAGGCCATGAAGAAATTTTGTCAGCCTTTCGCTCAGGAGAAGCAGATATCTTAATCGGAACTCAGATGATTGTAAAGGGGCATGATTTTCCAAATGTAACCTTAGTGGGAGCCTTGGCTGCGGACATGTCTCTGCACGCCCCTGATTTTAGGGCCGGGGAAAGGACATTTCAGCTGCTGACTCAGGCCGCTGGAAGAGCCGGAAGAGATTCCAGGCCAGGATATGTAGTTATTCAAACATATTTGCCGGAGCATTATGCAATTCAGACTGCCGCAGTGCAGGATTATGAGGCGTTTTTTGCCCAGGAAAGGGCCTACAGGCGGCTGCTTCACTATCCGCCCTTCTGCGGCGTGGTGGCGGTGGCAGTGGCGGCGGCTGACCAACAGATTTTAGAATCTGCAGCCAGCGAGCTGGCAGAGGAAGCAAAGCTGCAGTCAGAAATGTGGAAAAATTTAAGGGAACAGAGGCAGGGATTTGAAATTGAAATTATGGGTCCAGTGCAGGCTTCCGTATACAAAGTTAATAATCTGTACAGAAAAATTTTATATATTAAGAATGAAAATTATGATATACTAATAAAAATCAGAACCAAACTGGAAGTCTGCGCAGAAAAGGCTCAGTGGAGGCAGGATGTGCAGCTTCAGTGGGACGTTTCATAACAGGAGAGAGAACTATGGCATTAAGACAAATAAGAGTAATGGGAGACCCAGTGTTGGCAAAGGAATGTAAGCCTGTAAAGGAGATTACTCCCAGAATACAGGAATTAATAGAAGATATGTTTGAGACTATGTATCAGGCCAACGGGGTAGGCTTGGCGGCTTCCCAGGTGGGAGTGCTGCGCCAGATTGTAACAATAGATGTGGACGACGGCAATCAGTATGTGTTGATTAATCCTGAGATTATTGACCAGTCAGGAACTCAGACAGGGTATGAAGGCTGCCTTAGCGTGCCGGGAAAAACAGGGATTGTCACAAGACCGGACAAGGTGACGGTAAAAGCCTTTGATGAAAATATGCAGCCGTTTCAGCTGGAGGGAGAAGGGCTGTTAGCCAGAGCTATCTGCCACGAATGCGCCCATTTAAAAGGACAGCTGTATGTAGAGCTGGTGGAAGGGGAACTGGAGGACGTAGACGCTTTAGATGAAGGAGAGGAAGAGTAGTATGCGGATTGTATTTATGGGAACTCCGGAATTTTCTGTTTCTGCTTTAACGGCTCTTTTTCAGGCAGGCCATGAAATTGCCGCTGTGGTTACTCAGCCTGACAAGCCAAAGGGCAGGGGAAAGGCTGTGCTTATGACTCCTGTAAAGGAGAAAGCCATAGAGCTTCAGATTCCTGTATACCAGCCGGCTAAAGTAAGGGCGCCTGAGTTTGTGGAAGTGTTAAAGCAGCTGGCTCCAGATGTAATTGTAGTAGTGGCTTTTGGACAGATTCTTCCCAAAGCTATTTTACAGCTGCCTAAATATGGCTGCATCAATATTCACGCTTCCCTGCTGCCTAAATACAGAGGCGCCGCCCCTATCCAGTGGGTAATTATTGACGGGGAAAAGGAAACAGGGATCACTACTATGCAGATGGATGAAGGCCTGGACACAGGAGACATGCTGGAGAAGGTTGTGGTGCCTATTGAAAAGGACGAGACTGGAGGAAGTCTCCACCATAAGCTGTCTCAGGCAGGAGGAAAATTGATTTTAACTACTTTAGAGGGCCTGGAAAATGGAACCTTAAAGGCAACGCCTCAGACAGATGAAAATACCTGCTATGCAAAAATGCTGACAAAGTCTTTAGGAGATATTGACTGGAATCAGGATGCAGAGTCTATTGAACGTTTAATCAGAGGCTTAAATCCATGGCCCAGCGCCTATACATGCCTTCACGGAAAAACTTTGAAGCTGTGGAAGGCCGAGGTCATAGATCAAGACCTTAAAATTCCGGCCGGACAGGTAGGAGAGGTGGGGAAAGATAAGCTGGTGATTCAAACCGGCAAAGGCTGCCTTTCTGTGACAGAGCTTCAGCTGGAGGGCAAAAAAAGAATGAATCTTCAGGACTTTCTCAGGGGATACTCTATAGAGAAAGGAACTGTGCTGGAAAGGAGAACTGAAGCATGACATTTTATACAGCAATAGGATATTACGGGGGATATGGGTACGGCTTTGGACTAGATCCTACAATTTTTCTGGTGTTGGCAGGAGCTCTTTTATCTATATGGGCTTCCTCCAGAGTGCAGGGAACATTCCGCAGGTATTCAGGGATGCGCAGCATGACGGGAATGACAGGAGCGGAGGCAGCCAAACGCCTGCTGCAGTCACAGGGGATTTATGACGTAACAGTTCGGCCTGTAAGAGGAAATCTTACGGATCATTATGATCCCAGAAGTAAAACCGTAAATCTGTCAGAGTCTGTGTATCATGCAACTTCAGTGGCGGCTATCGGCGTGGCGGCCCACGAGTGCGGCCATGCTATGCAGGACCACGAGGATTATGGCCCTTTGAAAATAAGGTCTGCCTTTGTACCTGTGGCAAGCCTGGGCAGTAATTTATCCTGGCCCTTGATTCTCATTGGCTTATTAATCAGCCTGACTCCGTTAATTCAGCTGGGAATCTGGATGTTTACTCTGGCAGTTTTGTTTCAGCTGATTACTTTGCCTGTGGAATTTAATGCGTCCAGACGTGCCGTAAGGCTTTTAGACAGTCAGGGAATCCTTCAGGGACAGGAGGTGGAGGCTACCAGCCAGGTGTTAAAAGCCGCGGCTCTGACTTATGTGGCGGCGGCAGCGGCCAGCATTCTTCAGCTGTTAAGGCTGGTAATTCTGTTTGGAGGAAGAAACAGAGATGACTAAGGAGATTAATGAAAGAGAAATAGCTCTGGATATACTGATGGAGATTCTGGAAAAAGGGGGATTCAGCCATTTAGTGCTGTCCCAGGCTCTTTCCAAGTATCAGTATTTAGAAAAGCAGGAGCGTTCTTTTATTACCAGAGTAGTGGAGGGCACATTAGAGTATAAAATACAAATAGATTATGTGCTGGACTCCTGCTCAAAAGTAAAAACTAAGAAGATGAAGCCGCTTATCCGCACTTTAATGAGAATGTCAGTGTATCAGATTCTTTACATGGACAGGGTGCCTGACTCGGCGGCGTGCAATGAGGCGGTAAAGCTGGCTGTAAAAAGACGTTTTCAGGGATTAAAAGGATTTGTCAACGGCGTATTGAGGGCAGTAGCCAGAAAAAAAGAAGAGTTTTCCTGGCCTAATCTGTCTGTAAAATATTCTGTTCCTCAGTGGATGGCTGATATGTGGATAAAAGAGTGGGGAGAGGATCAGGCGGAGAAAATAATGAAAGCTCTTTTAGAAAACAGGGATACCACTGTGCGCTGTAATTTCCACCTGGCTTACAGAGAAGAAATTATTCATTCTTTAAGGGAACAGGGTGTGGAGATAGAGGTAAAAGAGGAGCTTCCTCATTTGATTTATCTGAAACAATATGATTATCTGGAAGGTCTGAACGCTTTTTCAAATGGGTGGATTCAGGTCCAGGATATGAGTTCTTCTCTGGTGGGGCTTACAGCTTCTCCTAAGGAGAACAGCTACATAATAGATGTGTGCGGAGCCCCAGGCGGAAAAAGTCTTCACCTGGCGGACATGATGAAGGGAACAGGATTTGTAGATGTGCGGGATCTGTCTCCTCAGAAAATAGAGCTGATTGAAGAAAATATTGAAAGAACAGGTTTCTCCAATATTCACACAAAGGTGTGGGATGCCCTGGAGCGGGATGAAAGCGTTTTGGGAAAGGCAGATATTTTGATTGCAGACCTGCCCTGTTCCGGACTTGGAATTATTGGCAGAAAGCCGGATATTAAATATAATACTACTGCTGAAAATGTGGAAAGCCTTGCCGCCCTGCAAAGGGAGATTCTTTCAGTAGTCCAGGAATACGTAAAGCCTGGAGGACTTCTTGTATATTCCACATGTACCGTCGCTGCTCAGGAAAACCAGGAGAATGCCAGGTGGTTTCAGGAGCATTTTCCCTTTAGCCTGGTAAGTTTAAAAGACAGATTGGGCCATGTGCTGAAAGCGGAAAGCTTAGAACAGGGGTATGTGCAAATATTGCCAGGCCAGTATAACTGCGACGGATTTTTTATTTCCCTGTTCAGACGGGAAAATTAAGAATGAGAAAGTAAGTAACAGAATATGGATAAAATTGAGAAAAAAGATATAAAGTCCATGACTCTGGAGGAAATGACAGAGGAAATTAAGGGACTTGGAGATAAAGGATTTCGTGGGAAACAAATTTATCAGTGGATTCACCAAAAGCTGGCGGACAGTTTTGATGACATGACCAATCTTTCCAAGGGGCTGCGGGAAAAGCTTAGGGAAAATTACGAGCTTACTTCTTTAAAGCTTTTAGATGTAAAGGTGTCAGCCATAGACGGAACCAGAAAATATTTATTTGGTTTAAAAGACGGCAATGTAATTGAAAGCGTGTGGATGCAGTATAAGCACGGCAATTCTGTATGCATTTCCTCCCAGGTCGGCTGCCGCATGGGCTGCAGATTCTGCGCCTCCACCTTAGACGGTTTAGCCAGGAATTTAACGCCTGCCGAGATGCTGGATCAGATTTATCAAATCCAGAAGGACACAGACCAGAGAGTGTCTAACGTGGTGGTAATGGGTTCTGGCGAGCCTATGGATAATTACCTTAATTTAGTCAGATTTATAAGGCTTTTAGGCAGCGAAAACGGGTTGAACATTAGTCAGAGAAGCATCACTGTATCTACCTGCGGCTTAGCGCCGGAAATCAGAAAGCTGGCTGAGGAGGGACTGTCTGTGACGCTGGCTCTGTCTCTTCACGCTCCTAATGACCAGGTGAGAAAAACCTTGATGCCCATTGCAGGGAAATATAGCTTAAAGGAGGTTCTCTCAGCTTGCAGCCAGTATTATGAAAAAACAGGCAGAAGGCTTACTTTTGAATACAGCTTAGTAAAGGGAGTAAATGACAACAAAGAAGAGGCCAGGGAGTTGGCCCATCTTATAAAACACATGCACGGCCATGTGAATTTAATTCCTGTGAACCCTATTAAAGAAAGAGATTATGTACAGTCCAATCAAAGGTCTGTGGCAGAATTTCAGAAGGTTCTGGAAAAGTATGGGATTAACGCTACAGTGCGCAGAGAAATGGGGCGGGATATTAACGGTGCCTGCGGACAGTTAAGAAGAAGCTATTTGGAAGAGAAGGAAGGTGGTGCCAATGAAAGCATGTGCAATGACTGACACTGGAAAAGTCAGGACCATCAATCAGGATTATATTTTTGCTTCTCCGGAGCCTATAGGGAAGCTGCAGGATTTATACTTGGTGGCGGACGGCATGGGAGGTCACAGAGCAGGGGACTACGCCTCCAGATTCCTGGTGGAAAAGCTGGTGGATTTTATATCTGGGGAGGAGGAAGGAAACACAATATCCATTCTCAGAGAGGGAATTGAAAAAGTAAACAGAATGCTGTACAGAGAGGCGCTAAAGGATGAGGCCTTTAGCGGCATGGGTACCACCCTGGTGGCTGCCACAGTGGAAGAAAATCTGCTGTTTGTGGCCAATGTAGGCGACAGCCGCCTTTATTTAATCAGGAACGGCAAAGCCAAACAGATTACAAAGGACCATTCCTATGTAGAGGAAATGGTAAAGCTGGGAAAAATGAACCGCGGAAGCGCGGATTATATGAGACAGAAAAATATCATTACCCGAGCCGTAGGCACAGGGGAGGATGTAAATATAGATTTCTTTGAAGTGCTGCTGAAAAAAGGAGATTATATTTTACTTTGTTCAGACGGACTAAGCAATATGGTGGAGGATGAGGCCATAGCGGAGCTTGTGTCCTCAGAAAAAGCGCTGAAGGAAAAGGCAGAAGCGCTGATTGTCAGCGCAAACGACAACGGTGGACGGGATAATATAGCTGTTATCCTAATAGATCCACAGGTAAGCGAGGTGAGCGTATGCTGAGAGCGGGTGTATTTCTCCAGGACAGATATGAAATATTAGAGCGTATTGGCTCTGGGGGGATGTCGGATGTTTATAAGGCAATGTGCCACAAACTAAACAGATTAGTAGCAATTAAAGTATTAAAGGACGAATTTTGCTCAGACAGCAGCTTTATCGCCAAGTTTAAACTGGAGGCCCAGTCGGCGGCCAGGTTGGCTCATCCAAATATTGTCAGCGTATACGACGTTGTGGACGAGGGGAACCTTCACTATATTGTGATGGAGCTAGTGGAGGGAATTACCCTGAAAAATTATATAAGCAAAAAGGGCCATCTGGATATAAAAGAGGCCATTGGAATTGCTATTCAAATGGCTCAGGGCATGGCGGCTGCCCACGAGCAGAACATTGTACACAGAGATATTAAGCCTCAGAATATCATTATTTCCAGAGACGGAAAAGTAAAGGTGGCTGATTTCGGCATTGCCAGAGCAGCCTCCGCCCAGACTATGAGCACTACGGCTATTGGGTCTGTGCATTACATTTCTCCGGAGCAGGCCAGAGGCGGCTACAGCGACGCCAGAAGCGATATTTATTCTCTGGGAGTTACTATATTTGAAATGGTAACAGGAAGAGTGCCTTTTGAGGGGGAAAATACAGTGGCTATTGCCCTGGCTCATTTAGAGGACCCTATTCCTCTGCCCAGCGCAATTAACCCTAAAGTCCCTGTAAGCCTGGAAAAAATTATTTTAAAGTGTACAGAAAAGAAGCCGGAATTCCGCTACAGCAGCGCGGTGGAGGTAATAAACGATCTGCGGCGGGCCCTGGTGGAGCCGGATGAGGATTTTGTGCAGCTGATGCCTGGAGTGGACAATACGGCCAAAACAGTGACTATCAGCCAGGGAGAGCTGGCTCAGATTAAAGAGGGAAGCAGAAAGACAGGGCAGATTGATCTGCCCCTGGAAAATATTCAAAAATCAGGCAGGGACCAAAGGGAGGACCACTTTAGAGAGCCTGCGAGACAGGATAAAAAGCGGAAGGCCCCTGAAAAGAAGAAAATTATGGACGATGAGGATGTAAATCCTCAAATAGAGAAGATTCTTACAGGCCTGGGGGTAGTAGTTGCAATTTTATTTGTGGCAGGCTTAGTATTTTTGGTGGCAAAGGTAGGGGGACTTTTTAACATGGGAGTGTTCAACAAAGAATCCTCTCCTTCTACTGAAATTTCAGAAGAGGCATCCTCCTCCATCAGCGACACTCAGACATACATGCCAGATGTAGAGGGAAAAACCTTAGAGGAGGCGGAAAAGCTTTTAAAGGAAAAAAGCCTTCAGCTGAATGTAAGAGAATATCAGGAATCTGAAGATATTCCTGAGGGACAGATTATTTCCCAGGAAAAGAAAGAGGGAGAAGTTGTAGAAAAATATTCTACAGTTTACGTAGTGGTCAGCAAGGGCTCCAGTAAAATTGATCTGGCAGAATTTAATTTAACTCAGCTGGATGAAACAACAGCGACTCAAACTTTAACAGATAAAAATCTGCGTGTAACTATTGAGCGGGAAAACAGCGACACAATCGAAAAGGGCAAAGTAATAAAATATACTCCTGAAAAAGCGGCAGAGGGAGAAATGGTTACTCTTACAGTCAGCGACGGTCCTGTAAAGGAAATGTCCAGCGTTCCCAACTTGTTAGAAAAAACAGAGGAGGAGGCTATTGGCCTTCTGGCAGACGCCGGCCTGGTGCCTGGAAAAACAGACGTGGATAACAGCAGCACAGTGCCTAAGGGACAGATTATCAGCCAGGACGCCCCTGCAGGAACTGTGATTGAAAAAGGCAGCGCCATTGGATATGTAGTCAGCAGCGGTCCGGCAGAAAGCACAAACCAAAGATACGTAGCCGCCATTAACGAGACTTACGATTTAAGCAATTTAATCGGTCCGGGCTCCGGAAGCATTAATGTGAAAATTGCTATCCGCTTAAAGCAGACAGTAAACGGGGAAGATGAGTACACGCCGCTGATGCCTGCCACGGAAATCAGCGGTCAGGTGCTGCTGCCTGTAAGCTTTTCTAATATTGAAGGCTATCCGGGAGTGAGAGACGGAGAGGTGCAGGTTTATGACGTGGATTCCGGGGCAGTTTTAAAATCCTATCCTGTTACCTTTTTCCCTCAGGAATAATAAGGAGTAAAGCATGAGGGGAAAAATTATTAAAGGGATTGCCGGATTTTACTATGTCCACGACGGGGACGGCACTGTATATCAGTGCAGGGCAAAGGGAATTTTCAGAAACAGGAAAATAAAGCCTTTAGTGGGAGATAATGTAGAGTTTGATATTTTAGACCAGGAGGAAAAGGAAGGCAATATTACAGAGATTTTAGAAAGAAGCAGCGCATTAATTCGCCCTGCAGTAGCCAATGTAGATCAGGCTTTAGTAGTATTTGCCGTGACTCAGCCGGAGCCAAACTTAAATCTTCTGGACCGTTTTCTGGTGATGATGGAGATTCATCAGGTGCCTGTGACAATCTGTTTTAACAAAACAGATTTGTCTCAGGAGGAGGAGATGGAAAAATACAGAAGTATATATGAGAACGCCGGATATCCTGTAGTTTTTATCAGCGCCTATGAAAATAAAGGCATGGAACAAATAAGAGATTATTTAGAGGGAAAAACTACTGTGTTAGCAGGTCCCTCTGGGGTGGGGAAATCTTCTATTACTAATCTGCTGTATCCGGAGGCAGAAATGGAAACAGGAGATATTAGTCAAAAAATTCAAAGAGGAAAGCATACTACCCGCCATTCTCAGCTGTTTTTCCTCTGGAAAAACACTTATTTATTCGATACCCCAGGTTTTAGCTCCATGTATCTGGAGGATGTAGAGGCCGGGGAATTAAAAGAATATTTTCCGGAGTTTATACAGTATGAGGACCAGTGCAAATTTTTAGGCTGCGTTCATGTAGGGGAAAGAATATGCGGGGTGAAATCAGCAGTGGAGGACGGAACAATCAGCAAAAGCAGATATGAGAATTACTGTCTGATGTACCAGGAGTTAAAAGATAAAAGGAGGTATTAAATATGTTTATTTTAGCGCCATCTATTTTAGCGGCAGATTTTAAAAAGCTGGGGGAGCAGGTAGAAACTGTATCAAAGGCCGGGGCGGAATATATTCATATCGACGTGATGGACGGGGAATTCGTGCCCAGTATTTCTTTTGGAATGCCGGTGATTACCAGCATCCGAAGCTGCACTGATAAAATATTTGATGTTCACATGATGGTGGACGAGCCGGGGCGATATATTAACGATATCAGAAAGGCAGGAGCAGATTTAATCTGCGTTCACCAGGAAGCCTGCCTCCATCTGGACAGAACCATAGGGCAGATACGGGAAACCGGGGCGAAGGCTGCCGTTGCCTTAAATCCCGCCACCCCTCTTCACGTTTTAGATTATATACTGCCGGAGCTGGACATGGTGCTGTTAATGTCTGTAAATCCAGGCTTTGGCGGACAGAAGTTTATTCCTTATACCATCCAGAAGATTCAGGCTTTAAGAAAAATAATAGAAGATAGGGGACTTCACACTGATATTCAGATTGACGGAGGAGTTACTGCATCTAATGTGGGACAGCTGATTGAGGCGGGAGCCAACATATTTGTGGCAGGATCTGCAGTGTATAGGGGTGATGCAGCAGCCAATGTAAAAGAATTTTTAGATGTATTTCAGAGGTATGAGAAATGAAGCAGGGCTTAATTATTACAGGAGGCTGCCTGGATATGGATTTTGCCTCCTCCTATATAAAAAGCCATGTATTTGATACGGTGATAGCAGTAGACGCAGGGCTGGAAAAGGCGCTAAAGCTGGGGCTTCATGTGGACGCGGCGGTGGGAGATTTTGATACTCTTTCTAAAAATCTGTGGGAGGAGTACAGAAAACATACAGAGATTTCCTGGGATGTTCACAAGCCGGAAAAGGATGAAACTGATACAGAGCTGGCTATTACAACAGCGATGAAAAGAGGCTGCCAAAGTCTTGTGATTTTAGGGGCTTTAGGAGGAAGGATGGATCATACTCTGGGCAATCTGCACCTGCTTTATTTTTGTCTGGAAAACAAGGTGGATGCATGGATTGTAGATGAAAAAAACAGAGTCAGCGTCCTGGATCAGGGAAAAACATTTTATAAGAACAGCCAGTACGGAAAATATATTTCTTTTCTGCCTCTTTCATTTACAGTAAAAGGAATCACTTTAACCGGATTTAAATATCCCTTAAAGAATAAGGATATTTCCATAGGTCCCAGCCTTTGTATCAGCAACGAGATTACAGAGGAAACGGCACGGCTGGAATTTACTGAAGGTCTTTTAATCTGTGTGGAAGCCAAAGATTAACAAAAGCATAAATAATACATGAACTGGACTGGACAAATAAATAAAAACTGGTTATTCATAACATGCCATTTCTGGAATATAATCTGTAGGTCAGAAAGATATTAAGAGGAGATTGACAGTTATGAGAAGAGAAAATGAAAAAGTTTTTAAAATTGCCCTGACAGGGCTGATGGCAGCTTTATGCTATATAGCTTTTATGTTTTTAAAAATACCGGTTCCCACTATAGGCGGAGATATGGTGGCTGTTCATATAGGCAATGCTTTTTGTGTTCTGGCAGCTTTAATATTAGGAGGGGGATACGGCGGCATAGCCGGAGCCATTGGGATGACCATTGCAGATCTTTTAGACCCGGCTTACATTACAAGCGCTCCCAAAACCTTTATTTTAAAGCTGTTTATCGGTCTGATCACTGGCTTTGTGGCTCACAGAATCGCCCATATTACAGAAGAACATGACAAAGCCTACGTGTTTCGGTGGACCTTACTTTCGTCGGCTGCAGGTCTGGGATTTAATGTGATTGCAGACCCTATTGTAGGATATTTCTATAAAAATTATTTTTTAGGAATAGAATCCTCAGCTGCCAAAATCATGTCTACCTGGGCGGCAGGAGTTACCTTGCTTAACGCCGTAGTAGGCGCTGCGGTGGCTGTGGCCGCTTATATGGCAGTGCGTCCAATATTAAAAAAGATGGGGCTGTTTTTTCAAATTCCCTAGTAGGAAAAGGGGAAAAGGGCTTTCTTTTCCTGGAAAATTGTAGTATAATCATGGAGCTGCTGCAAAATAAAATTTTGCAGGAACTCCTTTTTTATTTCATAGGAAAATGCGTCCTATGAAACAAAAAAGCTCCGCGAGGTTGGGCTAAAGCGCACACTTTTTTACTAAAATATTAAAAGTAAAAACATAAATTTTAGGAGGACGTTATGTTAGATTTAAAGTTTGTCAGAGAAAATCCTGAGGTAGTAAAACAGAACATTAAGAATAAATTCCAGGACGATAAGCTGCCCCTGGTGGACAAGGTAATTGAACTGGACGGAAAAAGCCGCCAGGCAAAAGCGGAGGCTGACAATTTGAGAGCCAGCAGAAACAAGCTTTCCAAGGAAATCGGAGCTCTTATGAGCCAGGGAAAGAAAGAAGAAGCAGAGGAAGTGAAACGCCAGGTAGGAGAAAACGCTAAGCGTTTAGAGGAGCTGGAGAAGACAGAAAAGGAATTGGAAGAAGAGATTTTAAAGATTATGATGACAATTCCAAATATTATTGACCCTACCGTGCCTATTGGAAGAAATGACAGTGAAAATGTGGAAGTACAGAAGTACGGCGATCCTGTTGTACCTGAGTACGAGATTCCGTATCACACAGATATTATGGAAAAATTCAACGGCATTGATTTAGACAGCGCCAGAAAGGTAGCTGGAAACGGATTTTATTATCTTATGGGTGATATTGCCAGACTTCACTCAGCAGTGATTTCCTATGCCAGAGATTTTATGATCAACAGAGGCTTTACTTACTGCGTGCCTCCTTTTATGATCCGCAGCAACGTGGTAACAGGAGTTATGAGCTTTGCTGAGATGGACGCTATGATGTACAAGATTGAGGGGGAAGACCTTTACCTTATTGGTACCAGCGAGCACTCTATGATTGGAAAATTTATTGATACAATTATACCGGAGGAAAAGCTGCCTCAGACCTTAACCAGCTATTCTCCTTGTTTCCGCAAGGAAAAAGGAGCTCACGGACTGGAGGAAAGAGGAGTTTACCGTATTCATCAGTTTGAAAAGCAGGAGATGATCGTAGTCTGCAAGCCAGAAGAAAGCAAAATGTGGTTTGAAAAGCTGTGGCAGAATACTGTAGATTTGTTCCGCTCCATGGATATTCCAGTGCGCACCTTAGAGTGCTGCTCCGGAGATCTGGCAGATCTGAAGGTGAAATCAATAGATGTGGAGGCCTGGTCTCCAAGACAGAAAAAATACTTTGAGGTAGGAAGCTGCTCTAATTTAGGGGACGCTCAGGCCAGAAGACTGAAAATCCGCGTAAATGGAAAAGAGGGCAAGTACTTTGCGCACACATTAAATAATACAGTGGTAGCGCCTCCAAGAATGCTGATTGCTTTCCTGGAAAATAATCTGCAGGCTGACGGAAGCGTAAGAATTCCAGAAGTATTAAGACCTTATATGGGCGGAATGAAAGAGATCAGATAGGGGAAAAGATCATGGAAGTAAAAGAGAGACAATTTAAGAGAATGGAATACCTGCTGGCATTTGCAGGATTCCTTCTCATTGGCTTTCTGGTAAACAGAGGAATCAGTACCAGCGGGTACTGTCTGGACGATTTATATTTGTGGTACTGCTATGACAAAGAACCTTTTTGGCAGTATTTATTTCCCTTAGGAGGCAGCAAATTCCGGGTGATTTTTAATATTTTCAGCTATTTAGAGCTGTGTCTGTTAGGAGATCACCTGGAATATACAGTTGCCTTTAATATTGTGCTGAACTGTATTGTGGCTCTCACAATTTTCTGGGGACTGGACAAAATTACAAAGCAGCCTGTTTTTGGCTTTTTAGCCGGGGGAGCTTATATGCTGTCCCATTTTTCCTACTATCAGATTTCCCAGGTATACGGCTTAATGGAAACTCTGGCTTTGTGGGGAGCCATTGCAGTGTTTTATCTTTTGTACCAGTATCTTCAGAAAGAAGACGGGACAAAAGAATATCTGGCCGCCGCGGCAATGTATATTCTTACGTGCCTGGTACACGAAAGATTTATGGTTCTCACTGGAGTCCTGGTGGCTGCAGTATTTTTAAAAAGAATTTACCAGGGAAAAACACGGTACAGTCTTTTGCTGGCTGCTGTGGGAAGCTTTTTCATTGTATCCCTGATACGTTTTCTGGCAATGGGCAGCCTTACTCCCGCAGGCACAGGGGGAACTGACGTTATAGAAACCTTTTCTATTTCAAAGGCTTTAGGCTTTGCCATAAGCAATGTATTTTATGTGTTTGGCATTCACGCCGGACCTATACACTTAAATGGCATTGAGTGGTACTGGGTTCCCTTTCCTGTGAAAATGTGCGTTTATGCCGCAGACGGGGCAATCGTCCTTCTTTTGATTTTAACGGCAGCTTCTATTTGGAGGCAGAAGGAGCGAAGGAAGGAATATTTATGCGTAATTGCCATGACCCTTGTATTTTTGGCTATGTGCATTGGCGCCGCCAGCTCCACAATTCGTCTGGAGTTAAGATGGGTATATGTTTCTTATGTGGGGGCCTTGTTCCTGTTAGGATATTTCCTTTTTATTTTAAAAAGAGAGGGAAAAAAGGTTCTGGTGAGAGCAGGGTGGATTTTAGCAGCCTTATATTTTGTTTTAATCATACCTACAGAGCTTTGCTACAGAAGCAATTTTAAAAATCTGTATTACTGGCACAGCCAATTAAGGGCAAATTCCCTGGCAGACGTTACCTACGGCACGTATAAAGATAAAATTTTTAATTCAGAAATCAAAATCATTGGCAATTTCTTTGATTTAGATGACTATATTATTGACACTTTCTGGAAGCCGTACAGAAAAGATGAAACTCAGGCTACGCCTAAGGTAACATTTATTAACAGTATAGAAGAGGCAGGATTTATTACTGACAGGGACAATGTATATGTGCTGGCAGAAGATAAAACCTTAAACAGGTATATTGACCTGACTCCTCTTTTAAAACTTGAAAAATTCCGCACTGTTTATGGATTTTATGCCGACGGCTGGATGGATCAGGAGGCTGAGGTGGATGTATTTACAGGCACCAGCGGCGAGATCAGATTTGACTGCTATTTCCCAGAAGAGCTAAAGGGCGGTGAAACCATAACCATTTCCTCAGAAGGAGAGGTACTGGCTCAGGTAACATTGGAGGATCAATGGCCCATTATTACAATACCAGCTCCAAAGGAGCAGTATGTAAATCTGCATTTTAGCATGAACTTTGCTTTGGAGAACCCTGCGGAGGCGCAAAGAGGGGAAACTCCAATGTGTATTAATGTAATAATCACTGCAGAATAAAAGTGAAAAGGAGAAAAAATATGGTTAAATTTAATCATTTTAATTTTAATGTGCTGGACCTGGAGAAAAGCCTGAAATTTTATAAGGATGCATTAGGGCTGGAGCCAGTAAGAGAAAAAGAAGCTTCAGACGGTTCTTTTAAATTAGTTTATCTGGGAGATCATATAACAGACTTTACTTTAGAGCTGACATGGTTAAAGGACAGAACAGAGCCTTATAATCTGGGAGAGTGTGAATTCCACTTAGCATTTCACACAGACTGCTATGATGAAATGTTTAAAAAGCATGAGGAAATGGGCTGCGTTTGCTTTGTAAACGAAAAAATGGGTATATATTTCATCTCTGATCCGGACGGATACTGGATTGAAATTGTGCCGGAAAAGAAATAAAAGTAAGAGATAAAAAATAGGGGATGGAGAACAGCGGTTAATTTTGCTGAACTCCATCCCTATTTTTTTACAAGCTAAAATGACTGAAACACTTAACCCTTCCTATTTACAACTCCTCTAACTTACATTCAGGCACGGCCATAAGAGAATAGTTGGTGTGGTAAATTACAAATCCAGGCGCTCCGCCGGCAGCTTTTTTTACATGCTTTCTCTGAATATAGTCAATTTCTACCTTATCATTATTCCGGCCCTTAGAATAATATCCGGCCAAGGCTCCCGCCTCCTCAAATACTCTGTCCGGCAGGTCCTTTCCCTCAGATTTTACGATTACATGGGAGCCTGGAATACCTTTTGCATGAAACCACCAGTCATTGCCTCCGGCTACCTTAAAGGTCAGTTCCTCGTTTTGGTAATTATTTTTTCCCACATAAATGTGGAAGCCGTCAGATGACAAATAATGAAATGGTTTGCTGGTGATTTTCGGTTTTTTGCCTCCCAAAGGCCTTTTTTTAATATAACCGTATTCCATCAGCTCTTCCTTAATCTGTACCAGATCCTCTTCCTTCAAGGCAATATCTAAAGCTGTGCTAATAGATTCTAAGTGATCAATTTCCTGTTTTGTTTCTTTTGTCTGCTCAATTAAAGCCTCATAAGTTCGTTTTAATTTATTGTATTTGTCAAAATGCTTTTGCGCATTTTCTCTGGCCGTAAGCTGAGGGTCTAGGGGGATGGAGATTTCTTCATTGGTATAGTAATTTAAACATTTCAGCTGTTTTTCTCCTCCGGTCAGCTCATAGCCGTAGGTGTTGAGAAGTTCGCCGTAAACCTTATACTTATCGCGTTTTTCCGTATCCTTCAGCTGCTTCATCTGCAGATCGTATTTTTTATAATTTCGCTCTAATAAGGTTTGAACAATTTTTCTCAAGTCCACAGATTTCTGCTTAATTCTGTTAATTGTATTTCTGGCAGAATAATAGTGCTCTAAAAGGCTGCTGACAGAAGGGTATATTTCAGACTGAAAGCTACCTCCCTCATAACAGGTTAAGGGAAGAGAGGCAAATTCTACAGGCTCCCCATCCTCTGTAATAATATTAGGTGAAAAATTGCCGTTTTTCACATCATCTATCATATGGCTGAAGGTGTGAGATAAATGGACCAGCTCTAAATGGGACAATTCATTGGCAGGCACGTCCCCGTCCAGAGAGGCCAGGTGACACAGCTCCGCGCTGATTACAGGGCTGATTCCCGTCAGTTTTTGATACAACGCCTTTTGAAGAGGGGCGGGAGACTGGGAAAGAGCTGATGTAAACCCTTCTTCTGTAATGGTAAGAGGATCTAGCTTTTCCATAGTCTGAGGAATAAAGTATGTTCTTCCGGGAAGCACCTCCCTTACAGAGCTGACCTGGGCGGAAACATGTTTTATACTGTCCAGAATCGTGCCGTCCTCCTTTGTAAATATAATATTGCTGTGCTTGCCCATCATCTCAAACATTAGTTTTTTTCTGCAAACGTCGCCTAATTCATCTAAATGCTCCAGCTCCATGACAATGACTCTTTCCAGGCCAGGCTGGGACACAGACACAATCCGTGCCGTGCCGATATACTTTCTTAACAGCATACAGAAATTAGGGGCTGTTAAAGGCCCGGGCTTATTATTATCTGTAAAATAAATTAAAGGCAGGCTGGCGCTGGCAGACACCAGCAGCCGGAATACTTGTTTCTGGTTTTTTATAGTAAACAACAGCTCGTCTTTTTCCGGCTGAGCGATTTTAGAAATTCTTCCGCCTTCTAAATTCTGCTTCATATCCCGGACCAGATTGGCAATTACAATTCCGTCAAAAGCCATAATACATACCTCCTATATTAAGTTTGGCGCTTCAGATTTAAGTTTTGGCAGCAGCTCTTTATAATAGGACAGAAGAGGATGAAAAAGACCCTGCTGGTCTAAAGCCTGTATTTCCTCAAAAGAAGCCCACTTGGCGTCTACTACTTCTGATTTTTGAAGAGTCAGACAATGTAAATCCACATCCATATTTACAAGCCACACATCATAAAAATCCTTAAATTCTTCCCGCCTGGTCTGGTATACCAGTTTCGGTTCTGAAGGTTTCACCGTAAGTCCCAGCTCCTCCTTAATTTCCCGGACAACAGTAGATAAAGGGGTCTCCCCTGCAGCTACACATCCCCCTGTACACTCCCAGAATAATGGGTAAAACTTGTCAGGATGGCGCTGGGAAATAAGAAACTGCCCCTGACTGTTGCGAATCCAGACGCTGATAACCAGGTGATACATACCGTCGGGATACTTTTCATTTCTTAAACAGGTCAGTCCTAAAGGCTGCCTGTCACTGTCAAACAAGTCCCACACTTCCTGCTTATTATAGGACATTTTTCTGGAGGATTCAGGAGCCTGAGAATAAGAATTGAGAATCACTACATTTTCCGGCACGTAAAGCTTTTTCTCAGAAGCTTCAAAAGAAAAAATATAGGTATGCCATCCTTCCTCAGAAAGTAATCTGGCCGTATTTGCTTTGGCAGTAAAAAATATAGTTTCTTCAGGATTTAAATTCCTGGATAAATCAGTTAAGTCAGTAAAAATCTGCTCCATAAATAAGCCGGACAAACCGGCATCTTTTAACAGGTCGGAAATTGAGGATAAACAGTCTGAATAAGACTGGAGACCTAAGGAGGCAGCATATATGTGAACGCCTTTGCTGGTCAGCTTCAGAAGGTAATATTTGGCCCCGTCCCTAAGCTTTAAAGAACCATTATCTGACATATAGAATAAGGCGCCGGGGCATTGAAAAACAGCGTTTTTAAAACAATCCATGATCAGGTTCCTCTCAAAAATTTACATAATTTTATACATTTACAGCTTTGTCTACTATAACACAATTTTATGCAAGGCACCAGATAATTTTCAGCAGATAATTTTCAATTCACCTTTTTATTGACTTGCTTTTCCAGATGAATTATAATAAATCCATCTATGTGAAAGTGAGGCAATACTTACATGTTAAAAAGCATGACTGGCTTTGGACGTTATGAGGCAGTGACAGATGAGTACAAGATATCTGTGGAGATGAAAGCAGTAAACCACAGGTATCTTGATTTAAGTATTAAGATGCCTAAAAAGTTTAACTGCTTTGAGGCAGGCATCCGCACTCTTTTGAAAAAATATATTCAAAGGGGTAAGGTGGATGTAAGCATTAATTATGAAAGCTATACAGAAGGCAATATGTGTCTGAAATACAATCAGGCTTTGGCCGCAGAGTATATGGGGTATTTTAGGAAAATGTCAGAGAGCTTTGGCATTCCCAACAATATAGGAGTATCAGAGCTTTCCAGATGTCCGGAGGTTCTGACTATGGAGCAGGTGCCAGACGACGAGGAGCATCTGTGGAAGGTGATTTCAGAATCTGTGGAGGCGGCTGCAGCAAGATTTGTGGACACCAGACTCACAGAAGGAGAAAATCTGAAGCAGGATCTTATTGGAAAGCTGGATTACATGCTGGAGCTGGTGAAGTTTATTGAGGATAGAATGCCACAGCTTTTGATTGAGTACAGACAAAAGCTGGAGGACAAAGTAAAAGAGTTTTTAGAAAATACATCTATTGACGAGGGAAGAATTGCCGCAGAAGTAACTATTTATGCAGACAAGATTTGCGTAGATGAGGAGATGGTCCGCTTACGCAGCCATATTGAAACTACAAGAGCCAAATTACTGGCGGGAGGGGCAATAGGCAGAGAGTTGGATTTTATTGCTCAGGAGATGAACAGAGAGGCTAATACAACTCTTTCTAAAGCCGGAGATCTGGCAGTGTCAGACAAGGCCATTGCTTTAAAAACAGAGATAGAAAAAGTGAGAGAACAGATTCAGAATATAGAATAAAAGTACTTAGAAAAAATATTTACAGGAGTCTGCAGTATTATGAAGAATAAAGGAATATTAGTAGTGGTTTCCGGATTTTCAGGAGCCGGCAAGGGGACGCTGATGAAAGCTCTGCTGGAAAAATATGACAATTACGCTCTTTCCATTTCAGCTACCACCAGAAAGCCCAGAGCAGGGGAGGTTCACGGGAGAGAATACTTTTTCGTGGAAAAGGAAACCTTTGAAAGTATGATCAAAGGCGATCAGTTGATTGAATATGCCCAGTATGTGAAACATTATTATGGAACGCCTAAGGAGTATGTGCTGCAGAAAATGGAGGAGGGCAAGGACGTTATTCTGGAAATAGAAATCCAGGGAGCCTTGAAAGTGAAAGAAAAATACCCAGATACATTGCTGCTGTTTGTTATGCCGCCAAGCGCTATGGAGCTGCGGCGCAGGTTAGTGGGAAGAGGCACTGAGACGGCGGATGTGATTGAAGCCAGACTGAAGCGGGCGGCAAAGGAAGCTGAAGGGATGGAGTCCTACGACTATATTTTAATTAATGATGATGTGGACACTTGCGTGGAGGAGATGCATCACCTGATTCAGTCCCAGCATCATAAGGCAGCCTACCATCTGGATTTTATGAGACAGATGGAGGAAGAGCTAAACAGATTATAAAGTGTTGGAAAACCATAAAGGTTTGATCATAGAAAGGAAGAGAGTATATGTTACATCCATCATACACAGATTTAATTAATGTAGTAAACAGTGAAGTGGAACCTGGGGAGCAGCCGGTGGTACAAAGCCGTTACTCTATTGTAATCGCCACTGCAAAAAGAGCCAGACAGCTGATTGCAGGGGAAGAGGCTATGGTTCCTGAAAACGGGAAAAAATCATTGTCAGTTGCTATTGAAGAGCTGTACAAATCAAAAGTAAAAATTGTCGGCGACGAGGAGCCTGCGGAGCAGCAGTAACAGTCGGCGGTCAAGGGGGTGTTGCAATCGGCTGAGCATTCGCAATATACAGAGGATGTAGGTACTGCAACACCCTCTTTTCTACTATTTCGAGGAGTTTTATTTTATGAAAATATTATTTGTTTCTTTAGGCTGTGATAAAAACCTGGTGGACAGTGAGAAAATGCTGGGGCTTTTATCTCAAAGCGGCCATACCTTTACAGATGACGAAAACCAGGCTGAAATTATTGTGATTAACACATGCTGTTTTATTAATGACGCCAAGGAAGAAAGCGTAAATACAATTTTAGAGATGGCGGAATATAAAAAATCAGGCAGCTGCAGACTGCTGATTGTGGCAGGCTGTATGGCTCAGCGCTACAAACAGGAAATTATGGATGAAATACCAGAGGTGGACGCAGTTTTGGGAACCTCATCCTATGATGAAATTGCAGCTGTGATCCGAAGTCTCACAGAGGAGGGCAGAGAGCACATTCAGTGTTTTCACGATTTAAATGAGCTGCCGCGCACAGACACCCGTATTGTGACTACAGGAGGCCATTATGCTTTCTTAAAAATTGCTGAGGGCTGTGATAAAAGATGTACTTACTGCATTATTCCCAGCTTGAGAGGCTCCTACAGAAGCGTGCCTATGGAGCAGCTTTTAAAAGAGGCGGGGGAGCTGGCTGAAAGAGGAGTGAAGGAGTTAATTTTAGTGGCTCAGGAGACGACTCTTTACGGAAAAGATATTTATGGAGAAAAAATGCTGCCAAAGCTTTTAGAGGAGCTGTGCAAAATTTCCGGAATCCAATGGATACGCATTCAGTACTGCTATCCGGAGGAAATTACAGAGGAGCTGATAGATACAATCAAAAGAGAAGAAAAGGTCTGTCATTATCTGGATCTTCCCATTCAGCACGCCAGCGACAGGATTTTAAAGAAAATGGGCAGACGGACCAGCCAAAGTGAACTGAGAAATATTGTAGGCAGACTGAGGGAGAGAATTCCTGATATTGCTCTGCGCACAACCTTAATCTCTGGTTTTCCGGGAGAAACAGAGGAGGACCATGAGGAGCTTATGCAGTTTGTAGATGAAATGGAATTTGACCGTTTAGGAGTATTTGCCTATTCAGCAGAAGAGGATACTCCGGCTGCCGGATTTTCAGATCAGGTTCCCCAGGAAATCAAAGAGGACCGGAGAGATCAGATTATGGAGCTTCAGCAGGAAATTGCATTTTCCAAAAATCAGGATGAGACAGACCGTATTCTGGAGGTTATGATTGAGGGAAAAGTGGCAGATGAAAATACATATGTAGGCAGAACCTACATGGATGCTCCGGGAGTGGACGGACTGATTTTTGTCAGCGCCAATGAAGAGCTGATGTCAGGCGATTTTGTAAGGGTAAAGGTTACCGGTGCTTTAGAATATGATCTGATTGGAGAGGTGTATAATGAATTTGCCTAATAAGCTTACTGTGCTGCGGGTGATTTTAATTCCGTTTTTTGTGGCAGCCCTGCTGTGGGAAAACGGCGAAAATTATTCCATGAGAATTGCAGCCGCCCTTATTTTTATAGTCGCCAGCCTGACAGATATGCTGGACGGAAAAATTGCCAGAAAATACAATCTGGTGACAAACTTTGGAAAGTTTATGGATCCTTTGGCGGACAAGCTGTTGGTGTGCGCTGCGTTAATATGTTTGATTCAGCTGAATCAGCTGCCTGCCTGGATGGTAATTATTATTATCAGCAGAGAGTTTATTATCAGTGGATTCCGCTTAGTGGCCTCTGATAATGGAGTTGTAATTGCAGCTAGCTACTGGGGCAAATTTAAAACTACGTTTCAGATGATCGCTGTAATACTGTTGATTTTCAACATACCTGCTTTAGCTGTAATCACTAATATTTGTGTGTGGGCAGCTTTGGCGCTGACAGTAGTCTCTCTGGTGGACTACATTGTTAAAAATCATAAAATACTGACAGAAGGGAGTATGTAAAAAATGGTAGTAGAACTGATTTCTGTAGGGACAGAGCTGTTGCTGGGCAATATTGTAAACACAAACGCACAGTTTTTAGCTGAAAAATGCGCTTTGCTGGGGCTGTCTATGTACAACCAGGTGGTTGTGGGAGACAACCAGGAACGGCTGACAGATACAATTAAAACTGCTTTGAAGCGTTCTGATATTGTGATTCTCACAGGAGGCTTAGGGCCTACGGAGGACGACTTGACAAAAGAGGTCTGCGCTCAGGCTATGGGATTTGCCCTTGTGGAGGATAAGCATACCAGGGAGAGAATGGAAGAATATTTTAAAAATGGCATATATAAAAAAATCCCGGAAAATAACTGGAAGCAGGCCATAGTTCCTGATGGAGCTATTGTTCTGGACAATGACAACGGCACGGCTCCCGGCTTAATTCTGGAAAAGTTTGGAAAGTCTGCAATTTTGCTGCCAGGACCTCCTAACGAATTATATCCTTTATTTATGAATAAGGTATATCCTTACCTTCAGAAGCTTCAGCCAGAGGTTATTTTATCTAAAATGGTTAAGATCTGCGGCATCGGAGAAAGCCAGGTGGAGACTATGGTGTTAGACTTAATCGACAAGCAGACGAATCCTACAATCGCCACATACGCGAAAACAGGAGAGGTTCACGTGAGAATTACGGCGAAGGCGTCTGATGAGGAGGAGGCCAAGAAGCTGATTAAGCCTGTTTTAAAAGAAGTGAAAAATAGATTTGGGGATCACATTTACAGCACAAAGGAAGAGGAAAGCCTGGAGGAGGCAGTAGTAAATCTTTTAAAGAAATATGAATTAACAGTGTGCACTGCAGAATCATGTACAGGCGGTATGCTGGCGGGACGCCTGGTGAATGTGCCGGGAGTGTCAGATGTATTTAGAGAAGGCTTTATCACATATTCTAATAAATCTAAAAGAAAGCTTTTAGATGTCAGTAAAAGCACTTTGAAA
Organism: Lachnoclostridium edouardi; assembly: GCF_900240245.1. Classification (GTDB taxonomy): domain Bacteria; phylum Bacillota; class Clostridia; order Lachnospirales; family Lachnospiraceae; genus Lachnoclostridium_A; species Lachnoclostridium_A edouardi. The sequence goes on from NZ_OESQ01000001.1 coordinate 91,015, forward strand.
AAATATGGAGCTGTCAGCCAGCAGACTGCAAAGGAGATGGCAATGGGAGGGGTTCTGGCTACAGACTCTGACGTGTGCGTGGCCATTACCGGTTTGGCAGGGCCTGACGGAGGCACTGATGAGAAGCCGGTGGGACTTGTATATATTGCCTGCTATATGAAGGATAAGGTTTGGGTAGAGCATTATCAGTTTAAGGGAAACAGAGGAAAGATCAGAGAGCAGTCTGTAGTGAGGGCGCTGGATCTGCTGCGCCGTTCTATTCTGGATAATTACTGCTCTTAAAACAGGCGGAAAGAGTAGGAAGCTATGCAATGGTATGATCATTTATACGTAGGAGAAAAGGCGGGAGCCAAACGGTATGGGATGATCAGGAAAATCCGCGGCAGAAAGCTGCAAAGAGGCGGGTATGTGATTACGCCGGCTTCAAATGGGAATAATATTCTTGACATTTATCCTTCCGCCGTTCTGTTGCTTCCCTATTATAAGGACAAAGACCTGCTGATTCTGGGGATTGCTGCAGATTACTGGGAGGCATTAGGGCTGGCCAGAGATATTGTAGATGATTTATACAGCATAACAGGGGGATTTGACCTGAAAAAATTTCTCACAGAAAGAAATTATAAGGTGTAAACAGTGATTCATATTATACTGCTGATTTTAAAAATAATAGGAATTATTTTGCTGGTTCTGGCAGGACTGATGCTTTTGGCCGCAGGTACAGTGCTTTTTGTTCCCCTGCGGTACAGAGCAGAGGGAGAAGTATACGGCAATTTAAAGGCAAAGGGACGGGTCACCTGGCTGTTTCATCTGATTTCCGTCACTGCTTCATATGAGGAGGAACTGAAGATTTCCGTAAAGATATGCGGATTTCCCCTGGGGAGAAAAGGGGAAGAAAAAAAGTACGAGCATAAGTCTTCAGACCCCTCTCAGCAGGAACCCATAGTGCAGGCTATGTCTTTAGATGCTTCTGAGGAGGAAAAGGTGTTACAGGACCCAAAGGAGGATACCTTTTTTTACGGGGAAGAGCCTGAACAGGTAAAGGCTGCCAAAGCACCTGAGGCAGGGGAGAAAAAAAGCGGCAGGCTCCTCCAAAAGCTTAAAAGCATAAAAAGAAAGCTCAAAGGCATAAAAAGAAAAATCAGAACCTTAAAGAAGAAAAAGGATCAGATTTTAGCAGCTGTTCAAAATGAGGAAAACAGAGAGCTTGTAAAATATACATGGAAGCATGTCTGGCGCTTTATCCGCCGTGTGCTGCCAAAAAAAGTCAGAGGAAAATTATATATAGGTTTTGAGGACCCTTACATGACCGGGCAGGCTATGGCTGTGGCAGGCTTGCTTTGTCCTATTTACAAAAATGCTCTTCGGGTATATCCTGACTTTGAAAATCAGATATTGGAGGGAGAGCTTTTTATAAAGGGAAGGGTAAGACTGAGCAGCGCAGCCGCCCTGGCTTTTCACTTATTTCGCAACAGAAAATTCAGAAAGCTGCTGAAAAAACTGCTGAAGGATTAAAGGAGGAATAATAATGGCTGAAAATCATTTTGCTTCTACAGTGGAAGCGCTGTTTAAAGGAATGGATCATTTTGTTACCACGAAAACCGTGGTAGGGGAGGCAGTTAAGGTAGACGACGCCATTATTCTGCCTTTAGTAGATGTAAGCTGCGGCATGGCGGCAGGATCCTTTGCAGAGAATGCAAAACACAACGGCGGCGGAGGTATGAGCGCGAAAATGAGCCCCAGCGCCGTGCTGGTTATCCAAAACGGAGTTACAAAGCTGGTGAATGTGAAACAGCAGGACGCTATGACAAAGGTACTGGATATGGTTCCGGACTTTGTGAATAAATTTGCCTCAGGAAAGCCGGTAGCTCATGTATCAGAGGAAGCGGTGGAGGCTGCCAGGGAGATGGCAGATTCGGAGTAAAAAATAGTAATGCTCGTGAAATACCTGGCAAACTATTTGCTGTCTAAAGGGTGTTGTAAAATAGCCGGTTAAGTCTATGGCATATTTTGCAGCGCCCTATTTTTGTAGTAGTTACGGGAGAAACTGCATAAGATGGTACAAAAGGGATGAGGAGAGTGGGATGAAACGGGTATGTGGTTTGATGCTGTTTTGTTTTGGGGTAGGTATGACAGTGCTGCTTTTGATTCCTCAGACATTTACCACCTTAATTTTTATTATTGCATGTTTGGTGCTGGGGTATAATTTGTTTTGTTCCTGAAAATACAGAAAAACTCTTGTTAGGATTGCGTTAATATTTTGTTTTTTTCTGGATTTTTTTGCACTTTCAATGATTTTATGTTATACTATGAGAGTGTTATATAACGTAAATGCATATTATTGCAGAAAATTTAACGACAAGAGGTGAGCATTTGAGGAAAAACAAGACAAAATTAAAAGAAAAGTTCTATGAAGCCTTGGCCGCTGTTCTGCCAATTATAGGAATTGTGCTGCTTTTGTGCTTCACCATAGCGCCTATCTCCCCCAGCATTTTACTATGTTTTCTCATGGGAGCATTGATGCTGATGGTGGGAATGATGTTTTTTACATTGGGCGCTGAAATGTCCATGACTCCTATGGGTGAAAAAATCGGTACTTGTATGACCAAAACAAAGAAGCTGTGGATTGTAGTTCCCCTATCTTTTCTTCTGGGATTTATTATTACTATTTCTGAGCCTGATTTACAGGTGCTGGCTCAGCAGGTCCCATCTATTCCTAATATGACGCTGATTCTGTCAGTTGCCTGCGGCGTGGGAGTATTCCTGGTGATTGCTCTGCTGCGTATGCTGTTTAGCATACCTCTTCCCAATTTGCTGATTGTATTTTACATTTTGGTTTTTGGATTAACTGCTTTTGTTTCAGAAAGCTTTCAAAGCGTAGCTTTTGACTCCGGCGGGGTAACTACAGGTCCAATGACAGTGCCTTTTATTATGGCTTTGGGTATTGGTATTTCTGCTATCCGTAATGACCGTCATGCGGCGGACGACAGCTTTGGTCTGGTAGCTATCTGTTCTGTAGGTCCTATTCTGGCCGTGCTGTTATTAGGCATGATTTATAGGCCGGAAAGCAGCAGCTATACTCCTGTGGCAATTCCCGAGGTATCTGACTCTGTAGAGCTGTGGAGCATGTTCCGCAGCGGCCTGCCTGCTTATATGGAAGAGATCGCTGTCGCTCTTCTTCCCATAATTTTATTTTTCGCAGCTTTTCAGTTTATGGTGCTGAAATTATCTAAAAGAAAGCTGATGAAAATTGCTATTGGATTAGTTTATACATACATTGGCCTTGTGCTGTTTCTCACAGGAGCGAATGTAGGTTTTATGCCTGCAGGAAATTATCTTGGACAGGTTATGGCAGGTTTAAAGTTTCCGTGGATTATTGTGCCTATAGGCATGGTAATTGGATATTTTATTGTAAAAGCCGAGCCGGCAGTTTATGTGTTAAATAAACAGGTGGAGGAATTGACTGACGGGGCTATTTCTGCAAGCGCCATGGGAGCCAGCCTTTCTATTGGCGTAGCTATTTCTATAGGCCTTGCTATGATCCGCGTGCTTACGGGAATCTCTATTATGTACTTCCTGATTTCAGGATATGTTCTGGCGTTAAGTCTTTCCTTCTTTGTGCCTAAGATTTTTACAGCCATTGCTTTTGACTCCGGTGGAGTAGCTTCAGGTCCTATGACAGCTACCTTCCTTCTTCCCTTTGCTCAGGGAGCGTGTACGGCTGTAGGCGGAAATATTGTAACAGATGCCTTTGGAATTGTAGCCATGGTAGCTATGACTCCTTTAATTACAATTCAGGTTCTGGGTATGGTGTACCAGCTGAAAAAAGACAAGGGAGCAGATGTGGTTTCGCAGCCAGCCTCTGCCCTGGATATGCTGGATGATGATGCCATTATTGAGCTTTAATAAGGCGGAAGGAGAAACGTATGAGCGAATTATTTTTAATGACTACAATAACAGACAGGACTATGGCGAGAACCTTTCTGTCGTTTTATGAAAAATATCAGATTCAGGTAACCTTTAGTATGGTGGGACATGGAACGGCTGCCAGCGAGGTGTTGGATTACTTTGGGCTGGAGTCATCTGAAAAGGTAATCATTGTATCTGTTGTCACCAAGGGAATTTGGAAGCAGGTAAAAGCCGGACTTCAGACTGAAATGAAAATTGACGTGCCGGGAACAGGCATTGCCTTTATTGTTCCTTTAAGCAGCATCGGCGGGAAAAAGCAGCTGCAGTTTCTCACAGATAACCAGAATTTTGAAAAAGGAGAGGAAAGCATATTGAAAGATACAAAATATGAGCTTTTGGTTATAATCGCAAACCAGGGGTATACAGAGCTGATTATGGAGGCTGCCAGAGAAGCGGAGGCTTTAGGGGGAACTGTGATCCACGCAAAGGGAACAGGAATGCAGAAGGCAGAAAAGTTTTTGGGAGTGTCCCTGGTGGCGGAAAAAGAAATGGTATTTATTGTAGTAAAAAGCCATCAGAAAAATAATGTAATGAGGTCTATTATGGATAAGGCAGGTTTGGAAACAAAAGCCAAATCTATTGTATTTTCCCTTCCGGTTACAAGTGTTGCCGGTATGAGACTGATGGAAATTTCTGCTGAGACAGAAGAAGAATAGAAAAGAAAAAAGGCTGCCGCCCGAAAATCGGGTGACAGCCTTTTAATAAATCTAATTAAGCTCTTTCTACCAGGCCGGAACGTAAGCAGGAAGTACATACATACATCTTCTTAGCACCGCCATTAACTTTAACTTTAACAGATTTTACGTTAGCTTTCCACATCTTGTTACTTCTTCTATGGGAATGGCTCACGTTATTTCCGAAGTGAGCAGCTTTTTCGCAGATTGCACATTTAGCCATGATTCACACCTCCTTAAATCCTACTTGGATTCCAGATATCAGAATCCACAACATATAGTATGATAGCAGAATATGGCATATTTTGCAAGCGGAAAATAAAAATTTGTTTATTTTTTTCTTAATATCATGTATAATATACACATTAGAAAGAATGGAGGCTGATTTAGTGAAGGGACGTTTAAACAACCAGTTAGGCGAAGTCCAGATTTCCCCTGAAGTTATTGCGCTGTACGCCGGCACAGTCGCTGTCGGCTGTTTTGGAATTGTTGGTATGGCCGCCATAAGTATGAAGGACGGACTTGTAAAGCTTTTAAAAAAGGAAAGTCTGACAAGAGGAATTAATGTGGAAATTGAAGATAATCAAGTAAGCTTAGATTTTCACGTAATCGTGTCTTACGGAGTAAGCATTCATGCTGTCGCTGATAACCTGATTGAGACAGTAAAATACAATGTAGAGGAATTCACCGGACTGAATGTGGAAAAAATCAACATTTTTGTAGAAGGTGTAAAAGTGATAGATTAAGGAGGAACAGTACCCGTGGGTATGAATTCAATCGACGCCAAAGGTGTGCAGAAGGCCTTTTTAGCTGCCGCCAAAGGACTTGAAGCAAATAAGGAGTGGATTAATCAGCTGAATGTGTTTCCAGTTCCTGACGGAGATACAGGGACAAATATGTCAATGACTATTATGGCTGCCGCCAGAGAGGTGGCGGCGGTGGAAAAGCCGGATATGGAGACTGTGGCAAAAGCCATTTCCTCCGGTTCCCTAAGAGGAGCCAGAGGAAATTCCGGAGTAATCCTGTCCCAGCTGTTCAGAGGCTTTACAAAGGAGATTAAGACGTCAGATCAGATTACTACGGAAATCTTGGCAAATTCCTTTGTGAGAGCCACAGAGACAGCCTACAAAGCAGTAATGAAGCCTAAAGAGGGAACGATTCTGACAGTGGCCAGAGGCATGGCGGATAAGGCTGTGGAGCTGGCTCCCCAGATTCAGGATATTGTAGAGTTTGCAGACCAGGTAATTGCTCATGGCGATTATGTTCTCAGTCAGACGCCGGAGATGCTGCCTGTTTTAAAACAGGCGGGGGTAGTGGATTCCGGCGGCCAGGGACTGATGCAGGTGTTAAAGGGAGCCAGGGACGGGCTGTTAGGCAAAGAGCCGGATATACAAATAGAGGCTGCAAAGACGGTTGTTACCTCTCCTACGCCTCAGGATAGAGAGCAGGAAGCTATTCAATTTGGATATTGTACTGAATTTATTATTAACCTGGAAAAAGAATATAGTGAAAAGACAGAAGATGAATTAAAATCATATTTAGAATCTATTGGGGACTCTATAGTGGTAGTGTCTGATGATGATATTGTAAAAGTGCATGTTCACACAAACCATCCCGGCCTGGCTTTTGAAAAAGCATTGACTTATGGTTCTCTGTCCAGAATGAAAGTGGATAATATGAGGGAGGAGCATGAGGAGAAGCTGCTTAAAGAAATGGAATTAGAGAAGCAGCAGCCCAGGAAAAAATCAGGCTTTATAGCAGTTTCCATTGGAGACGGACTGGGAGAAATCTTTAAAGGAATTGGAGCTGATTATCTGATTGAAGGCGGTCAGACCATGAATCCCAGCACAGAAGATATGTTAAAGGCCATAGAACAGGTAAACGCAGACACTGTTTTCATTTTCCCTAATAATAAAAATATTATTTTGGCGGCAGAGCAGGCGAAAAGTCTGGTGGAGGATAAGAACATTGTTGTAATACCTTCTAAGACGATCCCTCAGGGAATTACAGCCCTAATCAATTATCTTCCGGAGCTGTCTCCTGAGGAAAATGAAGAAAATATGACAAGAGAGATGGGCAATGTAAAAACAGGTCAGATTACCTATGCCGTGCGCAGTACGGTTATTGACGGCATTCAGATTGAAGAAGGGGATATTATGGGAATCGGAGACAATGGGATTCTCACCTCAGATCAATCTGTGGAGACGGCTGCTGTCAATACCTTAAAGGCGTTGACAGATGACAGCTCTGAGCTGATTACTATATATTATGGCTGCGATGTATCTGAGGAGGAGGCTGACAGAGTTTTAAGTCTGGCAGAAAAAACTTGTCCTCAGTGTGAAATAGAGCTGCACAGCGGCGGTCAGCCTGTATATTATTATTTAATTTCTGTAGAATAACAGATTTACGTTTAAGGATAAGAGAGTGTTGCAAAAAGGGCAGCCTTACGGCAAAAGCATATTTTTTGCAGCGCTCTCTATATTTTAGGGTACAGGAGGTTAGTGATGACAGAACAGCCCATTACTTCCTTAAAGGGAATTGGAGAGAAAACAGGAAAACTATTTGAAAAGCTGGGAGTTTTTACTGTTCAGGATTTGGTGGAATATTATCCCAGGGCTTATGATTCTTATAATCAGCCTGTTTCTGTAGGAGAATTAAAGCCGGATTCTGTTATGGCGGTGAAAGGATTTCTCCACAAAAACGGTGAGGTGCGCCGTTTTTCAAAGGTACAGGTAGTTTTGGCTTCCCTTCACGACGACACAGGAGCTCTTCAGCTTATTTGGTACAATATGGCTTTTCTGCGCACTGTGCTAAAGGCAGGAGTTCCATTTATTTTCCGAGGCAGAGTAATTAAAAAAAGCGGAAGGCTGACTATGGAACAGCCGGAAATTTTCAGTCCCAATGACTATGAGAAAGTGCTTCACTCTATGCAGCCTATTTACGGACAGACAAAGGGATTGGGAAATAAGGCTATTGTAAAGGCGGTGTCTCAGGCGCTGGAGCACAGACAGATGGAAAGAGAGTACCTGCCTTTAACAATAAGAGAAAAATATGAGCTGGCAGAATGTAATTTTGCAGTGGAGCACATTCATTTTCCCTCCAATCAGCAGGAGTTTTTATTTGCCAGAAAACGTTTAGTATTTGACGAGTTTTTCTTTTTTCTTTTATCTGTACGTCTGCTGAGAGAAAAAAGAGAGGAGCAGAAAAGCGAATATATCATATGTCCGTCTCCTCATGTGGAGAGCTTTAAAAATCAGCTGCCCTACAGCCTGACAGAAGCTCAGGAGAAGGCCTACAGGGAAGTGTGCCAGGATATGTCCGGCGGCCTGATTATGAACAGATTAGTTCAGGGAGACGTAGGCTCCGGCAAAACCATTATTGCAGTGCTGGCCCTTCTCCAGGCAGCCTACAACGGCTTTCAGGGAGCTTTAATGGCGCCTACAGAGGTTTTGGCAAAACAGCATTATGAAGGAATATTGGAGCTGTTTTCCAAATATGGTGTAAATAAGGTTCCGGTGCTGATTACAGGCTCTATGACGGCCAAAGAAAAACGTTTGGCATATGAAAAAATAGCTTCCCACGAAGCAGATATTATTATTGGAACTCACGCGTTAATTCAGGAAAAAGTAAAGTATGATAATCTGGCTCTTGTAATTACAGATGAGCAGCATCGATTTGGAGTAGGGCAGAGGGAGGCTTTGGGAAATAAAGGAAAGGCTCCTCACGTGCTGGTAATGAGCGCCACTCCCATTCCCAGAACACTGGCAATTATTATATATGGGGATCTGGATATTTCTGTTATAGACCAGCTGCCGGCCAACAGACTTCCGATTAAAAACTGTGTAGTAGATAAAGGATTTAGAAAAAAGGCTTATTCCTTTATTGCAGGGGAAGCGGCAAAGGGACATCAGGCATATGTGATTTGTCCTATGGTAGAAGAAAGCGAACAAATTGATGCGGAAAATGTGCTGGATTATACAAAAATTCTGCAGAAAGAGCTGCCGGCCTCTGTAAAGGTAGAATATCTTCATGGAAAAATGAAGGGCAAAGAAAAAAATCAGATTATGGAGCGCTTTGCCAGAAACGAAATTCAGGTGCTGGTTTCCACTACAGTTATTGAGGTAGGAGTTAATGTTCCAAATGCCACTGTGATGATGATTGAAAATGCAGAGCGTTTTGGACTGGCTCAGCTTCATCAGCTGAGAGGCCGGGTGGGAAGAGGCGCAAGCCAATCATACTGTATTATGGTAAATTGTTCCGGGGAAGACGGGGCAGGGGAGCGCCTGGATATTTTAAACAAATCTAACGATGGATTTTTCATTGCCTCTGAGGATTTAAAGCTGAGAGGGCCAGGAGATATTTTTGGCCTTAGACAAAGCGGGGATATGGAGTTTCGTCTGGCGGATATTTTTACAGACGCCAATATTTTAAAAACAGTTTCAGAAGAAGTAAAGAAACTATTAGAGGAAGACGGGGAACTGTCCTTAGAAGAGCACAGAGAGCTGAAAAAGCGTTTAGACGGATATTTAGAAAAAAGCTATGGAAAGCTGAATCTGTGATTTGGCAAAATAAATCATAGATTATAAAAGAAAACCGGATAAAATAACATTTTTCACAAAAACTATTTACAACAGAGAAAAAATGTGTTAAAGTTATACATGTAACCGGTTACACACGGAGAAACCATATGACAATCAGAGACATTGCAAAAATAGTAGGAGTCTCTTCGGCAACAGTATCCAGAGTAATTAATGAGTCCGGTTACGTAAAGGAAGAGACAAAGAACAGAATATTACAAGTTATTGAAGAAAATAATTACGTTCCCAGTGCAGTTGCCAGAAGCCTGAGCACCAGCGACACCTCCAGTATTGGGGTGATGGTGCCGGATATTACCAATGAATTTTTCTCCAGTATGATCGGAGGAATCGCAGAGCTGGCAGATCAAAATGGATTAAGCATTTTGTTTTTTGATTCCAGAGAGTCCCAGGAAAGAGAACATCATTTTCTGATGGAGGCTCAGTCCAGAAGATTGGGAGGGTTGATTATTACTCCGGTGTCGGAGTGGGATGGTGAAACCTGTCAAAACCTTATGCAGCTGGAGGACGCCGGAATCCCTGTAGTATTGGTGGACCGGGATATCAGAGATTTTAAGCTGGACGGCGTATTTGTAGATAATTTTCAAAGCGCTTACGAAGGCGTGGAAGCCTTGATTTTGGCAGGACATAAGGACATTGCTATTATTACAGGCCCCGATACTTCTTTGCCGGGGCGCAACAGACTGAAAGGTTATTTGAAGGCTTTGGAGGCTTATAGAATTCCTGTAAATAAGGAATATATTTTATCAGGAGATTTTATGGTAGAGAGGGCCTATGAGAGGACAAGGCAGCTGCTGGCTTTAAGTAAGCCGCCTACAGCTATTTTTACTTCAAATAACAATACAACATTAGGCGCATTAAAATATTTTACAGAGCATAAACTGAAAATCGGAAGGGACGTTTCAATTTTAGGCTTTGACCAGATTGAGACGCTTAAAGTAATTGATTACAGACTATCTACAGTTGAGAGAGACGTGAGAATGCAGGGCAGGGAAGCTATGAAGCTTCTCTTGAAAAAGTTAAAAGACAAAAGATATAAAGGTCAAAAGGGTGTTAGAAAACGTATTTATGTACCTTATCAAATTGTGCTGAGAGGATCGGAGTTAATGGAATAAGCTGCTGGAATAGCAGTTTGTTTCTTTCACAAATGTGTAACCGGTTACATGGTTGAGTGAAAAGAATGCACAAAATATTAAATATATACAATTCAATTTATTTAAAAACAGGAGGAATGAAAAAATGAGTATTGCAAAGATGATCGACCACACAATGTTAAAGGCAGACGCAAAGTCAGAGACAATTAAAAAATACTGCAGCGAGGCAAAGGAATATGGATTTGCCTCTGTATGTGTAAATACTTGTCACGTGCCTTTAGTGGCTAAGGAGTTAGAGGGCAGCGACGTAAAGGTGTGCTGCGTAGTTGGATTTCCTTTAGGAGCTATGCTGACATCTGCAAAGGCCTTTGAGGCAAAGGCGGCAGTGGAGGCCGGTGCAGATGAGGTGGACATGGTAATCAATGTAGGGGCCATGAAAGATGAAAATTACGATTTTGTAAAAGAGGATATTAAAGCAGTTGTAGAGGCTTCCCAGGGGAAAGTGGTTAAGGTGATTTTAGAGACCTGCCTGCTGACAAAGGAAGAGATTGTAAAAGCATGTGAGCTGTCTGTGGAAGCAGGAGCAGATTTTGTAAAAACATCTACAGGCTTCAGCACAGGAGGAGCTACAGCAGAGGATGTGGCTTTAATGAGAAAAACTGTGGGAGATAAAGCTTTGGTAAAGGCCAGCGGCGGAATCAGAACTCCAGAAGATGCAAAGGCTATGATCGACGCAGGGGCAGACAGAATTGGAGCAGGAAACGGAATCGTTCTGCTGTAAATTGAAAGTGACTGGAAAGCCAGTAAAGGAAAGGTGAATAGCTATGGGAAAGAAAATAACAGTGTTTGGCAGCTTTGTAGTAGATCTCATGGGAAGGACTCCTCATTTACCTGTGCCGGGAGAAACTGTAAAGGGCAGCGTTTTTAAAATGGGTCCAGGCGGAAAAGGGTTTAATCAGGGCGTAGCTGCTCATAAGGCAGGAGCGGACGTGACCATGGTTACAAAGCTGGGAACTGACGCGTTTGCTCAGGTAGCCTTAGGAGCTATGAGAGAATTGGGGATGGATGAATCCAGAGTATTCCACACCAAGGATACAGAAACTGGAGCAGCCTTAATTATGGTAGACGAGAATTCCAGCCAAAATGAAATTGTTGTAATTTTAGGAGCATGTAACACAATTACAGATGAAGAAGTAGAGTCTTTGCAGGATGTTTTGAAAGAGTCTGAATATTTGCTGACTCAGCTGGAGACAAATGTTTCTGCAGTGGAAAGAATCGTAGATCTGGCTGCGGAGAACGGAGTGAAAATTATTTTAAATACAGCTCCTGTTCAGCCTATCAGCGATCACATTTTAAGTAAGGTAGATTTAATTACTCCAAATGAAGTAGAGGCGGAGATTCTTACAGGAATTCCGGTGGACGGCAAGGAGAATGCAGATAAGGCGGCGGATTGGTTCTTTGAAAAAGGCGTAAAAAATGTGCTGATTACCTTAGGGGGCAGAGGCGTTTATATAGCTACCAAAGAAAAGAGAGGAATTATTCCTGCATATAAGGTGGAGGCAGTTGATACTACAGGAGCAGGGGACGCTTTTAACGGAGGTCTTGTGGCAGCCCTGGCAGAGGGAAAGGATTTATGGGAAGCAGCAGTTTTCGCTAACGCATTAGCGGCAGTTTCTGTACAGAGAATCGGAACTACACCGGCAATGCCTACCAGGGAAGAGATTGACAGTTTCTTAAAAGAACACCAATAAATAAGGGGGAAATCATATGCTGAAATCAGGAATTTTTCATCCGCAGCTAAACAGAGTTTTGTCTGAACTGCGTCATAAAGATATGCTGGTAATCGGGGACGCCGGACTTCCTATTCCAAAGGGAGTAGAAAGAGTGGATTTAGGCTGGAAGGCAGGCAGCCCGGGATATTTGGAAGTACTGGAAGAAATTATGAAGGTGCTGGTGATTGACGAAGCTATTTTTGCAGAGGAGGCAAAATCAGTGACGCCGGAGTTTCACGAAAAGGCGAAAAAGCTGCTTCCTGAAGATACGCCTCTTTCTTATGTGCCGCACACAGAATTTAAAAAGATTACTGCTGATGCAAAGGCCATTGTCCTTACAGGAGAATTTACAGGATATACAAACGTAATACTGGTTTGCGGCTGTGCATATTAAACTTAGTATATACTGCTTATTACAGCAGGAGGCATGGGGTTAGTAAAGGATAAATGGTGATTGTATGGGAGAAAAGTTAGTACTGAAGCTGGATTCCATTGTAAAAACGTTTCCCGGCGTAAAAGCGCTGGATGGGGTTCACCTGGAGATATATGAAGGTGAGGTTCACGCTTTGTGCGGGGAAAACGGCGCAGGCAAATCCACGCTGATGAAAATTATAGCCGGAGCCCAGGGGTATACATCCGGAAGGATGGAGCTGGACGGGAAAGACGTGGTTTTCCGCTCTACAAAAGAGGCAGAGCAGCACGGAATCGCCATGATCTATCAGGAGTTCAACATGGTTCCGGAGCTTTCAGTAGCAGAAAATATGTATTTAGGAAGACTTCCGAAAAACGGGGCAGGCGGAGTAAACTGGCCAAAGCTTTATAAGGACGCCAGAGAAACCTTAGATCATTTAGGACTGAAATTCAGTGAAAAGACGAAGGTGCGAAACTTGTCAGTGGCAGAAGCTCAGATGACTGAAATTGCCAAGTGTCTGACTATCGGAGCCAGGATCATTATTATGGATGAGCCTACGGCGGCCCTGGCGGACGAGGAAATCAGGATTTTATTCCAGATTATAGAAGAGCTGAAGAAAAAGGGAATCGCCATTATTTATATTTCTCACAGAATGGATGAGATCTTCCAGATTTCAGACAGACTGACAGTTTTCAGAGACGGTAAGTATGTAAATACAAAGTACATAAAAGATACAAATTACGACGAGGTTGTAGCCATGATGGTAGGACGGAATGTGTCCAATTTGTATCCTGTAAGAAATTACAAACCGGCGGGAACTGTTTTTGAAGTGAAAAATATAAACGGACGAGGCGTTTATAATGTAAGCTTCAGCTTAAATAAGGGAGAAATTCTGGGAATCACAGGACTTTTAGGGTCTGGTACTATTGAATTATCCAAGATGATTTACGGGGCTATCCCCATGAAAAGCGGAGATGTTTTTGTAAATGGGGAGAAAAAAGATTGTTCCTCCCCCAGAAAGGCTTTAGCTGCCGGCATAGGCTTTGTATCAGATGACAGAAAGCAGGAAGGGCTGGTGCTGATCCGCAATATTAAAGAGAATATTTCTATGTCCTCTTTAAAGAAACTTACAAAAGTGATTCATTTAGATTCTAAAATGGAAAATGCGAGAGTGGCAGATCAGGTAAAGGCCTTAAATATTAAAATCAGTTCTCCCGCCCAGTTAGCAGGAAAGCTGTCAGGAGGAAACCAACAGAAGGTAGTATTTGCAAAGGTACTGGAAGCTGATCCGGAAATTCTGATTTTAGACGAGCCTACACGAGGGGTGGACGTAGGAGCAAAAGCAGAGATTTATGCCATTATGGACCAGCTGACTAAGCAGGGAAAAAGCATTGTGGTAATTTCCACTGACCTTCCGGAATTAATCGGCGTCAGTGACAGAATTATTATTATGAGAGAGGGCCATACCGTCCTGGAGATATCAAAAGAAGAGATGAACCAGGAGACAATTTTGGCACATGCTTCCGGAGGGGTGAGTGAACATGAATAAAGAAACAAAAAAGAAATTAATTAATCAGATCAACATATACCGTTCGGTTTTAATTTTGCTGGTAATCTGTCTGTTTGCATCAATTTTATCTGACAGCTTCCTCAGCGTAACCAACCTTTTTAACGTATTTAAGCAGATTACAGTTGCCGGAATTATCGGCTGCGGAATGACCTTTGTTATTCTCACTGGAGGAATCGACTTATCTGTAGGCTCTATTTTAGGCCTGTCAGGAGTAGTGGCCTCCGGCGTGCTGGCTTCTACAGGCAACACTCCATTGGCTGTTCTCACAGCTTTGGGAATTGGTCTGGCATGTGGAATTGTAAATGGATTCTTTATTTCTCAATGCGAGATTCCTCCATTTATTGCCACCCTGGGAATGATGACTCTTCTCAGAGGCTGCGTGCTGGTGTACACAAAAGGATCTCCTATTTCTGTTAAAGTAGATTCTTACAAGTTTATTGGTAAAGGCAGTGTGCTTGGGATTCCTGTTCCTGTTATTATTTTGCTTCTTTTATTCCTGATCGCTCATTACATTCTTACTCAGACGCCTTATGGACGCAGCGTTTACGCTTTTGGCGGCAACAGGGAGGCTGCCCGTCTTTCCGGTATTTCTATTAAGAAAACTGAGTGGATGGCATATGTAATTAACGGATTTTTAAGCGGTGTAGCAGCTGTTGTGCTTACGGCGCGTCTGGGCTCTGCTCAGTCCACCAGCGGCACAGGAATTGAAATGGACGCCATCGCTGCAGTAATTCTGGGCGGAACCAGTTTAAGCGGAGGTACAGGATTTGTGCTTCCTACAGTAGTGGGCGCTATGATTATGGGTATTATTGACAATATCCTGACTTTGATGAATGTAAATCCACACGCCACAAATATTGTAAAGGGCGCGGTAGTTCTCATTGCAGTTTTAGTAGATAAGAAGGTAAAGGATTTATCTGCCAAGGCAGAGTAAATAAAGAAAGGAAGGAAAAAACTATGAAAAAACATGTAATCGCAGCAGCTATGGCAATGGGTCTGGCACTGGTATCTCTGGCAGGGTGCAGCCAGGGGGAAACAAAGGACACAGCTCCCGCACAGACAGAGGCTCCAAAGGACACAGAGGCGCCGGCAGAAAAGGAAGAGGGAGGAGAGGCAGCAGCTGATACTGGCTCTGACAAGAAGTACGTCATTGGACTTTCCATGAATACTCAGACCAATCCATTCTTTGTAACTGTAAAAGAAGGTGTTCAGGACGCAGCAGATTCCCACGGTATTGAGCTTTATGTAACAGACGCTCAGGACGATCCTACTATTCAGATGAAAGATATTGAAAACCTAATTACTAAAAAACCAGATGCAATTATTATTGACACCTGCGACTCCGACGCTATTGTAGCTTCTGTAGAGGCCTGCAATGAGGCTGGAATTCCTGTATTCACTATGGACCGTGAAGCAAACGGCGGAGAAGTAGTATCCCACATTGGATACGACGCAATTAAATCAGGTAAGCTGGCAGGACAGTTTTTGGTAGACTCTCTTGGCGGACAGGGAAATATTGTTGAGATTCAGGGTATTATGGGTACCAACGTAGCTCAGAACCGTTCTGAAGGCTTTAACTCTATTATGGCAGAAAATCCAGATATGAAGATTGTTGCCTGCCAGGTTGCAGATTTTGACCGTGCAAAGGCAATGAGCGTTATGGAGAATATTCTTCAGGCAAACGACAAGATTGACGGATTATATGCAGCAAACGACGAAATGCTGTTAGGAGCTTTAGAGGCTGTTGAGGCGGCAGGCAGACTGGATGAAATTACTATGGTTGGCTGCGACGCTTTAGACGAGACTATGGATGCAATCCGCGACGGCAGAGTAGAAGGAACAATTGCAGAGCCTCCATATTTCCTGGGCAAAGCTATTTTAAATACAGCTTTTGATTATCTGGAGGGCAAAGAGGTTGAGGCTTCTGTAATCCTTGACAATCAGCTGGTTAGCTCTGAGAATGTAGATACAATCGTTACAAGAGAATAATCTGATGAAGAATAACAGGTATACAGCGGTTCCGGCTTTGCCGGGCCGCTGTTATTTGTGCAGGCTGGGATAACAGACAAAAACAAAATGAGGATATATTATGGAAATAAGAAAATCAGAAGTAAAAGATCTGGATATACTGATGGATATATTCAGTCAGGCCAGAGAGTTTATGGCTTTGCAGGGAAATCCCCACCAGTGGGGGGACGGATATCCTAAAAAAGAATTAATTGAAGCAGATATAAAATCAGGATGCAGTTATGTATGTACAGAAGGAGAAAAGATTTTAGGTACATTTTACTTTAGAGTCGGCAGTGATCCTTCCTACGGGAAAATCTATGACGGAGCCTGGATGAATGAGGAGCCCTATGGGGTGGTTCACCGGGTGGCTACAGGCAGCCATAAAAAGGGAGTGGCTTCCTTTTGTTTAAACTGGTGTTTTAAACAGTTTGGAAATATTCGTATAGACACTCATAAAGATAATATTCCTATGCAGGGGATGCTGGAGAAAAACGGATTAAAAAAATGCGGCACAATTATTTTAGATGAAAACGGAGATACCAGAATCGCTTTTCAGAAAACAAAGTAAAGGAAAAAGGCTCTCCCTGCCTTCTCTATAATTGTGAGGAGGTGGGGAGAGCCTTTCTGGCTGTCAGTAAAATTTATTTACCAGCCATCTGTCTTTCCTGTGCTTCGATCATCTTCTTAACCATATATCCGCCAACAGATCCGTTCTGTGCAGATGTGAGATTACCGTTGTATCCGTTTGTTAACGGTACTCCAAGTTCGCTGGCAACCTCCATTTTAAATCTGTCCATTGCTTCTCTTGCCTCTGGTACGTTTGTTTTGTTTGAAGAACTGTTGTTTGACATTGTAAAACGCCTCCTTGTTGTTTTTTTGCCCGACAGTATGGTTTTTCTTGTTTCTGCCGTGGCTTTGTTTTTTGTTACACTCCTATTATGTGCGCAGATAAAAATAATACACTAGAAGGTTCTGTGTAATTTACCAAAAACAGGAAAAGAAAAAACACTCTTGTGAATGGCTAAAACTCATACTATAATAAAAACAAATGACCAATTAGAAAAACGGAGTTTAAATTATGAGAGTAATTGCAGGCAGCGCTAGAAGACTGCTGTTAAAAACAGTAGAAGGAATGGATACAAGACCAACTACAGACAGAATTAAAGAAACCCTTTTTAATATGCTGCAGAATTTGATTCCAGGCAGCACATTTTTAGACCTTTTTGCAGGAAGCGGAGCGATTGGAATAGAAGCTCTCAGCAGGGGGGCAAAAATGGCTGTGTTTGTGGAGAACAGCAGGAAAGCGGCAGAATGTATTGGTGAAAATCTGAAAACTACTCATTTAGAAGATAAGGCTGTGACAATGACAGAGGATGTAATAGTATCACTGAAAAAAATGGAGGGAAAATATCAGCCTTTTTCAGTGATTTTCATGGACCCGCCTTATAGACAAAATTTGGAGCGAGATGTTTTAAAGATTTTATCTCACTCTGATCTGGCAGATAAGGATACTTTAATTATAGTGGAAGCAGCTTTGGACACAGATATGGAACTTCCCGGGGAGTGGGGATTTTATATAGAAAAAGTTAAAGAATATAAGACTAATAAACATTTTTTTATAAAGAAAAAGTAGGAGTTGTTTTCTTTTAAAGAACGTGATAAGATGATAAAGAATATACAAAACTGCGCTTTTTAGCTGCAGAGATAAGGGAAAATTGACTGAAATTGTTTACATAAAATATAGAAATTAAGAAGGATAGTAAGGAGAAGCAGGGATTATGAGCAGAATTGAACAGTTAATCAGTGAAATTGAAGAATATATTGACAGTTGTAAGCCAAAGGCGTTTTCCAACAGCGATATTATTGTTAATAAGGAAGAGATTGAAGAGCTTTTGGTGGAGCTTCGCCTGAGAATACCTGATGAAATCAAAAAATATCAGAAGATTATCAGCAACCAGGATGCCATTCTTTCTGACGCCAGATCACAGGCAGATTCTATTTTAGCTGAGGCTACAGCCCAGACAAATGAGCTGGTAAATGAGCATGAGATTATGCAGAGAGCTTATACTCAGGCTGATCAAGTGGTGGAGGATGCTCAGATGCAGGCTCAGGCCATTGTAGATCAGGCATACGGGGACGCAGATGCCATTCGTGAGAACGCCATCCGCTACACCGATGATATGCTTAGCAGCCTTCAGAGAATTATGAATCACACCATTGAGGACGCTCAGAGCCGTTTTGGAGCTTTTATGAGCTCTATGCAGTCCAGCTACGATATTGTTACCTCCAACAGAAATGAGCTGTCAGGAGGAGTAGTCAGAGAGGAAGAAGAGACGCCAGCGCCTCAGTCTGAGACAGCAGAATAAAAGTCCCACAGGACAAGGTTCCGTGGCAGATTTTCCATAGTACATAGTGCCGGATTGAAAGTCCGGCATTTTTTAATACACTTTTTGTCTGAAATATCCCTGATATTCCTCCAAAGGCAGTGATAAAAGCTAAAACTGCCCCTGCTGTTTCAGATGGCCAGGACTTAGATACAGCGTGGATTCCTGTGGTGATCTCTGTAATTCCCAAAATAAAAGAACTGCTTTTTTCAGATAATGGAGATAAGGTTTGAATAAATATAGCGGCAATGGAAAAAAGCATAACATAACCGCCGATTTTTACCATGGTTTCCACAGAATTCATTAAGCTTTCATCAAAAGAGAACTTGTTTAAAGCAGATGGCTGTTTCAAACTTGACAGGGAAACGTGATATATGTATTTTCCTGCTAAAGCAATGGGAATAACAGGGAGATAAACAGAAATCAGCAAAGGGGCAGTCATAGAAGGCAAGGTGGCCGCCGCCGCGTATCCTAAGAGGAACATAGGGCTGGGATGATTGCTGACAGCTAAAAGCAGCCTTCCCTCCTCAGGGGAAATCATTTGAGAATCTAAAAATTCGCTGCAGGTTTTCGCTCCCATAGGATATCCGCACAGCAGTCCTGACAAAAATACGTAGCAGCCGGAAACTGACATGGAAAACAGCCTGGAAAGAACAGGGAAAAATGGGCGAACTAAAAGAGGAACTCCGCCTAAAGCTACAATGGCTCCAGAACACAGCATAAAAGGAAGCAGCGTTGGAAGGATTACATTGGCCCACAAAATAAGGCCGTTTCTGGCGCCTGAGACAGCCAGGCCAGGCTGCCATAAAAGCAGACCTAAAATCACAATAGGCAATAAAGGAAAAAAGGATTTTTTCATACAGACCAGAATATATTTGTTTATACAATATATGTGAGGAATGAATGTGTATGATAATCCTTTTCCTAATACTGCTGGCTGTTTTTCAGGTGACTATGGTAGATTATTTGTCCAATAATCCTAACTTTTACCAGCTGGACGCTTATACCTGGGAAAGCGACGAATTCCGGGCAATAGAGCTGGGAGAATTAGTTGCAAAGCAAAAGAATCTGGATCTGGACATGATTACTACCTTAATGGTGGAAAACAATTATGATTTAACAGGACTTGAGACATTAGATTACAAGACAGGAAGGGTGGAGCAGATTAAGCCTGTAGAATATAAAAAGCTGAAAAATTCTTACAATGCTGTTTTAGGCGATCTGAAATATTTTCCTATTCCTGCCAGTGAAAATCCAGAAACAAAAGAAGTAACCTTTGACAACGGATGGGGAGATTTAAGAACATATGGAGGGGAAAGACAGCACGAGGGCTGCGATATTATGGGAGATCAAATGGAACGTGGATTTTATCCTGTAGTGTCTATGACAGACGGAGTAGTGGAAAAGGTTGGCTGGCTGGAAAAAGGAGGATGGAGGCTGGGAATCAGAGGTCCCTCAGGGGGATATTTTTACTACGCCCATTTATATAAGTATTCTGGACAGTGGGAGGAAGGGGATAAAATACAGGCGGGAGATCTGTTAGGATATATGGGGGACAGCGGCTACAGCACAGTAGAGGGAACTACGGGGAATTTTCCTGTTCACCTTCATGTGGGAATCTATTTGCAGACAGATCATTTTGAGGAGATGAGCGTAAATCCTTACTGGCCGTTAAAATATTTGGAGAATAAAAGGCTGAAGGCAGTTTATTAAAAGGGCGGCTTTAGGAGTCCTATATTTTCAGAAAACCATACCATATAGAAGAAAAATATGATAAAATAAATGTCAGCAATAAAAGACAGGAGCTTACAATAGTGAAATATACAGAACTTCCTTCGTTGTATTTAGAGAAGATGAGAGAACTTTTAGATCATAGTAATTATGAAGAATATATAAGTTCCTTTGATATGCCAAAGGTTCAGGGGCTGAGAGTCAATAATTTAAAATTGTCAGGCCGGGAATTTGAACAGCTGTCCCCCTTTTCTCTGGAGCCTGTGCCATGGACAGAGAACGGATATTATTACAGGGAAGAGGAAAAGCCGGCCAGAGATCCTTACTATTACGCAGGTTTATATTATTTACAGGAGCCCAGCGCCATGACACCTGCCGCGCTTCTTCCGGTACAGCCAGGAGACAGGGTGTTGGATCTTTGCGCGGCGCCAGGGGGAAAGAGTACGGAACTGGCGGCTAAGCTAAAGGGAGAGGGGCTTCTTTTTTCTAATGATATTAGCAATTCCAGAGCGAAGGCATTATTAAAAAATCTGGAATTATTTGGCGCCGGTCCAATTTGCGTCACAAGCGAATCTCCAGAAAAGCTGGCAGAGTATCTGCCTGAATTTTTTGACAAAATTTTAGTGGACGCCCCCTGCTCAGGAGAAGGAATGTTTCGCAAGGATTCTGGGCTTATTAAAGACTGGCTGGAGCATGGACCTGACTATTATGCCCCTATTCAGAAAAATATAGTTAGTCAGGCTGTAAAGATGCTGCGCCCGGGAGGCTTGCTGCTTTATTCCACCTGCACATTTGCAAAACAGGAGGATGAAAAGGTGATTCAGTGGATTTTAGAAAATAATCCGTCTATGGAGCTGATGAAGCTGCCTGATTTTCATGGGTTTGCCCGTGGATTTGAAATGGAGGAGTGTATTCGGCTGTTTCCTCACAAGATAAAGGGAGAGGGACATTTTTTAGGTTTAATGAGAAAAAAAGATTTGGGAGATGGGGAGAAAATCCAGGGAAATATTCAGGAAAATAGAAGAAAGCAAATCAAAATGCCTGAGGAGGCAGAAAAGTTTTTAAAGGAAATCAAAAGTTCTGACGGGAAAGAAAGGCTATTTTCAGATCAGTCCAGGCTGTATATAAAGGAGGACAGCCTATATTTTCTGCCCAAGGACTTTCCATACCATGCCAGACTTAGATATTTAAGAACAGGCCTGCTTTTAGGCCAGATAAAGAAAAACAGATTTGAGCCTTCTCAGGCTCTGGCTATGTTTTTAAAAAAATGTAATTATCCCCGGACCATATCTTTTTCCAGGGAGGATGAAAGAGTGATACGGTATTTAAAAGGGGAGACAATTATTTTAAAGGATACAGAAAAACTGGCTGAGGGCTGGTGCCTTGTGTGTGCAGAGGGCTTCCCCTTAGGCTGGGCAAAGGGCAATAAGGGAGTACTGAAAAATAAATATTATCCAGGATGGCGCTGGCAGTAGGAGGAAGAGAACATGATGATACGGCTGGATAAGTTTCTGACGGAAACAGGAAGCCTGACCAGAAGTCAGGCCAAGGAAGCAGCCAAAAAAGGCAGAATTCTGGTAAACGGAGAGGCGGAGAAGAAAACTGACAGGAAAATAGATCCGGAAAAAGATGAAATTGTGTTAGACGGAAAAAGAATCAGCTATGCAGCATACGAGTATTATATGCTGAACAAGCCAAAGGGAGTAGTCTCTGCCACTGAGGATAAAAAGTATCCTACAGTAGTTCAGCTGATTCAGGACAGAAAAAGAACAGATTTATTTCCAGCAGGCCGTCTGGATATTGACACAGAAGGCCTTCTTTTAATTACGAATGACGGCGAGCTGACCCACAATCTGCTGTCCCCTAAAAAGCATGTGGATAAAGTATATTTGGCTGAATTTGAAGGCGTATTTCCGGAAGACGGAAAGGAGCAGTTTCAGGCCGGGCTTATTTTAGAGGACGGCGTTAAAACTATGCCTTCCCATATTATTGTAAATGGAAATCAAGCTCGCCTGACTATCAAAGAGGGGAAGTTTCACCAGGTGAAAAGAATGTTTCAGGCAGTAGGCTGCCAGGTTACATACTTAAAACGTCTGTCCATGGGCTCCTTAACCTTGGATGAAAATTTAAAGCCCGGGGAATACAGGCCCTTAACGAATGAGGAAATAGAAAGCCTGAAACAGCAGTAAAGATGTAAAAAATTGGAGATATATATGACGTTAGAACATTTAAAGGAAAAGAAAGCCATATTATTTGATTTAGACGGAACCTTAGTGGATTCTATGTGGATGTGGAAGGAAATTGATATTGAATATTTAGGAAAATTTGGTCTGAATTGCCCGGAGGATCTACAGAAGGTTATTGAGGGAATGAGTTTTTCTGAAACAGCAGTTTATTTTAAGAATCGTTTTCAGCTGGAGGATTCCTTAGAACAGATTAAACAGGACTGGATTTCTATGTCTCTTTATAAATATAAACATGAGGTGCCTTTAAAGCCAGGGGCAGGAGAGTTTTTGCAGTGGGCAAAGGCCCGGAATATGGTTATGGGAATTGCAACCAGCAACGGGAGAGAAATGGTGGACGCTGTGCTGGAGTCCTTAAAGATTTCAAAGTATTTCAGCCAGGTGACAACTGCCTGCGAAGTGGCGGCGGGAAAGCCGGCTCCTGATATTTATTTAAAGGTGGCGGCAGATTTAGGAGTAAAACCTAAACAGTGCGCAGTATTTGAGGATGTGCCGGCAGGCATTATGGCGGGAAAAAATGCAGGTATGGATGTGGTTGCTGTGTACGACCAGTTTTCTGTACATATGGACGAGGAAAAAAGACAGCTGGCAGATTGTTATATTCACGATTTTTTTGAGCTGCTGAATGAAGAAAAGACGGGAGACTTATTATGATACATGATTATTTGCCTGTAAGCCGCGGCGATATGCAGTATAGAGGCTGGAAACAATGCGATTTTGTATATGTAATAGGGGATGCCTATGTGGACCATCCGTCCTTTGGCCCTGGAATTATCAGCCGTGTTCTGGAATCCAGAGGATATAAGGTGGGGATAATTGCCCAGCCGGATTGGAAGAATCCTGAAAGTATTCAGATACTGGGGGAGCCCAGACTGGGATTTTTAGTCAGCGGCGGAAATATGGATTCTATGGTAAATCACTATTCTGTTTCTAAAAAAAGAAGAAGCCAGGACGCTTATACACCAGGGGGAGAGATGGGAAAGCGGCCTGATTATGCAGCTGTGGTTTATGGAAATTTAATCCGCAGCGTATATAAGGACAAACCTGTGATTATAGGGGGAATTGAAGCCAGCCTGAGAAGACTGGCCCATTATGATTACTGGTCTAATAAGCTGAAGCGTTCCCTGCTGTTAGATTCTCAGGCAGATTTAATTTCCTACGGTATGGGGGAGCATTCTATTGTGGAAATTGCAGATGCCTTAAACAGCGGCATTGAGATAAAGGATATTACTTTTATAGACGGAACTGTTTACAAGACAAAGTCTTTGGAAAATGTATATGATTATCAGCTGCTTCCTGATTATGAGGAACTGAAAAATAATAAGAAAAAATATGCGGAAAGCTTTTATGTCCAGTATTGCAACACAGACCCTTTTACTGGAAAAAGGCTGGCGGAGCCTTATGGAAGGGATCATTTATTTGTGGTTCAGAATCCGCCGGCAAAGCCTTTAACAAAGGAAGAAATGGACGATATATACGATCTGCCTTACATGAGAAATTACCATCCAATGTATGAGGAGGCAGGGGGAATACCGGCCATCAGGGAGGTAAAATTCAGCTTAATCAGCAACAGAGGCTGCTTTGGCGCCTGCAGCTTCTGCGCTCTCACCTTTCATCAGGGAAGAATTATCCAGGCCAGAAGCCATGAATCTTTAGTAAAGGAAGCAAAGACATTAACAGAGGAAGCTGATTTTAAGGGATATATTCACGACGTGGGAGGACCTACAGCTAATTTCAGGTTTCCTGCCTGCAAGAAGCAGATGACAAAAGGAGCCTGCACAAATAAGCAATGTTTATTTCCAAAGCCTTGTAAAAATCTAAATGCAGACCATGGCGATTACATACGCCTGCTTCAAAAGCTAAGGTCTCTTCCAAAGGTGAAAAAGGTATTTATCAGATCAGGAATCCGCTTTGATTATTTGCTGGCAGATAAAAACAGAGATTTTTTAAGAGAGCTTTGCCGCCATCACGTCAGCGGCCAGCTGAAGGTGGCTCCGGAGCATGTGTCGGATGCAGTGCTTCGCCCTATGGGAAAGCCGGAGACGGCGGTATACAGACAGTTTGTAAAAGAATATAAGCAGATGAATGAAAAGCTGGGATTAAAGCAGTATCTTGTGCCATATTTAATGTCCTCCCATCCAGGGTCCACCTTAAAGGAGGCTGTAGAGCTGGCAGAATATTTAAGAGACATTGGATATATGCCGGAGCAGGTGCAGGACTTTTATCCTACTCCCTCCACTATCTCTACGTGTATGTACTATACCGGCTATGACCCAAGAACTATGGAGAAGATTTATGTGCCTGTAAATCTCCATGAGAAGGCTATGCAGAGGGCTTTAATACAGTATAGAAATCCGGCTAATTACAGTTTAGTTTTAGAGGCTCTCCAAAAAGCAGGAAGAACAGATTTAATTGGGTTTGACAGCAAATGTCTTATACGGCCCAGAAATATAAAGTCCGGTCAGGGAGAAAAACATTTGGCTTATAAGGGCAAGGATGTGAATAAACAGCGGGAAAGTGGCAAGACTTCCGGCAGCAGGACAAAAAAGAGAACAATCCGGAATGTTCATAATAAGAAGGGAAAGTAGAAGGAGGAGTTTAAATGAGAATTGCTGTTGTAACAGGCGCTTCCTCAGGAATGGGAAGGGAAATGGTATATCAGCTGGCAGATCGTTTTGGGGGTTTAGACGAGATTTGGGTAATAGCCAGGAGGACAGATAGGCTGCAGGCTTTAGTTCACCAGGTTCCTGTGCCCTTAAGGCTGTTTTCCTTAGATTTAACAAGGGAGGACAGCTTAGAGACATTAAAGCATCAGCTGAAAAACAGAAAGCCTGATGTGAAAATTCTGGTAAACGGTGCAGGCTATGGGAAAATAGGGCGTGTAGGAAGCCTTTCCATGGCTGACGAAACAGGAATGATCGGATTAAATTGCCAGGCTTTATGCGCAGTTACTCATTTAACGCTGCCTTATATGAGCAAAAACAGCAGAATTATTATGTTTGCTTCAGCAGTAGCCTTTTTGCCCCAGCCTTCCTTTGCTATTTATGCGGCTACTAAGTCCTTTGTGCTCAGCTACAGCAG
This sequence comes from Lachnoclostridium edouardi, assembly GCF_900240245.1. GTDB lineage: Bacteria > Bacillota > Clostridia > Lachnospirales > Lachnospiraceae > Lachnoclostridium_A > Lachnoclostridium_A edouardi. The sequence goes on from NZ_OESQ01000001.1 coordinate 116,547, forward strand.
AGCTTTAAACAGAGAATTAAAGGACAGAGAAATCTGCGTTACAGCAGTATGTCCCGGTCCTGTAGATACAGAATTTTTCCAAATTGCAGAAACTACAGGAAGGATTCCCCTGTATAAACGCCTGGCTATGGCTGACCCCAAAAAAGTAGTGCAGCTGGCTGTAAGAGACAGTATGATGGGAAAGGAAATTTCTGTTTACGGTCCTCTTATGAAGGCCTTTCATTTGCTTACAAAGCTGCTGCCTCACAAGGTATTGCTAAAGCTTATTACCATAAAAGGAAAGGAATAGACAAAATATGCGCAGACAAAAGGGCGAGTATGGGTACAGAACATACAGAAGAAAAATACAGATATATGAAGTGCTGTTTGGAGGGGCTATGATTATTATTCAGCTGCTGGCCAGAAATTTTACTGCCAGTGAGCCGGTGAAAAATATACTGACAGTTATGGCTATTTTATCAGTGCTGCCTACTGCCAATGTGGCGGCTCCTATGCTGGCGGCCTGGAAAATAAAAACTCCAAAGGAGGAATTTTTTCGCAGAGCAGAAGGCTACAGCCAGACAGGCAAGCTGCTTTATGATTTGATTTTGACTTCTAAGGAGGCGGTGATGCCTGCGGACGCGGTAATGGTTCACCCAACCGGCGTATATCTTTACTGTACCTCCCAGAAGGTAGATGTAAAAAAGGGGGAAAAGTACTTAAATGACATGTTTACTGCCCACCGTTTAGATCCTAACGCAAAGATTATAAAGGATGAAAAAGCATTTTTCCAAAGACTTGACAGTTTAAAGCCAGCCAGCGAATATGAGGATGACGGAAGCGTGGATTATGCGTTTGACTTGTTAAAGCAGCTGTCTATGTAATGGATGAATTGGCTTATAGGAAAAGGAACAGAATGGTATGAAGGCGATTACAATAACGAAAAATGAAGCCGGACAGCGGCTGGATAAAATGCTTTCTAAGTATTTAAATCTGGCTGGAAAAGGTTTTTTATATAAAATGATGAGAAAGAAAAACATTACCTTAAACGGAAAGAAATGCGACGGTTCAGAGCGCCTTACAGAGGGAGACCAGGTAAAGTTATTTCTTTCTGATGAAACCATAGAAAAGTTTTCTCAAGTACATATTCAAAAGGTGTCTAAGCAGTCTCTTCATATTATATATGAGGATGAAAATGTACTTTTTATTAATAAGCCTGCAGGTATGCTGTCCCAGAAGGCAAAGGATACAGATGAATCTTTAGTGGAATATATTCTTGATTATCTGCTTACTTCCAGGCAGCTGAAGGAGGAGGAACTAAAAAGCTTCCGGCCTTCTGTGTGCAATCGTCTGGACAGAAATACCAGCGGTTTAGTGGCTGCCGGGAAAACTCTGGCAGGACTTCAGGGATTAAGCCAGTTATTCCGAAACAGAAATCTGCATAAATATTATCATTGCCTGGTAAAGGGACAAGTAAAAGAAAGATGCAGAATAAAAGGATTTTTAAAAAAAGATGAAAAAACAAATCAGGTCAGTATTTCTAAAGAAGAAACAGACGGCAGCCTGCCTATTGAAACAGAATATACGCCTTTGGCTGCAGGAGAAGATTTTACCCTGCTGCAGGTATTGTTAATTACAGGAAGATCTCATCAAATCAGGGCCCATTTGGCTTCCATAGGCCATCCCATTGCCGGAGATCCTAAGTACGGAGATAAAAAGGTAAATGCCTATATGAAAAAAAAGTATGGGATTACTGCTCAGCTGCTTCATTCGGCAGTTTTAGTATTTCCGGATATGCAGCCTCCTCTTTCTAATTTATCAAAAATTACAGTTTCCGCTCCCCTTCCCCCTCTCTTTGAAAAAGCGGTAAAAGGGGAAATTAATGAAAGAAAAGCAGCCCAGGAAGGAAGATAAACAGTATGGGAACGTGGAATACCAGAGGTTTAAGAGGGTCTACTCTGGAGGACTTAATTAACCGTACCAATGACAGCTACAGGGAGAAAAATCTGGCTCTGATTCAGAAGGTGCCTACGCCTATTACACCTATAGAAATTGCCAAGGAAAGCAGGCATATTACATTAGCTTATTTTGAAAAGAAAAGTACTGTAGATTATATAGGAGCAGTACAGGGGATTCCAGTGTGCTTTGATGCCAAGGAATGCGCTGTGAATACTTTTCCTCTCCACAATATTCACCCTCATCAGATTCAGTTTATGAAAGAATTTGAGGAACAGGGAGGAGTTTCTTTTATTATTTTATCCTTTACAGCTAAAAATCAAGTATATTATATGCCATTTGCCCATATTTATAAATTTTGGAAACGTATGGAAGAGGGCGGCAGAAAAAGCTTTACATATGAGGAAATAGATAAAAGCTATGAAATACGCAGCCATAAGGACATGTTTATACATTATTTAGAGATGCTGCAGAAGGATTTAGAGGAAAGAGATTGACAGTGAAAAGTTTATCTCATATAATATACACATTGTTATAGTAGCAAATTATCACTTTACCATAAAAAAGCGACATTGTTAAGAATCAGGAAAGGATAGGCAGATAATGAAAAAGCAACTGCTGCATACGCCGGACGGTGTGCGGGATATTTACAGAGAAGAGTGTGTGAAAAAGCTAACAGTAGAAAAGGGAATCAGAAAAGTTTTCCGCACCTATGGATATGAAGAAATAGAAACTCCTACATTTGAATTTTTTGATATTTTCACAAAAGAAAGGGGAAGCGTTACAACCCAGGAAATGTTTAAGTTTTTCGACAGGGACAATAACACCTTAGTTTTAAGGCCTGACGTGACCCCTGCCATTGCCAGATGTGTGGCTAAGTATTTTATGGATGAGGACACGCCCTTGCGCCTTTGCTATCTGGCTAAAACCTTTATTAATAATTCCAGCTATCAGGGACGTTTAAAGGAGATGACCCACACCGGGGCTGAGATGGTGGGAGAGGACAGCGCGGCCGGGGATGCTGAAATGATTGCTATGGTAGTGGAGGCATTAAAATCGTCAGGGCTGAAAGAGTTTCAGGTAGAGCTGGGGCAGGTAGAGTTTTTCAGAGGCCTTGCCGACGAGGCCGGAATGGATGAGGAAACCCAGGAAAATCTAAGGGAGCTGATTGAAAATAAAAATATATTTGGGGTGGAGGAGCTGATGAAAACCCATCCCATGCAGGAGCATGTAAGAAAGGTTCTTATGGAGCTTCCTCAGCTGTTTGGCAGCTTGTCAGATATTTTGAAAATAAAAGACATGGTGAAAAACGAAAGGGCCATAAAAGCCATTGACCGGCTGGAGCAGGTAAATGAGATTTTAAAGCTGTACGGGCTGGAGGATTATGTTTCCTATGACTTAGGAATGTTAAGTAAATATAAGTATTATACAGGGATTATTTTTAAGGCCTATACATATGGAACAGGGGATTATCTGGTTACAGGCGGCCGGTATGATAAACTGCTGGTGCAGTTTGGGAATGATACGCCTGCAGTAGGCTTTGCCATTGTGGTGGAGCGGCTTATGCAGGCTTTAGACAGGCAGAATATTCAGATTCCTGTAAAAACTGTGAATACGGCAGTGATTTACAGACAGGAGGATTTCAAACAGGCTTTAAAGCTTGCAGCTTCTCTTAGAAGCCAGGGGGAGGCGGTTCAGCTAATACAAAGGAACCTGGAAAAGACGGAGGAGGACTATTGCCGCAGTTTTATGAAAGGCCCGGTGCGCCGGCTGTTTGTGGTGGAAAAAGGCGGCGAGACTGTAAGAGAGGTCTATATTTCTGAAGGTCAGGAGGAGAAAAAATGAGGTATTTAACTGTGGCTTTAGCTAAAGGGCGCCTGGCGGACCAGACGATGAAGCTGTTTGAGAAAATAGGCATTACTTGTGAAGAGATGAAGGACAAAACCTCCAGAAAATTAATCTTCTCCAATGAGGATATGAAAATACGTTTTTTCCTGGCAAAAGCCAGCGACGTTCCCACATATGTGGAATATGGGGCGGCTGACATTGGAGTGGTGGGAAAGGATACGATTCTGGAGGAAGGCAGAAAGCTTTTTGAGGTGGTAGATTTAGGATACGGAAAATGCAGAATGTGCGTCTGCGGACCAGAGAGCGCAGGAGAGCTTTTAAAGCATCATCAGCTGATCCGTGTGGCCACAAAATACCCTAATATAGCCAAAGATTATTTTTACAATAAAAAGCATCAGACAGTGGAAATTATAAAATTAAACGGCTCTATTGAGCTGGCGCCTATTGTAGGCCTTTCTGAGGTAATTGTAGATATTGTAGAAACAGGATCTACATTGAGAGAAAACGGTCTTATGGTGCTGGAGGAGGTATGCCCCCTTTCTGCCAGAGTAGTTGTAAATCAGGTCAGCATGAAGCGGGAAAACCAGAGAATCACTGCTTTAATCAGCAGTTTGAAGCAAATGATACAGGAGGAACAGGTATGAAAATTATTTCCTTAGATGAACAGACAAAACAAAATATATTGGCAGATCTTTTAAAAAGAGATCCAAATAACTATAACGCCTATGCTGGAACTGTGCAGAAAATTGTAGATGACGTAAAGGAAAATAAGGACCAGGCTTTATTTTCCTACACAAAAGAGTTTGACCATGCAGATATTTGCGCAGAAAATGTGCGGGTTACTGAAGAGGAAATTAAGGAGGCCATGAAGCTGGTAGACCCAAAGCTTTTAGAGGTTATGAAAAAATCCATGGCGAATATTAAGACGTACCATGAAAAGCAGCTGCGCCTCAGCTGGTTTGACTCACAGCCTGACGGAAGGATTCTGGGGCAGAAAATTACTGCTTTAGAAAGCGCAGGCGTGTATGTTCCGGGAGGAAAGGCGGCCTACCCTTCTTCTGTGCTGATGAATATTATACCGGCAAAGGTGGCGGGAGTAAAGCGGATTGTTATGACAACGCCTCCGGAAAAAGACGGAAAGGTAAATCCTGTAACTCTTACAGCGGCTCATTTGGCAGGGGCGACAGAGGTGTATAAGGCAGGCGGCGCTCAGGCAATAGCAGCTTTGGCATTTGGAACAGAATCTATTCCCAGGGTAAATAAAATTGTTGGACCTGGAAATATTTTTGTGGCCTTAGCCAAAAAGGCTGTGTACGGCCATGTAAGTATTGACAGCATCGCAGGACCCAGCGAGGTGTTAGTTCTGGCAGACGAGACGGCAAATCCCAAATATGTAGCCGCAGATCTGCTGTCTCAGGCAGAGCACGACGAGCTGGCTTCAGCTATTTTAGTAACTACCAGCATGGAGCTGGCAGAAAAGGTTTCCAAAGAGGTAGAGAGATTTGTAAAAATTCTCTCCAGAAAAGAGATTCTGGAAAAGTCATTGGAGAATTATGGTTATATTTTAGTGGCAAAAACCCTTGATGAGGCAGTGGACACTGTTAATGAAATTGCCCCGGAGCATCTGGAAATTATTACAAGGGACGCCTTTGAAACTATGACCAAAATACAGAATGCAGGAGCTATTTTTATTGGAGAATACAGCTCAGAGCCGTTAGGGGATTATTATGCAGGTCCAAACCATGTGCTGCCTACAAATGGAACCGCAAAGTTTTTCTCACCATTAGGAGTAGATGATTTTATTAAAAAATCCAGCGTAATTTATTATTCTAAGCAGGCTCTGGAGCCGGTTTATAAAGATATTATTGCGTTTGCAGAGGCAGAAAAGCTGACTGCCCACGCAAACTCCATCAGAGTCAGATTTGAAAATACTCAAGAATAAGTTTTACCTGGGATGTAAAAGTGAAAATGCTGTCAGTCAAAAGGAGAGGAAAAATGAAAAGAACAGCTTCCATTACAAGAAATACAAAAGAAACTCAAATTCAAATGACGTTTTGTCTGGACGGCAGCGGGCAGGCAGATATTTCTACAGGAATTGGCTTTTTTGACCATATGCTGAATAATTTTACACGCCACGGCTTATTTGATATGACATTAAAGGTAACAGGGGATTTAGAGGTGGATACTCACCACACCATTGAAGATGTGGGAATTGTGCTGGGCCAGGCCATCAGTCAGGCGGCGGGAGATAAAAAAGGAATCGTGCGGTACGGCTCTAAAATTCTTCCCATGGATGAAGCTTTGATTTTATGCGCCCTGGACTTATGTGGAAGACCTTATTTAGTCTATGATCTGAACCTGGAAAGGGAATTTACAGGCGATTTGGAGACGGAAATGGTGAAAGAATTTTTCTATGCAGTTTCTTATGGAGCTGCCATGAATCTTCACATCAAACAGCTGTCAGGACAGAATTGCCACCATATAATCGAGGGGGCTTTTAAAGCATTTGGAAAGGCCTTAGACCAGGCGGTGCAGCTGGATTCAAGAATTACAGATGTATTGTCCACGAAAGGAGTGCTGTAGTGCTAAAGTTTGGAAAAGAAACAGTTTACCTAGGTAGTTCTATAGAGGAATTTGCACGTATCAGACAGCTTTTAGACGACAGCGGTATCCCTTGCTGGTACGATATAACAGATAGGGAAGCCAGATGGCTGGGACCTGGAAGAGGAACTACCAGGGAGGTGTTTATCGGCCCTGGCTCAGATCCTACAAAGTCTAAAATATATGAAATTCTGGTGAAAAAAGAAGATTGGGAAAGGGCTTTATTTATTGTGAGAAATAAAGCTTGAAAAAGAGAGGGGGGAAAGTTATGCAGTTATATCCGGCGATTGATATGAAGGGTGGGAAATGCGTCCGCCTGACCCAAGGATTGTTTCAAAATGTAAAGGTGTATTCTGACAGACCTTCAGATATGGCAAGGCTGTGGTGCAGCCAGGGAGCGTCCTTTTTGCATCTGGTAGATTTGGACGGGGCCTTGGCCGGAAGATCTGTCAATGAAGATGCCATTAAAGATATTGTAAAAAATGTTTCTGTGCCTACTGAGCTGGGAGGAGGTATCCGCAGCAAAGAAGCTGTAAAAAATATGCTTTCTCTTGGAATATCAAGAGTAATTATCGGCACAAAAGCAGTGGAGAATCCAGAATTTATCAGGGACTTAATTGACGAATTCGGCCCGGAGAAAATTGTAGTGGGAGTAGACGCTAAAAATGGAATGGTGGCTGTAGAAGGATGGGAAAGGGTCAGTTCTTTGACAGCGGAAGAATTGTGTATGACAATGAAACAATATGGGGTCCGTCATATTGTTTATACAGATATTTCACGGGACGGAATGCTGACAGGACCTAATGTGTTGGCTACCAAAGATTTGACAGAGAAAACAGGACTTGACATTATTGCTTCCGGAGGTGTATCTTCAATGGAGGATTTGCATCATCTTGCAGAGGCAGGGGTGCAGGGGGCAATTATAGGAAAGGCTCTTTACGAGGAACGAGTAGATTTAAGACAGGCAGTAGACTTGTTTGAAAGCAGATAAGAGAGGAAATAGGAGAATGGGAGATTATAAGAAGTTGATTCCCAGCTTTGGCTGCCGGGAAGGCCAGGCAATCATCTGTGACAGAGGAGTGGAGTATTACAGTGATGATATAATGACTTTGTGCAGATTTTACAGCGATAATGGAGCAGATGAAATTTTAATTCAGGATTTATCTGAGACAGATGAGGACCATGAAAATGTAATTGGAATCATTAAGGCTGCCGCCAGGGAAGTAGATACGCCTATTATAGCGGGAGGCAGGACAAAACGTCTGGAGGATATTAAAAAATATCTTTATGCAGGTGCAAAGGCGGCTTTTTTAGATGTAAGCCTGCAGGAAAATGTGGACCTGATTAAGGAAGCCGCAGACAGATTTGGAAGCGAAAAGATTTATGCATACCTGCCGGGAACAGAGTATTTGGCCAGCCAGGAGGAGTATGAGCAGCTGGGAGCTTCTTTAATGATTTTAGATACAGACAAGCTGGATGCAGACGATTTTGACAGTAGCCATATGAAAGCTTTAGTAGAGTCTAAAAAGCCGATTCTGGTTTTCTGCGACCAGGATGAGCCGGGAATTCTCACCTCACTTCTGAAGATTCCCCATGTGGAAGGGGCCATTCTCACAGTTCCGGAGGAAAAAGAAGGAAACTGTATGCTGCTAAAGCAGGAATTAAAGGCCAGAGGCGTGGTTGTAGATACTTTTGAGACAGATGTAGAGTGGGAGCAGTTTAAATTAGATTCTCAAGGGCTGATTCCAGTAGTTGTTCAGGATTATAAAACCTTACAAGTGCTTATGGTGGCATATATGAATGAAGAGGCCTTTTCTGCTACGTTAAAAACAGGGAGAATGACTTACTTCAGCAGAAGCAGGCAGTCTTTGTGGATAAAGGGTGAGACCTCAGGCCATTTTCAGTATGTAAAGTCTTTAAAACTGGATTGTGACAATGATACAATTTTGGCAAAGGTAAATCAGGTTGGGCCTGCCTGCCATACAGGGGCAAAATCCTGCTTTTTTAAGAACCTGGCGGAGAGAGAATACAGAGAGACAAATCCTTTAAAGGTATTTGAGGACGTATATCAGGTTATTTTAGACAGAAAGGAAAACCCTAAAGAGGGGTCTTATACAAATTATTTATTTGACAAGGGAATTGATAAAATACTGAAAAAGCTGGGGGAAGAGGCCACGGAAATTGTAATAGCCGCAAAAAATCCAAACCCGGAGGAAGTAAAGTATGAGATGTCTGATTTTCTTTATCATATGATGGTTCTCATGGCTCAAAAGGGCTTAAATTGGGAGGATATTACTGAAGAGTTGGCAAACCGCTGACAAACAATATCTAAGGTATAAGAATGAAATATAATTGAAAACAGGAGAAAAGACGATGGGTGTTGTAGAGAAATTTTTAAAGTATGTATCAGTAGATACGCAGTCAAAATTTGGGGAAGCACAGATACCAAGTACAAAGAAGCAGTTTGATTTAGCTGATCTTTTGGCAAAGGAACTGAAGGAAATGGGGGCTTCAGACATATCTATCAGCGAAAACTGTTATGTATATGCTACGATTCCTGCCACAACAGATAAAAAGATGCCTGTGCTGGGATTTATCGCTCATATGGACACTACCCCGGACTATTCAGGAGCTCCGGCTAAAACTCAGATCGTAAAAAATTATGATGGAAAAGATATTCTTATGAATCAGGAAACCGGTTTAACAATGAAGGTCAGCGATTTTCCTCAAATGACAGGATATAAGGGACAGGATTTAATTGTTACAGACGGCTCTACTTTACTGGGAGCTGACGATAAATCGGGAATTGCCGAAATTATGGCTATGGCAGAGTATTTTCTTTCTAATCCGTCTATTCCCCACGGCACAATTAAAATCGGATTTACACCGGATGAGGAAATCGGTCGGGGGGCAGATAAGTTTGATGTGAAGGGCTTTGGAGCAGACGTAGCCTATACAGTAGACGGCGGGCCTGTTGGAGAGCTGGAATATGAAAACTTTAACGCCGCCTCTGCCAAGGTTTATATCAGCGGTTCCAATATCCATCCTGGAACTTCCAAGGGAAAAATGAAAAATGCCATGTTGATGGCTTTTGAGTTCCACAATATGCTGCCTGTATTTGAAAATCCTATGTATACAGAAGGATATGAAGGCTTTTACCATTTAAATGATATGAACGGCACAGTGGAGCAGGCATTTTTAAATTATATTGTGCGGGATCATGACAGAGAAAAATTTGAAAAGAAAAAAGAGTATATGCAGCGGGCGGCAGCGTATATGAATGAAAAATACGGACAGGGAACCATAGAGCTGAAGCTGGTAGATACTTATTACAATATGAAGGAAATGGTGGAGCCTCATATGTATTTAATAGAAATCGCCAAAGAAGCTATGAAGGACCTGGGAGTAGAGCCGAATATTATTCCTATTCGCGGCGGCACAGACGGAGCCAGACTTTCCTATATGGGTCTGCCTTGTCCAAACCTGTGCACTGGAGGAGAAAACTGCCATGGCAAGTTTGAATTTGTCAGCATTCAGTCCATGGAAAAGATTACTGACATTCTCATTAAAATTGTAGAAAAATTTGAGCAGAGATAGAAGCTGTCCAGCCGTTATATTTTCAGGATATAACGGCTTTTTGCTTCATAAGATTGCTTAATTCTTTTTCTTTGGCAATACAATATGAGCAGATATTATGACCCTGATATCACAGAACTCGAGGACGTGCCGGTGAATCGGGAATCCTGTGTAATTATTAATAACTGCGGGATGGTACTGATGTTGAACCAGTCCGATCATGGTCTTAAAAATCATAGTTGTTGGAGTTTTCCGTACAGGCGGCCTGCCGCGCTCTATAAGAACAATCATTGCAGTTAGTTCTATCGTATGTTATGATACCTGTAGAAAGGAGGACGACCATATGCATTACTATTTGATGAATAAAAATGCCGTAATTGCGAAGTTTCAAATTACAGAAGGACTCCTGGGAGAATCGCTGTCTGATATAGAAAAAACAGGAGACAATCAGCTGCCGATGGGATTCCGCTCGATCAGCGAATGGATAGAAAATCGCAAAGCCTCCAAGCATAACCGTTCTCTTCATCAATTGATGGAACAATGTGGCTGCCGCACAGCGGGAGGGTTTATAAAAGTAACCCATGCCGCTTCTATAAATGACACTTTCTGGATAAAAACAGAGCAAGAGCAGGTCAAATGGGAAGATGTTTCCCTTTATCGAAATAAATATGATGAGGTTATATCAAAACTTGCTTTTGAGGGAATCAGTCTGTATGGGATTCAACTGTCGAGCACATCTCCGGAACTGTCCACGGAAGGCAGCTTTAGGAAATGCTGGAAGCGGGAAGCGGATGGAATCTTTCTCTATAAAGCGGGAAGTGATGGGGCGAGAAACTCCGGATTGGAGCCGTATTCTGAGATTTTAGCATCTGAAATTGCTGGAAAAATCTGCAATACCCCGGTACAATACCAATTAGCCCATATCCACGGTCAGCTGGCATCAAAATGCCGGCTTTTTACAGATGAAACATACGGATATGTACCATATAGCCGGTTAGGGCAGCCGATGGATGCAGATGCAATGCTGCGCTTCTATCACAAAATTGGTTCAGAAGATGAGTTCCGCCGTATGCTCGTTTTGGATGCACTCACGTTTAATGTGGATCGACATGCAGGAAACCATGGCGTCCTGGTTGATAATGAAACTCAGGATATCATCCGTATGGCTCCAGTCTTTGATTTGAATATGGCGATGCTGCCGTATCTGGAGCAGGCGGATTTTTCGCATTTAGGATTGAAACTGAAAGAATGCGGACCGAGAATCGGAAATGATTTTACAGCAATCGGACAGGCAGCGCTCACTCCGCAGATAAGGTCGGCTCTGGTTTCCTTAAAGGGATATGAATTCTCATTCCGTGGAGATGAGCGATTCCCAAAAGAGCGGGTAAAGCAGTTGGAGTCTATCATGGAAAGGCAATTAGATGCCTTGTTAAGCAAAGAAAAACTTCAGACAAAAGACGTCTTTGTTCCTGAAATTCAAGAAGAGAAAATACAGGCAGCCGGCGCCGCCGGGAAAGTCGCAGAAGAACAGGAAGCAAGGGCTGAAAAGTTAAAATATATTCTGCACAAAGCGGAATGCACGGAACAAATTCTCATTTATGAGGACGAGACTGGCATTCAGCTAGTTGCGCATCCGAAAGAAAATCCGGAAATTGCCGTCATCGTCGATCTGAATGACAGTTCCATCACCATGGAAAAGGACGGAATTCCCATGTCATCAGGCGATTTTGTTTGTGCAAACGGATATGTGCGAACATGCTACGATGAGGTTTGTCGAGCAGTCAAATGTATGGATATGGCTGAAATGTCTCTTGAAACACATGAATCATATGATATTGAGAGATAAATAACCATACCTGCTACGCTGATGGAGACATGGTGTAGGTCAATGTTGGCAAGCATACGCTCATGTGGAAATTTCATTTTTCCCCGTCCATAGTTTATCTCAGATAAAAGTAACTATATTTAAGGTTACAGGCATGAAAACGGTTCAGAAATGAGCCGTTTTTTGTCTTATTCGCGAAGCAAGATGCCTTTGCGAAAGAGAGAAAAACGGTAAGAATTCCATTGACGAAACGGAGTAAGCTCCTTTATAATTATACAGAGTTTTCCGTACTGTTTTATCGAATAACGTCCATCACACCCAGTTACATCTGGTTGATGAACAAAAACATCTGTCTTACAGGTTTAAAATGAAATTGTCGTAACGAAGCATTTTTGAGCGCAAAATTAGCTTCAAAAAAGTGCAAATAAGGACTTTTCGCAGGCACTGTAATTTAGGAAAAGAATGCAAAAAGAGCACTTTTGTTTCATGGAACGATTGTAAGAAAAACAGTAAAATCATGTAAAAAAACAACAAGAAGAAAAGGAAATATAATGAGAAAATTAGCATTAAGCGATGAAATACTGCTTTCTGTTCAGCAGCCGGCCCGCTACATCGGCGGAGAAGTAAATATGATAAATAAAGATCCAAAAAAGGTAGACATCCGCTTTGCCATGTGTTTTCCCGACGTTTATGAAATCGGCATGTCTCATTTGGGAATGCAGATACTTTACGATATGTTCAACAGAAGAGAAGACACATATTGTGAACGTGTATTTTCGCCGTGGACAGACTTAGATCAAATTATGCGCAAGAAGCAAATACCTTTATTTGCTTTGGAAAGTCAGGATTCTGTAAAGGATTTTGATTTCCTGGGAATCACGATTCAGTATGAAATGTGTTATACCAATATTCTTCAGGTATTAGATCTGGCAGGCATTCCTCTTCACGCTGAGGACAGAACAAAGGAGGACCCTATTGTAATAGGAGGAGGCCCCTGCACCTATAATCCAGAGCCGTTAGCTCCTTTTTTTGATATGTTTTATATTGGGGAGGGGGAAACTGTTTACGGGGACTTACTGGAGTGCTACAAAAGCTGTAAGCATGAGGGCAGAACCAGAAAGGAATTTTTGGAGCTGGCGGCAGAGATTCCCGGAATATATGTGCCCTCTCTTTATGCAGTTACTTACAAAGAGGATGGGACTATAGAAAGCTTTGTGCCTGAAAATATCCACGCAAAACCGGTTATTACAAAAGAGCTGGTAGTGAATATGGATGAGGCTACTTATGTGGAAAAGCCTTTAGTTCCTTTTATAAAGGTTACTCAGGACAGAGTAGTGCTGGAAATTATGAGGGGATGTATCAGAGGCTGCCGTTTTTGTCAGGCAGGCTGTGTTTACAGGCCTTTGAGAGAAAGAAGCCTGGAATATTTAAAGGATTATGCCTGGAAAATGTTAAAAAGCACAGGCCATGAAGAGATTTCTTTAAGCTCTTTAAGCTCCAGCGATTATACTCAGCTGGAGGGGATTATACAATTTTTAATGGAGGAATTTAAGGGAAAGGGGGTAAATATTTCCCTGCCTTCATTGAGAATAGACGCGTTTTCCTTAGACGTAATGAGCAAGGTGCAAGATGTGAAAAAAAGCAGCTTAACATTTGCTCCTGAGGCTGGTTCCCAACGATTGAGAGATGTTATTAATAAGGGATTAACTGAGGAAATTATATTAAAGGGAGCAGCTGAGGCCTTTCACGGCGGATGGAACAGAGTAAAACTGTATTTTATGCTGGGACTTCCTACAGAAACAGAAGAGGACATGGAGGGAATTGCCTTGCTGTCTGAAAAGGTGGCTGAAACGTATTATGATGAAATTCCAAAACAGGAAAGACAGGGTAAGGTGCAGGTAGTGGCCAGCTCATCCTTCTTTGTTCCCAAGCCTTTTACTCCATTTCAGTGGGCCAGAATGTGTACAAAAGAGGAGTTTCTAGAGAGGGCTGCCATTGTGCGCCAAAAATTCAGAGAAATGAAAAACTTTAAAAGCCTGAAATATAACTGGCATGAAGCTGACCTAACAGTTTTAGAAGGGGTTTTGGCAAGAGGAGACAGAAAAGTAGGACAGGTTATAGAAGAGGCTTATAAAAACGGTGCTTTATTTGATTCCTGGTCAGAGTATTTCCACAATGAAATCTGGTTAAAGGCCTTTGAAACATGCGGTTTGTCTATTGATTTTTATACTACCAGAGAGCGCTCCTTAGACGAAGTCTTCCCCTGGGATTTTATTGACGCCGGCGTTTCAAAAGAATTTCTTGTAAAAGAGTGGAAACAGGCCTTAGGAGAGACGGTTACTCCAAACTGCCGTCAAAAATGTTCTGCCTGCGGAGCAATGAAATTTAAAGGAGGTGTCTGCTTTGAAAATAAGAATTAAGTTTGCAAAACAAGGCGCCATGAAGTTTATTGGCCATTTAGACGTTATGCGGTATTTTCAAAAGGCGATTCGCAGGGCAGATGTGGACATTCGTTATAGTGAAGGCTTCAGCCCTCATCAGATCATGTCCTTTGCAGCCCCTCTGGGAGTAGGTCTGACCAGCAATGGAGAATATTTAGACATTGATGTGCACAGCACAGACAGCTCAAGGGAAATGGTGGACAGGTTAAATAAGGCTATGGTGGAAGGCTTTCAGATTCTCAGTTACCGTCGGCTTCCTGAGGAAGCAAAGAACGCAATGTCCTTAGTGGAGACTGCAGATTATACTTTGGTTTTCAGGGACGGGTATGAACCAGAAGATTTAGAAGAGTTTTTCCAGTCATTGAAAAGCTTTTATGATCAGGAAAGTATTGTGGTTACAAAGAAAACAAAAAAAGGTGAAAGAGAACTGGACTTAAAGCCTCTGATTTATAAAATGAAATGGGGAGAGGTTCAGAGAGAATCAGGGAAGCCTTGTATATTTATGAGAGTATCCACAGGAAGTTCTGACAACTTAAAGCCGGAAATGGTGATGGAGGCTTGCTTTCAGTTTATGGGCAAGGAACTGCAGCCTTTTACCTTTCAGGTTCAGAGGGAAGAGGTGTACGGACCTGACTTTGTGCCTTTAGAGGATTTTGGAGCTGAGATTGAGGCAGATGAAGTCTCAAATGAAATGTGCATTTAGTTATTTACATGCAAATTATAGGCGGAAGGAAGAGAGGGTGAGGTTTTGAATAAATTAATTGTAACAAGGCGGCAGAATAAAATAATGACTGCTGTCTGTACAGACGGAAAGATAGGAGAAATCTCTCTGGAGCCTGAGGACGGAAATTCTTTTCTGGGCTATATTTACATTGGCAAAGTAAAAAATATTGTTAAAAATATTAATGCTGCCTTTGTAGAATTTGCAGAGGGGCAGACAGGCTATTATAGCTTAACTGAAAATAAGGTACATCTGTTTGCCGCTGAGCCGGGCAGAGGGAAAGCAGACTCTGTCCCCTCCTTTCGGCCGTTAAAGGCAGGAGATGAAATTATTGTTCAGATTGCCAGGGACAGTGTAAAAACAAAGGCCCCGGTGCTGACTTCCAACTTAAATTTTACAGGGAAGTATTGTGTGCTGACAGCAGGAAAAAAAGGCATCGGCTTTTCTTCTAAAATTAATGATTCTCTTTGGAAACAAAGGGTAAAGCAAAAAATAGCTGAAAATCTGGAAGGTTCCTGGGGAATTATAGTCAGGACTAATGCATATCAGGCTGAAGAGGCGCTGGTGCTTCAAGAATTTTCTGATTTAAAAGCTTTGTGCATAAAGATTCTTCAAAGTGCTTCCCACAGAACATGGGGAAGCTGTTTATATCAGGCTCCGTCTGCTTTTACGGCAGCTATAAGAGACTCATACACAGGTTTTTTAGATGAAATTATAACAGACTGTGACAAGATATATAAGCAGCTTTATCAATATATGGAACAAAGCCAACCGGAGGCGCTGAGGCTTCTTAAATTTTATGATGATCCCTTACTTCCTTTAGATAAATTATATTCTCTGGAAGAGGCAGTTGAAAAAGCTCTTTCTCCAAAGGTATGGCTGAAATCAGGAGGGTATCTGGTTATTGAATATACAGAGGCTTTGACTGTAATAGATGTAAATACAGGTAAATATGACGGAAAAAAAACGCTTCCTGAGACGATTATGAAAATTAATTTGGAGGCTGCTGAAGAAATCGGCAGACAGCTTCGTCTGAGGAATTTATCAGGCATAATTATTGTAGATTTTATAGATATGAGTCTGGAGGAAGACAGAAACAAATTAATGAAATGTTTAAATGAAATCTGTGCCAGGGATCAGGTAAAGACAACGGTTGTAGATATCACTCCTTTGAATTTAGTGGAAATTACACGGAAGAAAATCAGACGTCCTTTACATGAGCAGGCAGGACTTCACTAGGAATAAAGGAGAAAATCAGTGATTTTGCGAGGTACAGTACAGTCGTCTGTATTGGGTATGGATACTGGAATTACAATTGTGGGGCCGGGGGATTTTCATTTTTCTTACAGAGAACAAAAGAAGCCGTACAAAATAGGGATTGTTCTGCATGGTCTTTATGGAAATCATGGAAGCTGGACTGACAATACTATGCTGCCTGTATATGGAGAAAAGTCTAATATTCTATTTGTTATGCCGGAAGCAGGAAGAAGCTTTTATACAGATATGGCTTATGGATTAGATTACTTTACATATATTTCAGAAGAACTGCCAAAACTTTGCAGACAGCTGTTTCATATTTCTGATAACAGAAATGACAGAATTATAATAGGCGGCTCTATGGGAGGATACGGGGCATTAAAATGTGCTCTTTCCAAACCTGATATGTTCGGAGTTTGCCTGGCATTTTCCTCAGTATGCCAATTCCTGAAAAAGGATATACTAGAAAATGAAAACAAACTTCTTGCTGATCAGAGAATTTTAAAAGATTTTCAGGCGGCTTTTGGTCCAGAATTAAATTATAAAAAAGAAGATGATCTTTTATGGCTGGCAGATCAAATTAAAAAACAACAGAAAAAATTTCCCAGAATTTATACGTTGTGCGGAACAGAAGATCCTTATTTACAGGACAATCGCCAGTTTGCCGCAGAAATGAGTCAACGGATTCCTGACTTTTCTTATAAAGAGATAGAGGGGAAGCATGATTGGCAGTTTTTTAATAAAGCGTTGGAAGTGTCCCTTTCTCATATATTATGATAAATAGGCGCTTCCCTCCAAAACGAGAAGCTGTAAACGGTTATATTCCTCCCTCAGCATATGGTTTCCCACAGAAGTAAGAGTATAATACTTTTTTCTGCCTTCTCTTTTAACTTCCTGAATAATACCATCTTTTTCAAATGTGTTTAAAAGGGCATATAAGGTTCCTGGCTTCAGACAAATTCTCTCATGGGAAATTTCCAGCACTTTTTCTGTTATTTCTGAACCGCATCTGGGGGAGAGAAGTGAGAGAAGTATATAATACATTTGCTCTGTCAAACTCTGATATTGTTCCCTGGCCATATAATGCTTCCTCCATTTAAAATACTGTAATAAGAATATTGGAAACCTAAATATTGATATTCGATATTATATGTATATTATATTATCGAATATTAGACTTTTCAAGGAGATTTTGTAGAAAAGAAAAGTGGACGTGAAGTTTTAAGATAAGTGGAGTAAAAAGTGATTGACATTGTAAAGTGGAAATGCTATTATATTTGGGTATGCCGCACAATGAGGTTAGTAAGTTCTGGAAGCATTGGCTGCCAGACACCATAATTGGCGAGTAATGATAATAGGAGGTGCACATATGTACGCAATTATTGCAACTGGCGGAAAGCAGTACAAAGTGTCTGAAGGCGATATCATTAGAGTAGAAAAGCTTGGTGTTGCAGCTGGAGAAACAGTTACATTTGACCAGGTACTTGCTGTAAACAACGATGGATTAGTAGTTGGCTGCCCAACTGTAGAAGGAGCAACAGTTGTAGCTTCTGTAGTAAAAGAAGGCAAAGCTAAAAAAGTAGTTGTTTACAAGTATAAGAGAAAAACTGGCTACCATAAGAAAAATGGTCACAGACAGCTCTTTACTCAGGTTAAGATTGACAAGATCAATGCTTAATTAAAAGATTATGATTCAGGTTACTATTTTAAAAGATTCTGAGAATGTATATCGCGGCGTCCGGTTATCAGGACATGCCGGTTATGCTGAGGAAGGTTTTGACATCATTTGTTCTGCAGTATCAGCATTGGCAATTAATACAGTAAATTCTATAGAAGAATTTACAGAGGACATGTTCTCTTGTGAGACTGAAAATGAAGGTGGATATCTTTCCTTTCAATTGACAGGAGATGTCAGCGCAGAATCAAGGCTTCTGGTAAAGTCTTTGGTACTTGGAATAACAAATATCAGAGAAAGCTATGGAGCAGAATATATTAATATCCGATACAAGGAGGTGTAAGTTATGTTAAAAATGAACCTTCAGTTATTCGCTCATAAAAAAGGTGTTGGATCTACTAAGAACGGTAGAGATTCCGAGTCTAAGAGATTAGGTGCGAAGAGAGCAGATGGACAGTTCGTACTGGCTGGAAATATTCTTTACAGACAGCGCGGAACTAAGATTCATCCAGGTCTGAACGTTGGAAGAGGCGGCGATGATACATTATTCGCAACTGTAGACGGCGTTGTAAGATTTGAAAGAAAGGGCAGAGACAAAAAACAGGTTTCTGTATACCCAAAAACAATCAACGAATAATCCTGATGGCTTCATACCTGGTTGTGTATGAAGCCATTTTTCGCATAAGTACAGGAAAGGAACATGGTGAATGTATGTTTGCTGACAGAGCAAAGATATTTATTAAGTCAGGAAAAGGCGGCGACGGCCACGTAAGCTTTCGGAGAGAATTATATGTTCCTGCCGGCGGACCAGACGGCGGAAACGGCGGAAACGGCGGAAATATTATATTTGAAATTGACGATGGACTTAACACATTGACGGATTTCCGTCATGTTCGTAAATATATTGCAAAGGACGGGGAACAGGGAGGAAAGAAACGCTGTTCTGGCGCCAGTGCAGACGATTTGATTATCAAGGTTCCTGAGGGAACAGTAATAAAGGAATTTGAGTCGGGCAAGGTAATTGCCGATATGTCCGGTGACAATAGAAGAGAAATTATTTTGCAGGGAGGTCGTGGAGGTCTGGGCAACATGAACTATGCTACCTCTACGATGCAGGCTCCTAAATACGCTCAGCCAGGCCAGCCAGGTCAGGAATTGTGGGTACAGCTGGAATTAAAGGTGATTGCAGACGTGGGACTGGTAGGCTTTCCTAATGTAGGAAAATCCACATTGCTGTCCAGAGTCAGCAATGCCCGCCCGAAAGTAGCCAATTACCATTTTACAACATTGAATCCTCATTTGGGTGTAGTAGACTTAGACGGAGGCGGCTTTGTTATGGCTGATATCCCCGGATTAATTGAGGGAGCTTCCCAGGGAGTTGGCTTAGGCTTTGATTTTCTCAGGCATATAGAGAGGACAAAGGTATTGGTTCATGTAGTAGATGCAGCTTCTACAGAGGGAAGAGATCCTGTAGAGGATATTAAAGCAATTAACGCAGAGCTGGAAAACTATAATCCTCAGCTGTTAGAGAGGCCGCAGATTATTGCTGCAAACAAAATAGATTCTATTTATCAGGCAGAGGGAGAGGAAAATCCCATTGAACGCCTGAAAAAGATATTTGAGCCAGAGGGAATCCCGGTATATCCTATCTCCGGAGTAACAGGTCAGGGAATTAAAGAGTTATTATATGCTGTTCATGGAAAGCTTCAGACTGTTGATCAGGCACCTGTTATTTTTGAAAAGGAATTTGATACGGCGGCCCTCAGAAATATGGAATCTCTGCCATATACAGTGGAGCGAACAGAGGATAATATTTTTGTTGTGGAGGGTCCAAGAATTGAAAAAATGCTTGGCTATACTAATTTAGAGTCAGAAAAGGGCTTTGTATTTTTCCAGAATTTCCTGAAAGAAAACGGCATATTAGAAGAATTGGAAAAAGCAGGTATTGGAGAGGGAGATACTGTCCGGATGTATGGATTAGAATTTGACTATTATAAATAAGAAGGAGCAGAATATGACCAGTAAACAAAGAGCCCATTTAAAGGGACTTGCAATGACTATGGATTCTATCATCCAAATTGGCAAAGGCAGCGTTACGCCAGAGCTTACAGCTGCAGTAGCAGAGGCTTTAGAGGCCAGAGAGCTGATTAAACTGACTGTTTTGAAAAATTGTATGGACGATGAAAAAAATATTGCTCAGATTCTGGCAGAGAGAACACACTCTCAGGTGGTTCAGGTAATAGGAAAAAAGATTGTGCTTTACAAACCGGCCAGGGATGAAAAGAAGCGCAAAATAGTACTTCCTGAATAACAAACAAGGATGAAGGACAAATATAAGTTCTACTGCCAGAGGAATTGATTATGAGTAAAATTGGTATTATGGGAGGCACCTTTGATCCTATCCACAATGGACATCTACTAATTGGAAAACAGGCATATGAGGAGTACAATTTAGACCAAGTATGGTTTATGCCCTCCGGTCAGCCGCCTCATAAAACAGACCATATTGTGACTGAAGCAGATATACGGTGTGAAATGACTCAGCTGGCTATTCAAGGCTATGATTATTTTGTTTTTTCTGATTTTGAAGTGAAACGTTCTGGAAACAGCTATACCGCTCAGACATTAAAGCTTTTAAAGGAAATATATCCAGAACATGATTTTTGCTTTATTATCGGCGCAGATTCATTGTTTGAAATTGAATCATGGTATCATCCTCAGGAGGTTATGGAGCAGACTGTGCTGTTGGTTGCAGGAAGAGATTACGACGGTCCCCATAGAACTATGAAAAATCAGATTTTGTATTTAAAAGAAAAATATAATGCTAAAATTTATCGCCTTCATTCCAGAGAAATAGCTGTTTCCTCTGGAGAGCTAAGGGAAATTGCCGCTGCAGGAGGCTCTTTAAAACCTTATGTACCAGAACAGGTTTTTCATTATATTAAAACACACCATTTGTATGAGGAGGCATCATCACATGAATGAGGAGATCGGTTTTTTTAGGCAAAAGCTTCAGGAGCGCTTAAATCCTATGCGATACGAGCATTCTTTAAGCGTGTCTTTTACTGCCATGGCATTGGCCATGCGCTATGGATATGACTTAGATAAGGCAGAGATGGCCGGATTGCTCCATGACTGTGCAAAACGTTTTGGGGATTCGGAAATAATACAAAAATGCAGAAAACATAAACTGAATTTAGAGGATGATGAATTAAAGGCGCCGGCTGTGCTTCACGCTAAATATGGGGCATGGCTGGCAGAACACCGATATGGTATTACAGATCCGGAAATTTTATCTGCAATCCGCTGGCATACTACAGGAAAGGCTAATATGAATGTTTTGGATAAGATTATTTATATTGCCGATTACATTGAGCCTAGAAGAAATAAAGCTGGTAATTTGGAAGAGATGCGTCAGCTTGCATTTTCTGATTTGGACGAAACTATGTTTCAGATTCTTCAGGGCACTTTAATCTATCTTCAGTCTAAAGGGGGAAGTATTGACCGAATGACAAAAGAGGCTTATGAATATTATAAAAATATAAGAGAAGAAAGGAAGAAGGCATAATGGCTGGTGTAAAAGAGATGGTAAAGACAGCAGTTGCTGCCTTAGAGGATAAAAAGGGCGGCGACATTAAAATCATTGATATACATGAAGTGTCTGTTTTAGCTGATTATTTTATTATTGCTGATGGCTCTAATGGCAATCAGGTTCAAGCGATGGCGGACAATGTTCAGGATATGCTTGGAAAACAAGGATTTGAATGCAAACAGGTGGAAGGATATCAGACAGCTAATTGGATTCTTTTAGATTATGGCGATATGATTGTGCATATTTTCAGCAGAGAAGACCGTCTGTTCTATGATCTGGAGAGAATTTGGAGAGATGGAAAAACAATTATAGATGTAGCAGATTTATAAAAAAGAAATATAAAAAAGAGATGTTATAACTAAGCCGTGTGGAGTAAAGGACACTAAAACTTGCCTCCACACGGTTTTTGAATATTATAAGCATTTTATATCGCGCTGTGCAGATTGATTTACATAAAATAATTATGTAAACTTAATTGCTGCTTAATTCATAAAGCGCAGAACACCGATTACTTTTCCTAAAATAGTGACCTTATCTACTATAATAGGCTCCATAGTATCATTTTCAGGCTGAAGCCGGTAATAATTTTCTTCCTTATAATATGTTTTTACAGTGGAGGAGTCATCTATAAGAGCGACTACCATCTCTCCATTTTCAGCTGTGGACTGAGATCTGACAATTACATTATCTCCATCAAAAATACCTTTGTTAATCATACTGTCACCTTTTACCTTTAACATAAAGATTTCAGTATTAGGCAGCATCTCTACTGGAATAGGAAAATAATCAGTAATATTTTGTTCGGCTAAAATAGGTTGGCCTGCAGCTACAGTTCCAATCATAGGAACCTGAACTACTTCACGGCGTGACAGATTGAAGTCATCATCAATAATTTCAATCGTGCGCGGTTTTGTAGGATCGCGGCGGATATAACCGTTTTTCTCAAGTGTCTCCAGATGGGAATGAACAGAGGAAGTGGATTTTAAATGTACTGCCTCGCAAATCTCCCGCACAGCAGGCGGATAGCCTTTCTTTAATACGGTTTCTTTAATATATTCTAAAATTTCCAGCTGTTTAGCTGTAATTCTTCCCTGTGCCATTGATGTTCCTCCCGAAAAATTCTTCTTTTGTATATAGTATCATATATTTGACAAAAATGCAAACCTTTGTTCGATATTTTTGAAAACCTATTGACAAACATATGTTCTGAAATTATAATTAGAACCATGAGAAGAACATTTGTTTGGAAAGTGTGTTCTGGATTTTACAAAGGGGGAAAACAATATGAAAAAGTGTGTATTATTTATTTTAGCTTTTTGTGTTTTAGCTAGTTCTAGTTTTTTTGGTAAATCTATTTTAAATGTAATGGCAGGAGAGAAGGAGATAGAACCACGTTACTATAAAAGCATAGTGATTCAGTCTGGAGACAGTCTGTGGAGCATTGCCAATGATTACTGTAAAGAAGGAGATACAGCAGATTATGTAGATGAACTGATTTCTATTAATCGCTTAAAAAGTGATACGATTCATGCAGGACAGCATTTAACTGTAGTATATTTTAAGGATGAATAATTGCCAGTTTCCGGATAATGATAAATGTGGTATACTAAGGACGTTCTTAAAATACACGATTTTTATTATATTTTTTAACCTGAGGTATACACATGAAAATTACATTTGGCATTCTGGCTCATGTAGATGCCGGAAAGACCACTTTATCAGAACAAATATTATATTTGACTAACACAATACGAAGTCTGGGAAGTGTAAATAAACAAAATAGCTTTTTAGATTATAATGATGTAGAGCGGGAGAGGGGAATTACAGTTTTTTCTGAACAAGCCTCTTTTGTTTTAAACAATAATCAGTACTGTTTAATAGACACGCCAGGTCATGTGGATTTCTCTACGGAACTGGAAAGAGTATTGGAGGCATTAGATTATGCTGTTCTTTTAATTGATGGAACAGATGGAATACAAGGCCATACAGAGACCATTTGGGGTCTTTTAAGAGAGTATCATGTACCCACCTTTTTGTTTATTAATAAATTGGATAGAGAGACTGCAGATTATGAAAAAACTATTGGGGAATTAAAGGATAGTTTTTCAAGGGAAATCATGGATTTTACAAATATATTTTCTGAGATTTCTGAAGAAATTGCAGCTGCAGCGGCTGAGACCAGAGAAGATATTTTAGACCAGTTTATTGAGGGAAACTTGTGCTTTGATGAAATAAGGGATGAAATTATTCGTCTGATTCAAGAGGAGAATATTTTTCCATGTTTAGGCGGGGCTGCGGCTACAGGGCAGGGGGTAGAAAAGTTTCTTCAGATTTTTTCCAGCCTTACACGGACTGATTATGATAATAGCTTACCATTTGCGGGAAAGGTTATTAAGATCAGATATGATGAACAAAAGGAAAGGCAGACCTTTCTAAAGATTACCAGTGGGAAAATTCATGTAAAGGAACCGATTTTAGACGGACAGAAAATAAATCAAATCCGGTTTTATAATGGAGAAAAATATATTGTCAGCCAGGAGGCATCAGCTGGAGATATTGTAGCTGTGACAGGCTTAAAGAACAGCTATTCAGGAATGGGGCTGGGAGAATCAGGATCTGAACAGCAGCAAGTAAATCGTATTATGCCCACTCTTCAGGCTAAGGTTCTATACGAAACTGATATTAGTGACAAGGCAATCGTTGAGATATTTCACATTTTAGAAGAGGAAGATCCAATGCTGTTTTGTCAGTGGGAAGCTTCGCTGAAACAGCTGAAAATTCATATTATGGGAAAAATTCAGCTGGAGATTTTAAAAGCGGCTGTATTAAAAAGATTTGGGGTGGAAATTACCTTTGCACAGCCACAGGTAGTATATTTAGAGACTATATCAGGGCCAGTCACAGGCCATGGGCATTTTGAGCCGTTAAGACATTATGCAGAGGTGGCAGTTCGCCTGGAACCCGGGGTTTTAGGATCTGGAATTACATTTTCTAGTGAATGCCATGTAGATACATTAGCGTTGAATTTTCAGAATCTAATAAAAACTCACGTTTTTGAGAAAAAGCATAGGGGAGTATTGACCGGATCAGAGCTAACAGATATACACATAATTTTGATATGGGGGAGGGCCCATATTAAGCATACGGAAGGAGGCGACTTTAGAGAGGCCTTATATCGGGCTATTCGCCAGGGGCTTATGAAGGCTGACAGCCTGATTTTAGAGCCATATTATGCATTTACAATAAAAATAGCTCAAGAACATGTTGGGCGTGTAATGAATGATATAACAAAATATTCTGGTTCTTTTCAAGCACCAGATATAAAAAACGGTCTGGCTATTATCAGTGGTAAAGGATCTGTAGCTTCATTTGTAAATTACGGGGAGGAAATTGCTTCCTTCAGCGGAGGAAGGGGGCAGATCAGCTTTCGATTTGCTGGTTATCACCCCTGTCACAATCCAGATGAGGTTATTAAAGCAAGAGACTATGATCCAGATGGAGATATAGATAATCCGTCCTGTTCTGTTTTTTGTGCGAAAGGAACATCGTACGTTGTAAATTGGTATGAGGCAGAAAATTATATGCATTATTTTAGATAAAAGCGCTGACAGCATAAGCAAGCGTGCAGACGTTGGTAACTTTTGATTCACCGGAGACAAGGTTTCCTGGAAATTAAAAAAGTTTTATATTCTATAGAGGATTAATATAAAATCCTTATAGAATATAAAACTTGTGTAGATTATTGGTGACTGTCAGTATATTCATTATCAATATCGCAATAACCGTCATTATTTAAGTCTATATGATTGTGCCCGTCGTTCTGTCCGTAAAATTCTTTTCCAACTACATTTCTGGTTTTTCTGCTTTCTTCTACTAAAGAGGAGATAAGAGTGCGGATTTCCAGGGGTTTTGATATATTACACAAGATAATTTCAGGGGTATGGTCAACCTTGGTTTTTAATATAATGTTTCCCGTTCCGAATATTTTACCGCCTAGACTTTGGACCATAGTAATATCTACAATCCTGTATAAAAGAGTTTCATCTAAGGTTGTGCTAAATAACCCTTGTTTTATCATAAGCCGTTCATCTTGTATGTAATATTTTGTAAAGCTCCAGGGAAACCATAAATGGTGCTTCCGATCCTGCCAGATAATCGGACTGGACATGTTTTGTGATTCAGCCATAAGTAAAACCTCCCATAATTTTATATATAGTTAACTATATCACTCTTTAGTATTTTTTTCACGTAAAATAACTTTATTTCGCGCACTGCGCCGACGTTCATCCTCCAATGCAGCATAATGCTTTTTGGTAGTGTTTACATCAGAGTGTCCTAGAACATCAGCTACAAGATAAATATCTCCAGTTTCTCTATATAAACTAGTTCCATAAGTACTGCGAAGCTTATGGGGAGTTATCTTTTTTAAGGGGGTAATCAGCTGCGCATATTTTTTTACTAAATTTTCAATACTTTTCACAGACATTCGTTTCTTTTGCAGAGATAAAAAAAGAGCATCCTCATGTCCAGCTTCTGGGATTATTGTATTACGTTCATTTAAATAATTGGATAGAGCTTTTTCTACTTCGTCACCAAAATAAACAGTTACTTCTTTACCACCTTTTCTATGAATTCGTATTCCATTATTTTTAGAGTCAATATCATTTATATTAAGCCCTACACATTCTGAAACTCGGATTCCAGTGCCCAGAAGCAGTGTAAGTAAAGCCAGATCGCGTACTTTAGTTTTTTTATGGTATGTTTTTTGCTTTAAGGTTAAAGAATCACCTTGCTCCACCTCGTCTAAAAGAGAGGCCACCTCATCTATATCTAAACGTATAATATCCTTTTCGTGGAGTTTAGGCAGTTTTACTAATGCTGCTGGATTATTTTTGATGCTTTCATTTTGGTAATAATAATTATAAAAGCTTTTTAATGAGGATATTTTCCTCATAATTCCTCGTTCTTTATTAATAATGTGTCTATTATCATCATTCAAACGGTATTTTAAATATTCCATATATTCTTCCATATCAGTTACAGTAAGAGAATCTATATGCTCTAAAGTGATTTCAGACATGCTTAATTTGGCGATCACTGGATTTTCTTCCTGTAAAAAGTGAAAAAATACATTTAAGTCATAAGCATAGGCAATTCTGGTGCGAGAGGAAGTCCTTTGTTCAATTCCACGGAAAAAATCAGAGCAGAAGAGGGGAAGTGATTTTATTAATTCCCGCAGCTTTTTTATATTTTCAATATCCTGCTGTTCATGGTATGGTAAACTGTTCATTGTTATAATTCCTCCAGATATTAATAAGGTTTAGAGATTTCTAAAAAGTAACTTTATTTATTTGCTTTAGCAGGCCATCCAGGAATTTGTCCTTCAATAATAGCATGGAAAAAGCGGCTTTTTACTCCAGGATTTTCTTGTTCTAACTGTTT
Source organism: Lachnoclostridium edouardi (assembly GCF_900240245.1). Classification (GTDB taxonomy): domain Bacteria; phylum Bacillota; class Clostridia; order Lachnospirales; family Lachnospiraceae; genus Lachnoclostridium_A; species Lachnoclostridium_A edouardi. The sequence continues at coordinate 143,460 of NZ_OESQ01000001.1, forward strand.
AGTCAGGAGCTTTACATATTCGCGTTTGGTGTGGCCATCAACAGGGCAGGGATTTTTGCATACAGGAAGCTGATATTTTCTCTGAAATCCGATTACATCAGCTTCTGGAACATAAATTATAGGACGTATTACCGTAAGATCCATGCGGTCCAGATAGGTGATGGGAGAGAAGGAGAAAAAACGTCCCTCATAAATTAAAGACATGAGCATTGTTTCAATTAAATCTTCTTTATGGTGGGCATAAGCAATTTTATTACATCCCAGTTTTTTTGCCTCCTCATTTAAAGCGCCTTTGCGCATTTTTGCACATAAAGAACATGGGTTTGTTTCTTTCCGTGATTCAAATAAAATATTACCGATTTCTGTAGAAAGTATTGAGTAAGGAATAGATAAATTGTCACACAGATTTTTAACAGGTTCTAAATCTAAATTTCCCAGTCCAAGATCTACAGTAATTGCAGAAAGTGAAAAAGGTTTAGGATAAAAACGCTGTAATCCATGTAAGGCATATAAAAGGGTCAGACTGTCTTTGCCGCCGGAAATTCCTACAGCAATATGATCACCAGGTTCAATCATATTATATTTATCAATTGCTTGGCGAGTTAGACTCATTAATCGTTGTAAATCCATAGAATATTGTATAACCTTTCTTATAGTTCTAATTTTTTATTGTTATGAGCACTTAGTGCCTGTGTTTTAGGCACTTTAGGCGATATAAGTAACTGGGCTATGAAAGAAAGGAGATTCAATAGCCCAGTTACATGAAAGATACATATACTTCAAACTATTCGCGAAAGAATAGTTTAACGAATAGTTTAGCCCATATACATTTACATCACTCCAGGGCCAACATTTTCAGCAGAATTATTTTCCGGACTTTCTGGTCCAGAAGGTACAGCTGAAGGTTCCGTAGGTTTTTCTACTGGCGCAGATGATTCTGGCTGTACAGAGGCTGTAGGTTTTTCTGATGGCTCAGAAGTATGTTCAGGTGTAGTTTCCAACGGAGAATCAGGTGTAACAGGATTTGCCGGGCCTAAATTTGTTCCAGGTCCGAAGTTTTCCTCATCTGTTTCCTCTTCTTCAGTACTTGTTTCCTCTATGCTCTCCGTCTCCTCTACAGTTTCTTCAGCAGAAGTTTCTTCTTCAGTGGAAGGCTCTTCTGTTGGCTCAGGAGTTGTTTCCTGAGGCGTTTGAGGCTTATTAGAGGAGGTTCCGCCTCCAGTGCCGATAGCTGGTGCATTTTCTCCAGGTTCGGAGATACCGCTTAATTCAGAAATCTTTTTGCTGATTTTTTTCACTTCTGATGATGGAGTATAATTCTCGTCGCCAAATAGTAATTGGTGAAGCTGTATTACATTACTTTCCAAGGTTGTAGCAACTACACAATCCCTTCTATCAATTTTCATAGTAGTTCTGGAGAATGGGAAGCCGGTAGTTTCTGTAATATGGTAATCTCCCATTTGCTTTGCCATTGGTATCAGATCATCAATGCCAATATCTGTAGAAATCTGTGGCAGCACTGTGACAAGGATATTATATCTGACAGACCAATCTGCCTGTTTTGCTTTTTCCATTGCCAGTTCTACTACTTTTCGCTGTCTGGCAGTTCTGTTAAAATCAGTGTCCATCAGCCTTAATCTGGCATATGCCACAGCCTGCACACCGTCCAGATGATTCATTCCGGCATGATCTAATTGGTAGGAGCCAACTCCTGTAGAGTTAACAGTTTCTGTAATAAATGAGTTAATATAAGCAAATTCAGAATCTGCGATTTCCAGATCAATGCCGCCTAGGATATTAATTGCATCTACTACAGCTTTCCAGTTAAATGTGGCGTAGCTGTCGATCTGAAGGTCCAGATTTTCCTCTAAAGCATTGACTGCCTGACTTGGACCGCCTTTAAAGTAAGCTTCATTAATTTTATGGTACTCACCGTCTGGGCTGATTTTTAAATAAGTATCTCTGAACACGGAAACCAGTTGTATTTCTCCAGTAGCTTTATTAATATTACAAATCATTTCCACGTCGGATAAAGCGCCTTTTCCCAGCTTTCCATCCCTGGAATCTACACCAAATACAGCGATGGTCCAATAACCATTATCTTTTTTGTCCCGTATAACAGAAAAAATCACGCTGGCTAATATAAAAAGAGCCAGAATCTCCACAATGAGAAAAATTCGTTTTCTGCGCCGTTTTCGCCGTATCGCTTTGGAGTGTCTGATTTTCCTGTTTTCAAACTCCTCCTGATGGGCGCTGATAAAATCAGACTCTTGTCTTCTGCGCTGCTGTCTTCTTTTTTTCATCCGCTCTAATTCATCTTCATAATCATAGCTCATATTTTTTTACTCCACTAATTTTCTATAGTATTTCCAGTTTGCATCCATTACACTGACTGCTACATTTCCAACAGCGGCGCTGCTTTCGTGAATACAAATCATACTGTCATTTTCTGTCCAGGCCAAAAACATAACTACATGTCCGGATTCCCCGCCTAAGCGTACGATAATATCTCCAGGTTGTAAATCCTGCCTATTTATGGCAGTGCCGGAGGCTGCCAGGCCTGTAGTGCTTTCAGCTGGAAGACGTTTATTTGTGACAGACCAATATACCCAATTAATCCATCCAGAACAGTCTAACCCTTTTAAAATCCTGCCCTTGTAATCAGGTTCAATAATAGATCCAAAGGCATTGCCGGTATATCCTTTTGCCCCAGGCTTACCTCCCCAATAGTATGGAACTCTTCCTACAGAATCAAGAGCAAATCGTATAATATCTTTCCTGATCTGTGAAGTGTCATTTGGAATAAGATCCATATATTTCTGGATTTCCTCCTGACTCATAGGATTTTTCAAAGAAATATTGGAGATTGTCAGCCCATAGTTTTCCATCCAATCCTGAGCGCTTAAATTGGCTGCATAAGCCATAGTCTCCTCTGTCCATCCTGGCCAGCCGCTGTCAGGGTCACCAGGATGGTTATCTAAAGAAAACAAGGAGTGTGTGCCGGTTATGCCAGTTATATTTATAGTAATATTTAAATCAATATGGCCAGGGCATAATACTTCTTCAGTTTCATCAATTGTCTCTGAGGATTCCTGAACATATTCAGATATTTTAACTATTTTTTCTTCCCCATCTTCTGAAATAGTCATAATATCCATGCCAGGGCCGCTGGCCTCTGAAGAAGATGCTAACGCATATGCAGATACGGAAGCTGTGCTCTCAGATGTAGAATCTGAAGAATTATCTGTAGTTTCAGCAGAAGTTGAAGATTGAGAATCAGTTGAGGTTTCTGGTTGCTCAGAACTATCATTTGAATTGGAAGCAATCTCCTTTTGGGCAGCCTCTTCTGCCAAAACTTCTGCAGCCAAATCCTCTTCTAAGGCTTCTTCCTCAGATTTGTTCAGACATCCGTCACAATAATAAATGTCGCCAATGGAGATCTGATAAGAATGAGAATTTTTCCACAGATCCTTTGCATATTGCAAGAAGGTTGTTTCATCCTCATAATCCTGAAAGTATGTAAAAACACTTGCCATAGATAAAATTTCTTTTACATTTGAAGTACCGCTGACTCTCCTGCCGTTTCCATCATAAACAGCTATATTAACATTTTTCCAGGCATTTACTGTCCAGGTATCAGGGTTCTCTTTCTGATGGCGTTCATCTCTTTTATTGTATTTGCCGATTACAGACTGCCTGGGAAGTCCAAGCTTTTCAGCCAATTTTTCCGGGGTCATTCCAGATATGTTGTATATATTATCCAGCCAATCTGCATCCATGATGGATAGACTTTGATAGATTTGTCCTGCCTTACTGTCCATAACATTAGTCGTATCAGAATCTGGACTAAAGCAATATGCCAGATTCAGTTTTTCTGGTTCTGGAACAAATACTTCCGGAAGTTCAAAATTTAATGCAGCTTCCGGTACAGAAGAAAACTGATCAGCGGCCTGATCATAAACGCCTATAACAAGCTGTCCATCTGTTTCCTGAGGAACATATAATGCTGAAATTCCAATAGAAACACCTCCGGCAGCCAGCATAAAAACAGCAGAAACAGCTTGGGCGGACAATGGGAATTTTAATAATTTTTTTAGTGAATCAGATTTGCATATACAATCTTTAATTTTTTCTTTTGGGTTTATAGCATTCATTTGTACCTATCTTTCCTAACAACAGTTCCAAGTTATCATACAGTATTTTACTATACCACAATTTGAAAAGAAAAAACAGAATAAAAAATTTAAAATTTATTAACATTTTTTAAGGTGTTCTGAACAAGAAATTTCGTTGACTCATATGATGTATAGAGATATAATTTACACATTATAATTGAATTTAGAATAAGGAGACAGAATATGTGTGGAATAATTGGATACACAGGACCGCTGGCAGCAAGAAAAGTACTTATAGAAGGCTTATCTCAGCTGGAATACCGCGGTTATGACAGTGCGGGAATTGCATACTTTGGCAGTGATTCATCCATGAAAATAGTGAAAACTATAGGGAAGGTAGCCAATTTAAAGGAACTGTGCAAGGATAAAAATGATGTTTCCCACTGCGGTATCGGTCATACCAGATGGGCAACTCATGGAGGCGTAACAACGGAAAATGCCCACCCACATGAATTTGGGAATGTAGTATTAATACATAATGGAATTATAGAAAACTATCACCAGCTGACAATAGACTTTCACCTGGAGGGAAAGCTTGTCTCTCAGACAGACAGCGAGGTAGCTGCAGCAGTTTTAGATAGTATGTATCATGGAAATCCTATGGAGGCAATTCGCAGCCTGGTACCGCTTTTAGAGGGCTCATATGCCTTCTGTATTATGTTTAAGGACCATCCGGGAGAAATTTATGCAGTGAGAAATGTAAGCCCTTTGGTGGCGGCTTACACCCATTCTGGCTCATTAATTGCATCAGACCTTACTGCATTAATTCCATATACACGTTCTTATTTTGTGCTGCCAGAGGAAAGAATTGTAAAATTAACAGCATACAAAATATGTATGTATGATATGGAGGGCAATTCCAGAGAACCAGAAATCATGGAAGTAAACTGGAATATGGATGCTGCCATGAAAAATGGATTTCCTCACTTCATGCTGAAGGAAATTTATGAGCAGCCGGAAGCTTTGAAAAATACTATTTTGCCTCGGATCAGCAGAGGGCTTCCGGATTTTGAAGCTGACCAGATTCCAGATGCTATTTGGCAGGATTTAAGCCAAATCAGAATTGTAGCCTGCGGAACTGCTATGCACGCAGGAATGGTAGCAAAGGCCATTATGGAACCACTTATGAAAATTCCGGTAATCGTCTCCATTGCCTCTGAATTTCGGTACGAGGACCCGTTAATAGACAACAAAACATTGGTGATTATTATTTCTCAGTCAGGGGAAACCATTGACACATTAGCAGCTTTAAGATTGGCTAAATCCAGGGGCGCTAAAACCTTAGCTATTGTGAATGTAAAAGGCTCTACTATTGCCAGAGAAAGCGATTATGTACTTTATACTCACGCAGGCCCTGAAATTGCCGTTGCCAGCACAAAAGCTTATTCAGTGCAGCTGGCCGCTTTATACCTGGTATGCTGTCGTATGGCATATATAAATAAGGCTTTAACAGAGGAAGAAAGTATAAACTTTATCAGCCAGCTTTTAGATGTAATTCCTGCTATGGAAGCCATGATTCATCAGGCAGATACTATTAAGGCTGTTGTAAATCACCTGGTAAATCAGCCGGACGCATTTTTTATTGGACGTGGTTTAGATTACACATTTTCATTAGAAGGGGCTTTAAAATTAAAGGAGATATCTTATATTCACGCTGAGGCCTATGCAGCAGGGGAATTGAAGCACGGGACAATTGCTTTAATTGCAGAAAATGTTCCGGTTATCGCTATTGCTACACAGGATAAAATATTCGGAAAAACGATTTCTAATATTAGAGAGGTAAAGGCAAGAGGAGCATTTGTCATATTGCTGGCAAAAGAAAATGCCACTGTAGATCAAGGCGTAGCTGATATTCAAATCAGAATACCGAATATTAACGATCACTTTACTGTATTTCCTATTGCAGTGGTGCTGCAGCTGATTGCCTATTATGCTTCACTTTTAAAGGGGTTAGACGTGGATCAGCCTAGAAATCTGGCAAAGTCAGTAACTGTAGAATAATGTAGAGAATTCCTATAAAATTAAATAAGGGTGCTGTGGTCACAGCACCCTGCATAAATTATTTTTTCAGCCATTCTTGTTTTTTCTTAGCAAAATCTAAAATAATATCAACACAGCCCTCCTGTCCCAGTGAACTGCTATTTAAGCACAATTCATAGCTGACAGCATCCCCCCACTTTTTGCTGGAGTAATAATTATAATAGCTGGATCTTTTTTTATCTGTTTTAATCATTAAATCTCTGGCCTTAGCCTCTGGAAGATTATTTACCTTTGCCAGGCGTTTAATCTTCTCCTCCTCATCAGCAGAAATAAACACGCTGACCACATTAGGAAAATCAGCCAAAGCGTAATCTGCGCATCGTCCTACAATAATACATGATTCTTCCATAGCCAGTTTTTTAATGGTATCAAATTGAGCCAGGAAAATTTTGTGGTTAATAGGCATATCTGTATATGCAGATGTAGTGTAGCCAAGAGAATAAGTGTCCATAACTAAAGAATACAGAAAGCTGCTGGTAGGCTTTTCATCGTGTGATTCAAATAATTCTTTGCATAAACCGCTGTTCTTTGCTGCCAGGTTTAACAATTCCTTATCGTAACACTTTACTCCCAGCCTTTCTGCCAGCTTTAATCCAATGGCTTTACCGCCGCTTCCACACTGCCTTCCTATAGTTATTACTAAATTATTATTCATAATCAGCTCTCCTTTCAGTCATAAATATCAGTATTGAGCAAAAATATCTATAAATATTATACAACAAAATATGGGAAAAGTACATTAATTATTTCAATTTTTCTAAAAGTTCCTGAAAATATTCAGGCAATGGAGCTGTAAATTCCATATATTGACCAGACGCTGGATGAATAATTCCAAGAACGCCGGCGTGAAGCGTCTGCCCCTGAAGATAAGAATAAGGACAACGTGATGGGCCGTAAATACTGTCTCCTAACAAAGGATGGTGAATGCTGGCCATATGAACCCGAATTTGATGAGTGCGCCCTGTTTCCAGCTGGCATTCAATAAATGTAAATTTTTCAAATCGCCTAAGAACTTTGTAATGGGTGATGGCCTCTTTTCCATTTTTGTAATTAACGCTCATTTTTTTTCTATCAATGGGGTGACGTCCAATAGGGGCATCTACAGTGCCCTCATCTTCCTTTATAACGCCGTGTACTATGGCATAATATTTTCTGGTAATAGAATGTTCCTTTAGCTGCTCTGCAATAGAATTGTGAGATAAATCATTTTTACACACAATTAAAACCCCGGTGGTGTCCATATCAATACGATGAACAATACCAGGGCGCATAATTCCATTAATACCAGAAAGACTGTCCTTACAGTGCTCCATTAAGCCATTGACTAAAGTGCCGGAATAATGGCCGGCTGCAGGATGAACCACCATTCCCTTAGGCTTATTTACAAGCAGAATATAAGAATCCTCATATATAATATCCAGGTCCATAGGTTCTGCCTGAATTTCCGGCTCCTGAGCCTCTGGGATAGCCATTTGAATCATATCCCCTGCACATACCTTGTAGCTGCCCTTCTCCCATTTGCCATTTACAAAAACCATTTGGTTTTTAATCAGCTTTTGGATAAAGGACCTGGACATTTCACCTTGACAGCCAGATAAATAAGCATCCAATCTGCCTTCCTGTCCTGGCTGTACAATAAATTCAGCTTTATCTATCAAAGTCAGGTTCCTCCTTTTCCTTTAAAAGAAAAAACCTCCAGATCCTGATCCTTATAATAAAATAAAATCAAACCAGCTAAAACGCCTGTAGCTACAGTTACATAACAGTCAGCTACATTGAAAATAGGAAAATCAATTAAGCTAAAATATAAAAAGTCTACAACATACCCTTGGGAAAGACGATCTATCATATTTCCCACAGCCCCTGCAGTAATTCCTAAAGCACATAATCCCAGGGGAATATATTTTGAAGAATAGGGCATACGGATTAACAGATAAGTAACTGCAATAATGACAATTGCTCCAATGATAAAGAAAAAGCCCTGTTTTCCCTGGAGTATACCAAACGCAGCTCCCCGGTTTTCTGAATACAGCAGTTGAAAAACACCGTCCCAAACTACGTAAGGGTTCTTATCCTTGAGATGGGCTACTGCCAGATTTTTTGTCCACTGGTCCAGAACCAGCAGAACTGCTAAACCAGCTAGAAATCCTGAAAATTGTTTGATTTTCTGATTCATATAGACTCCTTATGCGAAAATGTGGGAAAGGCCTTCCCTCATTTCTTCCTCTGTAACATTTTTGTATATGCAGGCTTCTCCCACACCGTTCAGGAGAATAAATTTAATTACGCCTGCCTCCATCTTCTTATCATTTTTTGTAGCCTCAATTACCTGATCAGATGACAAGCCTGATACAGTTACAGGAATGTGAAAAGACTGAATAAAGTTTCTGATCTGCTCAGCTTCTGTATGAGAAATTAGTCCTCTTTTAGCAGAAATATAGGAAGCTGCAATACAGCCTAAGGCTACACAATGGCCGTGGAGCATACGGAAATCAGACAGCTTTTCTATGGCGTGTCCCAAAGTATGTCCAAAGTTTAAAAAGGCACGGATGCCCTGCTCTTTTGGGTCCTCTTCTACCACATCCCGTTTAATATAATCACTTTCCAATATCATTTTCCCGCATATATCTAAGTCTCTGGAAAGAATTTTTTCCCTTTCTGCTTCCAGGAAAGAATAGTAATCGGCGCTTCGTATCAGGCCATGCTTAATAATTTCTCCCATGCCTGAGGAAAATTGTTCTTTAGGCAAAGTGAGAAGAGCGCCTGTGTTGCTGTACACCAAAAGTGGCATGTGGAAGGCGCCTACCATATTTTTGTATGCATCAAAGTCTACTCCCGTTTTTCCGCCAATACTGCTATCCACCTGAGACAGCAAAGTTGTAGGCACCTGAATAAAAGAAATTCCCCTTAAATAGGTAGCAGCTGCAAAACCGCACAAATCTCCTACTACGCCGCCGCCCAGGGCTACCAGGATATCTTTTCTGTCAAATTTAGAAAGGATTAAATGCTCATATAAGCTGCGCACAGTGTCCAGGTTTTTATACTCCTCTCCTGCAGGAAAAACAAAGGATGTTACCTGCCTGGAGCAGGAAGAAAGCTGGGCCTTCACTTCCTCTAAATACAGCTTTTCTACATTAGAATCTGTGACAATACAAACCTTTCTGCCGGCTGTAAAGCATTCTGCCTCTTCAGCTAAACGTTGAAAGGAGGGTTCCAGCACAATATCGTAAACAGGCTGGTTGTTTAAGTGAACAGTAATTCTTTTTTCCATTTTGCAGTCTCCTAACAGTATTTATCCAGGGCTACAAAAATACGCCCCTTTTTTGTCTCATTTTTTATGCCTTTAAAGTGAAAACGTCCAAGGCCGCGCACAGATACAATATCTCCTTCCTTTAGGGAAGCGCTGTTGGACGCAGCCAGCTTTCCATTAATAAATACCCTCTCTCCTTCAATATAAGGCACTATTTTTCCTCTGGAACTTTTGTAAGCCAAAGCCAGCACATTGTCAAGTCTGAGAGAGGCTATACTGCCCTCTATGGTCTCAAAGGAAGGAGATATGGAAATTTCAGAGAAAGCCTGTATTTCCACGCTTACAGAGGTATGACGGATAGAAGAAAGACCTCCGGCAATATATTCTGCCAAATCCTCCATGCAGAATAAATATGCCTGGTTTCCATCTAATAAAATATCTCCTGTTTTGCAGCGGTCAATGCCCAGGCTCATAACAGCGCCCAGATAATCTCTATGTGTAAGAGACTGGGCAAACTTTTCATGGACAGGGGCAATTCGCAGGCAGGAAACAGGAGGTACAAAGTTATTTTCATCCATATAGGACGGAAGAAAGCAAACAACTTTCCTTTCAGCCAGTTCATAGCCTCCGTACAGATATTGCCGAACGTCAGCCATAGACCGGGCTAAGGAGTGGAAAATTGTCTGCTCATTTAAATTTAAAAAATCCGTATGGGTTGGAATATCACGCTGATATGATAATTCAGCAAGTTCCAGTATTCTCTTTCGCAGTAATTGTTCTTCTTTTTCCATAATCTAATTGTACGCTATTAATATTTACAGATGTATATTCATGCCAGACATGCCGGACATGTCCATTCCAGATGAAAGAAGATCCTGGAAATCCCCGGAAAGCTCAACTGATTCCGGAGTGGCGATAAATATGTAATTTGAAATCTTCTGCAGATTTCCATTCATAGAGTAAGTGGCCCCAGATGTAAAGTCAATGATTCTCTGCGCCACCTCCATATGAATCCCTTCCATGTTCAGAACTACGGCCTTGCCTGCCAGCAGGTAGTCGCATATTTCTTTTGAATCATCCATGGTGGTAGGTTTTACCAGCGCTACCTCCATTCCCCGCTTCATAGGAACTACTTTATTATTAGAACGGGACATAAACCTTGGCTTAGCCTGAGGTCTGTCCTCTTCTTCCTCATAATCATCGTAATCGTTATTTCCCCTGGAAAACAGGCTTCTTTTCGCAGGCTTCTCTTCCTCGTAGTCGTCATCTAAGAAGTAATCATCGTCATCTTCGTCGTTAAACTTCATGGTATCCATTAATTTTCCTAAAAGACTCATACTTTCTCTCCTATCTCGTACCGAATATTCCGGTACCAACTCTAATCATGGTTGCACCTTCTTCAATAGCGACCTCATAGTCGCCTGTCATCCCCATAGAAAGTACACTCATAGTACCATTATCAATGTTTTTACTTTTCATGTCAACATAAAATTGATATAATTTTTTAAAAATTTCCCGATTGTCCTCTGGATTCTCTACAAATGGTGCAACTGTCATAAAGCCTTTTATAATAATGTTGGAAAATTCTTGGATTTTTTTCACATTTTCTTCCAAATCTTCCAGATAAAATCCAAATTTACTTTCTTCTCTGGCTACATTTACCTCCAAAAGAATCTCTGCCTGAATATTCCTTTTTACAGCTTCCTTACTAATCTGCTCTGCCAGCGCTACAGAGTCCACAGAATGAATCAACACAGCCTTGTCTATTACCTGCCGCACTTTATTCTTCTGCAGGTGCCCAATCATATGAAAGCGGGTGTGAGAAGGAACCTGGGGTATTTTCTCCACAATCTCCTGAACTCTGTTTTCGCCAAAGTCAGTCATGCCTGCATCTATGGCCTCCAAAATCATAGAGACCGGTTTTGTTTTACTAACTGCAATCAACAGAACATCCTCAGGATTTCTGCCGGCTCTTTTACATGCAGCTGCTATATTCTTTTCTACTTCCCTGATATTTTCTCTAATCATAATTATCTCCTGTTAATTACTGGTAAACAATGGCGCCTTCATAGACTGTATTGGCATTTAATACAATATGATCATAAACAGAAAGGCCATAGCGGGTTCCTTTTTTTACGGTATAATACTCCTCATTAGAGGACAGAACTTCAATCTGCTTAAATACAGCATAACCTTTGTTAATGTTGTAAACTCCCTGAAGAGAAGCCGTCTGCCCCAATTGATATCTATCTCCTGCATCTGGCTTTACAATGTAATCCCCTGCCTTTAATTCGCCGTCCTCTGAAATATTAATGTAATAATATTGGTCGTTAGAGGAATATAAGGTAGTTGGAACAAAAACTACAGAGGTTCCCTTGTCAGAATATACTTCCTTGTAAAAACCGCTGTCAGAGCTGTCTCCTCCCTGGGCTAAATAGTCTATCGGCACCAGGAAAAAGTCTTTGGAAATTACTGATGTTACAGGAATTTTTAGTCCCTGTACCGGGTCGGCGTTCACCTCAAATTTAATAAAGCGCTCAGAAGCAAACTGTACTAAATATTTGTCAAAATCCACTTTTCCGTAGGATTTGCCGTCTGCTCCTGCAGAAATAGTGAATTTTCCATTTATGGTAAGGCCATAGCCTGGAAATGTAATTTCCAGGTTCTCCATACTGCTGTATTCCTTAACATCATCCTCTGTCAGCTGAAATACAAGAGACCACTGCTCGGAAGTAATAATTTTGTAAGCAGGACCGTCTTTTTCCAGCAGCTCTCCAGATTTAGTGATGGTCTTGTTGTAGCCGCTGCGGTCAAAGGCCTCCTCTGTAATAGAGGCAGATGTTAAATCAGAATAAAACTTAGTATTGCCCTCTTTATCTGTGTATGAATCAATAATATATGAAACGATTCCTGATTGATCAGAACGCACCTGCTGGTAACTGATGCCGGCCTCCGCCAAAGCAGAATCTAGGTCGTCTCTGGAATTTAAATTCATAAATTCAGCTACAGAAGAATCCAGAGAATATTTAGCATCATATACCTGGGAAAAATGCTGATCACTGTAAGATTGACTGAAGGAGGACAGCTGCCGCTTCAGCTCCGTCATATCTCTGTCTGAAATTTCACCGTTTGCCGCCAGCTGAGACTCCAAAAACTCAGAAAGGCTTCCTGTCTCATCTACAGAATACACTCTGGTGCCCACAGAAGCCCTTTTACCCTCCCGGATATAGCAGTTGGCATACCCGGCTCGATCTGTATATTTAATTTCTTCCTGACGCAGAATTAATCCGGTATAACTTTTGTCATTTACAATACCGCCCTCTTTCACCTCATAAAACTGGGTTTTATCTCTTCTAATATAGGTATATACATAAAAAGACATGTAAACAAAAATGAGAAAAAAAATGATCATGCCTATATTAATGTTTAAAGGGCGCCGGTACCGGACAATTTTCTTGACTTTTCTTTTTTTTGCCATCAGAGGAACCTCCAAAAAAGAGGGTGGCCGCCTTTGCGACACCCCCCTTTTAAAATTCATTTATGTATGATTACAATGAAATAACCACATCATTCTGAGCATTGGCAGGAAGATCATCCTTATTCATTGAAATACTCAGAACAAAGGTTACATGATATTTCTTACCGATTTCTTCAAGAGTTGAAATAACCTCTGAAATATCTTCCCCTTCTAAACAGGAAAGCTTCAAAAAGCTGTCTAAAAACATAATTTCCAGGTCGTGATCCTGTGAGATTATACCGCACAGAAAACCAACAAATGCTTCACTGGAAGTGATTGGATACTCATTTACATTAATGAGGCGGATTTTATTATTTAATTCATACATGTGTTTGGCGCTTTTGTCCAAATATACAATGGAACCTGTGGAATCCTTAATAGCTGTATTTGCCTTATCTAATAAATGCTTTGTCTTTCCTTTCCCCTTTTCTCCGGCAATGATCTGAACCATAACTATCTCCTCCTTGAGTTTATTTAATTTGTATAAAAAGTCAATTCATATTACTCTAATTATAGAATAAATTTAGAAAAAACGCAATCTCTAATCGACAATTTTATGAATTAGATTTGTCATATTTTCATAAAGTCCAGGTCTGCTGTCAGCCTTTAATACAACAGAAATATATTCCTTTCCATTATTATCCTGGCTGCCCATAATCAGGCAGTACCCTGCAGCGCTGGTAGTTCCGGTTTTTCCGCCGAAAACAGTAAGTCCGGAAGGGGTGTCCCGCTCTCCTGTCATATACCAGTTGCCGCCTTTCCATGTCTGAGAAACCTTTTCTCCAGCTGAATTTTCATATTCAGCATAATAGGATGTAGTTTTGATTACATCGCGGAATTTTTCATATTTTAAAGCTTCATTAAAGATTAAGTATAAATCATAAGCAGTCGTGTAATGATCTGCACTGTTAAGTCCGTGAGCGTTTACAAAGTGCGTGCCTGTAGCTCCCAGTCTTTTGGCCTCCTGATTCATCATCTGACTGAAAGCTTCGTCACTTCCTGCCATGTGCTGAGCAATGGCAGCCCCGGCATCATTTCCAGAAGGCAGCATAAGGCCATAAAGCAGCTGCTCCAAAGTTAAACGGTCCCCTGGCTTAATATTGCACAAGGTAGCTCCCTGCTCTGTAATCACAGCGCTGTCTGTCACAGTTACCTGGTCAGAAAGATTGCCGTATTTAATGGCAATTAAAGCAGTCATTACCTTGGTAATGCTGGCCGGATACAAGGTTTCAAATGCATTTTTGCTAAATAGTACAGAACTGTCGTCTATGGAAAACAAAGCGGCAGCTTCTGAGCTGATAGAATTGTCAGAAAATAATGATTCATCTTCCACTACACAAAGATCAGAGGCAAAGGCCTTTGCCCTGCTTCCTTCCTCTGAAGACAGATCATTTTGAGGAGTACGTTCCTGAAAGGAATAGGCATCCTCCAGATTCCCCTGTACACTGCAGCCGGAAACAGGGAGACAGACGGCTAAAACCGCTATTGCAGCAACAGCCGCCTGTGTCCGAATCCGCTTTTTTATTTGTATGCATCTCTCCATTCTAAATCTCCGCGATCTAAAGACTTCACTAACAGCTCTGCCGTAGCTACATTGGTTGCCAAAGGAATATTGTGCATATCACAGAGACGTACAACATTATTTACATCTGGTTCATGGGCCTTAGGAGCCAGTGGATCTCTGAGAAAAATAACAAGATCAATATCATTGTGCTCGATCTGAGAACCTAACTGCTGCTCTCCCCCCAGATGTCCGGCTAAATATTTGTGAATATTAAGATTAGTAACCTCCTCTATCAGTCTTCCTGTTGTACCAGTAGCATATAATTCATTTTTGCTTAAAATACCCCGGTAAGCAATGCAAAAATTCTGCATAAGTTTTTTCTTAGAATCATGTGCAATTAAGCCAATGTTCATTTGAAAATACCTCCTTTATCCTAATGATTATTTTTTCTTTGAAGTGCAACATTCAGAACAACCCCGATTCCCATGTACATACTGACTAAGGAGCTGACGCCGTAACTGACAAACGGCAAAGGCAGTCCTGTGTTCGGGAACATTCCCGTGGCAACTGCAATGTTGGAAAAAGCCTGAAAGGCCAGCAATGCTGCCATACCCGTACAGAGAAGTTTTCCTGTCATGTCTTTTGCCTGGTGAGCCATCCACAGACACTCAAAAACAATGGCGGCAAATAAAAGGATTACAGCTACGCAGCCAATAAACCCCAATTCTTCCCCGATAACTGCGAAAATGAAATCCGTTTGTTCTTCTGATAGGAAATTCCCCTTTTTTACTGAAGAAAGGGTATTAGTATTTAAACCCTTGCCGCTGAGCAATCCTGAACCAATGGCCATAATAGAATTGTCCTGCTGGTAATTGGCATCTGCATAATTGGTTTTATCTACCCATGCGAGTATACGGCGAACCTGGTAATCCTTTAAAAAAGGAACCATGTTGATTTTTAAAAGATAAATGAACAGTCCGCCTAAAGGTAAGCACACCGCCAGTACACCGCCGATCCACTTAAAGCTGATGCCTGCAATAAACACCATGCATATAACAGTAAAGGCGATAACAAGGCTGGTGGAAAGATTAGGCTCCGCTAAAACAAGAAGTATTGGCAGACCAAATAATCCAGCGGCAATGGCTAAAATTTTCCAGTGATTAATTTGCTCATAATATTTGCCTAAATACCAGGAAGTGAATAATATTAGTCCTATTTTGGCAAATTCCGACGGCTGAAGCTGGCCGATCACCGGCAGTACAATCCATCTTCTAGCTCCGTTTACTCTGATGCCGAAAAACAAAACAGCCAGAAGAAGAAGCAGGCATAATGCGTAAATACTGCCGCTGAAATTAATGATTTTCTGATATGGGATTAAAGACAGGGCCACAGCAAAAATCACACCGGCTGCTACGCCCACCATCTGTTTTCCCACCATAGCGTTATCGTTGTTAGTGGCGCTGAATATAATTAAAATTCCAATAATATTCAGCGCAATAATATACAGTAAGAGACGAAAGTTGTATTTTCTCCAGTTATAATCAAACAGCATTTAAAATGTCCCCTTATTTCCTATGTTTAAAATTGGAATATTGGCATGAAGGACAGGTACTTTTCTGCCTTGTTTTGCGGCGTTTTGTTTTAACTGTATTTCAATTCCGTTTATATCAATTTCCATATATTTTGATATAGTGCCGGCCAGGTCCTCTTTGATCATCTCAATAATCTCAGGAGAACACTGGGCCTTGTCTGAAACTAACAAAAGTTTCAGGCGCTGCCTGGCCATCTCGCCGGAATTTCTCTTTGGCAGCATTGGAAACAGTTTCATATTCGCATCCCCCTCAGGCTCGTTTCAGGAAGCTGGTTAAACGGTATAAAAGTCCCCGCTGGTTTTCCAGATCCAATAACGGCAGCTGCTCTCCCACAATTCTGCGGCAGATGTTCATATAGGCTTGTCCTGCCAGGGAATTGCTGCCAGCCAAAGGTTCGCCTTGATTAGTGGAGATCACGATTTCCTCATCATCAGGAACTGCTCCAATAATGTCTACAGCTAAAATGTCGATGACGTCATTTAACGACATCATATCGCCCCTCTTTACCATATCCATGCGAATACGATTGACGATTAAGTCAATGCCGTCCATACCGTCTGCCTCCAGAAGACCAATAATGCGGTCAGCATCACGAATAGCAGACACCTCAGGAGTGGTAACAACCAGAGCCCTGTCTGCGCCCGCAACAGCATTCTGGAACCCACGCTCAATACCAGCAGGGCAGTCCAGCAGTATGTAATCAAACTCTTCTCTCAGGTCATCGACCAGTTTTTTCATCTGTCCAGGATTTACAGAATTCTTATCTCTTGTCTGGGCAGACGGAAGCAAGTACAGGTTAGGATATCTTTTGTCTTTTATCAGGGCTTGTTTTATACGGCAATTTCCCTCTACAACGTCCACCAGATTATATACAATCCGATTTTCCAGTCCCATGACTACATCCAGGTTTCTCAAGCCGATATCTGTATCAATCAACGCCACCCGATAACCTAAAATTGCCAGACCAGTTCCAACGTTTGCAGAGGTAGTGGTCTTGCCTACCCCGCCTTTTCCGGAAGTAATCACGATGACTTCGCTCATAATGAATATCCTCCTGTTATCAATGTACCATAATATATTGTACATGAAATCTCTGATTTTTTCCAGTCTTTATGTAAATTTATGAAAATTTAATGAAATCCAGAAAATTTCTTTTTAGTGATTTAACGGTAAGCTGCTCGCCCTCCGCCATAATCATAGTGGGGCCCCGCCCCAGCTTTTTTCCTCTTTCCCCGAAGCTGTTAGTAAGATCGGCAATTTTAATGTGTACAGGAGCCATATCCAGGGCGACTATTACAGCCTCCCTATTGCCGGCGGCTCCTGCGTGGACGCTTCCCTTTAATTCTCCTAAAATAATAACATTGCCTTTAGCGGCGATTCTGGCGCCGTGGCATACGTCGCCGATGACTACGATGCTGGCCTCAGAATCCAGAGTTTCCCCTCTTGTAAGGTTTCCACGGTAAAACTGTCCTGTTCTGGAATTTAGTTCCATCAGCTTTTCATTTAAAGCTTTTTCACAACGCGCTACCCGCTGAGCGTTTGTATCTAAAAGACATAAAATCTCTATTTGGGAGTTTTCCGTAATAGTATTTACTACGCAAAACTCCTCTTCCGCTGTCAGCTGCCGCCCTTCCAGGGTCAGCGCCATCTGAACAGAACCCCAGAATCTGGCGCTTTCCCGAAACTTTCCGGCAATATCCTGAATCAGCTGATGAAAAGGTACAGACGGGTCCAGATATACAGACAATCCGGATTTACTGCCCTTTATCATAACTGTATTTCGCATTTCAACCACCTCTTGTTTTTTATTTCATTTGCTCCTCGTTTCCAAATTTGATTACTTTTAATCTCTGATATCAACGTTAGAAACATCCAAAGCTCCAGTATTCTGAATATAATCCAGATCTGTATATCCATAATAAAATCTGTACACATTTTTCGCCAGGTCCGCAGCGTTGGCTGAGGAATACCCATAAGGAATATTTACAGTTACGCAGATATCAGGATTATCAAAGGGTCCGTAGGAAATAAAGAAAGCATGGTTGGCACGAGTATTGGACTCCTGAGCAGTTCCCGTTTTTCCTGCAATAGGAATTTCCAGATCATCAAAAATCTTTTTGGAGGAACTGTTGGTAATAACCTGGCGCATACCTTGCTGTACTGTATTCCAGGTAGTATCTGCAATATCAATTTTGGAATGAACCTCAGGGGTATAATCTTCAATTAAATTTCCCTGAGAATCTGTAACCTTGTCAATCAGGCTTAATTCAAATACAGTGCCTCTGTTGGCCAAAGCAGCCGCGTATCTGGAAAGCTGTACATTGGCATAAGCGTGATTTCCCTGTCCCATTACAGAACGCTCCGGATCCTCTGTACTGATCTTAGGACTTAATTCGGCAATCTCCACACCTGAAGTGTGATCTAAGCCAAACATGGTGGCGTATTTGCGGATCTTTTCCAATCCCAGACTCTGCACATAGCCGCCGTTTTCATCAGTAGAAAGCCTGTGCCCCAGCTCTGCAAAAAAGTAGTTGCAGGAATTCTGAATCGCCTCCACTAAATCCTCTTCATTGTGGCGGCCGGGATAAATCCAGCACTTAATAGTAGGCTTTACAATGTCAAATTCTCCGGTACAATTAATCTTTTCTGTGAGAGACAGCACATTTTCCTCTAATGCGGCGATGGCTGTAATAGGTTTAAAGGTAGAGCCTGGAGCCTTGATTGTCTGTGTAGCGTTGTTGTAAAGGGGATTAGACAAATCCTCTAACAGCTGACTGTAGTAGGCGCTGTCCATTGTGCCGGACAGACGGTTATTATCATAGCTGGGGTAAGTAACTAAAGCCCGCACTTCTCCTGTGTTTACATCTGTTACTACACAGCCTGCTGTGCAGGGATCTAAGGCCATCTGAGCCGGAGTCAGCTCCAGCTTTGATATTTTATCCTTAATAAAAGTATAAGCGTAATTTTCACCGTTGGCCCTTAATGCGTCTACCTGGCTTTGGTCGTAGGCCAGGACGCCCTGATCGTACAGGGCGAGGCAAAGCTCGCGGCCGGTAATAATGTTGTCGTTTATAAGATAACGGTATATTTTCTTATAAAACTTTGTATCTGTCTGCAGATTTTCCAGCACATACTCTACTAAAACAGAATAAATATCATCTGCATTAGAATATTTACTTTCTATTTGCAGCTTTGTAGTGTCAATCCAGTTGTTAGCGATTCCTGCATATATAAAGTCCCGAAGACTGATTGTTTCGTCTTTCCAGGCCAGGTAGCTGGGATCGTTTTTGTCCATCTTGTCATCTGTAACTAAGATTCCTATAGTAGGGTCCTGCAGATATGTTTTAATATAAAGCATGTAAGCGTACATATCAGCGGAAAGGTCTTTCAGTTGAGTTGTACTTTCGCTGTACAGTTCGTTTCTGATATCTTGAATAATCCTGTCCTTGGAGGTGGTGAACTTAAATGCAATGGCCTGTTCTGTCTGGGAGGCATCCTGAGCAAAAAAGTGGCTCATATTCAGCACGTTATTATTGATCAGCTGAAAATAAGCATCCTTTACAGGGATCAGCCTTTTGGAGGAGTCTCTGTTTTCATTGACCTCGTCGCCGGCATTTACGATTTTGCTGGTGAGAACGCCAGCTAATTCCTGTTCAATTAAATAGTAAATACCGATTTGAAGATCCCGGTCTAAGGTCAGGTAAACATCTTCTCCTGCAGAGGCCTCTGTCTCTGAAAGCACTTCCATAATACGCCCCATATTGTCCACACAAATAGTCTTTTTTCCCTTGGAGCCCTGGAGAGTCAGTTCCATAGAGGCTTCTATGCCTGTACGGCCCACAACGTCAGTTAATTCATAATCAGGGTCAGATTTTTTAAGCTCTTCCAGCTGATCCTCCTGCACCTTTCCCGTATATCCAATAATAGGCGCAAAATAAATACTGTCATTGTAAACCCGGATGGTAGATTCCTCGATTCCAACGCCGTCTAGCTGAGCCTTATGCTCCTTAATGTCCACCACTGTTTCTTCGCTGACATAAGAAGTAATAGGCGTGGTGGCGTATTTCTGGTAAGCAGTCAGTCCCATTGTATATCGGATATTTACAATATCTAAAGCTAAATCATCAGGGATGATCAATGCATTGCCCTTTTCATCCTTCATGGAATTCAGCCCATAAGATTCTTTCCTCTTTTCAAAGGCCTCTCTGGCTGTAATAGCGGAAGGATATTTTCCCTCCGGATCATCCAGCTCGTCTACGCTTTTACGTCCATAATAATCTCTCAGGAAACGTTTGCGGGCAGCTTCTGAGGCGGAGGTATAAACCATATCTCCGTTGGAATTTATAGTTACCTCAAATTTGCCTTCCACAGCCTCCCCGTGCTTGTCCAAAATTGTAACAAGCTCTAAAAGCATGGCGTTCATGTCAGCGCTTCTTTTATATTTTCCAGTGTCCTGTATGGTGACAATATAAGCCAGCTGGTTGTAGGCCAGAATATTTCCGTTCATGTCGTAAATATTTCCTCTGGTGCCAGGCGTTGTAATCTCCTTTTCTGTTTTCTGAATATATTCGTTCAGATAATATTCTCCATTGACAATTTGAAGATTAAATAATTTAACAATAAGAATACAAAACATAACAGTAAAAGCTGCGCCGATAGTTACTAACCGGGAGCCGGCCAGTTTTTTCAAACCCTCTTTCAGTGCTTCCAGAAAATCTCTAAACAATGGTTGTATCTCTCCTTTGTTCCCACTCTTCCAGCCATTTTGTAACAGCTAAAACAAGTCTGTAAATCAATAGCGTTGTAACTACGGTAAAAATAATTTCCGGAAAAATAATCTCTCGGAAATAAAATAGAAAATCCAGGCGGTTTCTAATTAGAAAACGGAAAATGTAAATGTAAAAATTATAAGCCAGTTCATTTACCAGGCTTAAAACCAAAGGCAGGGTGATGTAGTCTTCATAGTAATATTTGTTAAATATACCATTTAAATATCCCACCCAAATGTAAATCAAGGTATAAAAGCCGAAAGGGCCGCTGTAAAACAGATCTAACAGTATTCCGCTGATTAAGCCGCATAAAAGTCCGGCCTCTTTTCCCTGAATAAAGCCAAAAGAAAAGGTAAGGATTAACAGCAAATTAGGGGCTGCAGATAAAAATGGCATCTGGGGAAATATACTGTTTTGAACAGCAAAAGCAATAATAATCAGTACCAGATTCAAAAGCGCCCTTTTCATGATGCTCCCTCTCCCTCCACCGTCTGCTCATCTGTCATATCTTCCTTCAGATCCGTAATAATCAGCACCTCCTGAAGGGAGTCAAACTCCGCTACAGGAATCAAATACCCTGATTTAGTCAGCTGGTTGCTGTCTATAGAAATATCGGCGGCATAGCCGATTAAAATTCCAGGCAGAAAACGGGAACTGATATTGGAGGTGACGATTTTATCGCCGTCTTTAATATCACTGTCCTTGGATATATCAGTAATTCTCAGCCGTCCCTGCTGATATAGCTTTAAATCTCCGGCTACCATGCAGCCGTCTCCAGACTGCATAGCCATAGCGCCCACTTCGCTGGAATCGTCAATAATCGCCCGCACTGTGGCGTAGTTGGCCCCTACGTCTGTGACAATTCCCACCAAACCGCCGCCGGAGATAACGTTCATATTTACGCGGATTCCGTCAGCAGAGCCTTTATTCACCCGAAAAACCTGAAACCAGTCCCCGGAATCTTTGGCAATAACTCTGGCGCCTACTTTATTATACTGCAGATATTCCTGGTCCAGCTCATACAGCTGTCTTAAGCGTTCCAGTTCAAACTGTTCCTCCTGAAGACGGTTGTTGTCCTCCACCAGAACTTCAATCTGGTCCTTTAACTGCTGGTTTTCATCCAGGGCATCCTTTAATTTGGAATAATCGCTGATGCCGTTAAATGCAGCCAGCCCCACTTTGTTGACCCCTGACTGAATGGGAATCAGCACATATCCCACAGCAGATCTTAAAGGCTCCAGCCAACTGTCAGTGACAGATGTGATTCCAATAAGAAGAACGCAGAAAACAGTCAGCCCTGTTATAATATATTTGCTTCTTTTTGATTCCATTTACAATAGTCCCCGTTCCTTAAAACTGATATAAGAATTATCTCCAATAATTATATGATCAATCAGCCGGACGCCAATGATTTCCCCGGCAGATGCAACTTTTTTTGTTATTATACAGTCTTCCTTGCTGGGAGAAGGATCTCCGCTGGGATGATTGTGCACCAGAGCAATATTAACTGCATGGTACTTTAACGCCTCCAGAAAGATTTCCCTGGGGGAAATTAAAGATGCATTTACAGTTCCCTTTGACATAAGGCAATCTCTGATCAAAGTCTGTTTGGTGTTAAAGCACATCATATATAAATGCTCCTGCTCCAGATGGCGCATATCTTCCATATAAAAATCTGCAATGGCAGCAGGCTGGGAAAAGGAATTTCCTTCCTGAAAAGCTTCCTTTTTCCAGATTCTTCTGGACAGCTCCCCAATACAAAGGAGCTGAATCCCTTTGACAGGGCCTACGCCCTTTATAGCCATTAACTCCGGCAAAGTAAGATGCATAAGCCCTAAAAGACTTTCCCCTGAGCTGTGGAGAGACAAAATTCTCTGAGCCAGGCCAAGGGAATTCTCCTCTTTAGAACCTGTGCGGAGGATAATAGCCAGAAGCTCTGCATCACTTAAATGCTCCGGCCCTGATTTTAAACATTTCTCGTAAGGTCTTTTGCTGTCCGGCAGCTCTTTAATCGTAAGTTTTTTCATATTTTCCGCCTCCTGTAGTCCGTAACTCTCCAAGTACGTTCAGGCGTGCAGATGGTTTTAAATCCAGCGGTATACCAGCAAAGCCAGCACAACGCCGATAATTCCGGCCATGGTAATTTTGATGCTAAGGCCGAAGGTAATAACTAGAATCCCAAAGTTCAGCACAAGCGGAGTATCTAATCCAAAGGACTGACCGAAATTCAGCCAGGACAATCCTGCTACCCCTTCTGAAATACTTCCAATAAAGCCGCCCAGAACAATGCCGGCAAGCATTAAAAGCAGCAGAACCCAGAAATTTTTTGTTCT
Source organism: Lachnoclostridium edouardi (assembly GCF_900240245.1). GTDB lineage: Bacteria > Bacillota > Clostridia > Lachnospirales > Lachnospiraceae > Lachnoclostridium_A > Lachnoclostridium_A edouardi. The sequence goes on from NZ_OESQ01000001.1 coordinate 166,640, forward strand.
CATATCCTGCTCTCCCCTTCCTGATTCTGTTTAGTAGTTTACCACAAGATGTGTTTCATGTATACATTTTCCAGGCAGTTCACATAATTTTAAGAGATACAATGCCTGCATCCAAAAGTTTCTGCAGGGACATCAGAACGCCTAATTTGCCGTGATACCATGTAAGTCCCCCCTGAAAATAGACAGCATAAGGAGGCTTTATAGGTCCGTCGGCTGACAGCTCAATAGAGGAACCCTGGACAAAGGCTCCCGCCGCCATAATAACAGGAGCGTCATAGCCTGGCATGTCCCAGGGCTCAGGGCTGACAAAGCTGTCTACTGGGGCTGCCGCCTGGATGCCCTGACAAAATGCAATAACGCCTTCAGGAGTTCCAAAGGTAACTGCCTGAATAATATCGTGGCGTGACTCTGTGCCGTTTGGAACTACAGAAAATCCCAGCTGCTCGTAAATATTTGCGGCAAAAATAGCGCTTTTTAAGGCTCCTGCAACTACAGTAGGAGAAAGGAAAAATCCCTGGAACAGCTGCTGATTTAAGCCTAAGCTGGCGCCTACCTCTTTTCCAAGACCAGGAGCGCTAAGGCGATAAGAAGCATTGTCTATACAATCTTTACGTCCCACAATATATCCGCCGATAGGAGCCAGGCCGCCGCCTGGGTTTTTAATTAAAGAACCTACAATCATATCAGCCCCAACATCTGTAGGTTCGATTTTTTCTACAAATTCACCGTAACAGTTATCCACCATACAAATTACATCTGGCTTAATCTTTTTTACAAAAGCAATTAATTGGCCGATTTTTTCTACTGATAATGTAGGTCTTGTGGCATAACCTTTAGAGCGCTGAATAGTCACCAGCTTTGTTTTTTCGTTAATTGCTTTTTGGATTCCGTCAAAATCAAAAGAACCATCCTCTAATAAGTCTACTTGTCTGTAGGTGATGCCGTATTCCTTTAATGAGCCGGCAGAATCCCTGATTCCGATTACTTCCTCCAAGGTATCATAAGGCTTTCCCACAGGAGAAAGCAGTTCGTCTCCTGGTCGCAGGTTTCCTGATAAGGCAATGTGCAAAGCATGGGTGCCGCTGATTAACTGGGGGCGGACTAATGCGCTTTCCCCGTGGAAGGCGCTGGCGTATACCTGCTCCAGCACGTCTCTGCCTAAATCATTATAGCCGTAGCCTGTAGTGGCGGCAAAATGAATATCGCTGACTCTGTTGTCCTGCATGGCCTTTAATACCTTCATCTGATTGTATTCTGCAATCTGGTCAATAGCCTGAAAACGTTCCTTTAAAGAAGCCTCTATTTTTAATCCGAAATCTAACGCCTCCTGGCTGATTCCCATTTCTCTGTACATATTATTTTTCCTCCTCCAGACAGGCGTTAGTTTCTCCTGTCATCTGGTTCCATTCTTTTAATATAAAATTAAGGATATTTTCCTTATTATTGTCAAATTCAGGCAGATACAGCCAGCGCACATCTTTTTCTCTTCTGAACCAGGTCAGCTGGCGTTTGGCAAAGTGCCTTGTATCTCGTTTTAAAATATACACAGCCTCATCTAAGCTATATAAGCCGTCTAAATAGTCTAAAATTTCTTTATATCCCAACCCTTGCATAGAGGTTATTCCTCTGCGGCATCCCAGTTCTTTTAAAGCCTTCACCTCTTCTACAAGGCCCTCTTTCATCATTAAATCTACACGTTTGTCAATTCTTTCGTAAAGAAGGGAACGCTCAGTATTTAATACATAGTAGAGAAAGGCATAGGGAGAGTTTTTTTGTTTTTCCTGCTCATTGTGCAGGGAGATTTTCTGCCCTGTCAGCTGGTAATATTCCAGGGCTCGTATCACCCGTTTTACGTTATTTTCGTGAATCGCCTCCCCGGATTTAGGATCTACCTGGCAAAGCTGATTATGCAGCCAGGAGGCTCCATACTTTGCGACATCCTCCTCCAGCTTCTTTCGTATTCTGCCGCCCTCTTCATTTTCTTTAAAATCAATATCATTTAAAAGAGCCTGAATATAAAAGCCAGTGCCTCCGGCGATAATCGGCACTTTATTGCGGCTGTAAATATCCTCCAGGGCTTTCTGCGCCAGCTGTTTGAAAATTACTACGTTAAAATCCTCTGTAGGCTCTAGCACATTAATAAGATGATGGGGAACTCCCCTCATCTCCTCTTCTTTTATTTTGGCAGAACCAATATCCATATGGCGGTATACCTGCATGGAATCTGCGCTGATAATTTCCCCGTTTACAGCCTTTGCAAGGTCCACAGAAAGGTCTGTTTTGCCTACGGCAGTAGGACCTGTAAGAACAATTAAAGGCAGCTTTTTATTTCTGTTTATATTATTATTTTTACTTAGTTCCATGTTATACCTCACACAATCCGCTTGAACTTTTTCTCCAGCTCATATTTGCTCATAGATATGATAGTAGGTCTGCCGTGAGGGCAGGCATAAGGATTGTCCAGCTGGAGAAGCTGGTCGATTAATTCATTAGCCTCCGCCTCATTCATCTGGTGATTTCCTTTTACTGCCGCCTTACATGACATAGAGGCTATTTTTTCATAAATCATTTCAGAATTCTCCAGGGCAGTGTCCTCTGACAGCTGGTCTAACATTTCTAACAGCAGATCCTTTTTGGCAATAGAAAACAGATTTCCAGGCACGCCTCTGACAGCATACTCTCTTCCGCCAAAAGGCTCAATTTCAAATCCAATACCTGTAAAGTGCTCCATATGCTTTTTTAAAAGCACTTCTTCACTTGTGCTCAAGGTGAGAATAATCGGAGGGTTTACTGCCTGACAGGTATATTCCCGGTTTTTCAAGGAAGCCATGGTTTTCTCATACAGTACTTTTTCATGGGCGGCATGTTGGTCAATAATGTAAAGATGATTGTCAAATTCCACCATCCAATAAGTATTAAACAGCTGGCCGATCAGGCGGTGGCGGATTCTGGACTCTGGATTTAAAAGCTTTTTATCAAACAGCTCCATCTGCTTTGGCTCTGTCTCTTTCCTGTCTTTTTCCGCAGGCCTTTGTTTATGTTCCTGGTCAGGCAAGGCCTGGGAAACCGGCTGGTGTACAGGCTGGGAGACGATAGTCTCATGTACTGCAGACTGAGAGGCAGCAGGCCGCAATACTGCAGGCTGCGCTTGAGAAGATGCAGGCGCTGCAGAATGAGATATTTTGGACTGAGCAGCTTCAGGTTTTGCAGTTTGAGGGAAAGAGCCGTAATTTACAGATGGCTCCTTTACACATATATGCATCTGCTTCATTCTGTTTTTTTCAAAAGGCTCCGGTGCATAGGAGGAAGCTTTTGTCTGGGAAGTTAAGCGTTTTACCTCCTGGGCATCCCGTTTTTCCTTTTCCTCTAAGCTGACTGAGGGGATCAGCTCCTTGTGGGCTAAGGCAGACTGAAGGGAGTGGAGCACCGTACCATATATTTGTTCTCCGTCCCTAAAACGCAGCTCCATTTTTGTGGGATGAACATTTACATCTAAGAATTCAGGGTCAATAGTAAAGTGGAGCATAGTAAAGGGATATTTGTGCTGCATCATAAAGGGGCGAAAAGCCTCCTCAATGGCTTTTGCAATAATATTGCTTTTTATATACCGTCCGTTAATATAATAATTTTCAAAATTTCTGTTGCTTCTGGCAATCACCGGCTTTCCAATAAAACCGTGTACAGAAATATGGCTTTCCTCAGCCTTTACAGGCAGCAGATTGCCTGCGATTTCCCTGCCATACACAGTATATATAATATCCTTCAGATTGTGATTTCCGGAGGTGTGAAGCTTGTTTTGATTATTTTGGATAAAGCGGACGGAAACCTCAGGGTGAGACAAGGCGATTTTCTCAACCAGGTCTGCCACATGTGCCCCCTCAGTCTGGGGAGTTTTTAAAAACTTCCTTCTGACAGGAGTATTGTAAAATAAGTTTCTGGCAATAAAGGTGGTGCCGTCAGGAGCTCCGATTTCCTCCAAAGATTTTTCTGCGCCCCCTTCAATCTGATACCTGGTGCCTGTTAAGCTTTCAGGAGTTTTTGTAATTATTTCCACCTGGGAAACAGCGGCGATACTGGATAAGGCTTCTCCTCTGAAGCCTAAGGAGGAAACTGTAAATAAATCTTCTACAGACTGTATTTTGCTGGTAGAATGCCGGAGAAAGGCTAAGGCGATTTCGTCCTTTGGGATGCCAAATCCGTTGTCCGTAACGCGGATAAAGGAGGTTCCTCCGTCCCGGATTTCCACTGTGACGGCCGTAGCCTTGGCATCAATGGCATTTTCCAGCAGCTCCTTTACTACGGAGGCAGGGCGTTCAATTACCTCTCCCGCCGCAATTTTGTTAATTGTATTTTGATCCAGTACTGTAATTTGCGCCATAGCTCCTCCTTTTAATTTCCGTTCCACCTGTTTTTAAGTTTTGTCTGCAGCCTGTATAAGGTATTTAATGCGTCAATAGGAGTCATACTTCCTAATTCCAGCTCCCCCAGTTCTTTAATAATCTGGTCCTCCTGAACTGTGTCAAATAAGGTCAGCTGTGAAAGCTCCACTTCATCCGGCTTTGGCACAGGCTTGTGCTGATTGGCAGCTGCTCCTGTTTTAGCTATTTCCTTGGCTTTGGCAGTAATATCCGCGTCGCTTAGCTCATTTACCAGCTCTTTGGCTCTGGCAATTACAGGTTCCGGCACTCCGGCCAGCTTGGCAACCTGAATTCCGTAGCTTTTATCAGCTCCGCCTTTTACGATCTTCCGCAGAAAGACAATATCATCCCCCTGCTCTTTTACTGCAATGCAGTAATTGTTTACTCCGTTTAAAGTACCCTCCAGCTCTGTCAGCTCGTGATAATGAGTGGCAAATAAGGTTTTGGCTCCCAGAATTTTAGTGTTGCTGATATATTCTACCACAGCCCAGGCAATAGATAAGCCGTCAAAGGTGCTGGTGCCTCTTCCAATTTCATCTAAAATTAAAAGGCTGTTTCTGGTGGCGTTTCTCAATATGTTGGCTACCTCTGTCATTTCCACCATAAATGTACTTTGGCCGGAGGCCAAATCGTCGGAGGCGCCTACCCTGGTGAAAATTCTGTCGCAGATGCCGATATTGGCTTCATCTGCAGGGACAAAGCTGCCGATTTGAGCCATAAGCACAATTAAGGCAGTCTGGCGCATATAAGTAGACTTTCCGGCCATATTAGGGCCTGTAATAATGGAAACCCTGTTTTTCGTGTTATCTAAATAAATGTCATTTGCCACAAACATGTCGTTGCGTATCATTTTTTCTACAACAGGATGGCGGCCGTTTTTAATCTGGATTACACCTTTTTCATTAATTTTAGGTTTTACATAATTATTTCTGGTAGCTGCCAGGGAAAGGGAGGCAAATACGTCGATGCCTGCAATGGCCTTTGCTGTTTTCTGAATTCTTAATACCTGGCTGCCGATTTTATCTCTGACCTGGCAGAACAAATCGTATTCTAAGGAAAACAGCTTGTCCTCAGCTCCCATAATCACATCTTCCAGCTCTTTTAATTTATCTGTTGTAAAACGCTCTGCGTTTGTTAAGGTCTGCTTGCGCACAAAGTAATCAGGAACCTGATCCTTAAAGGAGTTTGTCACTTCAAAATAGTAACCGAACACTTTGTTAAACTTAACCTTTAAAGCTTTTATTCCCGTTTTTTCTCTTTCCTCAGCCTCCAGCTGAGCCAGCCACGTTTTGCCTTCTGTTTTGGCTTTTCTCAGCCTGTCTGTTTCCGGGTCAAAGCCGTCCTTAATAATGCCTCCTTCTTTGGAAGAAATAGGCGGCTCCTCCACAATGGCGCTTTCAATTAGCTGGTGCAGATCCTCTAAGCTGTCCAGCTCTTCATAAAACTCTTTTAAGGCAGGGCTGGTAAATTCAGATAAAATATTTTTTATGTAAGGAAGCATAGATAGGGAACTGGAAAATGCGATTAAATCTCTGGGATTAGCGGTGCGGTAGCTGATGCGGCCAATCAGGCGCTCCAGATCATAAATAGAGTTTAAGTATTCTCTCAGCTCTTCCCTTGCTATATAATTCATATTCAGCTCTTCAATACCGTTTTGCCGCTTTAAAATAGCCTCCCGCTGAATTAAAGGCTGTTCTACATATGTTCTCATTAATCTGGCGCCCATGGCAGTTTTCGTTTTATCTAAAACCCAAAGCAAGGTGCCTTTTTTCTGCTTTTCTCTTAATGTTTCAAGAAGCTCCAGATTTCTTCTTGTAGAAACGTCTAAAACCATATACTGCCCTACAGAATATGGAGTTATGCCTGTAATATGGGACAAAGTGTTTTTTTGTGTATCGTAAAGATACTGCATAACAGCTCCTGCCGCAATTACGCCTGTATCGTATATGCCAAGACCCAGCCCCTCCAGACTATTTACATGGTAATGCTCTTTTAAAAGCTTTCTGCAGGACTCGTCGGAGAAAAATCTGGCTTCTAAGGATGACATGGCAAAATGGTATCTGTTTTTTAATTCCTCCACGTCGATTCCCGACATGAGAAAAGCCTCGTTACAGATAATTTCTGAAGGAGAAAACTTATTAATTTCATCTGTCAGCTCTCTTTCAGACTGAACCTCAGTTACCAAAAAATCACCAGTACTAATGTCTGCACTGGCAATTCCAAAGGTATCTCCCAGATATACAATTCCCATTAAATAATTATTTTTAGTTTCATCTAAAGCTACAGAGCTGGTAATAGTTCCCGGGGTGACAATTCTTACCACCTCCCTTTTAACAAGCCCCTTAGCTTGTTTCGGGTCTTCCATCTGCTCAGCGATAGCTACTTTGTAGCCCTTTTGAACCAGCTTATTAAGATAAGTATCTACTGCGTGGAAGGGAACGCCGCACATAGGCGCCCTCTCCTCCATTCCGCATTCCTTTCCAGTTAAGGTGATTTCCAGCTCTCTGGAGGCTGTAATGGCGTCCTCAAAGAACATTTCATAAAAATCTCCTAATCTGTAAAACAGAATACAGTCGCTGTATTGCTTTTTTGTTTCTACATATTGAAACATCATTGGTGATAATCCAGCCATGTTTCTTTTCCTCTTTCTGAATATTCTGTACAGGAAAAAGGCTAAATTATATTTAAGCCTTCACCTGACTTCCCATATAATAAAAGCCTTTGCTTTCCTCTAAATATACATCTGTAATTTTTCCAATCAGAGAGGGATCTCCTGGAAAATGAACTACAGTGTTGTTGCTTAGACGGCCTGTAAGCCATCCTTTTAAGTGGCTGTCCTCTTCCTCCGTCAGCACCTTTTGGACAGTGTGCAGATCTCTGCCTGACACCTTCCCGGCAATAGTCTGAACCTCTTTTAAAAGACGGTCAAACCTGTCTTTCACTACAGGCTCAGGCACCTGATTTTCCATAGCTGCGGCAGGGGTTCCTGTTCTTTTAGAATATATAAAAGTAAAGGCGCTGTCAAAGCGAACTTTTCTCACCACGTCCAAGGTATCCTGAAAATCCTCCTCCGTCTCCCCTGGAAATCCTACAATAATATCAGTGGTCAGGGAGATGCCGGGCACAGCCTTTTTGATTTTTTCCGCCAGCTGTAAATACTGCTCCTTTGTATATCTGCGGTTCATTGCCTTTAGTATTCTGCTGCTTCCCGACTGCATAGGAAGGTGAAGGTGAAGACAGATTTTTTTAGAGTTCTTCATCACCTCAATCAGCTGGTCTGATAAATCTTTGGGGTGGGAGGTCATAAAGCGGATTCTTTCAATTCCCGGAATCTGCTCTACCTGCTCTAACAGCTGAGCAAAGGTAATAGGATTGTCCAAGGTCTTTCCGTAGGAATTTACATTCTGGCCTAAAAGCATAATTTCCACAACCCCTTCTGAGGCCAGCTTCTCAATTTCCCTCAGGATCTCCTCAGGCTTTCTGCTTCTCTCCCGTCCTCTTACATAAGGCACAATGCAGTAGCTGCAGAAATTGTTGCAGCCAAACATAATATTTACCCCGGATTTAAAAGGATATTTCCGTTTAGAAGGCAGATCCTCCACAATTTCTGTAGTGCCTTCCCAAACGTCTATTGTCATATGATCCTCAGTTAATCTGTTAAAAATCAGCTCGGCCAGTTTGAAAATATTGTGGGTGCCGAATATAATATCTACGAATTTGTAGTCCTTTTTTATTTTTTCCACTACATCAGGCTCCTGCATCATACAGCCGCAGAGCGCCACCAGCATAGACGGATTTTTCTTTTTCAGATTATGTACAAATCCCAGATGGCCGTATACTTTTTGGTTGGCGTTTTCTCGGACGGTACATGTATTGTACAAAACAAAGGAGGCAGCTTCTGACTCTGCTTCGCAAAGACCGGCCTGGTTCAGAATCGCCTGAAGCTTTTCTGAATCCTTGGCGTTCATCTGGCAGCCGTAAGTTTCAATGTGAAATGTGCCGTATATTTCTTTTTCCAGCATTTCTTTTATTTGTTCTTCTCCAAACTGCCTTTTAGCTTCCCCGGAATCTATCATAAACTGGAAGCGGGCCTTAAAAAGAGCCTTTACCTGGCGGATAAAGTAAAGCTGGCGTTCCGGCTCTTTTCCCGGCGCTTCCTCATATATTTTATTAAAATCAAAGTGTTTCATATAATCATTTGCTTTCATTTTCTGATCTGTCCATTTCCATAAATAATGTATTTTGTAGTAGTCAGCTCTTTCAGTCCCATAGGTCCTCTGGCGTGAAGCTTTTGAGTGCTGATGCCGATTTCAGCCCCAAAACCGAATTCAAAGCCGTCTGTAAACCTGGTAGAAGCATTTACATATACTGCCGCGGCATCTATTTCATTTAAAAACTTCTGAGCATTGAAGTAATTGCCGGTAATAATAGATTCAGAATGTCCTGTGTTGTAACAATTAATATGACTGATGGCTTCCTCCACAGAACTTACTGTTTTTACAGATAAAATATAATCTAAATATTCTGTGCCCCAGTCCTCCTTAGAAGCTTCAGAAAATTCAGGCACAATACTTCTGGCCGCCCCATCTCCCCTGATTTCCACCTGGTATTTGTCCAGCCTTTCCTTTAACATAGGCAGAAATTTAGCCGCTGCATTTTCGTGGACAACTAAAGATTCGCAGGCATTGCACACGCCGATTCTCTGAGTCTTTGCATTTTCCACAATATCTAAAGCCATAGAAAGATCTGCAGACTCGTCTACATAAATATGGCAGTTTCCCGTGCCTGTTTCTATTACCGGCACAGTGCTGTTTTCCACTACTGTGCGGATCAGCCCTGCTCCTCCCCTGGGAATCAAAACGTCTACATATTGATTCATTTTCATCAGCTGTTTTGTAGTTTCTCTGTCTGTATCTGTAATGAGAAGGATTGCCTCCTTTGGAAGGTGATTTTTTTCCAAACCTTTTCTCAAACAATCTACAATAGCCATATTGGAGTGAAGGGCGTCGCTGCCTCCTTTTAAAATCACTGCATTTCCTGTTTTAAAACAAAGTCCGAAGGCGTCTGCCGTAACATTAGGTCTGGCCTCGTAAATAATCCCGATTACTCCCAGAGGAACTCTTTTCTTTCCAATAAGAAGTCCGTTGGGGCGCTCTTTCATGGACTCGACTTCCCCTACAGGGTCATCTAAATCGGCAATCTGAAAAAGTCCCTCCGCCATAGCCTGAATTCTGTTGTGATTTAATTCCAGACGGTCCAAAAGTCCCTGGTTCATTCCACGGCTTCTGCCATTTTCCATATCTATTTTATTGGCCTCTAAAATAGCTGCTTCTCCCTCTAATAAAGCGTTGGCTGCAGCCTTTAACCCCATATCCTTTTCTGCTTTTCCCAATTTGCCTAAAAGGCGGGAAACCTCCCTGGCCTGTCTGCCAATTTCAAGTAATTCCATGCTCAAGTACCTCCTTTTCAGTAATAATCAGATCCATTTTTACATCCAGACTGCTGTGGGGAACAGATGAAAACAGCTGAAATCCATAGCAGCAGCCGGCAGTAAAAAGCTTAGTCTGCCCTTCTAAATATTTATCGTAAAAGCCTCCTCCGTACCCGATTCTGCTTCCGTCCCGGCCAAAAGCTGTGCCTGGCACAATCATAAATCCTAAACTTTCATTGCGGGGAATAAGGGGGCAGGTAGAGTTAGGCTCTAAAATCCCCATAAAACCTGGCTCTAAACAATTCATAGATATAATTTCATAAAATTCCATAACAGAGCCTGTTACTTTAGGAACCGCGGTTTTTATGCCGTTTTCCCAGCACCAGGCCAGCAGCTTCTTTGTGTCAGCTTCATCCTGCATGGAAACATAAGTATACAGAAAACAGCCCTGGCGAAAACCGGCTGTCCATTCCGGCTTTTTAAGTACAGAGATCACTGTTTTAAAAAGCTGGTTATCCAGAGCCTGCTTTTCTTTACTAGATAAACTTCTCCTTTGGCTTAAAACAGTATTTCTAAGCTCCTTTTTATACTTCTTTAATGTTTCCATATTTTTTTCCCAGGTCAGTAATAGAACCGTCTTTTTCTTTAATAGAAATATTATTTAAGGTTCCTCTCATATTCTGACGGATAGCCGCTAAATATTCCTGCCTTAACTGAGCCTGTTCAGCCTTTTCCTCATCAGTTAGGCCTACAGCCTGAGACTTGTGATATAAAGTATTAATTCGGTCAATTTTTTCCTGATTCATAGAAAGTCCTCCTTTTGTCTGTTAATATTTATTGTCTATAAAGTCCATTAAGTCAAAATCTAAATTAGAGTGAGCCAAAAATAAGGTGCCTACCTGACTTCCGCTTATAATTTGATATACTACATCTAAAGATTCCCCGTTGGCAATTACCATGTCGGAGCCGCTGTCAGTAGCGATTCTGGCTGCAGCCAGCTTAGCCGCCATGCCGCCTGTGCCTACGTCGCTGCCTGTAGTTTCCTTTCCCATATCCATAAGCTGAGAAGTAATTTCCCCTACAAAGCTGATAAACCTGGCATCCGGATGTCTTTTCGGATCGTCAGAATACAGACCGTCTATGTCAGAAAGCAGAATCAGCAAATCAGCATTAATGAGAGCCGCTACAATAGCAGAAAGACGGTCATTGTCTCCAAATTGGATTTCGTGGGTGGAGACAGTATCGTTTTCATTTACAATAGGAATGGCTCCCAGCTTCAGAAGTTCATCAAAAGTATTTTGGGCATTATATCTGGAGGTGTCGTTTGTCATTGTGCTTTTTGTCAGAAGTACCTGAGCTGCTGTTTGATTATATTCAGAAAAAAGGCGCTGATACACCATCATCAGTCTGGCCTGACCTACAGCGGCGTATGCCTGTTTTTCTGAAATGGTTTCAGGCTTTTGCCTGTGTCCAAGAGCCTGTCTGCCTGCCGCAATAGCGCCTGAAGAAACAAGAACTACTTCTTTTCCGCTTCCCTTCAGATCGCTGATTACTCGTATGAGTTTTTCTATTTTCTGCAGATTCAGTTCCCCTGTCTCCTTGTGGGTCAGGGAGGAAGAACCGATTTTTATAACAATTCTTTTTTTATTTTTCAGCAGACTTCTGCTGATTTGCTCTGAAACTTCCATAATACACTCTCTTTCTCTATTTTAAAGGTCTGTATCTGCGGCAGATTTCTTCTGCAATTCTAAGACCGTCCATGGCGGCGGAGGTGATGCCTCCCGCATAGCCCGCCCCTTCTCCGCAGGGAAACAGCCCCTTTATCTGACTTTCATAAAATTCATTTCTGGGAATCCTAACTGGCGAGGAGGTACGGCTTTCCACCCCGGCTAAAATGGCGTCTTTTCTGTTAAAGCTCTGGATTTTTCTGCCAAAATCCTCCATTCCCTCTATAAATGCCTCTCCTATATAAGGCGGCAGCATTTCTTTTAAATTGCTGAATGTATATGCGCCCTTAAATTCAGGGGCAATGTCCCCAAACTCTCTGGATTCTTTATTTGCCTGGAAATCTCCGTACAGCTGAATGGGAATCTTCCCTTTTCCATAGGAAAAGGCTGCTGCCTCCAGCTTTCTCTGAAAGGCAACTCCGGCCAAGGGCCCCGTACCTTCAAAATCTTCTGGGGTCACTGTGACAATAATGGCGCTGTTTGCGTTTTTTCCGTCTCTGGCGTGATAACTCATGCCGTTTACAGCCAGCCTTCCCTCCTCGGAGGAAGCATTGATTACATAGCCTCCCGGGCACATACAGAAGGAATAAACTCCTCTGCCTCCCCTGGACTGGTAAGTAACCTTGTAGCTGGCAGGCCCTAGAATTTTGCTGTTTCCCGGTCCATACTGTGAAATATCAATCATGGTTTGGGGATGCTGAATGCGAAGTCCTACGGCAAAGGATTTTTGCTCCATGGGAACTCCACGTTTTTCCAAAACTTCAAAGGTATCTCTGGCGCTGTGGCCAATGGCCAGCACTGCAGCTTCCAAATTTAACTGCTCTGCCCCATTAATCTCTAAAGCCGTCAAACGGCCCTTTTCTATATGAAAATCTGTTACCTGGGAAGAAAAGCGGACTTCCCCTCCCAGACGAATAATTTCCTGTCTCATGGAGGACACAATATTTCCTAAAACGTCAGTGCCAATATGAGGTTTGTTTACATAGAGCACAGAGGGATCGGCGCCGAATTCCACTAAAAGCTCCAATACCTTGCGGTTTCTTTGAACAGGATCTTTCACTAAGGTATTTAGCTTGCCGTCGGAAAAGGTACCTGCTCCCCCTTCCCCAAACTGTACATTAGAATTTAAATCCAGCTTTTCTCCCATCCAAAATGCTTCCGCCTTTTTGCGCCTTACATCAGCCGCTTCTCCTCTTTCCAGTATAATAGGACAATATCCCTCTCTGGCCAGTATTAAGCCGCAGAACAGACCTGCAGGGCCGTCGCCAATAATTACAGGCGGAAAGGCTAAGGTTTGACTTCCATATTCAGGAAGACAATATTTGTTTAAAGGAGCTGAGGAAATCTGAGGATTTTTCAGCTTTTTTATAATCTGATTTTCTTTGTCTGCACTAACGTCCACAGTATATATGTATAAAATATGGTCTTTTTTTCTGGCGTCTACAGACTGTTTTACAATCTGGATCTTTTTTATATTATGTTCAGGTATTTTCAGCTCTTTACTTATTTTATGAGCCAAATCTTCCCTGGTGTGATCAATAGGTAATTTTAACTGATTAATTCTTATCATATTACTTCCCGCCTTTCAAGCCTAAAGCATTGGCAGCAGATTTTCCGGCAATATATCCGCTGGACCAGGCCCACTGAAGATTGTAGCCTCCACATATTCCGTCTACATCTAAAAGCTCTCCTGCCAAAAATAATCCAGGCACTAAAAAAGATTCTAAGGTGGCGTGGTTTACCTCTGAAGTGTCTACGCCGCCGCAGCAGACCTGGGCGTTTTCAAAGGGCTTTGTAGACGTGACAACGGCTTGAAAGCTGTGGAGATTTAAAGCCAACGCCTGAAGCTGTTTTGGTGTTAAGCTGGAGACAAAAGCTTCTGCTGCTATTCCGGATTTTTTTAACAGCACTGCGGAAAGCTTATTATTTACAGCCCCTGTCAGAAACTCACTGCAGCGCTTATAGCCGCACTGTTCTTTCCGTCTAAAAAGGAAATGGTCTAATTGATCTTTTGTCATGCCTGGAAAAAAGTTAATAGAAACTGTTACCTGCTTCTTTTCATCTAAAGCTTTAGAGGCAAAACGGCTGATCTGAAAGGTGGGAATTCCGGAAATACCGTAATCTGTCAGCTGCAGCTCTCCCTGGTCAGCTACAGCCTGTTTTTTATCTATGTACAAGGTAAGCTTAGCTTCTGTGCGGATTCCGGCCAGCTGTTTATATTCCTTTCCTAAACAGCACAGCTGAACAAGGGCAGGCAACGGCTTTTTAATGCGATGCCCCAGACTTTTAGCCAGGGCATAACCGCTGCCGTCAGAACCAAGGACAGGGGCTGCCCTTCCGCCTGTCGCCAAAATCAAAGCATCTGCATATATTTTCTTAATCTCCTGCTTTTCACTATTTTGTATTTTAAAGATTACAGTAAAACATTTATTATTATAAGAAATCTTTTCCACGTAACTGCCGCATAAAATAGTTGCGCCCTGGTTTTCCGCTTCAGTTTTCAAAAGCTCCATAACAGAAGAAGCCTGCTCTGAATAAGGATAAATATATCCGTTTTTATTTTTGGGAAGCAGGCCTATGCGGCAGAAAAAGTCTAATGTCTGTTCAGGCGGAAATTGTTTAATGACCTTCATGGGAAAAGATTTATTGTCGCTTCGGTAGCAGGAAGGGGACATGTGCAGATTTGTTAAATTACATTTTCCATTGCCTGTAGACAGCAGTTTTTTCCCTACTTGATTCATACGCTCTAAAATAATAGTATGGGCGCCGGCCTGGGCTGCCGTAATAGCTGCCATTAAGCCTGCAGCTCCTCCGCCCACTACTGCCACTGTCTTTTTTTGTCCCTTCATCTGCTCCTCCAACCTTTGACCTAATGTAATTCTCCGTGATATCATATCACACTGCCTGTAATCTTACAACTTAAAAATTCCTGGCAAAGGCAGTGGAAAGGGCCTGTTTTTATTAGCTGGTAAAGGATTCCAGATAGCTGAAAACATCCATCATAGAGGAGAACCAGATGCCCTCCCTCAGCCTGGCCTGCTCTTTTTCAGGAAAGTCAGTAATAGGCACATGAGTGTACAAACAGTCTGACGGGTTGTTTTTGGTAAATACCAGAAGAAAGCCGTCCTCCACCACTAAATAATATTGATTAATGCTTTCTCTGTTGGCCGCTTCAGCCGCGCTGCTATCCTCCTCAGATGTTTCCTCAGAAGCTTTGCTGGCAATATAATTTTCTTTTACAGTTTCTGTGGCAATTTCTGTGCCAGGCAGGGCCTGGGCATTTTCCCGGCTTTTTACAGTTGCTACTGCACCTATTGCCAGACATACGGCGCAGACTGCCGCAAATAATAAACAGATACTATATTTTTTCATAGGATCATTCCTCCTTATAAATGTAGTATCTGCTTATTTCTTCCTTCATATACAATTTTTACAGTAAATGCAGTTTTTTGGACACTCTGATAATTTTTCCGCCCATAGGCATACTTTTCAGCTCCTCCTGTTCAATACATCTAAGGCGTATAAGCAGCACTCCGTACACGAATACCGCCGCTATAATGGCAAGGATAGCGCTGACAGAATTTTTGTGAATCAAAGTAAATGTAAGGCGGTATACGCCGTAGGCCGTGGCCCCCATAAAGGCTGACGCCACTGTAGGCAGAATAAAAGTTTTTTTCAGCTCCTGTCTGTATCTTAAATATCTGCGTATTGCTAAGGCATTTAAAATGCACATAATAAAAGCAAATATAATATTTGCAAATACTACGCTGTAAATACCAAAATTAAATGTGCGCAGCATAACATGCAAAGCCGCTACATGAATAATCAATGAGATGAATGCATTTCTCAGGGGAATATTCATGTGGTTGATGCCCTGGAGAATGGCGTTTGTCACTGTAGACAGGGAGAAAAACAGCACAGCCAGGGAACCGGCCATAGTCAGCTTAATTAAGGTAGTATTTTCAGTGCCTGCAAACAAAAGGTTGTTTACCGGTCCTGCCAGTATTGTCATTCCCACTGTAGAAGGGATGGCGATAATCATGGAAAAACGTATAGCCAAAGCAACTCTGGCCTTTACCTGTTTCCTGTCTCTGGCAGCGACTGCTCTGGACAGGGACGGAATCAGAGAAGATGACAGCGCATTGGAAATAGCTACAGGAATGTTAAACAGCAGGTGGTACTGCCCGAAAATTCCCCACAAGGAGACAATAGTTACTGTGGCCACGCCCATTTTAGCCATACCGTCGCTGAACAAATAATCATCCACTACAGAACTAATATTGTAGATAGTACTGCTGAGCACAATAGGCAGAATGGTAAAGGTCAGCGCTGTAGTAAGCTTACCGTAAGATTCGATTTTCCCAGACTTATCTCTGGCAGCCCGCCGCCTCATCCTTTTTCTCTGGGACAAGGTCAGAAGCAGGAAAAACAGAAAGGCGGCCAAAGCCCCTGCTCCTGTTCCAATAGTGCCGCCTGCAGCGCCGTAGGCATAAGAATAGGCGGTCTCGTCATGTACAGCGTTGGCGATCACGCCCTTTGCAAATAAATGATAGGCGGCAAATACACTGATTACCGCATTAATAATCTGCTCTAAAATCTGGGAAAAGGCTGTGGGAACCATAGTGCCCTTTCCCTGAAAATAGCCTCTTAAAACTCCTAAATAAGCCATAATCCAGATAGTAGGAGCTAAAGTTTCTAAAGCATATTTACAAAATGGCTTTTTAAGGGCCAAAGCAAAGGTTTCTGCCCCGAACCACAAAACTGCGGCTCCCAGCCCTCCCACAACAGTGGCGTAAATCAAAGCCAATTTTAGAATTCTAAGGGAATTTCTGTACTGCTCCCTGGCCAGCCTGGCAGCTACCATTTTAGACACTGCCACAGGCAGGCTGTAGGAGGATATAATAAGTAAAATAGAATACACGCTGAAGGCAGAGGTATAATATCCGTTTCCCTCCTGGCCGATAATATTAATCAGAGGGATTCTGTACACCATGCCAATAAGGCGGACCAGGATGCCGGCAATGGCTAAAATACTTCCCTGCACTACAAAATTTGTGGTTTTACTTCTGGTTTTTGTTCTATTCTTTTCCATGAATTTCTGTCCTTGCTGTGTCTTTTGTTGATATGACGCAGACCCAGGTTTTACCAGGATTCAGAAAAATCTCCTGTCCCTGAGTGTCATAGTAATGAGTCACTCCATACTCTCCGTCTTTAGACCAGTGAATAGGAATCGCCTTTCCCTCACTGATATAATAGCCCCACTCGTCTGTATGAACATTAATATTTAAGTAAGGGGTCGTGGCATAGTAGCCGCTTTGACAGTACTGAATAATAATATTTTTTACAGCCAAAGGTCCCTGACTGTCCTCGTGGAGCTTTCCGTACTGATACCTGTAATATAAGCCGTCGTCCTCATGGTATTCAAACCAGGGGTTGTTCATTTTATATCCGGGCACAACGCGGTAGGCCTCCATTACATCCGGCTGATTAAAAACTGCAGGATGATTTTTTGAGGCAAACAGATAATGTCACTTATACTCAGAGTCATAGGACTGACGGAAGCCATAGGCAGATATGGCTGTCTGGATTTTCTCAAAACTGGTATAGGCATTGTGAGGCGCTTTTCTGTCAGAGCTGCGGTAAAATGCGGCCCCGCCAACTCCCTCCATACCATTAATATCATCTATATACTGGAGATAAGGCTTTGCAAAGGTGCTTTGGCCGTAGTGAACACATATGGCGTCAAACTCCCTGGCAAAAAAAATGTAGTAGGTTCTCACACTTCTCACAGAACCGATTCTGTCTAAGCTGTCATAGTTTTCAATGAGAGCCATATATCGGTTCATGTCCCCCTCCACAGGAGCTTCATAAACAACGCCGGCCTGGCTTAATCCGTAATTAGGCAGAGACTCCTTGTCATTGCTGATCATCACTGCAATAGGACGGCGGTTGCCCTGGGAAACAGGCACCATTTCTCCTGTTAAATAGCTTTGAATCTGCCCGTTAATCTCCTGGCGTTCTAAGGGCTCTAAAGGATTTTCTTCAGGCCGGGTTTCCGGCTCCTCTGCCGCTGTCACTTCCACCGGCTTCTGGGGACTTGTCTCCACAGCAGACGGCTCTGTTAATACTGCCGGAATTTCTTTTTTTCCGCATCCCGGCAGCAAAATCAACAAACAGATAACAGCAAATCCTTTTAGGCACCATTTCATCTTCTGTAACCCCTTCTTTCCAGAATTTCTTCCTGCTTCCTTTCCATTTCTTCCCGCTGGCCATCTTCCATGTGATCGTAGCCGCAAAGATGAAGCATACTGTGGGCAACTAAAAATGCCAGCTCTCTTTCCTGAGAATGGCAGTATTTTTCCGCCTGTTCCTTTACCTTATCTATGGAAACCACAATATCTCCCAACATTAATTCACCTGTTTCAGGATTAAAATAATCCTCCGCCTGCTCCTCTACATGGTCAAAATCAGAGGGGGTGGTATAATCTACCATAGGAAAAGACAGAACGTCCGTAGGGTTGTCTATCTGGCGGTATTCCAGATTAATCTGACGGATGCTTTCGTTGTCAGTGAGAATCACGTTAACCTCCGCCTCATAAGGACAGCTTTCATAATCCAAAGCTTCTTCAATCACTTCATTAATAATCTGCTCATATGGAATATTCAGCTTCTCTTCTCCTTCGTATTCAATATTAATAGTCATAATTATTTCTCCCGTCTGCGCTTAGGACGCACACTGCTTTTATTGGCCTTAGCCTCATAATCGTCATAGGCCTGTACAATTTTTTGAACAAGAGGATGGCGGACCACGTCGCTGTTCGTCAACTGGCAAAATCCTATATCGTCAATTTTATGAAGGATTTTCATGGCCATATCCAGTCCTGACACAGCCCCTGCAGGCAGATCCTTTTGTGTTTGGTCTCCGGTGACAATTACCTTGGAGCCAAAACCAATTCTGGTAAGGAACATTTTCATCTGTGCAGGAGTAGTATTTTGCGCTTCATCCAAAATAATGTATGCGCTGTCTAAGGTACGCCCTCTCATATAAGCCAAAGGAGCTACCTCGATCAGTCCCTTTTCAGAGTTGTGGAGAAAGCTTTCTGCCCCCATGATCTGATATAGGGCGTCATAGAGCGGTCTTAAATAAGGGTCTATTTTACTTTGCAGATCTCCTGGCAGAAAGCCCAGCTTCTCTCCCGCCTCAATGGCAGGCCTGGTGAGAATAATTCTGTTTACATCTCCGTTTTTAAAAGCCTGAATTGCCATAGCCATGGCCAGATAGGTTTTTCCTGTACCCGCCGGTCCCACGCCGAAAACAATCATTTTTTTCCGGATGGTATCTACATAATGCTTTTGTCCCATAGTTTTAGGCTTTACAGGCTTGCCGTTAATGGTACGGCATATAATGTCTTTGTCAATTTCCAAAATCTGACTGTCTTTTTCCGTAAAGGACAGGGACAATGCATAGTCTACATTTTGTTCTGTAATAGTATTGCCCCGTTTGGAAAGCTCAATCAGATTGCTGAATACGCTTTTTGCTTTTTGTATAGTATCTTCCGGTCCTATAATTTTGAGAGCGCCGTCTCTGGCAATCATAGTCACATGAAGAGTCCGTTCTATCTTTTTCAGATAGCTGTCAAACTGCCCGCACACATTTCTTTCATGTTCTGCAGGAATATCAATCATTGTTTCCACTACGCTCATCTGTTTTGTTAATCTCCTCTGTGTCGTTAATCGGTATAAATGGTCTGGCAGCGCCGATAGATTCTTCTCCTGCCGCCCAGGCAGTTATTGTAAACTCCAGGCCGTTCTCTTGTATTTTAACATTATTTTCAGTAATCTGCACCCCTTTTTCACGTAAATTTTCCAGGAACTGTATATTGATTTTGTCCTTTAAATCATTTTTTTCTTCTTCTGTATAGGGTCTTTCATAAGTATTGTATTCTTTTCCGTGAATCATCCCCCAATATACAGGCAAGTAAAAATTTTCAAATAAGGTCAGCTGATGCTCCTCCATAGTAAATTTCCACTTAGATTCCTGACTTTTAGGAGGGAGAAAATGAAATGCAAATTGAACAAATTGAAGGAAAAAGCCGTGCCGTTTCCTTCCTGTGTCCATTTCCAGCACGTTCCAGCCTGAAAATGTGCGTACTGTTTTATATTCTGTGGCGGCAAAAATATCTGCGTCGGCATGAACCGGATTTTCTGCTACTACTTGTTCACTGTCATCTGTAATTGGAATAAGGCCCTGGACTAATACCTGGCCTTCTTCTACCTGGTCTCCAGGCTTTACTAAGGCTTTGCCAGAGCGCACAATTATTTTAGTTATTACACCGCTTTTTTCAGCCACCAAATCGCAGGGAGACTGGTCTTTGATTGGGATAGAGGAAAGCACGTCGTTTTCCTTTATTTTAACCAACAGTCTGGTTCCTGATACCTGAGCGGAAACCCAGGTGATTTCAGGAAATTCAGTTCTGATTGCGCTTTCCAGATAATCGCAGTCCATCTGAGATTTTTTCATGCCGCAGCGGATTCCTTCTTCATTCATAAATTTTATTAAAGTATCCGAGGTATATCTGTAATTCCCGGAAAGGGTGATGTTCCAAATAAAAAGGGACATCATATAAAGTATGAGAAAAAATGAAAATACTCCTAAAAAGTACAGCTTACGCCGTCTATTCCTGTATAAAAAAAAAGGCAGGCCCAATTTTTTTTGTATCCTGACTTTTACCTCTGATTTTTTTACAAGAGGCTTACAGTTTAAAAAGCCGTCTACTGTCATGGCGCATTCATAGCCATCTTCACGGCATTCCAGGTTCCACACCTCAATGTTGTGTTTCCGGCACATATTAAAAAAACGTTCTGGTGAAAATCCTGTTAAATGAAGCTTCAGATATCCGTTTAAATAATGTTTTAATTTTACCACCAAGTCAGCTCCCTTCTTTTTTAATTTCCGTCCAGCTGGACAGAAGAGATGCAGCCGGAAATCTTCATTTCTTCATCATCATAATATTCAATTTTTAGTTTTTTACCGCAAATAGAAATAATACCTGTTTTAGACTGAATTTTTACCTGACCTTCACTGTAAAATAAAATCTTTCTATAATTTTCTACCAGCACTGCTCTTCTGCCTTCCAGAGAAATTAAAGGCTCTCCTAAGCATACGTCTCTTGGAAGCTTCATAGCTGAGACAGCGGCTGTTTTTAATTTATCTCCCATTTTCTGCCTCCGGCAGCACTGTCATTATATCATATGGCCTTTGGCGTCCTATTATTATGAAATAAAAAGAATCTTTTCTATAGAGCCGAAAAAATCCCCGGTGAAACCTCACCGGGGATACGGTCTTAATTAATTGAATTTACGTTTTCTTGCAGCTTCAGACTTTTTCTTACGTCTTACGCTTGGCTTCTCGTAATGTTCTCTCTTACGGATTTCCTGCTGAATCCCAGCCTTAGCACAGTTTCTTTTGAATCTGCGTAAAGCGCTGTCCAAACTTTCGTTATCTTTTACAATTACGTTTGACATAGCTCACACCTAACCTCCCTCCAGTTGCATAATTTAGAGTGCGAAAAAACAACTGTTTGGGTATTTTATAGCACTGCTATGATTATATCATAAAATCTTCATTCGTCAACAACATTTTGCAAAATATTCAATTTTTGCCTTATTTTACTTGTTCAGATATAACCTGCACTGCCTTCTTTAAAGCCTCTTCTACTCCTGCAGGATTCTTTCCGCCGGCCTGAGCCATATTAGGCCGGCCGCCGCCTCCTCCTCCTACAAGACCGGCAACTGCTTTAATTAAATTGCCTGCATGGGCGCCCTGTTTCTGCGCTCCGTCTGTGGCTGTAGCCATAAGGCTTACTTTTCCGTCCTGTACAGAAGCCAAAAGGATTACGCCTTCCTCCAGCTTGTCCTTTAACTGATCTCCCAGGTTTCTTAAACCGTTCATATCCACGCCGTCTACTTTGGCTGCCAGAACCTTTACTCCGTTTACTTCCTGTACCTGGTTCATAACGTCTCCCAGAGAATCCTTGGCCATTTTGCTTTTCAGCTTTTCATTTTCAGACTGAAGGGCCTTGATCTCCTCCAACATAACCTCTACTTTCTTTTTCAACTCTGCAGGAGTTGTTTTGGCTGCCGCCGCCGCCTGGTGAAGCTCTTTTTCAGCCTCCTGGTAGTGTTTCATTAATCCGTCGGCTGTTAAGGCCTCGATTCTTCTTACGCCGGCTGCAATTCCTGACTCAGAAAGAATTTTAAATGCAGAAATAGTACTTGTATTAGATACATGAGTACCGCCGCAAAGCTCTACTGAGAAATCTCCCATTTTTACTACACGGACAGTATCTCCATATTTTTCTCCAAATAAAGCCATAGCTCCTGTTTTCTTAGCTTCATCTAAAGTCATAATCTGAGTTTCCACAGGCAGGGAAGCGCGGATTTCCTCATTTACAATATGTTCCACCTGACTGATTTCCTCAGGCGTCATAGCTGAAAAATGTGTAAAGTCAAAGCGAAGTCTGTCAGCGTCCACATAGGAACCGGCCTGCTCTACATGTTCTCCTAAAACTATGCGGAGAGCCTTCTGAAGCAGGTGAGTGGCACTGTGGTTTTTGCCTGTAGCCTGGCGAGTTGTCTGACATACCTTTAATGTAACGGTTTCGCCTGTCTGCAGCATTCCCTTTACCATTTTTCCTACATGGCCTACCTTGCCGCCCTGTAATTTAATGGTATCCTCTACCTGGAACTGGCCGTTAGCGCTGACAATCAGGCCTTTATCTCCCTGCTGTCCGCCCATTGTGGCGTAAAATGGAGTTTCCTCCACTAAAATTGTGCCGGCCTGTCCGTCTGTTAAAGCTTCTGTAATCTCTGTCTCTGTAGTCAGAACTGTTATTTTGGAATCGTGAATTAAATGGTCATAGCCTACGAATTCTGTAGTCAGCTCTGGATCAATAGACTGATATACAGTTACGTCAGCGCCCATATAATTTGTAGTTTTTCTGGCAGCTCTGGCTTTCTGCTTTTGCTGATTCATACATTCTTTAAAACCTTCCTCGTCAATAGAGAAAGATTTTTCTTCCAGAATCTCTTTTGTCAGATCCACAGGGAAACCGTAGGTGTCATACAGCTTAAATGTATTTTCTCCAGAGAGAACGGTTTCATTTTTAGAGCGCATATCCTCTTCCATCTCAGCTAAAATAGCAAGTCCCTGGTCGATTGTGCGGTTAAACTTCTCTTCTTCCTCTGTTAGCACTTTCAGAATCATAGCCTGTTTTTCTTCCAGCTCCGGATAGCCGTCCTTGGAAAGATTTATAACAATCTTGCTTAAATCAGCCAGGAATAATCCTTTGATGCCTAAAATTCTGCCATGGCGGGCAGCGCGGCGGAGAAGTCTTCTCAGCACATAGCCTCTGCCTTCGTTACTTGGCATAATTCCGTCAGAAATCATAAAGGTACATGATTTAATATGGTCTGTTACAATTCTTAAAGAAATATCTTTTTTGTCATCTGTCTGATATTTCGTGTCAGCTAAATGGCATACAGCGTCTAAAAGAGCCTTATTGGTGTCAACTGTAAATAAGGAGTCTACATCCTGAACTACAACAGCCAAACGCTCCAGGCCCATGCCTGTATCAATATTTTTCTGTTCCAGCTCTGTGTAATTGCCTTTTCCGTCGTTGTTAAACTGTGTAAATACGTTGTTCCAAACTTCAATAAATCTGTCGCATTCACAGCCTACTGTACAATCAGGCTTTCCGCAGCCATATTTTTCTCCTCTGTCGTAATAAATCTCTGAACAAGGTCCGCAGGGGCCTGCGCCGTGCTCCCAGAAGTTATCTTCTTTTCCAAAACGGAAGATTTTCTCAGCTGGCACGCCGATTTCTTTATTCCAAATCTCAAATGCCTGATCGTCGTCTAAATATACAGAAGGATATAAACGCTCCGGATCCAGTCCAACTACCTGTGTAAGAAATTCCCAGGACCAGTGAATCGCTTCTGTTTTAAAATAGTCTCCAAAGGAGAAGTTGCCCAGCATCTCAAAAAATGTGCCGTGACGGGCTGTTTTCCCAATATTTTCTATATCTCCTGTACGGATACATTTCTGGCAGGTGGTGACGCGTCTTCTAGGCGGAATCTCCTGTCCTGTAAAATAAGGCTTTAAAGGCGCCATACCTGAATTGATTAATAATAAACTGTTGTCGTTATGCGGAACCAGGGAAAAGCTTGGAAGGGCCAGATGTCCTTTGCTCTCAAAAAATTCCAGGAACATTCTCCTCAGTTCGTTTACACCATACTTCTGCACGTTGATTCATCCTCCATCAGGACTCAATTTGCCTTGTCTTTGGCAGCGTCCTTCTATTTTATCTTACCGATTGTACCATATGAAAGTGTATTTATCAAGACAGATATAGAAAAGTCCCGTCTTTAGAAGTTAGCACTAGAAATCTTTAGGAGTATTTTCTGCTCTGAAGCCTCACAAATGCCTTAAAATAAGGCTTTTTTTATTGCAAAAAAACTTTTCAAAATTCTTTTTTTGCGATATACTAATAGTGTTAGTGGTGCTATCTTTTTGAGGAGGGATTCTATGGCATATTTTTTAAAAAAGACAACTTTAAAAGGCAGAACTTATCTTGCGATTTATGACAGTTTTTATAATCAGGAAAAAAAGGGGGCAGCTCACAAATGCTACAAATCCCTTGGCTCTGTAGAAACACTGAAAAAGAACGGCATGGAAGATCCAATCTCTTTTTACCAACAAGAAGTAGCTCTCTTAAACCAGCAACGAAAAGAAGAAGGTGTCCGCAAAATTTCTGACATTTCTCCAACTCTTTATCTTGGATACTTTCCACTGAAAGCAATCCTTGAGAAATTAAAAATCCAAAAGTATGTGAATTATTTTCATCTTACATATGATTTTCAGTTCGATCTTTATGAATTGATTTCTACATTAGTCTACGCAAGAGGTGTATGCCCATGCAGTAAAAACAGGACATTCCACGATGTGCTTCCCAATCTGTACCATTCGTCGCATTATTCCTATGATCAGCTTCTTGATGGTCTTGCCTTTTTGGGAGAAAACTATGAAAAGTTTATCGAGATCTTTACTGTACAAACTGCGGCTGTTTATGGACTGGATACTTCAAACTCTTACTTTGATTGTACGAATTTCTATTTTGAAATAGACAGGGAGGATGATTTCAGAAAAAAAGGACCGAGCAAAGAAAACAAAAAGGAACCCATCATCGGTCTTGGGCTCCTTTTGGATCGGAACCAGATTCCGGTCGGTATGAAGATGTATCCGGGAAATGAGTCAGAAAAACCCATTCTACGTGATGTGATTGATGGACTTAAAAATAGGAACAATATCATGGGAAAAACCATCCATGTCGCAGACAAAGGACTTAATTGTGCACAAAACATTGCGTTTTCAAAACAGAATGGAGATGGTTATCTGTTTTCAAAATCTGTAAAAACCTTGCCTTCGACAGAAAAAACCTGGGTATTATTAGAACAGGATTACAAAGATGTCAAAGATAAAAGCGGAAAACTTTTATACCGCTATAAAAGCTGTATTGATACTTTTCCTTATTCCATAGAGTATAACGGAAAAAAACAGACCATTATGCTTACAGAGAAACGCCTGGTTACCTACAATCCTTCCCTTGCTGCAAAAAAAAGATATGAAATAAACCGCCTTGTAGAAAAAGCAAAAGCACTTACCCTGTCACAAGCCAAAAGGAATGACTTTGGAGAAGCAGGAAAATATGTGGATTTCACAGATAAAACAGGAAATAAAGCAAAAACAAGGATTAATCAGGCTGCCATCGATAAGGACCTCGAACTTGCCGGATACAATCTTCTGGTCACATCCGAAACCCAGATGACAGATCAGGATATTTACTGTACTTACCATAATCTGTGGAGAATTGAAGAATCCTTTAAGATTATGAAATCAGACCTGGATGCACGGCCGGTATTTCTTCAAAAAGAAAATACGATTAAAGGCCACTTTTTGATTTGCTATTTAACAGTTCTCTTAGAGAGGATTTTTCAATTTAAGATACTGGATGAAAAATATTCAACTTCAGATATATTTAGATTCATTAAAGATTTCAGGGTAACAAAAGGCGAACATAAATATATAAACACCACAAGGGATTGTACTTTTATAAATGACCTAGCTGATAAATTTCATCTTCCTTTAACGAATTACTTTCTATCTGAAACTCAAATAAACACCATTTTTAATTATAAACTATAATAACAAACACAGAAGGACTGCCGCTAGCAGTCCTTCTAAACCTTAAAGTTTGCACTATTTTTTAATCTCTGATACCAAAGTCAGGTNTACTTTCTATCTGAAACTCAAATAAACACCATTTTTAATTATAAACTATAATAACAAACACAGAAGGACTGCCGCTAGCAGTCCTTCTAAACCTTAAAGTTTGCACTATTTTTTAATCTCTGATACCAAAGTCAGGTACCATATGAAAGTGTATTTATCAAGACAGATATAGAAAAGTTTCTATATGACGGATGATGTTTGTGCTTATTGTAAATAGGTTCCGTATTTTTCTACCAGCTCATAACAGCGGCTTTTGGTGGAGGCGGCTAATGACGCTGTGTATTCTACGCTTTCCATAGAGCCTCCGTAGCTTTCTGAGGTTTGCGCCGCTGCAAAGTCACGCTCTAAAAGCCACTCTCTTTCTTCTTTTATAAGAGGTTCCTTTTCTTCAGAAGCCATACCGTCTAATATGGCATTGTATATAAGATTCAGCTCGCTGTCCCACAGCTTTAATTCTGTGTCGGCCATGCTTTTGGCTGTATAACGGTTATATTCGCTGTTTTCCGTTTTCATCTTTTCCACCTGAACGCTGACCTCATCCAGCCGCTGCTTGTAAGTGCTCACAGTCTGCTCAGAAGAATAACCTAAAGCTGCCTCCGTCTCCGCAAGGGGGGGGGCAGAATCTTCTGCAGGAGCGGCTTCTAATGGAGAAAGCACGGTTTCCTTTGCCTGCTCTTCGTCCTCAGAGACGCTGCCGGACTTATTTTTAGGCCTGCCGTCCACTACGCCTACCTCGCCCTCTATAATCTCCGCCTGCTCTGTAGATGAAGATTGTCCGGAGGGGATAAGGACAGAAGATACTATGCTTTGAGATTCTGTACTTGCTGTCGCCGGATCTCCCACGATTTTATTTGTAAAAAATGTAACTGCTATTCCTATGAAAACAATAAGCAGAATAACAAAGAGTTTTCCCCGATTTTTGCTCATGCTTTACTTCCTTCTCGTTTTGATAAAAATAAGATATCATAAACAGAAAAGAAAAGATATAGGAATCCAAAAAAGGTAATATTTTGTAAGATTTACTTAATAAGTCCAGGAAGTTTATATATCGATGCCAGGATCTTTCAAAAGATCAGAGCCGTCCGCCGCACTGGTGGCCAGCTGGTCGCACCGTTCGTTTTGAGGATGTCCGGCATGGCCTTTTACCCATATAAAAGTAATCTGATGAGGCTCTGCTGCCTTTAAAAGCCGTTTCCACAAGTCAATATTTTTTACAGGCCCGCTTTTTCCCCTGTTCCAGTTCATCCGAATCCAGTTGTCAATCCAATGCTGATTAAAAGCGTCTGTTAAATACTTGGAATCAGAATACAGCTCCACCTGACAAGGGCGGTTTAAGGCTTCCAGCCCGGCTATAGCCGCCATTAATTCCATTCGGTTGTTGGTAGTTCTTTCATATCCGGCGGACATAGTTTTTTCATGGAGGACTCCACTGGAATCTGTAAAATGAAGAATTGCTCCGTAGCCTCCCGGACCGTCTGGATTGCCTCTGGCCGACCCGTCTGTATATATTTGTACCTTGCTCATAATCCTGTTGTATTCTCCTTTATGTCAGTGAATTATCTGTCCCATTTATCGCAAAGGGAGTGAATTTGGTCTGCAAATTTGGCCAAATCCTTGTTGGCGCCGCCCTGGTTGTGGAGAATCACCTGCATCAGCCTTTCTCCGGCGGCTACCAGACGGGCAAAGACGCCGCTTGCTTTCTTAGCCGCGGCAGAAGGCACCTTCTGCTCCACAGGAACTCCCTGGGCAACAGTGATCCATGTTCCCTTGGCTAAATCAAACACAGAGCCGCTGAAAGGAGCTTCTGTCTGGAAGCCATAGGAATCTCTTAAAAGCTGTGCAAAGCTGTCGCACACCTTGTCGTCGCCGTGAACTAAAAATACTTTGTCCGGCGTTTTCTCAAATGCCTTTACCCACTGAATCAGTCCGTTTTGGTCTGCATGTCCGCTGATGCCTTCCATCTGAACGATTTTCGCCTTAACATCAATAGTTTCGCCGAACAGCTTTACGCTGACTGCCCCGTCCACCAGACTTCGCCCAATTGTGCCAACCGCCTGATAGCCTGCAAAAACAATAGTACTTTCCTGTCTCCACAAATTGTGCTTTAAATGGTGGCGGATACGGCCGGCATCGCACATTCCGGCTGCGGAAATAATTACCTTTGGAGTTTCGTCAAAGTTTATATTTTTAGATTCATCACTGGTAATAGAAAGCTTTAAGCCTCTGAACCCAATAGGGTTGATGCCTTTTTCCACCAACGCTTTTGTATCATCGTCATAGCACTCCAGCAGATTTTTAGAAAATACATGGGTTGCCTCTACAGCCAAAGGGCTGTCTACATAAACTTCAAAGCCGTCGTGACCTGTAACTAAATGATTAGCTTTAATATGGCGGATAAAATATAAAAGCTCCTGAGTACGTCCAACGGCAAATGCAGGAATTACTACATTGCCTCCCTTATCTAAGGTTTCCTGGATAATCTGAGCCAGCTCTTTTATATGGTCAGATCCCGCCTTGTGCAGACGATCTCCATAAGTACATTCCATCACTACATAATCTGCGCTGGTTAAATACTGAGGATCTCTAATAATCGGTTTATTTTTATTGCCAATATCTCCGGAGAAAACAATTTTTTTCTCCACGTCCCCTTCTGTCAGCCATACTTCTATGGAAGCCGAACCTAATAAATGTCCCACATCAGTAAATTTAACGGTAACAGAGTCGCTTAGCTGTACCTTCTCGCCATAGTGGAGGGGTGAAAAGTGTCTAAGGACTCCCATGGCATCAGCCATTTTATAAAGCGGCTCTGTCTCTTCCTTTCCTGCCCGTCTTGCCTTTCTGTTTTTCCACTCTGCCTCAGATTCCTGTATATGGGCACTGTCGCGAAGCATAATATCACACAAGTCGGTAGTGGCAACTGTTGTAATTACCTGACCTCTAAAGCCTCTTGCGTAAATCAAAGGCAAAAGGCCTGCATGGTCAATGTGGGCATGGGTCAGCAGCACATAATCAATCTGTGCATAGCTGACGGGAAGCTCTGCATTTTCATATACATTCAGCCCCTGCTCCATGCCGCAGTCCACCAGCAGCTTTGTGTCGCCTGCCTGGATGTAATGACAGCTGCCTGTTACCTCATGGTCCGCACCAATAAACATAAGTTCCATAAAACCCCTCCTCTGTAATTCCTCAAGTGTGTATTTATCTTATGTTTCTAGTATATCCTATCTCAGATAATAATGCAAATCATACCGCCGTTGCTGTCGTTAATTATTTTCTGAAGAGTATCCTGAAGCTTTTGCTGGCACTCTTCTGTTAATTGGGAAACTTTTGCCTGGATGCCGTCTTCTACAATCTGCTCAATAGATTTACCGAATATATTTGTATTCCAGATGCCGTCCTCGCTGTTTCTGGCATTTTCTTTAATATAGGCAATTAAATCCTTGGCCTGCTGTTCGCTTCCCACAATAGGGGCGATTTCTGTTTCAATATGGGCCTTAATTAGGTTAATAGAGGGAGCCTCCGCTTTCATTTTTACACCGTATTTATTACCGTGTTTAATTACCTGAGGTTCATCCAGCATAATTTCTCCCCGCTCCGGCGTAACTACTCCATAACCTTTTAGTCTTACCTGGCTCATAGCATTTTGAACCTTTTCGTATTCGCTTCTCATTTTTGCCATGCTGGAAAGCAGCTGCATCAGCTGGTATTCGCCCTCAATGGGAATGCCTACATAATCGCTGAGAATCTGATAGTAATAGCTGTCGTCCACATTTACGTTAACAGCTACGCTGCCGTCAGACATTTCCATATTCTGAATTTTCATTCCTGTAATAGCTTCTGAGGATTCAGGAATATAGTCCCCTACATCTTTCATCTGGCTGACGTCCTTCATCATTTCCTTTACAGCCTGAATTACCTGGGCTTTCAGCCAATGGGAGGAAGGAAGAATCTCCAGCCATTTAGGAATGAAAAAGTCTACTTCTGTTACAGGAAACTCCTTCAGCACCTGTTCTAAAATGTGATAAATATCCTCTTTTTTCAGCTGTTCGCAGTTAACAGGAAGCACTGTGACCCCATATTTATTTTTCAGATCCTGAGCCATAGCTAAGGTTTCTTCTGATAAAGGCTTCATGGAATTTAAAAGAAGAATAAAAGGTTTGCCAATATCCTTTAATTCCTGTATTGTCCGCTCTTCAGCAGGTATGTAATTTTGACGTTTCAGCTCTCCAAAAGAGCCGTCGCTTGTAATCACCACTCCAATGGTAGAATGGTCTGCAATGACTTTTCTGGTGCCGATTTCAGCTGCCTTTGTAAATGGAATTTCTTCCTCATACCACGGCGTCTTTACAAGGCGTTCCATGTCGTTTTCAATATGTCCGCCGGCTCCGTCCACCATAAAACCTACGCAGTCGATTAACCGTACCTTAGCCTGAATCCCGTCGTCCAGCTGAATGTCAGCAGCCTCCTTGGGGATGAATTTAGGTTCTGTAGTCATAATCATTTTTCCTGCGGCGCTTTGAGGAAGTTCATCCCTGGCCCTTGTTTTCTGATGTTCATCCGCTAGTTCCGGAAGTACCATAAGTTCCATAAAGCGCTTAATAAATGTAGACTTTCCAGTGCGCACTGGTCCTACAACGCCGATGTAAATTTCTCCTCCGGTTCTGGCTTCAATATCTTTGTATACATTAAAATTGTCCATAAAAATACCCCCTTGCTATGCTGATACAGTATATGCAAAGGGGTATATCTTTATTCGCTAAGGTAGGCCTTCTTTACCTGGTCATTGTTCATTAACTCCTTAGCGTCGCCGGAAAGCACTATTTTTCCTGTCTCTAAAACATAAGCTTTATGAGCAATAGATAAAGCTTTTTTAGCGTTCTGTTCTACTAAAAGTACAGTGGTGCCATCAGCGTTTATGCTTTGAATAATATCAAAAATCTCGTTTACATAGATTGGAGAAAGACCCATGGACGGCTCGTCCATAACAATCAGCTTAGGATGGCTCATTAGAGCCCGGCCCATAGCTAACATCTGCTGCTCTCCACCGCTTAATGTGCCGGCAGGCTGCTCTTTTCTCTCCTTCAAACGAGGGAAACGTTTATAGATCATTTCTAAAGTGGAATCAATTTCCTTTTTGTCTTTTCTGGTGTAAGCTCCCATTTTCAGGTTCTGCAGTACGCTTAAATGAGCAAATACGCGGCGCCCTTCCGGAACATGGGCGATTCCCATAGATACCAGCTTATATCCAGGCATCTTTGTAATGTCCTTTCCCTGGTACATAATACTTCCCGCTTTAGCAGGAAGCAAGCCTGTAATGGTGTGGAGGGTTGTAGTTTTCCCCGCTCCGTTTGCGCCGATCAGCGCAATAATTTCGCCTTGATTTACCTCAAAGGAAATTCCCTTCAAAGCCTGGATGACTCCATAGTACACCTGAAGGTCCTTTACTTCCATCATTGCCATTATTACTTCCTCCTACTCTCCAAGATATGCGCTGATTACCTGGGGATCATTTAATACGTGGGCCGTAGCCCCCTGAGTAAGCACCTGACCAAAGTTAAGCACTGTCAGCTCTTCACAGATCCCTGATACCAGCTTCATATCATGCTCAATCAGCAGTATTGTCATATCAAAATTATCCCGCACAAAACGAATAGTTTCCATCAGCTCTGCAGTTTCATTTGGATTCATGCCGGCAGCCGGCTCATCTAAAAGAAGAAGCTTAGGCTTTGTGGCTAAGGCTCTGGCGATTTCCAATTTTCTCTGCTTTCCATATGGAAGGTTGGAAGCTTTATAATCCCAATCTCTGTCTAAGTCGAACACTTTTAAAAGCTCCATTGCCTGCCGGTCCATAGATTTTTCAGTTTCATAATAAGCAGGAAGGCGGAAAATACCTGTTAAAGTTGAATATACATTGTGGTTGTGAAGCCCGGCTTTTACATTATCCAGAACGCTTAAATTCTGGAAAAGACGGATATTCTGAAAGGTTCTTGCTATACCTGCTTTGTTAATATCAATGGTGCTTTTTCCAGCAATATTTTTGCCATCCAGCATAATGGTCCCTGTATCCGGTTTATAAACTCCTGTCAGCAAATTAAAAACTGTAGTTTTTCCCGCTCCGTTAGGTCCGATCAAGCCGTAAAGCCTATTTTTTTCAATAGTTATATTAAAGCCGTTAACAGCCTTTAAGCCTCCAAAGGAAATGCTTAAATTTTTTACTTCCAGCATTGCCATATTATATAGCCTCCTTTGTCTCAGCAGATTTTCTGAATTTGCCAAAAATCCGTTCTCTTAATACAATCATCTGGGGAGCAGAGTTAAATAACATCATCAGAATCAGCACAATGGCATAAATCAGCATACGGTAATTATTCAGTCCTCTTAACATTTCAGGGAGAACAGTCAGCACCACTGCTGCAATAATAGAGCCTCTTATATTGCCGATGCCTCCTAAAACTACGAATACTAAAAACATAATCGACTGGTTGTACCCAAAGTTTTTCGGGAGAGCTGTTAAGGTTGTTAAGTTATGGGCGTAAAGCACGCCGCCTACACCTGCTAAAGCTGCAGACACGGTAAATGCCAGCAATTTGTACTTTGTAACAGAAAGGCCAATAGACTGAGCGGCGATTCTGTTGTCGCGGATAGCCATAACTGCACGGCCGGTTCTGGAATTTACCAGATTCTGAACAATAAACAGGGTGATAATCAGCAGTATAACTCCAATAGTAAAGGTGGACAGTCGCGGAGTTCCTGTGATGCCCTGAGCGCCTTTAATTAACATTTCTCCTCCCTCTCCCAGCTTAGGAGTCGCTTTAAAGGAAAGGTGGAAGCCTTCTGCGTCTCTTCCCAAATATATAACGTTTACCAGGTTTTTAATAATCTCGCCAAAGGCTAAGGTTACAATGGCCAGATAGTCTCCTCTCAGCCTTAAAACCGGTATGCCGATAATTAATCCAAATAAGGCTGCGGCTGCGGCACCTATGAAAGCTGCAATAATAAATGTAACAATAGGATTTCCAATAGTCTCAGACATGCATTTGGAGAATAAAGCGCCTGAAAATGCTCCTACGCACATAAAGCCTGCATGTCCCAAGCTTAATTCGCCTGAAATTCCTACTACCAGGTTTAAAGAAACAGCCATAATACTGTAAATGCAGAGAGGTACCAGAAGGCCTTTCATTAAACTGGACATATGATCGCCTTTTAGCATGATCTGGACAAAAATATACGCGGCGATCACCATTCCATATGTGACAGCGTTATTTAACCAGATTTTATTTTTTGCTTTTGTCTTTTTCATATCTGTACCTACACTTTCTCACTGATTTTTCTGCCCATAATGCCTGTTGGTTTTACTAACAGCACAATAATTAAAACAGAAAATACAATGGCGTCTGCCAGCTGGGATGAAATGTATGCTTTTGCCAGGTTTTCAATAATACCTAAAAGAATGCCTCCTAAAAAGGCGCCTGGTATAGAGCCGATGCCTCCAAATACTGCGGCTACAAAGGCTTTGATTCCCGGCATGGCTCCGGTGTAAGGAGTCAGGGACGGATAAGCAGAGCAAAGAAGAACGCCTGCAATGGCCGCTAATGCAGAGCCAATGGCAAATGTCATTCCAATGGTGCCGTTTACATTAATACCCATAAGTGTAGCTGCATCTCTGTCCTCGGAAACTGCCAGCATAGCCTGTCCCGGCTTAGATTTATTAATAAATGTGAGAAGGCAGACCATAATCACAATACAAGCAATAATAGTAACAAGAATTTCTCCGGAAATAGTGAGAGCTCCGTCTGCCAGCTTAATTGCAGGGACAGATACTACAGACGTAAAGGATTTTGTGTTGGCGCCGAATGCTAAAAGTGCAATGTTCTGAAGCAAATAGCTGACGCCAATGGCTGTAATCAGAACTGCCAAAGGGGAAGCGCTGCGCAAAGGGCGGTATGCCACCCGCTCTACTGTCACGCCTAAAATTGTACACACTACTACAGCCAGAAGAATTCCCACTACAGGAGGAAGTCCCATTCCGCTGACTGTTATGAAAACGGTGTAGCCTCCTACCATAATAATGTCGCCGTGAGCAAAATTCAGCATCTTGGCAATTCCGTATACCATAGTGTATCCCAAAGCAATTATCGCATAAATACTGCCTAGACTGATACCGTTGATTAAATAAGATATAAAACTCATTCTCACACCTCTTGTTCTCTGATTTGTATGGTTTCTGCCCTTTGTGTGTCTGAAAAGCAAAAGCCTGTCACAACGTAAAAGTCCTACAGGCTTTTGCTTTTTAGACACAGGGGATCATTGAAAAGTGAAGGAGGGCTGCCATAGTGACACCCCTCCTGGGTTGATGCTAAAATTAGGATGGATTATTCCATAGCCTTGTATGCGCCGTTTTCAATTACAACAGCCTTTGGCTCTTTATTTGGCTCGCCCTCTGCAGTCCAGGACATTGTCTCGCCGCTTACGTTAGTAAGACCTTCAATAGCAATATTTGTCATGGAAACCTTTAATGCCTCGCAGATGTCGGAAGCGCTCATGTCAGGTGTAATGCCTGCGTCCTCAGCAGCAGCTTTAATTGCATATACAGCATCGTATGCATCAGCGGCAAACTGGATTGGTGTTTCGCCGAATTTCTCTTCGTATGTAGTTACAAAGTTTACAGTCAAATCATCTGTTGCGTCAGCAGCAAATGGTGTCAGAAGCATAAGTCCCTCTGCTAAAGAAGTATCGAAGTTTTCAACCTGAAGAATTCCGTCCATACCGTCGCAGCCAAAGAATAATGGAGCATAATCAATAGATTTAGCCTGAGACAGAATCAGAGAAGCCTCTGTGTAGTAAATTGGCAGGAATACTAATTCTGCGCCGCTGTCTTTTGCCTTCTGCAGCTGTGTCTTGAAATCAGTGTTGTTGTCAGCTGTAAATGCTTCTTCTGCAACAACTTCAATATTCTGGTTGGCAGCCTCTGTTACAAACTGCTCTTTAATTCCGCTGGAATATACGCTGGAGCTGTCATAAATAATAGCTACCTTTGTTGCTAAAGCGTGCTCTC
This sequence comes from Lachnoclostridium edouardi, assembly GCF_900240245.1. Classification (GTDB taxonomy): domain Bacteria; phylum Bacillota; class Clostridia; order Lachnospirales; family Lachnospiraceae; genus Lachnoclostridium_A; species Lachnoclostridium_A edouardi. Next base: position 201,621 of record NZ_OESQ01000001.1, read on the forward strand.
CAATATACTGTGCAGACGCCATACCCTGTGCTGGGTCGGAGAAGCATACGCGGAATACGTTTGGAGCTGCCGCGCACTCTACTGCAGAGCCTGATGGTGTAATCTGGAAAATGTTGTCTACAGAAGACTGACCTGCAACTTCAATACATGGTGTGGATGTAGTAGTGCCTACTAACATCTGCATACCCCAGTCTTTTAAGGTATTGTATGCGTTTACAGATTTCTCGGAATCATTCTCATCATCCTCAAAGCTGTAGGAAATCTGGTATCCGTTAATACCGCCTGCAGCGTTGATCTCGTCAACTGCCAGCTGTGCTCCGTTCTGTACTGCAGTGCCGTATACGGCTGCAGCGCCGCTGATAGGTCCGATAGCACCGATTTTAAATGTCTCGCCGGCGGCGGCTTCTGTCTCCTGGCTTTCTCCCTCTTCTGTTCCTGCGTTAGCTGCCGTTGATGTTTCATTAGAAGTATCTGCAGCTGCGTCCTTTGTTTCTGAACCGCCGCAAGCTGTTAAGGAAACAGCCATTATGGCAGCTAAGCTAAGGCTTAATACTTTTTTCATAATAGTTCCTCCTCTTTCTTTTTTTGGTATGCCAATAAGTTATGCATACTATAACTATAATTCATATCAATGCAAAAAAACCATAAATATTATGAATTAAGTTTTGTTCAATTATATATAGTCAAGGAATTCTTGTCAATAATTAAATAGAAAAAGTGGAGAAATCTTCCCATAAAAGATCAGAATTTTCAATAGTCTTATCTCTCAGCATCAGTTCTTTTACAGCTTCTGCGGCGGATTCATGGCAGAACAGCACCTTATTTACTTGCTCAATAATAGGCATAGGCACCTGATATTTTTCGGCAAGAGCCAAAGCAGCTTTGGCAGAATAAACGCCTTCCACCACCATTTTTACTTCCTTCATAGCTTCGTCCATGGTATAGCCTTTTCCTATGAGAATACCGGCTCTTCTGTTTCGACTGTGCATACTGGCGCATGTTACGATTAAATCTCCAATGCCTGACAGGCCGCAGAAGGTTTGGAACTTTCCGCCCATCGCCATGCCCAGACGGGCGATCTCAGCGATTCCTCTGGTGATTAAGGCAGCTTTTGTATTATCTCCATATCCCAGGCCGTCGGCAATGCCTGCCGCTAAAGCAATTACGTTTTTTAAAGCCGCTCCTAACTCAATTCCTAAAATATCAGGGCTGGTATAAACCCGGAATACCTGGCTCATAAATATATTTTGTATGAATTCTGCAGTCTGCAGTTCCCTTGCCCCTGTTACACATGTAGTGGGAAGGCCCCGGCTTACCTCCTCCGCATGGCTGGGTCCGGAAAGCACGGCGATATTGGCCTCAGGAAGCTCCTCCTCCAAAATTTCAGATAATGTTTTCAGAGTTGTCTCTTCAATTCCCTTAGCTACGTTTACAATCACCTGTTTATTTTTACAGAAAGGTTTCATTTTCACAGCAGTCTGCCGGACAAACACAGAAGGCACTGCAGTGACCAAAAGATCCTTGTCCGTCATAGCTTCCTCCAGAGAAGTTGTAAAAATCATAGTTTCAGGCAGCTTTACTCCAGGAAGGGTATGATGCTCATAATTTTCATTCAGCTCTTTTATTTCTTCAGGCAGAGCCGACCAGACTGTAACCTTATGTCCGTTGTTGTATAGCAGCAGAGAAAGGGCGATTCCCCAGCTTCCTGCTCCTATCATTCCAATTTTTGCCATGTTTTCACCTCAATTTATTTATTTTATCAGGCATTCTTTTTTGCCCCCAGCTTATTTTCTGTGCCGTGAATCAGTCTGCCTATATTGGCTCTGTGTCTCCAGACAGCCATTAATGTAATAAAAGCAGCCACACAGTAAAATTCTGTTAAATACTGGCTTCCCAGGCCGTAATCCCCTTTGTGCCCCCAGTAAATCATTCCAGCTAAAAAGGCTGTGACAACTAAAATGGAGCCTAAGGACACATAGCGGGTAAGGGCTACGCAGCCCACAAAAACCACCAGACAGATCAGGGTAATTCTCCAGTCTACAGAAACTAAAAGTCCTGCTGTGGCGGCAATTCCCTTTCCTCCCTTAAATCCCATATAAAAAGGAAAATTGTGGCCTAAAATTACTCCCAGTCCTGTGTACAAAATCAACAGGTACATCATAGAACCCTGATTCTGAAACAGAATTCTCACTAACAGACATGGAATGACTGTCTTCAAAAAATCTCCGATGAATACAGCCAGCCCGGCCTTCCACCCCATAACCCTGAGGGCATTGGTAGTTCCTGAATTGCCGCTGCCATACTGTCTTAAATCAATTTTGTGAAGCTTTCCATACATATAACCAGTCTGAAATAGGCCGAAGGCATATCCCAGGGCCAGACAAATTACTCTCTCCATAGCTCTACTGCTCCTTCCCACTCCTTTCTCTGATTAAAAACCTGAGAGCGGTTCCTTTAAATCCAAAGGCTTCTCTTATCTTATTCTCAATATATCTGGTATAAGAAAAATGCATAAGTTCTTTGTCATTTACAAAAATAACAAAGGTAGGCGGCTTTACGGAGACTTGAGTAATATAGTAGAGCTTCAGCCGTTTTCCCTTGTCAGATGGAGGCTGCTGTAAAGCGACTGCCTCTGTCATAATTTCGTTTAATACTCCTGTGGCAATTCTCAAGGTTTGATTTTCACGAACCATGTCAATTAAATCATACAGCTTTGACAAGCGCTGCCCTGTTTCTGCTGAAATAAAAATCATTTCCGCATACGGCATATATGCCAGAGTATCCCTGATTTTCTTTGTGTATTCATAAATGGTTTTGTCATTTTTTTCAATGGCATCCCATTTATTTACAGCAATAATAATACCTTTTCCCCTGTCGTGGGCAATGCCTGCGATTTTAGCATCCTGCTCTGTAACGCCCTCCACTGCGTCAATCACTAAAACTACAATGTCAGCTCTTTCCACGGCTGTTACAGTGCGGATAATACTGTATCGCTCCAGCTCTTCTTTGATCTTGTTTTTTCTTCTAAGGCCTGCAGTGTCAATAAAAACGTATTCTGTTCCATTGTGGACAATGGCTGTGTCCACCGCGTCCCTGGTGGTGCCGGCAATATTGGAAACAATTACTCTATTTTCTCCTACCAGCTTATTTATAATAGAAGATTTTCCTACATTAGGCTTTCCTACAATGGCAATTCTGGGGCGGTCGTCTTCATCATCTTCCTCCTGGGAGTCAGGAAAATACTTGATTACTTCGTCTAGCAGTTCTCCTAAGCCCAGTCTGGAGGCTCCGGATACAGGGTAAGGATCACCGATTCCCAGATTGTAAAATTCATATACGTCGTTTCCGAATTTCTGGAAGCTGTCCACCTTGTTTACTGCTAAAATAACAGGCTTTCTGGAGCGGCGCAGCATATCTGCCACTTTAGAGTCTGCATCTACTAAGCCCTGGCGCACATCCACAATGAAAATAATAACATCAGCTGTGGAGATGGCTATTTCCGCCTGCTCTCTCATCTGGGATAATATAATATCGCTGCTGTCAGGCTCAATGCCTCCTGTGTCAATTAATGTAAAATTTCTGTCCAGCCATGTACAATCTGCATAGATTCTGTCTCTTGTAACGCCGGGAGTATCCTTAACAATAGATATGGTTTCTCCGGCCAGCACGTTAAACAATGTGGATTTGCCTACATTGGGACGGCCTACAATGGCTACAATTGGTTTACTCATATAATTCTCCTTCTGAATTTATATCATTTAGTTCATATCCTTCATAAGAAGACTGATTTTCTCCCCATTCAGGATTCAGAACAGTATTTACAAAATCTTGTCCGCTTGATTTTACAATATTCACTGGTACTTGTAAAGCGTTTTGTACTTCCTCCCTGGTTATATCGTCCAGAAACACCTCTTCCCCGCTGCGGAACATACACTCCGGCAGCAGAAGGCGGCTGCCTAAAGGCTTTCCCTTTAACTGACTGATTAGATCCTGCCCTGTAATCAGGCCGGCAACAGTAATAGATTCACCGAAAAAGTAGTTTATAATCGGATACACATGGACATGAAGTCCGGGAAATTTATTCATTATCTGCTCCACATAGATTTTTATATGGGAAGCAGGAAGCACTCCTGTGGCAATAGACAGCTCCTCTGTGCGGCCGTCCCCTTCTGCCTCTTTTAAAGCCTGACATACTTCCTCTGTCATAAGACGGGTCATACCCACCCCGTTTTCCAGCTGAATATAACCATCGTACCGCTCTTCCTCCGGCAGCTGTCTGCCGGCTAAAAGATAAAACTCGTCGCTTGCGTGAACAAAGTGTATTCCGTGCTTTTTATAAATGATTTTCTGCCAGTGCTCAATTATATCAATTACCTGGCAGGCGTCCTCTTTTGTAAATGGCTCTAAAGGCTCTAAGCCGTCTCTATATTTAGACAGTCCTACAGGAACAACAGAAAGGCTTTCCATACAAGGCACATATTTCTCCAGGTCTTTAATTGTGTGCTCTAATTCCAGGCCGTCGTTAAAACCTTTACAAAGTACAATCTGGCCGTTCATAGGGGTACCGGCCTGAAACAGCCTGTCTATTTTCTTTAAAGCCTCCCCTGCAAAGCGGTTGTGGAGCATCCTGCATCTTAGATCTGGATTGGTAGTGTGAACAGAAATGTTAATAGGCGCTAAATGAAACTTAATAATTCTGTCAATATCTTTATCCTTCATATTAGTAAGGGTAATATAATTGCCCTGCAAAAAAGAAAGACGGGAGTCGTCGTCTTTAAAGTAAAGGGTTTCCCGCATTCCCGGAGGCATCTGGTCAATAAAGCAGAAAATACATTTATTGCAGCAGGAACGGTATTCGCTCATTAAACCGTTTTCAAAGGTCAGTCCCAAGTCCTCATAGTCATTTTCTATTTCCAGCTCCCACTCTTCCCCGTCTGCTTTTCTCACTTCCATTATAAGGGAAGGGCTGTCCACATAATATTCATAGTCAAATATATCTTCAATCTGATTTCCGTTGATGGAGATTACATAATCTCCCGGCTCCAGCTCCAGCTCCTCGCCGATAGAGCCTGGATCTACATTCATAATCCGATGTCCTTTTACCTGATTCATAATTATCTCCTAACCCAATTTATCCTGGTTCTTATTTATCATATCAACAAACGATTTCTTTGTAAAGTTGTAATAACCCTTGTTTTTTTTCAGATACTCCTGTAAAAATGGACAGGCGCTATTGACGGTGTTCCTGAAAAAATGATATAAATTGTATAGGTGTTTCTAAATATAAAAGGCGGAGGAAATTATCATGGCAAATGATTATGTTTTTAACGACTGTCTTCCAGTGGCTCCTTTAAAGATTGCTGCTTTGGAAAGCTGCCGCGACCTGGCTGAAAAGGTAAACAGCCATATTGTAAATTTCCGCAAAAATGATACGGAAGAGCTTTTAAGACGAAAGGCTGATCTTCACTACAGAGGATATGATGTAGATTCTTATTTGCTCCATTTAAAGTGCCCGAGATTTGGTTCTGGGGAGGCAAAGGGAGTGATTAATGAGTCGGTCCGAGGCGCTGATGTGTTCGCCATGGTAGATATTACTAATTACAGTCTGACTTATTCTCTCAGCGGTATGGTAAATCACATGTCCCCGGACGATCATTTTCAAGATTTAAAGAGAATTATTGCCGCCTCTGCCACAACTGCCCACAGAGTTAATATTATTATGCCTTTTCTTTACGAGGGAAGGCAGCATAAAAGAAGCAAAAGGGAGTCCTTAGACTGCGCCCTGGCTCTCCAGGAGCTTTGCGCAATGGGAGTCAGCAATATTATTACCTTTGACGCCCATGATCCCCGGGTTCAAAATGCAATTCCTCTTTGCGGCTTTGACAATTTTCTGTCCACATACCAGTTTATTAAGGCCTTATTTAAACATGACACTTCCTTAAAAATAGACAAGGATTCCTTTATGGTAATCAGTCCTGACGAGGGAGCTATGCACAGAGCTGTATACCTGGCCAACAATTTAAGCGTGGATATGGGAATGTTCTATAAGAGGAGAGATTACTCTCAGGTGGTTGACGGGCGCAACCCTATTGTGGCCCATGAATTCCTGGGCACTTCTGTAGAGGGAAAAACAGTTCTCATTGTAGACGATATGATTTCTTCCGGGGAAAGTATTTTAGATACTGCAAGAGCGTTAAAGGAAAGGAAGGCGGGAAAGGTGATTCTCTGCTGCACCTTTGGACTGTTTACCAATGGTTTGGAAAAGTTTGACGATTATTATGCAAAGGGATATTTAGACTATGTAATTACTACTAACTTAAACTATCGTCCGGCTAATCTTTTTCAGCGCCCTTGGTATCTGGAGGCTGATATGAGCAAATATCTGGCTGCAATTATTAATTCCTTTAACCATGACGCTTCCATTAACCAGGCCTTATCTCCCACCACAAAGCTTCAGAATCTGGTAAAAAAGTATCAGGCCACAAAAGACGGCTATGAGTATTTCCAGACAATCGGATAATTCTTAATTAATAAAAGAATATGGGTATATGAATAAGTTTGCCCTCTGATATCTGTGTTCCCTAATTTTCTCTTACACATGATAAGCAGAGGGCTTCCTTATATATTTTTCATTATTTCAAAGAAAGAAAGGCGCACAGGTTTCCCCGCTTGTCTCCTGTTCTTCTGTGGGAGTATAATAAATCCGGGTTGCAGTAGGTGCAGATGTTAGTTGTGTATATTTGTTTGATGCCAGCCTCCTGCAAAATGATTTCATTGGCCCTCCACAAGTCCAGCTGATATTTTCCAGGCTTTCCATTTGGCCGCAGCAGCTGTTTATGCCATTTGGGGTGAAAAGCAGCTTGAAATTCTTCTGCAACCTCCTCTCCCACTTCAAAACAATCCTGGCATATGCTGGGGCCGATACAGGCAATTAAGTCTTCAGGCCTGGTGCCAAATGCCAGGTTCATCTCCTCTGCTGTTTTTTTACCTATACCGTGGACTGTTCCTCTCCAGCCGGAGTGGGAAAGACCAATAGCCTTTTTTACTGGGTCTAAAAAGTAAAGAGGGACGCAGTCTGCAAAAAAAGTTACAAGCACAAGTCCGGGAATATTTGTAATTAAACCGTCCACATCTTTATAATCTCTCTCCCTGATCACGCCCTTTCCTGCATCTGCTTCTGTTACAAGGCGAATATTAGTAGTGTGGGTTTGATAGGTAAGCACCATATTTTCCTTTTTTACGTCTAAGGCCGCGGCTATGCGGCTGTAATTTTCTTGTACATGGTCAGGGTTGTCGCCTCTTGTAAAGGACAAATTCATAGAGCTCCACACCCCTTCACTGACGCCTCCTAAACGTGTAGAGAAGCCATGCTTTACAAGGCCTGTTTCCTCTAAAGCCGGAAAGCTTAAATAAGCTACATGATTTTTATATTTTGTTTCTAATACATTTCTCTCGTCTTTTTTCTTCCAGGCTAACTCCATACTTGTTATTCCTCCATTCCAAATTAAAATGCATTTTTTATCCATTTAATCTGAGTATTTAAAATAGAAATCACATCAAATCTGCAAAGGGTATTTACAGGGCATCCTCTTAAATACCAGGCGGCGGCATTTCTGATTCTGGCTTGTTTTTTTGGTCCTACAGCTTCCTCAGGCCATCCTTTTTCCAGATTTTTTCTATACTTTACTTCAACAAAAACGATTTCACTGCCTTCTTCTATAATTAAGTCGATTTCGCCTAAAGGGCAGCGAAAATTTCTTTCTCTTATTACACATCCTTGGCTTTCCAGAAATTCGGCGGCCTTTGCCTCGTAAATTACGCCTTTTTGTCTGGTTGTCACTGCTTTTTGCCCTGATTCCCTTGTCATAAACACCCTTTCCTGTATTCTATAAAACGCTGCAGAAAACAACAGATAATCCTGGGGGATTTCCGCAATTTCTACAGCGCAGCCTGTGCACTTCTATATTAAGCTTCAGCTTTCTTTTAAAATATTTTTTAGAAATGTTCTTCTGTGAATAGGACTGGGGCCAAATTCTCTGATGGCCGCTGTATGAGCCGCAGTGCCGTAGCCTTTATGCTTGCCAAAGCCGTACTGAGGAAATAATTTATCGTATTCTTCCATCATTCTGTCTCTAGTTACTTTGGCAATAATACTGGCCGCAGCAATGGACACGCTTTTCCCATCCCCTTTAATAATAGGTACCTGCATAACAGACAAGTCAGGAATAGTGACAGCGTCGTTTAAAAGCAGATCTGGAGCTACAGATAAACTGGAGACCGCCTGTCTCATGGCCTGGTAGGTGGCCTGTAAAATATTAATTTCATCAATCAGGTCAGGCCCTACAATGCCTACGCCTGTGGCGACAGCCTTTCCCATAATTTCTTCATAAAGCTCTTCTCTCTTTTTGGGGGAAAGTTTTTTAGAATCATTGAGAAAAAGGATGGTACAATCCTTAGGCAAAATCACTGCCCCAGCCACAACAGGACCTGCTAAAGGCCCTCTGCCTGCTTCATCTATGCCGCAAATAAAGGGACATGCTGCATAAGTATATTCATACTCTTTCATTTGTTCCAGGCGGGAAAGCTCTGCCTGCAGCTTTTCTTCTGTTAATTTTCTTGCCATAATATTATTCTCCGGTTTTTTCCGGTACCTCCAAAGTAATACGCCCTAATTTGCCGCTTCTGAAATCATCCAGCAAAAGCAAAGCAGCTTTTCCTGTATCCAGCTCATTTCCCTTTAAAAGGCAGCCTCTTACCTTTGCAATGTGGGAAAGCACATAAAAAGAGCCTGCAGTCCTGTCAGAAAAATCAGGCGTTTCATCTATTTGATACCTCTCCTTTAATCTGTTTAAGTATCTGTCATATAAAAAGCTGATTAACTCTAAAGCCAGTTCCTCTTTATTTAAAATTTCATCATTAATAGAGCCAATAAAAGCCAGCTTTAAGCCTACCTGCTGATCCTCAAATTTAGGCCACAAAATTCCAGGCGTATCTAAAAGCTCCAGGGTTTTATTCAGGCGTATCCACTGGTTGCCCTTTGTAACCCCAGGCTTATTCCCTGTTTTGGCGCAGGCCTTTCCTGCAAAGGAGTTAATGAAGGTAGATTTTCCTACATTGGGGATGCCCACTACCATAGCCCTTACAGGGCGGTTTAAAATGCCTCTTCTTCTGTCCCTTTGAATTTTTTCCTGACATGCCTCCTGAACAATCCCGTTAATCTGTTTTAAGCCTGCTCCTGACCTGGAATTTATTTTTACCACATAAAAGCCTTTGGACTTAAAATAATCTGTCCACATATCATTGCAGGACTGGTCCGCCATATCTGATTTATTTAAAAGAATGATTCGGCCTTTTCCCCTGGCCAAATAATCAATATCTGGATTGCGGCTGCTAAGAGGCGCTCTGGCGTCCACCAGCTCTACAATCAGATCAATTAATTTGATGCTTTCTTCCATGGCCCGTTTTGCTTTTGTCATATGGCCTGGATACCATTGTATATTCATAAGATCTCCTAATTTATTATGAACCGATTAAGCTGAAATCTGTAACCGGAAGTATTCTGATCCACACTTTTCCTAATATCTGCTCTTTTTTTACATTTCCAATGTTAATAAACCTGCTGTCCTCGCTGCTGTCTCTATTATCTCCCAGCAAAAAATATTCATCCTCCAACAGCTTTACAGGATTTTCTGCCAGACCTGCTAAAGATACACTTTCCAGTCCGTTTTCTGCCTCTAAGGGCTTTCCGTCAATATAAATAATACCTTCTATAATCTGCACTGTTTCTCCTGGAAGGCCGATCACCCGCTTTACGTTTTCCCTGCTGTCCTCTCTCTGAAAAACCACAATGTCAAATCTGTCAGGACTGCCAAAATCATAGGCTAAACGGTTCATAAGGACTACATCATTGCTTTCTAAAACAGGAGACATGGAATGGCCTGCAATTTTAATTTCAGTGCCAAAGGTGTATACAGTAAACCAGGCAAAGGCAATAACTAAAATGATATCTACAATCCAGTTGACAGCCCTTCGCAGCAGATTGGTTTCCTCATACTGATAAAAATCCAAACTTTCACCTCAGCTTTCTAAAGGGCAAAAAAGGGACAATTTGCATTGTCCCCTTTTAGTTATTATTTTACTAACTCTTTTACCTTAGCTGCTTTACCAACTCTGTCGCGTAAGTAGTACAGTTTTGCTCTTCTTACTTTACCTCTTCTTACAACTTCAATGTTGTCAACGGAAGGAGAATGTAATGGCCATGTTTTCTCAACGCCAATACCATTGGAATTTTTTCTTACTGTGAAAGTCTCTCTGGCTCCGCCGTTCTGTCTTTTAATAACAGTTCCCTCGAAAATCTGAATTCTTTCACGTGTTCCCTCTTTGATCTTGTTGTATACCTTTACAGTATCACCAACGTGGAACTCTGGTACGCTTGCCTTTAACTGTGCAGCTTCAATGTTTTTAATAATATCGTTCATAAGAACCTCCTGGAATTATTCAATGTTCTTAATGCCTTTTTGGCAACAGAGGACCATCTCTTATTTTTCACACCTGGTCAGTTTATCACAATTTATATGGGAATGCAAGTCCTTTTCCAGCTGTGTTAAAAAAACTTTTTCTTTTTTATCTAAATTTGCCTGACAAAGCAGGTCGGGCCGCTTTTTTAAGGTCCGTTTAATGGATTCCTGCCTGCGCCACTGGTAAATATTCTGATGATGGCCGGATAAAAGTATTTCAGGCACTTTTTTTCCCCGCCACTCTTCCGGTCTGGTATACTGAGGGTATTCTAATAAATTATCGTGAAATGATTCCTCCTCAGCTGATACATTATTATTCAGCACGCCGGGAACCAGCCTGGAAATGCAGTCGATCATTACCATGGCAGGCAGTTCTCCCCCTGTCAGCACGTAATCTCCCACAGACAATTCGTCTGTCACAATTTCCTCTAAAACTCTTTCATCTATTCCTTCGTAATGGCCGCAGAGAAATACAAGGTCCTCCTCCTTTGCCAGCTCTTCTGCAATTTTCTGATTAAAAACCTTTCCCTGGGGAGTCATAAACAGCACCCTGGGCTTTTTTCCCAGCTTTTCACAGATTGCCTCATAACAGCAGTATACCGGCTCCGCCTGCATCACCATGCCGGCTCCGCCTCCATAAGGGGCGTCGTCTACATGGCCGTGCTTTTCTTTTGTGTAATCCCTTATATTAACTGCTTCCACAGAAATCAGGCCTTTATTTACCGCCCTGCCTATAATACTGGTGTTTAAACCGTCTAAAACCATTTCAGGAAACAACGTCATAATATGATAATTCATAATTCCTCCTGGCTTTACAAATCTAAAAGACCTTCTAAAAGATGAACATGCATTTGACCTGCCTCCAAATCCACCTGAAGGATGCACTGCTTAATGGCCGGAATTAAAACCTCTTTTCCGTTTTCCATTTCCACTACATATACGTCGTTGGCCCCTGTAAACAGCACATCCTTCAGCTTTCCTAAAACTTGACCGTCTTCAGTGATCGCTGTCAGGCCTATCAGATCTGCAACAAAGTTTTCATCCTTTTCTAAAGGCACTGCCTGATCTCTTGTAATTAAAAGATCCTTCTGCCTGTAAATTTCTACATCATTCATATTGTCAAAGCCTTTGAATTTCAGGATCACCATATTTTTAAAGAACTTAACCTGAGAAATTTCCATTTCCTTTAATTCTTTTCCTGTATCCAGAAGCACTGTTTTCAGCTTTTTAAAACGGTTGGGGTCGTCTGTGGTGGGAAACACCTTTACTTCTCCTTTTACCCCGTGCGGAGATGTAATTACTCCAACTCTCAGTAAATTTTCCATATCTTATGCCTTTCTTCTAAAACAATCAGAAAGGGAGCGTTGCAAAAAATGCAATACTCCCTTTAGTTTTACTGAATGTCTACAATGACCTTCTTTTCTTCCTTTGAAGCAGCTGCTTTTACAACAGAGCGGATTGCTTTTGCAATTCTGCCCTGTTTTCCGATTACTTTACCCATATCAGACGGAGCAACCTTTAATTCAATAACGGTTGCATCCTCCTTTTCTGTCTCTGTAACGACAACTTCATCAGGATTGTCAACTAATGCTTTGGCGATAACTTCAACTAATTCTTTCATCCCAACTCACCTCTCGCTTACTGGATGCCGGCGATCTTCAAAAGCTTTCCTACTGTTTCAGTTGGCTGAGCACCTGTTGCTAACCATTTTTTAGCTGCCTCTTCGTCAAACTTGATTACGCTTGGGTCTACAGTTGGGTCATAATATCCAACTTCCTCGATGAATCTGCCATCTCTTGGGCTTCTGGAATCTGCTACTACGATTCTATAGAAAGGAGCCTTTTTCTGTCCCATTCTTCTTAATCTCATTTTTACTGCCATGTAATTCACCTCCTTATAAATATGCTGACTATTTATAACAAACACAGGTATCCTGAGTTGTTTGCTGATTTAAAAGGGTATTTTGAACTTGCCGCCCATAAGGCCGCCAAGACCTCCAAAACCGCCTTTTTTCTTTCTGCCCATCATACCAGGCAGCTGTTTCATCATCTTTTTCATCTGATCAAACTGTTTCACAATACGGTTTACTTCGCTGATCTCTACTCCTGCTCCTTTGGCAATTCTCTGCTTTCTGGATAAATTCAGAATAGAGGGATTGGCCCTTTCTTTTAAAGTCATGGAAAGAATAATTGCCTCCACCCTGTCCATAGCTTTCTCGTCAATATCCACGTCTTTTAGCTGGCCCATACCAGGCATCATGCCCAGAATACTGCTCATGCCGCCCATTTTTTTCACCTGGCGCATCTGATCTAAGAAGTCGTTAAAATCAAACTCAGCTTTTTTCAGTTTTTGGCTTAACTCCTTCGCCTTTTCCTCATCTACTTCCAGCTCGGCCTTTTCAATGAGAGATAAAATATCGCCCATTCCCAAAATACGTGAAGCCATACGGTCAGGATAAAACTGCTCTAAATCTGACAGTTTTTCTCCCATTCCAATATACAGTATAGGCTTTCCTGTTACATCCCGGATAGAAAGGGCGGCTCCGCCTCTTGTATCTCCATCCAGCTTTGTAAGGATTACGCCGTCAATACCAATTTTTTCATTAAACATGCTGGCTACATTTACTGCGTCCTGTCCTGTCATGGCGTCCACCACCAGAATTGTCTGGTGAACCTCCACAGCGTCCTTAATGGCAACCAGTTCGTCCATCATCTCTTCATCTACGTGAAGACGTCCGGCTGTATCCAGGATTAAAACATTATAGCCTTCCTTTTTGGCATGTTCCACAGCAGCCTTGGCAATGTTTACAGGACTGTGATTTTCTCCCATGGAAAACACGGGAACTTCCTGCTTTTCACCGTTGATCTGAAGCTGCTTCACAGCTGCCGGACGATATACGTCGCAGGCGGCCAAAAGAGGCTTTCTGCCTTTTGCCTTCAGCTTTCCGGCAATCTTGGCTGTGGTAGTAGTTTTACCGGCGCCCTGAAGACCGGCCATCATAATAACAGTAATTTCATTAGAAGGCTTCAGCCCAATCTCTGTGGTGTCTGATCCCATAAGGGAGATCAGCTCTTCATTTACAATTTTTATAACCATCTGGCCTGGGGTCAGGCTATTTAACACATCCTGGCCTACAGCCCGCTCCTGTACGGAGTTAATGAACTTTTTTACAACCTTAAAGCTGACGTCCGCCTCTAAAAGAGCCATCTTTACTTCTTTCATGGCGACTTTTACGTCCGCCTCAGAAAGCCTGCCCTTTCCTCTAAGGTTTTTAAATATGTTCTGCAGCTTATCGGATAAGCTTTCAAAAGCCATCAAAGGACCTCCTATAATTCAATAATGTGGCCTGTCAAACTGTCTATATGCTTTAGCAATTCTCTGTCTTCTGTTCTTTGATACTCCTGAGTCAGCTTTCTGATCTCCTCCACCATGGCCTTAGTCTGCTGAAACTTTTCAACCAGATGAAGCTTTTCCTCATAGCCTTCCAGAAGCTTATCGCAGCGCTTTACTAAATCATGCACGCCTTGACGGCTGATTCCCTGCTCCGCCGCTATTTCGCTGAGGGACAGGTCGTTAAACACCACGTCTTCATATATTTTTTTCTGATGCTCAGTCAGCAGTTCTCCATAAAAATCATAAAGCTGACCTTGTCTGACTATTTTTTCCATTCCTGTCACCTGTGCCAGTATACAACAAAGCCTTCCTGCTGTCAAGTATTTTTTCTTGACAATGTTTTTTTCAAGTTTTATAATAGGCTGGTAAAACATTCACCCTGAGTATCTGAGAGAAAAGCTGTAAGACGCTGATTGCAACCGATTCAGGCAGGCAGTACGGCGCATGTCTTTCATTTGGCGAAAAGGATTGCACAAACAGCGACATACCCGCAGGGGATGTCAGCAGGAGGTATGAAAATTGAATAAGAAGAAAAGCAAGGAACTTGATGTGCGCCTTATGGCTCAGCTGGCGTTGTTAACGTCTATTATGCTGGTGATGGCATTTACGCCTTTGGGATATATTCCTCTTCCCTTTATGAACGCCACTACTATGCATATTCCCGTCATTGTGGGAGCTTGTATTTTGGGACCTAAGGCAGGAGGTATTTTAGGAGGTATTTTTGGAGTTACAAGTGTAATAAAGGCGACGATACAGCCTAATATTACCTCTTTTGTATTTACCCCTTTTTACAGCCTGAACCCTCAGTTTCACGGCAGCTTTTCCAGCTTCATTGTGGCCATTCTGCCCAGAATTTTAATCGGCGTTGCAGCCGGCTGGATATTTGCCTGCTTAAAAAAGCGCTTTAAAAATGAATCCCTGGCTTTAATAATCAGCGGCTTTGCAGGCTCCATGGTAAATACTGTGGGAGTTATGACTTTAATCTTTTTGTTTTTTGGCGATCAGTACGCTGCTGCAGGAGGCGTGGAAGCTTCCATGCTTTTAGGCGTTATTTTAGGAGTCATCGGAATGAACGGAATTCCCGAAGCTTTGATTGCAGCCATTATTACCCAGGCGGCGGGAAAGGCCTTGCTGGCAGTTTTTAAGAAATCAGGAATAAAAGTTACCTACGCATAAACTGCAACATATATAAAAGAGGAAAATGAAAATGAATGGAACAAAAGAAATACCTATTACTGAGATAGAAGGATTTCGTTTAGGTCATGCCTGGGATCAGGAAGCGGCTACAGGCTGCTCAGTAATTCTCTGCGACCACTGCTCTCCTGCCGGCGCAGCTGTCAGGGGAGGAGGACCTGCCTCCAGGGAAACTCCTTTGCTGGACCCATTGGCAGCCTCTTTAGGGCTTCACGCCATTCTGCTTTCCGGAGGCTCTGCCTTTGGCTTAGATGCTGCAGGAGGCGTAATGAAATATTTAGAGGAGCGGGATATTGGTTTTGACGTGGGGGTGACAAAGGTTCCTTTGGTGTGCCAGTCCTGTGTGTTTGACCTGGTAATCGGAAGGAAGGATGTAAGGCCGGACAGTGAAATGGCCTATAAGGCATGTTTAGATGCAGACAGCTGTAAGGACTCCGCTCTCCTCCAAGGTAATGTGGGAGTGGGCATGGGCTGTACTGTGGGAAAATATAAAGGACCGGAATATGCAATGAAAGGCGGTCTGGGAACCTTTGCCCTTCAGGCGGGAAATGTAAAAGTAGGCGCTATCGTGGCTGTAAACGCTATGGGGGACATTTATAATATAGAAACAGGCCGGCAGATAGCCGGCCTTCTGAACAAAGAGAAAAACGGGTTCAGATGTACAGAGGAAGAAATGGTAAAGGACGCGGCGGCCATTCCCGATTTATTTACAGGAAATACTACTATTGGAGTGATTCTTACAAACGGAGCTTTCACAAAGGCACAGGCAAATAAAATAGCCGCTATGGCTCATAACGGCTATGCCAGATCTATCCGTCCAGTACACACTACTGCAGACGGAGATACTATTTACGCCCTTTCTCTTGGAAAAGAAAAAGCTGATTTAAATGTAGTCGGAACTTTAGCTGCCTATGTAATGGGTATGGCAGTAAACCGGGGAGTTTTAGCAGCCCAGTCTGCACACGGATATTTAGGGGCGAAAGATTTACTTTAAAAATACGTAATTCCACATATCAGAGCGCTCTTCTGAGAAACAGTAGCCGCCTTCTGAAAATTTTTTCAGATCTTCCGGGTTCCCGGCGTTTTCCCGGGCCATAAAGCTGACCATAAAGCCTCTGGCCATTTTGGCTTCTGTGGCTTTTACCTTCACTTTGCCCCCCTGCAGGGTTCCAAAAACGCAGGTGAGAATCGGAGTATCCTGATCTGCAAAGGGCTGTACGGCTTTGCTGTACTCTTTGGAGGCCAGATTAACTATAACCTCCTTTTTATCCCCTATTAGTTCTCTGTAAATACTGTCTCCCCAGTATTCATACAAATCCTTTGCATTTTTAGTTTTCAGCTTGGCCTGCATCTCCAATCTGTAGGGCACTACCCCGTCGTCAGCCTTCAAAAGACCATAAAAACCGCTGATAATGTAAAGGTGCTGCTTCACATACTCCCACTGGTCAGTAGTAAAAATATTAGGGGCCATAGACTGATACTGAATCCCTACATATGCCAGCACTGCAGGCGTTAAATTTTCAGTAAGCTTCATATTCTGATAACGGTAGTAATTTAATTCAGTAATTTTATCATTGGCCTGAAATAAATCTTTTAGCTGGTCTTTATTCAAGGAGGCCAGGCATTCTTTTAACTCTTCTGTCCGTTCTAAAAAAGCAGGTGTTCCGGTTCCATCCAGGATATCGGAATTTACCTGCATTTTTTTAGCCGGAGAAATAATAATCTTCATAGTATTCTCCTAAATAAAATCAATGAGATTTAATGTTTATATATTCTGTTCTGATTTTAGAATATATAAATTTCTGGCTGCTGTAAAGTCCGTAATAGCCGGACAAGGTAAAGCTGACCGCCACAATAACAGCAAAATATGGCATGGCTTCATAGCCAAACATTTCAAAGGCCAGCAAAACTGTGGCAATGGGACAATTTGTAACTCCCACAAATAAAGCGGCCATACTGCAGGCAGCACAGAGAGCAGGGTCTATGCCGAAAATCTGTCCCATGGCGGCGCCGAAGGTGGCTCCCACGCACAAGGTAGGCACAATCTCCCCGCCTTTAAATCCGGCCCCCAGGACAATTCCTGTAAAAATCATTTTTAATAAAAAGGCGCCTGGACTGACCCACTCTCCCTCCATACACCTTTCTACCAGCAAAATACCGCTTCCATTGTAATCTCTGCTCCCGGCCATTAAGGTTAAAAGAATGAGAAATCCGCCGGCTGCAGCGATTCTTATGTAAGGATTGGGAAAATATTTTTTGTATATTCTCCCGGACTGATGGAGAACAACGCAAAATACAATACTGACTACAGCGCACAAAATTCCTAAAATCACAGTAAGCACTGCCATTTTAGGCGTAAATGCCGGTACAGATTCTAAGAGAAACCGCTCTGGCTTTAAATTGCACAGTTTGGAAATTCCGGCCCCAATAAAGGCTGCAAATAAACAGGGAACTAAGGCTGCGTAATACAAAATGCCTATGCTGATTACCTCCAGAGCAAATACTCCTGCAGCCATGGGAGTTCCGAATAACGCGGCGAAACATGCGCTCATCCCGCACATTACGGCTATTTTCTTATCCTTTTCATCTAAATCCATAAGCCGTCCGATTTGGTTTCCCAGACAGCCTCCCAGCTGAAGAGCCGCTCCCTCCCGGCCTGCCGACCCTGCTACAAGGTGGGTCAGCAAAGTGCTGATGAAAATTAAAGGTCCTGTAGCAGGAGTTACCTCCCTGTTAGAGGAAATCGACTCCAGCACCATATTGGTGCCGCCGTTTTTTTCTTCGTGGAACACCTGGTACAGCCAGACAATGAAAACCCCTGACACAGGGGCCAGGTATAAGGTCCAGGAGTGGTTCATCCAAAAATCTGTGGCCCAGATCACCCCGTGACCAAACACCATGCCTACGGCCCCTACCAGCATACCAATGAAACATGAAATACAGCTCCATTTAAAAAAGTAATACAGGTTGTCTCCCCATGGAGGTTTTGAATCCATACGGTACATTTTTTCTTTTTCCCCTTATTAGTCGCTGTAGGTGCCTTTAGATTTTACCAGTTTAGGACGGTATCCTGCGGCGTTTAAAGCTCCTACAATCTTATTTTTGTGGTCCGTGCCGTAGGCCTCAATAGTAATTCTAAGCTCCACTGCAGCATTTCTGTTGATGCTGATAAACTGGTTGTGCTCCAGCTTAATAACATTGGCCTGCTCCTCTGCCAGTAAAGTAGAAACCTTAGCTAATTCGCCTGGCTTGTCAGGAAGCAGCACAGAAACAGTAAATACACGGTCTCTTTGAATCAATCCGTGCTGTACAATAGAGGCCATAGTAATTACGTCCATATTTCCGCCGCTTAAAATAGATACAATTTTCTTTTTCTGAACATTTAAATGCTTTAACGCAGCTACTGTAAGAAGACCTGCATTTTCTACAATCATCTTGTGGTTTTCCACCATATCTAAAAACGCTACAATCAGCTCTGTATCTTCAATGGTAATAAAATCATCTACATTTTCCTGAATATAGGGGAATAAATGTTCGCCGGGACGTTTTACGGCAGTGCCGTCTGCAATTGTGTTAATCTCCGGAAGTTCTACTACCTGCCCCTGTTTTGCAGATTCCTTCATACATGCGGCTCCTGCAGGCTCCACGCCGATTACCTTGATTTTAGGATTCAGCAGTTTTGCCAAAGTGGAAACTCCAGAGCACAGTCCGCCTCCGCCAATGGGAACTAAAATATAGTCTACAGTAGGAAGCTCTTTAATAATTTCCATGGAAATGGTTCCCTGGCCTGTTGCTACTGTTAAATCGTCAAAAGGATGGATAAAGGTGGCTCCCCTTTCCTCCTCCAGAGCCATTGCGTAATTTAATGCTTCGTCAAATACGTCGCCGTGAAGAATTACTTCTGCCCCGTAGCTTTTTGTTCTGTTTACCTTCATTAAAGGCGTTGTAGTAGGCATAACAATCGTAGCCTTAGCTCCTGCCAGCTTTGCCGCGTAAGCAACTCCCTGGGCATGGTTTCCCGCTGAGGCGGCGATCAGCCCTCTCTCCCTTTCTTCAGGAGTCAGGGTGCTGATTTTGTAGTAAGCGCCTCTAACCTTATATGCGCCTGTGTACTGCATATTTTCAGGCTTAAAATATACTCTGTTTCCCGTCTGCTCAGAGAAATACTCGCTGTACACCAGCTTTGTCTCTGAAGTTACTTTTCTAACTATTTCTGAGGCCTCCTCAAATGCCTCCAGTGTCATTGGTTCTGCCATAATCCTAATCCTCTTTTCTTTCTTTTATGTTAAACAGTGCATTTACAAATTCATCTGCATTGAATTTCTGTAAATCGTCAATTTTTTCGCCGATACCTACATATTTTACAGGAATTCCCAGTTCAGACTGAATGGCCACTGCGATTCCTCCCTTAGCGGTGCCGTCCAGCTTTGTAAGAATAATACCTGTAATATCTGCTACGTCCATAAATTGTCTGGCCTGGGCCAAGGCGTTCTGACCTGTGGTGCCGTCCAGCACGACTAATGTTTCTCTGTACGCATCCGGGTATTCTCTCTCAATAATTCTGTTTATTTTTTTCAGCTCTTCCATAAGATTCTTTTTATTGTGAAGTCTGCCTGCAGTATCGCAGATCAGCACATCTGTATTTCTGGACTTTGCTGCCGACACTGCATCGTAAATTACTGCAGCAGGATCTGAGCCTTCCTGCTGGGAAATAATTTCAACTCCTGCTCTTAAAGCCCACTCTGTCAGCTGCTCAATAGCCGCGGCCCGAAAGGTGTCCGCCGCTGCCAAAAGCACCTTTTTTCCGCTGTCCTTTAATTGACCGGCCAGTTTTCCCACAGAGGTGGTTTTTCCTACGCCGTTAACGCCTATTACTAAAACTACTGATTTTCTGTTTTCAAAATCATAGGCATTTTCCCCTAAATTCATTTGATTCTTAATACTTTCAATTAAGATTTCTTTACATTGGGCAGGTTCTTTAATATGCTTTTCTTTTACAGTCTGCCTTAAATTTTCCACAATGGACATGGTTGTCTGGATTCCCAGATCCCCCATAATTAAGGTTTCCTCTATTTCCTCATAGAAATCGTCGTCAATTGCAGAAAATCCGCTGAAAATAGAATCAATGCCAGATACAATATTATTTCTGGTTTTTGTCAGCCCTTGTACCAGACGGCTGAAAAACCCCTTTTTTTGTTCTTCCATAAGTTAGTCTCCTTATTTGTCTAAGTCGTCTTCTATCAGATTCACAGATACTAAAGTGGACACGCCCTTTTCCTGCATAGTGATTCCATACAGGCGGTCAGAGGCCACCATAGTTCCTCTTCTGTGTGTGATTACAATGAACTGTGTGTTTTTTGTCAGCTTGTGAAGATATTTTGCAAAGCGGTCTACATTAGAATCATCTAAAGCCGCTTCAATTTCATCTAAAAGGCAGAAGGGGGACGGTTTTAGGTTCTGAATAGCAAACAGCAGGGCGATGGCTGTCAACGCCTTTTCTCCGCCTGACAGCTGCAGCATATTTTGCAGCTTTTTGCCGGGAGGCTGGGCGATAATCTGAATTCCCGCCTCTAAAATGTCTGCTTCCTCCATCAGCTCTAATGCTCCGTGGCCGCCTCCGAACATTTCCCGGAATACCTTGTCAAATTCAGCTTTAATTTCCTGGAACTTCTCTGAAAACTGACGGCGCATACCTTCGTCCAGCTCACTGATAATCTTTTTTAAGGTTTCCTCTGCTGTAATAAGGTCCTCATGCTGAGTTTTCATAAACTGATACCGCTCTGAAATTTCTTTGTAATCCTCAATGGCGTTTACGTTTACATTCCCCAAACGTCGTATACTTCCCTTTAAGCTGTCAGTCATTTTTTTCATGTCAGAAAGATTTGAAAGCTCCTGATCTTCCAGCTCTTTTGCAGTGGTGTAAGTCAGTTCATACTCTTCCCACATATAATTTGTCAGAGTTTCCGTTTTTTCCTCCAAACGCTCTTTTTGGCTGTCTAAACGAAATACGTCCTTGTCCAGTCTGGACACTCTGTGGGACAATTCTTCCTGTTTTTCAAAAAATCCCTTTCGCTTCTGATTCTGTTCTTCTCTAAGGGCGGTTTTTTCCTGGATTTCCTGGCCAAGGGAAACCATTTCTTCTTTTGTGTGAAGAATTAAGGCTTTAATGTTGGAAATCTCCTGCTCCTTTGCTTCTACAGCCTGGGCGTTTAAGCCAGTGTCCGCTGAAAGTCCTGTTTTTTCCTCGTCCAGCCGCACCATTTCCTCTCTGATTCGCCTGATATTTTCCAGGGCGAACTGATGCTTTTGATGAAGATTGGCAGTGTCCATCTGGATTTCTCCAAGGATTCGGGCTTTTTCTTCTCTGTCAGCTCTGGCATTTAAAAGCTGTTTTTCCAGCCCTCCCATGTTTTCTGTAATTCTCCGGTTGTCCTCCTCCAGCTTTAATACTTCTTTACTTAACTTTTGCTGACTTTCCTCAATGTCCCGCAGCTGCCCTTCCAGCTCCTCATTTTCCTTCACCATGTCGTAGGAGGTTTCAGCGATTTCAGCCTTTTTCTCCTCCATTTTTCTAATATTCATCTGAACTGTATTTTGGTTTAAATAGCAGCTTTGTTTTTTGCCTCTGATCTGTTCCAGAAGGTCTTTTTCTTCTTCTAATAGCCCTTCCTTTAAAAGCTGCTCTTTCTGTATTTGATCTGCCTGAATTAATGATTTCCTGCAGGCCTCCTCCAGCTCCTCAATTTCCCGGCGCCGTCCTAACAGGTTGCTGGAGTTTTTAAAAGCTCCTCCTGTCATGGAGCCGCCTGGACTTAAAAGCTCTCCGTCCAATGTGACAATGCGGAGAGAATGCTGAAATTTTCTCGCCAAAGTAATTGCGCAGTCAATAGTTTCAGCTACCACCACCCGTCCTAACAGGTAGTCCGCCAAGTCCTTGTATTTGCTGTCCACTTGTACCAGCGAATTGGCGTATCCAATAATTCCCGGCTCTTTTAAAACATTTTCCTGAGGCTGCCGCCTTTTTCCTGCCATAGCAGTAAGGGGAAGGAAGGTGGCTCTTCCGTATTTGTTTTTCTTCAGATATTCAATCAGCTGCTTGGCAGTTTGTTCAGAATCTGTAACTATATTTTGAATACTTCCTCCCAAAGCAGTTTCAATTGCAGTTTCATATTGCTTTTCAGTAGTAATAATATCTGCCACAACTCCGTGGATGCCTTTTATTCTGTCCCTGGCCTCCATAACCCGGCGTATGCTGCCGCCGTAGCCTTCATACCGCTCCGCCAGATTTTTTAAAGATTCCAGCTTAGTATGGCTTGTGTGGTAGGACTGCTGCACGTCGTTTAACCGTCTGTTTAAAGCCTTGCCTTCTGCTTCCAGCTCTTCCAACCTGGCTTCTGACTTTGCCTGCTTATTTTCCAGGTCTGTCAGCTCTGCTTCCAGCTGCTCTAAAATCTTTTTCTGTTCCTCCAGCTGCTCGTCCTGAACAGATTCTTCACTTTTATATTTTAACAGTTTTTGGCAGACCTCTGAACGGCGGACCTGCACCTGCTCTAACATAGTCATATAGCGCTGCTGTTTTCCTGACAGGCCTGCCTTTTCATTAAGAAGAGAAATTATCTGATTTTTGTCAGCCTCTATACTGCCGTCTAATTCTTCAATTAATTTTTGCGCTGCTTCTAAATCAGCTTCTGCCAGGGACTGCTTTTCTAAGGCAGCCTTTGCCTCCTCAGAAATCTGTTCCCTCTCTTTATCGTAACTTTCTCTCTGCTTTTGCTTTTCCTCAATCTCCCCGTCAATGGAAGCGATTCTGGAATGAATGTGTTCTGCATTCATTTTTTCTGTATTAATCTGCTCTAAAAGCACATTAATCTGGCCTTCCAGATTGCCTTTTAACACATCGGCCTGAGATAATTTTTCCCTTTTGCCAGTAATTTCTGAATCCAGGGCCGCAACGGCCAAATCTATTTCCTCGTACTCTGCCCTTTGAATTTCTTGTTGCTTTTTTGTCTCCTCTAAATCCTGAAGCACAATTTTTTGGTTAGCCGTATTTTCTTCCAGCTGTTTTTTCAGCTGGCCGGTTTCCACAAGAAACACATTGGCATCATATTTTTTTAATTGATCTCTCAGGCGAAGGTATTCTTTGGCTGTCTCGGACTGCTTCTCCAAAGGTCCTACCTGCTTTTCCAGCTCTGACAATATATCCTTTACGCGAAGCAGGTTTTGTTTTTCGTCCTCCAGCTTTTTCTGAGCAATATTTTTTCTCCGTTTAAACTTAACGATCCCCGCCGCCTCGTCAAACAGCTCCCGCCGCTCTTCCGGCTTTCCGCTTAGAATTTTGTCAATCTGTCCCTGACCGATAATAGAATAACCTTCTTTTCCAATACCTGTATCATAAAACAGTTCGTTAATATCTTTTAAACGGCAGACTGCTCCGTTCATCCTGTATTCGCTTTCACCGGACCGGTATAAGCGTCTTGTAATAGTGACCTGGTCATATTCTACAGCCAGCTGGTGATCAGAGTTATCTAAGGTAATAGCCACAGACGCATAGCCCTGAGGCTTTCTGGACTCTGTTCCCGCAAAAATCACATCCTGCATGGCAGCCCCTCTCAGCTGCTTAATCCGCTGCTCTCCCAACACCCACCTGACAGCATCCGCCACATTGCTTTTTCCGCTGCCGTTAGGTCCTACGATTCCTGTAATTCCATTGTGAAACTCAAAGAGTATTTTGTTGGCAAATGATTTAAAGCCGTGAATTTCAATACTTTTTAAATACATGCTACACCTGTGTTTCCTTTAATTTCAAAATACCGTGATAGGCGGCGGCGGCTTCCGCAGCTTTCTTTGTTCTTCCGCTTCCACATCCTATTTCCCTTTCGCCTACCTTGGCGCACACCTTAAATACCTTATTGTGATCAGGCCCCTCCTCGCTGAGAAGCTCATAAGAAAGCTGATCGCTTCCCATACTCTGCACCATTTCCTGCAGGATAGTCTTGCTATCGTAAAAGAGCTGTTTGTGTTCCATATCATTGAGAATAAAGCTGTGAATAAACTCTTTCGCATTAGCAAAACCACCATCCAGATAGATTGCCCCAATCAGCGCCTCCATAGCGTCTGACACAACAGAATTTCTTTCTCTGCCTCCGGTGGCCTCTTCTCCTTTACCTAGGAATAAATATTCTCCTAAATGAATTTCAGAAGCGCAGTAGGCTAACGCCGGCTCGCACACCATGCTGGCTCTTGTTTTCGTCAGCTCTCCCTCCGGCATTTTGCGGTGCTTGTGGAAAAGGAAGTCGCTGGACACCAGCTCCAAAACTGCGTCTCCTAAAAACTCCAGCCTTTCGTTGCACTCGCATTTGTCCCATCTTTTTTCATTGGCATAGGAGCTGTGGGTCATGGCGTGAGATAAAAGCTTTTGGTCTGTAAAATGATATCCTATTTTTTCTTCTAATTCTTTTAATTTCCTGATCATAAATGTCCCCTTTTTGCCGCTGCAAGCATTATATTTAATACAGCAAAAGAGGGTGCTGCCAACTGCGTCTGCATTCTTCCATGCAACACCCTCTTTACTCACTGACTTTTTGCATTTTTGATTTGTTCTGCCGCATCTCCTACAGAAACAATATGTTCTGCGGCCTCGTTAGGAATCTGGATGCCGAACTCTTCTTCTATTGCCATAATAATTTGGAAAATATCCAGAGAATCTGCACCTAAGTCATCTATAAATGTAGACGACATGGTTATTTCATCCGGTTGGATGTTTAACACCTGTGCAACAATTTCCTGTATTTTTTCAAATTCCATACTGCTTAATCCCTTTCCTGTTTTCCGTCTGCCAGGCTGGCCTGAATTTTTTCATTAATTGCCTGCTCTTTAAATGTAACACATTGAATAATGGAGTTGCAGACCTCCAAAGCCTTAGAATTGCCGTGAGTTTTTACCACCAGGCCCTTTAACCCTAAAAGAGGAGCTCCCCCGTACTGGCTGGCGTCAAAAGACTTTAACGTCTCCTTTAACGCCGGCTTTACTAACAAGGCGCCGATTTTGCTTCTCAGGCTTGTCATCATACCTGCTTTCACCTTGCCAAGCAAGGTAGCTCCCACGCCCTCGTACAGCTTTAAAATCACATTGCCTACAAATGCCTCGCACACAATAATGTCAGCTCCGCCGTGAGGAATCTCTCTGGCCTCTATACTGCCGATAAAATTAATGTCATTACACTCCTTTAAAAGAGGGAAGGTTTCCTTTACAAGAGAGTTGCCTTTTTCTTCTTCAGCCCCAATATTTACAATGGCCACTCTGGGATTCTTAATTCCCACTACATGTTCCATATAAATAGAGCCCATGCGGGCAAATTGCACCAGGTGGGAAGCTCTGGCGTCCACGTTGGCGCCGCAGTCAATTAAAAGGGAAACTCCCTTTTCCGTAGGAATTAAAGGAGCCAAAGGAGGCCTTTCCACCCCTTTTGTCCTGCCTACGATTACTTGTCCACCTACTAGGATTGCCCCTGAACTGCCGGCTGACACAAAGGCGTCGGCTTCTCCCTTTTTCACCAGGTTCATTCCCACTACAATGGAAGAATCCTTTTTTGTTCTGATTGCAGTCACAGGAGGCTCCTCTGTGGCAATCACCTGTGAAGCATGGCAGACGGAAATTTGTTCCTGCTGATAAGAGTGCTTTTTTAACTCCTCCTCAATCACATTTTCCTGGCCTACCAGACATACATAAATGTCCTTTCGCTTATTTACAGCGTCCACCGCTCCTTTTATCATCTCGCCAGGCGCATAATCTCCGCCCATAGCGTCTACTGCAATCTTGACCATTGTAAACTGTTCTCCTTCCAACCCCACTGTAATCTATTAAATAATATACTAAAAATTCATTTATAAATCAATCTTTTCTTCTATTTTCTGTAAATGATTTCCTCTCTTCCAGGGCCGTTGGATACCATGGTAATAGGAGTTTCCAGTTCTTTTTCAATAAACTCAATATATTTTCTGCAGTTTTCAGGAAGGTCATCATATTTTTTAATTCCCCGGATATCACATTTCCATCCAGGCAGCACCTGAAGCACTGGTTTTGCCTTTTCCAACTCTACAGTAGTTGGGAAATCTTTTGTAATCTGCCCGTTAATCTCATATCCTACACATACAGGGATTTGCTCTAAATATCCTAAAACGTCTAAAACAGTTAAGGCTACCTCTGTAGCTCCCTGGATTCTGCAGCCGTAGCGGCTGGCTACTGTATCAAACCATCCCATTCTTCTGGGACGTCCTGTAGTGGCTCCAAATTCTCCGTGGTCTCCGCCCCGTCTTCTCAGCTGGTCCGCCTCGTCCCCAAAAATTTCGCTGACAAAGGCTCCTGCTCCTACTGCGCTGGAGTAGGCTTTTACAACTGTAGTAATCTGCTTAATCTCATAAGGAGGAATTCCTGCGCCAATAGCCCCGTAAGCCGCTAAGGTGGAGGAAGATGTTACCATAGGATAAATTCCGTGGTCAGGGTCCTTTAAAGAGCCAAGCTGTCCCTCCAGCAAAATTTTCTTTCCTGACTGAATGGCCTCATACAGATATTTAGATACGTCGCACACATAAGGGGCCACCATCTCTTTGTACTCCATCATTGTGCTGTAAAGCTTTTCAGGGTCTAAAAGGGGCTTGTGATACAGATGCTCTAAAAGCACGTTTTTCATTTCGCAGATGCGGACTACCTTTTCCTTTAAAGATTCCTGGTCAAATAATTCGCTGACCTGAAAGCCGATTTTTGCATATTTATCTGAATAAAAGGGAGCGATGCCTGATTTTGTGGAGCCAAAGGATTTGCCTCCCAGACGTTCCTCCTCATATTCATCAAATAAAATGTGGTATGGCATTAAAATCTGGGCTCTGTCTGACACCAGAATTTTCGGTTCCGGAACTCCCTGATCTACTAATGATTTTATTTCCTTTATTAAATATGGAATATTAAGGGCAACACCGTTGCCTATAATACTTGTGGTGTGGTTGTAAAATACTCCTGAAGGCAGCAGGTGAAGTGCAAATCTTCCATAGTTGTTAATAATTGTATGTCCTGCGTTGCTTCCTCCCTGGAAACGAATAATAATATCTGACTCCTGAGCCAGCATATCTGTAATTTTACCTTTTCCTTCGTCTCCCCAGTTTGCTCCTACAATCGCTCTAACCATTTGACTTATTTCCTCCTTACAAGTATAAAATTATGTTTTTATAATAAATATGTAATTAAAAAGACGGCAGTACGATAGTCAGGTCAACTGCCTGTATTTATCATACTGCCAGAAATAGCATAAGTAAAATCAATATTTATTATGATATACATAAGTCAAAATTATGTGTCTGATTGAATCATAGAAAGAAGGCAGGAGGCGGGAGCTGATATTAACTTTCTGTCTCCAGTAACAATAGAAAAGTATCTTTTTGGCATTTCCTTTTCAAATTTCAAAGGAAATACCTGCTCCTTTTTTAAAGCTTCCTCTGCAAAACCGCTCATTACACAGCCGATTCCCAAATTCCTTCTGACAAACTGCACTACCATGTCGCTGGTTGCCAGCTCAAATTCCGGTTCTGGAAAAACTTCCTGCTGTTCTAAAAATTGATCCATAAAGGCTCTTGTGCTTGTATTTTTCTCCAAAAAAACGCAGGGGTAATCTAAGAGAATTTTGTAGGAAAGCAGCTTTTTTTGAAGATGCCTAAGCTGGCTGCCTGCAATAAAAATATTCTCAATCTGCTTTACCTCTACAGCCTCCAGTCCCTTTTCCATTTGAAAAGGGGTGCTGACAACGGCAAAATCAATATTTCCAGCCTCTAAGGCCTGAATTGTCTCAGGAGTAGGGCCGTTTGAAACATTGACCTTAACGCCAGGATATTTTTGATGGAACTTTTCTAAATACGGAAGAAGGAAAAACTGAAGAGTCATGTCGCTGGCTCCGATGCGCACCTCCCCTGTTTCCAGGTTAATAAAACGGCGCACCATAGTTTCTCCTTTTTCCAGATTTTCTATTCCCCGGCTTACATAAGCAGAAAGGATTTCCCCTTCCCTAGTAAGCTTTACTCCTTTGGCTGTTCTCACAAAAAGCTTGGCGCCTAAGGAAGTCTCCAGCTGCTTGATTGCCTGACTGACAGCCGGCTGAGAAATACATAAAGCTTCAGCGGCTGCAGTAAGGCTGCCTGATTTTTGCACATAGTAAAATACCTTGTAATATTCCAGATTAATACTCATATGATAATTCTAAACATTAATTTCAGCCGTCATACCCAGGATATCTTTGTTGTCATTTAAAATAGGATTTATAACCTGAGAAAGGAACTCTTCTACCTGCTTTGGCGCCCGTCCCACATATCTGAGAGGCTCCATAGTTTTATTCAATTCTTCTAAGGTCAGTCCAAAAGCAGGATCTGCGGCAATCAGCTCTAACAGGTTGTTGTCCTTTCCTAATTCCTTCACATTTCTGCCTGCTTCCATGGAAAGGGTACGGATTTTCTCGTGAAGTTCCTGTCTGTCGCCTCCCGCCTTTACTGCATC
This sequence comes from Lachnoclostridium edouardi, assembly GCF_900240245.1. Classification (GTDB taxonomy): domain Bacteria; phylum Bacillota; class Clostridia; order Lachnospirales; family Lachnospiraceae; genus Lachnoclostridium_A; species Lachnoclostridium_A edouardi. Next base: position 230,261 of record NZ_OESQ01000001.1, read on the forward strand.
CATCATAATATTTTCTGTAGCCATAAATGGCAGCTCGGCCATAAGATGCTTTTCAATAACCTTAGGATATACGACTAAGCCGTCCACTACATTTAAGTATAAGTCTAAAATGCCGTCCACAGTCAGAAAGCCTTCTGGAACGCTTAACCTTTTATTGGCAGAGTCATCTAAGGTTCTTTCAAACCACTGAGTAGCAGACACCAGCATAGGGTTCATCACATCTGCCATTACATAATTGGCAAGAGAGGCAATGCGCTCGCTTCTCATTGGGTTTCTCTTGTAAGCCATAGCGGAAGAACCGATCTGAGTTTTTTCAAAAGGCTCCTCCACCTCCTTTAAATGCTGAAGGAGACGGATATCATTGGAAAACTTGTGAGCGCTTTGAGCAATGCCGGCCAGCACATTCACAACCTTTGTATCTATTTTCCTGGAGTAGGTCTGGCCTGACACTGGATAGCACTCTGCAAATCCCATTTTTTCTGCAATCATTTGATCTGCCTGGCGGCATTTTTCGTGATCACCGTCAAACAACTCTAAAAAGCTGGCCTGCGTTCCTGTAGTTCCTTTTGAGCCTAAAAGCTTTAAGGAATTCATTACGTGGTCCAGATCTTCTAAATCTAAGCACAGCTCCTGAAGCCATAATGTAGCTCTTTTTCCCACTGTAGTAGGCTGTGCCGGCTGAAAATGAGTAAATGCCAAAGTGGGCTGATTTTTATACTGGTCTGCAAATTTAGACAGCTCGGCCATTACATTGATCAGCTTTTTTCTCACCAGCTTTAAGGCTTCCTTCATAATAATAATATCTGTGTTGTCTCCTACATAACAGGATGTAGCTCCCAGATGGATGATGCCCTTTGCCTCAGGACACTGCTGTCCGTAAGCGTACACGTGGGACATTACGTCGTGGCGCACTAAGCGCTCTCTTTCTTTTGCCACTTCATAGTTAATGTCGTCTGCATGGCTTTTCAGTTCTTTTATCTGCTCCTCTGTAATAGGCAGTCCCAGTTCTTTTTCTGTCTCAGCTAAAGCTATCCAAAGTCTTCTCCATGTTCTGAATTTCATGTCAGGAGAAAAAATATACTGCATCTCCCTGCTTGCATAGCGCTCTGATAATGGACTTACATATCTGTCGTTCATTGCCGTTCCTCCTCATTTTAGATGCGCCACAGATCTTTTATTTACAGTTGTCTACTGAATTCCAAGACGTCTGAACACTTCCTGGTACGCATCTTCTACATTTCCTAAATCTCTGCGGAAACGGTCTTTATCCAGCTTCTCGTGTGTCTCCTTGTCCCACAGTCTGCATGTATCAGGGGAAACCTCGTCGGCCAGAATAATCTTTCCATGGTAACGGCCGAACTCAATCTTAAAGTCGATCAGCTCAATACCCAGGCTGTCAAAATATTCTCTCATTACGTCATTTACAATGAAAGCATACTTTGTAATATCCTCGATCTCTTCTTCTGTAGCCAGATCTAAAGCTAAAGCGTAGTATTTGTTAATAAATGGGTCGCCTAAGTCGTCGTTCTTATAGCTGAACTCTAAAGTTGGCTGGGAAAACTTTATGCCTTCCTCCATACCCATTTTTTTTGCAAAGCTGCCTGCAGAAAAGTTTCTGATGATTACTTCCAGAGGAACGATCTCCACTTTTTTTACAGCTGTCTCTCTGTCGCTTAATTCCTCAACCAGATGAGTAGGCACTCCCTTTTTCTCTAAAAGCTTGAAAATATGGTTGGTCATACGATTGTTAATGGCGCCTTTTCCAACAATGGTGCCTTTCTTTAAACCGTTAAATGCTGTGGCGTCGTCTTTATAATCTACGATTAATACATCAGGATCTTCTGTAGTATAAACCTTTTTTGCCTTACCTTCGTACAGTAATTCTTTCTTTTCCATAAGTAATCACCAGTCCTTTTCATAAGATTTATAAGTTTTTAATATAAAAGTACTATGTTTCAGTAGAAATTATAATACACTCTTTACATCAATGCAAGAACCTTAGTCATTAAACTTTCTAATAAATTATCCCTGTCTCCGCTTAATTACCCTTATTCTCATAATACTGCTTTTGCCTGTAAATCTGAATCACTCCGTCTTTTAACTGAAAGGTGATTCCGTATATAGTTTCTGCCGTCCATTCATTTTCTAAGGCTGATTTTTCTTCATACAGCTTTTCTGAAGAAAACCGTATTACAGGGTATGTATTAAGAAACCACGCTGCCTCTAAAATGAAAGCAGCGACACAAATCCTTCTCACAGTCAGACAGGCAGGGGTAATTATTTTTCTCCACGGCTTTTTTCTTCTGTCCTTATAGCCTTTTATTATAATAACAGCCTCCTTTATAAGCTATCATGCTTTCATCAGTTCCAATACTAAGAGAGCTGTTTTGTTCAGCTGCTCTACGGCGATGCACTCATTGGCTGTGTGGGCGTTCTGCATACCGATGCCGATTCCCACAGACTGAATTCCATGTTCATTGTGAATGTTGCTGTCGCAACCGCCGCCGGAAGCTACATACCGCACTGGGCAGTCTAATGCTTTATAACATTTTTCCAGAAGCACGCACACTGGATCTTCCGGAGTTACTTTATATGGGTTATAAGCTCTGGCAGTAGTGTATTTTAGCTCTGCTCCGTATTTGTCGCAGGCTGCCTGCATAGCGGCTATCATCTGCCTGCCTTGCTCCTCCAGCTTATTTAAATCTGTGCTGCGGGCCTCTGCAATTACGTTTGCATATGGAGATACAATATTAGTAGGACCTTCTGCTTTAAATGTGCCTATGTTGGCGGTAGTCTCGCTGTCAACTCTAAGCAGCTTCATATTGGCAATGCCTTCTGCGGCGGCTAATATGGCGCTTATTCCAGTTTCAGGAGCAATGCCTGCATGAGCCGGCTTGCCGAAAATTTCAAAGTTAAAGTTAGTCTGACCTGGACATGTATAGCATGTAGTTCCAATGTCTCCGTTCATATCTAATACAATACCCATTTTGCTTTTCAGCTTAGAGTAATCTGCATGTTTGGCTCCGTGAAGGCCGCACTCCTCCCCTACGCTGAAGAAAATCTCTACAGGTCTTGTTTTTATGCCTTCTTCTTTTACTGTGCGCAAAGCTTCCATAACCCCGCTGATGCCTGCTTTGTCATCTGCAGCTAAAATCATAGAGTCTCCTTTGCTGCGGATCATGCCGTCCTCCACATAAGGCTCAATATGATTTCCCGGAACTACAGTATCTAAATGAGCGCTGAGCATCACTGGCTCTAAGGTTTCGTCACCTTTTAAATAAGCGTAAATATTGTATCCGTTAGATCCGAATTTATCCCCTATAAAATCAAAATCTACTTCCAGACCCAGATCCTCCAGATCCTTTCTCACTTTGTCGCACATTTCTTTTTCATTTCTGGTTTCACTGTTAATCTGTACATACTCCAGAAATGTTTGTAATAATCGTTCTTTATTCATACCTATTCTCCTTTTTATTTTTTAGCTGCATCAACAAAAACTTGGCTGCAGTCTTTTATTATCATATCACAAATAAACAAAAAAAGCATCTAAAAAAGCCCTCTGCTTACGTGGAGAAAAATCCTCACATTGATTAAGCAGAAGGCCTTATTTTTATTCATTTACAGCAGTTGTCCCATCTGTTCCGATTCCGTCGTCAACAGCGTCCTTCATGTCGTCCATTAAGCCGTCGATGACTCCAGTACTTTCTACTACCTCATCATCTACAGCTGTAGTTGCTGTCTTTCCTCCGGACTGCGTAGTTCCACGTGTGGTTTCTTCCATAGATTGTGTGGTTTCCATACCGCCTGTGGAGGATTTATCTCCAGTATTATCTTTGCTGCCACATGCAGTAAGCATCATTACAGTCATGGCAAAGCAAATTGCCAGAAAAGTGACTTTGATTTTTTTCATAATAAAAATTCTCCTTTCACATGATATGGTTAGTATATGCGGAAGAAGAATTTTTATATTAGGAATGATTTTCCAGAATTTTACCCGATTACATGGGACATATTGTAAAGTCCAGGTTCTTTGCCTTTTAAAAATTTGGCTGCCGCAACGGCGCCTTTTCCGAAAATAGCTTTTGAGTATGCTGTGTGCTGGAAGGTGATTACCTCGTCTCTTCCGGCAAAAATCACGTCGTGCTCTCCCACTATGGAGCCGCCCCGTACAGCCTGAATGCCTATTTCCTTTTTATCTCTTTTTACACGTTCTGCAGAACGGTCGTATTTATAGTGATATGCCTGATCTAAGGCATCGTTTATTGAGTCTGCCAGGGCCAAGGCTGTGCCGCTGGGAGCATCTATTTTCTGATTGTGATGCTTTTCTACTATCTCAATATCAAAATCTGCGGCAGCTAAGATTTTGGCAGCTTCCTGCACGATTTTCAAAAGCAGATTAATTCCAAGAGACATGTTGGCGGACCGGAGCACAGCTGTTTCTTTACTGGTCTCCCCCACCTTTTTGATCTGTTCCTCAGAAAGACCTGTAGTACAAAGCACCACCGGAATTTTGTGTTCTTTGCTGTAGTCTAAAAGATGGTCCACTGCTTTAGCAGAAGCGAAATCAATAATTACGTCTACCTCTTCTTTACAATCCTCCAGGGAAGTAAAAACAGGATAATCATTTTTCTGCACTCCCGTAATATCTACGCCGGCTGTAATCTGAGCGTCTTTATCCTGCTGAACAATTGAAGAAATCACCTGTCCCATGGCTCCGTTGCAGCCGTGCATTAAAATCTTTACCATAAGTGTTTCTCCTTTCAATTACAGCAACCCGTAAGCTTCCATCTGCTTTTTCAGTTTCTCCTGATTTTCAGGCTCCATGTCTGTAAGAGGCAGGCGCATAGGACCTGTTTTTTTGCCCATAAGATTCATCGCCGCTTTTACAGGAATAGGGTTTACCTCGCAGAATAATTCATTTACTAAAGGAATGGCCTGCAGCTGAAGCTTTGCGCTTGTCTGTACATCCCCGTCTAAATAAGACTGGCAAATGTGGTGGGTCTGTTTTGGAGCTATATTAGCCAGCACGGAAATAACGCCTTTTCCCCCTAATGCCATCAGAGGCACAATCTGATCGTCGTTTCCAGAGTACACGTCTACGCAGCCCTCAGCCATGCTCATCAGAGACGCAATTTTAGAAAAGTTTCCGCTGGCTTCCTTTACTCCTACAATGTTTTCTACATTTTTGCAAAGGTAAACAATTGTCTCCGGCTCAATGTTCACTCCTGTTCTGCCTGGAATGTTATAAAGGAGCACAGGAATCTTTACAGAGTCTGCAACAGCTGTGAAATGGCGGATTAATCCCTTCTGAGTAGCCTTATTATAATAAGGGGAAACTACTAAAATCCCGTCTGCGCCTGCTTTTTCTGCTTCCTGTGATAAATAAATAGCCGTCTCTGTGCAGTTAGAACCAGTTCCTGCAACTACAGGAATTCTTTTATTTACCACTTCACATACAAAGCGGATTACTTCAATATGCTCCTCGTGAGTCATTGTGGACGCCTCTGCAGTGGTGCCGCAGGCAACAATACAATCAGTGCCTCCTGCAATCTGTTCCTCCACCAAATCCTTTAATACATCATAGTTAATTTCTCCATTTTCATAAAATGGCGTCGCTAAAGCTACTCCTGATCCTTCAAAAATTGCCATAATACTTTCCTCTTTTCTTTCTGTCTCGTTTCACATAATCGTTTATGGGTAAAATAAATCCCGCCTGAAAGGCTTTTTTGATCCCCAGGGAACAAGCTTCCTATGAATCAAAAAAGCCGGCAACAAAGGCCGGCTCTTAAAGTTTCCATCATCTTTAAGTAGCTCCCCATCCTTTTGGATGACAGTCGCAGAACTGTTCATTCTGCGCCCAGAAAAAATATTCTCAGGAAATATTCTTCTTCGGCGTTCCTCCCTTTCGACTGTCTTCTTCTGTGCCTGACACATCCAACAGACTACTGATAATTCACGCAACCTCTACCTTTTATGCATGGTTAGATTCTATCATCATTTATTTACCTTGTCAACTTTTACATTATCAATTCTGTAAATTTCATCCAGAATATCTTCAAACCCATCAGGAAGGCTTTGACCTGTAAGAATCAGTTCAGTTTCATCAGCCTTATTGCTGATCATCTGCCGCAGATCAGAAGGAGTAATAATCTGACAGTCTAAAAGGCCTAAAACCTCGTCTAAAATCAGTATATCGCACTCTCCTGTAGTCAGAACCTTGTTGGCAAAGTTGACGCCGTTTTTCATGTTAATCGCTTCCTCCTGGCGTTCCTGCTCCGTCAGATCCTTAAAGCAGGCTGCCAGCTTTTCAAAACGAAATATTTTTAATTCTGGCTCCAGACGTTTTAAAATGCTGTTCTCCTGGCTTTCCAGATTTCCCTTCATAAATTGTATTACAATGGCAGTTTTCTGGCAGTCCAGCGACTGTACTGCATATCCCAGAGCTGCTGCAGTTTTCCCTTTACCAGGTCCGTATATGACCTGAACCGTTCCTTTATTCATTTCCTCACCTCGTAAGCATAGTACAACTTGGGCAGATTGTATCACATTTCTTACAATATTGCAAGAATTCTTAAATATCCATGAATTCCAATATTATGCTTCTGCCTGTTCCTCCTGGTCTACGCATTCCAGTTTGCTGACAGACACCTCATATGCAATCCTTTTTTCACACTGGGTTTCGTTTAACTTTTTCGTATATTCTCTGCTTTGAACTCTTCCCCAGATTCTCACCCTGGTGCCAACCTGGAAAGCAGAGGCGTATCTGGCGTTTCTGCCCCAGGAAATACATGGAATATAATCGGATTTTCCATATGGACGGTTTACGGCCAGCAAAAGATCGGCGATCTCTCTGCCTAAAGGAGTTTTTCTGTAAATAGGCTCCTTGCAAATATATCCGTCCAGGTAAATTTGATTTGTTTTTGTATAATCTGTAAATTCTTCCAGGAAATTTATCTCCCTGACAAAAATAGATAAAACTAAGCGGTTTTTCGTGCCTTCATGGCGGTTGTAGGAGCGAAACTGTCCAATGGCCTCCACTGTGCTGCCTATGTAATCCTCGTTTACATCCAAAAGTCTTTCAGAAATCATCAGGGGAATCACATCAACCTGATCGCTGAGACGGTTTACAGCTACATCCACTACATAAAACCCTTCTCCAAACACCTCATGGCTGAATGTAAATCCTGATGCAATCTTTCCAATTATGCTCACCTTGTTGTTTTCAATTACTTTTTCTGACATAGTATTTTCTCCTCTTTCTTAAACCTTATTTGCTTCGTAAGCTAATATCATATTTATGGAGCAAATATCAAATTTATTCAAAAAAGCCATTGTAAAATTGCGACAACATCCGCCTTGAAAGCTGAGAATTATCTGGTTATATGTCGAAAAGGGAAAGCTGATTAGACTCAGGAAGCCCGCCTAAAAGTCCCATATCTCCCATTAATTCACAAATTGTTTTGCTGACCTTTGATCTGTTTCTAAAATCTTCTCTGGAAAGGAAGGGTCCGTCGGCCACTGCGTCCACAATGGCATCTGCCGCCTTCTCCCCCAGCCCGTCAATACTGCTGAAGGAGGGCATCAGCTTTCCGTCTATAATCTGGAAGTTTCTGGCCTGGGCCTTATAAATGTCTATAGGCAGAAATTCAAAGCCTCTGGCATACATTTCCTGGACAATCCTCATGTCCCTTAAAGTGTCCTGCTCTTTTTTTGAAAGAGTGTCTGCTCTTTTCTTGTAATCTGCCAGGTGATATTCCAATTTGTCCCGTCCCTGGCACATAATTTCATAGGAAAAGGCGCTGGCCCTGATACTGAAAAACGCAGCGTAGTAGGCCAGGGGATAAAATACTTTACAGTAAGCAATTCTCCAGGCCATCATAACGTAAGCTGCCGCGTGGGCCTTAGGGAACATGTACTTAATTTTCTTGCAGGACCAAATATACCAGTCGGGCACGCCGTGCTTTGTCATTTCAGCTTCCCAGTCCTCCTTCAGCCCCTTTCCCTTTCTCACGCTTTCCATAATGGTAAAGGACAGGCCTTCCTCTAATCCTTTTTGAATTAAGTAAATCATAATGTCGTCTCGGGTACAGATGGCAGTCTGAATGGTGGCCTTTCCTTCCTGAATTAAGGTCTGGGCGTTTCCCAGCCACACGTCCGTGCCGTGAGCCAGGCCGGCAATACGCACTAAATCGGAAAAATATTTAGGCTTTGTGTCAATTAACATCTGCATGGCAAAATCAGTGCCAAATTCCGGCACGCCTAAGGCCCCAAGAGGGCAGCCGCCAATATCCTCAGGCTCTATCCCCAATGCCTTTGTGCTTTGAAACAGGCTCATAACCTCTTTACAGTCTAAAGGAATGTCCTTTACCGGGTCCAGGCCTGTTAAATCCTGAAGCATACGAATCATAGTGGGATCATCATGGCCCAGAATGTCCAGTTTCAGCAGGTTGTGGTCAATGGAGTGATAATCAAAATGAGTGGTGACTGTGGAGGTAGTCATATCATTGGCAGGATGCTGAACAGGGGTAAAGGAATAGATTTCCTCGCCTAAAGGCAGCACGATAATGCCTCCAGGATGCTGGCCTGTAGTTCTTCTGACCCCTACGCAACCCTGGACGATTCTGTTAATTTCACAGGCACGCTTTCTCACCCCGTGCTCCTCATAATAATTTTTTACGTATCCGTAAGCTGTTTTATCTGCCAGTGTGCCAATGGTGCCGGCCCGGAAGGTCTGGCCTTTTCCAAATATTACTTCTGTATAATCATGGGCTTTACTTTGATATTCTCCAGAAAAATTCAAGTCAATATCCGGCTCTTTATCTCCTTTAAATCCCAGGAAGGTTTCAAATGGAATGTCAAATCCGTCCTTTTTCAACGGATTTCCACACACAGGACATAGTTTATCCGGCATATCGCAGCCTGCCATACCGCTGAATTTTTTTACATCCTCTGAATCAAAATCATAATAATGACAGGAAGGACAGTAATAATGAGGGCTCAACGGATTTACCTCTGTAATACCCGACATGGTGGCCACCAAGGAAGAACCTACAGATCCTCTGGAGCCTACCAGATATCCGTCCTCATTAGATTTCCACACCAGCTTCTGAGCAATAATATACATTACGGCAAAGCCGTTGCTGATAATGGAATTCAGCTCTCTTTCCAGCCGCTCTACCACTATATCAGGCAGATTGTCCCCGTATATTTCATGGGCCCTGTCGTAGCAGATTTTTCTTAAAGATTTATCAGATTCAGGAATCACGGGAGGGCACTTGTCCGGCCGCACAGGAGAAATATTTTCGCACATATCCGCGATTTTTCTGGTGTTGGTTACTACTACTTCATAAGCCTTGTCTGAGCCTAAATACTGAAATTCCTCCAGCATCTCCTCAGTAGTTCTTAAATATAAAGGCGCCTGGTCGTCGCTGTCTTTAAAGCCCTGACCGGCCATAATAATCCTTCTGTACACCTCGTCTGACGGGTCCAGAAAATGAACGTCGCAGGTGGCGCAGACAGGCTTATTAAATTCATCCCCCAGCTCCACAATCCGTTTATTAATAGCAATTAAGTCCTCCTGGGTTTTTACTGTGCTTTTTTCATCCCTCAGCATAAAAGCATTGTTTCCTAAAGGCTGGATTTCCAGGTAATCATAAAAGTTAACAAGCCTTGTAATTTCCACCTGGGAGGCTCCCCTGAGCAGAGCCTGATACAGTTCTCCTGCCTCGCAGGCCGAGCCTATAATCAGCCCCTCCCTGTATTTTTCTAAAATACTTTTAGGAATTCTGGGCCTTCTTGCAAAGTATTCTAAGTGGGACAAAGATACTAAACGGTAAAGATTCACTCTTCCAATATCATTTTTAGCCAGAATAATCACATGGTGAGTAGGCATTTTTCTGATAATGTCCACCGTAATCTTGCTCATATTATTTAAGGTATCTAAATCATTTATATCTCTGGCCTTCAGCATCTCCAGAAACTTTACAAATATTTCCGCAGTAGCCCCTGCGTCGTCCACTGCCCTGTGATGGTTTTTCAGAGAAATGTTTAACGCCTTTGCCACAGTATCCAGCTTAAATCTGTTTAATCCAGGCAAAAGCTGCTGAGCCAAGGTTACAGTGTCTACCACTGTAGGCGCAAAGGGAATTCCCTGAAGTCTGCAGTTTTCCGCCACAAAGCTAACGTCAAAAGCTGCGTTGTGGCCTACTAAAACAGCCCCTTTTGCAAATTCCAAAAATTCCGGCAGAATTTGTTCTATTACAGGAGCGTGAATCACCATGTCGTCGTTTATGCTGGTCAGCTTTTCAATTTCAAATGGAATAGGAATTTCCGGGTTTACAAAGGTGCTGAACTTGTCTGTAATCTGCCCTTTTTCCACCCGCACAGCTCCAATTTCAATGATTTTATTCTTTACAGGGCTTAATCCTGTTGTCTCCAAATCAAAAACAACATAAGTATGGTCAAAGGTCTGACCGGCAGGATTGTCCACCAGCTGCTTGGTGTCGTCTACTAAATATCCCTCTACGCCGTAAAGGACTTTAAATGTATCTCCCTTATCCAGGGCATGACTGGCGTCGGGAAAGGACTGAACGCAGCCGTGGTCTGTCACAGCAATCGCCGGCATCCCCCACTTTTTCGCCCTTTTAATCATGTCCTTAACCTCAGAAACCCCGTCCATATCGCTCATTTTCGTGTGGCAGTGCAGCTCTACCCGCTTTTCCCTGCTGTTGTCCAGCCTTTTCCCTGTAAAATCCTCGCATTTTTTGATTCCCACTATAGACCCTAATGTTAACTCTCCGTCAAATTTATCTATGGTGGTAACGCCTTTAATTTTAATAAAGGTGTTGTCGCTTATAACGGCCTTTACCTCTTCTACAAAATCTTCTTTTGGAAACAACTTTACCGTCATTGTGTCAGTAAAGTCTGTAAGGTCAAAGATCACCAGGGTGCGGCCGCTTCTCAGCTCCCTGAATTCCTTTCTGATAATTTTTCCTCTGAGAACTACCTCTCCTACTTCTCCGTCTATTTTATCTATTTCTACAATTTCGTCCTCAAAATCTCTGCCATAAATTACATCCGGGTTGTCTGAACGTTTATATGATTTTTTGTAATCCTTTTTAAATTCTTTTTTATTGTCCTTATTGTCCCGCTTTGCCTCCCCCTTTTTATCAGCCCCGGAATTATCCGGAGTAAAGGGCGGCTGTTCTGCCTGCTGTTTTATATCAGGGCGGCTAACCGGCGATGGAGCCCACTGCATGTTAGGCTCCTCTTTTTTCACCTTTTCCGGTTCTACATATTCATACTGAACCTCCACAGGAAGTCCGCATCTTTCATAGAAAACCTTTTCCAGAATCCGCTTCAGCTCCCCTGTTTTCTCCTTGTTGACCATGGTATTTTCCACTGTCATTTTTAATACGTCAGGATGGGGAAAACCGTATCTGGTTTTCCTGAAAATATTATATTCAATAATACTATAATTTTTCAGCTCCATTAAAAGGCTGTCTCTGTACACCTTCAACAGCTTTTCAGGGGTATACTGGCCGGACAGCTTATACTTTTCCAAAATCTTTATAGAAATCCTTTTTCCCGGAAAAAGCTGTTCCCGTATCCCCTTTTCCAGTGCATAAATATTTTGCTTGTGAATTAAACGGGGACTGACAATGTATATACGCAAAATGCTCCTGTCCCTGGTGGAGGTGACTTTTTCCACCTCTACCAGATTCAGAAGCTGATTCATTTCGTCTGTAATATGTAAATCAGGAAATACATCTAAAAACTTTTTTGCCATGATATCACCTGTCTGCCTGTAATGCCATTTCTTCCAGTTCTCTGCGCAGGGTTTCCAAAAGCTGGTCTTCTGGAACCTTTCTTACAACCTGGCCTTTTTTTATAAGAAGTCCTTCTCCTATTCCTCCCGCTATTCCAATGTCCGCCTCTCTGGCCTCCCCCGGTCCGTTTACTACGCAGCCCATAACAGCTACCTTAATATTTAAGGAATCAAACTGGGAGGTCATTGTCTCCACCTGATTAGCCAGATTAATTAAATCAATTCTGGTTCTGCCGCAGGTAGGACAGGATACCACCTCTATTCCACCTTTGCGAAGTCCCAGGGTTTTTAAAATCAGCTTTGCCGACTTGATTTCTTCTACAGGATCTCCAGTTAACGACACTCTTATAGTGTCCCCGATGCCTTGATTTAAAATAATTCCCAGGCCTACGGCTGACTTAATATTCCCTGAGGCAACTGTGCCGGATTCAGTAATTCCAACGTGGAGGGGATAATCTGTCTGTGCTGAAATTAATTCGTGGGCTTTTACGCACATCATTACATCAGAAGATTTTATGCTGATAACCAGATTGTCATACCCCATCTGCTCAATCATTTTCACCTTATCTAAAGCGCTTTCCACTAATCCCTCAGCCGTTACGCCGCCGTATTTTTCCAGCAGCTCCTTTTCCAGAGAGCCGCTATTTACGCCTACGCGGATAGGAATATTTTTTTCTTTGGCCTTATCCACTACAGCCTTTACCCTGTCTGCGCTTCCAATATTTCCTGGATTAATCCTGATTTTATCTGCTCCGTTTTCAATGGAAGCAATGGCTAAGCGGTAATCAAAATGAATGTCAGCTACCAAGGGAATGTGAATTTTTTCTTTGATCTGGCTTAATGCCTTTGCAGCCTCCATTGTAGGCACTGCCACCCGGATAATTTCACAGCCTGCAGCCTCCAGCTTTAAAATCTGATTAAATGTAGCTTCTACATCCTCAGTTTTCGTATTGCACATAGACTGGATCAGCACCGGATGATCGCCTCCGATCACTTGATTTCCAATATGAATTACTTTTGTAACTTTCTCCTTCATTTCACTCTCTCCTAAAAAAAGCTGCGTATATCATTAAACAGCACTACTACCATTAAAACCATTAAAACAGCGAAGCCTGCCAGATGAACCATGCCCTCTTTTTCTCTGTCTATAGGCTTGCCCCTCAGTCCCTCCAGCACAAGGAATACTAACCGCCCTCCGTCTAATGCGGGAATAGGCAGAAGGTTCATAATTCCCAGTGTAGCGCTGAGAATCAAACACCAGTTGGACAAGGTTAAAAGGGTGGATGTAAGACCGTACTCCCTGTTTTCCCCTACCGATTCTCCAATCATAGATACAATTCTCACAGGGCCCGCCACAGCCTCGTCTGCCTTCACCTGACCGGTAAATAAAAGCTTTAAGCTGTCAAAGGTGCTGCGTATGCAGAACTGAATCTGATTGACGCTGTAGCCCATAAGCTCCAGAAAATTTTCCGGCTTTTCATAATATCCATAAAAAGAAACGCCCATTTTATATCCGCCATTTTCCTCTGAATACTCCGGGACAATGGTTGTTGTATACATCTGTCCTTTTGCATAGGGAATGATGCCTTTTTTTCCTTCAGGAGCGCTTCCCTCTAAAGGCGTTCCGCCCTCTGGCCTTAAATATGTTACGTCTAAAGGTTCTCCCGGATGAGCGGCCACATATAAAACTACGTCGTTTTTGCCAACAATTGTTTTTCCATTAATTTTTTTAATAATATCCCCGTTTTCCAGACCAGCCTCTCTGGCGGGAGTTCCCTCCAGGGTGTCGTACACATATGCTGTGTCGTGGCCTAGTGTCGCTATGATAATCACAGCAAAAATAAACGCCAGAATAAAGTTGAAAAACGGACCTGCAAATATTACAGAGATTCTGGCCAACACTGATTTATTATTAAATGCTTTAGGGTCGCTTTCGCTTCCATCCTCGCCAAGCATCATGCAGGAGCCGCCAAAGGGAAGAGCCTTTATAGAATACTGAGTCTCCTCCCCCTGTATGGAAAAAAGCCTTGGCCCCATGCCGATTGAAAATTCTACAACCCCGATTCCGTTCATCTTTGCCAGTAAAAAGTGTCCAAACTCGTGTATGAGCACAATCAGTCCAAACACCAGGATTGCTAAAATAATATTCAGCAAATTACCACCTGCTTTCTATATATTCATATGTTGCCTGTTCTGCAGAAAGAATTTCCTCTACAGAAGGCTGTTCCTTCACTTTGTGCTGTTCCATGGACATTCTGATGATCTCTGTAATATCCAGGTAATTGATTTTCCCGTGTAAAAATTTAGACACAGCCAGTTCATTGGCCGCATTGTAAACAGTAGGAAGAGAACCGCCAATTCTCCCTGCCTGGTAAGCCATAGAAAGGCCTGGAAAGTTTTCAAAATCAGGTTCTTCAAAGCGAAGCTCTTTTAACATGGAAAAATTCAGCCTTTCTCCCGGAAGATAACGGCGTTCCGGATAATATAAGGCATACTGTATAGGTAGCTTCATATCAGGAGTTCCTAGCTGAGCCATCACAGCTCCGTCCTCAAATTCTACCATGGAATGAATCACGCTTTGAGGCTGAACCACTACCTCCACCTGATCTATAGGCACGTGAAACAGCCATTTTGCTTCCATGACCTCCAGCCCTTTGTTTACCATTGTGGAGGAATCTATTGTGATCTTTTGTCCCATTTCCCAGTTTGGATGCTTTAGGGCGTCCTCCACCTGTATATTTTTCATCTGTGCTCTTGTCATTCCCCGGAAAGGTCCGCCGGAAGCAGTTAAAAGCAGTCTGCTGATTTTATTTCCCTTTTCCAAACCAAGACATTGGAACACAGCGCTGTGCTCGCTGTCTACAGGCAGAAGGCGCACTTTTTTCTCCTCTGCTAAAGGTATAATAATATGACCTGCCGTTACAAGAGTTTCTTTATTTGCCAAAGCAATATCCTTGCCTGCCTTAATGGCTGCAATTGTAGGCCGTATGCCAATCATACCTACAACAGCCGTAACAAGAATCTGACTTTCCGGTTCTGTGGCCGTCTCTAAAAGTCCGTCCATGCCGGAATAAATTTTTACATTTAGATCTTTTGTTCTGATTTTCAGCTCAGCTGCTTTTTCTTCCTGCCACACAGCTGCTATTTTAGGCTGAAATTCTCTGATCTGCTGCTCCAACAGATCAATATTTCCTCCTGCAGACAATGCAGTAACCTGTAAATCCTTATTATTTCTCACCACTTCCAGGGTCTGAGTTCCAATAGAACCAGTAGAGCCCAGAATTGCTATTTTCTTCATGGGTATCTCCTTCAATTTTTATCTGAGAAAGAACAGGGCAAAATAAATAGCCGGAGCGGTAAACAACATACTGTCAAAACGGTCCAGGATTCCTCCATGCCCAGGTATTAAATGCCCGTAATCCTTTACATTGTGATTTCGTTTTATTGCAGAAGCAGCCAGATCTCCAATCTGGGAAATAACTGCGGCAATTCCGCAGGCAGCGCCGCACACTAAAACAGGCGATTCCAGCTCCATTTTACCGCCGAATATAAAGGCGTATATTACTCCCAGCAAAACAGCGCCAAAAGTTCCTCCCACTGCTCCTTCCACAGACTTTTTCGGGCTGAGCACAGGAGCCAGCTTATGTTTTCCCAAAAGCATACCGAAGCAGTAGGCGCAGGTATCGCAGCCCCAGGAGCTTAAAAATATAAGCCACACTAAATACTGACCGTCTGTTATTTCTCTTGTGCGGTAAATATAGGACATCATAACTGCCACATAAAAAACGCCGAAAAAGGCTCCTGTCACCTCTTCTGTTTTATAATCTGGAAATGTGAAAACATAAATTCCCATCATTATCATTACAGAAGAAGTGATTAAAAGCTCCATGCAGCTAAAATCTCCGGTCCATACCATAGCATAATAAACTGCAGTTATTATATAACCCAGTATACCTATGGACTTATTATGGATTTTTAAAACCCGGTAAAGCTCAAATAATCCAATTAATGAGAGCATACCCGCTGTGGCAAAAAGTATACCTCCGCCGCTAATTACTACAAACAGCGCCAGGAGCACCAACACGATTCCGCTGATCAGCCGCGTTGTGAACATGGTTTTCCCCCCTCTGGATTATTTTGTCTGCACACCGCCAAATCGACGTTCCCTTTTATTATACGCAGCAATAGCTTTTTCCAATTCCTCTTTAGAAAAATCAGGCCATAAACAATCTGTTACGTAAATTTCCGTGTAAGCCAACTGCCATAACAGATAATTGGAAAGTCTTAATTCCCCGCTGGTGCGGATCAAAAGATCCGGATCTGGCATCTTAGCTGTATCTAAGAATCCGCTGAATACATTTTCAGTAATATCTTCTGGGTTCAGCTTGTTCATTTTTACTTCTTCAGCCATTTTTTTTGCAGCCCTGACAATTTCATCCCGGCCTCCGTAATTTACGGCTATTACGAAAGTAAGGCCTGTGTTGTCCTTTGTCTCTCTTTCTAAGCGGTTGATGCCTTCTACAATATCTTTATCAAAACGGTTTCTTTCGCCGATCATTTTCACTCTTACATTATTATTTTTCGCAATTTTTAACAGCCTTACCATATAGAAGCGGAACAGCTGCATAAGCGCTCCTACTTCCTCTTTAGACCGCTTCCAGTTTTCAGTAGAAAATCCATATACAGTTAAATATTTAATACCCATTCTGGCCGCTATTTCCACAGTTTTCTCAACTGTCACGCAGCCTTCTTTATGTCCCATGCTTCTGGGAAGTCCTCTTTTTTTCGCCCATCTTCCATTTCCGTCTAAAATCAAAGCTACGTGCTGGGGAATTACCATATTTTCCATAGTATTATCCATGATTTTTCCAATCCTCCTACGATACAAAAAGCAGGAGTGCCGCAAAATATAAGCAATCATTACAGAGCCCTATATTTTGCAACACTCCCCCCTCTGCCCTATATCTTAGACAGTCATAATTTCCTTTGTCTTAACTTCAACTGCCTTTTCTACCATATCAATCATTTTATCTGTCAGCTTCTGGATTCTCTCTACTGCCTCAGATAAATCATCTTCAGAAATCTCGTCGGCTTTTTCCATCTTCTTAAAAGCCTCGTTGGCGTCTCTTCTGATGTTGCGGATAGCCACCTTAGTGCCCTCGCCTTTTTTCTTTACGTCCTTTGCCAGTTCCTTTCTTCTTTCCTCTGTTAATTCAGGGAATACAAGGCGGACTACATTGCCGTCGTTAGTAGGATTAATTCCTAAATCAGATGTGAGAATTGCCTTTTCAATGGCTTTTAACAAGCTTTTTTCCCATGGCTGAATCACAATCATTCTGGCCTCTGGAACGGAAATATTGCCGACCTGCTGAAGGGGAGTTGGAGTTCCGTAATAGTCTACTTTCAGCTTATCTAAAACGTGAGGATTCGCGCGTCCTGCCCTGATGGAGGCATACTCGTTCTCCAATGCTGCCAGAGATTTGTTCATTTTGTCTTCGTAAATTTTTAACTTTTCCTGATCCATAATTCCTCCTGTTATACGGTTACAATCGTACCATTTATTTTTCCCTGCATCGCATTGGCAATGCTGTCTTTTTCATTTAAATCAAAAACTGCCATCGGCATGTGGTGCTCCATACACATAATGGAGGCTGTCAAATCTACCACCGCCAGCTTTTTCTCAATAACCTCTTCAATAGAAACTGTATTATACTTTTTAGCGTCCGGATTCACCTTAGGATCGCTGTCGTACACTCCGTCAATAGACTTAGCCAATAAAATACAGTTGGCCTCCATCTCTACAGCTCTCAGCACAATACCTGTATCTGTAGAAAAATAAGGATGTCCTGTGCCGCCTGCAAAAAATACAACCATTCCCTTTGCAAAATACTTATTGGCCCTGTCCTTGGAAAACAGCTTTGTCATGGAGCCGCACTCAAAGGGAGTGAGAATCTGAGTTTTCATGCCCTCTGTGCGGAATATTTCAGACACATAAATACAGTTCATTACAGTAGCCAGCATCCCTATCTGGTCAGCCTTTGTTCTGTCAATGGCATTGCTTGTCCTGCCTCTCCAGAAATTGCCGCCGCCGATAACAATACCTACCTGAACGCCTGCCTCCACAGACATTTTCACCTGTCTGGCCACTTCTCTCACAGTATCTTCATCAAAGCCTGTTTTTTTAGGACCCGCCAAAGCTTCTCCGCTTAACTTCAATAATACTCGGTTTGTTTTCATCTAACTTTTCTCCCGGTCATTTATGATCTTCCTTAAATACTGGCAAAATATCCTGCCGCCAGTTACTTTCCTGATTATAGCATAAATATTCTGGTTTGAAAAGAGGATTCAGATTTCTGACGGAATACAAAACCGCAAAGGATATTTCTGAATTGTGGTTTCAGAATATCCTCTGCGGTTTTTCGCAAGTGTTACTATTTTTTACTGAATCTGTTTTTTAATATATCTTAACTGGCCTCCCGCCAAAAGTACGTTTGCCTCGTCGTCTGAAATTTCCAATATGGTTTTAAAGGTATAACCTTTTGTTTTATTTGTAACCATAATTTCCTTTGCTTTAATGCCTTCCAGACAGTTTTCTAATACCAGTTCGTCTCCTGCCTCAATTTTATCATAAATACTTCCGTCTTCAAAAATCAAAGGCAGAACGCCGTGGTTAATCAGATTGTTTTTGTGGATTCTGGCCATGGATTTTGCGATTACTGCTTTTACACCTAAGTACATAGGAGCAATGGCCGCATGTTCCCGGCTGGAGCCCTGACCGTAATTTTCTCCGCCTACAATAATGCTGTTTTTCATTTCCTTTGCTCTGCTTACGAAATCTTTATCATAGCGAGAGAATACAATTTCCGCTACCATGGGAATATTGGATCTCATGGCTGAGAATGTAGCGCTGGCAGGAATAATATCGTCTGTGGAAATATTGTCTCCTGCTTTTAAGGAGACAGGCACATCAATGACTGGCGTAATCATTTCAGGAATAGGCAGAGGCTTAATATTAGGACCTCTGATAATTTCTACATCTGAAGTATCTCCCTCTACAGGAGGAATCAGCATTTTGTCGTCTACTAAATATTCCTCTGGCTCTGTAATATCAGCCAGTTTTGTAATATCGCAAACCTGGGACGGCAGCGTTAAATATCCTGTAATAGCTGTAGCCGCAGCCACCTCAGGGCTTACCAGATAAAGCTGGGCGTCCGGAGTGCCTCCTCTTCCAGGGAAATTGCGGTTGGAGGTGCGGACAGAAACTCCATTTGTAGGCGCAGCCTGGCCGATTCCTGTACAGGGGCCGCAGGCGCATTCTAACAATCTGGCTCCGGAACATAAAAGCTTAGATATAGTTCCGTCTTCCATCAGCATTTGGAGAATCTGTTTTGTTCCCACTGCAACTGTAAGTGAAACATTATCATTTACCACATGTCCGTCCAGAACCTCCGCCGCCTTTTTAATGTCACTGTAGGAGCCGTTTGTACAGCTTCCAATAAACACCTGGTCTACTTTTACATGGCCTAAATCTTCTACCTTAGCTACTTTGTCAGGCATAGACGGGCAGGCAACTAACGGCACCAGCTCACTTAAATCTAATTCCATATATTCATCATATGTACAGTCCTCATCTGGATATAAGGGAGTGTAATCTGATTCTCTTCCCTGAGCTTTTAAGAATTTTCTCACTTCATCATCTGCCGGAAATACAGAGGTTGTGGCTCCCAGCTCAGCTCCCATGTTAGTAATGGTGCCTCTCTGAGCTACAGTCAGGCTTTTTACCCCCTCTCCCACATATTCATATGCTTTTCCAACGCCTCCTTTTACTGTTAAGCGGCGCAGCATTTCTAAGATTACATCTTTGGCGGAGCACTGGGGATTTAAAGCGCCTTTCAGCTCTACTCTTACTACCTTAGGCATTTTCAGTCTCATGGGAAGGCCGGCCATAGCTGTTGCCACGTCCATACCGCCGGCGCCTATAGAAAGCATTCCTAAAGCTCCCCCTGTAGTTGTATGGCTGTCAGTGCCCATCAGGCTTTTTCCCGGTTTTCCAAATCTGAAATAGTGAATCATATGGCAGATTCCGTTTCCCGGTCTGGACAAATAAAGGCCGTACTTTTTCGCGATGCTTTGAAGGAAAATATGATCATCTGGAGTTTTACTGTCTACCTGAAGCAGATTATGGTCTAAGTAGCTGACAGAGCACTCTGTGCGCACCTTAGATATTTCTAAGGCCTCAAAAGCTAAGTACGCCATTACTGCTGTAATATCATGGGTTAATGTGTGATCAATTTTTACATATATTTCACTACCAGGTTCCATGGAGCCTGAAACTAAATGGCTGGCAATTAATTTTTGAATAATATTTTGTCCCATTTTCAATCTCCTTACTGATCTGTATATTGGCCATATCCTAATTTTTCCAGCTGGGCGGCATAGTTATCTGGAAGAACCTTTTTCTTTTCTTTAATTTCTGCCGTCACCTTTTCTAAACTGTCTATTTTCTTTTTGGCATTGGCCATAATCTCCTCTGCAAATTCCTGAGGAATTACGCAGACTCCATTTACATCCCCTACAATAATGTCTCCCGGATTTACAGTAACTCCGCCGCAGGAAATAGGCACGTTAATTTCGCCGTTTGAGTTTTTCGTGCTGGAACCGCAGGTAACTGCCTTTGCGTACATAGGAAATCCTATTTCCTCACATTCTTCCAAATCTCTGAAGGCGCCGTCCATAACAACGCCTTCTATTCCCTTTACTGCGCATGATAAGCTTCTGTGGTCTCCCCACAAAGCGTTATTTCCGCTGCCTCTGCCGTCTAAAACAATTACGTCTCCCGGCTGAGCCATATCTACAGCCTTTGTTACCATTAAGCTGTCTCCCATAGTCAGCTTTACAGTAACGGCAGGGCCGCAGATTTTTTTCTTTGTTACCATTGGTTTAATGTGGTAATCCATTGCGTTGTATACGATAGATCCGTCGCACAGCTCCGGCGCTGTAAACTGGCGCAGCTTTTCAATTAATTCCTTAGACGGACGTTTAATATCCTTGTACATTCTGTAACCAATTTTTGCTTCTGACATATAATGCCTCCCAATATTTTTCTTTTTCTATATTATTTATAAAATACGGTTAAATCATAAAACTAAAGGCTATACTTGCTATGAGCAGTATAATTGCTCCTCCGATTCTGGAAGAAATTGCCGCGTAGCTCATCAGATCCAGACGGTGTCCTGCTCCCAGCACCTGAAGATCTCCAGAGCCGCCTCTGTTGGCCATACAAAGTCCTGCCGTCATAGCTGACTCTACAAAGTTAAAGCCTACCAGCATACCTACAAGTCCGGCGCCTACAATCGCTCCGATTACTACCATTGCGCAGATAAACAGTGTTTTTACATTTAATACTGCAATTAATTCTCCTAAGTCTGTAAATGCAATACCAATACCGGCCATACACATACCCATAAGAGGTTTTGTAAAGAATGCGGACAGCTTTTTAGCTCCCTCTTTTACATTATCAGGCACCACATTTGAAACATTTAATAAGGCCGCAAAAACAACCATGTAGGCATACATATGTAATGTTACTGATCCAATGTTAGGCAGAATCTTCTCAGAGAACGCCAGACATAATGCGTATACTCCTCCTGTCAGTAAAAGACCGCCAGCCATATCATAAGCAGTTGCATTTACCTTCTCTTTCTTTCCTTCTACCAGCACTGTACTTCCTGTATTTCTGATAAGCTCGCCGTTCCCTGTAAGCTTCGGCCATTTATTTCCCATGGAATTTAAAGCTACTGCGCCAAGAATCGCAAAGTTATTGGCAATATTTAAAATTGCAAATGCCTGAGAATAAAATGCATCCTTGCTCTGTCCTGTAGTTGCCTCCCACATTTCACTTAAAGGCACGGCTCCTGCCCCGTTGCCTCCGCCCATAATTGGAAGTACGTAAAGAGAAACAATACTGATAACATCTACGCCGCAGATCAATCCCCCTACAATTCCAAATGCTGCAGCTGCTGCGATTCCTCCTAAAATAGCCGGAATATATCCTGCAAAGGCTTTAATCAGCTGCTTTCTGTTTACTGCCAGCACCGCCGACACAATTAACAGAGAAATAAATACTGTCTGGAATCCATAATCATCATAGAAAAATGTAATTCCGTCTGCATATTCCTGGGGCAGAATATGATAATAATTTAAGGCTGCCGCTCCTAAAAATGCCAGCATAGATCCGCCGCCAATATATGCGTTCCAAATAGGAATTTTTTCTCCCACTTCATAAAGCACCAATCCAATTGACATTAACACAACGATTGTTGCCAGCATGTCATTACTTGGAATTACTCTCATACCAATAGCTACATAAATTACCAACAGCACAATTCCCACCTGCCACATTGGTAGACCATAAAACCTGCGAACCAAGAAACTCTCTTTTTTCGTCTCTGACATTTTCAAACCCTCCTGATAACCTTTTGTGTAACTCTTTCATCCCCTATTTGTGCACATATAAGATTTAAGTTGTTTTTAGTATATAAGATCTTTTCTCATTAGTAAAATATGTATATATAGATAAACGCCATAGCTTTTATTATATGATGCGTTGAAACAACTGAGTTTTTTATACATTTTACACAAATTTCATCTGTGTTTTTCCATACCTTCCCTAAAAGTATATAGTTTTGCCTATGGCTGCCATAAAAGATATTTATAGTTTTACATGGGCGCAAATAAAAAATAGTTAAGCGCCAAAGCGCGAAACTATTTGCTACCCAAACGAAGCGATAGCGGAGTTCGGGTTTCCCGTAGTCTTTTATTGAACGAGGAACGAGTGAAATAAAAAAATGCTGTAAAACAGCAGCCTGCAACCAGACTTACTATTTTACAGCATCCTCTTTGTTTTATTTTATTGAATTCCGGCTCCAGGCCCCGCCGCTTCTGTGGAAGCAGTCTGAGTTTCTGAAGGCAAAGGCAGAGGGACAGGTGCAGGAACTTCCTGTGACTCTGTTTCCTCCGGCAATGTTTCCTCAGGAGGAATTTCCGTTGACTGGCCGGGAACATAGTCCTCCGGCATTCCGTCTACAGTAGGAGCCGGCGTTGTCTCAGCAGGACTTGTTTCCTCCGGCTTTAACACTACCCCGCTGGTATTCCTGAGTATAACAGGCGCGTGCCCCTTATATGTCTTAGAATGGTCCTCCACTCTTTCTATTTCCTTTCCGTCCTTATAAATCACCTTATAAGTAACCCATTTGCTGCCCTTAGAACCGGAGCTTTTTACCTTTTCCACTCCTGGCTCCAAAGTTTGATCTTCTTCATATACAGGCTCCGGAGGATCTAATTCCGCCACCTTTTCTGAATATAAATCCCATGTAATCCCCTCCTCCAGCACAGGAATGCCATAAATAGATACAGATGCCTTTCTGTTAGAATACCCGGCCTTAATTCCTATAGGCGCGCTGGAAGTATTTACAAAACGGAAATCCGGCTCTTCCCAGCTTATAGTTGCATCCTGGCCTGGAGTTACATAATTTGGCTCAAATGTATGAGATCTTCTGAATGTAATCTTCATTCCAGACTGAAAAGCCACTTTATATAAGGTACTGGACATCTGGCACACTCCGCCGCCAACCTCCTGAACCACTTGTCCGCTGTTGTATGCCGCCGCCTGCTGATATCCCTTTTCCTCTGTTCTCTGTCCCACTACTTTATTAAAAGAAAATTCCTCTCCAGGCTGAACAATCGTACCATTTAAAGCCTCTGCAGATAATCTTACATTTGTATTTCTCTTTTCATTGTTGGTAGTGTCTGTAACAAAGGAGGCTAAAGTTTTATACTGCTCCTGGGCCTGAGCCTTATCCATTTCAGCCGGAACCTCTTTTACCTGAGCCTGAATTTTGGCAGTGAACTGGCCGTTTTCCACCGCTTCCTTTATATCCTGAACTAATTTTTCCTGATCCACAGCCCTTCCGGAGCTGCTTTCACTAAAAAGAAATTTTCCGGATTCCTCATCAAAACTTTCCAGCACGCTGTTCTTTGGACTAAGATCCCACAGCTTTGCACACTCCTCCGCCTGAGCTTTAATCTCTTCATCCAGGTTTGACATGTCTACTGTATACTCTCCCTGAGTATTATCAGCACATATTTTATCTAACAGCTCCTCTGTCTTTTTCCTTGATAAATCATCTATATCATATGTCTGATCTTCTAAAACTACAGTCATGCTCCAGGGACGGGCTTTTAAAATCGCCTCTAAGGCCTGGGATTTACTTAAACCTTCCATAGAAATCCCATTCACTGTAACATTGTTTTCTATAACAATCTCTTCCGCCGCCGTCTCCTCTGTTTCCTTATTAGGATTTGACAAAAATACAGCAAAAGCTCCTCCTATTCCTAAAATCAGCGCCAGAACACACCCTATCACAAGTCTCCTGCGCCTTCTTCTTTTTTGCCTTTCCAGCCGTTTACTCCTAGGTGAATGATAGGATGACTGAAACGGATCTTTAGATTCTCTCATATATTGATTTCCTTTCCCAACAATCTTCTATGTAAAAATGGATATTTTTTCAGTATTCATACATATACGGTATGAATTATACTGAATAATATCTGGACTGTCAATATATATAGGAAAATGTTGGGAAGAAATCAATCTCAATTATTGCAGATAAGGCATAACGAAATTTGTCCACAGCCAGCTGCAAGGCATAACCAACGCCATGGCCGGAATCATATCTGCAATAGGAAAGGATTTCAAATTCAGCATACGAAATCCTGTAGCCAACAGCAGCACGCCGCCGCAAGCTTTAAAATCATTTATCATTGTGGAAGAGGCCATTGGATAAATCATTCCGGAAAAGAAAAACAAAATAAGGAAAACTATCATTTGTAAAACAGCAACCACAGATACAGCAGGCCCCAGCTGACATGCAAAAATAAGAGCAGAGAAAAAATCCATAATTGATTTTGAAAGCAAAATCGTGTGGTTCCCTGTCATGCCTGAGTCTATACAGCCATAAATACCTGTACCACTTGCGCAGAACAGTACAATCACTGTCACAAGTAAGGTGGAATTTTCAGTATTGGTTTCACCTTTATCTGTCTTAGATAAATGAGAAATAACTTTCTGTATCACGACGGCAGCTTTATTAATCAACTCTCCTAAATGGACAACAATCCCCAATGCAGTGCCTACAATAACAGAGAAAATAACTGCTGGCATATTTTCCATCAGCACAATAGCATTAATCCCCATAGTCATAGCGCATATACCAAATATACCTGTCAGCTCTGTTTTAAATTGCCCGCTTAACTTATGGCCAGCTGCCGCGCCTAAAAGTCCGCCGCCGGCAACTGCCATTATGTTAATTAATACTCCTGTAGGAAACATATATACTCCTTACAGTAAAAGACTTCTCAATGCCTGAACCAGCATTTTTTCACCTGTTTCATATTCGTCTCTTCGCTGAATCAAAAATCCGTGAGCGCTGTTCATAAAACGTTTTGCATAAACGGGAACTCCCAACTTCATTAAACGGTCTGCAAAAGCAGCGTCCTCGTCGCAAAAAACATCTGAATCACAATACATCACAACAGTAGGCGGCTCCTTTGAAAGCAGTTCGTCCGGAGCCAAAAGAGGGCTGGCGAAAATATCTTTCATATCTTCAGGTTCCATATACATCTTATTATAAAATTCCATTTTCCACACAGGTATTTTAGGATTAGAATCGCAGTTTCTTTTAGAAAGCGTAGGCTCCGACATGTCTACAGGCGCATAGTCGATGCTTTGAAGAGCCGGCACAAACTTTTTTTCCTGGATCGCTTTTAAAACAAGTCCCGCCGTAAGACTTCCGCCGGCGCTGTGGCCTCCTACAGCAATTTTATCCACATTTATGTTCCATTCTTCTCCATGTTCTGCCATATACTGAAGAACATCAAAGCCTGCATACAGCTGGCCCGGATAACGCATGGCAGGAGCAGGAATATAGTCTACATCTGCCAGAGCAACTCCTGCTTTGCTGCAAATATTGCGGCAGAATACAATATCCTGATCCCTTCTTCCCTTTAAAAAACCGCCGCCGTGAAAATTGATGAAAAGGGGCAGTTTCTTTTCTTCACCGCCTTCAGGCCAGTACATATGAACTAACGTTTTTCCCACTCTAGTTTCAATTTCCATATCCCATTCTTTTCCCACGTGATACTGATTCAGCATTTCCTGGGGAAGACTTCTTCCTGCTCCTCCCAGGCGAATTTCATCTACCAGCTTTTGTTCCTCAGCCGTTAAGCTTATTTCTTTCCATATTTTTTCACTCATCTTCATTCTCCGTTTTCTATTTTTACAATACTTAAATTCAAACTGTACCACTGAGTCCTTTCCGGATTTAAAACTCTGGCAGGGCTGTTGTGAGAGGCCAGAATACAATTCATATCCTGAACCAGCTGGTCCGTATATCCAGGTTTTAAATTCAGCCATTTTTCATGGTGCATAGGCACCATAAGAAGAGCCTTACTTTTCTCCAGGTAGCTGCTCCACTGACCGGCTACGTCATATTCTGTATCTGAGCTGTGAAGCTTGTTCCGCAGAATCATCTGAGGATGATATTGTTCAAATATTTTATAATCTCCGTCTACATCCCCTCCTACAAATGCAACTGATATATTTTCATCTGTCTGTAAAATAAAATTCATGTTAAACAAGCATCCCCAGGCTGAAATCTCCTGCATTTCTTCAGGAAAATCTGTCATCATACGCTCTCTCTCCACATAAATTGACCCTTTCGCCGGATGATGAGTTCCGTGAAAGGTAATAAGTTGGAAGCCAGGAAAATAATAAGTCCCGTTTAAATCCACAGGATAAATATCCGTCAAGGTCAGCTTTGTTTTCTTGGCTAACTCCATAGTCATAGCAGACTGCACAATTACTTTTGAATGAAATTTAGCTGCAATTTCTTCTAATTGGAGAATGTGATCTCCATGAGTGTGATTTAAAATAATATAGTCTGCCCCCTCAATATCCTCTGGTGAAAAAGGAGTCTGAATCTCATATGCTTTTCTCATATTTTCTGACAATCCTGCCTGATTGCTTACAGAAGGCATAAACGGATCTGTGAGAATATGGATTCCATTTGGCAGCTGAATTTCAAAACACTGCCCGTTAATCCAGCGGAATTTCATTGCTTTAGATGAAACTGTTTCATTCATAAAAAATACTCCTCCTTATTTTTAATAAAGCACGGAAAATACAATACCTGCCAGGACAAGCACAAGTCCTCCTCCTAATCTGGAAGAAATGGCGGCATAGCTCATCAGTTCCATACGATTTGCGGCTCCAAGGACAACAAGGTCGCCTCCGCCGCCTCTGTTCGCCATGCAAAGACCTGCTGTAATAGCAGAATCCACCGGATAAAATCCCACAAACCATCCACAGATTGCAGTTCCTACTACGGCTCCTATTACAACTGCCAGACAAATTGCAAGATTCTGAAGGCTGATGGCTCCAACAAATTCTCCCCAGTCAGTCATAACAATTCCTATACCTGCAAATCCCATAGCTCCTAATGGCCTGGAAATAAAACGTGTAAATGTTTTAATACCGCTTTTATTTTCCGGAGGAATCAGCTTAAATATATTAGCCAACGCAAGAAATACTACGAAATATGCATACTGGTGGATTGGTATCCCGGCAATATCCGGAAGCAGAACCTTTGCAAAAATAAGCGATACAGCATAAATTACTCCTACATATCCAATAGTACTTGCAATGTCCGACATAGTTGCTTTTGGCAGCTCATCCTCTTTATCTCCACCATCGTCTCCGGCGCTTTTTCTCATCAGCTGGGTTCCGTCTCCAGTTGACCATTTTAACTTATTTCCTATACCGTTAAGTAATGCTCCCACAATAATGCAAAGAGTGTTTGCCAGCGTGAGAATGGCAAGGGCCGCCGAATAATAACCATCCTTATTGCCTCCAGTTACCTGCTCATAAATCTGGCTCATAGGAATAGCGCCTGCTCCGTTTCCTCCGCCCATAATAGGCAGCACATAAAATGTCATTAATTCCGGAATAGAATAGCCCATAATCATTCCTGCTCCGATTCCAAATATAGCCGCGGTCACAATACCGACACAGACTGTAGGTATGTAGCGAACAAGAGAACGAATTAATGTTTTCCTTTCAATCATAAGCAGGGAACCTGCCATCAGCATACAAATATATAAGGTCTGCCAGCTGATTGTATCGTAAAATAAAACCGCAGATTCTACATATTGTTCCGGTATCATATCCATATAAACCATCCAGGACGGAAACATAATAGCCAACATAGCGCCTCCGCCTATCCATTTGTTAAAAATCGGAATACGGTCGCCGATTTCATAAAGAATTCCTCCTAAAAGAGCAAGATAAACCATTGTCGACAGCACATCACTGCCTAGTCCTCCTGTTCCCATGGCAAATGCAACGATTACAAACATGATTAAATACATTGGAAGCTTAATTCCCATAATCTTAAAATCATTTAATTTCCCCATAAATAAAATCCCTCCTGAAATATTTGTATTTACTTTGCCACAGGTTCCGGGCCCTGAAACCATGTTTTTATGTTAATATTATTATAATAAAAATAAAACTTGATAAGCAATTCTCATATATATATAATTAATTCAGAAATAGAATAAAAAAGCGAGGGAAATACAAATGAATATAGAAGATATAAGAGAATTTTATGTACTTTCTGTCACTAACAGTTTTAGTGAAACAGCAGAACAGCTATTTACCACTCAAAGTAGTATTTCCAAACATTTAAAGCGGCTGGAGGATGAAATTGGAACGCCGCTTTTTACCAGAACCAGCAGAAAAGTAAAACTAAACGAAGCAGGAAAAGTATTTTTTACTTATGCAGAGAAGTTTTTAAGCCTGCAGGACGAGCTTGTGCAAGCTATGTCAGAACATGTGACCCCCTCCCTTTCCACACTGAATATTGCAGTATTTTCCTCTATGTCGCTTTATGAAATTCCGGAATTAATCACTGCCTTTCACCAGGAATATCCCTTTGTCAGCACACGACTGATAGAGGCCCGTGTAGACAATATGATATCTATGTTAATGGACGGAACATGTAATGTAGCCTTTTTCCGTGAAGGATCTTCTATTCCTTTAGACAGTATTGAAAAAATTCCTTTTTACACCGACAAAGTCACAGCTGTTATGGGCAAAGGACATTCATATGAAGCCTTTGACACAATTCCTCTGAAAAAACTGGCGGAAGCTCCAATTTTGGCAGCCGGAACTAATAATAATTTGTATAAATCCATTGTAACTGCCTTGAAAAAGACTGGAAAACAACCGAATTTTATATACCTGGGACACAGCTATGACAATATCCTCGGGCTGGCGAAGCAGGGCGCTGGTATTGCTTTAACCATTAATCAGTCTGCAAAAGCTCTCCCTGCAGATACCTTTTCCATCCGTCCGCTTTCCCCGGAAATCACCAGCAATATTTATGTACTTTACAGAAAAGACCAAAAGCTTTCCCCACAGGTGAAAAATTTTATTCGGTTTGTGAAAAATATAAATTAAAATAGCGAGGAAAAATCTTCGCTTTTTTAACCATATGTATTTAAACACTTTCCCACTACTTCCTGTCCCTGCTGGAGAAAATGTTTCAACAGCTGTCCCAATTCTGATGGATACCCGTCTTTCAGCGGGAAACAAATGGTACGTAATAAACAAGCGGCTTTAATTCTTTTAATAATTCAATGTTCTCCTTTCCCTTTCTGAAATAATTTTAACATATTGTACAATAGGCAATCTGCCTATTCCTATATGACAATCACCATTGAGAATTACTAGCTCCTATTCCTAACGCTGTATTTGCCATAATTTGACCTCCTTGTATATTTTTTGATATGTAAAAGATCGGAAAATGTTTTTAAGGAATTGCCATAACTGAGTAAATTCGCTTACTCAACTTGAAGTGATTTTAGACGGTAAAAGACAGTATTTCCCACTTACCGATTTTAGAACAGAAAAAAGACTCTGAAATCCTTATAAGCACTAAAACTATTAGTGGTTACAGAGCTTTCAGAGCCTTATATTGTTAGAATTTCAGCTTTTGCTTATTGACCCATCTGTTTTGCAACTTCAGCAGCAAAATCTTCGTTCTTTTTCTCTAAGCCTTCGCCTGTCTCAAAACGAATAAACTTCTTGATTGCAATTTTTGCATTATTAGCTTTTGCAACTTCAGCAACGTAGCTCGCTACGCTTTGCTTTCCGTCCTCAGCCTTAACATATACCTGATCTAACAGACAGATTTCTTTCAATTCTTTCTTAATTCTTCCTGCAACCATACCGCTGATAATCTTATCATTTGCGTCTGGTTTTTCATTCTTAGCAGCAGCTGTGAGAATTTCTCTCTCTTTTTCCAGATATTCAGCATCTACTTCAGCTTCGCTTGTGTAAAGTGGTTTTAAAGCTGCAGCCTGCATAGCTACGTTTCTTGCCATTTCTTTTACAGCGTCATTTACTACGTCCGTCTCAACATCAACCAGAACGCCGATTTTTCCACCTGCATGGATGTAAGAAGCTACAAATCCGTTAGCCTCCTCCATCTGCTCAAATCTTCTGATGTTCATGTTTTCGCCGATTACGGAAATCTGTGCTGCAAGAGCTTCTTTAACAGTTACAGAAGTATCTTTTGCCCATGGTTCTGCCATAAAAGCATCCATATCTGCTGCTGTTGTGTCTAAAGCCTGAGCTGCAACATCAGCAACATATGAACGGAATTTCTCATTTTTTGCAACGAAGTCTGTCTCTGCATTTACTTCAACTACAACTGCCTTCTTATCATCATCAGAAACCACTGTGTAAACAATACCTTCTGCTGCAATACGTCCAGCTTTCTTCTGTGCTGTTGCCAGTCCTTTTTCTCTTAAAAACTCAACTGCTTTATCCATATCGCCTTCTGTTGCTGCAAGAGCTTTCTTGCAGTCCATCATTCCGGCACCTGTAACTTCTCTTAATTCTTTTACCATTGCTGCAGTAATTGCTGCCATGTCTGTTCCCTCCATAATTTTATATTTTTTGTTTCAATTTAGATGCAATTTTCTTTGAAATTGAAAATGCTTCAACCTGCAACACACAGGCTGAAGCATTAAAATTCAGGATTATTCCTCTACTGGCTGCTCAGCCTCTGCTTCAAAGATTTCAGCTCCTGCTTCCAGCTCTCCGTCTACAGTAGCTTCACCCTGGTTTGCTTCGATTACTGCATCTGCCATCTTAGCTACGATCAGCTTAACGGCTCTGATTGCGTCGTCGTTTCCAGGAATTACATAATCCAGCTCTTCTGGATCACAGTTTGTATCAGCAATGCCGATTAACGGGATTCCTAATGTATGAGCTTCCTGTACACAGATTCTCTCTTTCTTAGGATCTACTACGAAAATAGCGTCTGGGATTCTCTTCATATCTTTAATTCCGCCCAGGTTCTTCTCTAATTTCTCCCACTCTTTCTTTAAAGCAATAACTTCCTTCTTTGGCAGTACATCAAATGTGCCGTCCTCAGACATAGCCTCGATTTCTTTCAGTCTGCCGATTCTGGACTGGATTGTTTTAAAGTTTGTAAGCATTCCGCCCAGCCATCTTTCATTTACAAAATACATTCCGCAACGCTCTGCCTCTGTTTTGATTGCATCCTGAGCCTGCTTCTTTGTTCCTACAAAAAGAATTGTGCCGCCTTCTCCGGCAATATCAGAAATTGCCTTATAAGCCTCGTCAACTTTTCCTACAGATTTCTGTAAGTCAATGATATAAATACCATTTCTCTCTGTGTAGATGTATGGAGCCATCTTAGGGTTCCATCTTCTTGTCTGGTGTCCGAAATGTACACCTGCTTCCAAAAGCTGTTTCATTGAAATAACGCTCATGTCTTTACCTCCATTTGGTTTTTCTTCCGCCTGTATCTCTTATTTCCGAAATGACCTGCTATTTACATGGCAGGCACCCACTTCTGGAATCAACAGACGTGATTTTTATTCAGCTTTTCTAATATATCATAAGACTTGTTTCCTTGCAAGCCTTTTCTTAAAAACATATAAAAAAGAAACCTCTTATAGATTAAACAAGCGTACTGCTTTGTGTTTAAACTATAAGAGGATATTTTGAGCTATGTTATTTTACTTTGCAGCGGCTTTTATATTTTTCAGCTCATCAAAAACCACATCGTTCAGCACCTTTATATATGTTCCCTTCATTCCGGAAGAACGAGATTCAATTACCCCGGCGCTTTCAAACTTGCGAAGGGCGTTTACAATTACAGAGCGGGTAATTCCTACTCTGTCAGCAATCTTACTTGCCACGAGAATGCCTTCATTACCGTCCAGCTCCTCAAAAATATGGGTAATAGCCTCCAGCTCTGAAAAAGATAATGTCCCGATTGCAGATTTTACAATCTGTATTTTTCTTGTCTCCTCTGCATTTTCCTCATTTACAGAACGCATCATTTCAAGTCCCACAACTGTAGTGCCGTACTCGCTGAGAATAATGTCATCAATATCATACTGAGAATCTGATTTGTAAATAAACAAAGTTCCCAATCGTTCACCTGCAATGTCTAAAGGAGTAATAATGGCCTGATACTTTTTCACATTTTCCTCTGCAAAACCTAACGTAGCAAGGTTTACATTCTCTTTTGTGGAAAGAATACTTAACAGGCGTTCATTTAACATAGGATCTACATATCCGCCTACCTGATCAGCAATCAGCTCCTCGATCTCATCTACTCCGTCACATATGCTGACTCCTAATACTTTCCCTTTTTTGCTGATGACCAAAATATTAGATAACAAAATTTCACTCAGGACTCTGCAAATATCATTGAACACAACTTTATGGGAATTATTGTTATGCAATAACTTGTTGATTTTCCTGGTTTTATCCAATAATTGTACACTCATATCTGAAACCTCCTTGTTTTATTTGACAACCGTTTTAAGATCCCACACATATATAGTTAGCATAACACGATTGTGCAATAATAACAAGAGTTTTTCAAAGTTTTTGGAATTTTATGAAATTTCTTTCTTTTCCTTTGGGTTCATGCTGTGACCACAATGCTCATTAGAGCACAGCAGCTTACTTCCCTTTTCCACCATATAACTGCCGCATTCTGGACATTTCTCAGTGGACGGCTTTTGCCAGGACATAAACTCACACTCCGGATTATTGGAGCAGCCATAATATTTTCTGCCTTTTTTAGTTTTTTTAATAACCACGTCTCCGCCGCACAGAGGACAGGGCACTCCTATTTTTTCTAAATACGGCTTAGTGTTTTTACATTCCGGGAATCCTGGACATGCCAAAAACTTTCCATGAGGTCCGTATTTCACAACCATATTTCTGCCGCACAGTTCGCAGATTTCATCTGTTACCTCGTCTGCAATAGTAACTGTTTCCAATTCCTTTTCTGCCTTCTCCACAGCTTCGTGAAGATCTGGGTAAAAGTTTCTTACAACAGTCTTCCACTGTACCGTGCCGTCTCCTACTTTATCCAGCAAATATTCCAGATTAGCAGTAAAAGTAACATCTACAATACTGGTAAAGCACTGCTTCATAATGCGGTTTACTGCATCTCCCAGCTCTGTTACATAAAGATTTCTGTTTTCTTTAGCCACATACCGTCTTGCAATAATAGTGGTAATCGTAGGGGCATAGGTACTTGGACGTCCGATTCCCTGTTCCTCCATGGCTTTTACCAGGGAAGCTTCCGTATAGTGTGCCGGAGGCTGAGTAAAGTGCTGGCTATAATCTAAATGGTCTAAAGGAAGTACATCTCCCTTTTCCAGATTGCCAAACAGCAGATTGGTTTCCTCTTTCTCATCCTCCTGAACATAAACTGACATGAAACCGTCAAAGGTTAATTTAGAAGCAGACAATGTGAACTGATAATCGCCTGCCTTTATTTTTATTGAAGTAGTCTCATATACGGCCGGCTGCATACGGCTGGCTGTAAATCTTTTCCAGATCAGCTGATATAAGCGAAATAAATCTTTGGATAAGGACTCTTTAATAATAACAGGTGTAAGGGTTATATCTGTGGGACGAATGGCCTCGTGGGCGTCCTGAATTTTCCCTGTTCCCTTTTTTGTCTTTTCACCTTTTGCTACATACTGGCTTCCGTATGTTTTATCAATATATTCTTTTGCTGCTGCATCAGCCTCATCTGCTACTCTTGTGGAGTCTGTTCTTAAATAGGTAATTAAACCTACAGTACCGTGGCCCTGTACATCTACACCTTCATACAGCTGCTGAGCTAAACGCATAGTTTTTTGAGTAGAAAAGTTTAAGACCTTAGAGGCCTCCTGCTGAAGAGTACTTGTGGTAAAAGGAATCGGAGCCTTTTTTACTCTCTCCCCCTTTTTCACATCATCTACCACATATGATACATTCTCCAAATCTTTTAAAATTTGATCTAACTCTTCTTTATTTCTGATAACCTTTTTATCTTTTCCTTTTCCGTAGAACTTAGCAATCAGATTTTTTTTCTTTCCCTCAGCCTTCAGATTAGCCTCTAAATTCCAATATTCTTCTGGGATAAATGCATTGATTTCGTCCTCTCTGTCGCAAATCATTCTCAGCGCAACTGACTGAACACGTCCTGCACTTAATCCTCTTTTCACCTTTTCCCATAACAGGGGGCTGATACTGTAGCCCACAATTCTGTCCAGAATTCTTCTGGTCTGCTGGGCATCCACCAGGTTCATATCAATTTCCCTAGGTGATTTTAATGAGGACTTTACTGCATTTTTCGTAATCTCATTAAAACTGATACGGTAAACCTTTTTATCTTTCATCTCATCCAGCTTTAAAGCTTTCATCAAATGCCATGAAATTGCCTCCCCTTCACGGTCAGGGTCAGTTGCAAGATAAATTTTATCTGCTTTTTTCACTTCCTTGCGAAGCTTAGCCAGGATTTCGCCTTTTCCTCTTATTGTAATATATTTTGGTTCATAATCATTTTCTGTGTCAATGCCCATTTGGCTTTTTGGTAAATCTCTTACATGTCCATTGGAGGCATCCACTATATAGCTGGAACCCAAAAACTTCTTTATTGTTTTTACTTTTGCCGGTGATTCTACAATCACTAAATAATTTGCCATTTCTACCTCACACTCGCAACTTTTTTTCATAGTAATGGCCGACAGCCCGGATATATCCCGCTCTTTCTAGCTGAAAAAGAGCGCTCATACAAGTTCCAACAGGGATCCCGCTTTCGGCTACAACCTCTTCCAAAGATTTTGGTTGTAAATCGAGGCAACTATACACCATTTTCTCTATATTTGCAAGTCCCTTTATATTTTTTTCATTTTCTCTTAACATTTCTCCTTTTTGAAAACCTAATGCTTCCAAAATCTGTTCCGGGGATGTTACACACATTCCGCCCCATTGAATTAGCTTATTACAGCCTGCACTTAATTCATCTATCATTCTCCCCGGCAAGGCAAAAATTTCCTTTCCCTGTTCCAACGCCAATTCTGCTGTTATTAAAGATCCGCTTTTTTCTTTTGCCTCCACAACCAGCACTCCATCTGCCAACCCGCTGATAATTCGGTTTCTCATTGGAAACTGATAAGGGTACGGCCTGACGCCTGGACCGTATTCGGAAATAACCCCTCCATCTTCCATAATTTTCATAAACAACTGAAGATTTTCTCTAGGATAACAGCAGTCAATACCGCTTCCCAAAACTGCAAATGTGGCAGTTTTTCCAGATAAAGCCCCTTTGTGGCTCCAACTGTCTATTCCTCTGGCTAAACCGCTGATTACCTGAACTCCACAGTCTGATAATACTTTAGAAAAGCTTTCCGCAGTTTGTCTTCCATAACTGCTGCAGTTTCTGGTACCTACTACTGCGACAGTTTTTTTCTCTAATAAGGGCAATGCTCCCCGTATATATAATGTCATAGGGTAATCGTAAATATTCCTTAATTTTTCCGGATACTGACTATCATAAGGAGTAATAAACTTTATTCCTCTTTCTTCCAGTCTATGATACTCTTCCCCCATTTCTCCTAATTTTTTCTTTCCCTTTAAAATTGTCTCTGCTGTTCCTATATTTCCTAATATGGCTTTTAGTTGTTTTTCTTCCATATTATAGATATTTTGAAAGCTGCCTGCTTTATCTCTTATTTTTCTTAAAGATATTGGTCCTATGCCTGGCAGTCTGGACAGCCAATATAAGTATAATTTTTCCTTATCCATTATAAAATTCCTCCCCAATACTTTTCCTCCATTTTTCTGTAACCTGCCGCTTCACATAGATGATGGCTTTTTATCTGCTCCTCTCCTTCCAAATCAGCAATAGTTCTGGCCACTTTTAACACTTTGTCGCAGCCTCTTGTGCTGAGGCTGGCTCTATTAAACAGCTGGAAAAGAAAATCTTCCTCTTCTTTTCCAAGCATACAATACTTCTCTATTTCCTTTTTCCCCATTTGACAGTTAAAATAAATAGCCTCCTTTTTAAATCTATGTTTTTGTATTTCGGCTGCAGTCTCCACCCTTTTTCGTATTGCTGCTGAAGATTCTGAAACTGATTTATTTCTAATAGAAGAGAAAACCGGCGGAGCTGCCTCTGCACAAATATCAATTCTGTCCCATATTGGCTTTGAAATTTTAGATAAATACTTTCTGATCTGGCTGTCTGTACATCTGCATCTAGTTTTGTCCGGATAGAATCCACATGGGCAAGGATTAATTGCCGCCACAATCATAGTATCTGCCGGAAAGCTGCAGGAACCGTTTAATCTGGAAATATTTACTGCCCTGTCCTCCATAGGCTGCCTGAGAAGCTCTAACACACTGTGCTGAAATTCTGTCATTTCGTCTAAAAATAATACTCCTCCTGAAGCTAGGGATATTTCTCCCGGCCTGGGAGTATTGCCACCTCCAATAAATGCCTGAGGCGTTATGGTATGGTGAGGACTTCGGAAAGGTCTGGACGTAATTAAGGGCATTCCCTCCTTTAGCATACCGCAGACGCTGTAAACCTTTGATATTTCAAGGCTTTCTTCTTTAGTCAGGCTGGGAAGTATAGTGGGAATTCTTTTTGCAATCATACTTTTTCCTGTACCTGCAGCTCCGGCCAGCAAAATATTATGCCTTCCGGCAGCCCCTATTTCTACTGCCCGCCGCATCACAAGCTGTCCCCGAACCTGGCTGAAATCACAGTCAGAATTTTCACTTACCCTTTCTTCACACTCCTCTTGCCTAACATCTACTTTTATTTTTTCCGGACAATTTAAAAGCTCTACTAATTCTTTTAAATATCTTACTCCTATCACGGTACAGCCTTCAGCCAATTTTCCTTCCTTTATATTTTCCTCTGGGAGAAAACAAAAGCGTATGCCCTGATCTCTGGCAGCCATTACCATGGGGAGTACGCCGTGTATTCCCTTAATTCTTCCGTCTAACCCTAGCTCTCCTGCAATCCATACATGGTTTAAGGCCTCCTGGGTAATCACCCCAAAAGCTGCTAACACTGCTATGGCCACAGGCAGATCAAAAGCAGTGCCCGCCTTCCGCACATCTGCAGGAGATAAGTTCACTGTTATTTTTCTGGCTAAAAGCTGAAAACCGGAATTTTTCATCGCTGTCTGAACCCTATCCCTGGCTTCTTTTACCTCTGACGACAAATACCCTACCATAGAAAAGCCTGGCAGACCGCCGCTGACATCCGCCTCTACACCGACCAGGTAGCCCTCTATTCCTAAAATACCACCGCTATTTACTTTACTGAACAAATTTTTCTTTCCACTCCTTTTTAAGCCAAAATGCATTTTCTGAAAAAATTGTAATATTTATAAAAAGTTCCTCATAACAACAAAAGAATCTATATTGAAACTCTGTGCAGATGCGCACCTGAATCTCCGGTGAAAACCGGGAAATAAGATAAATTGAAATTTAGTTTCGCGGATTCTAAAGCCTTAAATACGCTTTAGAATCCACTGAGCCAGATCATTATAAACTTGAATCCTATTTTTTTCGTTTAATATTTCATGGCGGCAATTAGAATATAAAATCATAGAAATATCTTTTCCGCCATATTTTTTCATCTGTGTGTAAACACGTTCTACTCCCTTTCCCTTATCTCCAACAGGATCATCACATCCTGAGGCTAATAAAACAGAAAGATCTGAGGGACACTTTTTTCTTACTATTCTCTTTTTCAAATCAATCAAAATATTTAAAAAATCCTCATATGCAGAACATGTGAAATGAAATCTGCACATGGAATCTTTTACATATTCTGATACCTTTTCCTCATCACATGACAGCCAATCACTAGCAGTT
The DNA here is from genome assembly GCF_900240245.1 of Lachnoclostridium edouardi. Lineage (GTDB taxonomy): Bacteria > Bacillota > Clostridia > Lachnospirales > Lachnospiraceae > Lachnoclostridium_A > Lachnoclostridium_A edouardi. Next base: position 268,432 of record NZ_OESQ01000001.1, read on the forward strand.
TTTACAGGGCGAAAACTTTTTCCAAATCTTCCAAGCATTAGATCCTCAAACAAAACGCTTCGATACATTTTCCCTTTTATCTTTCCTGTGAAGGAAACTATAGCTAATCCTGCCAACAGCAAAGCGTAAGGCTTCTCCCCCGTCCCAGTGAGAATAATACCTTTTTCCTGATTTGGATATACAGAAATATAACGTCTAAGCAAAAAAGACCCCATGCTGTGACCCATGAGAAAACATGGGGTATCTGGATACCACCGGGAAATTACATATCTTATTCTGCGAATGTCCCGAATCAGATAATTTCCGCCATGGTTTTCTCCAAAAAAGCCATAATTCTCTTTTAAACTGCTTTTTCCATGTCCCAAATGGTCATGGCCAATCACAGCAATTCCCCGCTTTGCTAAGTATATCGCAAACTCCTCATATCTCCCTATATGTTCCAGCATACCGTGAGAAATATGAAGGACAGCAAAAACTGCGCCCTTTGGTTCCCATCTGACTATATAAAGTTTGCTTTTACCATCGCTGGATAAAATCCTATATTCTTTTTTTACTACAGTCATATTATATATCACCTTATTTTTGAAATTCTGTCATATATGTCCTGTATCTAAGAGGAAGCATATTTCTCTGACATTTTGGGTTCTCTCTTTCTTTTATATTAATACTGTGAAAGAAACTTGTCCACAATTCTTCAAAATTTTGGCTTTCCTCTGCTCTTTTTAATTTGGTGCTCCATTGATTGTCCTGAGGGTAAACGATCAGCCATCCCCTGCCAGACTGATGAACTGCTGCTTTTTCTCTTATTTTGTCATACAAAATCCAGTTTTCCTCAGGCAGTCTGTCTGCAAAATGTCTGGCAACTAAAACTAAGACATCATTTTTAGGTCCTATAACACCATAAAGCGTCCCTTCCATTTGAGTAAATCTGGTAAAGCCTGTAAGCAGATGGGCCTCGTGAGTCAAGTGGCGGCACATCTCAAATATATGAAATACCGCTGGAAGCTGCAGCATATCTTTTACCTTACTGCCATTTTGAAAGCCTGCAATTAGAAATCTGTATATTTTGTCAGCCCGTTTATCATCCATACTGAGAGAGGCTTCATAAATCATCTCATATGCATCTTCTGAAATCCTTTTTCTCACTGATTCAACTACTTGATCAGCAATCTCTCTTATAGTCTCAACCTCTTTATACTGAGTAAAAAGTTCTGGTACATATGTGTCTTTAAATTCCAATCTGACATTATCATGTCCCAGCCGGCTCATAAACCCACAATATACGCCGCATAAGATCCCTTCAAAATCCTGGGCGCACAGAAATACAGTCATCCTATGCCCTCCTATATACTGCCTGAAACAGTCATAGCCAAGTCCTCCATAGCTGGAGGAACCGTCATATGATAATCGTCAAAAAGAGACATCTGGCGGTATATATTGTGATGCTCTATATCCCATACCTGCCTTTTCTCTTCTCCGATTATCATTCTTGTGATCACATCCTGATCCATTTTTACAGGATACATCATACGGCCTTTACAAGTAATAAAATAAGCGGCTCTTTTTAATACTACTCCCATTTTTTTCAGATCCTGAAAATCCAAAGCCCCCTGCCGCCTGGCGGCAACAATACGCCTGACAGACTTTACTCCCATACCAGGAACTCTGAGAAGAGTATAATAATCAGCTATATTCACTTCCACTGGAAACTGCTCTAAATGTCCTATAGCCCAGTCGCACTTAGGGTCTAATAATACATTAAAATTAGGCCTATCCTCCGACAGCAGCTCTCCTGCCTGAAAGCCATAATATCTTAAAAGCCAATCCGCCTGGTATAAACGATGCTCCCGCAAAAGAGGCGGACCGGAAGGAAGGGCTGGAAGCAGGCTGTCATCATTAACTCTGACAAAGGCTGAGTAAAATACTCTCTTTAAATCATATTTTTTATAAAGGGCTTCTGCTACAGTTATCATATGATAATCGCTTTCCGGCGTAGCCCCTACAATCATCTGAGTACTTTGCCCTGCAGGTACAAAGGAGGAAGAACGATTATAAACAGCAAGCTCTTGCTTCCCCGCTGCAATACCTTTTTGAATCTGACGCATTGGAAGCAGTATCTTGTCCCTGGATTTCCCTGGAGCCAGTCTTTTTAATCCTTCTGCTGTAGGCAGCTCCAGATTGATACTCATTCTGTCAGCCAAATATCCTGTTTTTTCAATCAGCGCAGGATCAGCTCCGGGAATCGCCTTTACATGAATATAGCCTCTAAAATGAAATTCACGGCGCAGCTTGTACAATGTCTGATAAATTAAATCCATAGTGAAATCCGGGCTGTACAAAATGCCGGAGCTGAGAAAAAGACCTTCTATATAATTTCTTCTGTAAAACTCCATAGTCAAAGTACAAACCTCTTCCGGAGTAAAGGAAGTCCTGACTACATCATTAGAGCGCCTGTTAATACAATATTTGCAGTCATGGATACATTGGTTTGTAAACAAAATCTTCAGAAGAGAAATACATCTGCCGTCAGCAGCAAAACTATGACAAATTCCGCAGGCTGAAGTACTTCCTGTGCTTCCCTTTTTTCCTCTTCTGTTTATACCGCTAGAAGTACAGGCTACATCATATTTAGCTGCATCTGTAAGAATCTCCAGCTTTTGCTTTATACTTAATTCCTCTTGAATCAACATATTTACACCGCCATTCAGAACATTTGTTCTGTTTTTAGTGTAACATATAGAAATCAGAATTGCAAGAGGAAATCGAAAATATGTTCGATTTCCTCTTTTCCCCTAAAGCTGCTGCCTTTCAAATTCCTCCTTCATTTTTTCCAACGCTTTTTTTTCAATTCGGCTTACATAGGAACGGGAGATTCCAAGCTGGGCTGCAATCTCCCGTTGGGTGTGTTCCTTTTTGCCAAATAAACCATACCGCATACTAATCACCAGCTTTTCATTTTCCTTTAGACACTGCTCGTAAGCCTCATAAAGCTCCTTTACATCCTGGGTGAAAATAATGGAATCTAAAACCTCTTTGTTTTCCATTTCAATAACATCTACCAAGCTTACTGTCTCCCCGTCTTTATCTACGCCGATAGGTTCAAAAAGGGAAACCTCTCTGGAATGCTTTTTATTTGCCCGAAACAGCATAAGGATCTCATTTGCTATCCTCTCCTTGCGGAAACAACAGACATTCCTGTGAGCCGGTGAAAAAAACATGAATATTTTTGCCGTCCCACACCACCTTTTCTATTAATAGTCTTAAAAACCTTCGTTTTTGTTCCACGCTCATAAGATCCAGCCAATTTTTTAAAGAGGCAAGCGCTTGTGCCTGAAAGCTCAGCTCCTCCTGTGACCACTGCCGCCATGCAGATTGTTGCTCTAAAATAGACAGCTGCTTATTTAATTCTTCTACCTTCCCATGTACAGTTTCAATCTGCCGAATAATATAATCTTCTGCCAAGGAACCTTTCGCCTTTCCCAGGGCAGATATTAAAGACTGTATCTCATCCTCATTATTCTTTTTCTCAGCAGTCAATTTCTCCATTTCAAAAAATCCGGCAGCCTTATTTGCCCGCAGCTTCGTCTCTCCTTTTTCTATTAGTTTCATTAAAACAACAGCATCTTCATTTAAAGTTTTTAATTTTTCTATGATTTCGCAATCCAATTTATTTCCGTTAAGATTTTGCGCATGGCACAAACTGCCTTGACTTCTTTCCTTCATGGCGCATAAATAAGAGTATGTAAACTCTCCTTTTTCATTTTTTCTTCCAGAGAGCTTTGGCCGCATATAACTGCCGCAATTTTGACAAATTAAAAGTCCGGATAACAGGGCTACATTGCTTCTGGGCTTTCTGTAGTTTTTGGATTTATTCATTCCCAAAAGCTGTTGTACCTGAATCCATTTCTTTCCCTCTATAACTCCGCAATGCTTTCCCACAGCTACTATCCATTCCTCCATAGGCCGTATTTTCTGGGACTTCCCCTGCTGCTGCAGTGTACGGTTGTATGCCATAATCCCGTGTACACCGTCAAAGCTTTGTTCTTCTGAAAATAAATCTACCTTATTCTCAGATAAATAGTGAAACGAATCTCTATCTGCTATCATATATACAGGATTGGACAAGATTCCTTTAATTGCAAATCTGCTAAATTGATTTCCCTTTTTGGTCTTATATCTGTTTTTTAAAAGATAGGCATCTGTTTTTGTTAACGAACCTGTCTCCAAAAACTTGTCATATATAACCTTTACTGTTTCTATTTCCTCAGGTATGATTTGCAGCTGACAGGCTTTTTTCTTCTTGCCGTCAACGGTTATATATTCCACACTTTCTGACTTATATCCAGTAGGGGTAGTGCCGCCCAGCCACCGTCCCGTTTTAGCCAGTTCATGCATATTGTCTCTGATACGTTCAGCAATAGTCTCCCTTTCCAGCTGGGAAAACACAGAAGAAATAAACATCATAGCGCGGCCCATGGGAGAGGAAGTATCAAACTGCTCTTTAATAGAGATAAAATCAATGTTTCTGCTGTCCAGTTCCCTGATTAAGCCGGCAAAATCTCCAATATTTCTGCTGATTCTATCCAGCCGGTATACAACAATCGCCTGAAAGTGTGTCTGTTGGCTGTCACACATCATTTTTTTAAATTGTGGTCGGTCTAAGGTTCCTCCAGAGAAACCTTCATCCTCATAAACTAAGGACTGCTTCGCAGCCTGAGGGCCAAAATGCAACTGAATATATTGCCGGCACATTTCCACCTGGTTTTCTATACTTTCACCTTTTCCCGTGAATTTAGATTTCCTTGAATAAATAACAATAGGCCCGGATTGCTCTTTCACCGTTGTCCTCCAACTTGTTTTTACTATTTTAATCCAAAGCCTTTCCATATATGAATATTTTCAATATGAATTCACAAGGTCTTCCACGAGTGCTACTCTTTTTTATATAAAGTGTGTAAATACTCTTTTTTCAGTTTCAGGAAGCCCGTATTTTTCCTTTCCCAAGGCAATGCTTTTTATTAAAAAAGCCATGTTTCTCGCCAACACGCGCATAGTTTGAAGCCCCTCTTCATCCTGCAGCGCTTCTCCCTGGTTTCGCCCATGCACACTATTCCAGTACTGACTGGAAGCTACAGGCATTCCTGTAATAGTAAAATACTTATTTAGCTGATCAAACGTAGCTGAACATCCGCCTCTTCGCGCTACTGCTATGCTGGCCCCCACTTTCATTGTCTTATCAAAAGATGTACTGTAAAATAATCTGTCCAGACATGCAGTCAAAGTGGCGTTTGCAGAGCTGTAATACACAGGGCTGGCTACTACAAGACCATCTGACTCCTGCAGCTTTAAAGCCAGCTGATTCACTTCATCATTAAATACGCATCGGCCTTTATCCTTACAAAATCCACATGCAACACAGCCTCTTATATCTTTACTTCCAATTTGTACTATCTCTGTCTCTATTCCCTCCTGAATTAATATCTTTTCCATTTCTTTTAAAGCAATAGAAGTGTTTCCCTCTTTTCTTGGGCTTCCATTAATCATTAATACTTTCATTTTTTCCTCCTAATACCTTTTGATTTTTAATATATAAGCTATAGCCCTATTATATAATCCAGAACACGGTGACAGTCAACGGTGTTTTTCTTCATTGACAAATTATTTATAAATGTTTATAATTTTTTATATTACACTCGTAAGAATTGGGGGATTGCAATGAAACAGCTGCCGCAGATTTCTGAAGCTGAATATGAAATTATGAAATTAATCTGGAGGGAGGCTCCTATCAGTACCAACCAGGTTACAGATTACTTAACGCAAAGGACTCAGTGGAGCCCAAAAACAATACAAACCCTGCTTAAAAGGCTGACTCAAAAAGGAGTGCTGTCTTACACGAAAGAAGGGCGTATGTTTGTCTATACCTATTTAATTCAGGAGTCTGAATACTTAAAGCAGGAAAATACCCATTTTCTAAACAGATTTTATAATGGAAATATTTCTTCTATGTTGACTAATTTTATTAAAAGCGATCAGATATCTAAAACAGAATTGGAAGATTTAAAGACCTTATTATTGGGAGACGAAAAAAATGAATCTTAGCCCCTTTATTTCTATTTTATCTCGTCGAATGACTTTTGGCTTTTGGATAATTTCCTTTTTTGTTCTTCTTATTTTTGGGATTAAATATTTACTAAAAAGCCGGTTATCCCTAAAAGCTCAATATTACCTGTGGTTTCCTTTATTAATTGCCTTAATGGCCCCTTTTAGTCCATCAGGCTTTGGAAATCCAGGTAATATTTCTTCCATATTTTTTCTCTTGAAAAATAGAGCTGTTCGTGAAATACAAGCAGGATTTTCCCATTCCTCTAATATTTCCGCCCCATCAGATATTCCTGCACTTCAGGACTTTTCTTTATCCCTGACCAGAGAAGGAGGGACAGAACTTTACACTGTCTTTTTCTGGGTATGGATCTTAGGAATTATATTTATGGGGACAATTACACTTTATTCTGTGCTCAAAATCAATCTGCTGAAACAAGCTTCTCTTCCCCTGGAAAACAAAAAGCTTTTAAGGGTTTACAATTCCTGCCAGAAGGAGCTGCATATAAAACATAATATTCCTGTTTTTACTACAGCATTTTTAAAAACCCCTGTAACGGCAGGTTTTATAAAACCTTATATTATTCTGCCTTTATCTGCCGTAACCCAGATGTCAGAAAAAGAAATACGCTACATTTTTCTCCATGAACTGACTCACTGTAAACATATGGACCCATTTATTAATTATGTGGCCTGCTTGGCGCAAATTGTTTACTGGTTTCACCCTGGAGTATGGCTGGCCCTGAAATCTATGCGCAGAGACTGCGAGTCTGCTTGTGACGGAGCTGTCCTTTCACATTTAAATCAACAGGACTATATTTCCTATGGCTCTGCTTTGCTTCATTATGTAGCGGAAATATCAGGTCTTCCCTACTCTCCTGCCTCTGGTATGGGGGCCCCTGTGAACCAATTAAAAAAGCGGATTCTAATTATTAAAAATTATACCGGAGAATCCAGGGAAAAGCATAAACGAAGCGTTGCCGTTTTAATTGCAGTTACAGTTTTGATTGTTTCTTTTTCTCCTGTTATATCATCCAATGCATCCATCAGTAATCATTACCAGTTTACTGATGAAAATATTATTGCTGAAGATTACAGTTCATTTTTTAATCATTATACAGGAAGCTTTGTAGTTTATGACAGCAATGCAAACAAGTATCATATATATAATCAAAATTTGGCCGGCCTTAGGGTATCTCCAAATTCTACCTATAAAATTTACAGCGCTTTAGCTGCCCTGGAGAGCCATGTGATTACGCCAGATTCACACTCTCGCCTATGGAATGGCACAAACTATCCTTTTAAAGCATGGAATCAAGATCAAACCCTTTCCTCTGCCATGAAAAATTCTGTTAACTGGTATTTTACATCACTGGATGAAGAAAATGGTCTAATTTCTCTGCAAAAATTTTTATCCCATATAAACTATGGAAATCAAGATCTTTCAGGAGGAATCGGCCAGTACTGGCTGGAGTCTACCTTGAAAATATCTCCCATGGAGCAAGTGCAGCTGTTAACAAAGCTTCAAAATCAAACGCTTCCATTTAACCAGGAAAATATAGAAGCAGTAAAGCGCTCTCTTCTGTTGTCCTCCAACGACTCCTTTTCATTATATGGCAAAACCGGAACAGGTATAGTCAATGAAAAGATTGTCAACAGTTGGTTTATTGGATTTTTAGAAACAAAGGATAATGTTTATGTATTTGCCGCAAATCTCCAGGGAGAAAATGCCGGGGACAGTTTAGAGGCAGGACAGATTACTCTGAATATTCTGGAAAACTGCTTTCTTTCTCAGGATTTGGAGACAGCTCTGTAATAGGGCTGTTTTCCAGTTCCTGACCGTGTTTTTCAGCACATTCTCCTGGCAAATCGTATTGAGTGTCGTCAGAACTTCCCTCTTTCTCATCTATCATCAGAAATACTTTAGACTGCCGGTTTAAGCAGTACGGTCCGGCTAACTTTCCCGAATCTGTACATACCTCCGCTTTTATATGCCTGTCACACTGTTCTTTTGGCTCTGTTCCCTGAACAAAATATTCATTGTATACAGCAGTGCCTCTCGGATCATTTTCACACGTATCATCTAAAGCCAGCTTCCCCGACTTTCTGCATATAGGAATGCTGACAATCCCCTCCGGCGTGGGAAAACCAATATCCTTTTTATCATTGTGAACCTGCTCCATAATTTTTCTCCAAATATTTTTGTGAAAAGATGTTTCCCCTGATATAACCTGATTTTTGTCATTTCCACTCCAAATTCCTGCAGTATAATAAGGAGTAAAGCCCACAAACCAAATATCTTTATTGCTGGTGGTGGTGCCGCTTTTTCCTCCGCAGGACATGAAGGGCAGATTGGCCTTAACCCCCAGAGAATTTACAGATACATTGGAAAATCGCCTGCTGCTTTTCATTCCATCAGATAAGGCATCCGTAAGTAAAAATGATGTTGTTTCTTTTAAAGCTCTGTAGGATTTAGGCTTGTTTTCCAAAAGAATACGCCCATTGTGATCTGTAACCTTTGTAAAAAGCACAGGCTCCGTATAAATTCCCTTATTGGCTATAGCTGCATAGGCGGCTGTTAATTCCAGGTTTGATACGCCGTCAGTAAGCCCTCCTAAGGCTGCAGACGCATAATGATCATTTTCTGTTAAAGTATGTATTCCTAATTTTTCTGCGTAGGAAATTCCCAGATCAGGAGAAACTGTTTCCATTAAACAGCGGACTGCTACAATGTTCATAGAATATACTATTCCCTCTCTGATATTTGCATATCCTGTAAAATTATTATACCAATTTCTAAAGCTTTTATCGCCTACCCTATACGGGCCGTCATAATACACAGTTGCCAGACTGGCCTTTCCCGTATCTAAAGCAGGTGCAAAGGAGGTAAGCACCTTAAATGTAGAACCTGGCTGTCTGAGAGTATCTGTGGCCCTGTTTAAAGTTCTGTTTCCCTGTTTTTCTCCCCACCCTCCGCATAAAGCCTTTACTTGGCCGGTAGATTGTTCTATCAGCACAAAAGAAATCTGAGGCTGGGGAATATAGCTTAAATACTCTCCTGCTATTTGATCCCCCTCCTTTATTACATGTTCCTTAAACTCTTTAATAATGATGTTTATTTCCTCTGTCCCTGAATATAATTTTTTAGCCTTCCCGCCTTTTTCCGTGAAAAATTTTTCTACATCTGACTCTGAATAATGAACGGTTAAGCCGTCATTTTGTTTCACAGACAGCCGGTACTCCATATCCCATAAGGTTTCTGAATAATTATCCGGATTATTAATTTCCTGGTCTGCAATCTGCTGTATTTTACTATCCTGAGTAGTATAAATAGACAATCCTCCTCCGTACACCATATTCTTAGCCTTTGTTTCCGAATATCCAAGATCAGACACCAGTTTATTTTCTACCTGCTTAATGACTTCATCTGTAAAATAAGTATATTTATGAGAATCAGACTCCACCTGTCTGTTTACTTCCTGAATTCTGTCATATACATGATCTTTGGCAGCCTCTTTATATTCTGCCTCTGAAATCATATGAAAAGACAGCATATGGTCCAGAATTTTCAGACGGCGTTCCCTGTTTGCCTCTGCTCCTGTAATAGGATTTAAGTGGGAAGGATTTTTCGTAATTCCAGCCAGCACAGTACATTCTGACAAGGTCAAATCCTTCAGTTCTTTATTAAAATATCTTCTGGCCGCCACCTTTACCCCTAAAGTATTAGATCCTAAATTAATGGTATTGAGATAATTAGTCATAATTACCTTTTTGTCCATAACCTTTGTCAGGGAAACTGCCAGATACCATTCTTGTATTTTCCTTTTTACCCTATCTCCAAATGTTTTTTCCATCCCGCCCTGAAACACAGTATTCTTAATTAGCTGCTGGGTGATTGTGCTGCCTCCTCCTGCAGATGAATCCCCGGTTACTACTCCTTTTGCCCCACGGATAATGCCTTTAATGTCGATTCCTTTATTATTCCAAAAGCTGTTATCCTCAACAGCAATAAAAGCATTGAGCAGATCTTCTGGAATTTCCTCGTATACAGCCTCCTCCCTGTTGCTCCCTGCCATCACAAGCCGCTCCGTTTCCCTGCCGTCACAATCATATAAAATAGAAGCAAAGCCCTGGGGACGGAAATCGTAATTTTCAATATCTGGAGCCTCCCTCACAATTTTATAGATAATACCGGCTCCTATCATCATTAAAACAGCTGCAACAATCAATAAAGTGGGAATGAATCCCTTTAAAAACAGGCGAAGGCTGTTAAATATTCTGCCTGCCATCTAATCACCTCCTTTGCTAATCTGTCCGCACATTGTCAGAAACCTGGGCCGCCTGTCCGGTTAATATATGTTCCACCGGCTCCAGTTGAAAATAATAGCTGAAAATATTTCTTCCAACGCCCACTACATTTCCTGAGCTGTAACCGTTAGCCACTCTTACGGCAACCGCGATTTTAGGATTTTCACAGGGGGCATAACCGATAAACCAGCCGTGATTAGGGCGAGATTTGGATTCTTCCGCTGTTCCCGTTTTACCTGCCACTGAAATACCTAAATTCTTTAAAGAACTGTTGGCGGCTGCAAGAGACCTCATGCCTGATTCAATATTATTCCATACTGCATCAGGCAGGTTTACTTGACTTTCTGCCTCTGAAGCATAAGCGCCAATTATATTTCCTTCCCAGTCTGTAATATGGCTGACTAAAGAAAGACGATAGCTTGTACCATGGTTTGCCAATGTCCCTGTATATCTGGCAATTTGAGTTGTAGTATAATTGTGGGTGCCCTGTCCGATGGCGGAGGGCACAGCATATTGATCTGTTACGTGAGGCTTGGCCTCCCCTATTTGAATGCCAGTAGGCTTATTTAAATCAAACATAACAGAATATTTTTCTAAAAACTCCAGGCCTTTTTCCTCTGAAAAGGTTCCGTCCTCCTTACCTCCCGCCATATACACAATATTGCATAAATAGTCATTGCAGGAATGGCGCAATGCGTCTGCGCTGGAGGAAATAATTCCGTGACCGCCTCTGTTCCAGCATCTTAACGGCGGAGACACATTATCAAAGATTCCGTCGCACATAACTGCTGTATCTGCCTGAATCATATGTTCATTTAATCCTGCCGCCACTGTAACCGGTTTAAAGGTGGAGCCTGGAGCTGTAAGCTGACTTGTAGCCCTGTTAAACAAAGGCAGAGACAGATCATTTAAAAGCTTTCCGTAATACTGGCTGTCCATTTGATTTGCCAGCAGATTATTGTCATATCCCGGATAGCTGACGCAGGCCAGCACTTGCCCGTTTCCAGGATCTATTACTACGGCTGAGCCGGAACACGGTTCTAAGGCCAGCTGAGCCGGCTTAATCTGTAAGCTGCGTATTTTCTTCCGTATAAACTCCCACTCTGTCATCAGACCATTTTCCAGGCTGGCGTAGTCGGGATCATCCTTTGGCAGCACTCCCTGCTCATAAAGCAAACACAACACTGTTTTTGCTGAAATATTATGGTTTCTGACCATCTGCTCATAAATCAGCACATCAAATTCTTTATCCTGCTTTAGCAGGGTCAAGCAATACTCTTCCAAAATAGCTTCCATATCCTGCATATTCATATACTTTTCACCTATATGCAAAGATTCGGCGTTTAAACTTCCCTGGCTGATTATATTGAAAAAATAATCTCTAAGGCTTTCCTCTTTATTCCATAAAGGGCAGTTATTCTCTAAAATCTTATTATCCTTTAATTTTTTAATTAAATATTCCTGATAAGCCGTAAAGCTGTCCTCATAGTATTCCAGTTCTGCTCCGCCCACACCGAAGGTTTCTTTTAATCTCTGCAAAACTCTATCTTTTTCCTGTGAAAAATCAGCCAGCACCTGCTGCTCCAGGGACGATGCCTCAGGCTCTTTAAAACTATCTGTGCTGATAACATGATTTTTAAATAAACTGACATACACATCGTCTACAGGAATCCTGATCTGCGCCGCTTCCTTTGCCTTAGTCATGTATTTTCTTTCTGTACTTATCATATTAGACAGCAAAATCCCTGCAATCTGCTGTTCCAGCATCTGGTAGACGGCCTCCTGCAATTCTTTATCTATAGTAAGATATACATTGTTTCCTGCTTTTGACCAAACAACATTCTCAGGCTCCGACACCTTCCGGCCCACAGAATCTGTGTAAAACTGGACAATTCCGTCTTTGCTTCTCAGTTCCTCTTCCATAGACTTCTCTATCCCGCTTTTTCCGATCATAGACTGGGCAGTATAATGGTCCTCATTATATTGGGACAGTTCTTCAGAGGAAATCAAACCTGTGTAGCCTAAAATCCCTGACATACTTTCTCCGCCATAATAAACGCGAATACTGCCCTCCTGGACGTCTGCTCCTATTAACTGATCTTTGTGCTCTGAAACTCCCACCATAGCCTCTCTTGATATATCAGAGGCCACTAAAAAAGGCAGATACTTTCTATAGGAATTCAAATATAAACCATACCTGATATTTAGAATTTGAAGAAGTTCTCCTTCAGACAGCTTTTCAGGCAGGCCATATTGAAGAAGTTCCTTCTGTGTATAAAAACTATAGTTTTCCCTGCCTAAAAGGAACATGTCCTCCCCGCACATATAACTGACAATCTCCTTTGCTGTCATATTTTTTTCTTCCTCAGTCAGCTGATTTAAATCTGCTTTTCCAAATAAATCGCCTAGAAACCTTAAAAGCCTGGTTCCTGATTCTGTAAATTCATATTCTCCTTCTTCTGAGGCGGAGATGGGAATAATTTTGTTCATTTTATTATCATCATTTACTATGACTGACAACTGATAAGCAATTCCGTTTAATGTTCCCTGTCTTTCTTTTTTTGTCTTATAATTTTGAGAATCCTCCAAAGTCAAATCATAGGATAATCTATCCTCCGCCAAAAGTGTGCCATTTCTGTCATAAATCCTCCCTCTGGTTCCCGGAATTCTCTGCTTTTTCTGAATCGTACTTATATACTTTGTTTGATAATCCTTTCCATTTAAAATCTGAAGCTGATACAGCCGCCCAATTAAAGCGGCAAACAGAAGGCAGAACACTCCTGCAAGGCCAAGTAATCTAGGCTCCTTTACTTTTATATGCAGATTGCGAAACATAAAAATTCCTTTTCCTTAAATATTACAAATGTAAGATTTTCAATTAAAAAAATAAAGGCTTTACTAATTCACCTTTGTTCTATTAGTATTACACATGTAAGATTTAAAGTCAACCACAAATTTTGTCTAATTTAAAATACAGCATATAGGACAATCAACGCTACATAATATGTTACGTACATAAGCCACATGAAAGGGGCAAAAATATTGGATATTATTTTTCATTTTCCCAAAGACATACAGGCTCAGAAAGAGCTGGCGCGGCAGGTGGCAGATGTCCACGGCAGCTTTATTCTGGAATATATTCAGTCTATGACATGCCCCGGTGAAGAAAAATCACGGCTCCTCCACTCTGTTTTAAAAATAATAAAAGAAACTGTATAGTTCTGCCCCTATAAGTAGTTACTCAGCAAAAAACTGAGTAACTATTTTTTATATAAAATTCCGTTGTGTTAGGATAGCATTTTCTACACATTTGGCCGCATATGTAGCAAGCCTGGAACCTTTATCTACTTTAAATGTATTCACTGCCTTGATCAGTCCGATTGTTCCCACTGACAGCAAATCTTCCATATCATAGTCAGTACCCTGATACTTTTTCGCCACGTGGGCCACCAATCTCATATTTCTCTCAATTAAAACATCTCTGGCCGACTGGTCACCTTCCTTACAGCGCTCTAAATATTCTCTTTCTTCTCCTGCTGTCAATGGTTTGGGGAAAGTTTTCAAAGAAAGCCACCTTAACGCTATTTATTTTATCTTATGCTTTCTTCAGATTTATAGTGCTTTTACAAGTTTTTTTTCTCTATTTCAGCTGGTCCTCCATGAACTTTCTGCTTATTCTAAGTAATTTCTCAGCTATTTTTAATCCGCTCTATGGCCTCTTTCGTTTTTTCATAGCTGCCAAAAGCAGTCAGGCGGAAAAAGCCTTCCCCTGCAGGCCCAAAGCCAGAGCCTGGAGTTCCTACAATATTACTTTTTTCCAAAAGAAAATCAAAAAATTCCCATGAACTAAGTCCGTCTGGAGTTTTCAGCCAAATATATGGAGAATTCACTCCGCCATATACTGTATAACCTGCGCTTTTCAGTCCTTTTAAAATCTCCTGGGCATTTCTCATATAATACTGAATCTGCTGCTGAATCTGAGTCTTTCCCTCCTCCAAATAAACTGCCTCCCCGGCCCTTTGCACAATGTAAGGCGTCCCATTGTATTTTGTGCCGTGGCGCCTGTTCCACATATCCCGCAAAGATACTCCGTTTCTTTTCAGGTCCTTTGGTACAACTGTAAACGCCAGACGAAGGCCTGTAAATCCTGCTTTTTTAGAAAAACTGCGCAGCTCCATAGCACACGTTCTGGCGCCCTCACATTCGTAAATAGAATGAGGAATCTGAGGGTCTGAAATATAGGCCTCATATGCTGCATCATATATAATCAAAGCATTATTTTTGTTGGCGTAATCCACCCATCTCTGAAGAGCCTCCTTGGTGATCGCCTCTCCTGTTGGATTATTAGGAAAACAAAGATATATAATATCCGGCGTTTCCTTAGGAAAATCAGGCACAAATCCATTGTCCTCTCTGCAGGGCATATAAATCAGACCCTCATATCTGCCTGTAGCCTTATTAAATTCCCCGCTTCTTCCCGCCATTACATTGCTGTCTACATATACAGGATAAACAGGATCACAGACTGCAATTTTATTATCCTGGCTAAACAACTCCTGAGTATTTCCAGAGTCGCATTTTGCTCCATCTGAAATAAATATTTCGTCAGCGCTGATCTCGCAGCCTCTAGCCTTAAAATCATTCTCCGCAATCATTTCCCGCAAAAACTCATATCCCTGTTCCGGCGCATAGCCACGGAATGTTTCTGCCTGCGCCATTTCGTCCACAGCCTTGTGAAGAGCCTTTATTACTGCCGGAGCCAGAGGAAGGGTGACGTCCCGGTATCACATAGTTAAAGATATTGGTATCATTCAATCAATTTTGCCGATAAAGCGGTAGAAGATTTCTACCTCCTGTTCCCGGCTTCCGTCCTCACCTTTGACCGCTTCATGGACAACGATTTTTTCAATCAGCATATTCAAAAGTTCGGCGGTCAGTTCTGTTGGATTGACGCACTCTTTCATCAAGGCAATCCATTTTTCTGCGTCTACGGCGTTCTGGCTTTCAGTGGCGATAGCGGATTGAAGCTGTTCAATCTTTTCGTCCAGTTCAGCCTGTTCGCTTTGGTACTTCCCGGACAGCATAGAGAAGTTGTATTCCGTGATACGCCCCGCCGCCCAGTCCTCATACATCCGGGCAAACAAAGTATCGACTTCGGCTTTTCGCTTCTCTGCCTTTTTCAGTTCTGCGGCCTGCTTCTTTCTTGCGGCAGCCTGTCCCTTATCAGTGGCATTTAACAGCTGCTTCAAGAGCCGTTCTTCATCATGCTGTACCAGCCCCGACCAGTATTGCAGACGGGAGAGGACATAGGCATAAAGCACATCATAACGGATATAGTGCATGGAGCATTGGCGTGTGCCCTGCCCGTACTTGCTACAATGATAATGGCCGTAAGGCTTGCTGTTCTGCCTGTTCTCCCCATAGGACAGCGACCAGCCGCAATCCGCACATTTTACCAATCCGGAAAAAATCTGCGTTGTACCATCCTTGCACTTCCTGCGGCGGTTTGCTATCTGCTCCTGTACCTGCCGGAAAACCTGCTCGCTGATAATCGGCTCCTGCGTGTTCTCCACCCGCACCCATTCACTTTGGGGCTTGCGTACCCTCCGCTTGTTCTTAAAGGAAATGTTCGTTTCCCGGTAATGAATGGTATGGCCGATATAGGTTTCGTCTTTCATAATGCTCTTGACCTGGGCTATCGTCCATGCGTAGCTTTTTTCCTCCGGCGCACCCGCATAGATGTTTGCAAAAGTCCCGTCACGCTGGAAGTTGATAAATCCCGGTGTGGGAACCTTTTCCGCAATCAGTATTCTTGTGATACTGGCCGCCCCTCTGCCATGAATAGCAAGGTCAAAAATCTTCTCCACTATCCAGCGGGTTTCCTCGTCGATTATCAGCTTGTTTTTGATTTCCGGGTGTTTCCTGTACCCGATGGGAGCATAGGCGCCGATACGCTGTCCTGTGGCAAACTTTGCTTTGAAAGCGGCCTTTACCTTGCGGCTTGTATCTTTCGCAAACCATTCATTGAACAGGTTTTTGAACGGGACAAAATCGGAAAGCCCTTTCTCTGTGTCCTCATTCTCCGCAACGGCGATGTAGCGAACCCGTTTCTCCGGGAACAGAAATTCCAGATAGTAGTCCATCATCACATGTTCCCGCCCGAAACGGGACAGGTCTTTCGTGACAATGCAGTTTACTTTTCCGGCTTCCATATCGTCCATCATGCGCTGAAAATCCGGCCGTTCAAAGTTCGTCCCCGACCAGCCATCGTCCACATACTCACCGACTACATGAAGCCCCTGTTCCTTTGCGTACTGTTGCAGGATTGTCCGCTGTGTTTCAATGCTTACGCTGTCACCATAGTTTTCATCGTCCCGGCTCAATCTCATATAAAGCGCCGTGTTGTAAATCGTAGTATTGTAAGGTTGTTTCACCGTTAAAAATCCTCCTTCTAAAGAAACAACCCACGCTTACAATACTTTTGCTCTATGGCAATTATATCATAAGCGTGGGCGTGTTATCAATGATGGGCTATCAGGTTGAAGCGGCTTTTTCTGCGGTATGCCGCACCACATCTACAATCAGATCACCGAGGGGCTTCCCGCCTGCGGCGAAGTGTTCGGAGATTTTTATACGGTTGTTCCCACATACAAAATACTGCGTGCCGTTCTCTGCTTGTATGACCTGCCCTGTCCGGGGTGTGAAAATATCGCTTTCGCTTTTTGCCATCCAGTGTCCTCCATATTCAGTTTTCAAGGTACAATGCCGCACAAAGGCGGCGAAAATTTCTGCTTATATCTATCACCTTTCCTTTACCGTGTGCCGCTGCTGACGTTTCAGTTCCGCCAGTATATCCGGCGGGATACGGTCAACCAGCCGCTGTAAATTGTCCAGTTCGCTTTTCAGCTTTGCCCGTTCCATCGTATCTTTCATCTTTCCTTTTTCGCTGGCCTTTGCCCTTGCTTCCAGCTTCTCATTCTCCGCCAACAGGTCATTGATTGTGACCTTGTACTTTTTCAGTTGCCCGGAGAAGTTCTCCATCTGCGGGAACCACTTTTTCAGCATGGAGAGGGCTTCCTCTTTTTTCTTTCCGGCGTTCAGCGGGTTAATGCCGTCAAGGGCGGCTTCAATGGCTCTTGCCTGCCGGGAGAGGGAAACCGCCTGTTTGAAAATCCGGGTGGGGATATGCTTCCGGCCTGTCTTGCTGGCACTTTCCCCACGCTCCAAGTCGGGATATTTCTCCACCATATAGGCGTGAAAATCGTCCTGCCACTTCGTCAGGTTTGCCCGGTTGCCGATAATCTCCTTAGCGCACAGGCGGTTGTCCTTTGTCAGCGGAACAAAGGTCAAATGCAGGTGGGGCGTTTTCTCGTCCATGTGTACCACCGCCGACACGATATTTTCCCGTCCTACCCGGCCAATGAGGAAATCTGCCGCCCTTTGGAAGAACGCCTGTATCTCTTTTGGGGATTTCCCCTTGAAGAACTCCGGGCTGGCGGTTATCAGCGTATCGACAAACCGTGTGCTGTCTTTCCTCGTCCGGCATCCAGCCTGCTCGATACGGCTCTGAATGAAGTGGTAATAGCGTCCCTCCGGCTTGACGATATGGAAGTTGTATTTACTCCGGCTTGTGTCAATGTCGGGGTTGCTGGCGTATTGTTCTTTCTGTCTTTCGTGATGGGCTTCCAGCGGCCTTGCCGGGTTGCCCTTGTGCTTCTCAAACCGCAAAATTGCGTGTTGTGCCATTCTGCTCCTTTCCCCATTCCTTTCCTATCCGGGGTTTTCCACAGGGAAAATCCCGCCGGAATTATCTCTGATACGATAGGAATGGAATGGATATAAATAAATCATTTTAATCTTTGTATTTCTATATACCGTCCGGTTTTCGTACTTCAAGAGGGGCGGTTTCCGTACTTCATGGGTACGGTTTTCAGTCCTCCGGCGTACCAGAACGGGATTTCTTGAAGTCAGTGTTTGGAACCGCTTCATAGGATTTTGGGAAAATGCGGTTGGGTTTTCCACAGCCCTGCTTCTGGATTTCCACCAGTCCGGCGTATTGCAGTTCCCGCAGGGTGTTCACCGCTTTCTGCCGCCCACAGTGGAGCAGGTCAACCACCTCGCAGATGGGGTAATACAGGAAAATCCGTCCGCAGTCATCCGCCCACCCATTCTTGCGGGACAACTCTGTCCGGCGCAGGATAAAGGCGTACAGAACCTTTGCCTCGTTGGACAGGGGCTTGAATGTGGGGGCTTCAAAGAGGAAATTCGGGAGCCGGGTGAAGCTGAACGCCTTTTCCGGCTGATGGATATAGATGGTATTTGTCATAGTGCGTTTTGTGGACGGTTAGAAGCCCGTTTTCCGGGGCGGGCGATACTTTATACCACCTGCCCCGGTTTGGGGCTTGCAAAGCCTGATAAATCAAGGCTTTTTTCGCTCCTAACTGTCCACAGCAGACCTCCTTTTCCGTTCACTTTCTGTTTTCTGCCGCCTGTGAACTCTGGCGGCACAGCCGGGGCAGTATTTTGCCCGGTTGGATTTGGGGACGAACACACCGCCGCAGACCACACAGCGTTTCAAGTCCTTATCCCGGAAAATCTCCGCTTCCAGCGTCCCGTCCAGCGGCAAGACCGCCCAGCGGAACCACTTACAGCAGACCGAGAAAGAAACCGTCTGCGGGCAGGTGCAGGTGTCCCCATCGTCAAGGACAATGCAGTTGCCGTCCTCACAGCAACAGCACTCCCGGCGTATCAGGCTGGCCGCCTGTTTCCTCTGTGCCGGTGTCATGCGGTAAAGGGAACCGTCCGGCCTGCGTTCCAGCGGCGGCAAGTCTTTATAGGGGTTATTTCTCATGCGTTCCCTCCATTTTGCTTTCCGTTGCCGTTTTCCCCGAAAGGATTTCCAGCTTTGGCACGCTCCCCGCAGCTTCGGGACATTTTGTCCCGAAGTCCGGTTCCTTGCGGTGCTTCCCCAGCCGGGGTATTCCTTTTCGGACGGTCATTCTGTTTTCAAGGTGCTGTCCATCGATGAACTATCCTAAGTCTACACGAAAAAAATGCAATCCCCGGAATTTTGCGAGAATTGCATTTTGATGAAGTTTACACTTTGGAAATTGCATTTTTGCAATCATCCTGTATAATGGAAGTATGCGGAGGAGGTGCGTGTCTATGGCTTTACCCGGAACACCCGGACAGCGGATTTCCGATTTATGCAACGGAAACCATATCACACAAAAGGAACTTGCGGAGAAGATAGGCGTTTCCGCTTCCCAGTTGAGCCGCATTGTCAGCGGCGAAACGAGAACGGTCAGCAGTGATATTCTCATAGGTGTGGCAAAGGAATTTAAGGTATCGACAGACTACATACTGGGCTTGTCTACCGTGAGCGTCCGCAAAAGCTACGATATTTCTGAATTAGGCTTGTCCGAGGGAGCCGTGAGGGGGCTTGTGACGGGTGCTGTTGATGTGCAAATACTCAATCGCTTACTGGAACACAGGAATTTTCCCAAGCTGATAGATTTGATACGGATTTATTTTCAGGACACGGCGGCAAAGGGGATAATGGCACGAAACCAGCTTATCGAGATGGCAACGGCTTCCCTGTCCGACCTGATGAAAGAACACCCGGAACACCGGGCGGAAGCAAAGCAGGATTTACAGCTTTTGAACGCTCAGAAGATGGGGGAACATGAAGCGGAGATAGAGAAAATCAAAAATGTGTTCCTTGCTATCCTGCGGGACATTAAGAAAGACATTGACAACGGGGAACAGCCGGGAGAAGCTGTGACCGCCGCTATGTTCCAAGCCATGCGGGACACTATGGCGGAGCAGAAACAAAACCCGCTTTCCATTGACGATGTAACAGCGATGATAGCCGGACAGATCGGACAGCTTGCGCCGATGGACAAAGAAACTGCCGACCTGTTCCAGCAGTTGGCGAAGAAGATGATTGAGCAGGCAGGAAAATAAAACATAAAATTCAAAGGAGATACTTATGGCAACAAAAATATTTGTTCACGGCTCAGGACACAAAGCAACAAGTTGGGAAAAAACAATTTCATACATGACAAACAACGAAGATATTGTATGTCCAAATTTATCCTCCATCCTTGAAGGGAAAGAGGCAAGCTACGAAAATCTATATTCTTCATTTGTAAAATATTGTAACGAATTTGACGGACAAATTCATTTATGCGGTCTTTCATTAGGTGGTATTTTGGCTCTGAATTTTGCTTTGGATTTCCCGCAAAAAGTGAAAACATTAGTTTTAATCGGAACGCCATATAAAGTCCCGAAAGTAGCATTTAGTTTTCAAAATATAATTTTCAGATTTTTACCAAAATCTATTTTTGAAACTATGGCATTTGATAAAAAGAACACATTTGCTTTAGGGGACACTATGAAGAATTTAGATTTCAGTGATAGGGTGAAAAATATTAAGTGCCCCACTTTAATTCTTTGCGGAAAGAAAGACAGTGCAAATATGAAATCAGCGGATTACTTATCACAAAGTATTAGAAGCGCAGAATTGAAAATTATTGAGAATACAGGCCATGTTGTCAATGAAGAAAATCCAAAAGCCTTAGCAGATATATTGAATGAATACTATTTGAAAAATTCTTAAACAATTCTGAAAGAAACTCGAAAACTACAAGCATAAAAGTTTAGAAAATAAATAGCAAAGCCAGCCGAGCCAGTCAATGGTCAAGATGAACGGCGCATTTCATGCGCCGCCGTTGACAGTCCCGCCCGTCTTTGCTAAAGGGTAATCAAGGCGGGAAAGCCCTAAAATGGTTTCACACCTATTTCAATAATTGGAGGAGATAAAAATGAGATCAGAAAAGGAAGTTTATGATATTGTTTTGAATTTTGCAAAAACAGACAAACGCATTCGCATGGTTACTTTGGAAGGATCTAGAACAAATACAAATATTCCGCCTGATGATTTTCAGGATTTTGATATTACTTTTTTTGTTACGGATATGGACAGCTTCACAAGTGATGATAAATGGCTAGATATATTTGGTGAAAGGTTGATTCTGCAAAAGCCGGAAGATATGGAATTATTTCCAGCTGTAGAAAAGGGATTTTCATATTTAATGCTGTTTACTGATGATGTTAAGATAGATTTAACTTTGCTGCCGCTGGAACTGATAGACGAGTATTTTACATGGGATAAACTGGTAAAGTTACTGTTGGATAAAGACAACCGTATCGTAAAGCCGCCAATACCAACGGATATAGACTACCACTTGCAGAAGCCTACTCAAAGAATGTTTGACGATTGCTGTAATGAATTTTGGAATACTACAACATATGTAGTAAAGGGCTTATGCCGCAAAGAAATTCTTTTTGCTATTGACCATATGAATGATATAGTACGAAAAGAATTGCTTCGCATGATTTCCTGGCTGATTGGTATCAAACAGGGATTTCATTTCAGTTTGGGAAAAAACTATAAATTTATGAAGCAATATGTCCCAGAGGAATTGTGGGAACGACTTATGTCCACTTATAATATGGATTCCTATCCCCATATGTGGGAATCCTTTGAACAATGTATGGCATTGTTCCGGGAGGTTTCGTCAGAAGTGGCATGCCAGTTGGATTACCAGTATCCACTATATGATGAAAAAATCAGTAATTATGTGATTCGGCAAAAGAAAAAATATGGCATTGAAGATGATAACAAATAAAATTTTTTCAATCGAAAAAATTTATTTTGATTATTCAATTTTGAAAAACTGAATACCTCAAAATCAGAAAGAGCGCGGACAAGCACTTTGAGGGATTGGCCGCCTTGTCCACCCATTCAGTGGGACGGCGGGTGGCGGTCAAGGCCGGGTGTAAACCCGTTCATTTCAGCCTTGACGGTTACCCGCTGTCCTGTTACTTTTCCGGGAGTGTAGCCACAACTTCGGGACACTTTGTCCACAAGTCGGAGCGTAGGACGAGGGACGGGGGCTTTCATATACGCCCTGTCTGCTGATGAAAACAGACCTGCGCTTGCGGCTCCACGCCACACAAGCACAGCCCTGTTTTCCTGCCGCCCCTCCCCGGCGGCAACGGCATTTTCACGGCAACGCCGACAGAGCGTATAACACACTACACTTTGCTTCGCAAAGTCGTGTGCCAAATGGGGGCGTTGCCCCCTTTGGAAACCCCCCACAAGAAAAGGCGGTACGCTACCCCTCTACGGGGCGCATACCGCCTTTTCTTGTTATCCAGCCCTCCGGCTGTATCGGTTGAGCAAAAGTCAGCGTGGGAATGGTGTGGTATCTTTATCTAAGTGAATCCCCCTATTCCTAATCGTATAATATCTGCTTCCTTGTGCGCCTTTTCATATGCCGCCACCTTGCCTGCAATAGTACTGAATAAATAGCTTCCCTGCAGCTTTAAAAAATTTTCATTAATTTTATACATAAGCTTTTTCTCCTTTACCTTTTAAAGCAAAAAGGCGCCATAGCACTTTGGATCTGGAGCTTAATAAGCCCCTTATCCTTATGTTCTATGACGCCTTTGTCACTGTTTTTTTATGAATTATGACAATACTATATTCTATTTTTGTCCATTTGTAAAGGCCTGAAAATTTTTATTAATGGTGGAACAGACGGATACCTGTAAACGCCATTGCCATGCCGTACTTATTGCAGGCCTCAATTACATTGTCATCCCTTACAGAGCCTCCTGGCTCAGCAATGTATTTCACGCCGCTTTTGTAAGCCCTGTCAATATTGTCTCCAAATGGGAAGAATGCGTCTGAGCCTAATGCCACGTCCTCCATCTTATCCAACCATGCTCTCTTCTCTTCTGGTGTAAATACGGGAGGTTTCACTTTAAATATAGCTTCCCATCTGCCGTCGGCTAAAACATCCATGTATTCGTCTCCAATATACACGTCAATGGCATTGTCTCTGTCTGCTCTGCGGATATTATCTACAAACTGCAGATTTAAAACCTGAGGCGCCTGGCGCAAAAACCAGTTGTCAGCTTTATTTCCCGCCAGTCTTGTACAGTGTACTCTGGACTGCTGTCCTGCTCCGATTCCAATGGCTTGTCCACCCTTTGCATAACATACAGAGTTAGACTGTGTATATTTTAAGGTAATCAGGGAAATAATCAAATCTATTTTTGCAGCGTCAGGAATCTCCTTGTTGGCTGTCACCACATTTTTAAGCAAGTCTCTGTTAATCTCCAGCTGATTTCTGCCCTGCTCAAAAGTGATGCCAAACACCTGCTTTTTCTCTATAGGAGCAGGCACATAACCAGGATCAATCTGAATCACACAGTAATTGCCGTTTTTCTTGGATTTTAAAATCTCTAAAGCTTCCGGCTCAAATCCTGGAGCAATCACTCCGTCTGAAACCTCCCGCTTAATAATTTTAGCCGTATCTGCGTCGCATATATCTGAAAGAGAAATAAAATCTCCAAAAGATGACATTCTGTCTGCTCCTCTGGCTCTTGCATAAGCACATGCAAGAGGAGAAAGCTCTCCCATATCGTCCACCCAGTAAATTTTTGCAAGTGTTTCATCTAAAGGCAGTCCCACTGCAGCTCCTGCGGGAGAAACATGTTTAAAGGAAGCTGCCGCCGGAAGTCCTGTAGCCTCCTTCAGCTCCTTTACCAGCTGCCAGCCGTTAAAGGCATCCAGAAAATTAATATACCCTGGTTTTCCGCTGAGCACCTGAATCGGCAGCTCTCTGCCGTCGTCCATAAATATTCTGGACGGCTTCTGATTTGGGTTACAACCATACTTTAACTCTAATTCTTTCATTACTCTTCTCCTATTTCACATTTTTATTTACAATTTTTGTCTCATATTTTCCTGTGGCAATATCAATATAACGCACAAACAGAGAAACCTTATTTTCTTCATTTAAGCTGTTCCACAGAAGGTCTGTCATCTCCTCAATGCTGTCTGGAATCGCCACCAGCTTAGGCTCTCCCTCAAAGCTTGGCAGAGGATCTCCGTCATGCATATAGGTATGAATAAATCTTCCTTCTCCTCCAAGAGGATTTTCATATGCAAATGTATAGCGGACGCAGCTCTCCGGGTTTCCATTGCAGCTTTTTAAAATAGACATGGCATAATTATATTTGCCGTTTTCTATATGCATAACGCCGGAAATTCTGGGAGTATAGTTTGGTCCGTCAGGCTCAAATTCCCTGTTTCTTAAAGACTGCTCAAATGTCATCTGCTTGTCCATCCCCTGATAAATAGTATCTGTCTGATCCCCATTTGTCACAATCGTTTTATTTCCTAAAACTCGCACAGGCGCATAAATAATCAGGCTGGGATCTGTAAGCTTAGACGGATCAAAAGCCTGAGTGCGGATGCCCTCCCCCTGGTTTACAAACACCCTGTTTCTGCTGTTTTCACTTCTTCCCATAATAAAATATGCGGCTGCCGCCTTGGTTTTGTCTGCTGTTCTGCCCAGCACAATTCCCCTTCCAGGGTAAGAATTAGATTTTAACTCCTGCTCTAATGATAATACTTTCATGCCCTTATCCTCCTAAAAATTAAAAAACGCCTGGGTAGTCCTTTCAAAAGACTGCCCAGACGGTCGACATTTGCTTCCACGTGCTTCCTGTGGTTTTCCCACTGATCCGTCAGTCGCACGTCCTTATTTTTATATTATCTAATATTTCCAGGAATTGCAAGCAGATTTTTTTTCAGATATATCATATGAATCAGCTGCACTCCTTCCTCCCATATAGGGTGATCGTAATTTTCCGTGAAAAAGTTTTCTTTTATATGGCTTCTTATAAATCCGCAGGCTTCATAAAAAGGAATAGTGAGAGGACTGTCGCCAGTGCCCACTATCATCTCCCTGGCCCCTGCCTTTGCAAAATGCTGGCACAAATACTCCACCATAGCCTTTCCCAGACCTTTTCTCTGCCATTCCTTTGCCACAGCCAGATTTTTCAGTTCAGCAGTACAGCTGCTTTCCCAAGTCACAACGGCAACAGCCGCAGCCTGCTCCTCCTGCTCCTTTGTCATAATAAACAGCTGTCCCTTTTCTAAATATTGGTCTATCATGCTTTCCTGCTCGTCTGCCAATAGAAGCAGGTCTAAATACTTTTTCTTATTCTTTTCTATCTGCCTGATTTCCATTTACAGCTCCCTGAATTTTTTTGTGGTTTCTATTCATTTCTGATAGCTGCTAAGGGGCTTAGCTTCATAGCTCTTACAGCCGGGAAGAAACCTGCCAGCATACCTACTAAAACAGCAAATACCACTGCAGACCCGGTAAGCCACAAAGGAATTCTGGAAATATCTCCTTCCACTCCTACCATTGTTTTGCTGATTCCTGCAAAGCTGTTGACAATCACTGAAATGAAATAGCTTAATCCAATTCCTGTAATGCCGCCCATACATCCAATAAGGCCTGACTCAATGAGAAACATATTTCTAATATTCCCCATATCGCAGCCCAGCACCTTCATTACGCCTATTTCCTTTGTCCTTTCATAAATAGACATCATCATGGTGTTGGCGATTCCGATGGCAGCCACGAACAAAGAAACTGCGCCGATTCCTCCCAGAACCATCTGAGTCATATTAGACTGCTGTTTTGTCTGCTCCATCCACTCAGAATTACTCTGAGCCTGAAACCCCATGTCTGTAATCGTCTGTTGTACCTGCTTTACATTTTCCGCCTCATCTACAAAAACCTTAGCCGTTTCATAGATAAAATAATTATAAGGCTTTCCCTTTTTATTCGTAGGCTGACCTGGGATTGGCTTTTTCTTGAAAATTTTCTTCAGCTGGCTTTTTAACTGCTCTACATCAGTATAAACATTATAGTAGTACTCGTTCCACTGATTGCCCTCTCCTCCGTCCACCATGGCCGCCACAGGCACTAAGTACTTTTTTGGGGGCTTTACTGAGGAATCCTCTGATGGCGATTGAGACTGATACCATGCGTCTGTGTCAAATATTACAAACACCGGCTTTCCCATTAAATCTACGTCAGAGGTTTCTGTATTGCTGCCTCCCATCATATAGTAGCCGCTGCTTTTTCCGTCTGAGAAATTTTGAGGCACCCAGTTTCCCACTACCATTTCCAATTCCTTTGAATCAGCAGCGGGAAGACTGCCCTGGCCTAATGGAATTTCTTCCATATACTCCCTGGTAACGCCTATCAGATTAACATTGGCCCGATACTTTCCCTGTATCATCATTACATATGTGCTGAGCATAGGAGTTACAGACTTTACATGAGGAAGCCTGCGGAAAGTTTCTATCGTCTCATCCTTCATATAATTCGGCTCCTCAGAGCTGTTCTGCTGAGAATAAATATCGCAGTACACATCAATGGCCGTCATGCTGCCATAAGATGCCACTAACTCCATCTGCAGCTCCTTCATGCCAATGCCTAAAGAAATCATCACTACAATGGAAGCAGTGCCAATAATAACGCCAAGGACGGTGAGAGCCGTCCTTAGCTTCCTTCTTCTTAAATTATTAACGCTCATAGAGAGAAGGTCAAGAAATCTCATCCTCTATCTCCTTTTCCTCTTCCTCCTGCTTTTTCTTCTTCCTTCTTTTCAGTTCCACAAATACGGCTGCAAAAGCTAAAAAGGCTCCGCACAGAACTACTGTCACAGCAATTTTGTGTTTTCCGAAAAAGCCAGAATCAGCCTCCAGATCATCCATGTTTCCTGCCTCTATATCCCAATTTTCCTCTGGCATCTGCTCTATTACATTAAGGAGCAGAGACTTTTCGATTTCTGTTACTGTTCCGTTTTCATCTTCATAGGAAATTGTAATGGGAATTGTGCCGTCGTCTGTTGTAGGCGCAATTCCTGTCAGCATAACGTCTACATTTCCGCTTTCTCCCGGTTTAATATTTCCTACATAAGCGTCTGCCGGGTTAATAGAATCTGCCTCAAAATGCACCATCACATTATATAAAATTACTTTTCCCGTATTATTAATAGGAAACATTACATTGCTTTCTGAGCCTACAGTAATAGTGTCAGGCATAATCTCAAATGTGCCGATATTCATTCTGGCAATTTGTTTCACAGGAATGTCTATAGACACAGTAGCCTCTGCATTTTTAAATTCCGGGCTGTCGTAAGTCTCTTTAATTGTAAGGGCATAAGATCTTTGATCCACTCCTGCCCCTGAAGACATTTTCATCCGCAGCTCTGTTGTCTCTCCAGGATTTAGCCTGTTTACCGTCACAGATGAAGCTCCTGATTCCATAGAAAAAATAGCGCTGTCAGAAACCTTCTCCGACTCAAAGGCAAACAAAATATTAGTGGCCGCAATGTCAGAGGATGCATTTTTCATGTGGAGAATCAGCTCAAATTCCTCCCCTGCAATAATAGTTTCAGGCACAGTTTCAAACCTGTCCACCACTAATCTGGCCATGGTTCTGTCATTTTTGTCAAATTCTCCTAAATCATCTTCCTTTTCTTTGTTGTGGACTCTCACATAAAAGGTGCGCTCCACACTTTCAAAGGGGCCTGATCCATTGGAGCTGTCTCTGTAATAGATTTTTGTCTTTATAGGATAATATCCTGTATATACGTCTGATCTGATGGCCATGCTGTATGGCAGCTCCACCGTTTGTCCTGCTTCTATTTTATCAAAACGTCTGTCGTAATTTACATCGTTAATCTCAAAAGGATACTTGTCCTTGTCCTCGCTTAATTCCAGGCTGACCGTCACATCATAAAGCTCCAGCTTGCTGGCGTTTCTCATGTTGATTTTAAAATCCATTACATGAGGATATGTGCCGTCGGGAGTACTTTGTCCTTCCCCCAGAACAAAGTCTACTGTGCCGTCGTCTATATCGTCGTCATCCGATGTATCCGTAGATTTTTTAATCCAAATATTAATCCACTCGTCCCGGTATCCACTGTTTTCGCCCTCAATTCTAATATTGACTCTGTAGTATCCGTCGCTTAAATCACGGCGTACTCTGGCGGACAAGGTAACGTGCTTAGACTGGCCGTCCTTAATTTTACCTACTTTTTTTCTCTCGTTAAAAGTATCCTGCCCTATTTCAAATGGAAAATCATCTGATAAATTGCTGCTGTCGTCAGTTTTATCCCCGTAAAAATCATTGTCCGGAGAAATGGACACCCAAATGTTTTCATCATCCTCAAATTCTCCGTTATTAGTAATAATCAAGGGGATACTCATTATCTTCCCTGTCTTTCCTGAGGGAGATTTATCTGTATGTATAAATTCATTATTGGAAATATCTGCATATCCGGCATAGGCTGATATTTCAAAACCAGGCAGGACTCCCGTAAGTCCCACTGCTCCTGCCAGACAGAAGGTCAAAAAGCGCTTTATGCCCCGATTCCATTTCATTTCCCGTTGTCCTCCTCACACTTCTCATCTGGGGGATGTAAATTTTCCTCTATCTTCCAAATCTTTCCGTCTACAATATGAATTTGCTTATCAGCAAAAGAGGCAAGGTGGTTGTCGTGAGTAACCATAATTAAAGTCTGGTTTCTCTCTCTGACAATCGTCCTCATAAGCTTCAGCACTTCCATTGTGGTTTTTGAGTCCAGGTTTCCCGTAGGCTCGTCTGCAAAAATAATCTGAGGCTCCACCACTAACGCCCTGGCAATTCCCACTCGCTGCTGCTGTCCTCCGGACATTTCGTTGGCCCTGTGGTTCATCTGCTTTTCCAGGCCTACCAGCTTTAAGTATTTTTTCGCCTTAGGCTCCCTCACCTTTTTAGAAACGCCTCTGAAGGTTAAAGGCATAGCCACATTCTCCCAGGCATTCATTGTCTGTATCAAATTATATGACTGAAAAATAAACCCTACGTGCTCTCTGCGAAAAGTAACCAGCTGGCGCTCTGTCATCTTTTCAATATGAGTGCCTGCGATTACAATCTGCCCCTTCGTAGGCTTTTCAAGACCTGCCAGCATATTAAGCAGCGTAGACTTCCCAGAGCCTGACGGCCCTACAATAGCGCAGAATTCCCCTTTTCCAAGCGTAAAGTCCACCCCGTTAAGGGCATATACTTTTGTGGTTCCCACCTTATAAATTTTATACAGATTG
The DNA here is from genome assembly GCF_900240245.1 of Lachnoclostridium edouardi. Taxonomy (GTDB): domain Bacteria; phylum Bacillota; class Clostridia; order Lachnospirales; family Lachnospiraceae; genus Lachnoclostridium_A; species Lachnoclostridium_A edouardi. The sequence continues at coordinate 297,872 of NZ_OESQ01000001.1, forward strand.
CTTACCTGAATAATCGGCTGCTGTTCCTGTTCCAATAAATATTCTCCAATCTGGCATAGGCCTTTTTTTCTGCAGTTTTATAATATCACGAAAGCCATTTCCTGTCTTTAGAGAAATTTTTAATATTACTTACATATTCCTTACTTAAAATAATTCCTCTTCTGCTTCTTTTAAAATATCTCTCAAACTTTCTCTGGCGTCTAAAATCTTTCCCTCATTGTGGGAATTTAAGGCTTCCTCAAACTGTCTCATATAAAACTCAATCTGACGCCTCACATCCCCTGTGCTTTCCTCATAAAGCCGTTCTCCTCTTAACAGCAGCAGTTTGTTTTCTTCCTTATCTCTGGGCTGTATTTTCAAATAAGCCAGCTCTTCCATTCTCTCTGCAATCTGCTGGTCTGTCATTTCATTATCCTTGCCCTTTATAATCTGCTTCTTTTTCACCCCTGTGGAAAGGACGAAAACCTCCACCTCCAAAATAGAGTTAATGTCATATGTATATGTAACGTCTACAGACTCTGCTCCCGCTTTATTTTTAGGCACTGCAATATGAAGTTCCCCCAGCAAAAGGTTATTGTCTGCAAACCGGCTTTCCCCCTGAAGTACCCTGATATTTAACTGGGTCTGGTCGTCATAAACTGTATAAAACCGCTCTGTTCTGCTGGCGGGAATCACTGTATTTCTCTCAATAATAGGGCAGAAATGGCCTGCCTCAAAATATCCCTTAGACCTTTCCACCACTACCTCTGTGCCCAGGGTAAAGGAACATACGTCTGTGAGAATTACTTCCTTAACCGCCTGATTTCTCTCTTTCATAGCAGCCTGAATAGCTGCGCCTAAAGCCACAGCTTCGTCAGGATTTACAGTAATATCAGGAAATTTGCAGAAAAGCCGCACCACAAACTCTCTGATTACCTGAAGCTTTGTAGCTCCTCCAACTAAAACAACTACATCTATATCTTTAACCTTTAAGTGAGCGTCGGAAATACTTCTCTTTACAGATTTTCTGATTCTTTCCAGCAGGTTCTCACATTCTCTGGCATATTGGCTGTATGTAATTTCAGCCTCCTTTACCTCCCCGTCTATACTGCAGCTCATAGTAACAGCTGTTTTTCCGGAAATATTCTTCTTGCTTTGCTCTGCCTGTCTGCGGACGGCTGACCGTGTTTTCCCGTCCAGCTTTTCCTTATCTATCTGGACTTTTTCCAGAAACAGCTTTTCCATTACATCTGTAAAGTCTTCGCCGCCCAGATAATTGTCCCCGGCTACAGCCCGCACCTCCAGAATATTCTCATACAGCTCTAAAATGGAAACATCAAAGGTTCCCCCTCCCAAATCAAACACCAAAAATCTTGTATTTCTGCTTTTCTCATAAAGTCCGTATGCAATAGCGGCTGCAGTGGGCTCGCTGATAATGCGCTCCACCTGAAAGCCTGCCAGCTCCCCGGCACGCTTTGTGGCTTTTCTTCTTTCATTGTCAAAATAAGCGGGCACGCTGATTACAGCCTCTATCACCGGCTCTCCCAAATAGCTTTCCGCGTCTTCCTTTAAAGTCTTTAATACCAGGGAAGACAGCTCTTCCGCGGAAAACTTTTTTGCTCCCAGTTTAAACTCCCGTCCGCTTCCCATACTTCTTTTAAATGTGTCAGCTACAGTATCCGGGTATAAAGCTCTCCGCTCTATTGCCGTCTCCCCCACATATACATTATTGTCCTCATCTATACTGACTACAGAGGGAGTTAAATTCTTTCCCAGACGGTTAGGAATGATTTTTGGTCCCTCCTCTGAAAAATAAGCGACCAGACTGTTTGTCGTTCCCAAGTCGATTCCCACTATCATTTCTGTCTCTTCCTCCTATAACTGCTCCTTTTCCACTTCTCTTATAATGGCAGATCTCCACTGGCTGCGCCGTCCTATTTGATCCAGCCGTTTCCAACCTTCCAGGGCTTCCTCTCTGCTGCCCTTTAAATCTTCCAGCAGAATATCCATCTCAGCCTCTTCTATACATATAGGCTTATCGCACTGACGGCATCTGAAGGCCGCCTTCATTTTTTGTATATATTGTTCAGCCCGCTCCAGCTGTCCGCTAAAAAGACACATTGCAATACAACGGTAAAGGATGGCCCTGGAATAATATAAGTCGCTAATGTGCTCCTCATTAAGGTAATCCCTGGATTCCTTGCTTTTCAGCCCCTCTTCAGCAATTTTAGCAGCCTGAACCTTATCCTTTTTAAACCAATAGAAAAACTCTGCCAGCTCTTTTAAGGCGTCTTCATAATCATCCATATCCCCTGAATCTTTTGCCGCCTTTACAGACTGGAAAAAAGCTTTTTCCGCCGCCTTTAATTTTCCCTGACATGCCAGCAAATTTCCCTTTGTGCTGTAATACGAATAATCGTCAATTTTTCCTTCCTCCAACGCCTGGGAAATAGTCATGGAGCAAACTCCCATATCCCTTTTGTTGGCCGCCTTTTTATTGCAGGCATCCGCTTTTTTCAAATCATCCATACTCATATAAATATCAGTAGCTTTTTCATAAAACTTGGCAGTGCCGGAGCCATACGCCTTTTTCAGGCATTCTAAGGCTTCCTTAAATTTTCCCATTTCTTCATATACATCCGCCAGTTTCTGAAGAAATTTCTTTCTTCCTGGAAACCTTTCGCAGCACTCCTCATAAACCTTGGCCGCCTTTTCATATTCTCTAATCTGATAATATAAAACCCCAAGCTCTTCGTAGAAAAATGCATTATCCTCATCTTTTCCCAGCTGGAAAGCCTTTTCCAGCATTTTTCTGGCCTGCTCATACTGTCCCTGATATCTGTAGGTCCGCCCGGCATTACAGTACGCGTATCCGTTTTCCGGATCTAGCTTAGCTGCTTCCATAAAATCAGCCTCAGCCTTATCCCATACGCAGCCGTTTAAATACAAAATTCCCCTGGCAATGTAATAGTAGGCCTCCTGAGTCAGTTCCAGCTGGCGGTCTGCATGGACAATTCCCTTTTCCAAATATTTTTTGTCTCTTTTGTTTTCCAAAAGCCAGCTGTAAATATCTGTAAGCATATCGTTTGCCCTGGCATCCTCCGGGTCCAGCTCCAGCATCTTTTCAAAAAGAGGAATGGCCTCCTGCCTTTTTCCCATATGAACATAGCAGTCCCCAATTCCATAGTATAAACTGGGCACGTCCTCATACTCTTCCCTGCATTTTTCATAACATTCTAAAGCTTCCTCATATTTTCTGTTGCCCCTAAGCATCAAGGCCTCAATCCAAATATAATAGATACTTTCCTGATCTATTTCTCTGGCCTTTTTCACCATGGCAAGAGCCTCTTCCTTATCCCTTAACTGGTCGCAGCATAAGCTGATTTCCAAATATGTATCTGCCTTTTGGGATTCTGTTAATTTATTTTCCGGCTCTTCCTCTTTATGGTTTTTCTCTAAAATGTCTCTCAGCATCTTACGGCTTTTTTCCACATCTTCTCTTGTCTCCGGATGCTTTCTTAATGACTTGGCCTTATAATACTCAAACAGCAGGCTGGAAATATTCTGCTCCTTTGCCATCTCGTCTAAATTCTTCAGCCTGTCTGGATAATCCAGTTCACAGTACACCTCTGCCGCCAGCTCATACATTTTTACATATCCAGGGTAAAGGCCGTGCATAGCATAAAAATCATCTATCACACCTCTGGCGTCCTTTAACCCGCTGTAGCACTCCTGGCGCATCATATATGCCGGGAAATAATCCGGCTCTTTTTCCAAAACTTCAGTGCAAAAATCTATTGCAGCCTTAAAATCCTCTTTCAGCTTTTTCACCCTGGCTGATTCCATAAGCACGCCTTTGTGGTCTGACATTAATAAACCTGCTTTTTTCAGTTCTGCCTCAGCCTGGTCTAACAGCTGTGTTTTGTCCTTCTCTGTTTCCCACTGATCTTCATAAAGACGGGCCAGAATAATATTCACCGACACTCTGTTCCCTATTTTTTCTTCCTTTTCCTCGCCTTCTAAAGATTCTGTTTTTTTCTCCAGAATATTCTCCAGCTTTTTCAGACACTCCTCAGCCTCTTTAAACTGATTTAAGCTGTAATGCATTTTCTGCAACAGATTATAATATTCCTCTTCATCTTCCTTCTCAGGCTGATTTTTAGAAAGAAGACCAATTCCTTTTTCTGATCTGTCATTTTGAAGATAACACCAGCCTAAATCCAGCCTTACCTTCATATTTTCCGGCTCCTCCTCAACCTGGTTTTCTAAAGATAAAATCAGGTTTTCATTGGCAGCCTCCAGCTGCTCGTCCAACTCCTTGCTTCTGGCCCCTGTGCGGAGAGCGCTGATTGTATAATCCTTAGACTTTTTATAATCCTGCTTCTCCAAATAATAAGCTCCCAGCTTTTGATTAGCCAGCACATGCTGAGGAGTTATGTCAAGCACCTTTTGGAAAAATTCTGCCGCCTCGTCGAAATGCTCTGTATCCCATTTCACTCTGGCCGCTATATACACAACTCTTTCGTCATCTCCCAGAAGACTTACTACCTGGTCTACAATTTGATTGGCCTCATCCTTCCTGCCCTCCAGACAATATACTCTGGCCCGCTCCAGCTCCATATATGGATGGCGGATTTCCAAAGCGTCCGCCTGCTGTAAAATAGACTTTGCTCCCTCTAAAGAGCCCTCCTCCATTTTATCTGACAGTTCAAAAAACAGACGGATAAATAAATCATACTCCCCCTGGTCGTCTCCCTGAAAATGTTCATAAGGAAGCCAATCTCCTTTTTCGCATCTTACGGCTACAAAGTCTACAAAATTTTTAGGGAATTCCTCATAAAGAGCCTCTTTTTGCTCCCCAAAGCCCCATGTCTCCCCAATTTGCTTCCACACCTGTGAAGGCAGGCGGAAATGATTTGCCAAAAAGTTGAGAAGTCCCTTTCTGCACTCTTCCTCAGTATCCAGATTCATACAGATTTCCCTGGAAAATAATTCCCTCCACTCCTCCAAATCCTGTCTTCTTTTTATAGAACTGTACACTGCCTCAATATCTTTCAGCCAGGCCTCTGTCTCCGTCAGTTCCCTCTCCTCTTCCTGGTCCTCTTTTCTCACGTACTGACATGCTGTTTCATAAGCCTCCCTAAGGCTTTTAAACCCTTCTGGATCGTCCTCCGGATTTACATTTACTAATTTTTCCCTGTAGGCCTTCCGGATGCTGTCTTCATCCTTACACATATCTATCCCCAATATTAAAAACGCCTGCTTATCATCCATGAATTCTACACTCCTCCTATGTTTATACAAAATTTTTATGTAAAAATTTTATCTTCAAATTTTAATTCTGATTTAGACTCTTAACAGCTTTCTAGCCAGGGAAAAACCGGCTCCTGCAAAGCTGCAGGTATAAAGCAGCTCTTTTCTAAAATCCACGGCGCCTAAGGCCAGTTTTAGTCCTCCCGCCATACCCCTCCACTGTTCCGGATTTTCAGGCAGCTTATTTAAGGCTATCCCTGATACAAATACTGCTGCCGCGCATAAAAGGAAGGGCAGAAATCCTCTTCCCACATCATATTTTTTCAGCCGCACTTCCCCTCCAAAAGACTTCTTAGACAAAATCCACAGGCTCCAGATCAGGCCAATTAACACAGTCCCTGCCGCTGCGCCTAAATAAACAGCCAGACTGTAATTTTTATCTGCAGCCATTGTCTCAATACTGCCAAGACCTTCTCTTCCTGTCCAGAATGTCCATGTCATCAGCCCTGTCATGCCTGCCATTAGAACAAATGAAATAAGCTGCATACACCTGGAAGCAAACACCAGGATTTTTCCCATTTTCTGCGCACCTTTATGACCTATGCTTTTTCCTTTTCTTCTGGACCTTCCTCTTTTTACTTTCCTGCCGGAAGGCCGTTTTCTGCCTTCTGTTCTCTGTCTTTTCCGGCTTATCCTTTTTTCTTCTATGTAATCATCTTCAAGGAGCTCTGCTTCCTCTGCCTCCTTATTTTCATCTAAATATTCCCTCTGAAAATTCTCTTCCGGATCTTCTTCCATCTGTAAATTCAGGGAAGCGCCGCAGTGATTGCAAAAATTGCCTGTTGCCTCATGGCCGCATTTACGACAAATCATCTGACTGTACCTCCTTTATTTTTCTTCGTTTGTATTGCACATTGCTTCCAGTACAATAACAGTACGCCGCTATGGGTAATCATACCACATTTTAGGTAAAAATGATAGTAATAAAGAATCCCTGAAAGAGGCCGCATAAAACTACCCTCCTTCAAGGATTTCATTATAATTTTACTTAAAAATATAGATTTTTCTCAGCTTATATTATTAATACACACGGATAATTCCAGAAATTTCCTTTAAAACTGACATTCCCTTTACTATGGCGATAGCGTCGTTAAAATGGCTTTCCAGCACCTTATCTGTGATGATCACCAGCTCTGCAATGCCGTCCCGGCTTTTCTTCTGAACAACCTGGGCGATGCTCACGTCGTTATTGCCCAGCACCCCGGCAATATTGGCCAAAGCGCCGGCCTTATCCAGCACCTGAATTCTCATAAAGTAGCGGCTTTCTGTGGAGCCGATCTCCTTTACAGGCACCTGCCTGTAGCAGCTGCATCCCGTTCTTCCACAGCAATCGTGAAGAATATTTCCCATAGTGTCAATAATATCTCCCACAACTGCGCTGGCCGTAGGCATCTCTCCTGCCCCTCTTCCCATAAACATTGCGTCCCCGCAGGCCTCTCCATGTACAAACACTGCATTAAAGGAATCCTTAACAGACGCCAGGGGATGACTGTCAGGCAGGAGCACAGGGTGAACCTTTACCTCAATGCCATCCTCTGCCTCTCTGCCCATGGCAATCAGCTTTACTACATAGCCGAATTCCTTTGCGTACCGAATATCTTCTGCTGTTATTTTCGTAATTCCTTCAGTGTGAACCTGGGAAAATGTAACCCTGGAATGAAAGGCCATAGATGCCATAATAGCCAGCTTTCTGCCTGCGTCATATCCTTCCACATCAGAAGTAGGATCTGCCTCGGCATACCCTAAATCAGTAGCCAGCTTTAAGGCCTGTCCATAGTCCATCCCCTCGTCTGACATTCTGGTCAGAATGTAATTGGTGGTGCCGTTGACAATTCCCATAACCTCTGTCAGCCGCCCGGCTCCTAAGCTTTGCTTTAAGGCCCGCACAATGGGAATAGCGCCGGCCACAGCCGCCTCATATTGAATATCTCCTTTAAATCTTCCCGCCTGATCCATAACCTGCTTTCCGTGCTCAGCCAGCAAGTCCTTATTGGCCGTCACCACCTGCTTGCCTGCGGCAAGGGCCTCCATCATATAGGTAAGAGCCGGCTCAATGCCTCCCATAACCTCTACTACAATCTGTATTTCAGGATCTTTTACAATCTCCTCCCAGTTGTCAGTGAGAATATCCTCAGGAATTCCCGGCCTTTTTTTACTTTTATTTCTCACCAAAATTTTCTTTATTTCCAGACTGGCTCCAGTTTGACTTAAAATTTCGTCCTTCAGCTGTTCTGCCAGCTTATATACTCCTCCGCCTACAGTTCCAACACCTAAAAGAGCGGCCTTAATCACTTTTTTATCCATGCTTTACCTGCCTTCCTCTGTATCTCCTTAGATTTTTCTCCTATTATACACATACAAAGCTATTGAGTAAACTCTTTTTTTCATCCTGTATTTTCCCTGCGCCCCTTTTATTGCAGGAAATATTGTCCTATGATACAATAACAGACAGGGCCTGCAAAAACACTGGCCTGGCAGTTACTATATAATACTCTGGAGGACTTAAAATGAAACTATGGGAAACACTTAAAGAATTTTTAGTAATTACTTTTGCAACTATCATTGTAGCATCAGCTGTCTTTTTCTTTATGATTCCCAGCCAGGTATCAGTGGGAAGTATTTCCGGTTTAGCCATAATATTAGCCAACATCATACCATTAAAAATTTCTCTGATTACCTTTATTCTGAATACCTTTCTGCTGATTGTAGGCTTTCTGTTTATCGGAAAAGATTTTGGGCTTAAAACAGTGTATACTTCCATTTTGCTTCCTTTTGTTTTAGGAATATTGGAGCTTCTTTTTCCCAACAATCTGTCCATAACAAATGATCCCTTTTTAGATGTAATCTCTTACATTTTTTTAGTCAGCGTCGGTCTAGCAATGCTGTTTAACCACAATGCCTCCTCCGGCGGCCTGGATATTGTGGCAAAGCTGCTGAACAAATACCTGCATATGGAATTAGGCAAGGCTATGTCCTTAGCAGGCATGTGCGTAGCCCTTTCATCAGCTTTCTTTTATGATAAGAAAATTGTAGTTCTCAGTATACTGGGCACTTATTTAAACGGAATTATTTTAGATCACTTTATTTTTGGATTTAATGTAAAAAAACGGGTTTGTATTCTTTCAGAATATGAAAAAGAAATTAAAGACTTTATTCTCCACAGTCTTCACAGCGGCGCCACTATTTATGAAGCCATGGGCGCTTATGATAATAAAATCAGAAATGAAATTGTGACTATTGTAAATAAAAGCGAGTACGCCACGTTAATGTCCTTTATTTCCAAAACAGATAAAAACGCCTTTGTCACTGTATATACAGTAAATGAAATTATTTACCGTCCTAAGAAATGATTTAAAAACAAGCCCCCTGAGAAAATTCTCAGAGGGCCTATTCTTTGTTTCATTTAAATCACTGCTTGAAATTAGTTTTCAACGCTAACGATTTCTTTTTTATTATAAGATCCGCAAGCCTTGCATACTCTGTGAGGCATCATTAAAGCGCCGCACTTGCTGCATTTTACTAAGTTTGGAGCACTCATCTTCCAGTTTGCTCGACGGCTGTCTCTTCTTGCTTTAGAAGATTTATTCTTTGGACAAATAGACATGGTCACACCTCCTTAAACTGTTTAAAAATATCCTGGATAACTGACATCCTTGGGTCCGGCGAACTGCGCTCGCACTGGCAATCCCCATGGTTGAGATTGCGCCCACATCTATTACAAATCCCTTTGCAATTCTCATCGCACAGGACTTTCATAGGTAAATTCAGCAATAGTTCATTGCGAACCAGCTGGTCTACATCCAGATAATTACCACTTATATAGGGCTGTTCGTCCAGATTTTCCACCCGATCCTCCTCAGACTGATTAAGGTCCAGGGATATATCTATGTCCAGATCAAAGTCAACTTTTACCGGCTCCAGGCAGCGGCTGCAGGGAATCATCAGAGAAAGCGCCGCCTTCCCTGTGGCTTCCAGCTTTCTTCCACCTGTATGCTTTACATGTAAAACTACCGGCTTTTTCTCCCTGATCTCATATGTGCCGTCAGGCCCGTGAAAACAGGTCATCTCTATATCTGGGGTGTAATCCTTCTCTTTTCCTTCGCAGGTAAACAACTCGGATAAGTTAATCTGCATATTAATCTCCTAATACGCACCTATGCTATTATACATACGCGTTTTTCTTTTGTCAACCAGTTTTTTCTATTTTTCAGGCTGACAAAGCTTATTTTCTGACTAAACTAAAGCTAATGTCTCTCTTGCAATAGCAAGCTCTTCATTGGTAGGAATAACCATAACCTTAACCTTGGAAGCCGGAGTAGAGATCATAGTTCTCTCGCCTCTTACTTTGTTCTTCTCGTCGTCGATTTCCACGCCTAAATATCCTAAGTAAGAGCATACGGCCCCTCTGATTGGCTTATCATTTTCGCCTACGCCTGCTGTAAAGGCAATGGCGTCAACTCCGTTCATAGCTGCCACATATGCGCCAATGTATTTTGCTACGCGGTAAATAAATGCCTCAATAGCTACATGAGCGTTGTGATCTCCTTCGCCCTGAGCCTTCTGAACATCACGGAAGTCGCTGGAGATTCCTGACATACCCAGAATACCTGATTTCTTATTCAGAATATCCAGAACCTCATTGACTGTCTTTCCTTCTTTATTGCAGATAGACTGAATAACAGCAGGGTCCACGTCGCCGCTTCTGGTTCCCATAATCAAACCTTCCAAAGGAGTCAGGCCCATGCTGGTGTCCACACATTTGCCGCCGATAGAAGCAGAGATGCTGGCGCCGTTTCCTAAATGGCAGACAATAACTTTTCCTGCTTTTGGATCTAATTCGCCGAACTTTAAAGCCTCCTTTGAAACAAAGCTGTGGCTGGTTCCATGGAAGCCATATCTTCTGATTCCGTATTTCTCATAGTACTCTCTTGGGATTGCATACATATATGCTTTTTCTTCCATGCCCTGTCCAAATGCAGTGTCAAACACAGCTACGTTTGGAACACCTGGCATTGCCGCCTCACAAGCCTCGATTCCGATTAAGTTGGCCGGGTTGTGAAGAGGTCCTAAGTCAAAGCATTCTCTGATAACGCGTTTTACGTCTTCGTTTACAACAATAGAGTCGCTGTAAACCTGTCCGGCGTGAAGAACACGGTGGCCTACTGCGGAAATTTCCTTTGTATCGGCAATTACGCCGTGAACAGGATCAACTAAAGCGTCCATAACCATCTGCACTGCTACCTTGTGGTCAGGCATTGGGCTTTCTACTTCATATTTATCTTTTCCTTCTGGCTTATGAGTCAGTTTGGAACCTTCAATTCCGATTCTTTCGCAAAGTCCCTTTGCCAGAACGGCCTCATTGTCCATATCAATTAACTGGTATTTCAGGGATGAACTACCGCAGTTGAGAACTAAAATTTTCATCTTAAAGAATCTCCTTATCTATATAATCATTACTGATTCTGGCACTGTACAGCTGTAATCGCTACAACGCCTACAATATCGTCTGCTGAGCAGCCTCTGGACAGATCGTTTACAGGCTTTGCAATACCCTGGCACATTGGTCCGTATGCTTCTGCCTTAGCCAATCTCTGTACCAGCTTGTAACCAATATTTCCTGCATCCAGGTCTGGGAATACCAGCACGTTAGCCTGTCCTGCAACCTTGCTCTCCGGAGCCTTGGAAGCGCCGATCTCTGGAACAATGGCTGCGTCTAACTGAAGCTCACCGTCTAAAGCCAGTTCAGGAGCCATCTCTTTTGCCAGCTTTGTAGCTTCTACTACTTTAGTTACGTCATCATGCTTTGCGCTTCCCATAGAGGAATGAGACAGCATAGCAACCTTAGGCTCTTTTCCTACCAGCATACGGAAGCTTTCTGCTGAAGAAACAGCAATAGCTGCCAGCTCTTCTGGATTTGGATTCTGATTTAATCCGCAGTCGGCAAATACAAATGTTCCGTTCTCGCCGTACTGGCAATCCGGCACTTCCATCAGGAAGAAAGCGGAAACCAGCTTTGTGCCTGGTTTTGTCTTAATAATCTGAAGGCAAGGTCTTAATGTGTTAGCTGTGGAGTGACATGCGCCGGAAACCATACCGTCTGCATCTCCATTTTTAATCATAAGACAGCCATAGTAAGCGTAATCTTTCAGAATGGTCTCCTTTGCCTGTTCTGGAGTCATTCCTTTAGATTTTCTCAGCTCTACGAAAAGATCAATATACTCCTGTGTCTTTTCGTATGTAAATGGATTGATCACAGTTGCGCCTGTAATATCGTAGCCCTTGCTGTTCTCCTCCACTTCCTCTGGTGTTCCGATAATCACCAGGTTAGCCAATCCCTCTTTTAAAATTTTTTCAGCAGCTGCAAATGTTCTTTTGTCCATAGACTCTGGAAGAACGATTGTCTTTTTGTCAGCTTTTGCTTTTTCTTTAATAATGTCAATAAATCCCATGTGGCATTCAGTCCCCTTTCGTACGTTTTTACATTCTCTTTCATTATATAACAGGCACTGAACCAGTACAAGGGATTGTGACGATTTTATTGCATTTTTTTCAGTACTTTTTCCCTATATTTGTTAAATTTTCTCGTATCTTTCCACATCTACAACAAAAATTGTGGCTCCTCCCACCTCTACGGCCATAGGCATTGTTGTATAATTCACCATTGAAGTGCCTGACATATACGGCATATTTACTGTAATCTTCTGCCGCTCCCCGCACTCCTGCTTAATAATATCAATTACCTGATCTACCTTGTCATTTTCTGTTCCTATGAGCAGGGTTGTATTGCCCTTCCGCAGAAATCCTCCTGTTGTAGCTAATTTTGTTATGGAAAAATGCTCCATAGTCAGATGCTCAATTACCTCGTCCTCATTATCTTTTCTCACGATTGCATATACTAATTTCATAACTGCATCCTCCTGCATTCCAAATTATTATTACAAGGCTTTTTAAATATTTGCCCAGCGTTCTTATTATACCACATTTTTTACTTGGTTAATGACTTTTTCTTGTTAAGATGGTAAAATAATTCACAAACTATTATAAAAATAATATAAAGAGGAATTTTATGAAGGTTACTGGAATTATTGCTGAATACAATCCTTTTCATAAAGGTCATATGTACCATATAGAGCAGGCCAGAATAAGCACTGGATGTGATTATATTATTGTTGCTGTCAGCGGAGATTTTGTGCAGCGGGGAGAGCCTGCTGTTTTTGATAAATATACAAGGGCAAAGTCTGCTCTTTTAGCAGGCGCTGATTTAGTTTTAGAACTGCCCTCTCTATTTGCAACTGGAAGCGCCCAGGATTTTGCAGCCTGCGGGGCCGCTCTTTTTCACCGTTTAGGGGCTGTAGATTTTTTATGCTTTGGAAGTGAATTGGGAGATATAAAAAAACTGGAAGCTGCCGCTGCCTTTTTGTGCAGCGAACCTCCAGAATTTTCTTATTATTTAAAAGCCCAGCTAAAAAACGGCCTTTCTTACCCTGCGGCCAGAGCCGCCGCCTATAAAAGCTGTATGCAGGAGGCCGGAAGTAAAAAGTGGGATTCCTCCCTTCTCTCCTCACCCAATAACATTTTAGGAATTGAATACTGTAAAGGGCTGCTCCGTCTAAACAGCCATATAAAACCTGTTGCTGTGAAACGTCTGGGAAGCTACCACAGCACTGACTTAGAAGCTGCAAAAAATTCTGCTGCCTACAGCTCCGCCTCCGCAGTCCGTTCCTCCATGAAGCAGGAAAATACTCACTGGAAAAGCCATATTCCTCAGGAAATTCTTTCTCTGTACGAAAAGGCTTATCCTTTGTATGTAGATGATTTTTCTCTTCTCCTTAACTTGGCTTTACTTAAAGTTTCCAGAAAAAATCCAGCCGCGTTAGGAGAAATCTACAGCTTTTCTGATGAGCTGGCAGCTCGCTTATTAAAATCAGAATTGTCCGGAGGGACTTTTTCCCAGAGAATCCAGCAGTTAAAATCTAAGGCTTACACCTACACCAGAATCAGCAGAGCCTTGCTTCATCTTATTTTAGGCGTAACTGAAACAGATTCTCTCAGGCTAAAAGAGGCCGGCTTCGCCCCTTATGCCAGGATTTTAGGCTTCCGCAAAGATTCCGCTCCTCTTTTATCCAAGTTAAAGCAGGCTTCCTCCATTCCTCTTGTCACTAAAATCAGCGGCTGTGAAAAAACTTTAGACCCTGAGGCTTATTATTTTCTCAAACAGGATATGTACGCCTCCCACATTTATCAGGCTGTTTTGGCGGATAAATACCACATTCAGCCTAAAAATGAATTTACTCAGCCCATTGTTATTCTGTAGGCAAAAGCAGGCTTGCCAGCACAGGCTTTACATGAAGAAAATCCATCAGCTCTTTTAACTCTTTCTTGTTGTCCTTAGGCTTTCCCTGCTTCACTGCCCGAATCAAAATATTTTTAGGCGTATGCTCCATGTCAATAAACTCTATTACCTGGGTGCGGTATCCTACATTCTCTAAAATCTCCGCCCGCAGTCCGTCTGTGTACAAAGCGGCCATCCGCTCCTTTAACAGACCGTAATGGAAAATTGGCTCCATCAACTTATTTTCCATTTGGCTGTTTAGCTGATGCTGGCAGCAGGGCACAGAAAGAATCACTTTGGCTCCCCAGCCTACAGCCTTTGCAAGAGCGTAATCTGTAGCCGTATCGCAGGCATGTAAAGTAACCACCATGTCCACATGGTCCACCCCCTCATAGGAGGCAATATCCCCTGTGCAAAATGTTAAAGTATCATATCCGTACTTTTTGCTTAACCGGCTGCACCGCTCTATTACATCCTTTTTCAGATCCAGCCCTATTACTTTTATTGGATATCCCTTTAACACCTTTAAATAATGGTACATGGCGAAGGTAAGGTATGACTTTCCGCAGCCAAAGTCTATAATTGTAGTTTCTTTTTCTTTATCCAGTTTTGGAAGAATATCTTCTATAAATTCCAGGAATCTGTTTATTTGTCTGAATTTGTCATACCTGGAGCGAATAACCGCTCCCTGGTCTGTCATAACTCCTAGATCAATAAGAAAGGGCACAGGAACTCCCTCCTCCAGCACATACTGCTTCTTTCTGTTGTGGGCAAGTCCCTGAGGCATATCTGTAATTTTTGCCGGAGCCTTTGACTTTATTTTAAAAGTAGCTTTTCCCTTTTTGCTGACAAGCACATGGACCTGTCCTGCCTCTGAGGTAATTTCCAGCTGTTTAAAGCAGCCGTCCATTGCCTCCCCTACATAAGCACATGCCTCTGCGGCGGTCATATTTTTGTGAAAAGCCTGTTTCTCTGTAAACTCCTCAGCCTGATATAACAGACTTCCCTTAATGATTAAAGGACGCAGCTTTATTTTTATAATTCTGCCCTTTTCAAAGGGATTGCTGATTACTGCCGCATACAGCTTATTGTTTATAAACTGTTCCAGTATTCCTGTCAGCTTTTCTTTATCCTGATTATTCATAATCTGCTTTCTATCCTGTTATTTTTAATTTTCCCGGCATATCCAGCCTTTTCTAAGTAAGTGGGGATGAGCTTCTAAATGGGCGTAATCATTAAAACGCTCTAAAGTAAACACCTTCCGCTCTCTGTCATATCTAAGCTCTGTAATGCTGCAGTTTTCCAAATCCTTCCCCAGCTGGCGCCATCTGGCCATGTCCATGCCTAAAATCCATGCAGTTAAGGCTCTGATCACTCCGCCGTGAGTTACCACAGCCACTGTCTGAAATTCGGTTTCTCCTATTTCCTTCAGCAGGGGAAACGCCCGGTTTACTACATCTTGACCGCACTCCCCGCCTGGGTAAGGCAGATCCTCCTCCATTTTAGCCTGAGCAGCCTTAAAGTCTTTATACTTTTCACAGATTTCTTTGTCTGTCATGCCTTCCATATGGCCAAAAGAGATTTCCCTGATTTCCTGACGAATTATTCTGGGAGCCTGCCAGATCTCATTGGCAGTATCAGCCGTTTCAACAGCTCTCAGCAGATGGCTGGAATAAACGGCTTCAATCCCCGCCTTTTCCAGACGGCGGCCTAAAAGCCGGGCCTGTAAATATCCCTCCTTGGCCAGATCTACGTTTACATTGCACAGCCTGCTGCACTGTCTTCCATGGCGGATTAAATATATTTTCATCTGCTTTCCCCTGATTAATTTTTAAAGCTGTGAATAGGCGCCGGAATTCTGCCGCCTCTTGCGACAAACTTCTCACAGGAATACTGATTCACAGGCATTACAGGCGCATAGCCTAAAAGGCCGCCAAACTCTACTGTATCTCCTATGTCTTTTCCCACTACAGGAATTACACGGACAGCTGTTGTTTTCTGATTAATCATTCCAATGGCAGCCTCATCTGCAATGATTCCTGCAATCGTAGTGTCCGCTGTGTTTCCCGGAATCGCAATCATATCCAGTCCTACAGAGCAGACGCAGGTCATAGCCTCCAGCTTTTCTAATGTTAAAGCGCCCATAGTAACTGCGTCGATCATTCCCTGATCCTCGCTGACAGGAATAAATGCCCCGCTAAGTCCTCCTACATAAGAGGATGCCATAACTCCGCCTTTTTTCACCTGATCGTTCAGCATAGCAAGAGCCGCCGTTGTTCCAGGGGCGCCCACTCTTTCCAAGCCGATTTCCTCCAGAATTTCTGCCACGCTGTCTCCCACTGCCGGCGTAGGCGCCAGAGAAAGATCAATGATGCCAAAAGGAATCCCCATACGCTTAGACGCTTCCTGAGCTACCAGCTGGCCTACACGGGTGATTTTAAACGCAGTTTTCTTAATGGTCTCGCAAAGCACCTCAAAGTTTTCTCCTCTGGCCTTTTCCAAAGCCACCTTCACAACTCCCGGTCCGCTGACTCCCACGTTAATAATAGCGTCAGCCTCTGTCACGCCGTGAAAAGCTCCCGCCATAAATGGATTGTCGTCTGGAGCGTTGCAGAACACCACCAGCTTAGCGCAGCCTAAAGAATCATTTTCCTTCGTAGCCTCGGCAGTTTTCTTTACAATCTCCCCCATCAGCCGCACTGCATCCATATTCAGGCCTGTTTTTGTAGAACCCACATTTACAGAGCTGCACACCCTTTCTGTAGAAGCCAGAGCCATTGGGATGGAGCGAATCAAATTTTCATCAGCTGTTGTCATTCCCTTGCTTACTAAGGCAGAATATCCTCCAATAAAGTTGACTCCCACTTCCTTTGCAGCCTGATCTAAGGTTTTTGCTATTGTTACAAAGTCCTCCGGAGTTTTGCAGGCGCAGCCGCCTACCAGGGCAATAGGGGTTACAGAAATACGCTTATTTACAATAGGAATTCCAAAATCTCTTTCAATTTCCCGGCCGGTTTTTACCAGGCTCCCGGCTAATGAAGTGATTTTTTTATAAATCTTTTCATTTACTGCATTTAAATCAGAATCGCAGCAGTCTAACAGGCTGATTCCCAAGGTAATTGTACGCACATCCAGTTTTTCGTGCTCAATCATATTGTTTGTCTCAGTGACCTCAAACATATTTAACATAGCCGTCTCATCCTCGCTTCTCTATTGGTATTAGATTCTGTGCATACTAGTAAAAATTTCTTCCTTCTGACATTTAATCCGAACGCCGATTTCTTCTCCCAAAGCCTCTAAATCCTCCGCCATAGCTCCAAAATCTTTAGAGGCTTTCGTGGTGTCCACAATCATCATCATGTTAAAATATTCCTGAACAATGGTTTGAGAAATGTCCAGAATATTCACGCTGTTTTCAGCCAGGTAAGTACATACCTTGGCAATAATGCCTACTGTGTCTTTTCCTATTACCGTAATAATCGCCTTGTTCATTTTTATCCCTCCGGTTTTATAGTATTTTATATGTACTCTTTAATTTAAAGAGTGATAATCTCTGACATTTCATCTCTTCTGGCCACTGTGATAGAGAAATCTGTTCCCTTATAAGGGTTGTCTCCCATAGTAATTTCCAGCTTTACTGTCTCATAAGCCAGCTCTGCATAATTGTTTTCTTTGCTTAAATGGCCTAAAACAATACTTTTCAGGCCGTCGTGGACAATGTAATTTAACAGCCTGCCTGCCGTCTCGTTGGAAAGGTGTCCATGCTCTCCTAAAATCCGCCTTTTTAAATAATAAGGATACGGACCTGTCTGAAGCATATTTACATCATGGTTGGACTCCAGCAAAATAGCGTCCAGCCCCTGAAGATGGCGAATAATATATTCGTCAAAATGGCCCATATCTGTAGCCACTGCCACTGTCTTTCTTCCGCTGTGTATTCTGTAGCCTACAGGATCCGCCGCATCGTGGTCAATGTGAAAGGGCATAAACTTCATATCTCCAATACAAAATTCCACGTCCGGCTGTATCGGCCTGCATAAGTGTGCAGGATAGCTTCCTAAAGAGGAAAGTTTAGAAATTTTTTCCAAAGTCTCCTCTGTTCCGTAAATGGGAACCTCATACTTTCTGGCCAGCACTCCCAGGCCTTTTACATGGTCTGAGTGCTCATGGGTAATTAAAATCCCTGACAGGTCGTTTCCCGACACTCCAATTTCATTTAATCCCTGCTGAATTCTTTTATTGCTGATTCCGGCGTCTACAAGAATATGGGTATCGTCTGTCCCCGCATAAATACAATTTCCGCTGCTTCCGCTGGCAATGCTTACAAATCTCATGGTGTTATTCCTTTATCTTTTAAGATTTTTCTTACCTGGTCCATGGCTTCCCCGGGACTTTTATTATTATCAATCTCTCTGGCGCTTACAGCCTGAAACTGTTCTTTCCCCCACTGACTGTTCATAATGGCCTCACATTTTTCTCTGGTGTACCCTCGTCCCTCCATAAGCCTTGTAATCCTGTTCTCTCTTGATGTATAAACATACCATATTTCTTCACAAATGTCATGTATTTTTTCATCCATAACAGCTGTCTCCACCACCACCAGCTTTTCCCTGGCCTCCTCTGCCTCCTGCTTAATTTTCTTCCATGTGAGAGGGTGAATCAGATAGTTTACTTTGTCTCTGGCAGCCTGGCTGTGAAAAATAAGCTCTGCCAAAGCCGCCCTGTCGATAGAGCCGTCCTCCTTTAAAAAGCCGGTTCCCAACTCCTTTGTCACAGCCAGAAAGCCAGGCTCTCCAGGCTCCATCAGCTTTTTCGCTGTGTGGTCGGCCTGAATCACCCTGGCCCCGTATTCCTTTTCCAGAACCTCCAAAATACTGCTTTTCCCTGAACCTACGCCTCCAACCAGGCCGATGATTATTTTCTTGTTCCCCATTATATTCTGCTGTTCCTTCTTTTCTATCTTTTCTATACTCTTCTATTACTTTGCGTCAAACCAGGAGTTTCCTGTTTTCGCTTCCACCTCTAAAGAAACCTTTAAGAAAGCCGCATGTTTCATTTTATCCTCCAGAATGTCTGTTACATCCTCTACCTCGTCCTTCCAGGCCTCAATTAGCAGCTCGTCGTGAACCTGAAGTACAATTCTGGACTTCATTCCTCTTTTTCTCAGCTCCTTGTCTACTCCAATCATGGCGATTTTCATAATGTCGGCGGCTGTTCCCTGAATAGGAGAATTCATTGCCACCCGTTCTCCAAAGGAGCGCTGCATAAAGTTGCCTGATTTTAGCTCCGGTATTGGCCGTCTTCTTCCAAACATTGTGGAAACATATCCCATTTCCTTGCCTTCCTCCACCAGCTTGTCTAAAAACGCTTTTACTCCCGGATATGTTTCAAAATATTTATTAATATATTCCAGTGCCTCTTTTCTGGAAATACTTAAATCCTCGCTTAATCCAAAGGCGCTGATCCCATATACAATTCCAAAGTTTACTGCCTTTGCGTTTCTTCTCTGAAGAGGCGTCACCTCCTCTAAAGGAATGTGAAATACCTGGGAGGCTGTTATGGCGTGAATATCCTGGGCAGACTGATAAGCCTCAATCAGTCTTTGATCTCCTGACATGTGAGCCAGTATGCGCAGCTCAATCTGAGAGTAGTCTGCATCTACAAACACATACCCTTCTTCCGGCACAAAAACCTTTCTGATTTCTCTTCCCAGCTCCATTCTCACCGGAATATTCTGAAGATTTGGTTCTGTGCTGCTGATTCTGCCTGTGGCTGTAATTGTCTGGTTAAATTTTCCGTGAATTCTGTGATCCTCTCCAATATAAGCTGCCAGCCCTTCCGCGTAAGTGGAATTTAACTTTGTCAGCTGCCTATAATCCAGAATCATTTGCACCACCGGATAATCAGGGGCCAGCTTTTCTAATATATCTGCTGCTGTAGAATATCCTGTTTTTGTTTTTTTGCCGCCTTTTAATTCCATTTTTCCAAACAGAATTTCTCCCAGCTGTTTTGGAGAATTAATGTTAAAGGTCTCCCCTGTTTCCTTATAAATTTCCTGCTCCAGCTTTTCTATGCCTACCTTCAGCCTGTCTCCGTACTCCCTAAGCTTATCCTTTTCCACCTTAATTCCGGCCTGCTCCATATGAAAAAGGCTGTAAATCAAAGGCATCTCAATATCCTTAAATAAAACATCCATCCCGGTTTCTTTTAATTTTTCCATTAAAGGTCCGGCTGATTTCCAGGCAGTGTATCCCATAAAGCCAAGACAAATGAAAGCCTTTTCCTCTCCTTTTGCCAGGCCGTCTCCCACTTTTACTTTTCCCAGAAGATCTGCCTCTGAAGGCACTGTCATATTCAAGTAATCTCTGGCCAGATCATCATATTTATAAGAATCCTTTAAAGGATTTAAAACATATCCGGCTACTCCTGCATCCCACACATTGTCTTTATATTCCAGTTTTAAAACAGGAAGCTGAGCTTTTAAATCCAAAGTCCAGAACTGCTTTTCTCCTGAAGCAGAAACCATACGATTCACCTGTTCTAAAAGCCAGGCAGAAGATATTTCCTGGGATACTAAAATGCAATAAATGTCTTTTTCACCTGTGCACAAAGCCAAGCCCACTACTTTATCCCCATCTTTCTCTTCTTCATCCAGAGAAATCTCCCCGTTTTCAGCTGCAAATAAAGACAGCTGTTCTCCCTGTCCTGCAGCAGCCAGGGCCTTGCCAAAAATCAGCTGAAATCCTGTGCATTTTGCCCTTTCTGCCTTTGAGAAGGCTTTTTCTGCCTCTTTCTTTCCAGATATATTTTTAAAATACTCTTCTACAGAGGACAGCTTTCTTTCATCTCCTCCAAATCTGGCCAGTATAGATTTAAACTCCAGACGCTTCATGTAATCATAAGCTTTTTCTGTGTACAGATTGCCTATTTCCGCCTTCTCATAAGAAAAATCAATGGGGCAATCTAAGGCAATCTCAGCCAGTGTTTTACTCATCTGGGCCATATCATAATGCTCTCTTAACGCCTTCTGGGCCCTGGGCGGCTTGATCTCATCAATATGAGCGTAAGCGTTTTCAATACTTTTATATTCAGCAATTAAATTAGTAGCTGTTTTCTCTCCTATACTGGGCACTCCCGGAATATTGTCAGAGGTATCTCCCATTAAAGCTTTTACATCTATAAACTCTTTTGGAGTTACATGGTATTCGTTTTTTACATCTTCAGGATAATAATCCTTTACCTCTGTAGTTCCCCTGCTTGTCCTGGGAATGCGGATTTTAATTTTTTCATCAGACAGCTGCAGTAAATCTCTGTCCCCTGAAACAACAGATACCTCTATTCCTTCTCCCTGCATCCTTTTTGCCACTGTGCCCAGAATATCGTCAGCCTCATATCCTTCCATTGTTAAAATAGGGACGTTCATGGCCTCCAATACTTCCTTCATCAAAGGCACCTGCTGCACCAGCTCCTCCGGCATAGGCTTTCTGGTGCCTTTGTAGGCCTGGTACATTTTATGACGGAAAGTAGGCGCTTTTAAATCAAAGGCCACAGCCAAATGGTCCGCCTGCTCTTCGTCCAGGATTTTAAACATAATATTTAAAAATCCATACACTGCATTTGTATGGATTCCTTCTGAATTAGTAAGATCCGGCACCCCGTAAAAGGCCCGGTTCAGTATGCTGTGCCCGTCAATTAAAACTAATTTGCTCATTTTCATCTCCTAAACTAAAAAATTCCCGTCTGCCACCAAATCCTCAGCTGCAGCAAAAAAATTATAATTATTCCCATAGTGCTGAGAGTGGTCATCACATACCTGAAAATAGTCAGTATATGTACTTTTTTAATATGCTCTAAAGAGCTGTCAATATTCTGAAACAGCGCCTCTTTTATATTATAGGTTCCTTCATCATCATCCAGCCGGCGGATACCATAATCAACAGTAAAATAGATCTCCAGCTCTTCCATGCAGCTTTCACAGTGCAGCACGTGATTTAAAAAGCCTTCCATATCCTCGTCTTTTAATCTTTTGTTTATGTAGGGAAGGATCATCCCTTCCACCTCGTGACAGGTCATATTCTGCACCTTCCTTTTTTCAATAGTTCTATTGTAAGCACTGTAAAAAAAAATAGCAAGATGATTCTATTTTTATTTTTCATAATCCTTTATATGAAAGTCTTAACGCGGTTTCCGGTATAGCAAAAAAAGAGGGAATATAGTGAAATCATCTTACAGACAATCTCACGATATTCCCTCTGCCCCTGCCAAGGAGTGCCGGCCGCGGGACTTGAACCCGCACGATGTTGCCATCAATGGATTTTGAGTCCACCTCGTCTGCCATTCCGACAGGCCGGCTTACTGCTCAACGGAGACTATATTATCAAAAAAAAAGGAAAATTGCAACAGTTTTTTAAAATTTTTTCTTGCAAATTTCCATAATCCGCGGTATTCTACAACCAATTTCATTGTTAATAAGGAGATATTGATTTATGAAACAATCAGAAGAACTGAGAACTATGCTTCGATCTATTGACCATAAAAGCTATCCTGCCTACAAATCCCTGGCCGGTGCATACCATTTTCCAGGGTATACTCTTTTTATTGACCATGTGCAGGGAGATCCCTTTGCCTCCCCCTCCAGTTTAAGCGTAGAAATACCTGTTAAGGCGGCAGGCTTTCCTCTTTCCTTTTATTCCTCCCATGTGTGCAAAGCAGCCTTGGAGGACCATCTTACCAGAATCCTTTGGAAACAGTTTCAGGACTTTAATTTTAAGGCCAAAGGCTCAGGAAAAAGCGGCCTTCTTTCTGTCAGCAGATGCGGGCAGGAAATTTTAGAGCGCAGCGCATGTCAGATTTCTGACGCCTTTATTACAGCTCGTTTTCACGTAGGCTTTCCCGCCTTTGGAAGAACCATCTGCGCCGGGGAGCTGGAAAAGATTTTATTTGATTTTCTCCCGAAATGCGTAGAACAATCTTTTTTCTATCACCGGTTAAATAAAAAGGCAGTGGAGGACACTGTATTTTTAGCTGAGGACCAGGAATTTATCAGAAATAAACTGAGGGAGGAGGGGCTTACTGCATTTATTGCCAACGGCTCTGTTCTCCCCAGAGAAAGCGGTGTGTCCGACAAGCCTATGAAAGGCTCTGTGCCTTTTATTTCTCCTAAATCCATGGAAAAAACATTTACTTTGCCTCATAAAGGCCCTATTACAGGCATGGCTGTTCCCCAGGGCATCACTTTAATTGTAGGAGGAGGCTATCACGGCAAATCCACCTTGCTGGAGGCTTTGCAAAATGGAGTGTACAACCATATTGCAGGCGACGGACGAGAATATGCCATTACAGACTGTACAGCCATTAAATTGCGGGCCGAGGACGGGCGCAGTATTAACAACGTAAATATTTCTCTGTTTATTAATGATCTGCCAAATAAAAAGGACACTTCCAGATTTTCCACCTTAGACGCCAGCGGAAGCACCTCCCAGGCTGCAGGGATTGTGGAAGGCATTGAAGCAGAAACAAAGCTGTTTCTCATAGACGAGGATACCTCCGCCACCAACTTTATGGTGCGGGACGAATTTATGCAGCAGGTAATCAGCAGAGACAAGGAGCCTATTACTCCATTTTTAGAGAGAGCCAGGGATCTGTATTTACAGGCCGGTATTTCTACTATTCTGGTGGCAGGCAGCTCAGGCGCCTTTTTCCATATTGCAGATACTGTAATTCAAATGGACAGCTATAAACCTTTAGATATTACAGAACATGTAAAATCCATGTGCCAGGGCCGGACAGCCCCAAAAACCAGAGCTTCCCATTTTGAAGTTCCTATGTTTACCCGCACATTAAGCCCCGGTCCATCCAGGGGAAAAGAATCCTTTTCTCAAAAAGGCGAAAGGCGCCGGCCCTCCGGCGGTTTCACCCGTCCAGGCAGAGAACATATGAAAATAAAAGCCTTTGGAAAAGACGGTTTTTCTCTGGATAAGGAAAATATTGACCTTCGGTATTTAGAGCAATTAAATGATTCAGAACAAACTGCCGCTTTGGCTTATATTCTCAGATATGTATTAGAAAATTTAACAGACAGGCCTATGACCTTTCGCCAAATTGTTTCTGCCGTAAATAAGGCCATAGAAAAAGACGGCTGGGCCGCCTTTACTTTTTCTTATGTTCCCTGCGGGCTGGCAAAGCCCAGGACACAGGAAATTTTTGCCTGCCTGAACAGATACCGCGGAAGTATTACAAAATAATTTCCAGGCAGGTGCCTTTCAGCCTGGCCCTCCAGTCTGCCCCGTATACAGGTACAGACAGGCTGAGGCTGAGAGCTGCTCCCAAAATTACATCTACTGCGGAGTGCTGTTTAATAAACATGGTTGCCATGGATATTAACGCCGCCCAAATATATATTCCTGCCCTGAGCCCAGGGCAGGTTTTCATTTTTTTAGACCGGGCCGCTACAATAGCGGCAGATACAGAGGTAGATACGTGAATAGAAGGACACACATTAGAAGGGGTGTCCACAGACTGTAAAGCCATCACCATATTTCCAAATATGTTATTGTTAATACTGTCAGGTCTTAAATTCAGCCCGTTGGGAAATAAAATATATGCTATCAGGCAAATGGTCATTCCTCCAAACATAATTAAACAAAGATTCTGAAAATCCTCCTTGCTGTTTAACAAGGTATAAAGAAAGGCGGCCGGAAGCAAAAGAAACCATGAAAAATACGGAATAATGAAATATTCAATAAACGGAATCATATCATCCAGTCTGCAGTGAACAATATATCTTGGCTGTATATACTGCTCTAAAAGATAAAAGGCCGTTAAAAAGGGAATCCAGTATAAAAGCAGCAGACAATGTCTGTTCTTCCTGCCCCAGTCTAATAGCTTCATTGTTTGTTCTCCTTTTTCTTCATTCTTTTATATTTAGCGTTTTTTATAATCAGCGTTATTGTACCTCGCAGGTCTAAAAAAGTCCACAAAATATGACAATATTTTCACTTTTACAAAAAACCAAATATTTCTTTAAATCTTCCATTTTCTGTTGTATCATTTCAGGGCAGATGGTAAAATAAGTATTATTAAACACAAAAGAAAGGAGTTTTTATGAAACGAACTCTTATAATTCCAGCACTTGTTATTGCCAGCTCATGTATGCTTTGGGGCTGTAAATCCAAAAATAAAGTGGATATTTCCAGCGAACATACGACTGCTGCTGAAACTATGGCGCCTTCCACAACAGCCGCCACGGAAGCTCCTACTGAGGAGGAAGCTTCACAGGAAGCAGACAAAGGCTCTGATTCCTCTCAGTCAGGGATCGCCTCCAGCTTGGCTACTTACAAGGAGAACAGCGTTTCCATTGAATATCCCGTACTTTCTGGCAGCGGAGATATGACTGCAGTAAACGATCTATTAAAGAATAATGCTCTCTCTGTAATTAAGGCATATGGAGCTGACGAGGCAAAGGATACTTTAAATATTAAGTGTAAGGTAATGTCAATAAGCAATCGTCGTCTTACAGCTGTTTATACAGGAGATCTTTCGTCTTCCGGAGCTGCTCATCCTGTTTCTATCTACTATACAAATACAGTAGATCTGGACAAGGCTGAGGACGTAGGACTTTCTACATATGCAGACCCATACACGATGGCCGGTTATGTAATGTCAGAGGACTGTAAATTTGCCGGTGTTGATTCTGAGTTGGAAGCGGCTTTAAAGGAATATAAAAACTCTCAGAGTATTGATTATTTCCACACTCTTTTTAAAGAGGCCGACTTCCCCTTAAAGGGCGATACTTTCCCAGAAGCTTTCAGCTACGAAAAACAGGGAGAAATCTATATCTCCTTCTCTGTGCCTCACGCGTTAGGCGATTATGCAGTAGTTGTTTTCTCACCAGATACAAAGTAATTCATTAAAAATACAAAAGAAAGGATCTTTTATATTTATGGATAACATAACAATTTTTCAGCATCCTCTGATTCAGCACAAGATTTCTATTCTCCGCAACAAAAACACAGGCACCAACGAATTCCGGGCATTAATTGAAGAAATTGCAATGCTTATGGGATATGAGGCCCTGCGGGATCTTCCGCTTCAGCAGGTAGAGGTGGAAACTCCTATTGAGACGTGTATGACGCCAATGATTGCAGGAAAAAAACTGGCTGTTGTGCCTATTCTCAGAGCTGGCCTTGGCATGGTAAACGGCATTTTGGCCCTTGTTCCTTCTGCTAAGGTTGGCCATATCGGCTTATACAGGGACGAGGTTACACACGAGCCTCACGAGTATTACTGTAAGCTTCCCAGCCCTATTGAGCTGAGAACCATTGTAGTGACTGATCCCATGCTGGCCACAGGCGGCTCTGCTGTGGAGGCTGTAAACTTTATTAAAAAGCACGGCGGAAAACAGATTAAGTTTATGGCCATTATTGCCGCCCCAGAAGGCCTAAAGCGCCTTCACGAGGCACATCCTGATATTCAGATTTACATTGGACATCTGGACCGCTGTTTAAACGAAAACGCATACATCTGCCCTGGTTTAGGAGACGCCGGGGACAGAATTTTCGGAACAAAATAAGTTGCTCACAAGCATTACTGCTTTTCCTTGCAAAAAAGGGCCTGGTGTAAAATGCATCAGACCCTTTTCATAATCTTTCTAAAATCTATTTTCTGAAAATTCAGTTTTAAACTATTATCCGATTCCCTTATAAACTACGCTTAAAATACAAACCAGCACAGTAAGAAATACATAAATATATTTTGCCGTAAAATCAAAAACTTTTCCCACCGGCTTTGGACGGCCGCTGTTGATTTCCCCATCAATCTTTTCTGTTCCCAGCACCCAGTAAATCATTATAGCGCAAAGCACGGCGCCGAAGGGAACTACATAAATTGTAATAATGTCCATCCATTTTCCCATAAACGGCTCGTATTCAATAAATACGCCTACTAACAGTACTGCTGCCGACACCAGGGCAACCGCTGTTTTTCTCTTCATGTTTAAATGAGTCTGAGCCGCCTCCGCACATACTTCAAACATATTTACCAGAGAGGTAATTCCCGCCAGCAATACAGAAACGAAAAATAATACGGCGATCCACCGTCCTCCCGGAATCTGGGCAAACACTTTAGGCAGGGTAATAAACATTAAAGGCGGTCCGGAGGCCGGGTCCATCTGGAAGGCAAATACTGCAGGAATTATAGCAAGGCCTGCCAGCATAGCAGCAACTGTGTCCAAAAGGGCCGTAGTTACAGCGGCCTTCTGCACATCCTCTTTTTTATCCAGATAGCTTCCATAAATAATCATTCCCGAACCAGTAATGGACAGGGAAAAGAAAGCCTGTCCCATGGCCATAATCCAGGTTTCAGGGGAAAGCAGCTGCTTCCAATTAGGAATAAACAAATATTTATACCCTTCCAGGGCTCCCGGCAGGAAAAATACTCTCCCGGCAATCAGCACAAATAAAATGAAAAACAGGGGCATGAGAATGCTGTTGATTTTCTCAATTCCCTTAGTTACTCCGCCGGACAAAATCACCGCCGTCATTATAACTACTGCAATATGCCAAAACAAGCTTCCAAAATGGCCTGTTGACCGGGCAAAATATTCGTTGGCATCTGTTTTCAGCATAACGCCTGTAAGAGAACCAAAAATATATCTTAACACCCAGGCTACAATTACCGCGTATCCAATGGCAATTCCAAGGGAACCAATAAGGGGAATGGCCCCTAAAAATCCTCCCCCTCTTTTTCCTCTTGTTTTCATTGCATAATCATAAGATCCAATGGGGCCTGTTCTGGTAAGCCGCCCAAAGGCAAATTCTCCAGAAAGCCCTACAATGCCAAATAGAATAATGAATCCAAAATATATAATCAGAAATGCAGCTCCGCCGTACTGGCCCACCCGGTAGGGAAACATCCAAATGTTTCCCATTCCCACTGCAGACCCTACAGAAGCCAGCACAAAGCCTAATCTGGACGCAAACTGACCGTTTTTTCCAACTGGGTTTCTATGCTCTGTCATTTCTGTATCCTCTTATCTCTCTTCCTTTAATGCGATTTCGCCCTGGCATTTATAAATAGAATTTGCCTCTATACAGCCTCTGACGCAGGACAGAGGATAAACTGTAGATTTTTTTCCAATAACAGTGCCTGGATTTAAAACAGAGTTGCAGCCTACCTCTACTTCATCTCCGATCATAGCTCCAACCTTTTTTAAACCAGTTTCGATTTCTCCGTCTTCGCCGTGAATCATTACCAGCTGCTTATCAGATTTTACATTGGAGGTAATGGCGCCGGCTCCTAAATGAGCCTTGTATCCTAAAATAGAGTCGCCCACATAATTGTAATGAGGTACCTGAACCTTATCAAACAGAATTACATTTTTCAGCTCTGTAGAGTTGCCTACTACTACTCCGCCGCCGATAATTACATTTCCTCTGATATAAGCTCCGTGGCGGATTTCTGCGTCAGGACAAATAATGACAGGGCCCTTTACTCCCACTGTAGGAGGCATTTCCACAGACTTATGAATCCAAATATTTTTTCCATAGTGATTATATTCATCCCTTGGAAGAGTGGCCCCCAGCTCCATAATAATTTCCCCAATGTGAGGCAGCACTTCCCATGGATATGTGTATCTTTCCAGGTAGATGCAGCTGATAGATTTCTTTAAATCATATAAATCTGTAATTTTCATGTTGTCTTTTTTCATTTTTTTGACCTCTTTTCATTATTTTTATAAAAAGCTGCCGCTGCGTCAAAGCAGCTGCGCAGATCATACTGATTTCTTAAATTCAGAACTGTAACTGTTCTGGCTGTAACAAAATGCTCTAGCTTTTCCATATATTCCTCTGATGTAATACTGCCCTCTGCCACATAAGTTAATCCCTTTTCCCAGCTGGCCGTCAAGTCAGGATTTAAAAGCTGGCGTATGGAAGCGCTGACCACGTCAAATATAATTTCTCCCAGCAAAGTCGGAGTAATTACCTGAGTCTTTCCGTTTAAAGACAAATACTGAATATTCACCAGCTTTTTCAGTATTTCCGCCCTG
This sequence comes from Lachnoclostridium edouardi, assembly GCF_900240245.1. Lineage (GTDB taxonomy): Bacteria > Bacillota > Clostridia > Lachnospirales > Lachnospiraceae > Lachnoclostridium_A > Lachnoclostridium_A edouardi. The sequence goes on from NZ_OESQ01000001.1 coordinate 326,542, forward strand.
GTGGCGCTGGTGCCTATGCCGCTTCCCTTAATCTGGGCCCTCAGCTCCTCGTCTTCTATTAACTGTCCTGCGTTTTCCATTGCCAGAATCATAGAACCTGAAGTGTAACGTTTAGGCGGGGAGGTCTCTCCTTCTTTTACTGTTAATTCTTTTACCGGCAGTACCATACCCTTTTTTAAGGTTCCCAGCATGGCGATAAACTCAGGATCTGTCAGATTCTTCTGATTATTTCCCTGACCTTTTTCGTCCCCTTCCTGGCCAGACACCTTTAAATAGCCTGCATCCTTTAAAATCCGGAAGTTGGAAAAAAAATGCTCTTTTTTCTCCTCAGGCCCATCCATAACTATTTCCAGATTATACTTCTGGTAAATGGCAGGCGGATAAAATATGCTTAAAAACCTTCTGGCAATTACCTCATAAACCTTTACAGACAGCTCTTTCTGGCTTTTTAAAGCCCCAAGGCCCTGACCTGTAGGAATAATTGCGTAGTGATCTGTAATCTGCTTATCATTTACATATCTGGTTTTAGACAGGCCTGTATAAGCCTTTTTGTCCAAAATTTCCCCGGCAAAGCCGCCCAGCTTTTCTAACTGCCGCAGCCCGCTTATATTTTTACTTATCACCTTTGCCACTGCTGTAGACAATACCCTTGCATCTGTTCTGGGATAAGTCACAAGCTTTTTTTCATACAAGTCCTGTACTATCTTTAAGGTTTCATCAGGACTGATTTTAAACATTTTAGAGCAGTCATTCTGAAGCTCAGCCAAATTGTAAAGCAGAGGAGGATTCTTAGTTTCCTTTTTTCTTTCTACAGAAACCAGCTGTCCCTCCATAGGAGCCTTCTGGGAAAGTCCGCGGATCAGCTCCTCTGCCTTCTCTTTCTCTTTAAATCCATTATCTTTATATAAATATGGGGAGGCAAAATACTTCGAGCCTTCCACTGCCTTCCACTCGCCGCTAATATCCATGTTCTGAGAATCAAAAACTCCTAAAACCCGGTAAAAGGGGGTTTTCACAAAGCTGCGTATTTCCCTTTCCCGGCGGACTACCATGCCTTGAACACATGTCATAACACGGCCTACTGACAGCACGGTCCATTTGGTTTTCATGTAACTGGAAATTGCAGGCCCATACTTTAATGTAAGCAGTCTGGAAAAGTTTATTCCCATAAGATAATCTTCTTTTGCTCTTAAATAGGCAGAGGCAGAAAGATTATCATACTCCTCCCAGTCCTTTGCCTGGCGGATGCCTCTTAAAATTTCTTCCTCAGTCTGAGAATCTATCCACACTCGTTTTCTGCTTTTTCCGTGAACTCCGGCCATCTGGTCTACTAAACGATAAATATACTCTCCCTCCCGCCCGGAGTCTGTACATATATATATAGTGTCCACATCCGGCCTGTTTAACAACCAGCTGACAATTTTAAACTGTTTTGCCACGCCTTCTATAATCTCATACTTAAATTCTTTGGGCAGGAAAGGCAGGGTTTCCAGGCTCCACCGTTTATATTTTATATCATAGGCTTCAGGGTAACTCATAGTAACCAAGTGGCCTACGCACCAGGTAACTACCGCCTCCTCTGACTCTAAATAACCGTCTCCACGTTTTCCTTTTATTTTCAGCGCGTTTGCAAACTCCTGAGCCACGCTTGGTTTCTCTGCAATATACAGGGATTTTGCCATAAATTCCTCCCTCCACAAAAAACTCTTACTAGTATATCATTGAAAATCCAGAAAGGCAATGATACAATTAAAAAATAGTAGCACTCGTGAAAGACCTGGCAAACAGTTTTTCATGTTAATTGCAGAAAGGATTTATATACAATGTCTATAGAAAACGTACGATCATATTTTAAAACCTTGAATATGGAGGAACATATTCTGGAGTTTCCTGTGTCCAGCGCCACTGTCGCCCTGGCTGCCCAGGCAGTAGGCGTGGAGCCGGCCAGAATTGCCAAAACATTATCTTTTTATAATAAAGCCGGGGATTCCTGTATTCTTGTTGTCACATCTGGAGATATGAAAATAGACAATAGTAAATTTAAAAAGTTTTTTGGATTTAAAGCTAAAATGCTGTCCGGCGGCGACGTAGAAAGACTAACCGGCCATGAACCTGGAGGCGTATGCCCATTTTCCAATCCTGATTCCACAGAAATATATTTAGATCAGTCTATGGAGCGTTTTTCCACTGTATTTCCGGCTGCTGGCAGTTCTAACTCAGCAATTGAATTAAGCTGCAGCCAGTTGCAGGAATATTCTCACGGAAAACAGTGGGTAGATATATGTACGCCTATTAATGAAACTATTTGATTTTCAAAAATCTCTTATATGTTAAATCTATCCCAAAGGCGCCTATTGGGGCTGTCAGCAAAATTGCCACAACAGCTACAGAAAGTACAATCTGGCCGCAGGGCAGCCCCATTGCCAATGGAACAGAACCAATTGCCGCCTGTACTGTTGCTTTTGGAAGATAGGCAATCATACAGAACAGGCGCTCTCTAAAGTTGAGAGATGTTTTTACCAGACAGACAGCCACTCCCAGAGAACGGAAAATTAAGGCTGTAAATATCATTAACACAGCGGCAATTCCAGCATTTAAGGTATACCGAATATCAACTGCCGCTCCCACTAATACAAATAGAATCACTTCTGCTGCCAGCCACAGCTTGCCAAACTTTTCAGAAAGCCTTTTTGACACAAATTCAGGGCTTTTTATTTTTAATACGCAGGCCATGCTGACAACTGCCAGCAGGCCGGAAACAGAAACAACCTCTTTCATCCATGTCTCTACTGCCATAAGTAAAAATGAAATTCCTAAAACAATAATCACCTTCATACTGTTCCTGACGCAGTGCCTGTAAGCGTATGCTTTCTCAAAAAATGCACTTAAAACATATCCCACAACAGCCCCTAAAATAATACCTAGAATAATGGAAACCGGAATATTGACAAAATATATAACATTTACCCCGCCTCCCTGAGCCATGGTGACAAATGTAGAAAATAATACAATCACAAAAATATCGTCGCAGGACGCTCCGGCCATAATTAGCTGAGGAATACTTTTTTCTGTTCCATATCCGTTTTCCATAAGCTGCACCATACGGGGCACCACTACTGCCGGAGAAACAGCGCCTAACACAGCCCCCGTAACGGCGGCTTCAATTCTTGTAATACCGAGAATATAAGGCGCAAAAAGGAAAAAGCCAAGTATCTCGCAGCTTGCCGGAATGCAGGCCATCATAATAGCCGGGCGTCCCACTTTTTTTAAATCAGCCAGATTAAGAGAAAGTCCGGCCTTTAGCAATATGATTATTAACGCCATTTGCCGCAAATCAGCAGAAACAGATAAAATAGACGAATCCAGCAGGTTCAAAACATAGGGCCCTAATATAATGCCGGTTATAAGCATACCAATAATACGAGGCAGCTTTAAAAACTGGCAGACAGCCCCCATAGCCAAACCTACAAGAAAGATGAGAGCCAATGAAGTTAACATATTTTTTCTCCTTACAAAATGCAGAAAAGCAGCACTACTGCTGCTTCTCTGTTAAAAATCTGTAGATTGTAGTTGTTTTATATTCCTCCCCGGCTTTTAAAATAGGTGAGGGGAAGTTCATATGATGAATAGCGTCAGGATAATACTGGGTCTCAAAACAATAGCCGTGACGTTTTCCATAAGCAGCCCCATCTTTTCCAGGCAGTTTTCCGTCCAGATAATTACCTGCATAAAACTGAATTCCCGGAAGATCTGTGTATGTCTCCAAAACACGTCCGCTTTTTTTGTCCCTGGCCTTTGCTGCCAGACGCAGGCCGTTTCCATAATCATTTAACACCCAGTTATGGTCATATCCATTGCCCCAAACCAGCTGCTCATAATTATCGTCAATCTCGTGACCAATCACCTTATATTCTGTAAAGTCCATGGGAGTTCCTTTTACAGACTGGATTTCTCCTGTGGGAATTGAGCCTTGATCTGCAGGAGTAAACCGAACGGCATTAATCCAAACCTCCTGGTCCATAGCGCTGCCGCTGTTATGGCCTGCCAAGTTAAAATAACTGTGGTTTGTAAAATTGGCGATAGTATCTTTATTACATACCATATGATATTGAATTTTTATGCAGTCGTCCTCAGTAAGAGTATAGCGCACCTCGATTCTGGCTCTTCCAGGATATCCCTGATCCATATCTTCGCTCCAAAGAGAAAAAATAAGGGTAGTTTCCTCCTCTGTCTCCTCCACCTCTGTCTCCCAGATTCTGTTGCGGTAAAGATCAGGTCCGCTGTGAAGATTATTGTTTCCGTCATTAAAGGCCAGAGAATATGTTGTTCCATTCAGCTGAAAGCCGGCTCCTCCGATTCTGTTGGCATTACGTCCAATAATACTTCCAAAATAAGCTCCGTCCTGCAGATAATATTCCGGCTTATCATAGCCTAAAACCACATCCGCCGTGTTTCCTGCTGCATCTGCCACCTTCATTGTATTCCAGATAGCGCCCAAATCTAAAAATGCAGCCTCTGTTCCCCTGGCGTTCACTAAAATATACTGATTTACCTGTCTGCCGTCAGGCAGCATACCAAATAATACTTTCCTACATGCCATAATTCAATTCCCCCCTGAACTTTAAAAGACTTATTTACTCTGAATATAGCCCTGAGCTGTCAGCAGCTCTGCACAAAGCACAGCTCCTCCTGCAGCTCCCCGGACTGTATTGTGAGAAAGTCCTACAAACTTCCAATCATATACAGTGTCCTCTCTCAGACGGCCAACAGAGATGCCCATGCCTTTTTCATAATCTACATCTAATGTTACCTGAGGGCGATTGTCCTCTTCCATATATTGAATAAACTGAGCCGGAGCGCTTGGCAGCTTTAATTCCTGAGGAAGCCCCTTAAAGTTTGCTAAACGGTCTAAAAGCTGTTCCTTTGTAGGCTTCTTTCTAAACTTTACAAATACAGCCGCTGTGTGGCCGTTTAACACCGGAACGCGGATACACTGGCATGTAATTACCGGCTCTGCAGCCTTTACAATCTGTCCATTTTCCACTTTTCCCCAAAGTCTTAAAGGCTCCTGCTCGCTTTTTTCCTCTTCTCCGCCGATAAACGGAATAATATTTTCTACCATCTCCGGCCAATCCTTAAATGTCTTTCCTGCTCCGGAAATAGCCTGATATGTAGTAGCTACCACCTCGTATGGCTCAAACTCCTTCCAGGCAGTAAGCACCGGCGCGTAGCTTTGAATAGAACAATTTGGCTTTACTGCCACAAATCCTCTTTCTGTTCCAAGACGCTTTCTCTGAGACTGAATCACCTCAAAATGCTCTGGATTAATCTCCGGAACAACCATAGGAACATCTGGAGTCCATCTGTGAGCGCTGTTATTGGAAACAACAGGAGTCTCTGTTTTTGCATATGCCTCTTCTATTGCCTTGATTTCCTCTTTGCTCATATCTACGGCGCTGAATACAAAATCTACGCCGGAGGCTACGGCTTCCACCTCGTTTACATTCATAACCACCAGATTTTTTACACTTTCCGGCATAGGCGTAGTCATCTTCCAACGTCCGCCTACAGCCTCCTCATATGTTTTTCCAGCTGAACGAGGGCTTGCAGCCACAGTTACCACCTCATACCATGGGTGATTTTCCAGTAGAGAAATAAATCTCTGTCCAACCATTCCTGTGGCGCCTAACACGCCTACTCTTAATTTCTTTTCCATAATTGCTCTCCTAACAGTATCTTTAGATTTTTCATTTTCTGTGCATATCCTATACCAATCCTTGAAAAAATGCAAGTAATATTCGCCATAAAAATACATTTGTCCGCATATAAAAAACATTTTTATAGAATTTGCATAAAATGAACGTCTATGGCGGAACCCTCAGCAGCGCTGAATATTTATGCTAATTCTAAAGCTACTTCCATCATATTTGTAAATGTATTTTGTCTTTCTTCTGCCGTCGTAGCCTCCCCGGTGGCGTCAGAGTCAGAAATTGTAACAATACAAAGGGCGTGGACCCCTGCGGCTGCAGCGTTGCTGTATAAAGCCGCCGCCTCCATCTCCACAGCTAAAACTCCCATGTCTGTCCAGGATAAACCTTTTCCAGGCCCTTCCCCCGGACTGTAAAACATATCAGAAGTAAGGAGATTTCCCACATGGTATGTCAGGCCCTTTCTTTTGGCAGCCTCCACCGCTTTTTCTAACAGCTTGTAGCTGCAAATAGGAGCATAATCTCCTGGAAGTCCCAAAAGACGCACAAAATTAGAGGTTGTACATGCTCCCATGCCAAATACCATATCTCTTACCTTCACATGGCTTTGAAGAGATCCTGCCGTTCCCACTCGAATCAGATTTTTACATCCATAGCCATGAATTAATTCATACGAATAAATTCCAATAGAGGGACACCCCATACCTGTCCCCATAACTGAAACAGGCTTTCCTCGGTAAAGCCCTGTATATCCCAGCATATTTCTGGTGCCGTTAAACTGCTTTGCCTGTTCTAAAAAATTATCAGCTATAAACTTTGCCCGCAAAGGATCTCCCGGAAGCAGAATTGTCTCTGCAATCTCTCCCTTTTTTGCCTCAATATGAGGGGTAGGTATTCTCAGTTCTGGCATATTTTCTCCTCCTTTAGGATAATCTGACCTTGCTTCCCTTTCCGTCTCTTTTACTGATCTTCAAACGGTTCAGGTGCACTTCCTTACCCTTATAATTTACTACAGGATCTTCTCCCAGTAAATATATATTCTCCAAAAACTCTTCTCTGGCCAGCTTAATGCCTCTGACTCCTCTGGCGCTTTTCTTCATTACAGGGATTTCGTTCAGATTAAATCTGAGGAAAACCCCGCTGTTCGTTTGAATCACTGCCTCAGCCTCCCCGCCAATCATACGAATCACTGCAATCTCGTCCCCGTCCTGAAGCTTTGTAGATACCACTGTACGGTTATTGGTCTCAAATTCCTCCCCGGGCACTGCCTTTACTGTGGCCATTTTTGTGGCAAATAAAAGGCTGCTGCCTTTTAAGGCCTCTGCGTTAATTAAATAGATACAATTCTCCTTTGTCCCGTCAAAACGGCTTAAATTGTCTGCGGGAACACCTTTATCCCTCAGCTTGCCCATAGGCACATCCATAACTTTTATTTGATGGAGATTTCCAAGGTTAGTAAAAATACAGATTTTATCCGTATTCATGCAATTTACTACATAGGCGTTTTCTCCATCCACAGCTTCTTTATTTCTCTCGTACGCTGACTTTTCCATGATCTTACAATATCCAAAGCGGTCCATAACAAACACTACAGGCTGAATCTCTACAGCAGTCTCGTCATATACAGCTTCCTTGCCGTCCTCAATCGCAGTACGTCTTGGAGAAGCAAATTCCCTTTTAATATTCTCCAGATCCTCTTTTAAAACAATATCCATGTTTTTTCTGCTTTTTAAAATCTTGGTATACTGAGCAATTTTCTTTAAGGTCTCTTTATAATCCTTTTCTAAAGCCATGATCTCCAGACCAATCAGCTTATACATTCTCATTTCCAAAATAGCTGTGGCCTGCCGCTCTGTAAAACACAGCTTTTTGGCATCCTCCTCAAATCCATTCATCCGGAAATGAATATTGGAAATATCCCCGGAAATCAAACATGCCTTTGCATCCTTTAAACTTCTGGAGCCTCTAAGTACAGCGATAATCAAGTCAATTACATCACAGGCGTGAATTAAGCCTTCCTGGATCTCCTTTTTCTCCTGCTCCTTTTCCAAAAGCGCCGTATACTTTCTGGTGGCGTTTTCATACTGAAAATCCAGGTAGTTTTTAAAAACCCCCTGAAGATTTAAGGTTTCAGGCCTTCCCTCTGTAATTGCCAGCATATTAACGCCAAAGGTATCCTCCAGCTTTGTTTTTTTATACAGAATATTTTTAATTTTCTCTACATCCGCATCCTTTTTCAGCTCTAATACAATGCGGATTCCCTCTTTGTTAGACTGATTGGAAATATCCACCACATCTGACAGCTTTTTACTCTCTACTAAATCAGCCACGTCTACCAGAAATTTATTAATTCCGGCTCCCACCATTGTATAAGGAATCTCTGTAATGATTAATTTATCTTTGTCAGCTTTTCTTTTTCCCAGCTCAATCTCTATTTTTCCCCTCAGCTTAATCTTTCCCATGCCGGTTTCATAAATAGCCGGCAGATCTTTTTTATTGGCAATAATTCCGCCTGTAGGAAAATCCGGGCCTGGAAGATATGTCATTAACTCCTCTGTCGTAATCTGAGGATTGTCAATAAAAGCCTGTACTGCATCGATTACCTCCCCCAGATTGTGAGGAGGGATGCTGGTGCTCATACCTACGGCGATTCCCTCCGCTCCATTAATCAAAAGATTAGGCACTCGCACAGGCAGCACCTCCGGCTCCTTCTCTGTTTCATCATAGTTGGAAACAAAGTTCACTGTTTTGTCCAGGTCTTTTAAATACACTTCCTCTGCAAACTTTTCCAGTCTGGCCTCAGTGTAACGCATAGCCGCCGCCCCGTCCCCTTCTATGGAACCGAAGTTGCCGTGGCCGTTAATTAAGGGCATACCTTTTTTAAACACTTGAGACATTACTACCAAGGTCTCGTAAATAGAGCTGTCGCCGTGAGGATGATACTTACCCATAGTATCGCCTACAATACGCGCCGACTTCCTGTGAGGCTTATCGTGATTTAATCTAAGCTCGCTCATATCGTACAGCACCCGGCGCTGCACCGGCTTTAAACCGTCCCTGGCATCAGGAATGGCCCTGGCAGTGATGACGCTCATGGAATAATTCATATAGCTTTTCTGCATTTCCTCAGAATATTCTGTTTTAATAATTTTCTCAGCCATTATTTCTCTCCTTATGCGTCAATTTCTGCTTCATCTGCATGATCATATATAAACTGCCGTCTGGGGGGCACGTCGCTTCCCATAAGCATCTCCGTAATCTCAGAAGCCAGTCTGGCGTCCTCTATCTCCACCTGCTTTAACACACGCCGTTCAGGATCCAGGGTAGTCTCCCACAGCTGATCTGCGTCCATTTCTCCTAATCCCTTATATCTTTGCAAGGTGAAATCTCCTGTATGAGTTCTTCTGTATCTTTCCAGCTCCTTTTCATCATAAAGATACTGCCCCTCCCCTTTTTTAGGCACCACCTTAAATAAAGGAGGCATAGCAATAAACACATGGCCGTTATAAATTAACTCAGGCATAAAACGGTACAAAAATGTCAGAAGCAAAGTATCAATATGGCTGCCGTCCACGTCGGCATCAGTCATTAAAATAATCTTGTCATATCTTAGCTTGGTAATATCAAAATCATTTCCATACCCTTCTGAAAAGCCGCAGCCAAAGGCATTAATCATTGTCTTGATCTCAGCATTTGCCAGCACCTTGTCCATGGAAGCCTTTTCCACATTAAGAATTTTTCCACGAATAGGAAGAATGGCCTGATACTGTCTGTTTCTGGCTGTCTTTGCCGAACCTCCGGCAGAATCTCCCTCTACAATAAAGATCTCGCATCTGGATGCGTCTCTGCTTTCACAGTTAGCCAGCTTTCCGTTGCTGTCAAAGGAAAATTTAGACTTAGACAGCATATTGGTCTTAGCCTTTTCCTCCGCCTTTCTGATCTTCGCCGACTTTTCTGCGCAGGCAATCACTCCCTTTAAAATCTCCAGGTTCCTGTCAAAAAATCTTTGTACCTCGTCCCCTGTAATGGAAAATACTGCCTTTGTGGCGTCTGCGCTGGCCAGCTTTGTTTTTGTCTGGCCTTCAAAAATAGGATCCGGATGCTTCACTGCAACAATCGCCGTCATGCCGTTTCTGGTATCTGCGCCTGTAAAATTGGCGTCCCTGTCCTTTAAGATACCTAACTCCCTGGCATAGCTGTTAATCATCTGCGTAAATCTGGTTTTAAACCCGACTAAATGGGTTCCTCCCTCCTGAGTAAAAATATTGTTGCAAAAGCCTAAAATATTTTCCTCAAAGGTATCTACAAACTGAAACGCCGCCTCTACCTCGATTCCCTCTGCAGTTCCCTTATAATAAACCGGGTCGTGGATAGCCTCTTTGCCTGCGTTCAGCTCTTTTACATATGCCACAATCCCTTCCGGCTCTGCAAAAATAATCTTCTCTTCCTCACCCGCTCTTTTATTTTCATAGTAAATAGTCAGGCCCGGATTTAAATATGCCGTCTCGTGGAGGCGGCTTTTTAACCAGTCTGCTTTAAACTTTGTCTTTTCAAAAATTTCTCCGTCAGGAGAAAAATTAATCTCTGTTCCAGTGGCCCTTGTCTTTCCCACAACAGGAAGAAGGCCGTCCTGCAGCTCTACTACAGGGATGCCCCGCTCATAAGCGTCGTGGTAAATACATCCGTTCCGGTATATTTTCACATCCATATGTTCAGATAAAGCGTTGACAACAGACGAGCCTACGCCGTGGAGACCGCCGCTTGTCTTATATGCGTCATTGTCAAACTTTCCCCCTGCGTGTAGAGTAGCCAAGACTACCCTCTCTGCCGAGATACCTTTTTTGTGCATCTCCACAGGAATGCCTCTGCCGCTATCCTTTACTGTACAGGAACCGTCTTTCTCCAAAGTCACCCATATCTCTGTACAATATCCTGCCAAATGCTCGTCCACCGCATTATCTACAATTTCATATATTAAATGGTTAAGCCCTTTTGTACCAACCCCTCCTATGTACATACCCGGACGTTTTCTGACAGCCTCCAGGCCCTCCAGAACGGTAATACTGTCCGCATTATACTGTGTCTTAGCCATGTTACGCCTCCATATCTTGTAAATTCTTCTGATATTATTACATAAACCAAAATTTTTGGCAAGTGATTATAAAATTGAAAAATTTGAAATTTTAAAAAAAATCAAAAAAGTACTTGATTTTTTTCCTAAGGGATGATAATACCTGACTTTGGTATCAGAGATTAAAAAATAGTGCAAACTTTAAGGTTTAGAAGGACTGCTAGCGGCAGTCCTTCTGTGTTTGTTATTATAGTTTATAATTAAAAATGGTGTTTATTTGAGTTTCAGATAGAAAGTAATTCGTTAAAGGAAGATGAAATTTATCAGCTAGGTCATTTATAAAAGTACAATCCCTTGTGGTGTTTATATATTTATGTTCGCCTTTTGTTACCCTGAAATCTTTAATGAATCTAAATATATCTGAAGTTGAATATTTTTCATCCAGTATCTTAAATTGAAAAATCCTCTCTAAGAGAACTGTTAAATAGCAAATCAAAAAGTGGCCTTTAATCGTATTTTCTTTTTGAAGAAATACCGGCCGTGCATCCAGGTCTGATTTCATAATCTTAAAGGATTCTTCAATTCTCCACAGATTATGGTAAGTACAGTAAATATCCTGATCTGTCATCTGGGTTTCGGATGTGACCAGAAGATTGTATCCGGCAAGTTCGAGGTCCTTATCGATGGCAGCCTGATTAATCCTTGTTTTTGCTTTATTTCCTGTTTTATCTGTGAAATCCACATATTTTCCTGCTTCTCCAAAGTCATTCCTTTTGGCTTGTGACAGGGTAAGTGCTTTTGCTTTTTCTACAAGGCGGTTTATTTCATATCTTTTTTTTGCAGCAAGGGAAGGATTGTAGGTAACCAGGCGTTTCTCTGTAAGCATAATGGTCTGTTTTTTTCCGTTATACTCTATGGAATAAGGAAAAGTATCAATACAGCTTTTATAGCGGTATAAAAGTTTTCCGCTTTTATCTTTGACATCTTTGTAATCCTGTTCTAATAATACCCAGGTTTTTTCTGTCGAAGGCAAGGTTTTTACAGATTTTGAAAACAGATAACCATCTCCATTCTGTTTTGAAAACGCAATGTTTTGTGCACAATTAAGTCCTTTGTCTGCGACATGGATGGTTTTTCCCATGATATTGTTCCTATTTTTAAGTCCATCAATCACATCACGTAGAATGGGTTTTTCTGACTCATTTCCCGGATACATCTTCATACCGACCGGAATCTGGTTCCGATCCAAAAGGAGCCCAAGACCGATGATGGGTTCCTTTTTGTTTTCTTTGCTCGGTCCTTTTTTTCTGAAATCATCCTCCCTGTCTATTTCAAAATAGAAATTCGTACAATCAAAGTAAGAGTTTGAAGTATCCAGTCCATAAACAGCCGCAGTTTGTACAGTAAAGATCTCGATAAACTTTTCATAGTTTTCTCCCAAAAAGGCAAGACCATCAAGAAGCTGATCATAGGAATAATGCGACGAATGGTACAGATTGGGAAGCACATCGTGGAATGTCCTGTTTTTACTGCATGGGCATACACCTCTTGCGTAGACTAATGTAGAAATCAATTCATAAAGATCGAACTGAAAATCATATGTAAGATGAAAATAATTCACATACTTTTGGATTTTTAATTTCTCAAGGATTGCTTTCAGTGGAAAGTATCCAAGATAAAGAGTTGGAGAAATGTCAGAAATTTTGCGGACACCTTCTTCTTTTCGTTGCTGGTTTAAGAGAGCTACTTCTTGTTGGTAAAAAGAGATTGGATCTTCCATGCCGTTCTTTTTCAGTGTTTCTACAGAGCCAAGGGATTTGTAGCATTTGTGAGCTGCCCCCTTTTTTTCCTGATTATAAAAACTGTCATAAATCGCAAGATAAGTTCTGCCTTTTAAAGTTGTCTTTTTTAAAAAATATGCCATAGAATCCCTCCTCAAAAAGATAGCACCACTAACACTATTAGTATATCGCAAAAAAAGAATTTTGAAAAGTTTTTTTGCAATAAAAAAAGCCTTATTTAAAGGCATTTGTGAGGCTTCAGAGCAGAAAATACTCCTAAAGATTTCTAGTGCTAACTTCTAAAGACGGGNAACACTATTAGTATATCGCAAAAAAAGAATTTTGAAAAGTTTTTTTGCAATAAAAAAAGCCTTATTTAAAGGCATTTGTGAGGCTTCAGAGCAGAAAATACTCCTAAAGATTTCTAGTGCTAACTTCTAAAGACGGGATTATAAAATTGAAAAATTTGAAATTTTAAAAAAAATCAAAAAAGTACTTGATTTTTTTCCTAAGGGATGATAATATATCAAAGTTCGCTGATTTAATACAAAATAGCTAAGGCCTATTGGTCAAGCGGTCAAGACGCCGCCCTCTCACGGCGGAAACCCGGGTTCGATTCCCGGATAGGTCATAAAACCTCTGCATTTAAGCAGAGGTTTTTTTTTCATTTCACAGAAAATTTATAAAAAATTGCTTTCTATGAAATCAAAGAGCACAAAGAGCTCCCTGTTCTTTTGTAAGGTGATTTAAAAAAGAAGCCTGATAAAATCCATTTTCCTCGTCTGCTTTATAAGCTCTGTTCCATATATCAAGGGCCATAGCCACCGTAATCTCCACGTCATAATAATAGTACAGATTGGCGCTTGTATGGCTTACCACATCTTGAATCAACAGTCTGGCATCTTCATTTTCAAATATCACCTGGTTTAAATTTTCTTTTGTAATATACATTCGCCGCTCTCCCTTCTTTTAAACCTTTAAAAGAACAAATGTTCTGTTTATATTATACGAACATTTGTTCTGATTGTCAAGTCTGTTTTTAAACACAAAAAAGCAATCTTTGGCATATATACAGCCTAAAGATTGCTTTTATTTTTCTTAATAGTTTCAGCCAGTTACCTTCTGGAACCGCGTCAGTTCCTCAGCCAGCATCCTCATAATCATATCTAAATTATCTTTATTCTTTCCCCAGTCAATCAACGCCATCTTGGAAACAGATGAAACAGAAATCTGGGACATGCCATTCTCAGTTGGAGAAACCACTATCTTTATATTTTCTCCTATTGATCTAAAAGAAAATCCGGCATGAGCGTGAATCGTCCTGTAAGCAGGATCTGTAGATTTAATGGAAAAATGGCTGGATTTTTTAATAGCGGCAGTAAGCGCAAAAAAGTATCATCCGGCGCGTATTCTACAACCCGCACCTCTGATTTATTGGAAGCAATTGTCATCTTCATTCCCCTCCTAATGTAAAAAAGTGTACACATCCACTGGAAACTTTTTATTCACAGAAGATAAGGCCTCCCATGAATAAAAACCGCAGCAAACTGCTGCGGCCTTTCGTGGAGATAGTGGGATTTGAACCCATGACCTCTTGAATGCCATTCAAGCGCTCTCCCAGCTGAGCTATACCCCCATAATTATATTGTAAAGCAGATAACGGGAATCGAACCCGCCTCCTCAGCTTGGGAAGCTGATATTCTACCGATGAACTATATCTGCATATTTACAATACAATTATTATATCATATAATTTGAAAAATTCAACCAAAATCTCAAACAATTCTGTGGAGAAAATTTCAGACAATCTCAGGGCTGAAATCTTCCCAAACTACCCGAATAAAGCCTGAAACAGCTTATCCTGCTTTGGCAGATGCACCACATAGCCTACAGGAATCTGATTATCCGTAGCCTGAATAACTGCCTCCACTCCTTTTTCTCCAAAAGCGCCGCACACCTCAATACAGTCGATTCCCTCTCTCTGCAGCTGCTTCGCTTCCCTGCAGGCCTCTTCTATATTAGAAACCCCAATGATTTGAGCAGCGCCGCCGTGAATACTTTGCCTGTCCTTTTCAGAGTCAAACTCTCCCATAATTAAAAATGCAAATTTCATAAAAATCTCTCCTAACAGCTTAATTATAGCAAATTACCGGTATATTTTTGTAAACGTGGTCATAAAGGACTGCCGCCTTTGCCGGCGGAAGGTTAATACACCCGTGAGAGCCTGATTTTTGATAAATAGTGCCTCCAAAGGTGGAACGCCAGTTGGCATCGTGAAGACCAATGCCTCCGTTAAAAGGCATCCAATAATCTACCGGGGAAGCATAGTCTTCTCCTCTTAATATTTTATCTCTCTGCTTATAATAAAGGCCGAAAATCCCCGGAGGAGTTGTCCACCCCTTAGACACATTTCCAGATACAAAAGGAGCGTCCAAAATCATAGCCCCGTTTTCATATAAATACATGTGCTGCTGGCCTAAATCTATTTCCACATAAGTGTTTCCGTAGTCATTGCCGCTTCTGCTGGCCGCCTGCTGTGCATATGACGGCTCCCTAGTCTGACTTTCCCCTGTGCGGATCATGCCTATTAAGGCCTCAATTTCTCCCGCCTCATCTAGCTTCCATCCATAAGGGCCTGTTACTGTTACCTCTTTCCCTGAAGTGGTTTTAAAAACATGTTCTCTGCCTGCAGTATTGTACTTATCTGCCAGACCTTTTACAAATACCGCCGCCTCGTCTCTGTTAATATTAATCTCTGTGCCCTGGCTTCCCTGAATCCAGGAAGCAATCACATTTCCCTGGAGCACCTCAGACTGATCTCCAAATGCATATGTAATGCTCATATTTACACATTTGTTCATATTCTCACAAAGCTGGGCCAGTTCCTGATTATCAGAGCGGATCTGAACCTTTTCATAACAGTCTGCATCGTATAAATTCAAAGTTCTCTGGCCGGTTTCCACAGCATTTTTAACTGCCGCTGTCATCGCCTCTTTATTGATGCTGTTGCCGGCTACCTCAGGCACAATAGTAAAGGGCTGTCCCTCCGCCCAGGCAGATATGTGGGCGTCAGCTGTCTGAATTACGCCTGTAGTCATACACGGCATAGACTCCAGCTTTTGAGAAAGAGCATTTTCATCATAAGAAACAGTCATGTCCACAGTATAGCTGTTGTCTACAGAAGGACCTGATGCTCTTCCATTTTGGTTTTCCTGAGCCAGAACCTCTGAAAGCCCTCCGTTTACTGTGGCCGACAGCTGAATATCGCTGTTGCTGATTTTAGTTTCCCTTCCGCTGCTGTCTATAATCGTCAATTCAAAGCTTCCGGCATAGTATGATTCCATATAGCCCTTTGCTTCCTCAGGAGTTTTTCCCGTAACATTTATCCCGTTAATAGTAGTTCCCGTAACATAAACCGCCGGATTTTCATCCGCCTGGGTATCTGCATAGGCCGCAATATTCCCCGCCATGCACATAGCTGTTGTCATCAGAAGTATTACAGATTTTGTGAAAAATTTTTTTGCCATATTTCCACTCTCTTTCCTTTTTACTCTTCTCTGATTGTAAACTTCCCTGCTGCAAAAGTCAATGCCTGCTGTTTCTCCACACTCTCTCCAGCTCTCTGTTTTTTCTTAAAAATTCCTTAAATTGGTCCGGATAATAATTCATCAGCAGATGCTCCGGAAATCCTGACTGATCTAAAAGAACTGAGGCGTGATCTAAGTTTGCCACATCATCCATAAAATGTGCGTCGCTGTCGGCTATGACCGGCTGTTCATATTCAACGCACAATTCTAAAAATTCCAGAATATTTTCCTTTACCTTTCTTCTGGCCGGCAGGCGGAGGGAATTATTATTTACCTCTAAAAGGGTTCTGTATTCTTTGGCGGCCTCCACCACCTGCTTATAGTCCAAAGGGCAGCGTCCGTCGTCAGGATGGCTGATAATATCAATTCTGGGATCTTTTATTGCATTTACTACAGCCCTGGTATTCTCCTCCTTTGTCCCGTTTTTGTAGCAAAGGCTGTGAATCCCTGCAATTCTTACATCTAAATACTTAAAATGACTGTCGGGAAAGCTTAATCTGCCATCATAATCTAAAATATTTATTTCAGCTCCCAGCAGAAGCTCCACACCGTAAAGCCTTCTGGGCACTACCTTCATATTTGCAAAATAAATCATATCACATGTGCCTGGTATGCCGGGAGCGTGCTCCGTAATTCCTAAAATATCCAGCCCTTTCTCTGCAGCGGCCTTAGCCATTTCATTTAAAGTGCCGTAAGCGTGACCGCTGGCAATGGTGTGAGTATGCACATCTAATTTTATTTTTCTCATAATCATGTCCTTTCTCAAAACACTACGCTGTCAGGATACAAACAATGCTGCAGAAGCCTTCTGTTTAAAACAGACTGTTCTGCAGCACATTTTTATTGTTATAAAACCTTATTAAGAAAACTGATTGTTCTTTCTTCCTTAGGATTGCCGAATACCTCCTCCGGCGTGCCCTCCTCTACAATGTAGCCTCCATCCATAAATACAACGCGGTCCGCCACCTCTCTGGCAAATCCCATTTCATGGGTTACCACTACCATGGTCATGCCATCGGCAGCCAGCTGCTTCATAACCTCCAAAACCTCTCCCACCATTTCCGGGTCCAGGGCGCTGGTAGGCTCGTCAAACAGCATAATATCAGGATTCATAGCCAAGGCTCTGGCAATCGCCACACGCTGCTTCTGACCTCCTGAAAGCTGTCCCGGATAAACGTCCGCCTTATCTGACAAACCAACTCTCGTCAAAAGATCCATGCCTTTTTTTCTGGCCTCGTCCTTTGTCATCTTTTTCAGCTCCACAGGAGCCATCATAATATTTCCCAGTACAGATAAGTGGGGGAACAAATTAAAATGCTGGAAAACCATTCCAATGTTTTCTCTGACTTTATTAATATTGATTTTCCTGTCTGACATTAAATGGCCGTCCACAGTTACAACGCCGCTGGTAATATCCTCCAGACGGTTCAGACAGCGGAGAAAGGTACTTTTTCCAGATCCGGAAGGACCGATCAGGCATACAACCTCCCCCTCCTCCACATCCATATTAATGTCCTTTAAAACCTCCAGGCTTCCAAAGCTTTTCTTCAAATTCTTTACAATAATCTTACTTGGCATAGGACACCTTCCTCTCTACAATTTTTGCTACCTTAGAAAGAATGGTGCAGACTACCAGATAAAACAAAGCTACGCAAATCCAGATAGCCATAACCTTAGTGGAAGCGTTGGCAACCAGAATATTTCCTCTTTTTGTCAACTCGGAAACTCCGATTACAGAGATCAGAGAGGTATCTTTCAGAGAAATAATAAACTGGTTGATAATAGACGGCATCATAGTGCGGAAGGCCTGAGGAAGAATAATCTTACTCATAGCTTTTCCGTAAGGGAGACCTAAGCTTCTGGCCGCCTCCATCTGTCCCTTATCCACAGATTCAATACCGCCTCTGATAATCTCCGCCATGTAAGCTCCTGCATTCAGGCTGAGGATTACAATCCCCGCCGTATCCACACCACCTAAATTCTTCCATGCAAACCCATAAGGGCGCAGCGCCTGGGCGAGGCCGTAATAAATAATCATGGCCTGAACCATCAAAGGCGTTCCCCTGATTACATCAATATAAATATTGGCAATAAGCTTCAGCAGCCTTTTTCCGGAAACATTGAAAAGACCGAAAATAACTCCCAGAATTGTGGCGCAGATCAAAGAAATGACGGTCAGCTTCATAGTCATGCCTAAAGCTACCATAAATGAAGGAAAATACTTAATTAATACGTTAATTACTTCCATACTCTCATCCTAACTGTTAAAATTTTATAAGCCGTAAACATCTGAAAAGATAAAATCTGCACAGAGCAGCAAAATTGCAGGCTTTATCTTTTCAGATGTGGGCGGCAACAGCCGGAAAAGCTAAAGGGACATAAATCCAGTCCCGTCAGCTCCTCCCCTGCCAGCGTGTCCTGTTACTTTAAAAGCGGCAAACCTGATTATTTTGCAATATATGTATTAATGATCTCGTCGTACTTGCCGCTTTCTCTCAGGTTAGCCAGACCATCATTGATCATCTGAAGCAGTTCCTGATTCTCGCCCTTCATCACAGCGATGCCGTACTCGTTCTTAGACTCCAGCTTATCTAACATCTTTAAGCCCAGTCCTCTTGTAATCTCATATCCCATTACAGGATAGTCCTCAAAACATGCTGCAGATGTTCCTGCCATTACGTCCTGATACATATTAGAAGAGGAATCAAACTGTGTTACTGTAAAGCCGTATTCATCTGCAATAGACTCTGCAAACTTGCAGCCCTCTGTACCGATCTTTGCAGCAACCTGCATACCCTCTAACTGAGCGTAATCTGTAATATCAGAATCAGCCAGCACTGCGCAGCCTACGCCGGACTCAAAATATGGATCGGAGAAATCATATTTCTCTTCTCTTTCAGGGGTAATAGACATACCGGCGATTACCGCGTCTGCAGCTCCTGACTCCATAGCTGTAACAGCGGCGCTGAAGCCAACTACCTGCAGCTCATAATCAAATCCCTGATCCTCTGCAATCGCTTTTAAAAGGTCTAAGTCGATTCCTACCATCTCGCCGTTGTCATTTTCAAACTCAAAGGGCGCGAATGTAGTATCTGTAGCAATCTGGTATACCTTCTTTTCGCCCTCTGCCTCTGCTGCTTCTGTTGTATCAGCTTCCTCTGCCTTAGCGCTTTCTGTTGCCGCTGCAGTTGTATCTGCTGTCTCCTCTTTACTTCCGCAGCCGGCTGCAGAAACTGCCATAAGAGCTGCCATAGTAAGTGCCGCAAATTTCTTCATTACTTTCTCCTCCTGTTTACTTCCTTTTTGGTTATAAAATACCCGTACTATTTTACCACAATAAAATAGTAAAGTCAATCTTGCTTTTTTTCGTTTTCCGTATTATGTTAATCTTGGAAAAACAAACCTGGAGGTAACATTATGAACCAGAAAAAAATGTTTTTTGCCCTGCTTATGTCTCTCAGCCTAAGCTTATGTACAGCCTGCAGCCAGTCCTCTTCTCCCCCTTCTCTGGAGCCGTCCGCCTCTCTTTCTCCAGAGCAGCAAAAAGAGGCCTCCCTGGAAGTGGATTTTCTGGATGTAGGCCAGGGGCTTTCTGTGTTAGTCAGCTCCGAGGGCCATTATATGCTTTACGACGGAGGGGACAGAGAGTATTCCTCCTTTGTGGTAGCCTATTTAAAGGAAAAGGGAATAGAAAAATTAGATTATGTTGTTGCCTCCCACTATGATTCAGACCATCTGAACGGGGTTGTCGGCACCTTAAATGCTTTTGATGTAGACCGGATTCTGGGACCTGATTACGTCTGGGATTCTAAAGTATACCAGTCCTTTATTACAGCCAGTGAAAATCTGGGGATTCCAGTTGAACATCCGGAGCCTGGAGCAGTCTTTTCCCTGGGCGGCGCAAGCTTTCAGGTTCTGGCCCCCTCCTCTGAAAAATACAGGGACAGCAACAATTACTCCATTGTCCTCCGCCTTACATGCGGTAAAGACAGTTTCCTTTTCACAGGGGACGCAGAATATGAAAGCGAGGAAGAAATGTGCCGCACAGGCCTGACCCTGGATTCTACGGTGCTCTGTGTGGGACACCACGGTTCCGCCTCCTCCTCCACCTACCAGTTTCTGGAAAAGGTGCTGCCGGAGTATGCGGTAATCTCCTGCGGAGCTTATAATTCTTACGGCCATCCCCATGAGGAAACTATGGAAAAAATAATGGCCATGGAAATTCCTTTTTTCCGCACAGACATTCAAGGCACCATTACCGCCACCTCTGAGGGAAACGGCATCACCTGGAATACAGAGCCCTGCAAAGACTACAGTTCAGGCGACGATAGAGAAGCCGGCTCCTCCCCCACCTTTGATTCTTCAGAAATTAAGAAACAGGAATCTGGCTCTTATGTTTTAAATACTAATACAAAAAAAGTTCACCTTCCTGACTGCAGCTCTGCAGAGGATATAAAAGAAAGCAATAAAGAAATTTATACAGGAGATTTAGAGCAATTAATTGAAAATGGTTTTTCCCCCTGCCAAAGATGTCTTCCCAGAAAGTAGAAAAGAGGCGGGCGCCAGATGATGATTTGGCGCCCGCCTCTTTATCATATTAGGATTATCCTTTTGCAGATTACTTCATTCTTTTTATATCCCCTGTTTTTGGAATTTTCTCTGTAGGAATAAATCCGTCGTCCGGAATTACAGGAAGGGGGATTTCTACTCCAGGATCTTTTGGTATTAACGGAATATCTGGTGTTACAGGCGTTCCAGGAGGTTCCGGATCACGGCTTCCGCTTCCGCCGCCTCCACCGCCAGGTCTATGAGGACGGTCCGGTTCACTTGGCTTATCCGGTTCGTCTGGATCATCTGGCTTATCTGGATCATCCGGTTCGTCCGTATCATCTTCCTTCTTATTCGTAATATATGGCACTGGTTTTCCATTTACCATAGTAGTCACCATATATTCTACCTCGCCAGGTTTCAGCTCTATGGAATATACAATACCGCTTAGCTGATAACCTTCCGGCGCTTTTGTCTCTTTCAGATAATATGTGCCGTAAGGCAGTTTCTCAGATTTTCCTATACCCTTGTCTCCAGTGACAATGTAACCTATCCGTGAATCCTCGCTGCAGTTTTTGTCTGTGTAAATGCCAAATTCTGCTCCCCTTAAAACAATATCTGTATTAGATTCAGCTACCTTTTTCACTACAATTTTCGCTTCCCCGGCAGCATTTTCAATTACAGTCTCAGTATTTCCCTGATCTGAAATCTCTATCTCTGTCTCTGGGTCAGCTGACAGCTGATATCCAAATGGAGCTTCTGTCTCAATAAGAGTATATTTTCCCTCCGGAAGGCCTTTCACAGCCGCCTTTCCGTCTGCATCTGTACTGAATTCTGTTGCCTGGCTCTTTTTATCGCCATAGCCTTTGAAAATGTAGTCGTCATCCAGAATAATATATCCCTTGTTGCTGTGGAGAATGAATTTGGCTCCTTCCAGAACCTTATCATTATCTTTTTCATCCATCTTTGTGATGCGCAGCTCAGCCCGGTGGTTGGTAATGGCAGCGTCTCCGGCAAATACATGGTGAACCTTACCATTATTAATCAAACCAATTCGGAAACGTCCTGAGGTCCAAGGCTCATCATCCAGCACATATTCGTCAGGAGGCATCATTTCTTCTACAGCATAACCTCCAAATGGAATGTCTATAATCTTTCCATATCCTTCGTCTAAACGGAAGAATACAGAGTTTGACATAACAGGATGTACAGGCAGCACTGTAATGTTTTTATCCTCGCCCCATCGCTCTCTATTATCCTTATCTTCCTTCCAGACATATTGTCCGTCCTCCAGCTCCCACGTTCCGTTGGCAACTTCTGAAGCAGAAGCTTTAAATTTATCCCATCCTCCAAGGAAAGTAGAATCTCCATAAATACGGAAGACTGCATTCTTTAAGCGCCTGTCAGTTTCATACTGATCTACCTTTTCTAAGGTAATGGTGCCCTTCATGTCAGTTTCAGCATAATTAGTTATTTCAAGATTTAAGGCATTTTGATGATCCTCCGCCTTCAGATTCTGCATATCTTCCATGCTAGGCAGAATCCAGGCTTTCGGGTGGCAGTCGTCGTGGTCATACATCATAATCTCTTCCAGTACCAGGTTATTGCCTGCTCCTACAGGAGTATATCCAGGAGAAGCTTCCGCCTCCACAATAATATACTGTTTCAGGTACAGCAGATCTATTTGAGCTGCTCCCTTATCTGGGTCCTCTTCTATAGACGGTGCATCCTTTGTAATTAAAGTACCTCCCGGCAGCAGATTTTCGTCTTTTACATCTGCCTCAGACAGTGAAGCCTTTGCATCAAACGGTCCGTAAATCTCAAATTTTGTGCCTCCCAGTCTGTCTCCCAGACGGTCGGTTTTTACAATACGGAGCGTTCTCCATGGCACCAGTCCTAAGTCCTTGGTGTGATCATATGTATCTGCAGACCAAAGGAAGAAGTCCTCTGACAAGTAATTATTGTTTCCTCCTGCCTGGAAATTATTATCTTTAGCCTCGTATTCATATGCTCCTCCAGGCTGCAGCTCATCTGGTTTTCTGGAGCGGTTTGGCTCTGGATTAGGAGTATTTTCATCCTTCATCTCATGTTTCGCGGCTTTCAAGGTAAGGGCCGGATAAGAATTCATTGTTCCGCCTGTTCTCATAATCAGATTATATCTGGTTTTTACAGTACCTGTCAGCTGCTCCAGATCTAACTGATCATTTTTATACAGATTCACCTCGCTGACTGGTTTGGAAGGAGACAGTCCCTGGAACAGGAAGCTTCCATCGTTCTCATTGATAGTTCCAATAGTATCTGTGAAAGTCTGGTTTCTGTTCAGCCCTTCTATTGTGGTCAGACGTACAGAATCTATGTAGCTGGACCATATATATTTTTCCAGCCGATTTCTGTAATCACTGCCTCCATTATCATCCTGTATGCCGTTGTCATTGTCATCCAGCCACACTTTTCCTCCCACCTCTACAGTCTTAGGAACAAGAGTAACCTGAACAGGATTGCTTTGCAGCAGGAAACTATATTGCTGATGGGCATCTCTATAGAAATAAGAAAGTCCAAACGAGTTTACTGCATACTTATAATAACACTCTTCCAGTTTACTATCGTCAGATAAAATTTCAGGGTCCAGATCTGCTGTATACTTAAAAATCAGCTTATCATCTTTTGCCATTCCAAGATCTTTAATCACAAAAGCTATGCCGGTAATACTGCTTGAATCAGCAGGTTGATCCTTTTTCCAATTTGTAAAATTATCCGGCTGGCCCATCAATTCCTTCTCCAGCTTTGCTTTATCAGAACCAGAAGAAGTTGTATAATACTGAGTCAGTTTTTCAGCTGGAATTTCTTCAGACCTTTCTCTTCCGTCTACATCAGTTTTCACCAAGGTTATACTGTCAAGTGATTTGTAGGTCATCCTCCACTCGCTGCCTCGTCCGTCATCTGTATTAGGAAGAAGATCCATAATTCTGACTTCATTGATCACTGTGTCCTTAGCAGAACTGTTGCGGACAGTAAGGCGGAATTCAGCTGTAGCTTTTTTATCTGTTACATCATTTGGATTTTCCTTTACCTCAATTTTTCCGTAGCTATCGCCGTATACATAATGATCGTCTATATTTCCTTTAACTTCCTTGAGAATCTCAACAGCGCTGACTGTTTTCATAGTGCTGTCTGCATTAGCTGTTATAAAGGCATAATCATTCCACTTTGCAAAATTAGGATACTGTGCCAAAAGACTTTGAATCTCTGAAGGCAGTACCTCTGTGGGCCATTCTCCCTGACCCGAACCGTTTGCCAGCTGAAAGCTTGCTCCATGTAAATTCTCAGACAGAATCGGATTTTTCACATCACTGGTCATATATACAGTGTTGCGTATGGAAGGGTTCAATACTAAGGCCGCGTTTGTTACCTGAGCCTTAAAGCTTACAGTCACTATGTCCCCGTCTTTTAACTCTCCCTTAATAGGGAATACAATAATGTCCCTGTCGCCCAGCCGCAATATAGAAGTATCTTCAGACTGTATAGACAAATCCGAATCAGCTTCCATGTGGAGAGAACCTCTTACTGCAGTTAATCCTGCCGGTAGATAATCTATAAGCACAGGGTCCTTTAATGGCATCATATCTTCATCATGCACATTAGTGATTTTCATCTCATACTCAAGAATATCGTTTGGCTCTATATCTGTGATCTTACTTACTGACTTCTCTACAGAAACTCTTGGAGCTTTCGGCCCGTTTACATTAATATCTACAGTGGAGGAGGCAGACTGGCTTCTTAATTCTTGAGTTCCATCAGCCATCCACTCCTGATAATCTACGTCTATTTTAGCCGTATTACTTACTTTTGAAACAGCTATTCGGAAGCTTTCGTTACCATCTTGTGATGGCTGTTGGAAAACAAAGACCTCAACCTTAATTTCCCCTAGCTCTAAATCCTGAGGAAGGCTGTATTTCTTCCCTGTTTGTTCCTTATATATATCGGAGTAATACTCAATCTCTATACTTTTAATATTACCAGAAACTGTGTCAGGAACTTGAATCAGCTCAGGTGCAGCTCCATCCAGACCGCTGACTTTTACAGGGTCGGCTGTATGTAATAAGGGGGCGCTATCATTTTCTCCGCCAAAACCATAGAACCTTACCACTGCCAATATGTCGCCTACATCTGCCGGATCATTTGAACCATCTTTCTTAATATAGTTCTTATATTTTACTTCAGACAGCTGTACTGATGTAATGGTATACATATCCTTCTCATAGTCCTCATACCCCAAAGAATTATTATTTCCATCCATCATATTCAATCCAGTATCTGTTATTACCAGTTTGTCTAAAGGAAGGGTATTGTCTACTGTTGTTTGCAGAGAATATGTAACCTTCTGTTTGTCATTCCACCTCAAGTCTTCTGGAGTTACTGTTTTTTCCACCTTAACATTCACCTGCTGCCTTACATTCGCTAAAGTGATTGTCTGGTTTTCCTCCTCTGTAATGTTTTTAGTAACCTGGTATATAGTCCTTGTATCCTCTTTATTAATTACATACTCATTTATACTCTGGGTATTGCCAGTATCACCAGCAATACTTATTTCTTCAAACGTGTAAGTACCTGGCTGCAAATAAACCTTAACCCCTTCTCCGCCATAAGGCACCTGGATATCCGTTCCAACTTGAGCACCTGTTCCATCAGTAATTTCCACAGTTACCTTTCTCTCTGGGTCTGGTTTGTGGCCAGGGTCTATTGCATCTACTTTTTTAATCGTTACTTCACTGGAAGGACGGTTAAATGCCCTGCACTCATACACAGTTCCAGGAACCAGATTTTCAGGAAGCTTATAAACTGTTATATCTTGGCCGTCCACTTTGATTGTCTCTGGATGTACTTCTGTTTCTGTCTTTGTGCCGTCTTCATTCTCTGACTGAAGCCAAATGCTTTCCAGCTGATACAAGGTATATCCCTGATTATTTTTGATCTCTCCATCAGCAATAGCATACTGCTGATGATTGTCTAATTCTAAACCGTCAAAGGTAAGAACGCCATCTGATGTATCACCATCTTCCTTATAACTCCAAACTCCGCTATTGCCCTCTTCTTCGTAAAGATAAAATTGAACAGCCGGATTTGTCAGCAGATTGTCCTCATCATATCCCTCAGTGTGAACCTGGCCATACTTTTTTTAATATCCATACCGCCTTTATTTGTAATGGTCAGTTCAGGATATACCGAAGTTCCGTCAGGCCGTTCATCATAAGAAGAAACCACTTTTCCAGGAGTAAGTTTCACTTCAATGGGCCTCCGTTCTAAAACGTATCCGGCAGGAGCCTTCTCCTCTTGCAGGTAATAGGTCTTTTCTGACAGATCAGTCATTGTTACTTCTGCCCGGTAAACTCCTGTGCCCTTTCCATCTTTCTGTTCCTCTTTAAAGTCAACTACTGGTATTGTACACTCTTTATCTTCGTACAATTTAAATTCAGCGCCTGATAAAGGTTTTACCACATTCCCTTCAGCCCCTTCAGCAATTTTAAATACTTCTATACCTGCCTTACTGAATCTATTGGTTACTCCAATGCTTACATTTTTAACAGTACCGTCAAATGTACCAGCCAGCACCATATAGCCTTGATCGTCTTTTGTCCAGCCAGTTCCTGTATCTTGTAACAGCCAATTTGAATTGCTTCCCTCTTTTATACAGTAAGATTCATTAGCATTCAGCTGAGGCAGCCACACTGACGCTGTTCCATTATAAGTTGTACCTGACCCGCTAAAGGACCGGATGGTCATAGCCAGCTGTTTACCAGAGATATCAGGATCATTTACTGGGATATAGTCAGCAGCTCCTGATGGTTCTAATGGATCTGTTATCTTTTTGAAAACGTAGAAGGTTAAACTGGTGCCGTTTACAATACCGTTTATTTCTTGGGCAGACATATAAGTTCTCATATCGCCAAAATCCAGTGTTTTTGTTAATTCCAGCTGCACCTCAGGTTCATTGGTAATAGTGACAGTTTCTTTTGTAATATAGTTTTCTTTACCTTCACCTGCCATATCTCCTCTTACAGCAGTAATGATGTTAGAAGTTCTCAGACTGTAATGCTCTGGCGCAACAAGCTCTTCAAACATATACCAGCCTGGAGGACAATCAGTGAGAGTTAATGATCCATTAACATTTGTAGCGACTGTCTTTTCCTCATATACACCCCAATCTGTATCTGCTGCTGTCGGCCTGCCAGAATAATTATCATCTTGAATATCTGCTTTCAAATAACCATTCGCCAGATCTGAGGCAGCAAAAGGTTTGTAATAAACCTTAAATACAGCTCCAGAAAGATTAGTATCCTGGAATTTCGCATCTTTTTTCCGGCTCTCTATATCTGCCAGCTGAGGATTATAAATTTTCAAGGTTCTGGTCGGTCCTGTTATTCCCTCATCCCTGGGCTGCAATATTAAAGTTCTTGCTAAACCATCATCCGGATCAGGATATCCCCAATATCCAACAGTAATTTCATTTGTTTGGAATACATCATCAAAGTAGTTATTAGTGACAACTTTGGAGGCAGAATCTGACAGAACCTCTGCTGTGACTTTATAAGTTCCGCTGTTTAAGTTATTGAAAGTAGCTATAAACCTTCCACCGCTATTTTTTGTTACCTGTTCTTCTCCATTATCCAAGGTAAACTTAATACCTTCCAGACCACTAATGGTATCTTTATTCCATGGCAGTTTCTCAACCTGCAGAATTGGCTTTCTTGGATTAAATACATGTACTACGCAGTCTTGATTCTGCACTACAAAATATCTGAAATTCCAATCATTTGGCCCTCCGCTATAGAAATTATCGTAGTTTATATTACCTTTCATTTCTTTCAGTCTGTAGCTTCCTGAGCGCAGAGGAACAGTTATCTGGCCACTGGTGTTTGTTGTAAACTCCGTAACCTCCTTGCCATCTATATTGACTGAAATAGTTTTAAAAACCCTTTCTCCTGCTTCTGCGTCATACTCTTCTCTTTCCAAGGTAAATTTCACACTGTTTAATTGTGTTTTACCAATTTCACTAGCAGTCATTACAGCCAATTCATCATCTGTTTTTCCAAATGTTTTTGTACTTGGCGTATATCCCCACTTAAAGATATCAACTTGATATTCTTTGTTGGATGTATTAGTCAGACGTATTCCTGTGGCATCCTGTCCATCCTCTGCTTCTCTGTAGAAATAATCCTCATTATAACAGCCGGAAACATCACCGTAGGCCCGAAGCATCAAGGAATACTTTTCAGTATCCATCTCTACAAGAGCAGGGGCGTACACCTCTTTTATAAAGAATCTGGCTTCCTTATAATGGGATTCTTCATTTTTACCTTCTGGAGTATCATCTCCTTCTCTTATAAATTTCTCTGCGATTTCATCTGGTGAATATCCATTAGCCTTCAAGTCTGCTTCCAGATCCGCAAAGTTAATATACTTTGTCATGGCAAAGCCAGACATTATGGCAGGATATTCGCTTTCCAATCCAGTTTCCACTGTATCTACAAGCAGAATCTCTTCAAATTCTCCTTTACCAGGTACTACTTCACCCTCTTTTGGAAGAGTTGTCAGCCATACCTGATATTTTACTCCGCCTAAAAGTGTGTATCTATCTTTCTCAGGCGTAGATGCTCCATGATCCAGGAATTTTTTCAGCTTAATCTAAGCTTCATAAATTCCTTTTCCCGGGCCCTCTAAATGGTCATTGTAAAGCTCCAGACCACTATTTACCTCAGAATGATATTGAGTTACCTTTACATCTCCATTCCCTGAATTCTCATAAGTAAACTCTCTTTTACTGGACTCCGGGGAATAGATGCCCATAACCTTAGGTAAGGGTTCTACTTTATGGCCGGTGGCAGATTCTGTTTCTACCAACCAGTAAATATAACCTGGCTCTAAAACAGTAGTGTCAAACATGCCTTCCCTCGTAACCCCTGTTTCTGGGTCCAGCTTTGTTCCACTTTCATACTCTCCTACTAACTGGAACTTATTCATAACCTCCTCTGCTGAGGCTGTAAGAGTATTGTCTTCCGGAAGATCCTGCTTGTACAGTTTAAATTCTGCCCCGTTAAGTGTCTCGCCTTTATCTTTACATAACTTTGTAAACTCAAACTGTACCCAGGGATTATAATTAACCAACCTATCTGTAGTCTGAAGAGTGTTAGTGTTGCCCTCATCATCTACACCGCTTCCGCCTATTTTTTCCCAATGATAAGCAACTGCATTATATTTATTCTTCAGATCATCTACAGTAATAATATTGTTGTTTCCATCACGGCCCTGTTTTTGATAAGCCGCCGGAAGAGGCTCTCTTGTTTCTTTTTCTCCAAGCTTTTTTTCAGGCATCTCTAAGTATACGCCGCACTCTGCTTTTGTGGGGACTCTCACCTCTGCTATATAATACTGCTTATCCTTTTTTACTTCTTTAAATACTGCGTTTCCGTCATAAGGATCTGTAACAGCATCCGCTACCCAGGTAACATTTTCCTGATCATCTACCTCAAACAATGCAAGGGTTACTCTGCCCAACACATAATCTACAGGGTTTGTCTCATAAAGCCATTGATTTCTCCACACCTTAGGAGCCTTAATCGTAATTTTAGGATCATTCTCCAATACCAGATTTGTCTCTGTTGCTGTATCTACTGGCTTTAAGATTTCTCCAGGCTCCAAAGTGACTTTGATCTCTTCATCTGTAAGGAAATACTTATCTGGAGCAGCCGTCTCCTTAATTACATATGTAATAAGCTGTCCTTTTTCATCTACAACGGGCAGATCTTTAAATGTAGCAAGCCCACCGCTGGTTTTTTCTACTTTAACAGCATTATTTGAATCATCTGACCGGTAAATAGAAAGCTCAGCTCCTGATACAGTAAGACCGGTAATAGAGTCCTTTTTCTTAATTTGCACCCCGCCTTTATTCTCATAATTCACCATGGAGAACAGGTCATGGGTATTTGTGTCTTTTGCATTTTCTATTTTGTATGGTCCAAAATAAGCTGCATTTTCAGCATCGGTTGAGACTAGCTCCATTTTCAGGCTAATACCTTCAACGTCCATCCACTCATATTTTTCCTTAGCCTCTCCTGGAGAAGCTTGCTCAAACAGATAATAAGGATTAATAATACCATCCTTTATAACTTCCTTAAAATAATACTCCCCTGGAGGAAGCTGAGCCGCCACATTAGAGCTGATTACTTTATCAGCTACTTGCTGAAATGTACCGTCTGCCTCTTTCGTGTATACTTCAAATGTAATATTTTCAGGATAAGTAATGGCTCCCCCCTCTGTACTGTCTCCCATTGTCTTCAGGGATTTCTTAATTTCAAATTTGTAATGAGGGTCATTATAAATTTTTAAAGTATGGTCCCCTTTATTAGCCAGTATTTTTCTAAGTTCTTCTCTTGTTACAATATTATCGCCATCTTCATCTTCAGCCTTAATGACATAAGTTTCATCTTTTTTACTATAATTAGGCGGCGCTACACTTTCTGTAACTGTATAATCGGTTCCTGGCTTTAACATGAACAGGGTACCGGCTGAAGTCATATCAATCTTAATTCCAGTCTTACCATCCTGTTCTAAGGATGCAGGATTTCCGTCTTTATCAGTATATGTAACCTCTATCTCTGCGCCTGAAATTCGATTTTTTGTTACAGAGTCATACTTCTGCACCCAGTAGGGAAGCTCCTGTTTCACATTGTAGGCAGTTACGTCCACAATTTCTGTTCTGCTGACGCGGCAGGGGCCAATGGCCTGGACTGTCTTTCCATCTATCTCGATATCCTGGACATAATACTGGTTTAACTCAGGAGTTGCCGATGAAGATGAAGCCACCTCCAGCTTTTCACCCTCTTTTATTCCTTCCTCCACCCAATAATAGTCAATGAGTCCTCCTCCAGCTTCCCCTGTAAAAATCTCCAGCTCTTTCAGAACAATCTGGCCATCTTTATCTGTGCTAAAAATAGTTTCACCATTTTGGGATACTTTTGCATATGTACCGTCTGAATTTCTCCGGTACAAGCTAAAAGTTCTTTTATTGGCGTCAGTGGCATCTGCAATTTTTTCTGTATAAATTCCATTCTGGACAGAAGCTGTATATTTTGTTAATGTCATCTGGCCCAGTCTGATATTCTTTAATTCCTTACTTGTAGTGCCAGAAGGAGTTAAGGTAAATTCTTTGTATACCTTTCTTTCTGTTTGGTCTACTTCTACTGTTAAATCGTCAGAACTTTCCCCGCTGCTGTAGCCTTCAGGCAATTCTTCTACTATACGGTAAGAAATCGGGTTTCCATCGCCATCTAATGCAGGCAGCTTTTCTGAAAACTTAGAATTTGTACCTACAGAATATTTTTTGGTATTTCCATCTGCGTCTGTCACATCTTCCCATGCACCGTTATTCTTTCTCTGAAAATAAAAGGCGTTTACAAAATCCGGCTGAAGACGTGTGGGAACATCCACATACTGGTTCTCATTATTCTGCACTAATTTTGTAACTTCGATTTTTCCCTGATTTTCCTGATTAGGCCAGGGGATTTCAAAGTTATTAAGCCTGTTTGCCTCTACCTTTACTTCAAAGCTGCTATTAAATTTCACATACCCCTCAGGCGCCTGAATCTCTTTTATGTAATAAGTTCCCGGATCAAGGTAATTAAACAGTACCTCACTGTCCTTAGCAGATGTTGCTGTTTTCACCGGCACAGCGTCTGAAGCCGTAGATGTATAGATACCAAACACCGCTCCCTCCAAAGAATTGCTAATTCCGTCTACTGACATTCCTACTTTTTTCAGTTTAAATGTCCCTGTCTTTGGAGTATTTTGGCATGTTACTTCTTTAACATCATTTTCCTTCAAATATTCCGCTGAGATAGGAGTATTATTATTTTCTGTTCTGTCTGGAGCAGATTTTTCTATAATTTGATACACCCCTGGTTCTACAGTAACTTCAACATAGCCATTATCACCTGTTGCATAAGATAAATCCTCATTATTTTCAATGGTAGGATTTACAACAATAGGGCCGCCTTTATTCGTCTGACCTGTCACTGTATAATTTTCATAAGATACCCAGGCTCCATTTACCCTTTTCTGTATATCAAACTCAGCGGCTCCCGGATATTCTTTTTCTAATTCTTTATCATAAGGAACATACTCTTTTTTTACTACATCCCAGATTTCTTTATGGATTTTGATTTTAGCAGGTTCTTCCTTAATCTTTACTTTAATATCCGCTTTACTTACATCAAAGCGATCCGGTTCAGTGCTTCCTAGCAGGTTATATGATAACTTAACCTCATTATGAATAGTGAAAGTATTCTCATCCCCATACCTGTCGTCGTTATAGCTCATAACAAAGTCTTCATAAGGATAATAGACAGTCACTTCATATACAGTGTAATATGGGGCTGACTCATCTAACTTGTCAGAATTTCCGTTTGTAATATATTGATCTATAGTAAATTCTTTAGTGTCAGCACTTTCAAATAAAAGCTCTTCCTGCCCTTCAAAGCGTACTTCTATTTTTTTAGGAGCAGGAAAGCCTGTTACCTTATTCCCCTCTACAGAAATAACGTCTTCCAGCTTAAAAGAACTAAATCCTGTACGTCCTGCTGCGTCTAAATATGCCGCCGGATCATTAGTAGTATCTGTCTTATCTGAATTGGCAAAACCAACCTTCAGCCTGTACTGTACCTGAAGCAGGTCTTTTCCGCCCACAGTTACCTTTTTCCAGTCATTTGCCTGAGTATCCTCTTTTTTCACATACCAATCATCCTTGGTAACAGTAATAAAGGAACTTTCAGCCGGATTCGCCTGGCTCTCCACAAAATATGTTTCTTTTTCTCCAGTGTCATAATCCTCAATATCCAGTTGGCACTCTGCCCACATATATTTTTCAGGAAGGGCATATTCCTTATTAATAGGTTCTTTTCCATTTCCTCCTACATATGCGTTAAATTCTAAGGCCTGAGCTCTGGCCGAACCTGTTTCAAGGGAATCATAATGCAGTCTGTATTTCCAGTATTTTTTTCCGTCAATTTCAATTTCCTCTTTATCCTCAAATACTGATTCTTCATTTTCCACGATTATATTTTCAGGCAGCACAATGAAAATATTAACATCCTTCAGCTGATCATAAATAGGCCTATTGGCGGCGCCTATAAATGTAAATGTAGGCACCTCTGTTGTCATAATATCAAAACGATAAGAGAAAACATCGCCGGCTAATACTTCACCCCTTGGCCCTCCTGTCATAGCCATAGTCATAAACGGCTCTGAAGGAGATGCATGATACAGAGAATCTGCATAATCAAATACATTTTCATAGCTTCTTGTATCTGCCGTCATCACTACAATCTGAAAGCTTCCCACATTCAGCTGATAATTTGGGTTTTCAGTCTTAGATCTGGCAAATAAAGATCTTTTAGATTCTTTTCGGCGGATAGCCTCCAGCTCTTCCTGTTCCAGTTCCCAATTACCCCCCCCCCGGTATTTTTCGATTACAAAATCACCGTAGAGAAGCTTCACTGCATCTGAACCTGTAGCCTTATAAAAAATGTGTTCTTCCTCATCTTCATCTATTTCAGAGGCAGAGGCTGCGTAAAGTACAGGCACACTATGACTGCTTTTTTCCAGTGCACCTTCCCCGGAAGCCTGGCTGACAGTATGTCTGTCTTTTTCCTCACTGTCATCCTCTTCTTCTGCGTCGCTGGGACTTTCTGTTATAATTAAATCTTCATCTATAATCTCTTCATCTATAATCTCTTCATCTACAATCAGATCTTCGTCCAGAATCTCTTCATCATATCCTTCCAGCTGTCCTAAAATCTGATATTTTTCCACATTGCCCTGGAACACGTGCATTCTGTCTCCAAGCACGTGAACCTCCATGGACACATCCTGCTCCAGATTGCCGTTTAAACCGATAATCTTTACCTGGTCTGCAAAACACGGTTCCCCTTCCTCATCTTCATCCTCAGAAAGAGTAACTGCCGCCAGCACTGTAAAGTCGTCTCCCCTGTCTTCCTGTAAAATCAGAACGCTGTCCTCCAGCTGTTCCTCCAGAAGCTCTCCAATGTCCTCCTGCATAAAATCAGGATAAGGCAGGGCCTCTTTATCCAGTTCAATGCCCTGGCCGCCTGTTTCATCTAAAATCTCTCTGATTTCTTCCTCTGTAAAAGTAATCTCTTTTTCTAAAGTCAAGCCGCCGTCTCCCGGCAAATTCACTGTGGCCGCCGCCAGGTCTAATACTGGTTCCATTACCATAAGACAAGCCAGCATAAGGGCCGTAAAACTTCTTTTTATCCAGTCTTTCATAGTCTCATTCCTCTTCCCCATTATTTTTCCGTCTGTATTTCCAAAGCTTCTCTCGCTTCTTGTTCTGGAATCTCCACTCCGTGAAGATATGTCCTTGCATCGTCAAATTCATAGCTGCAGGTAATAAATGTATATAGTGATTCCGGCCTTTCTTTTGGTCTTTCCCCAAATTCGCAGGGATAAATTACAGCGTCCAGAAATAAGTCAAAATCCTCCTCTGTTGCAAATTCAGTCTTTCTGTATACCGGAAGGGCTTCCCCGTAATAAGCAGATATCATTTTCAAATATATGGTTCTCTCCGGGGTGTAAAGAACTCCGTATTGGTGATCTTTAAAATAGTCCTGCTCTTTAAATCTTACTATATCGTGAAACATAGAGCCATTTTTCATATTGTGCTTTCCAGAAAAATCTCTTTGACTTTCATAATCTAAAAATATAGTTCCAGAGGCCTGTCCCTCTCCGTCAAAGCTTGTATCCATATACTTTTCATTATCTTTGGCATATACGACCGGATAATCAACGGCTGTGCCTGGAATCCACAGCCAGGCCGCAGTATCCGGATTAATCTTCTCCAATGTCTGAAAATCAATCCCACCCTGGTCAGCTTTTATTTTTATGTCTTCTATATAAACATTTCCGTCCTCTACTTTTATCTGCTACTTCAGACCTATATCCTTCTCAGAAAATACAAATTTCCAGCAGATAGCAGCCCCTATCACTGCCCCTAAAACAGCAAAAACCGCTGCTTTTTTCATTCTGCCTGCCTTTCTCATATACTGTTCACTCCCAATTTTCCTCATTGATCTGCAGTAGTTTAATATTTGGTATAAAATGACTTACAAAATCTATTCTATTATACAGTTTTTACGTTAAATTTTCAATTTTTTTCCAGTTAATGGTATGAATGGATGCAATTTTGCGCAAAAAAAGTGTCGCCTGATCAGCTGTATACAAAACCGCTATTCAGGCAACATGAAAAACAAAAAAACTATTCTCTGTCCTGCTCTAACATTAATTTATGGGGAGCCTTTACTTCCTTGTCATAACAGGAAAACATTTCTTCTACCTTTTCTGCAGAAGGCTTTGGAGAAATCAGGCTGACGGCCGGAGCTACAAATAAAGAGGCCACTATGGAAATTGCTCCTGCTCCAGTAGGAGCTGCAAAAGGCATAAACAGGTTCCACAAATTGATTCCGATTCCCACTGCAAAGCAGGCCCATGCCCCTGCGGCAGTTGCTTTCTTCCAGAAAAGTCCGTAGGCAAAGGGGCCTAAAAATGAGCCGGCCAATACACCCCATGACAAGGACATTAACGTAGTAATCAGATTATTGGGATTTAAGGCCAAAATCACGGACAAAGCTACAAAGAAAACACAAAGTCCCCGAATTACCGTCAGCTGCTGTTTATAATTCATATTTTTAATAAATAAGGTATTGAGAAAATCTAAAGTAAAGGTGGAGCTGGAGGTTATCACCAGGGAGGACAAGGTGGACATAGAGGCCGACAGCACCAATATCATTACAACGCCAATAAGAATATCTGGCAGACAGGCCCCCAGCATCTCCGGCACAATGTTGTCAAATACAGGGCTTCCCCCTTCAGGAACCTTATAGTACAAACGTCCGAAGGCTCCCATAAAATAGCTTCCCCCTGCAATAATTAAAGCAAATATTGTGGAAATAACTGTTCCTGCTTTAATAGATTTTTCGTTTTTAATTGTGTAGAATTTATGTACCATCTGGGGCAGGCCTAAGGTTCCCAGACTGGTAAGCACCACCACACCTAAAAGAGCTAACGGATCAGGGCCAAAAAAGGAAATCAAGGCTCCCTCCATCTCTGGAGCCGTCTCACTGAGAACCTTTGACAGCCTTACAAATGCTTCTGAAAACCCTCCCTGGCCTTTTAAAATGGAAACCACCACAAGAATGATTCCGCCTAACATAATGATTCCCTGAACCAGATCATTGATGGCGGCGGCCATATATCCTCCCGCCACTACATAAACGCCTGTGAGCACAGCGATTCCTATTACGCACCACCGAAAATCCAGACCAAAGGCCATGGAAAACAGTCCTGATAACCCTTTATATACAGAGGCTGAATAAGGCACTAAAAATATAAAAATAATCAGGGAGGACGCTGTTTTTAAACCTGCACAATCATATCTTTTCCCAAAAAAATCCGGCATAGTCGCCGACTCTAAATGCTTTGTCATAACCCTGGTGCGCCTTCCTAAAATCACCCAGGCTAAAAGACTTCCAATTAACGCATTTCCAATTCCAATCCAGGTGGCGGACACACCGAAATTCCAACCAAATTGTCCTGCATAGCCTACAAATACAACTGAAGAAAAATAAGAAGTGCCGTATGCAAATGCAGTCACCCACGGGCCTACGCTTCTGCCGCCCAGCACAAAATCATTTACATTGGCAGCCCTTTTTCTGCAGTAAAGTCCAATACCTACTGTAATTGCAAAGAAAATCAGAATCATTAAAATTTTTTCAAACATTTGTAAACCTCCCTATAGCTGCCCTGGTTATTTTTTACTATATTTCGCTTTTGCACTTTAAAGCGTCAGCGACATTTTAGCACATAAAAGCGTTAAAGTCAACATTTTTCTCTGTCAAACCAAATATTGATATTCGATATTCAAAATATTTTTCTATATAATAAAAAAACAGCCGCTGACTATCCAGCGACTGCTTCTTTTCTCTTTTTCAGCCATTGACGTGACTTGAACACGCGACCCCTTCATTACGAGTGAAGTGCTCTACCAGCTGAGCTACAATGGCAATCTTTAAAAAATGCTTTGGACGCATATCCAAAGCATTTTATGACCTATCCGGGAATCGAACCCGGGTTTCCGCCGTGAGAGGGCGGCGTCTTGACCGCTTGACCAATAGGCCAAATTCTTTTGTATTCTAATTGGCAGGTTAAAACTCAAAAATCGTCGAGGCGACAAGATTTGAACTTGCGACCTCTGCGTCCCGAACGCAGCGCTCTACCAAACTGAGCCACGCCTCGAATACTTGGATATTATAATATGAATTGTTTTAATTGTCAATAATTATTTGAAAACTTTTCCAATTATATTTTTTAACCTGGGAAAAGGGATAAACGGCTTATTTTCTGCTTATCCCCTTCCCCTTAATTTATAAAGGTAAAGCAAAAAATTACATTTCTACAGGAGTAAATCCTAAATCATCCAGGATTTGGGCAGCCTTTTCACAGTCTTTATCTTCATTGACAGTTACTGACTTTTCCTCTAAGCTTACGCTGTGGCTGATCCCGGCTCCCTTTAATCCTTCTTCAATTCTGGCTACGCAGTGGCCGCACATCATGTCTTCACATTTAAATTTCTTCATTATTGGTCTCCTTTTGAATTATATTAAAAATATTTTATTTTCTCTGCCTTTCCCTACTTCATCAGCTTCTGAATGGCCCGGCACAGTTCGTCTACCACTTCCTTGTCTCCCTGCTCTACCTGGTCTACTACGCAGGTGTGAATATGCTCGCTTAACATAACTCTTGTAAAGCCGCTTAAAGCCGCCTGCACTGCCGCCACCTGATTCAGAATATCGATACAATATCTTTCTTCTTCTACCATGTTTTTAATGCCCCGGATTTGTCCCTCTATCCGGTTTAATCTGTTTAAAAGAGCTTTTTCTTCCTCTGCCGTTCTGTGCTTATGCTTTGTACAGGAACATTCTCTTGTCTCTTCCATAATAAAATCCCTCTGTAATTTTAGTCTAAGTGAATGGTTTTCAGTCTCAGGGCATTGCTGACTACACATACAGAGCTAAGAGACATTGCAAAGCCTCCCAGCATAGGGCTTAATAAAGGTCCGCCTAACAGGTATAAAAGCCCTGCCGCCACCGGAATTCCCAGGCTGTTATAGAAAAAGGCCCAAAACAGATTCTGTTTAATATTCCTGATTGTAGCCTTGCTCAGTTTTACCGCCCGGTATACATCCCTTAAATCAGCTCTCATTAATACAATATCGCCGGATTCCAGGGCAATATCGCTTCCGGAGCCTACTGCCGTTCCCACGTCCGCCTGTACTAAAGCAGGTGCGTCATTGATGCCGTCACCTACCATCATAACAGTTTTTCCCTCTGCCTGCAAGCGGCTTACTACATTTGCTTTATCTTCCGGCAGAACTTCTGCAATTACATGGTCAATATAAGCCTGTTTTCCAATATACTCAGCAGTTTTCTGATTATCTCCTGTCAGCATATAAACCTGGATTCCCAGACTTTTCATTTTCTCTACAGCCTCCGCGCTGCCTTCTTTAATAGTATCTGCTACACAGATCAGGCCTTCCAGCTTTCCGTCTGCAGTTACAAACATAGGCGTTTTTCCTTCGTCTGCCATGGCGGCTGCTGCATCCGCCATTTTTCCCTCAGCTATAATATTTAAATGGTTCATCATGCGGAAGTTGCCGATTCCTATTTTTCTGCCCTGAGCCTGGGCCAAAATTCCCATTCCGGTCAGGCTTTGGAACTCTTCCGGGCGGAATAAGTCTAACCCTTTTTCTTTTCCTGCTTCCACAATCGCCTCTCCTAAGGGATGCTCTGACATTTGTTCACAGCTGGCGGCTATGAAAAGCAGCTCCTCCTCAGACCATTGTCCTGAGGAAATAATATCTGTAACTTGAGGCTTTCCCTCTGTAATAGTGCCTGTTTTATCCAGCACTACCGCGTCTACCTTGTGGCTGATTTCCAGGGCTTCTCCGCTTTTAATAAGAATTCCGTGGCTGGCTCCCACTCCTGTGCCTACCATAATAGCTGTAGGCGTAGCTAAGCCTAAAGCGCAGGGGCAGGCGATTACCAGCACAGAGACAAAAATTGTCAGCACAAACGCCATATCTTTGCCGCCTGCTATCCACCAGAGAAGGGCTGCCACTAAGGCAATTCCCATAACTGCCGGCACAAATACTCCTGCCACCTTGTCTGCCAGTTTAGAAATAGGCGCCTTCTTCCCCTGGGCGTCCTCAATCATTTTTACAATCTTAGAAAGAGTAGTGTCGTTTCCCACGTGAGTGACTTTAAGCTCCATAGCTCCGTTGTAATTCATACTGCCGCCGATTAAAGCGTCTCCCTCCTGCTTTTCTACAGGAATGCTTTCTCCTGTAAGCATGGACTCGTCTACGCTGCTGCTTCCCTTTACCACAACGCCGTCTAAGGGAATTCTGCTTCCAGGTTTAATTAAAATGTGCTGTCCCGGCAGCACCTGGCTGGTTTCCACTTCTCTTTCCACTCCGTTTTCAAAAAGAATGGCTGTGTCCGGAGCCAGCTCCATCAGCTTTCGTATTGCCTCAGATGTTTTTCCCTTGCTGCGGCTTTCCATATATTTTCCCAGCATAACCAGGGTGACAACTACTGCTGCCGACTCGTAATACAGATGATGTACGTTCATAGGATTCTGTTTCATGGTAAGGGTCAGATAAAGGCTGTAGAAAAATGCGCTGCCTGTTCCGATAGCCACCAGAGAATCCATATTGGGGTTGCCTTTTGACAATGCCCTCAGGCCTACTACATAAAACTTTCTGCCGCAGATTAAAACAACTACAGTAAGAATCAGCTGGGCAAGAGCAAAGTTTAAAGGGTTTGTTTCAGGGTTCATAAATCCCGGCAAAGGCAAAGGGGTAGGAAGCATATGTCCCATGGAAATATATAAAAGAGGCACTGCAAATACAATAGCTGTAATCACTCTTCTTTTCACCAGATGCAGCTGCTCCTCCTGGCGTTCCAGCTCTTCCTCCTCCTGCTTTTTCTTGTCTGCCGTCTCGTCTATGACAGAGGCCTTAAAACCTGCCTTGCTTACCTTATCCATAATCATTGCCGGCGTTACTTTATTCTCATCATAGGAAATAACCATTTTATTTGTAGTCAGATTTACGTCGCTGGACAAAACGCCGTCCATTTTCCTGGTTACTCTTTCTACTGCCGCGCTGCAGGCGGCGCAGGCCATTCCGTCAATATGGTAACTTTCTGTTCTCATATATGCCTTCCTCCTTTATACATATACCCTCAATAGGTATATTGGCATTATATACGAAACACCATTATCTGTCAAGGCCATATTCTGAAAAGTAGAAAATATCTCAATTATATTAACAAAATCATATTCTTGACAACCACTAAAAAATCATAGATAATAAACTATACTAATACCCCTACAGGTATTCAGGGAGGTGATTTTTGTGATACAGTGCATGGATTCTGAGAATCTTCACAAACGATTAAAAAAAATTATAGGGCAGATACAGGCAGTGGACCGTATGATAGATGAGGACGTTCCATGTGAGGATATTCTTTCTCAAATCAACGCGGCTAAGTCTGCCCTTCACAAGGCGGGGCAGGTTGTGCTTGAAGGCCATATTAAACATTGTGTGCGGGACGGCATTGAACACGGCGATGCAGATAAAACCATTGCTAATTTTACAAAAGCTGTAGAACGTTTTGCTAATATGAATTAATACTGAAAGGCAGCGGTGAATAAATTATTTTCCGCTGCCTTTTTGTTTTTTCACGTTGACAAACCCATACCCCTATATGTATAATATACCAGTACCCCTATAGGTATAGAAAAGGAGGATTATGTTTATGGTTAAGCTGGAAAATATACTGGAATGGGGAGGCGTGAAAAAGGAAATTATTTTTTTAATTCTTTCCGGCCTTGCTCTGATTGGAAGTATTTTTCACTTTACTGTCTTTGGCGTAAATCTTACATGGATTCCTATTATTTTATGCGGAATCCCAATTATTCTGGAGGCTATTATAGGACTAGTTACTGAATTTGATATTAAAGCAGATGTTTTAGTTTCCATGGCCCTTATTGCTTCTATTATTACCGGCGAATATTTTGCTGCCGGCGAAGTGGCTTTCATTATGCGGCTGGGAGCGCTGTTAGAAGACTTAACTGTTGCTAAAGCCAGGGCAGGCATTGAAAAGCTGGTGCGCTTAACGCCCAGGACAGCCAGAAAAATAGATGGGACAAAGGAAACTGTCATCCCTGCAGAGCAGGTTAAAATAGAGGATATTCTGCGGGTTCTGCCTGGGGAGACAATTCCTGCAGACGGCGTGATTTTAACAGGGCAGACCTCTGTAAACCAGGCTGTTATGACAGGCGAGTCTCTGCCTGTGGACAAAAAGTCCGGGGATCATGTATCCAGCGGCACTGTTAATCAATTTGGTTCTTTTGATATGAAGGCCCTGAGAGTGGGGGATGATAGTTCTATACAGAGAATGATAAGGCTTGTTCAATCTGCAGACGCCGGAAAAGCAAAAATTGTGGGAATTGCCGACCGTATGGCCACCTGGATTGTTGTCATTGCCTTGGCCGCCGCTGCTCTTACATGGCTGATCAGCGGGGAAATTATCCGGGCAGTTACTATTTTAGTTGTTTTTTGTCCCTGCGCGTTAGTTCTTGCAACGCCTACGGCAATTATGGCGGCTATTGGAAATGCTACAAGATGCGGTTTTTTAGTTCGGGAGGGAGATGCTTTAGAACGGTTGGCTGCGGTTTCTGTCATTACCTTTGATAAAACAGGCACATTAACATATGGCGCTCCAAAGGTAATTGCTGTGCAGAACTTATATGATGAGCTGCCGCGGCAGGAGCTGTACAGCCTGATTGCTGGCGCGGAGCTGCGCTCTGAGCATCCTTTAGGAAAAGCCGTTGTGCGCTGCTTCACTGAAACTGAGGCAGCCGAAATCCCTTGCTCCAAAGAATTTATAATGCTTCCCGGAAAAGGTGTGCAGGCGATTGTAAAAGGCCGGAAAGTCCTTGCCGGCAATATTGAATTGTTGTCTGCAGAAGGCATTGTCCTGCCTGACAGCGTAAAAAACCAGGCGGAGGATTACTTAAAAAACGGGAGCACCATTATCTATGCAGCAGTGGATGGTAAGCTTTCCGGTTTTATCGCCTTGTCTGATACAATAAGAGATGACGCAGCCGATACAATAAGCAGATTATCAGAAACAGGCATAACCCCTGTTTTGCTCACCGGAGACAATCAGGGGGCGGCAGATAATATTGCCGGCCAATTAGGTATTTGTGAAGTCCGCGCAAATTGTCTGCCGGAGGATAAATTATATCAGATTGAAGCTTATCAAAGCCGGCACAAACAAGTGTGCATGATTGGAGACGGTATAAATGATGCCCCTGCCTTAAAAAAGGCATTTGTCGGCATCGCCATGGGCGGCACAGGCAGCGATATTGCTGTAGACGCCGCGGATATTGCCTTAATCAATGACAAAATCCACCAGCTGCCTCATTTGCTGCAGTTGTCCAAAAGAATGATGGTTACAATAAAATGTAATCTTATTTTTTCCATGACTTTAAATTTTATTGCAATCCTTTTGGCTATTACAGGGATTTTAAATCCTGTTATTGGAGCCCTGGTTCACAATGCCGGCTCTGTTATAGTAATTATTAATTCTGCGTTGTTAATAAACTGGAAGAAAAAATAATCAAATAAAAACAGGTCCGGCATCTTCACGCCAGGCCTGTTTTCTTTTCATATCTAAATTATTTGTCCGCCAGGTTCTTCACCGGCATTACTGTTTTTTAAAAGACGCTCTTTTTCTTAAAGTAGGGTCCAAAATTTTCTTTCTGATTCTCAGGCTTTTTGGAGTCACCTCTAAAAGCTCGTCCGTATCAATAAAGTCCAGACACTGCTCTAAGCTCATTTCCTTAGGCGGAGTTAGCTTTAAAGCTTCGTCGGAGCTGGAGGAGCGGGTGTTAGTCAGCTTCTTTGTTTTACATACGTTCAGCTCAATATCCTCTGCTTTTGGATTAGAGCCAATTACCATACCGGAGTAAACCCTTACTCCAGGACCTATAAATAAGGTTCCTCTCTCCTGGGCGTTAAATAACCCGTAAGTAATAGACTCGCCGGATTCATAGGCAATTAAGGAGCCTGTAGGACGGTAGGATAAATCTCCCTTATAAGGGCCGTATCCGTCAAAAATGGTGTTGAGAATACCATTTCCCTTAGTGTCTGTCATAAATTCTCCTCGATATCCAATTAAACCTCTGGACGGAATGGAGAACTCCAGACGGGTATATCCGCCTGCTGCAGGACTCATTCCCTGCAGCTCTCCCTTTCTGCTGGTCAGCTTTTGGATTACGCTTCCTGTAAATTCTTCAGGCACGTCAATGTAAGCGATCTCCATAGGCTCCTGCTTCTGGTTTCTCTCATTTAATTTGTAAAGCACTTCCGCCTTACTTACTGCAAATTCAAAGCCCTCGCGGCGCATATTTTCAATCAGCACCGACAGATGCAGCTCTCCTCTTCCGGAAACCTTAAAGCAGTCGGGGGTTTTCTCCTCCACCCTAAGGCTTACGTCTGTGTTCAGCTCTTTAAATAAACGCTCCCTTAAATGTCTGGAGGTAATGTATTTTCCCTCTTGTCCTGCCAGAGGGCTGTCATTTACCATAAAGTCCATGGCAATGGTGGGCTCAGAAATTTTCTGGAAGGGAATTGGGTCAGGATTGTCCGGGGAGCAGATGGTATCTCCAATGTGAATGTCTGCAATTCCGGAAATCGCCACTATAGAGCCGATTCCAGCCTCCTGAACCTCTGCTCTGGCCAGTCCGTCAAACTCGTAAAGCTTTCCGATTTTAATTTTTTTAAACTTGTCCGGGTCATGGTGATTTACCATAACACATTCCTGGTTTACGCCGATGCGGCCGTTGTCCACCTTTCCAATGCCAATACGTCCCACATATTCATTGTAGTCAATGGTGCTGATAAGTACCTGGGTGGCTGCCTCCGGATCTCCCTCAGGAGCAGGAATGTAATCAATAATAGTCTCAAATAAAGGCGACATGTCCACCTCAGGGTCAGACATTTCCTTTTTGGCAAAGCCAGCTTTCGCAGATGCAAATACAAATGGACAATCTAACTGCTCGTCAGATGCGTCCAAATCCATAAACAGCTCCAGAATCTCATCTATTACTTCGTCCGGTCTGGCTTCCGGGCGGTCAATTTTATTGATGCACACTACTACCGGCAGGCTAAGCTCTAAGGCTTTTCTCAAAACAAACTTTGTCTGAGGCATAGCGCCCTCGTAAGCGTCCACTACCAGAATTACGCCGTTTACCATTTTTAAAACACGCTCTACCTCCCCGCCAAAATCAGCATGGCCTGGGGTGTCGATAATGTTGATTTTAGTTCCCTTATAAGTAACTGCCGTATTTTTGGATAAAATGGTAATTCCCCGCTCTCTTTCAATAGCGTTGGAATCCATAACGCGCTCTGCCACTTCCTGATTCTCCCGGAATACTCCGCTTTGCTTTAACAGAGAGTCTACAAGAGTGGTCTTGCCATGGTCAACATGGGCAATAATCGCTACGTTCCTGACATCTTCTCTTTTCATCTTCATAAAAGTATTCTTCCTTCCAATTCTTATCAATCGGTAAGTATATCATTATCTATATCAGATTTCAAGGCTTTCCGGAAAAAGAATCAGCTCTTTTTCAGAAATTCCGTAGTAAACGCAGCTTTTTTCTTCAATTTGACTTCTCCCGTTGGTGCCTTCTGTTACTTTTGATATAAATGATTCCGCCATTTCTAAGGGAACCAGAAAGGAAAATACTACCTGCTCTGTATACTGGCTGTCTAAGGCCTTAATGTCCATCTGACCTGCAATATACTGAATTTTTCCTACTCCGTTGTAATCTGTTGTAATCTGAATTTCCTTTGCCGGCTTTTTTGTCACAACCCGGCTGGCCAAAAGGCCTTCCTGAGCGGCTTTTGAGTAAGCCCGCACCAGACCGCCTGTGCCTAAAAGGGTACCTCCGAAATACCTGGTAACTACCACGCAGGCATCG
Source organism: Lachnoclostridium edouardi (assembly GCF_900240245.1). Classification (GTDB taxonomy): domain Bacteria; phylum Bacillota; class Clostridia; order Lachnospirales; family Lachnospiraceae; genus Lachnoclostridium_A; species Lachnoclostridium_A edouardi. Next base: position 371,417 of record NZ_OESQ01000001.1, read on the forward strand.
TGTATTCCCTCTCCTAACAGCACGTCCAGCATAGGCTTCCCCGCCGTCTGACCAGGCTCCCCGTCGTCGCTGCACCTTTGGATTTTGTTATCTCTTCCGATTACAAAGGCAGAACAGTTGTGGGTGGCGTCCCAGTACTTTTTTCTCATTTCCTCAATAAAGGCCAAGGCCTCTTCCTCTGACTTTACAGGTTTGGTGGTGGCGATAAATCTGGATTTTTTCTCCACAATTTCTCCCGTTCCTCCCTGGTAAAGAATCTTGTATTCCCCTGTCATACCTTTTATCTCCCATTTTTAGTTATTAGTTCAGGCTTTCTCCCTGCTCCTGACCTTCACTTTCACTATTTTTACTTTCATTTAAAATGTCCATAAATTCTTCCCCTGTAATTGTCTCATGGTAGTACAAATACTGGGCCAGGGAGTTTAACTCCTTCATATGAGCCTTTAAAAGCCCTTCTGCCTTATTATACTGAGCTTTTACAACGTCAATGACCTTTCTGTCAATTTCCGCAGATATTTCCGGCGAGCAGGCTAAGGAGGCGTCTCCGCCTAAATACTGATTGCCTACTGTCTCTAAAGCTACCATTCCAAATTCATCGCTCATACCGAATCTAGTTATCATGGCTCTGGCCAGCTTTGTAGCCTGCTCAATATCGTTGGAGGCTCCTGTAGTGATGGAATCAAAAATCAGCTGCTCTGCCACGCGGCCTCCTGTATAGGTTGCAATTTTATTTTCAATTTCCGCCTTGGACATAAGATTGTGCTCGTCCTGTTCTACCTGCATAGTATATCCTAAGGCTCCCGAGGTTCTTGGAATAATTGTAATCTTTGTAACAGGGGCCGAGTGATTCTGCAGGGCAGCCACAAGGGCATGGCCGATTTCGTGGTAAGCTACAATCATTTTTTCCTTGTCAGATAAAATCTTATTTTTCTTCTGATAGCCTGCGATTACTACCTCCACGCTTTCCTCTAAATCTGCCTGGGTTACATACTGTCTTCCCACTCTCACTGCCCGCAAAGCAGCCTCGTTGATCATATTAGCCAGCTCAGCGCCGGAGGCTCCTGCCGCAGCCTTTGCAATGGCGGAAAAGTCTACATTATCCCCGATTTTTACTTTTTTTGCGTGCACCTTTAAAATCTCTTCTCTTCCCTTTAAATCAGGAAGCTCTACAGGAATTCTCCTGTCAAATCTGCCTGGCCTTAAAAGAGCCGGGTCTAGGGATTCCGGCCTGTTGGTGGCCGCCAATATAATAACTCCCTTTTTCGCGTCAAATCCGTCCATCTCTGTCAGCAGCTGGTTTAAGGTCTGCTCTCTCTCGTCGTTTCCTCCTGAAATAGGGCCGCTGTCTCTTTTCTTTCCTATGGTGTCAATCTCGTCGATAAATACAATACACGGAGCCTTTTCGTTGGCCTGCTTAAACAGATCTCTCACCTTGGCCGCTCCCATACCTACGAACATTTCCACAAATTCAGAACCGGAAATAGAGAAAAACGGAACGTGAGCTTCTCCGGCCACAGCTTTTGCAAGCAATGTTTTTCCTGTTCCGGGAGGGCCTACTAAAAGAGCTCCCTTAGGAATAGAGGCACCGATCTGGGCATATTTCTCCGGGTTGTGAAGATAATCTACGATTTCTGTTAAAAGCTCCTTCGCCTCATCCTCCCCGGCCACGTCTGAAAATCTGATTCCGTCTGTAGACTGGACATAGATTTTCGCATTGCTTTTGCCAAAGGACATGGCGTTTCCCATACCTCCGGGCCCCATTTTTTTCATCATGTACCGGGATAACAGCTGTCCTAAAATCACAAATATAAAAATAGGAACTACCCAGCTTAACAGCAGGCTGACAATAGGGGACATCTGTTTTATAATAGGAGTTCCAAAGTCCTTAATTCCTGCGTCATACAGTCTGTCTACCAGGAAAATATCATCCATTCTGCCTGTTTTGTAATAATTTTCAGGGGTGCTGTTGTCTGAAAACACAATCTCCCCTGAAGTAACCTGAACCTGATTTAATTCTTTTTTCTCCGCCATGTCCAGGAATACTCCATAATCTACTTCCTGAACCTTAGGCCTTCCCAGCTGAGGTGTTACAATAAAATTAAATACTGTTAAAATCAACAGCACCATTAAATAGTAAAAGATCAGCGGCTTTTTCGGTGTCTGTACCTTATTCATATAATTTCTCCTTACTTTTTTGGCTTAACAGCCTGCACAGATTATTCATCCCCTGAAGGATTTGACAAAAGGATTCCTCCGGTTCATCTTCACATATCATCCCTAAGCGCAATTCCAGTTCCTGCAATATTTCACATAGAATCTGTTCCCCTTCTGCCGTCAGGCTTACCATCACTTTTCGTTCGTCCTCCGGGCTTCTCTCCCTTTTAATCCAGCGGTTCTGCTCCATTTTCTTGCATACTCCCGCCATATTTCCTCTCAGAATTCTGACAGTATCGCTAAGGTTTCCTGCCGACTCACACTGCTTGCTGCTTAATTCCATTAAAATATGGAACTGCTGCAGGGTCACTCCATGTTCCTTACATATGGAAGATATATGTTCATCCATATATTCTTTCAGTTTTATAGTTATATCCAAAAATCTGTCTCTGAATTCTGCCGCTTCCATAATCTCCTTCCTTCCATATATTGTCTTTTCATAATTTATTCATAAATTATGAATTTCATTATATAACAGATTTTTTTTAGTATCAAGAAAATTTGTATAAACTTTTTATAAAGTGGAAAGTAATTCTTTAAGATTGGTTTTGTTGAATTGTCAGGAAAATTTTGCTATACTGTTGTATAACCTAAAGGAGGACTTCTATGAATTACGGAAAATCTGGGACAGAACAGAAGATAAAATCCATAAGCTCTAAAAATAAAAAATATTTTTCAAAGCTTTGCTTTTCTTTTATAAAGGTTATCTTCATCCTCTGTCTTTTTACAGGACTTGTAGCGGCCAGCACTGGTTTTGGGTGCTTTAACGGAATTATTGACGCCGCTCCAGAAATCAATATGGAAACCATTGTTCCCAGCGGTTATGCCACTACAGTTTACGACAGCGCCGGCAATTTAACAGACACCCTTGTAAAGGCGGGAGCCAACAGGGAGGAGGCTACTTATGAGGAGCTTCCCGAGAATCTGATTAACGCTTTTATCGCTATTGAGGACTCCCGCTTCTGGAGTCACAGCGGAATAGATCTGCGCTCTATTACACGAGCAGCCGTAGGCGTAATTACAGGCAATTATAAAGGCGGCGGCAGCACTATCACCCAGCAGCTGATTAAGAACAATGTATTAAAGGGCGGAAATGAAAAAAGCTTTGGCGCCAAAATGGAAAGAAAGATTCAGGAGCAGTATTTGGCTCTTCAGCTGACAAAGTCTATGGACAGAAAGCTGATTATCACCAACTATCTGAATACCATTAACCTGGGAAATAATTCTCTGGGCGTAAAGGTAGCTTCCAGAAGATATTTTAATAAGGAAGTGTCAGACCTGACTTTGTCTGAATGCGCCGTGTTGGCGGGAATTACTCAGAACCCGTCTAAGTTTAACCCTATCAGCGGAAGGGAAGAAAATGAGAAAAAGAGAAAGATTATTCTACAGTACATGGTGGACCAGGAATTAATCTCCAAGGAGGAGCAGGAGGAGGCATTAGCTGACAATGTATACGACAGAATCCAGAATGTAAACTTAATCTCCAAAGAAACTTCCACCCCGTACAGCTATTTTACAGACGAGCTGATTAATCAGGTGATGGATACTCTTGTAAACCAGCTGGGCTATACAAATACCCAGGCCTCTAATCTGCTTTACAGCGGCGGCTTACAGATTTATACCACCCAGGACCCTGCTATTCAGGCCATTGTAGATGAAGAGGTAAATAATCCGGAGAATTATACTGTGGCCAAGTATTCTATGGAATACCGCCTGTCTGTCACCCACGGGGACGGCACCACTGAACATTATTCTGAAAAGGATATTGAAAAGTTCCATAAAAATACTTTGGGAGATAATCAATATGACGGCCTTTACGCCAGCCAGGAGGCTGTTCAGTCTGACGTAGAGCAGTACAAGGCCTGGCTTTTAAAGGAGGATGATGAGATTATAGGAGAACGCCTTACAAAGATTCTTCAGCCTCAAACCTCTTTTGTTATTATGGACCAGGCTACAGGGGAGGTAAAGGCAATCAGCGGCGGACGAGGCGAGAAAACAGACAGTCTTACCTTAAACAGGGCCTGCGATACCCTCCGCCAGCCAGGTTCTACCTTTAAGGTGCTTACAGCCTTCGCTCCTGCCCTGGACGCAAAGGGAAGCACTTTAGGAACGGTTTATTACGACGCTCCTTACACTGTAGGCACTAAGTCCTTTAACAACTGGTACAGCAATAAAGGTTATATGGGATATTCCAGCATAAGAGACGGTATTATTTACTCTATGAATATTGTGGCTGTCCGCTGCCTTATGGAGACGGTTTCTCCTCAGCTGGGCATTGAATATGCAAAAAGCTTTGGAATTACCAGTCTGGTGCCGGAGGATATTACAGCTTCCGCCGCTCTTGGAGGACTGACCGACGGCGTTTCCAACCTGGAACTTACAGCTGCTTTTGCCGCTATTGCCAACGGAGGCATCTACACAAAGCCGGTGTTCTTCACTAAGATTCTGGACCACAACGGCAAGGTTTTAGTAAACAATGAGCCTGAGACAAAGCGGGTTCTGAAGGATTCCACAGCCTTTCTTCTCACAGATGCTATGGCAGAATCTATGCAGAGCAACAGAAAGCTTACAAGACCTGGAGTTTCCGTATCATCCACCAGCACCCGGGCTGCTCTCTCCAACATGTCGGCTGCAGGAAAAAGCGGGACAACCTCTAAAAACAACGACATTTGGTTTGTAGGATATACCCCCTACTACACTGCAGGTATATGGGGAGGCTGCGACAGCAACCAAAAGCTGATTGACACGGCTGCCGGGGTAAATAACGGAGGAACCTCCTTCCACAAGGATATTTGGCGGAAAATAATGACAAGGGTTCACGAAGGGAAGTCTGATCCGGGATTTTCTGTGCCTGACAGTATAGAATCTGCAACTATATGCCGCAAATCCGGCAACCTGGCGGTTTCCGGCGTGTGCTCTGCAGACCCAAGAGGCGACGCCACCTACACAGAATATTTTGCCAAGGGAACTGCGCCTACAGAAGTGTGCAACAATCATATAAGAGCCAGCGTATGTGCAGAATCCGGAAAGCTGCCTACTCCCTTCTGTCCAGACAGAACTACAGGCATATTTATGGCCATCCCTTCCGGGGAAACGGCGGAAACTGACGATTCTGTGTTTGCCCTTCCAGGCACCTGCACCATCCACAGCGGTTCAGGAACTATTATTAATCCTAATCCGTCGGACAACGACCCTTCTTCTATTTTCGGTCCCGGATATGTGCCTGAAACAACAGCCGCCCCTGCCACACAGAATCACACTGTACAGGGCACCACTGAAAATGAGGAGACGGCTCCTACTAAAAAGCGTTACAACTCCTGGTTCCCTTATCTGCCTACAGAATAGAAAAAAGCCTTCTGAATATCTGTGCCGCATTTTTGCGAGCGCAGATGTTCAGAAGGCTGATTATTATTTTTACTATGTCCTTCTATCTTTCATCTATACGGACTAAATCTCCGTTTTCTCTGAATTCCATTTCAAAAGGCTGGCCTACAATCTGAATTTCAGGATATTTTAAAGCTTCCTCCAGCAGAAATTCTGAAATAAATATTCTTCCAATATCTAATGTATTTTTAATCCAAATCATTTTAGGCTTATTATAGTCAATTCCCATACAGCCGTGAATAGACGTTTGAATTGCCACCTTATCATTGTCCACCACCATAGGCATTTTGGCTGAATTATATATCCTGGATGTAATCAGATTCGGGTAAGTATTCATAAAGTCTATTTGTTCCTTGTACTTTTCAGGAATTACGTCTAACAGCCCCATGCCGCAGGCGTTTCCGTGGGTTTCTTCAGTCAGGCGAAGGCCGCATATTATCTGCTGATGAGGGTCCTTTTCTATTCCGTCGTGGGTATACCTGGAAATTATCATAGTATCCATGCCTGCGCCGCTAATATTTTTTCCTGTTTCCTCCACCAGCAGCACGTCATACTTAGGGATAGCGATTTTAGGGAAATTACTGTATGCTTCTTTTAAAAGCACAGGCTCCTCCTCCAGAATATTTTCTGCCTTTATTACATGGACGCCCGCTGTTTCATCATAAGCATTTTCCACCAGGCCAATTCCAAAAATCACATTTCCATGGTTCAGAATGTAACTTCCTATTTTCTTTATATTCTCTGACATGTGAACCATGCCCAGGCTGTGACAAAGGGCCGCCCCTTTCTGCTTTCCTAAACCGATAACCGCCATTTTTAAAATGCCGCTTTCGATTTCCCCGTTAAAGGAGGGATGAGGCTTTACTCTGTTAATGAGAATTGTTTTATCTGCATGAAAAGCATAGTCGTCCACATAAACAGGCAGATGTTCTTCCTCTGTATAGCCGATGCACACTGTTTCCATAGTAGCTTTTACAGGACAGCCGCAGGCCTCCTCTGTGATTCCCAAGGAATCCAGGATTTCTTTCTGCCCCTCTGCTGTAGCTCCTCCATGGCTTCCCATGGCCGGTATAATAAACGGCGCTCCGCCCCGGTCCTTTACAAACCTTACTGTCTCTCTGATCACAGGCACAATATTGTCTATTCCCCTGCTTCCCGCTGTAATGGCCACAGATTCCCCCTGGCAGATTCTGCCGCCCACTCCCGACTGCTCTAAAGCCTTTCTTGTTTCTTCTCCCCCATCTTCAATTCTGGGGCGTTTAAAAACCTGTCTGGCCTCAATCATTCTGGGAATCTTGATTCCTGACACCAGCTCCGCCAGTCTGCTCATATTATTTTCTCCCTTTCCCCAATTCCTTATATTATTTGTCAGCCGATTTTTCCTAAACCGATTAAAGCTCCCTCTGAATCGAACTTCATTTTCTCCGGCTCAGTTTCAATTATCAGATTCGGATGATTTTTCACCTCTTCATAATAAGCCTCAGAAAGCATAATATGCTCAATTTTTAAGCTGTTGGCGATGCGTACAATCCGCACGTGATCCTTGTCAATACCCGTACAGGTGCGGATACACACCTGAATGGCTTCCTTGTCATTTTTCATTACCATAGGAACTCTTGCGTTTTCCACTACTGTAGATGTAATTAAATTAGGGTAGGTTAAGTCAAAATCTACTTTATCAAAAAATCTTCTGGTGGTTGCGTGAGCCATACCCATTCCGCAGCCGCTGTGGTGACTTTCCTTACTTAAATCTAAAATAGCTACTCTCTGGGATTTTAAGCCGCCTGAAGCGTAAGGAGTTACAAAAGTTCCTGTTATATTAGGGTCCATACCGCTGCCGCTGAAATTCTTTCCGATTACATCGCAGATCAGCACGTCGCACTCCGGCACTAAAATCTGAGGCAGAAGACTTTTTGCTTCCTCTAAAAGAGCTGGTTCCTGCTCTTCTATTTCATCGTGATTTACTACTGCTATTTTGGCTGTTTCGTCATAGGCGTTTTCTAACACTGCCACAGAGAATAAAATGTTGGCATGTTTTAAAATTGCTTTTCCAAACATAGGCACGTACTTTGCCATCTGACCAAAGCCTGCAGCATGGCACACATCCGCTCCCGCCTGCTTTCCTAAGCCTATGGTCATCATTTTCATAATGCCGCTTTCATAGGGGCCTCTGAAGCATGTGTGAGGCTTTACACGGCAATTTACAATGATTCCGTCAGCTTCAGCCGCATCTTTCCCAATAAGCACGTCCATTCCTTCTTCATTGGTGCCGATCTTTACAGTTTCCATGTTGCACTTTACAGGGCAGCCCATAGATTCCTCTGTGACCCCATAGTTTATTAAAATTTCTCTCTGTCCTTCTTCTGTAGCTCCCCCGTGGCTTCCCATGGCGGCCACAATAAAAGGCTTTCCGCCTTTTTCCTTTACAAAATCCACAATGGTTTTTGTGATGATTAATATGTTTGCAATCTGACGGCTGCCTACTGTAATAGCCACAGTCATTCCAGGGTGAATCTGAGAAGCAAATTTTTCCTGCTCCATCTGCTCATACATGATACGGCGTATATTCTCCGCCTCAATCTTTTCAGTGGAAAATACTTGTCTTACCTGAAACATACGGGGAATGGCTACATTTTCCACCAAGCCTGATACAACGCTTTTCATTTTGTCAACCTCTATCCGGCATAAGCCTGTTATATTTTAAAAAGAAGGGAATGCTGCCTTTTTGCAACATTCCCTTCCAGGCAACTGCAATATAAAATTATTTTGCTAATCTGTCTGCAATGTCCTTAATTGTGTTATAAGTATCTTCTTCTACCTTCTCTGTATCTGCAGGGCTTAAATAGTTTGGAAGCATCTGAAGATCAGCCAGTCCCTGCTGTCCTTCTTCACTTTCAACAATGCTCTTTGTTAATTCATCATACCATGCAATTACTTCGTCTGGTGTTTCCTTAGGGAAGTAGAAAGAGAACTCCTGGTTTGGATAAGAGAAATCAATTCCCTGCTCTTTTAATGTAGGAACGTCTCCAAGAAGCTCAGATCTTTCATCTGTAGGAACGCCGATACATGTAAACTGTCCAGCCTCAAGATAATCTTTGCAGTTTACGTACGGGCCAGGCATAAGGTCGATCTGTCCGGAAAGCATAGCTGCAATCTTATCAGATGTGGAGCCTGCGTCTACTAAATCCAGCTCAATACCTGCTGCTTCCTGGAATCCAAGAAGTTCATAGTATGTATAAGCGCCTACCTCTGTACAAGCCTTTAACTGACCTGGAGCTGCCTTTGCCGCCTCAATAAATGCGTCCATATCTGCATATTTGTCAGAGAATACATAAAGCTGCTGTGCTGGCTCTAAAGCAAAGCTTGGTCCAATCTTAAATGCAGAGTAGTTGTAGTCTGTAACGCCTGCTACATTTGCTACGTTTACAAGAGCATGTCCGTAAAGTACTGTCATTCCGTCTGGAGCTGCCTCTAATACCTGGTTTGCAGCTACAGAACCAGCTGCGCCGTTGGAGTTTACAACAATAAAGTCAACTCCTGTTTTTTCCTTTGCGTGCTGAGCAAAAACACGTGCAGAAAGGTCTGTGTCTCCGCCTGCTCCTGCAGGTACAATAATGGAAACAGTTCCCTCTGGCTTCCATCCGCTTGCCGCTGCATCTCCGCCCTCTGAAGCTTCCCCGCTTGCTGCGTTGTTAGCAGCTGCAGTTGTGCTGCCTGATCCAGAGCCTCCACATGCTGCTAAGCTCAGTGCCATTGTTCCAGCTAAAAGTGTTGCCAGAATTTTCTTTTTCATAATGTTCTCTCCTTTTGTTTTTATTGTTACGGGCGTTTAACGCCCGCATTTTTAATTGTTACAAACATTACTATTTTTTTACCTAAGCCATATTCTGTTTTCTCTTCAGGTAAGTTTTGTATTCTTTGTATAAGGACCATATAAGCACTCCGATTGCAATGAAGAAGAATGCGTCGAAAATTGGTCTCTTGAAGAACGCGCCAAAGGATTTATACTGCATAATGCCTCGGCGAAGGTATGTCTCCAGCATTTCTCCAATCAGGAAGCAAAGTACAAATGGTGTAGTAGGAAGGCTTAACTTGTGATATAAGTATCCTACAATACCGAAGATTAAAACAGACTGTACGTCGAAAATACGGTTGTTAGTTGCATAAGCGCCTACACAGCAAAGTACCAGAATTAATGGAAGCAGAATGTGTTTCGGCACCTTTAATACCTGTACAAAGCCCTTGATACATGTCCACTCTACAATCAGCATAATAAATGCACAAACCATACATGCTGCAAAGATTCCGTATACAACGTCTGCATTTTTTACGAAAAGTAAAGGACCAGCAGAAAGACCGTGAATCAGGAAACCACCTAACATCATAGCTGTTACGCCGTCTCCAGGAATACCAAGTACCAGCAAAGGAATCATAGCGCCGCCGATTGTAGCGTTATTTGCAGACTCTGTGGCAACAATACCGTCTGGACAGCCTTTACCAAATTCTTCTGGATGTTTAGACATATTTTTAGCAGTTACATATGCCAGCATACCGGAAGTGGAACCGCCGATACCAGGAAGAATACCAATACCTGTACCGATTAAGGAAGATCTTAAAAAGTTTGGAAGGTGATAAACAAACTCTTTCATGCTGAAACCAAAACCTTTTACCTTTTTCACTGTTAAGGTTTCCATTTTACCGCTTCCCATACTTTCAGCAGTAATCAAAATATCTGAAATAGCGAAAATACCGATCAAAGTAGGCAGTGTGTCAAAACCAGCCATTAAACTGGAAGCTCCAAATGTAAAACGAGGAGTTCCGTCAATAGGAGCCATACCTACTAAAGCAAAAATCAATCCCAGCATACCTGCCAGCACGCCTCTGATCATGTTTCCTGAGGAAAGAATGGCAACCATGGTAAGAGCAAAGAAACAAATACCAAAGTTCTCAGCAGGTGTAAACTTCAAAGCTACTGCAGCCAGCATAGGGGCGCAGAATGTAAGAATAATAAAAGAGAATACTGATCCCAGGAAAGAGAACACGATTCCAAGACCTAAGGCCTTCATTGCCTCTCCGTTTTTCGCCATAGGATGACCGTCAAAACAGGTTGCAATAGAGGAAGCCGTACCTGGCATATTTAACAGGATGGCGGAAATAAGACCGCCTGAAATGCCGCCTATGTAAACAGCTACTAATGTGTTAAGACCCATAGACGGCGTCATACTAAATGTTAAAGGCAGCATAAGAGCTACCGCCATGGAGGCTGACAAACCTGGAATGGAGCCAAATACAATACCAATCGCTACTCCCGCTACCATCATAGCCAGGGAAGCGGGCGTACAAATACCAACAAATGCGTTTCCTAAAAGTGCTAATGCCTGCATACTCTCTCCTCCTATAAATTAATTGTAAAGATACCTGCAGGAAGTACAATCTTAAATCCGTAGCGGAATAAGAAGAATACTACCATGGTAAACACTACATTAATAACAACCAGCTGAATTATATTCTTTTTTCCCCTTTTATCATCTGGAGAAAGCACCAGCATCTGAAACATCAGGTAAATCATTGTGGAGATAATAAATCCTACTGGCTGAAGTATGAATACATAAATCAGCACCAGAATCATGCTGGAAAATACTCGTTTGTAATCGCAGGATTCAATGGTAGAAGGATCAATTTCAGAAGCACGCAGCTTAAAATTCTTAATGTTTAAAAATGTTAAAATCGCAGCCAGCGCAAAAGTAACAATACCAATACACATTGGCATAAAATCAGGTCCAATGTCCATTACCTTGGACTTTGGCAGCATTTTAGCAGCAGCCATCATAGCTCCGGAAAGCACCATAAAAAATACTCCAGTAATGATGTCGCCATACTTTTTGAAAAGCATTTACATTTCCCCCTTTTGTTTTAATGTTCTTTTTTCGTTTGTCATTTTATCATCTAACCATGGTTAAAATCAAATTAATAAAAATGATTATGCCATAAGCATCCATAATGATAAAAAAATTCTATACTTTAAAATTAAATAATACATAAAATGTGGTACATGGACTGCGGCTCTGCTTTAATTTCATACTCTCACTCCCTTATTCTATATTTAGGTGAAAAAGACAACCTATATTTTGTACCTACCATAGCCTTTGCAGCATGTCCTGTAAAATCACTTGTCAAAAACCTGCCATAATTTTAACAAATTGTATTTTTCTACAATTTCTCTATGTTTTCAACGTTTTTATTATACAAAACAAACACAACTTAGTCAAATTAATTAATATTCTTCAAAATCTTAGAAAAACTTATTTAAGAAATCAGGCGCAAAAAAAGACGGGGAAAACAGGTAAGCAAAAAGCCTCCTGTAATTCATTGCACTGTCCCGTCTTTTATATATTATGGTAGTATGGTATATTCAATTTTCTCAGCTTTTCATTTTCGGCTTGAAGATTAAGGCTCCCAGATAGCCAAAGATTAAGGCCCCTGATATGCCTACTGCGCTGGCGGTGAAGCCTCCTGTAAACAGTCCCAGTACACCGTCATTTTCCAGTCCTTCTTTTATTCCCTTCCACAACGTGTTTCCAAAACCTAAAAGAGGCACTGTGGCTCCCGCCCCGGCCCACTGGGCAAAGGGCTCGTACAGGCCTAAGAATCCCAGCACAGAACCGGAAACCACTAAAAGCACCATGATCCGGCCAGGCATCAGCTTTGTATTATCCATTAATATTTGAACCAGCAGGCAAATCATTCCTCCTACCAGAAATGCTCTAATATAGTCCATATTTTTATCTCCTTTTAAACACCTTCAATTTCTACGGCGTGGGCGATTCCCGGAATGCTTTGGCCTTCATTGAAGCTGACAGTAGAAAGAAGGGCCCCTGTAGGAACAAATAAAACCCTCTTCCACCTTTTTTCCTGTATTTGTTTTAAAATATACCCGCACAAGGTTACGGCAGAACAGCCGCAGCCGCTTCCGCCGGCGTGAGTATCCTGACTGTTTTTATCATAGATTTCAATTCCGCAATCCATATATATTTTCTCCAGGTCTCTTCCGCCCTGCTTCATAAAGTCTAAAAGAATTGTTCTCCCTACTTCTCCCAGATCGCCTGTAATAATCTTGTCATAATATGCAGCCTCTCTGTTGTTGTCCACCAGATTTCTATTAATAGTGTCAACTGCGGCAGGGGCCATGGCGGCTCCCATATTCATTGAATCCTGGGCTCCCATGTCCACAATTTTTCCCGTGGTGATTCCTGTAATTTTAGCTATGACGCCTTTGCTTTCATTGGCGGACAGCTTGGCAGGATCTGCTAAAACTGCCGCTCCGCAGCCGGTAACTGTCCAGGTGGAGGAAAACGGTCTTTGATTTCCATATCCTAAAGGAAAACGGAACTGTTTTTCAGCAGTGGCAAAATGACTGGAGGCGGCGGCCATAACCTTGTCTGCAAATCCGCCGGCAATGGTCATAGAAGCCAGGCCTAAAGCCTCCCCCATGGTGGAACAGGCGCCGTAAAGACCGAAAAACGGGATTTGAAAATCCATGGTTCCAAAAGAAGTGGCAATCAGCTGTCCCAGCAAGTCTCCGGCAAATAAATACCTGATGTCCTGCTTTTCCACCCCGCTTTTTTCCATGGCCAGCTCTCCCGCCTGCTTCTGCATAGCGCTTTCCGCCTGCTCCCAGGTTTTCTCCCCAAACATATCGTCCTGCTCCACCACGTCAAAATACCCGGCCAAAGGACCCTGGCCCTCTTTTTTGCCTACAATAGAGGCAGCCCCTAAAATTACAGGCTCTTTTTCAAACTTTACACTGGATGTTCCAACCTGCATCTGTATTTTCCCTTCTTTCTCCTATTAGCCATTTATTTTTACTGTTTTATATTTTGTCTATATACAGCCGGATTACACAGCGAACTTCTGCCATATCAGATAAATAATTCCCAACAGCCAGCTTGTAAATATGCCGTATAATATTACCGGCCCTGCAATAGTAAAGATCTTGCAGCCTGTGCCGAAAACATTTCCCTCTACTTTAAATTCTGTGGCAGGGGCGGCTACAGAATTGGCAAATCCTGTAATAGGCACCAGGGCTCCTGCTCCTGCAAATTTTACCAGCTTAGGGTACAGATTCATACCTGTAGCTAAAACGCTGAGGCCAATGAGAATTAATGTTTCCCACCCGGCAGCCGTATCCTTATCCAGGCCTCTTGCCATTAGCATATTTAAAATCCCCTGTCCCAAAGTACAGATTAAGCCTCCGATTAAAAAGGCCCATAAAAGATTCAGCCACTTATTGTGTACCGGAGTTATCTGCTTTACATAGGACTCATATAGTTTTTTATTTGCTTCCAATTTTTATCTCCTTTCAAGCCAATTACCCGCCAAAGCCTTTGGCAAAATAAATTAAGGCTCCTGTAAGCTTTCCTGCGCCGATGGACAAAATTAAATACTGCAGGCCTACGGCCAGGTGAATTCTTCTGCTGATAACAGGAAGAGCTTTTAATGTTTCGGCTAAGGACATAACAAGACATCCTACAAAAATTCCCACAGACAGCCCGCATACCAGTAAAAATGCGTTTGACAGCCATTGTCCTGGTATGTGAAAGGGAATTTCGTAAATATCTGAAATATTTCCCAGTATTCCCCCTATAATAATAATGGTCTCATAAAGGAGAATATGGCTGTTTGTGTGAGTTCTGCCAATAAGCCGGGGATATACGCCGATAATGGCCAAAAAAGCAAATACCCCGGCTGCGATTACTCCGCCTGCAGACAGGCCGGCAAAAATCAGCACCAGATATTTAAGTAACATCAATATCCGACTCCTTTCTGCCTGCGTTTTGAATCAGTGTTTTGCTTACGTTATCTTCATAAAGGCGCATTTCCACCTCTAAAGGCGTAGGGTCAGTATTAATTTTATATTTTGCAAAGTGGTTAAAAAATCCAATGATCCCTAAAGCCAGGCCTACAGAGTAGGACACCTCCAGCACTGTAAATCCATTTGACTCTTTTCCTGTAACCAGAAGGTAAATTTCGCTGAATACATCTGTAACATTTACATCATTGTTAAAGGTCATAATGGCAAAGGCCGCTCCGAAAAAGCAGAGCAAACAGACAAATATTGTTTTTATCCACTCCCATGTTCTCCTTGGCTTGTGAGGCACATGATAATCAATAATATAATCTACCTCTCCTATATTATTAATCTGCAGATCTGGAAACTGCTTCTGAATGTCCTGTATAATATCCAGCACATTTTCCATATATCTTCTGTTTTTATCTAAACGAATGGCCTTTACCTTCATGGCATTGACGCGGTTTTCAATGTTTCTGTCATCGCAGTAAATTTTTGCAATGTCTTTTAAAAACACATCCTTGTTCCGCACCTCTGTTATCTGACTGACGTTCAGATACAATGTTTTTTGACTGCTCATAGGTCCACCGTCGCTTCTTTTGCCACCGCTCTGCCCGGCCAGGCGCTGGTTTCCTGCCATACTAAGGTTCCCTCCTGGCCTTCTGTTCTCAAATTAAAGCGGAACAAACAGTACCATATGGCTGCCAGCACCATGAAAAGGCACAGAAGCATTGTCAGCACACCTACTTTTTGTCTCCATGTTTCCATATTTACTCACATCCTTTTCTATGGGATTTTATATGAGTATTATGTTGCATAGTCTGAATTTTATTCTAAATTTTTTCTCTTAATTGTTTCAAAATTTTCTTTTCCAAACGGGATACCTGAACCTGGGAAATATTCAGGTCTTTTGCAATATAACTTTGAGTTTGATTATAAAAATATCTTCTCACAATGATTTCCCGCTCTTTTTCTCCTAAGGACATTAAAAGCTCTTTTAAAACCATTCTGTTTAAAAGCTCTTCTTCCCCGCTGCTTTCCTCCTCCAGCCTGTCCATCAGGCAAATATTTTTTTCATCGCTTCCCCCCACGGATTTATAAAGTGATTCTACTTCCGCCCCTGCTTCCATAGATGCCGCCACTTCCTCCACGCTGACCTGCAGCTGATAAGCAATTTCGTCAATCGTAGGTTCCCTGCCAAGACTTGTGGACAGGCTTTCTCTGGCCGCTCCCGCCTTGGCCCCCAGCTCCTTTATGGAGCGGCTGACCTTGATCATTCCGTCGTCCCTGAGAAATCGTTTAATTTCCCCTGTTATCATGGGAACTGCGTATGTGGAAAACCGCACGTCAAATGATAAATCAAACTTGTCTATGGCTTTCATTAAGCCAATACTTCCAATTTGAAATAAATCCTCCAGTTCGTATCCTCTGCCTGAAAATCTTCTTACAATGCTCCAAATCAGGCCTACATTGTCCATTACCAGCCTGTCCCTTGCATTTTTATCCCCTTTGTGAGCCATTTCTATTAATTTTATGGTCTCATCCATAAGGGATCAACCTCCTATGTATTTTTTCATGGCAATACAAGTACCTTGTCCCAGCGCCGACTCTACATGCACCTCGTCCATAAATGCTTCCATAAAGGAAAAACCCATACCGGACCGTTCTCCTGTTTTGTCAGTGGTGTACATAGGCTCCATAGCCTTTTCCACATCAGGAATCCCCACGCCTTTGTCACAAATAGAAATTTCCAAGGTGTGTTCCCACGCGGAGGCTTCCATAAAAATAATTCCTTCTCCCCCTTTATAGCCGTGAATCACTGCATTTGTCACAGCCTCTGACACTGCTGTTTTCACGTCGTCTATTTCCTCCAGGGTAGGATTTAGCCTGCTCATAAATACTGCGATTACCACCCTGGCAAATTCCTCATTTTTAGAAAGACTGTCCATCTCGATTTTTAATACTTCCCTTTTTTTCGTTTCCACAATATTCTCCCTCCTAGCTTGCTAAAGCATCGTCCTTTGTATCAAACAGCTGTACCAGCTTTAAAATTCCCCCCATGGAAAGAATTCTGTTTACCTGAGGCCCGGCCCCGTAGATGGCCACCTTTCCTCCGCTGGCCGCCATCTGTTTATATCTGTTTAGCAGCACCCCGATTCCTGAGGAATCCATAAAAACTGTCTGAGAAAAGTCAAATATCACCTTGTTTACAAAGTTTTCTGCAAGCAGCAGATCTGTTTCGTATTTTAGGTTGCGGCAGTTGTGGTGGTCCAGCTCTTTCGGCAGGTGGACAATCAGCACCGTGCCTTTTGCCTCATAAGTAAAAGTTTGAGTTATTGTCATAATAAAAGCTCCTTTCCTGTTTCAGGTTTTTTTATTTTCAAATCCTGGTTTTCAGACAGCAAAAAAAGAAAGACATTACAAAAGAACCTGTTTTCTTCTGTAGTGTCTTTCTTTTTTATCTTTCGCCTGTACACTGTGGGTATCAAGCTGTCATTTAATATCCCCGCTCTGTCTTGGCTCTTTCCGCCAGGTCCGAATCGGAATAATTCATAATCACTTCTCCAAACAGCTGGTTTGCCGTGTCAGTATCATTCATGTTTTTGTACACCATAGCCTGATTAAATATTACTTCAGGATTATCTCCTTTTATTCTCAGACTTTTGGCGTAAAAATCTAAGGCCGCCTGATTATTGCCGGCTGCCGCCGCCTGATCTCCTAAATCAGCCAGTACCTGATATCCCTCTGATGCCATATCCCCCTGGATTTCTGCAATAATAGGCTGAAGAGGTTCATCTGTAATCTGGCTGGAGTCCATGTTGGCGTAAATCTGTACAGCTGTGTTAAAATCGTCGTTTCTGTAGGCCTGAAGCACCTGGGCCAGCATACTGTACTGGTTTAAAACACCTCCGCTTTCGTCGGCCATGGCTTCTAAGGAGGTTTCCGCAGACTGCTTTGCCTCTGTAGCGTCAGAAAGCTCCCTTGTCAGCTTGTCCACCTCTAAATTTTTGCTGTTTAACATCTCGCTGTATTCCTGAATTTCTTTATTGTGGGCCACATTTAAGGCCTTTGTCCTGGCAGGCAGCACTAAAAATGTAAATGCAGCCACTCCTAGTACCAGACCTATGACAATATTAATTACCATCTGAGTCCCGGTATTCTCCTTGTAAGTAGGAGGGAGAATTACATCGTCATCCTGCATCTGCTTGTGGGAAAAAGCATTGTGCAGCTTACGCTTCTCAATCTCCGCCCGGCCTGTATTGGTCTTTACAATAGACATATACCACTGGGCTTTTGGATTGTTTTTATCAATCTGGAGCACCTTATATAAGGACTTCCCGGCTTTTGTGTAGTCCTCATGGGCCATATAAAGCACTGCTAAAAGCAAATGTGCCTTCACAAAATTAGGCTTGTCCTCCACTACTGCCGCCAGCTGAAGCACGGCTAAATCGTCGCTTCCCCCTTTGGCGTACCACAAAGCCTGATTATATTTTTTTACGCTTTGGCTGGCAACCTCCAGCCTGCCAGGCTTTCTTTGGATTTCATCCAAGTAATAGTCGCATCTGTTATTTTCCGGCTGCAGGTTTAAACTGATTACCCACTGGACAATGGCGTCCGATACCTCGCCTACTTCATAATAGATCAGTCCCAGCAGATTTCTGGCGTCTGTCTGATACTTGTTAAAATGAAGGCTTTTCTTCAGGCATTCTGCGGCTCCTGTCAGGTCCCTGATCTGAGCCTTCTCCAGACCAATATTGTAAAAGCTGTTTGCAATCTGGTGGTTTCTTCTTACATAATAATCCATAGATACTCCGTTTTTCTACTGCTGTCTCGCCTTCATAAGCTCCATCATAATGTCCGTCATATCAGTAAGGTCGCTTTTTACAATGGCGTCCTCCACCTCGTCCACATCCATGCTGGGCTTATATTTACTGATTTCTTCATCAAAATTTATCATGGCTTTGCCTCCTTATTACAGCCTTCACCTGACCTGCAAAGTAAAGGGAACCTGCAAAAAACAATAATTCTTCAGGCCTCTTTGTCCTCAGGCCGTACAGCACTGCCTCTTCCACTGTATCAAAGCTTGTCACTAAATTGGCGCCTGCCTTTTGAAAAGCTTCTGCCATTCTTTTTGTCTCCAGTCCTCTCAGGCTGTCAATGTGAGCAACAATCACTTCCTCCCAGTCTTCAGCCTGACACAGAATTTTCGCCATTTTTTCATACTCTTTATCAGAAACAGCGGCAAACAAAAGCCTGCCTTTTTTCCTTTTGTTTTTTAACAGGGCTGCGGCGTCCTTTGCAAAAGCTTCTATTCCGTGAGCGTTGTGGGCTCCGTCCAAATAAACTTCCGGAAAAATTTCCTCCATTCTGGCCGGCCATTTTGTCATGGAAATTCCTGTTTTTACTATTTCAGCAGAAAGTTCTGCCACAGCCATAACTTCCAGGGCTTTTACAGCCAAAGCGCAGTTTGCCGCCTGATATCCCGCCGGAAAGGGGACGTAAAATTCCTGTTTTTCTCCCCGGTACATACAGGAAACAGTAATACTCCCGCCTTCCTCATTAAGCTTCCAGGAAAAATCCTCAGCCGTAACCGGAATACAAGGAGCCTTAGCCTGGCTCCCAGCCTGTATCACCACATTTGATGTTTCTTTACATCTGCCGTCAAAAACCACCGGTATCTTAGGCCGGATAATTCCAGCCTTTTCTCCTGCAATTTTTTCCAAGGTGTCCCCTAAATATTCCATGTGGTCCATTCCCACAGAAGTGATTAGGCACAAATAAGGGTTGCAGGCGCTGGTTACGTCCAGCCTTCCCCCCATGCCTGTTTCTAAAATCACATAATCTGCAGAAACTCTTAAAAAATAAACCATTGCCACATAAAACAGAAATTCAAAATAAGACGGATGAGAGATCCCCTCCTTTTCCATCTGCTTTACTTCTTTATAAACCTTCTCAAAGCAAGATTGAAATTCCCGGCTGGAGATCATCTTTCCGTTTATTAAAATTCTTTCTCTAATATCCTCTAAATGAGGGGACACAAAGGTTCCTACCTGATATCCTGCCCAAACTAAAACAGAGGTGAGAAAGGCGCAGACAGAGCCTTTCCCATTGGTCCCCGCCACATGTATAATTTTACAGGGAATGGTTTTTACCAGCCGGTTTAAAATTTTTTCCGCCAGCTCTACTGAATGCTTTTCCTTTGTAAACATAGGAATATTCATCAGATATTCTTCTGCCTTTTGTTCCATCTGCTGTTTCTTCCTCTCTGACTATTATAATATAAAGGCGGACAGATGCAAGGAGATTCTGTCGGGAAAAATCGACTTTCCATGTTCCTTTTATTTTTCCAGCTGGCTCAGTCTATCTTTTACCTGCTCCATCATCTGAGTATATTTCTCCAGTTTTGCTCTTTCTTCTAAAATCTTTGCCTCAGGAGCCTTGCTCATAAATTTCTCGTTATTTAACATTCCCTGAACTCTGGCCAGCTCTCCTTTTAGCTTCTTCTCCTCTGCTTTTAAACGCTCCAGCTCTTTTTCAATGTCTACCAGCTCTGCAAAAGGCATGTAAATATTGGCCTGTGGAATAACTGCTGAAACAGCGTCCTCCCCAATACCGGATTTGTCCTTCTGAATTTCCACCTGGCTGGCGTATCCTAAGGTTGCAAAGAATACCTTGCTGTTTTCAAAAATATTTAAAAGCTCCTGATTTTCAGATACGACAACGACCTTAGCCTTTTTACTTGGAGGCACATTCATGGAAGTGCGCACATTTCTGATGGCTCTCACAGCTTCCTTAATTACCTCCACTGCCTTTTCCTCGTCTGCAAAATTCCACTGCTCCTTGTATTCCGGCCACTGAGATACCATAATTGACTCCTCAGCCTCCTGCAGATTGCAGAAAATTTCCTCTGTAATAAACGGCATAAATGGGTGAAGCAGCTTTAAGGACTGAATCAGCACTGTTTTTAAGGTCCAGATAGCCGCGGCCTTGGTGCCGTCCTCGTCATTCCACAATCTTGGTTTTACCATCTCAATATACCAGTCGCAGAACTCCTCCCAAATAAAATCATATACCTTCTGAAGAGCGATTCCCAGCTCATACTTGTCCATATTGTCAGTTACGTCTTTGGCCAGGTGATTTACCTTAGAGAGAATCCACTTGTCCGCCATAGTTAAATCTTTTAACTCAGCTTTGTCGGAAGGCGCTTTTTCAATGTTCATTATAATAAATCTGGATGCATTCCACACTTTATTTGCAAAGTTTCGGCTGGCCTCCACTCTCTCCCAGTAAAAACGCATATCATTTCCAGGAGCATTTCCTGTCATTAATGTCATTCTCAGGGCATCCGCGCCGTATTTATCAATTACCTCCAAAGGATCAATGCCGTTTCCTAAGGATTTGCTCATCTTCCTGCCCTGGGAGTCTCTGACTAAGCCGTGAATCAAAACAGTGTGGAACGGCGATTTTCCTGTTTGCTCTAAGCCTGAAAATACCATTCTGATTACCCAGAAGAAAATAATGTCGTATCCTGTTACTAACACGTCTGTAGGATAAAAATAATCCATTTCCGGTGTTTTCTCCGGCCATCCTAATGTGGAGAACGGCCATAAGGCTGAGGAAAACCAGGTGTCTAAAGTATCCTCATCCTGAATCATAGCCCCATTACACTTAGGGCAGGAACATGGCTTTTCTCTGGAAACTACCATCTCCCCACACTCTTTACAGTAGTAAGCGGGAATTCTGTGACCCCACCACAGCTGTCTGGAAATACACCAGTCTCTGATTCCATCCAGCCAGTGCAGATATGTTTTTCCAAAGCTTTCCGGCACAAATTTCAGCTGGCGATTTTTTAACGCCTCTACTGCCGGCTTTGCCATTTCGTCCATTTTTACAAACCACTGAGGCTTCACCATAGGCTCTACTGTTGTGCCGCATCTGTCGTGAGTTCCTACATTATGGGAATGAGGCACAACTTTCACCAGCAGCCCCTGAGCCTTTAAATCCTCCACCATTGCTTTTCTGGCTTCATAGCGGTCCATTCCAAAATATTTTCCCGGAACGCTGATTGTGGCATCATCGTTCATAATACAGATTTCTTTCAGATTATGGCGGCGGCCTACCTCAAAGTCATTAGGGTCGTGAGCAGGCGTAATCTTAACGCAGCCTGTTCCAAATTCCTTGTCCACATATTCATCTGCAATTACCGGGATTTCTCTGTCTGTTAAAGGCAGCTTCAGCATTTTTCCTATTAAATCCTTATATCTTTCATCCTCAGGATTTACTGCCACCGCAGTGTCTCCCAGCAAAGTCTCCGGCCTTGTTGTGGCGATTTCTACAAATCTTCCCTCTTCTCCTGCAATAGGGTAATTAATGTGCCAGAAAAAGCCTTCCTGCTCCTCATGCTCTACCTCTGCATCAGAAATAGATGTCTGGCAGACAGGGCACCAGTTAATAATTCTGGAGCCTTTGTAAATATATCCTTTTTCGTAAAGCTTAATAAATACCTCCTGAACAGCTTTGGAACAGCCTTCATCCATAGTAAATCTCTGTCTGTCCCAATCTGCTGAGGAGCCGATTTTGTGCAGCTGGCTGACAATACGGTCCTCGTATTCTTCCTTCCACTCCCAGGCCTTTTTAAGAAATCCTTCTCTGCCCAGGTCGTGCTTGTCAATGCCTTCTTCCTTTAATTTGTTAATTACCTTTACCTCTGTGGCAATAGCCGCATGGTCTGTGCCCGGCTGCCACAAAGCCTCAAAGCCCTGCATCCTTTTATAACGGATTAAAATGTCCTGCATAGTATTGTCCAGGGCGTGACCCATATGCAGCTGCCCTGTAACATTTGGCGGAGGCATCACAATAGTAAATGGTTTTTTATCCTTATTTACCTCTGCGTGAAAATATTTTTTCTGCAGCCATTTTTCATAGAGACGGCCCTCAATTGCTGCCGGATTGTAGGTTTTTTCTAATTCTTTCATTCTGGTTTTCCTTTCTTTTTATGGTATATGTGTAAATATAAATGTGAATCAAAAAGGAGTCACACCATAGTTCTATATTCCTGTTTCCACCGCTCCACCATTTTAGCGGCTCCGTCTAAGCGCTGTACCTGGTCTTTTTCCATAAGCAGTTCAAAATTTCTCAGCCGCTCTGACCATCCCGCCTCATTTTCTGCCTCGGACAATTCTTTTTTCCACTTGTTTTCCAATTCTTCTGTCACCATCTGACGGCAGCGTTCTTTTAACTTCAGATTCTTATTAAACAAAGTCATATAGTACATTTTTTGAATCACATTCTCATCTTTTAAATAAGAATACGCTTTTTCATATGACTGCATGGCCTTTTCTGTGCGGAACATTCTGGCGTAGGCAGAGCCTAGGTTACACCATACCTTTCCCAAAAATTCATCGTTTACTGCCTGATCTCTGGGAAACTCTAACGCCTTTTCGTACTGCTGAATGGCCCTGCCGTACTGCTTTAGCCTGAATAAATAATCTGCCTTTTCCTTCCCATACTGAGCAGGATGAAGTTTTCTCATGGCAGAAATCTGATGCCGGTATTTATTAATTTCCTCAGAAGTGTAATAAAATACCTCCTGAAGAATCATAATCAGCATCTCGTCTTTATCTTCCCCGCTTTTCTCCCACTTTTCCAGTTTGGCGGCTAAAAAAGGCATATTCAACTGATCCTTAATAAATTCCGTCAGCTGTTCATCTACAAAGCCGTCCAGAGTGAGAAAGGGGTGATTATATATTATATAACAAAGCTCCTGGGAAGTATATATGTGTATCCCCAGCTCTTCCATATAGTAAGGGCGGACTGCATTTTCCTGTCTGCACAATAATAAACTCATATCATAACCTCTTGTCTTATTACAGAGTCTGTGGCAGGAAATAAGTCTCCAAAGCCTCTGTCTCTGATTCCTACAGCCATAGTGTGCTCGTCTAAAAATCCTACGCTTACCTGGATTCTGGTAGTTCTGTTAGGCCTTTCCGGAAATCCCTCTAAAGGGATTCTTACCATTTTTTTATTTTTAGGATCTAACGGCGTCACTAAAAATTCCACGTAATCCTGAGAATCTGTCAGCAGATCTACTGTGGCTCTGGCCTCGTACCAGCTGTCCCCTGCCGCGGCCATAATCAGCTGGCTTTCCCTGTCCTTTTGCTTTACTGTAATGGAAATAGTGGCTTTTAGTCTGCCCTCGCAGATACAGATAAACGGGAACGCTGTCTGACTGCTTAAATAATCTGCTGCCTTATAGGCCGCTCCCTTGGAAAACAGGTCCGCCTCCGCAAATACTTTTCTTCTGTTGCACACCATTTTCATAAAATCCTGGGCCCAATCTATTTGCTCAAATCCTTTTCCCGCCAGGAAAATAGAGGAAAACAGTTTTTTATCTAAAAACTTCCGGCCAAAGGAGCATAAAATCTTGTCCGCCATTTTGCCGCCCTGCTCATTATCCAGAATACTTAAATTAAATCCCTCTTCCAGCTTCTCATACTCTGCCATTACCATGTTCCGCTTCATGCCTCTTTGTACTTTCATTTCATAGTACCTAAGACTGCCCTCCGCCAGGTCAAACATGCCGGCCTGGGAGGCCCACAGCTCCTTTTTCTGGCTGAGTACGTAAAAAACAAAGGCTTCTGTATGACTGATTACATGAATACGGCTTCTGGAAATTCCAATGGAATCTGCGCAGTAAAACACAGAATTCATAAACTTCACATCTACATCCTGCATGGAAATTACAATCTGTTTGATTTCCTGGATTCCGTACTCCTTTACCGGCAGACTGATGACACGGTTTAAAAACAGCTGGAATATCTGCTGAGCTCCAAATTTAATTCCCTCAATGGTAGCAGTTCCGTCTTTCATTACCATGCTTACCAGCTTATCCACCAAAACTCCTGTGCCTGTTAAGGTGTGAGCGTATGCTTCCTCTCCTACAAACCACTCGTCCGAATTTTTTTTCTTGCAAATTACTGTGGGAATTGTCCACGTCCGTTCATCCTGAAGACAGGTGATTTTGGTGTATATGTCTCCCAAATCCAAGCCCAGCACCAGTCCATCCATTTCCATAACTCTCCTTTAAATCTGTCAGACAGGCTGGAACAGTTTTTCCAGCGTTTCTGTTCTGATTAAGTAATCTTTCATTTTTTTCTTTAAAGCTTCCTCGTCTTTTTTCTCCAGACAGCGGCTGATTTCATTAATGCAGCCAAAACGGCTTTCGTCCTCCCGGCCTAAATCAGAACACACTGCCTTTCCCTTTTTCACGCAGGTCTTTTCTCCGCCCTGGTAATCATAAACTTCATATTCTAAGGTTTCGCCGTCAAACAGCACCATCTGGCGCACGTAAATTCCCTGGTACACTCTTTTAAAATCTTCTCTGTGGAATTCCTTTTCCTGAGGCAGCACCCGGATCATTAAATCTGGCTTTACATTTTTTCTGCCCTTGTACTGAATCATAACCTTGGACATTAAGTCCTCGGGAATGTGCACATGTTTAGATAAGCCTTTCATGTAAGGAAATACCATTCCGTTTTCTAAAAGCATATCCGTCATTACAGCGCACAGCTTCTTCTGCTGGTCTGTCAGGGATTTTGCCTGGGAGTAATATTTTGTCAAAGCCAAAATATAAATTACAGGCACCTTGTCCTTTTCAATACTGTTTTCCACAGAGCTTTCTAAATACTCCATAGCGTCAGGGGAAGCCTCTTCATCCAGCATAAAATACTCCAAGCTTTTCATTGTAAAATAGGCTTTTACCATACTTTCGCTGACTTTTTTTCTTTGGGCGTACAAAAGAAATACCTGATCCAGACCTTCTGTTTCTCCTGTAAACATCATCTGAGCTAACAGCCGTTCCTCTAAATCATATGTTTCCACATGGGCCTTTACCGCCTCTTCTAACAGATTTTTCATGGTCTTTGTGGTGCCGTTAAAATGCTCGCATAAATAGTCTAAAATCACGCTGTCCGCCTGATGATTTAAAAATACGGAAATACATAAATATAATAAGGTATCGTCCTCGTCAAACATCTGCAGCAGCACCATTTTATTGCTCAGCCGCTGCAATAGCTCTGTATTTTCATTTTCCATTTTAATGCCGTACTGGCGCAGAATGTGGAAGGCCTCTTTCATATATCCCTGGAGAATCAAGATGCGGCACAAGGCGCTTCTCTCTTTTTTGTCCAGCTGATCTGTATTAATATTCAGAAGAAAACTAATATCGCAGTTTCCCCCTTCTCCCTCTGCCTTTTCCGCCTGAGTTTTATAATAATCTAAAAGTATGGCAATCAGCCGCTTTCTGAACAAAGGCCCGCAGCCCAAGCCGGAAACAGCCCTTTTTAACTGCTTTGCCTCGTCCTCGTTTTCCGCCCCCTTATCTGCCAGCTTTCTCAGGGACTGAAGCTGCAGCATAGAGTGGTCCGGATAAATTTCAAAACATCTTTTTTCCAGTTCCGGCCTGGTTATAACTCTGGTTTTCATGTGGCGGATATCTGTGTATCTGTTGCCAAAGCCGTCCTGAAATACTAAAATGTGGCGGTCTGAAAATAAGGGAACATAAGCGATTCCTCCTGTTAAAGGAAAGGCGTCCTCCTCCTCCATTTCCTCCTGCCTTACAATTACATATTTTATCTTAGGATTTCTGCATTCTATTTTATAGGACTTTAAAATTGCCGGCAGCACTCTGGCTACAGGGCCGTCAATCATATCCTTATAAATCATGTGCTCATAAAGCACTGCCAGCCTGTCGTTAATTCTGGACTGGAACAGCTGCTCCATGGTAAATTGTTCAATTTCTCTTTCGTACTCCTTGTATAAAGAGGAGTCGGATTTCATGTATGTAAGAATATTGCTGTAAAGCACACTTTTGCTTCTTTCATCCAGCTCCTTGGCGTAGGAAAAATACAAAAGCACTTCCTTTGGAAGCAGATGTCCGTAGCCGGAGGGAAGGGAAAACAAATAATATTCATACAATCTGGTTAAGCTGATGCCTTCTTTTAACCCCTTTTCATACCAGAAAAAGGCTTCCTTTGTCCGCAGCTCTCCCTTAATCAGCATACAGCAGATTGCAGACAGCAGCTCTTTGTCCTGATAGGTTTCATAAAGTACAGTTAATAAACGGCAGAATAAGGGATGATAATACTTTGCCCCTGCTGCCAGCATGGCCGTCTTTAAAGCCAGCTCCTCACCTACCAGATTTTTTCTGGCTCCGTCGTACAGAGAGTGCAGCAAAAAGCCGTCCATATATCTTAATAGTTCTGCGTCTCTGTTTAAAAGCCGGCAAGCCTCTATATAAAGGAAGGGGCTGCTGCAGCCGGCCTGGAAATATTTTCTCATTTTTCCTAAAAGTACTCCAGGATTGTCATATATTTCCACGTCCAGCCTTAAAAGCAGAAGGAAGAGAAAAACATGGCTTTCTGACTCATCTGTATATTTGTGCAGCAGGCGGATTAAGTCTTCCTTTTTGCCTTTTTCCGGAGACAGCATCATGGACAAATACTGATAAAAACAGTATAATTCTGGCTTTTCCTGGCGGAAGGCCATGACTTTGTCATGGCACTGTTCCAGAAGAATTCTGGTTTTATCCTTATTGCCTGCCATTAAATGCACCTCTGCAGTCAATAAGGACAGCAGATCCTGACTTCCGTATAAAGCTCTCACCTTGTCCAGCTCTGAAAGCATCTGCCCTTCTGTAATGCCTTCCTGATAGTTGCCGCTTTCATAATCCAGTCTGAGGGCCAGATAATTTTGATATTCCTTCCGTCTTATCATCATCTGCTCCTCAGGCAGCTCCTTCATCTCTCTCCCCTGGGCGCAGATTCCTATTCTGGCGTTCATTTTCACTGTGGATAAACAAATGGAGCCCAGGTTTTTCCCATAATGCATCTGGTCCGGATAAACAATATATGTGAGAACGCACTTTCCGTCCTGAAAATCCTGATCAGTCAATCTGTCTGCAGGCAGCTTTATAAAATCGCCGTCTGCCTTCATGGAAATAGAGCAATAGCCCCACCCTTTTTTTCTGATTACAATTTTATCTTCAAAGGCCTCTTCCTGTCTGTTGTAGGTTCTGGCCTCCTCCTTTACCAAAATCTCCACTGCAGGCTTCATTCCCAGGGATACCATAAACTCTTCCATTACATTTTCCCTGTCCCCGTGGCCTTTTAAGCTGTCATACACGGTTCTAGCGTGAATGTCCTGCATAAAAGGCGCCTGCACAAAATCCTGGTACTCAAAAATCCTAAGGGCCAGGCTTCTGTCCTCCTTTGCCACCTTGGCAAAATCCCCTGGGGTTTTTAACTGTTCCAGAATCCGGGCAGAAACGCCTGATTCTACAGAGAAGCTATATGGCAGTTTTTTTTCTCCGCTGTTGGTCACCAGGAAGAAAGAACCCTGTATTTTGTCCCCGTTCTCCAGATGGCGGCTGTCCACCTGGCAGACAATACGGTTCCTCAATCCTCCGAAGGAGTTATTTTGCACCTTAACTCTTTCGTTGGAAGAATACACCAGTCCCTTAATATTTAAATTGTTGTCGCTGAGGACAAAAAACTCGTATTTTGCCATCTCTCCCGCCCTGACGCTTTCTTCAAATGACTGAGGGCGCAGACTGCACACAGGAGCCTCCATATCCAGGATTCCCTTTGCCAGCCGGTTGATTCTTTCTCTCATAGTACCACCTGTTTTACATGCAAATTATCTAACCCATTCTATCATATTTTTTCTTGATTTAAAAGTAGAAACTTGCTATGATAGAAGAAAAATGACAAAAGAGGGACAACATTATGACAAACAGCGAAAAAGCATTGCTTCTTCACAGGGAATGGCAGGGAAAACTGGAAACTGTTTCCAAGGCTAAAGTAGCTTCCAGGGAGGACCTGGCCTTAGCTTACACTCCAGGCGTAGCCGAGCCGTGTAAGGTCATTGCAGAAAACCCGGAGGAAGTATACACATACACATGGAAATCCAATACTATCGCCGTGGTTTCCGACGGCAGCGCCGTGCTGGGCCTTGGAAATATTGGAGCGAAAGCCGCTATGCCTGTTATGGAGGGCAAGGCTGTATTATTTAAAGAGTTTGGCGGGGTCAACGCAGTGCCTGTCTGCTTAGATACTCAGGATACAGAGGAGATTATTAAAACTGTTGTAAATATCGCTCCCGGATTTGGAGGCATCAATCTGGAGGATATTTCCGCTCCCCGCTGTTTTGAAATTGAGGAGCGTTTAAAGGAGATTCTGGATATTCCTGTTTTCCACGACGATCAGCACGGCACTGCCATTGTAGTTTTAGCAGGTATTATTAACAGCCTGAAAGTAACCGGAAAGAAAAAGGAGGACTGCCGCATTGTAGTAAACGGAGCCGGCTCAGCAGGTGTAGCTATTACAAAGCTGCTTCTCACCTACGGTTTCCCTCATATTACTATGTGCGATAAGGCAGGTATTCTCTGTAAAGGCATGGAGGGCTTAAACTGGATGCAGGAAAAAATGATGGACCTGACCAATTTAGAACACCGCACAGGCACTCTTTCTGACGCGTTAGAGGGAGCCGACATTTTTGTAGGCGTATCCGCCCCTGGAATTGTTTCTCAGGAAATGGTAGCCTCCATGAATTCTGATGCTATTTTATTTGCCATGGCTAACCCTGTTCCCGAAATTATGCCTGATCTTGCAAAGGCTGCCGGAGCAAAGGTTGTTGGCACAGGACGTTCTGACTTTCCTAATCAGGTAAATAATGTAGTAGTATTCCCTGGTATTTTTAAAGGGGCCTTGGAGGGACGGGCCGCTGCTATTACAGAAGAGATGAAGCTGGCTGCGGCAGAAGCTATTGCCGGCCTTGTGGACGAAGCAGATTTAAATGAAAACAACATTCTTCCTGAGGCCTTTGACCCCAGGGTAGCTGATGTGGTCAGCAAAGCAGTTAAGGACCATATCAGATAATATTTTGTCAAAACGAGGGAATACTATGTTATCAGAACCAATTACCTTATACAAGCTTATGAACCTTTATATGTTAAAGCAGGTCAACTTTCCTTTGACTAACGCCCAGCTGACCAGCTTCTTTTTGGAAAAGGAGTATACTACTTATTTTACTTTGCAGCAGGCGTTAAGCGAGCTTCAGGAAGCCGGACTTGTGCGCATGGAAATTGTTCACAACAGCACCCGCTATGAAATTACAAAAGAGGGGGAGGATACCTTATCCTTTTTTGGGAAAAAAATTTCTCCTGCAATTATAGAGGACATGGACCAGTATTTAAAGGAAAACAGGTTTCGTATGCGAAACGAGGTAAGCGTGATTTCTGATTACTATAAATCTACAGGTCCTGATTATGTGGTTCACTGTGAGATCCGGGAAGGGAAAGAAACCTTAATCGGGCTGAACCTTTCTGTTCCTGACAAGGAGCAGGCAGAATTTATGTGCGACCAGTGGAGGGCAAAGAATCAGGATATTTATTCCTTTGTTATGAAAACCTTAATGAGCCCCTAAAGGAGAATGTTATATATGAAAACCTTAAAAAGAAAAAAGTTTTTTTATGTTACTCTGCCTTTGTTTCTCTTTCTTTTGGCTTACCGTGTAATGGAAACCTTTGTGCACATTAAAATGGATCAGCGTAAAGACAGGTAAATAAAAAGCGCTGCAAAACAGCTTTCAGAAACTTCTTGTATCTGATACCCCTGTTTTACAGCGTTTTTATTTTAAATTTTAGAACCGCATTTTGTACAGTAATTTACCTTTCCTGTGTACTTAGCTCCACAGTTAGGACAGAAACAGACCTCCTGCTCCTTTGGCTTATGACCTAACACCTGACTTTCCTGAAGCTCCAGCTGCTCAATAGCCTGAAGCTGCTCCTGAATCCGTTTTTCTCTGGCCTGGATTTTTCTATAAATTCCCTCCAGATCTTCTAATTCAGGCTGGTCCAGTTTCTGAATCCAATTCTGATATCCCTTTTCTCCGGCCTGCTGCTTTAACTCCTGAATTTCTTTTTCTAAGGTGTGAATATAAGTTCTGATTTTTGTAATCTCTAAAAAAGAGGATGTTTTCATATTAATTTCCGTCACTTTTTTAGACAAATCCATTTTCAGTTTCTGAAAAGTCTTGTTCTCTGCCATCTCGCTTCCTCCTGTGTGCTTTTATAGGCTTACTATACGTCACAGAACCTGAAAAGTCAATTCGTAATCCAGGTTCCTGACTTTTTCTCCATAGCTTGCTCCATTTTGTCCAGGGAAGTAATAATAGCTTTTGCATCTCCTTCACTGTTTTTAATAAAGCTGCAGGCAGATTCTACCTTAGGGCCCATGCTGCCCTCTGGAAATTGTCCCTCTGCCATGTACTTTTCCACCTCATTTAAGGTCATAGTATCCAGCTGTTTTTCATCTGGCTTTCCGTAATTGACAGATACCTTTTCCACACCTGTAAGGAGCAGCAAATACTCAGCGCCGATTTGATGGGCCAGAAGGGCGGAGGCTCTGTCCTTGTCAATAACAGCCTCCACGCCTTTTAATTTGCCGTCTGCCTGGCGGATTACAGGGATTCCTCCTCCTCCCACGCAGATTACAATATATCCGGCGTCGCTTAAAGTGCGGATCACGTCGTTTTCTACAATTTCTAAAGGTTTGGGGGAGGGCACTACTCTTCTGTATCCTCTTCCGCTGTCCTCAACCATTATATATCCGTGCTCCTCCTCCAGCTGCCTGCTGTCCTCCTGAGAGAAAAACGGGCCAATAGGCTTTGTAGGCCGCTTAAAAGCAGGATCATCTTTATCCACCACTGTCTCTGTAATAACAGTAGCCACCTTTTTGTCTATTCCAAGCTCTGACAGTCTGTTTTGAATGGACTGTTCCAGAATATATCCAATACTTCCAGAAGTCTCCGCCCCGCATACATCTAAGGTATGTTCCGGCACAATAGGTTTTCCGGCTTCATTTTTAATTAAAAGATTCCCCACCTGGGGGCCGTTTCCATGGGTAAGCACCACATGATACCCTTTCTGGATCAGATGAATAATGGAATCACAGACCATAGCCACATTGGCAAATTGCTCCTCAAGTGTTCCCTTTTGATTATTCTGGGTAATTGCATTACCGCCGATTGCAACAACTACTGTTTTTTCCATATCAACATTTCCTCTCTTAAATAATTACAAGCCACAAAAACACGAATACTCCTACTCCGACAGCCATTGCCAATGAAATGGGAAGTACCTTTTTAAGCACTGCTCCCTCCTGGCCCTGAATGCCTCCTGTAGTAGTTCCCAGCACAATATTTCCCGGACACATGGTAGCTCCAATGGCTCCTCCTGCCGTCTGAGCTCCTAAAATAGCCGCTACGTTTAGGCCTAACAGCTGGGCCGTCGTCTGCTGAAAGCCGCTGAATAAAATATTGGACGCCATATTGCTGCTGGTCATAAAAGAGCCCAGCATTCCTACAATGGGGGACAGCACCGCATAGCCCTGGCCCAGCACGTTGGCAATTCCCTGGGCCATAACAGAGGTCTGGCCTGTGCCCCCCATAATTCTGGACATTACAATAAATCCTGTTACTGCAATGGCTGAGGGGACCGTTTTTTTGTTGGCCCTTTTTAAAGCAGCCTTTCCCCCTCCATTTTTAATCCAGCCGTGGCGGCTGAAATAAAAGTATCCAAATACTGCGGCCAAAAATAAGAACAGTCCGGCGTGGGTGAAAGGCGCCTGGGGAGAAAAGCTTTCTACCGCCTGGTTCACAAACCCATAGCCTGTTTCAGTTTCCGGGAATGAAAGGCCTACCTGCCAAATACTTAAAACCTTTTTTACAGGTCCTACTAAAAGTACAAATAAGGTAATGCCTGTCATCACATAATAAGGGGAAAACGCCTGGTGAAGAGACATATCGGCAGGACTATCATCCTCCTGGATTCCTCCCTCCCTGCTTCTGTCCATTACCTGACTGTCCTGAATTTTCCAGGGCTGAGAGTACATTTTCATTTTGCTTAATAAAAGTACTGCCACAAGAGAAAGACAGCACGGCAGGAAACATGCCAGGGTGGAATTAATAAAGCTCATCACCACCTGGCCGCCTCCCTGGATTACAGAAATAACGGCCACTGCCAAAAATCCTTTTTTCAAAGCTTCCCACTTGCCGTAATACCAGCAAATTGCAATTCCTGTAATAAAGTTCCAAACCCAAATCAGCACTGTGGCCCACAAGGCTGTCTGGATTAAAGTTGTCTGGTCTGACCCGATTCCTGTCTGCAGCACCAGGGCGTCCCACGCCACTGCTAAGGTCCCGTATGTGTTGCCCCAGGCATGGCCCAAAAGGCAAAGCACAATGGCCCAAAGAGGATTTACCCCAATGCCGATTAAAAGAGGCGTTCCCACAGCTACAGGCACCCCAAAGCCTGTAATTCCCTGAAGGAAGCTGACAAATACTCTGGCAAGTATTAAAATCTGCAAAAGCTCATTGGGAGTCATTTTCTGCATTCCTTTTCTAAACACCTGAAATGCGTTGGCTTCATTTACCATTTCATATAGAAGAATGGCCGTCCACACTACTACCAGCACCACCATGGCGCTCCACATTCCCTTTACCGCCTCATAAGCCAACAGCACGGGACCGGCCTTGTAAACAGTAATGGAGGTAATCACTGAAATAAGCAGCCCTACAGGCGCCGCCTTTAAGGCCGGCACCTGGAATTTCACCATCATCACCAGCAGGGCCCCAATTGGCAGCACAGCGATCAGCCAAGTAAATATTGTTACAGGTACGTTCATATTGTTATCCTTCCTTTTTTCACATCTTCCCCATTTTCTTCAGTCCTATTAACAGCCCCAGCAATGTATCCCAGCCTGAGGTATGGCCCAGGCTTTTTATACTTTCTATATAAGGTTTTGCTGCTTCTTTATGAACCAGACACTCTAAAAGCTTTTTAAAGTCCCAATTTACATACCCCCAAAATAAAGCCTTGTAATAATTCAGACTTACCTCCGTGGTATTTCCAGACACATGGCTGATTAAAATTTCCTCCACCTGGCGGTGAAGGCCTGCTGCCTTTAACAGTCCTGTATAGCCTAATAAAATGTCGTCCCCTGAAGGAGTCAGCCCCATTCCTCTTCCCACTAAGTAAAGGACTGCCTGCTTTAGTTCTGTTCTATTCCCCTTTATTAGGCCTTCACAGCAGGTTTTAAATTTTTCTGATTCTGTGTCTAAGCCTGCATGTGATTTTAGATCCATACATTCCAGAAGCATTTGCACATCCTCATATAAATTTTTCTCTTTTACATTTATAATGGGAATCTGCAAATCCTTTTGTATAAAATCATCCAGCTTTAAGCAAAACTGCTGGTTTTTTCCGTAAATCCACAGGCCGTCTTTTTTTAAAAAAGCCTGGTGATTTTCACAGCAGGAATCTAAAATCTTTCTCAGCTCCCCCTCTTCCACTCCTATCCCAAAGCAGCAAAGAGGCTTTTTCAGGCTGCCAACGTGAATCATCCCACTGGGAAATACTAAATTGAAGCTAGATTTATATATCCCCTGAATAGAACCAGAGGCAAAAATTTTTCCTTGTCCTCTTTCCCAGGCGCCAATCTGCCCTTTAAAAGAGGCGGGGAGCATATTACTAAGCTCCCCATTCTCTATCACCCTCATACAATAATTAAATAATTCCTAAATGCTCTGCATAAGCAATTAACGCTTTTTCAAAGCAGCCGTAAGGCGCTCTTACTGTACCTGCGCCTACCTGGCCCACTCCGGCCTCCTTGTGAGCGATTCCCGTGTTGATTAAAGGAGTAATTCCTGTTGCCACAACCTTTCTGATATCAATGCCTAAAGGCGTGCCTTTAAAATCCCACGTTGGAATTGTAAAGTTTGGATTGTGGGTAATGCAGATTTCCTCCATCTCATTAGAAACCTTTAATGCGTCCTCAAATCCGCCTGCTCCTACAAATCTGGTAACTCCGGGAGCTGCAACCATAGCCATTCCGCCTACGCCTACGGTTTCCGTAATGGCGCTGTCTCCAATGTCAGGATTTGCATCCTTTTCTGAAAAGCCTGTAAAGTACAAGCCGTTAGGCGTATTGACAGGGGCGGTAAACCACTGATCTCCCAGGCCGCTTATGCGGATGCCGAAGTTTCTTCCGTTTCTGGTCATTGCAGTTACAATACAGCCTTTTTCAAACTTTCTTGCACAGTCTGCCATAGATTTTCCTGTAGCCATCATAACGTTCAGGAAAAATTGGTCTGTTTTAGCCAGGAAGTTAATAACCTCTTCCTTTTCTTTTCCGTCCCAGTCCATAGACACAATTAAAGGCGCTACTTCTTTCAGGAAAATCAGGGAAGCTGCAATATTTCTCTGATGGAATTCATCTCCCATTGTAATTGCCTTTGCAATAATTACGTTTAAGTTAATTCCGCCTTCTACCTGTTTTAAAGCGGCCGCTAAAACTGGTCCCAGTACGTCCTTCATCCAGGTAAGCCTGTCTACTACTTCTTTAGAATAAGCGCCGAAACGAAGTACTTTTCCAATGCCCTCGTTCATAATACAGTAGGCTCTGGTGCCGTCCAGCTTATTTTCCACCACCATTACCGGCATGTTGCAGGAGGTGATGCCTCCCATTGGACCTACCGCGTGTACGTGGTGGCAGGGGATAAACTGGATTTCTCCTGCTTCCAGCATTCTTTTGGCCTGGTCCTCATTTTCTGCCCATCCTTCAAAAAGCACTGCTCCAATACAGGAGCCCTGCATCGGCCCTGTCATTTCCGGATATGTGATGGAAGGCGGACCTGCGTGAAGGAGAACTTTCCCGTTCAGCTGAGGAATTACAGTGTAAGCCGGCACTACGTCTACCAGGAAAGGCTGAGCGTCCTTTAATCTTTCCGCAACCTGATTGTTGTACTGGTCAATTTCCTCCATATGGTTCATGGCATTTAAAATGCGGATCAGTTTTTTATCTCCGCCTGCAGCCGGCTTCCAGGAATACTGGCAGGATTTTCCCTCATATTTTACTATAGATTCATTAAAGCTTTCTACGCCTACGTTTATGATTCTGGGCTTTGTATTTAACAGCTCCATAATCTGCCGGCTTACCTGAGGCACAGGGAATTTAGGTCCGTTGTAGGCCTCTATTTCCTTATCTGCCTCTGTACAGTCCAGTCCTTTTAACTTCAGAGCCAGACGCACTGCCTGAGCGTTGCTTAAAGCTACAAAAGCCCCGCTTTCTTTTAACACAGCAGCAGACTGGTGATAATCCTGAGGATCTGCCTCTGTACCACATACAGTGGCTACAAAATACAGCTCTCTGTTTTCTGACTTGGCAAGCTCCATAGACTCCTTAATAACAGGAGCCAGCTCTCTTGCCATATCGGGATGGCAGCCGTATCCTAAAACACAGTCCAGCAAAATCACTCCTGTATTTTTATCTGCAGCATACTGACGGATTTTCTGGATTCTCACTTCCGGGTCAATCATAGGATGAGGCTTGCCCTGAGTGTAAATATCATCACCTAAGTCAATGACCTCATAGCCCTGAGCCTTTAAAATATATCCTTCTTCCTTAATCAGGCCTCCCAGATTTAAAGCCTCGGAGATCATCATGCCTGCCTCTGCAGCCAATGTGCCGCCAGAATAAAGTCCTTTTACTGTTTTTTCGGCGTCCAGGGTGTGATCTAAAGGATTTTCTACAGCCTTGCAGTAATTTTTCTTTACTTCCAGCCCTTTTGCCAGATCTACAGCCATCTCAGCCGCCTCTTCTAGGGTGTGGGCCAAATACACGTTGCCCTGATGGCATTCTGGCTTTTCCCCCAGGAATATAGCCACCACAGGCTTACTTACATTCTGCAGCAGTTCTACTACCCGATCTCTTACTTCCTTTGCAGGAGGCTTGGAAATTACTACAATTACATCTGTAGGATCATGGCGGTCTAAGGCTGCTACTGCGTCCTTTACTGTAATTGCTCCCACTTTTTCATTTAAATCTCTTCCCCCTGTCCCGATAGCGTGAATTACGCCTCCGCCCAGACGGTCTATAATAGTGGTTACTTCCTGAATTCCAGTTCCTGAAGCGCCTACAATTCCAATATTTCCCGGTCTCACCACATTTGTAAAGGCAACGGGAATGCTGGAAATAATTCCTGTTCCGCAGTCAGGTCCCATAAATAAAAGTCCTTTTTCATGGGCTTTCTTTTTCAGGCGGATCTCGTCCTCCAGAGATACGTTATCTGTAAAGGAAAATACGTGAAGTCCTCTGTCTAAAGCTGCCTCCAGCTCAGGAGCCGCATACTCTCCTGGAATGGAAAATAAGGCTACGTTAGCATCTGGAAGAAGGTTCATAGCCTCGTCCCAATTTTTTGCGCTTTTTACTCCTCCCTGCTCTTTTTTTACAGAAAGATCGTTTAAAAAGACTTTTGTCTCCTCCAGCACTGTATCTACAATCTTTTCCTGGTCAGCCTCCACCACAATTACCATGTCGCTGGGAGCAGCTTTTTCTGCTTCCTCTGTAAGCAGACCAGAATTTCTGAAAATATCCTTGTTGGCGTCTGTGCCCATCATAATAGAGCTGCGGGTTACTCCCTCCAGCTGATTGATGCGGTTTGTCAGCAGCATCAGATTAATGGAATCCTGATAAGAATTTTTCTTAATGACGGTAAAAATCATTACCATTCCCTCCTTACGTTTCTTAAATAGTATTATAACTGCCCAGGCAATTTTTTTCATCTGCAGTCTCGTATAATTATTTGTTGTTTTTTTATCCATGACAGATAAATTTTCACGGTTATTTCTTGACGTTATCGGATAATAACGATAATATAGATGTAATAACTTTGCGGCCAATGCTGCTGAAAGGAGCGCTTATGAATCTTAGCCAGGCCAGAAATCTTCCCTCTTTAAGCAGGTCCAGACTGCTTACAGGCCAATCAGAGTGCAGTCAGGACATTACAGGCGTTATGGTTTTGGAGGCTTTAGACGTGGAAAAATGGAGCCATCCCGGAGAATTTATACTGACCAGCTATTTTGCTTTAAAGGATCTTCAGGAGCATCAGCTGGAGGACTTTGTGCAGAAGCTAAAATCCTGCGGCATCAGCGCTTTGGCAATTAAACTGGAGCGGTTAGTGCCTTCTATTCCCCTGTATTTAATCGACTGCTGCAAAAAGCATAAGCTGCCTCTTTTAGAGCTGCCCAGGGACGCCAGATATGAGGCTATTATTCTGGATATTTTAGGTCCTATTATTAATGATAATATAGCCATTTTAAACCAGCACTATTCTGTACACAAAAAGCTGGTAAAATTCGCCATGAAGGAACCTGCTATGGAGCAGATTATGGAGGAGCTGAAAAATCAGTTAGGCTGCCACATTTCTCTGATTAACAGAACCGCCAATAAAATTATCAGCACCTCTTCTGTTTCACCTGCCTTTCAGATTATTGGGAAATGGCCTTTGGAGCCTGATAAATATATGAATTTCCAGTACTTTCACAATCGTATTCTGCTGAGCACCGGCCCTAATCTGGCAGATTCTGAGCTTTCCTCCTGCAGCTGGTGCGGAGTATCTGTGCCCAATATTACTAATCAGGATATTCAGCTGCTTCTTCACACCCAGGCTGACAGCCTTAGGCAGGAAGATTATATGACTGTGGAAAACTTTGTATTCTTTATTCAGATGGAGCTTTTAAAACAGCACTCTTTAGACAGAAACTCCTTTTTCCAGACAAACGCCATGGTCAACGATCTCCTTCAGGAGGATTTATATACAGACAGGCAGGCGGCTCAGGCCTTAGATACTCTGCGGCTGAACAAAGGGGCGTGGTATCAGGTAATTTCTTTAAAACTGATCTCCAAAGCCTCCTCTCCCTGGCTTTCCAGTCAGCCTCATCAGATTTTTCATGCATTTACCGATTTGTGCAGACAAAAATGGTTTCATTTAGCTTCTGAGGAAAAAGAGGATACGATTACTGTTATTTTAAATTTTGAAAAGGAGGCTTTCGCCCTTACCTCTTTTAAAATAAAGCAGATGATAAGTCAGCTGCATCAGGAGTTTCCCGCCGTACCTTTTCAAATCAGAGGTGCTGTCAGCTGTCCGGGGCCTTCTAAAGGCCTTCCGTTCCTGGGAAAACAAATTCTGGATGTACACAGAATTCTTCGCCTGTTCCAGGAGCCTGACCAGGTCATGTCCTATGATGAGCTGGGAATCTACAAGCTATTTCTTTCAGGGGACAATATGTCCCGGCTGAAAGAATTTGTGCCGGAAAATTACTTTATATTCCGCCAAAATCACCCTGACTTATTCCTGACTCTTGCCACTTACTTAGACACCGGACAAAATCTGGCGGAAACAGCCAGGCGCCTGTTCCTTCACACCAAAACCATACACTACAGGGTGCGGAAAATTCAGTCTCTTTTGGACTTTGATTTTTCCAATCCAGAGCAGGTGCTTTTGGCGCAGCTGGCAATCCGTCTTTTAAAACTAATTCATCAGGAGGATTTACAATGAACACATATACATTTCACAGCGACTGTAATTTTAATCTTCAGGCGGACCTTTATTTAGCAAAAGGTCCTTCCAGGGGAAAAACTGTTCTTTATTATCACGGCGGCGGCCTGCTTGCCGGCACCAGAAAAGATTTTCCGTCTAAATACAGAGAAATGTTTTTAAATGCAGGCTATAATTTTCTGGCCATGGATTATCTGCTGGCTCCTGAATCTAATCTGGAGCATATTATCTCCTCCGGCCTGTGGGGAATTTCCTGGTTTTTATCTAACTGGAATTCTGCCCTTTCATTAGATTCCAATGAATATATTTTGTTTGGACGGTCTGCCGGGGCCTATCTTACATTGCAGCTGGCTGCGCAAATAAAAAAAACAGGCGCCTTAAATATGCCCAAGGCCCTTCTGCTTTTTTATGGATATCCCAGCTTTTTAGAGCCGGAATTTTCTCTTCCAAATACTCATTATGCCAGTTTTCCTTCCATTTCCAGGGAAGCGGCCTTCCAGACAGTGAATGAGAATCCTGTATCTGATATGCCAAATAGAGAGCGGCTTCTTCTGTATCTTTACGCCCGCCAGACAGGAACCTGGACAGAGCTTTTAGGAAGCCAAAAAGAACTTAACGCCTACTCTTTGTCAGAAGCCCAGCTGTCCCTTCTGCCTCCTTCATTTCTCACTGCCAGCTCCGGGGATATGGACGTGCCTTTTGGCATTTCCAAGAAAATGGGAAAATTGATTCCAGGCTCTTATTTTTATCCTGTATACTACATGGAACATGATTTTGACAGTAATTTAACAAGACCGGAGGGACAGAAGGCATATGAAGAATGTTTCAGATGGCTGGAGCTTTCCCTTTAACCATTAGCCTTTGCACATTGAATATAAAATGCTTTATCTCCTATAATATGCCTTCGTACACTTTCTTCCACTCTGTCTCTGTCTAAAGATCTCAGGGCCTCTATAATTTCTTCATGCTCTGCCAGGTATTCCTTGGGCCTGTTTAACACAGCAAGCTCCTGGTTCCTGGCCAGCATAGAAAGGCTTCTGGTTCTTTCTGTAATACGTTTTAAATGTTTATTAGAACAAAGACTAATAATTAAATCGTGGAAGCTTGTATTGCACAGTATTACTTCCCTGATCTTCCCCTGTTCATGGCACTTTAGCGACTGGCTCACCATTTCTTGAAGCTGTTTTAAAATATCCTCTGTTACATTTTCACAGCCTAAACCGGCTGCATAAGGCTCCAGCATAATACGGCAGTCATAAACTTCCAGCACATCCTTGTATTCCATGGGGTTTACAATTAGCCCGTTATTTCCCGGAACAATTAAATCATCCTGTTCCAGCATACGCAGAGCTTCCCTCACCGGACTGCGGCTTACTCCCATTTCCTGAGCTAAGGCAAATTCATTAATCTTTTCTTTGCATCTTAATTCTCCGCTTAATATTTTTTCCTTCAATATTTCATAAATCTGAAGATGGTAGGCCACATTTTTAATTACTCCTCCCATATAAACCTCCATAATTGCAATTTTATGCCCTAAAAATAATAAGGCGTCTCTACAGCTGCTACTTTATTACTTATTTTTCCCAGCTGCTGTATTTCCATTTCCATAAAATCACCTGGTTTTACTTTTATTCCATAGCCGCTTGGCGTTCCCGTAATAATCATATCTCCTGGAAGTAAGGTCATAACGTGAGAAATATAGGATACCAGCCAATAAACCCCTTTTATCAAATCTTTTGTATTCCCTTTTTGTCCCGGCTTTCCGTTAATTTCAGAACACAACTCCAGCTGTGAAGGATCTACTCCTGAAACAATTACAGATCCTACAGGCAGAAAGGTATCAAAAGATTTTGCCCTTCCCCAAAGTGTATCCTCCGCCTGCAAATCGCTGGCAGTCATATCATTTGCCACTGTATATCCCCAAATATAATTTTCAGCTTTTCCCTCTGGAACACATTTACATTTCTTTCCTATTACAATAGCTAACTCCACCTCACAGGAAAGATCTTTTACCATAGGTGGCTGCATAACCTGGTCTCCGTCTCCGATTAAAGCTGTAGGCGGTTTTATAAACAGTTTTGGCTTTGTGGGAAGAGATTCTCCCGGCTTTAAAACCACATCCTTGTAGTTCAGTCCTGTACCCACTATCTTGCTTGGAGTACACGGAATAGACAGCTGCTTAAAATCCTGAACTACCACCCCTGTCTCCCTGAAATTCTCAGGGCTGTTTCCCGCTAAAATCTGTACAGTTCCATCTTGATTTAATAATCCATAATGAATCTTA
Source organism: Lachnoclostridium edouardi (assembly GCF_900240245.1). Classification (GTDB taxonomy): domain Bacteria; phylum Bacillota; class Clostridia; order Lachnospirales; family Lachnospiraceae; genus Lachnoclostridium_A; species Lachnoclostridium_A edouardi. The sequence continues at coordinate 412,603 of NZ_OESQ01000001.1, forward strand.
CCTTCATGTTGAATCCGTGTATACTTTTTTAACATTCTGCACCTCTTCTGCATATATCGGTTTATGTATTTTGTCGACATAAGACATTATACTGCATTATATATATTATGGAAAGTCTTTTTTAATATTTTTTTATTTCATTTAGTCAAGACCACCGGCTAAGCCGGTGGCTTGCTTTGACCCTATAAGGGTCTGTTACCGGCACTGGAGTCTAAAGACTCACCGAAATAGGTTCGCCAAGCGCAACATCATTTACCTACTAAGCCCTAAAGGGCTTATTTTATTTGTTTGCTTTTACTGGCTCACCCGTAAACGGGTCAATATACTCTTTCAGTGTCATCTGATCATATTCCAAATCTTCTTGTAACTGATTTGCTATATATTCCTGTATTTTCTTTGCATTTTTCCCTACCGTATCTACATAATATCCTCGACACCAAAAATGTCTATTTCCATATTTATATTTCAAATTTGTATGTCTTTCAAATATCATAAGTGTACTTTTTCCTTTCAAATACCCTACAAAATACGATACACTAATGCTTGGCGGAATTTCTACTAGCCTATGTACATGATCTGGACATATCTCTGCTTCTACAATTTTTACACCTTTTCTTTTGCATAACATACTTAAAATATTTGCTATATCCTGTTTTATTTTTCCGTATGCTATTTTTCTCCTATATTTTGGTGCAAATACAATATGATACTTACAATTCCATTTTGTATGTGATAAACTGTTACTATCCATATGGATACCTCCTTTGTTTATTAATGCGGTTGGCGAACCTTACATTAATTATAACACTGGAGGTTTTTTGCTATAAGCTGAANATACAATATGATACTTACAATTCCATTTTGTATGTGATAAACTGTTACTATCCATATGGATACCTCCTTTGTTTATTAATGCGGTTGGCGAACCTTACATTAATTATAACACTGGAGGTTTTTTGCTATAAGCTGAAGCAATTCTAACTCACCTGCATAGCAGGTGGTTTATTTGTTTTCCAAAGTTCCGTTTTTCGGATCAACGAAAAACTCCACAATGGTAAACAGGGCTTTGCCCTAACAAAAAAAATAGGACAGTATGCTTTCCAGCCATACTGTCCTATTTTCTACTCCTCTACTTGAGGAATTGTCTCCATCATATTTTCAATATATTCCCATATTTCTTCTCTTCCCTGCTTTGTCTCAGCAGAAAAAGGAATAATCACAGAATCTTTTCCCATGCCTAAACCTGTGCGGATCATTTTCACCTGTTTTGCCACCTGGCTTCTTTTAATTTTATCCAGCTTTGTAGCGATAATTACCGGCTCATACCCGTTTTGGAGAATCCAGTCGTACATCATTTTATCATTACTGTTAGGCTCATGGCGAATATCTACTAAAAGGAATACGCATTTTAACACAGGGGAGTTTTTCAGATAGCGCTCTATCATTTTCCCCCATTTGGCCTTTACCTCCACAGCCACCTTGGCGTATCCGTAACCAGGCAGGTCTACATAGTAAAGCTGCTGATTAATCAGATAAAAGTTAATGGTCTGGGTTTTTCCAGGCTGAGATGATGTTCTGGCAAAGGATTTTCTGTTCATCAGCCCGTTTATTAAAGATGATTTTCCCACATTAGACTTTCCTGCAAATGCAAATTCCGGCAGCACATGGTCAGGAAGCTTGCTGGTAATACCGCACACAGTCTCCAGCTCTACATTTTTTATAATCATACAAAAACCTCTTTCAGCACATCATCCATGGTCTTTACGTAAATAATGTGAAGACCTCCTGTAATTTCCTCTGACAACTCCTCAATATCAGGCTTATTTTTCGCCGGTACCAGCACCTTCTCCACGTGAGCCATTTTAGCCGCCAGAATTTTTTCCTTCAGGCCGCCAATGGGAAGCACCCGGCCCCTTAAAGTAATTTCGCCTGTCATTGCGGCCTTTGCCATTACCTTTTTCTCTGCAACTGCAGACATCATAGCTGTGGCCATAGTGATTCCTGCAGAGGGTCCGTCCTTAGGCACAGCTCCCTCTGGTATATGAATGTGAATGTCATGCTTTTCAAAATAACTGTCCTCGGCCCCGTAGTTCTTCCCTGCAGACCGCACATAGCTTAAAGCAATTTGAGCAGATTCTTTCATTACATCTCCCATTTGCCCTGTCAGCTTCAGCTCTCCTTTGCCCGGCATAACGTTTACTTCAATTTGAAGGGTGTCTCCTCCCACGCTTGTCCATGCAAGTCCTCTTACAATTCCTACCTGATCTTCTTCATTGGCGTCCTCAAAGGATACCTTTTCCTTGCCTAAATATGTTTCCAGCTGCTCCTGGGAAACGCAGATTTCCTTTGTTTGATCCTCCACTACATTTCTGGCAGCCTTTCTGCATATGTCTCCAATACGCCTTTCTAAGTTTCTTACGCCGGCTTCCCTTGTATAATTATGAATAATTTTTCTTAAAGCCTGATCGTCTATGGAAAACTGTTTTTCTGTCAGCCCGTTTCTCTCCATCTGCTTACTTACCAGATAATCTCTGGCAATATGAAACTTTTCATTTTCCGTATAGCTGTTTACTTCAATCACTTCCATACGGTCTAATAAAGGTCCTGGAATGGTAGAAATATTATTGGCTGTTGCAATAAATAAAACTCTGGACAAATCTATAGGAGTCTCTACATAGTGATCGTGGAACTTTACATTCTGCTCTCCGTCCAGCACCTCCAGCAAAGCAGAGGAGGTGTCCCCTTTATAATCACTGCTTACTTTATCAATTTCATCTAACAGCATCAGCGGATTGCTGACACCTGCCTGCCTTAATCCTTCCACCAAACGGCCTGGCATGGCGCCTACATACGTTTTTCTGTGTCCTCTGATTTCAGCCTCGTCCCTTACTCCTCCCAAGCTGATGCGCACATATTTTTTATTCATGGCTCTGGCCACAGAGCGGGCAATAGAGGTTTTTCCTGTTCCTGGAGGGCCTACTAAACAGAGAATTGTGCTGCCCTGCTTTTTTGTCAGACTTCTCACTGCCAAATACTCCAGAATTCTTTCCTTCACCTTCTCCAAACCATAGTGATCCTGATTGAGAATTTCTTCTGCATGGGAAAGATCCTGGTTATCTCTGGAAACCTTATTCCAGGGCAGGTCTAAAAGAGTTTCTATATAGGTCCGCAGCACATTGGCCTCCTGGCTGCCGCTGGGCATACTTTTAAAGCGGTTGATTTCCTTTTGAAGCTTTTCTTTTGTCTCTTTTCCCGCCTTCAGCTGATCCAGCTGCTTCTGGTACTCGTCTCCCTCTGAATCTGGGTTGTCGTCCCCCAGCTCCTGACGGATAATGCGCATCTGTTCCCTTAAAATGTAATCCTTCTGGTTTTTATCAATCGCTGCCTTTACCTTGGACTGAAAATCCTTTTTTACACGGATAATCTGAATTTCATCCATCATATTTTTTAAAAGCAGCTCATATCTGCCGCTTAAATACACCTGCTCCAGAATGCTTTGGCGGACAGTATAATCCCAGGGAAGCTGAATCACAATCTGATCCATCAAGTCCTCTAAATCTGTAAGCACTAAAAGATTTGGCAAAGCCTCTTTGGCCGCCCTGGAATTTTCCTTACCGTACTCCTCCAGTTTTTCTTTTAGAACTCTGGCCATGGCCTGACGGATAACGTAATCCAGTCCCTCCTCCTCTGTCTCTCTGACTTCAATCTCTCCCAAAAGAAAGCTTTCCGTCTCGTCCAGGCAAATCAGTTCTGCCCTTTCCAGCCCTTCTACCATAACGCGTATAATATTGTTGGGCAGCTTTACTAATTGTTTCACTACAGCAATGGTGCCTATTTGAAACAATTCCTCCTGGCCTGGGTTTTCGTCGTCAGGATTTTTCTGAGTAACCAAAAATACTTTCTGGTCCTCCACCATTGCCCTCTCTACTGCTGCCACAGACTTTTTTCTGCTTATATCAAAATGTATCATCATCTTGGGAAGAACTGTCAGCCCTCTCAGGGCGATCACAGGCATGGTTATTCTCTCTTCCATTCTGTTTCCTCCTTTTGTAATTTTCTATGTTAGTGACAAAGAGTCCGGCTTGCCGGACTTAGAAAAAACTTTCCTATATGATAAAAAAGGCGCCGCAGATCTGGCCTTTCCAAACATTCTTTGGAAAGGCAGGATATGCAGCACCTGAAATCCGGCTAAGCAATCTCGCCAGTTTTATCTTTCTTAAACCTTTGTGCAATGGATTTTCTAGGCACAGCCGTATCCCTGTATACCAGCTCCGGCTCCCCCTTCTTCTCCACTACATCTCTGGTTATGGTACAAATTCCCACATTGCTGTCTGAAGGAATTTCATACATCATATCCATCATTACAGATTCCATAATAGAGCGCAGTCCTCTGGCTCCTGTCTTTCTGCTTAACGCCAGATCTGCAATGGCTTCCAATGCATCCGGCGTAAATTCCAGCTTTACATCATCCAGTTCAAACAGCTTCTGGTATTGTTTTGTCAGGGCGTTCTTCGGCTCTGACAAAATGCGGATCAAAGCTTCTCTGGACAACAGTTCTAAGGATACTGTTACAGGAACACGTCCTATAAACTCCGGAATTAAACCGAATTTTGTTAAGTCCTCAGGCAGTACCTGCTTTAAAAGCTGGTCAATATCCATCTGGTTTCTGTCTACAATCTCAGCGTTAAATCCAATAGAGCCTGCGCTGATACGGTTTTCAATAATTCTCTCTAAGCCGTCAAAAGCGCCTCCGCAGATAAACAGTATATTTGTTGTGTCTATCTGAAGCAGCTCCTGCTGAGGATGTTTTCTTCCTCCCTGAGGAGGCACGCTGGCAACTGTGCCTTCCAGAATTTTCAGAAGAGCCTGCTGCACGCCCTCCCCTGAAACATCTCTTGTGATGGAAACATTTTCTGATTTTTTTGTAATCTTATCTATTTCATCAATATAAATAATTCCGTATTCAGCTTTGCTGATATCATAGTCAGCGGCCTGAATCAGCTTTAAGAGAATGTTTTCCACATCCTCGCCTACGTAACCTGCCTCTGTTAATGCAGTTGCGTCTGCAATGGCAAAAGGTACGTTTAAAATCTTAGCTAAGGTCTGAGCCAGATAGGTTTTGCCTGATCCAGTAGGTCCCAGCATAAGAATATTGCTTTTCTGCACGTCAACATCCATATTCTTTCTGGATGTAACTCTTTTGTAGTGGTTATAAACAGCTACGGAAAGCACCTTTTTCGCTTCGTCCTGGCCGATTACATATTCATCTAAAAATGCCTTGATCTCTTTTGGCTTCATCAGGTTAATGTCGTTTAAATCAAAATCTCCATCCTCCTGATTATCCAACTCTTCTTCCAGTATCTCTGCGCATAAATCAATGCACTCATCACAAATGTAAACATTATTGGAACCAGCGATTAATTTTTTCACCTGATCCTGGGTCTTTCCACAAAAGGAACACCTGACCTGATTATCTGCTCTTCCCGGCATATGCTGCACACCTCAATTCTTTCATACTCCTCATAACACTAACGGCTTGTAATCACTCTGTCCACCAGGCCGTAGGCAACAGCCTCCTGGGCTGTCATGTAATTGTCTCTTTCTGTGTCTCTTTCAATTACCTCATATGGCTGGCCTGTATTTTCAGACAGAATCTGATTTAATTTATGCTTTGTCTGCAGTATTTTTTCAGCTACAATCTGAATCTCTGTAGCCTGACCCTGCGCTCCTCCAGAAGGCTGGTGAATCATCACCTCTGCGTTTGGAAGAATCAGACGTTTTCCCTTGGCGCCTCCTGCCAACAGGAAAGCTCCCATGCTGGCAGCCATGCCAATACATATTGTGGACACATCACATTTGATGTAGTTCATGGTATCATATATTGCCATGCCTGCTGTAACAGAACCTCCGGGACTGTTAATATAAAGGTTAATATCCTTGTTAGGATCTTCTGATTCCAGGAATAAAAGCTGGGCCACGATTAAGCTTGCGGACACATCATTTACTTCCTCTCCTAAAAAAATAATTCTCTCTTTTAAAAGGCGGGAATAAATGTCGTAAGACCTTTCTCCCCTGCTGGTGGATTCAATGACATAAGGTACTAAACTCATTTGATTTTCCTCCTGTCTAAGGAAAAAGGCTGCTGCAGCGAATTCCTTTTTGGCAATTCTACCATCTGCAACGGCCTCCCCTTCATTTTTCAATTAGACTAATTTAGCCTCAGCTACCAGGAAATCTACAGCTGACTGAACAGCCATATCTTCCTTCATATGAGCAACCTCAGCCTCTCCCATATATTCCTTCAGCTGATCTGCTTCCATCTTGTATGCTGCTGCCATTCCTGCGATCTCGCCTTCTACAGCTTCGTCGGAAACCTGAATATTCTCAGCCTTAGCAATTGCCTCCAGAACAAGGCGGGTCTGGATTCTCTTAACTGCCTGCGGCTTCATCTGCTCTTTCAGATTGTCAACAGTCATGCCTGTATATTTCATGTAGTCGTCTAAAGATATACCCTGGCTCTGCATTCTGCGGGCATAATCGTTAATCATATTATTTACCTGAGTATCAATCATAGCCTCTGGAATATCCATGGAGGAAGCCTCTACTACCTTCTCCACTACTCTGTTTTCATTTTCTGTAGCAGCCTGCTTTTCCTTTGTCTCTGCCAGTTTCTTCTTTACGTCCTCTTTGTAAGCCTCTAAAGTATCAAACTCAGATACTTCCTCTGCAAACTCATCGTTTAACTCTGGAAGCTCTTTAAACTTAATTTCATTGATCTTTACATTAAATACTGCAGGCTTTCCTGCCAGATTGTCAGCGTGATACTCTGTAGGGAAGGTTACGTTAACTTCGCACTCATCTCCTACATTTTTTCCGATCAGCTGATCTTCAAATGTATCAATGAAAGAATGAGAACCAATTACCAAAGGATAATCTTCTCCCTTTCCTCCGTCAAATGCTTTTCCGTCAATAAATCCTTCAAAGTTAATAATAACCTGGTCGCCGTCTGCAACTGGTCTGTCTGTAACAGAAACCAGTCTGGAGTTCTGATCCTGAACTTTTTTCAGCTCTTTCTCCACATCCTCGTCTGTCACAACAGCTTCAGCCTTTTCAACCTCTACTCCCTTGTACTCTCCAAGAGTTACCTCTGGCTTTAAAGCAACAGTGGCTGTATATATAAAATCTTTTCCTTTTTCCATCTGCTGTACGTCAATCTCAGGTCTTGAAACAATGTCCAGACCGCTTTCCTTTGCAGCTTCGTCGAAGGAATAAGGAATCACTTCATTGGCAGCGTCCTCATAGAAAATTCCTACGCCGTACATCTTCTCGATCATAGCCTGAGGAGCTTTGCCCTTTCTGAAACCAGGAACGTTAAAGCTGTTCTTATTCTTATTATATGCTTTCTTAATTGCTTCTACAAACTTCTCTGCCGGCACTTCGATGGTCAGCTTTGCCATGTTTTTTTCTAACTTCTCTACTTGTAAACTCATTATATGGGTTCCTCCTTGTATCTATATGTGAACCGCCTTCCACCAGGGCGTTACACTTCAAGTTAGCATTATAACATAAGGGCTCCTGAAATATCAATACTAATTTACGTATTTTCGCTTTTTTTCTCAGAACTGGTCATACTGAATAGAGGATTTTACTTCCTCTGCTTTTTCTTTGCCAAAAAACAAATTTAAAATCTCCAGGCCAAGGTCCAGCCCATAGCCTAAGCCTCTGGCAGTAGTAATATTTTTGTCTGTTACAACGCCCTGACTTGTATATTCTGCCCCTTCCAGACTATTTTCAAACCCGGGATAGCAGGTAGCTTTTTTCCCTTTTAAAAGTCCTATTTTCCCCAGCACGCTGGGAGCGGCGCATATAGCCGCTATATGCTTTCCCTGTTCTGCCGCCTTCACCAGATGGCTGCACAAAAATTGGCTGTTTCCCAGATGCAGGGTTCCCGGCATCCCGCCTGGCAGGAAAAAAACTGCTCCCTCTTCCCAGTTGACATCTTTTAACATACAGTTGCACTTTATAGTAAAACCATGTGATCCTGTTACTTCCAGGGAATCACCTGCAGATACCAGAATCACCTGCATACCTCCCCTGATCATTACATCGGCCGCTGACAAACACTCTACTTCCTCTAATCCCGGCGCCAAAAAAGCATATACTTTTATCATTGTAACTCCTTCCTTTCCTCTCCCTTGCACCTGCCAAGCTTATATGTTACTATGCTTATAATATGAAAGGCGCCTTTGTCTTATTATATTACATAAACATAGGTTTTCACTTAGGAGGTTTTTATGGAAATTGAACGTAAATATTTAGTAAATTCACTGCCCGCCTCTCTTTCCTCTTATCCTTGCAGGAAAATACAGCAGGCTTATTTGTGTACAGAACCTGTTGTGCGCATACGCAGGGAAGACGATTCCTACTATCTTACTTATAAGTCCAAAGGACTTATGGTCCGCCAGGAATACAATCTTCCTCTGACAGCCGAAAGCTACAGCCATCTGTTATCTAAAGCAGACGGAAATGTAATTTCCAAGGTCCGCTTTTTAATTCCTCTGGACGGCTTAAATTTAACTGCTGAGCTGGACCTGTTTGAAGGGGCCTTTTTAGGCCTTGCCCTGGTGGAGGTAGAGTTTCCAAATGAGGAGGAAGCCCACTCCTTCCTTCCCCCTTTGTGGTTTGGCAGGGACGTAACTTTTACAGGGGAATTTCAAAACAGCCGGCTCAGCTCTATGAATCAGGAGGAAATCGCCTCCGCCCTTTCAGAAATTACTGTTTTTTAAATAAAGGGGTGGAAAGGTATCTGTCTCCCGTGTCAGGCAGAAGGGCTATAATCAGCTTTCCTGCATACTCCTTTTTGGAGGCCAGCTGTTTGGCCGCCCACAGGGCTGCCGCTGAAGAGATTCCCACCAAAATTCCCTCTGAAGCAGCGATTTCCTTTCCTGTTTCGTATGCATCCTGGTCTGATACAGTAATAATTTTGTCGTATATTTTTGTATTCAAAATCTTAGGCACAAAGCCGGCTCCGATTCCCTGAAGACCGTGAGGGCCTGATTTCCCTTCAGAAAGGTAGGGGGAGCCTGACGGCTCTACAGCTACAATCTCAATGGAGGGATTTTTCTTTTTTAAATACTCTCCCACTCCTGTAATAGTGCCTCCCGTGCCTACTCCGGCTACAAATACGTCGATCTGACCGTCTGTATCCTCCCATATTTCAGGCCCTGTAGTTTCCCTGTGAGCCTGCGCATTAGCCGGGTTATCAAACTGGCCTAAAATCACTGCTCCCGGAATCTGTTTTTCCAGCTCCTTGGCCTTTTCTATGGCTCCTGCCATTCCCGCCTTTCCGTCTGTAAGCACAATTTCCGCTCCATAGGCAGAAAGCAGATCTCTTCTTTCCTGGCTCATGGTTTCCGGCATTGTCAAAATAGTTTTATACCCCTTTCCGGCTGCAATACTGGCCAGTCCAATCCCTGTATTTCCGGATGTAGGCTCAATAATCGTCGCCCCAGGCTTTAAAACTCCCCTTTTTTCTCCGTCACGTATCATAAATAAAGCCGCCCTGTCTTTGGAGCTTCCCGCCGGATTAAAATACTCCAGCTTTCCGCCAATCCTGGCCTTCAGCTTCCACTTTTTCTCCAGATTGCAAAACTCCAGCAAAGGCGTTTTCCCAATCAGCTCTGTCCCGCTTTTTTTCATGCCTGCCATAACCTTTCCTCCCTTACTTATTCTCTTTTGTCTTATTATTTTCTTTTGTTTTATGATTCTAAATATAATTGACTATATTTTTCTTTTAAATATTTAATATAGAAATCAGGAGAAAACTCCCTTCCAGTGGCCTGGCGCATAAGGCTTAAACTGTCCTTTGTTTTTCCATAGGAATGAATATTTTCCCTTAAATATTCTCTGATTGTTTTTAAATCTCCCTTTTCCAGCAGTCTGTCTATATCCATTTTTTCTCTCATAGCCCAGTAAATTTGAGCGGCAAAAGCGCTGCCTAAGGCGTAGGAGGGGAAATATCCCAGGGAACCTTGAGACCAGTGAATGTCCTGCAGCACTCCCTCTGCGGCGTCTTTCGGCTCAACTCCCAAATAAGCTTTATATTTGTCAGCCCATGCCTGTTCCAGATCCTTTACGGAAAGCTTTCCTCCTATTAAATCCTTTTCCAACTCATAGCGCACCAGAATATGCAGGCTGTAAGTCAGCTCATCTGCATTAATACGGATGAATCCCGGCTCTACCTTGTTGATTCCCTCTATAAACTGGTTCAGCGAAATATTCCCCAGCTCCTTAGGAAATATTTCCTGTACCTTTCCATAAATAGGCTTCCAAAAGGCCTTGCTTCTTCCAATACAATTTTCCATAAACCGGGACTGAGATTCGTGCATGGCCATGGAAGCGCCCTGGCCTAAAATAGTCTGAGTCAGCTTGTCGTCAATTCCCATTTCATAAAGGCCGTGTCCTCCCTCGTGAATAACAGAAAAAGCAGAATGGTCTACTCTGTTGTCATAGTGGGTGGTGATGCGCACGTCTTTGTTGTGCAGGCTGGTTGTAAACGGATGAGGGCTGACAGCCAAAACTCCTTTATCAAAATCAAAGCCTATATATTCTGCCAGAAATCTGGCCAGCTTTTCCTGCCCCTCTTCACTATAATCTCCCTGCAAAAAGCAATTGTCAATTTTTCTTCCTTTTTCCCTGATTTCTCTTAAAAAAGGCACTAATTCTTTCTTCACTGTATAAAAAAATTCATCTAACTCTTTTTGGAGAAAGCTGTCATCAAATCCAGCCAGCAGCACATCATAAGGCTCCCGCCCTTTTTCTGCATTTAATCGGGCCATTTTTATTTTGTAGTCCAAAATTGTTTCCAGCACAGGGGCAAACATGGAAAAGTCCTTTTTACTTTTTGCCTTAGCCCATATCCTTCCCGCCTGGCTTATAAGCTTTGTATATTCCTCATAATCTTTTCTGGGAATGCTGGAAATCAGACGTCTTTCCTTCTCCGCTTCTTTTAATGTACACAGACAAATCCAGTCTAAGTCAGCCTGCTGCCTGCATTCCTCTATTAATTTTCCTAAATCCTCTCCGGCCATTATCTCATAATACATGCCGGCCAGAATTCCAACTGTTTTACCTGTATTTTCTCCCGCCTCTTTCGGCGCCAGGGTTTCGTTATCCCACTGAAATAAATTCTGGGCGGCATAAATAGCCCCGGCCCTGTCAAGAATTTCTTCCAGCTGATGAAATTTTCTGTTCATTTTCCACCTCCATATAAAACTTATATCTGCAGCATCAGTGTACAGAGATTATCATCCATTTCCTTTTATTGCAGAAAATGGAAGCGGGGTACACTCTGTAAAAGTGTCCCCCGCTTCCAGCTTTTTCATTCTCAAAAATATTTCTTGTTTCCCCAGAGGTTGCTCTTCTTTAATTCCAGATATTCATTATAGGCCTTTTCCAGAATCTGCTTTTCATTGGAAAACTTCAGCAGGTGGTACGCCTCGTAAAATTTGTAGTATCCGGAATCCATAAAGTATTCCTCCCGTTGTGGTTTACTGTAGTAGCTGTCCGCCATCATTAAATACCAGTGAACGTCCTTTTCCACCATGTCCTGAGGTGTACTGAAGGAATACTGACTTTTTCCAATATATTTAATAATGGAGGCGCTGACGCCAGTCTCTTCCTTCACTTCCCTGAGAGCAGTTTCCTTGTACTCCTCCCCAGGTTCTACAGTTCCCTTAGGCAAAACCCATCCTTCATATTTGTTTTTATAGTTTTTATACAAAACCAGAATCTTACCTCGAAAGATAACCACACCGCCACAGCTCGTTGCTTCAATCATTGCAATACCTCCTGATTGGCTGTAACCCTCCGCCTCTCAAAAAACTTAGCGGGCAGGCCAGCTTTGGTGTGTCCCATTAGACTGGTTTTAGTATACCTCTTTTTTTATTCTAATGCAATAAGCAGTTACAAGAAGCTATTTCCTGTTCTGCCCCTTCATGCCAAAATAAATTTTTTCAGCTGTAACAGGCAGCTCTCTTATGTGTACTCCTGTGGCATGGGCTACAGCGCTGGCGATTGCAGGAGAAGGAGTGTTAATAACTACCTCCCCAATAGACTTTGCTCCAAAAGGCCCTGATTTTTCATAGCTGCTTTCAAATTCCACCCGAATAGTTCCCACATCCAGTCTGGAAGGTATTTTGTACTGCATAAAGGAATTTTCATACATCTGCCCTTTGGGAGAATAGGTGATTTCTTCATACATAGCCATTCCGATTCCCTGGGCTAAGCCGCCTTCTGTCTGAATTCTGCACAGGTTAGGGTTTACAGGAGTTCCGCAGTCTACTACAGCCACATAGTCTATTAATTCCGCCTGTCCTGTAGCTGTATCCACCTCTACCTCCGCCATTCCTACCATAAAAGGAGGAGGAGAAATAGGAGAAGAGTGAGACTCTGTGGCTTCCAGGGAAAGACCGTTTCCACACATTGCCCTGTTTCCAATATCCTGAAGGGAAATAGACTTTTCGCCGTCTAAGGTATATACCTTTTCACCGTCAAATTCTGTTTCCTCAGGCCTGGACTCCAAATATTCCGCTCCCTTTTCCACAATCTTTTTAATTAAGGTTTCACATGTTTTTACCACTGCTTTTCCTGTTAAGTAGGTGGTACTGGAAGCGTAAGACCCAGAATCGTAGGGAGATACGTCTGTATCTACTCCGGATACTACAATATTGTCCACGCTGCATCCTAAACAATCTGCTGCAATCTGAGCCAGAATTGTATCGCAGCCTGTTCCCATATCTGCAGCTCCAATCATCATACTGTAAAAGCCGTCGTCATTTACCTTTAAAGTCACTGATCCTACGTCCACTCCTGAAATAGAAGAGCCCTGCATAGACATGGCCACTCCCACGCCTCTCATCTTGCCGTTTCCCATATCCCTGGCAGGAAATTTCTCATCCCATCCAATCATTTTTCTGGCTCTTTCCAGGCACCTGTCTAAGGCGCAGCTGCCAGCCGTTTCTCCGTAATAAGCCGGCATGTAGTCTCCTTCTTTTACCATGTTCCTTTCCCTTAAAACTACAGGGTCCATGTTCAGCTTTTCTGCCAGCTCGTTCACTGCAGATTCCAGGGCAAACATACCTTGTGTGGCGCCGTATCCTCTATATGCTCCCGCAGACATTTCATTGGTGTAAACTACGTCATACCGGAATCTGAATGCTTCTACAGAGGAATATAAAGGGATTGACTTGTGGCCGGACAGGCCGACTGTAGTGGGACCGTGCTCCCCATATGCGCCGGTATTGGATAATGTGTACATGTCCACCGCCCTGATTTTTCCCTGCCAATCAGCTCCCACCCGCACGTGAATTTCCATTTCATGTCTGGGAGATGATGCAATCTGGGACTCATACCTGGTATATATAATTTTTGCCGGCCGGCCTGTTTTCATAGTCACAATCGCCGGATACACCTCCGCCACCACAGTTTGCTTGGCGCCGAAGCCTCCGCCGATTCTGGGCTTTACTATTCTCACCTTAGACTTAGGAACATCTAAGGCGTGGGATAAAATACGGCGCACATGGAAGGGCACCTGGGTAGACGGCACTACTGTCAGACGGCCGTATGTATCCATATAGGAATAGGCCCGGAAGGTTTCCATCATAGCCTGCTGATTGGCTTTTGTGTGATAAGTCTGGTCAATAATCAGGTCGCAGGTCTCTAATACCTGGTCCACATCCCCATTTCCTTCTTCCCCGGAAGCGCAGAGATTTCTGGCATTGTCAGCCCCCACAGGACATAAGCTTTTCCAGCTATCCTCCGGGTGAACTAAAATTTTGTTATCCTTGGCCGTTCTAAAATCCAGCACCGGCTCTAACACCTGATATTTAATTTTCAACAGCTTCATCGCTTTATCCACTGCTTCTTCTGTCTCTCCCGCCACAATGGCCGCGGCGTCGCCTACAAAACGAAGGCGTTTATCTAAAATCAGCCTGTCGTAAGGGCTAGGCTCCGGGTATGTTTGCCCTGCCATAGTAAACCGCTTTTGGGGCACGTCTTCCCAAGTAAGAATCGCAGCGATTCCCGGCACCTTCATAGCTTTATCCTTTTGAATTTCCTCTATCAGAGCATGGGCGTAAGGACTTCTTACCACCTTGACAATTAAACAGTCTTTCGGCGCCAGATCATCTGTGTATACCGGTTTTCCTGTAACAAGAGCCATAGCGTCCTTTTTTATTACAGGACTTCCTACATATTTCTGCTGTGGTTCCATATTACCTGCCTCCTTCTCTGGCTAAATATTTTTCAATCGCCCGCAGCTGGCCCATATAGCCGGTGCATCGGCACAGATTTCCTGATAAATACTCTTTAATTTCTTCCATTCCAGGGTGGTTCAGCTCTTTTTCCATAGCCAGTATGTTCATAATCAGACCAGGACTGCAGAAGCCGCACTGCTCCGCTCCCTCTCCGGCCAAAAAAGCGCCGATTTTTCCAGCTTCCTCCTGAAGACCTTCCATTGTAGTTACTGTTTTCCCCTGTACTCTGGCAGCTAAGGTGGAGCAAGAAAGCACCGGCTTACTGTCCACTAAAACTGTGCACAAACCGCAGTTTGAAGTATCGCAGCCTCTTTTCACACTGTAGCAGCCTAATTCCCTTACCAGCTCTAACAGTATTTGGTCCGGAGAAATCTGAGTATTAATTTTCTTCCCGTTTAAGGTAAATTGAAGCTCCATTTTATTCCACCCCTTCCAGCTGCTTCATTAATCTGTCTGTATATATAACAGCCAGGTCTTTTCGATAAGCTCCGCTTCCCCGGACATTATCTCCGTATATCATCTGCCCCGCAGCCTTTTTCGCCAGCTCTAAAGTATCAGAACATTCTCCCTGGTCTAATATTACAAGACAGGCCTTGCCAGGTCTTGCGCCTATACTGACGTACCACTTATTCTGAAGCTTTCCTACGCAGCAGGCTATCAAGGGAAAATCTGTGCTGGACCTGCGCTGTGTAATATAAGCTGCTTTTCTTTTGTCTTTTTTAATCCTGATTCCTACAAGCACGTCTTTATCATAAGGCATTTTAGCAAATTCAGCTAAGTCTACAATCCCCCCCTTATACAGCTCTACTTTTGCGTCCAAAGCCATAAAGCAGGTCAGAATATCAGAAAATCCATATCTGCCGAAAATGCTGCCTCCTACGGTGGCTCCGTTTCTAAACTGTACTCCCACAATATGTCTGGTACATTCTTTAAATATATTGCCAAAACATTGGTTCAGTCCCTGATGAAGCTCCAGTTGTCTTAAACTGCACATACAGCCAATGAAAAACTCCTCCTCACTTTCCTCAATATTGTCTAATCCCAGTCCTGACAAATCCACTATAGTTCCCTTTGTCAAATTAGTCATTTTCAGCCACATCATGCCGCCTACAATGACGCTGCTTTTTTTCTGGTTCAGCTGCCAGGCCTGCTCCAGACTTTCTGCTTTAACGTATTCTCTTGCCTTAAACACAGGTCTCCTCCTTTTATCTTGAAAAATAAGTATCAAATATTCCTCTGGCTATAGGCGCAGCCGTCCTGCCGCCGGAACCGCTTTCCTCCACCAAAACGCTTACTACAATCTCCGGATTTTCAGCCGGTGCGAAACCCACAAACCAGCCGTGAGTTTCCTTGTTTTTGTCAAATTCAGCGGACCCCGTTTTCCCTGCCACAGTGTATGCCTCTGTTCTCAAAGCCGAGGCAGTTCCTGAATTAACTACCTCTTTCATAAATTCTGTTAAGGTTTCTGCCTCATTAGCGCTCATTAAGGGGCCGTAGGCCTCCGGCATATACTTCTTTACTGTATCTCCCGCAACGTTTTCTACTCTGTCCACCATATAAGGCTTCATTAAGGTTCCTCCGTTGGCGATGGCAGCGGCGATCATTCCGTTGTGAAGAGGGGTAATCTGGGTTTTCCCCTGCCCGATAGAGGTTTGAAGAGTTTCCCACACATCTGCCGTCTCCTCCATCTGGTAAGAGCTTTTGCTGTAGGTTAAAGACACAGGAAGCTCATTGTTAAAAAGCATCTCCTCAGCCAGTGACTTCAGCCTCCCCTTGTCTAATGATAAACCTAAATAGGCAAAGGCGCCGTTGCAGGAATTTGCAAAGGCCTGCTGCAGATTCTGATGTCCGTGAGCCGTCCCGTGATAACACTGAATAGCGTATTCTCCTTCCTGATAATACCCGGTACAGTCAAATGTAAAGTTTTCGTAGTCCTGGGGATGTTCCCTGATATATTCTAAGGCTGTAATAATTTTAAAGGTAGAGCCAGGAGGATAAAGTCCCTGGGAGGCCCTGTTTAACAGCTTGGCCTGACTTTTGGCATTTTCATCTTCCCCGGTAAGCGCCTCCCACTCCTCATCTAAAGTGTTAGGATCAAAGGCCGGTCTGGAAACCATTGCTAGGATTTTCCCTGTTCCCGGCTCCATCACAACTACAGCTCCCTTCCTGTCTCCTAAAAGATCATAGGCAGCCTTTTGAAGCCCTGCATCTAAGGTAGTGATCACACTGTCCCCAGGATTTTTCTCCCCTGCCAGATCATTGCCTATTTGCTGCAGCAAATTTATGTGGGAGCTGA
The DNA here is from genome assembly GCF_900240245.1 of Lachnoclostridium edouardi. Classification (GTDB taxonomy): domain Bacteria; phylum Bacillota; class Clostridia; order Lachnospirales; family Lachnospiraceae; genus Lachnoclostridium_A; species Lachnoclostridium_A edouardi. The sequence goes on from NZ_OESQ01000001.1 coordinate 429,214, forward strand.
GAAGGTAAAAATTAACCTGAGCTTCCAAGCCTGTTTTTCCTTTATCTAAATACCCTACTGCATGGGCAAAAATCTGTCCCATTGGATACTCTCTTTTTTCGTCTCCAAATTCGTCTTCCCCAGTGTCCGCCAGCACAGTTCCGTCTGCAGCCAGAATTTTTCCTCTTACCACCTTGTCGGAAAATAAGCTGATTCTGCCGTTATATGGGTTGTTGATAACAGATTCCCTTTCAAACTGCATAAAGTATCCTAAATATACAATCAGACACACAAAAATTCCCACAATAAAATATGTCATACACAGAATACTTCTATTTGATTTTTGATTAGGATTAGTTTTTTTCATTCTCTTCCTCTTCATTTTTCTTCAGGATATATAATCCCTGAACTACTCCGAATAAAATAAACGTGCTGAATACTGAACTTCCTCCGTAGCTGACAAAAGGCATAGTAACCCCTGTCATAGGAATAAATTTAGTGGCTCCTCCTACAGTCAGAAGCACCTGAACAATAAACAGACAGCCTAAGCCTGCTGCAATCAGCTTGTAAAATACAGCCTTCATCTTTGCTGCCAGCATCATAAACTGGAGAAAACACCCTAAATAAATAAGAATCAGACATATGGCAAAGATTCCTCCCAGCTCCTCTGATATAGCTGAAAACATAAAATCCTTTTCCACCACCGGAATTTTATCAGGCAGTCCCTGACAAAGTCCCATGCCGAACCATCCCCCTGTTCCAATGGCAAACAAGGACTGGGCGATCTGATATCCTTTATTTCCCACATCTGACCAGGGGTCTATCCAGGCCGTCACTCTCACCTTTACGTGATCAAATAAATAATAGGCGATTACAGAGGCGGCTCCGCCTGCCCCCACTCCCGTCAGCAAATACAGCCAATTGGAGGTAGCTACAAACAGCATAAATAAATAAGTGGCAAAAAACAATAATGCGCTTCCCAAATCCTTAGAGGCCACTAAAATCAGCACATGGACTGCTGCAGCTATTGTAGTCACGGCTACATTTGAAAAATTTGTCCCTCTGTAAAACATAGTGGCTACAAAAAATACAAAGCTGATTTTTACAAATTCAGAAGGCTGAAAGCCAATTCCTCCCACTGTAATAGACAGCTGGGCCCCATAGCTTGTAATTCCTCTTACACATACTACCAGCAAAAGGAAAAGTCCTGCTCCCCCGTAAACCCAGGGGATTTTAGACAGCTGCCACACCCTGTCAATAATAAAGGGAATAATCAGAGTAATCACCGCTGAAACCACTACAATTACAAATTGCTTTCCCGCCTTGTCCGTTGAAAGTCTGGACAGCATAAGAAAGCCTATGCTTAAAAGCATACACATATTGTTTAGAAGAAGCCTGGATATATTTTTGTAAATTAATCTGGATATACCTAAATACAGCAGGAAAAACAATACTTGAGCCCAATAAAACGCCAGAATCTTTTCATCCTCCAAAGTCAGATATAAGGTTAAATAGCCTAGGAAATGGATGAAAAACATTAAGAAATTCTGGCCTAGACAAAGCCTGTTTCTCCCTGTATCCTCCTTCATTCCAAAATACCGGAAATTCAGCAGCGCATATAAAATCATCAGAAATATCATCATATATTTTGAGATTTCAATTATTAAAAATGACAATTCTTCACCTACTTTACTCTACTCCACGCTTCCAGTGACCTCTTGTAAAATCCTTTAAGGGCCGCTGCGCTTTCATATCCTTTATAAAACTGTCTGTAAAGCTAACAGCCAGCCGCCTGATCTCCTCCCTGTCTTCTGTTGTAAACTGAAGCCTTAAATATTTAGGAGAAAGCCTTTTTATTAATTTTTCCTCTCCCAGCAAGGATAAAGGAGTAGTATTATAAATTGTATTGTAACAAAATCTGCAGCAGTTCCTTACAGGAAATTCTTTCCCCAGCCTGTCTTTCATATACAGCACCTCCGGCTTTTTGTCGCAGCCCTCAGCAGTCTTTTTCAGACACTGGGCAGAAACCATAAGCGGCAGTCTGCCATATACTACCATTTCCTTTTCACTGCAGCCTAACTGCTCCAGCTCCCTGCTGTTTAATTCAAAAGGCAAAGTCAGCGTATCTGCTCCCAATTCCATCATCTGCCTTTCTGCGCAACCGTTGCAGACATACAAATTGGCGTCCAGAGAATAAGGCAGCTTCCAGCCTTTTTCTTTTACAAATGTGATTTCTTCCATAGATCTTAGAAGAAGACCGTCAAAGCCTGCCTCAAGCAGCTCCTTTTCGTGCTCTTCAAAATAGTTCCTGGCCTGTGTGCGGAAAATTTGAGGCATCATTAAATAGCACTGCTTTTTCTTCTCTCTGCACTGCCGCCCTATTTTTTTCCACTTTTCCCATCCAATTGTCTCTGAATTTATATAAATTCTGAAAATCTCCGGAATTTCAGTTAAAATCTCCGCGGCTTTTTCATCTTCAATGCTGGCTGTCATAAGAGGAGAAACAAAAGCTTCCTCTTTTTCCGGCAGCTTCTCCCCCTCTTTCTCTTTCTTTTTCTCTTTTTCTTTCTGCTCCTCTGATACTCCTGCTTCCTCTCTTCTGTGCCGGCCTGTGACGGCAGCCTCTAAAGCCTGGAATCCGCTGCGCCTTAGCTCATTTAAAGCCTGCACCGGCATAAATAAATCTCCCTCTATGACAGTCTCCAAATCTTTCAGCTTAAAGGGAGTGCCTCCTGTTTTACATATTTGTTTTTCCAGCTTTTCTGCCGTTAAAGGCTGATTTAAGGCTTTCAATGGAGGGGCGCCAAAAACCGTAATATGAATATCTTTCAGGTTCAGACATAACTTCCCGGCCTCTCCCTCCTTTATATATACGGCGCCGGACACTTCCTCCTGTATTTCTGATTTTACATATTTATCATCCAGCATCTGAAACAGCTCCTTGTTTCCTTCCCTGAAAGCCGGCTTCTGTTTTACTGCCACCATAGCTTTTCCGTTGTGCTGGGTGTAATATCCCTCAGTAAATCCTCCTCTGTCAAATAAATCCAGAAGCATCTCCCTGTCGCTTTTTTGAACCTTATACCCCTTTCGCCCCTTTTCCAAATACAGATCCCTGTACTTTTTATATACACTCACTACTCCTGCAGTGTATCTGGGGCTTTTCATTCTGCCTTCTATTTTCATGGAATAAATGCCGGCCTCTATCATATCAGGAATCAGATCTAAAGTGCAAAGGTCTTTCAAGCTCATTACATGCTGCTGATCTTTTTTATTTAATGTCTGACTTCCTCTTTTTATGTCATAAGGCAGTCTGCAGGGCTGAGCGCATCTGCCTCTGTTTCCGCTTCTGCCGCCCAGCATACTGCTGTAAAGGCACTGGCCTGAATAACAGTAGCACAAAGCTCCATGGACAAAGCTTTCAATCTCCACATCTACCTGACAATGTATCTCTCTGATTTCTTCCAATGACAGCTCTCTGGCCGTGACGATCCTGGAAGCTCCCATTTCCGCCAGCAATTTAGCTCCGTACACGCCTGTAATGGTCATTTGGGTGCTGGCGTGAAGAGGCAGGTTAGGAAAATTTTCTTTTAAAAATTTAAAAACACCTAAATCCTGAACAATGGCAGCGTCCAAACCCTGCATATAGTAAGGCTTTATATACTGATAAAGCTGCTCCATCTCCTGCTCTTTCATTAAAGTGTTTACAGTCATATAAATTTTCCTGCCATGAAGATGAACATAATCAATGGCGGAAAGCAGCTTCTCTTCATCCAGATTATCAGCATAGGCTCTGGCCCCAAACCGGCTTCCCCCGATGTAAACTGCATCTGCTCCGGCTGCCACTGCCGCCGTCATGCTTTCGTAGGAGCCGGCAGGAGCCAATATTTCTGTTTGTTCTCTTTTCACCTGATTCCTCTCTTTCCCCACACGTTCTCTTAAATGTAAAAAGCTGATGCAAACATCAGCCCTTTTTTACCCTTTCTTCTTTTCCGCCTCTTCCTGCTGGCGAAGAGCCTTTTCCAGCTTCATCTGTGTTGTAACTAGCTCATGGCGCAGACTGTAAGCTTCCTTTTCCAGCTCGTTTTTCTGTTCCTTCAGCTTATCCACTTCTTCTTTTGCCTTAAAGTAATCGTCAGCAATATTCAGCTCTACCATTACGCTTTGATAATCTCCGCTTTGCTTTAAAAATCCGTCTCTTTTTTTCAGCTGAGAATGCTTTTCATTAATATAGCTGGCGACCCGCTGAAGGTAAGACTCGTCCTCCGCCCCGCCTAAAGTATATATTCTGCCGTCTATCAGCACTTCTGTATAATTTTTGGAATCCATATCCCTATCTCCACTGTATCTATTTTTATGGCGCCCAGCCGGCGCTGGCATAATATCGAAAATATTATACCATAGTTCTCATTGGACTTCTACATGATTCTGCACGATTTTCTATATATTGTATATAGCCATTTTCTTTTTTTAAGAAAGCCCCAGATGATGATATGCCAGTTCTGTAGCCATTCTGCCTCTGGGCGTTCTGTTTAACAGGCCGTTCATAATTAAATAAGGCTCGTACACCTCCTCTAAGGTGCCTGAGTCCTCCCCTAAAGCGGCTGCCAAAGTGTCTAATCCTACTGGTCCTCCGGAAAACTTCTGTATAATTGTAAGCAAAATGCTTCTGTCGTTATTGTCCAGCCCTAACTTATCTACATCCAATATATCCAGGGCGAAATCCGCCACCTCTTTTGTGATTCTGCCGTCGTATTTTACCTGAGCAAAATCCCTCACTCTTTTTAACAGCCTGTTGGCAAGCCTTGGCGTGCCTCTGGACCGTCTGGCAATCTCCACGGCTCCCTCCTGCTCAATCTCCACCTCTAATGCTCTGGCAGAGCGAAGCACAATTTTTTCCAGATCTGAAGGGGTATAAAAGTCCATTTTTTGTATCACCCCAAATCTGGCTCTTAAAGGCTCTGTTAAAAGACCGGCCCTTGTGGTGGCGCCTACCAAAGTAAAGTGAGGAAGCTCCAGCCGAATGGACCTGGCCGAGGATTCCTTTCCCAACATTATATCAATGGCAAAGTCCTCCATAGCAGGGTACAGCACCTCCTCCACCTGCCTTGTAAGGCGGTGAATCTCATCTACAAACAGCACATCCCCCTCCTGAAGACCGCTTAAAATGGCAGCCATGTCTCCCGGCTTTTCAATAGCCGGGCCAGAGGTAACCTTTAAATTCACGCCCATTTCATTGGCAATAATACAGGATAAGGTAGTCTTTCCCAGCCCTGGAGGGCCGTAAAGAAGCACATGGTCTAAAGGCTCCTTCCTGGTTCTGGCCGCGTCAATAAATACCCGCAGATTAGATTTTAACTTATCCTGGCCAATATAATCCTCCATCATCTGAGGGCGCAGATTTACCTCTATTCTTTTTTCTTCTTCTGTTGTCACATCTGTGGTAATCACTCTTCGTTCCATTCTATATCCCGCCTAAAATGCTAAAAACTTTAATGACTGTCTGAGCACATCCTCAGCCGTCATGCCTTCTGAAATTTCTACCCTTCTCACTGCTTTTGCAGCCTCTGTGCCTGAATATCCCAGGGCAACCAGAGCCTCCACCGCCTCTTTTCCAGACTGTGCAGTCATATCAGAGTAACTGCTGTCCTCCTCCTCTTTGTCAAAGCCTGACAAAATATCTTCTGCCTTTACCTTGTCCTTTAAATCCAGAATGATTCTCTGAGCCGTCTTATTTCCCACTCCGGGAGCCTTGGAAATCGTCTTCGCATCCCCGGACAGCACCGCCATGCGCAAAGTGTCAGGGCTGAGGGCCGAAAGCACGCCCAAAGCCCCCTTAGGCCCGATGCCGCTGACTCCAATCAGCTGCCTAAACATAAGCAGATCCTGCCTGTTTAAAAAGCCGAAAAGACTTAGGCCATCTTCTCTCACCTGCATATATGTATAAATCTTCACTTCTTTTCCCAGTCCTGGAAGCCTGTCCAAAACAGTGACCGGCACCTGAATTCCGTAACCAATCCCTCCTGCTTCCACTACAATTTCCTGCTCTAAAATCTCACCCAGTATACCTTTGACATAGGAAATCACTGACTCTTTCTCCTTTTCCTTTTTGCTGGCTTTATCATATCATAGAGCTATAGCCTTTGCAAGACAAACCGAACAAATATTCTGTTTCCAGTTGACTTCCATTTTTTCCTTCGCTATACTGTTTTCAGGAGGAAATATATATGGTTACTATTGAGAAAAAACTGGATTTTCCCTATACATACCCTTTAGAAAGGCTGGGAAAGCTGGATGAACTTTTATTTTTTGATATTGAGACGACAGGCTTTTCCAGCCTGACCTCTAATTTATATTTAATCGGCTGCGTTTACTATAACAAAGCCGGCTGGCAGATGATTCAATGGTTTGCAGATCAGGCAGGGGCAGAGGAGGAGCTGCTTCACGCCTTTTTCCATTTTTTAAAGAATTTTAAAATTCTCATTCACTTTAACGGGGACGGCTTCGATATTCCCTATCTTTTGAAGCGCTGTTCCGCCTTTGGACTTCCCTACAATTTTTCAGAAGTCGCCAGTGTGGATATTTACAAAAAAATACGGCCCTACCGCCGCCTTCTTGGTTTAGAAAGTATGAAGCAAAAGGCCATTGAACAATTTCTAGGAGTTTTCAGAACAGATAAATACTCAGGAGGCCAGCTAATCCAGGTTTATCAGGATTACCTGATGACCCATGAAGACTTTTTATACCGCCTTTTAATGCTTCACAATGAAGATGACTTAAAAGGTATGCCGGAAATTCTTCCTATTCTCAGCTACTGTGATTTCCTGCAAAATGATTTTGTGCTGGAAAATCAGCATCTCCAGGTGCGCACTGATATTTTCGGCGGCCAGGAAGATTTTTTAATTCTCACATGTGAAAGCCCTGTTTTTCTCCCTGTAGAATTTAACAGGGAAGATGAGCTTTTGCCCGGCCTTTCCCTTTCCGCCGCAGAAAATAAATTAACTGCAGAAGTGCCCTTATACCGGGGGATTTTAAAGCATTTCTTTTCAGACTATAAAAATTACTACTATCTGCCCTATGAGGATACTGCGGTTCATAAAAGCGTAGGTGAATATGTGGACAAAGCCGCCAGAAAGCAGGCAACCGCCGCTACCTGCTACGCCAAAAAGGAGGGCTGTTTTTTGCCTCAGTTCAGCCAATTATTCTCTCCTGAATTAAAAACAGACCGGAAATCTAAAATATCATACGCAGAGTACAAAGATGGTTTATTTCAGGATTCCAAGGCTTTAAACGCCTATATCCAGTCCTTACTCCACCGCATGTCCTGATCTGGCAGTGAGAAAACTGCGGGGCAGACAAGCGGCATATCAGCCTCCTTTTCAGACCCCGCAGCTTCACTGCTTTTATTCACTGCTTTTAATAGTCCTTTCGCTTCAGCATTTTTCTTATATATGCAAATGTTCTTTCTTCTCCCTGCTCCTTCAGCATGAGAAGCAGATGCTCCAGAAGGGCCTTGGTCCTGGGATGAATTACAATATAATCCTTTGTTCTGCTGTAATACTCCCAGGGAGAGCTGTCTGTATAATCCCTGCCCTTATACACCTTAGAGGCGGCAATTCTGTCCATGACCATTTCAGCCACATATTTTAAAGGCATCTTATTTCCAATCAGCCCCTCCTCCTTCTTAGGCCCAAAGTCAATCCAGTATTCAAAATGGTGTTTATTCCGTCCTTTATGGTGAAGCCATGCCCCAGAATATCCCATCTCATCTTTTTCAGCTGCATTTGGACTTTTATTCCCCTGATAATATAAAACTCCTGTGCGGAATTCTGTCCAGCTGTATTTGGACAAATCGTGAAGCAGTCCCTGCCTGTAAAGTCCAATGCGAAAACAATTTTTCATTACCAGCATCTTGTGTTCTGTAATTGTTTTAAGATGCCTCCATGCATTTATAATCTTCATATTTCCTTTAACCTCTGCCTGTTTTTTATATTTTCCTACCTGCGCTGCCAGTGAAAGCCGGCAAAACTATCTTTCATTTTACAACTTTTTTCCTCTTTGTCAAATTATGAAGTAATTCGCGGAAATGATTTGACACTGCTATAAAACTATGCTATTCTTAAATAAGCTGCTAATGATTGCGGCTTAACGTTTTTTTTATATTTTTTGGAGGTATCATATGAGCAAGGGTACAGTAAAATGGTTTAACAACCAAAAGGGTTACGGATTTATTTCCGACGAGGATGGCAATGATGTATTCGTACATTATTCAGGCCTGAACATGGAAGGCTTTAAATCTCTGGACGAAGGCGCAGCTGTAGAATTCGACGTTGTGAACGGAGCTAAGGGACCTCAGGCAACTAACGTTACCAAATTATAATCCCTACGAATAATCATTTATCCAGTGTACCTTTTTCAAGGATATAGATTTTTGTTTTATATTTTGAAATAGTTATATTGTTATACGTGATTATGATAAAAAGCTGTCAGTTAGCGCTGGCAGCTTTTTTCTTTACAATATTTATAACTGAATATTTTGGGGGAATCCGTACCAGCATATGAATATGATCCGGCATACACGATGCTTCTATAATCTCTATCCCTTTTCTTCTACATAGTGTTCCTAATATCTGCCCTACATCTGCTTTAATATCCTTGTAAAACACCTGGCGACGATATTTTGGTGCAAAATATTCATCTGACCGATATCTATATGCTGTACGAAATCTAAGAGTTCTTATTTTGAATCCAGCCTCTATTTCTTCCATATTCTTCCCAGAATATTACATATACTTTCTTAAAACAGCTTTCGATTGGATAACTAACAAAACTCTGTCGCTGCAATACCAAGTTACACCTAATATATTATCTCCATAATCCAAACAATAATAAATAGAATCAAACGAAAGGTTTCTATTGTTCATCAAAACACAAAACCCTAGCTCCTGCACAAAAACTGATTTTTCTTTTGTATCTTTCACTCTATCTGTCGGGTAGTTTGAAGCATAGTGGAATTTCAGCAATTTTTTTCCGTCTTTAGGGTCCACGGTTCCAATATGGTGGGCGGCTGACTGTGTATCGTCAGAAATAGATTGTTCATAACCAACTTTAAATCCGTTACTATATATTACAGTATTTCCTTCACAAGCAATCTCGCCATATTTCGTATTTTCTTCGCGGCTATGGAGAAGCATATCCATTGCTATACGGCTAATCCCGTTTTCATCATATGTTTCGTCAGCAAAATTTTTATCAATACCCGTTGCCCTAGCAAAGTCATCCTCTATATAGGCTATTGATGCCTCCCCGTCTATTTCTAATTGCCCTTCTTTATTAATTCTTGCATTAAAATGGCTTTCGGGAGGAACAGGTCTACCCGGTACCTCTGTATCCGTTAAAAGATATCCGTTTTCATCAAAATAATAAAACTCATATGCCCCATCGCCATTGTCATCAATCCATTTTCCTGTATTTGTGGGATAACTGCCGTCATCTTCCTGATACCACCAGCCCGTCGCATTCTGCTGCCAGTCCTGTGCAAATGTCGGCACACTCATCATCATCGCCATTGCCGCGGCTGCCGCAATCGTTAAAATCTTCTTTCTCATTTCCGTATCCGCTTGCTTTCCTCGACTAAAAAAATACTGTAACATCATAAAAGAACTAAAGAAAATTCGTTCTTCTTATCTGTCACACAGCAACCATTACATTACAATCTATAGTTATTATACCAACGCATTTAATTTTTAGCAATTCAAAAAGAACCCGTTGAAAAATTCATAATCAACACCGCCATAATTTTCCCCATACATATCTGTCCCGGTGCTGCTTCCACTTTCGCTGTATTCCTGTAAATCAGAGTCGATAAACAGGCTGTTCCAGAGAGGTTTTGTATAGTAGCAATAAACAACTCTTACCTCATTACCGTCCCGATTAACAGTCCGTCCTATTGATTCCTCCGAAATCCCGTTAATTCCTCTGTAGTTTCGGTTTAATACATTTCAATCCTATAATCCTCTCTCATTCACCGAAAATCAGGATTGTGGAGGAACGTAAGGGGATACCGGTTTTGGAATGAGTCATATAACAGGCTGCGCCGTGATTTAATCTATTGATTCTTTAAAAAACCTTTCAGATCTTCTATGGAAAATGTATAGTTCTTATTGCAGAAATGACAATTCACCTCAATAGGTTTTCCATCCTGAATCATATCCTTAATTTCTTTTTCTCCAATGCTGATCAAGGCCTTCTCCACCCTCTCTCTGGTGCAGTTGCAGTAAAAATTTGCAGGCAGCTTTTCATTTATTTCCAGGCCAAAGTCTCCTAAAATATACTCTAATATCATTTCAGGAGTTTTTCCCTTATCCAGCATAGTAGTAACAGACTGAATTTCACCTAACTTTTTCTCCAAAGCAGATATGGCCTCCTCCGACGCGCCTGGAAGCAGCTGAATCATAAATCCTCCCGCCTGTTTTACTGTATTGTCCCGGTTCATCAATACGCCTAAGGCTACAGAAGACGGAGTCTGCTCTGATGTAGCATAATAATAAGTTAAGTCCTCTGCAATCTCCCCTGTAACCAGGATTGTCTGTCCCACATAAGGCTCTTTCAGGCCTATATCCTTAATCACACTAAGCACTCCCACGCCTAGGGCTCCGCCTACATCCAGTTTCCCTTGGGCATTAGGAGGCAGCATCACAGAAGGATTAAACACATATCCCTTTACATTTCCCCCTGAATCTGCAGTGACCGTCAGCCCCTCAATAGGGCCGTCCCCCTGTATTTTTAAGGTAAGTATATCCTTTTCTCCCTTCATCATAACGCCCATCATAGCTCCTGCTGTTAAAAGCCTGCCAAGGGCTGCCGTAGCCACCGGGCTGGTATTGTGAACGCTTCTGGCATATTCTACTAAATCTTTTGTAGTAGCTGCAAACGCGCGGATCTGCCCGCCGGCGGCCGTAGCGCGGATAATATAATCTGACATAAGTCTTCTCCCTTTCTCACTAAAGATTTTTTCCCTGTTCTCTGGCAATCACATAGATTCTGTCGCTGTCACTGCCTGGCTCTTCCTTTGTAAATGCGCCGTAAACTGCCTCCAGCTTCATTCCTGCTTTCTCCAGAGACTCCTTTATCTTTTCCAAAGTATAAGCCCTTTGATAATGGGTTTCTGTATATTTTGAATATCTTCCGTCATCTTCCTTTATAAATAAAGCCAGGTCATATTCATTGATCTGAGTCTCTTTATCGTAAAAGTTGTCCCAGATAAAGCTGCTTTCTTCTCTATCCTCTGCAATAGTATGATCCCCCAGCAAATTTTCATATTTATAAACTGTATTTAAATCAAAAATAAAAATGCCCTTTGGGTCCAGATAATTATTCACTAAAGAAAATACCTGAACCAAATCCTCATCATCTAATATATAATTTATAGAGTCACAAATGCTGACCACAGCTTTTACTGTGCCGTACAGCTCAAATTCCCGCATATCCTGAAGCAAATATAAAATATCCCGGCCTGACCTTTCCTTTTTCTCCATAGCCAGCCCAAGCATCTCCTCAGATGCATCTACTCCTATCATATCATAGCCGTTTTCAGCTAACAGCTCTGTAAGCGTCCCTGTGCCGCAGCCTAAATCCAGCACCAGCCCTTCTTTTACGCCATATTCCACCAACAGCTCTGTCAGATAATCGCACCACTCTTCATATGGAATATTGTCCATAAATAAATCATACACTGCCGCAAATCCAGAATAAGCTTCCATTGTTCTTCCTTTCACTGTTTAAGCAAAATATTCTTTAAATCCTCTACACTTTCAGCTACAGCCGCTGCGCCTGCTGCACACAGCTCCTGCCTGCTTCCAAATCCGTAAAGCACCCCGATGCAGCTAATGTGGTTTTCTCCGGCTCCTATACAGTCATGCTCCCTGTCTCCAACCATAACAGCCTCATCTGGATTTTTTATATTCTGGTTTTCTAATACATATTGGATTACATCTCCCTTTTTCACTCTGGTTTCATCCAGATCCGCCCCTCCTATAAAGGAAAAATACCTGGCCAAGTCCATGTGATCTAATATTCTTTTAGCGAAAACTTCTGGCTTAGAAGTAGCCACAAGCAGGGTAAAGCCTGCCTCCTTTAACTCACTTAACATTTGACTGATTCCGTCATATACTTGATTTTCCAGCCATCCGGTAACAGAATAATATTCCCTGTACTTTTCAATTCCCTGGGCAGCTTTTTCTTCTGTAAATCCATAAAACTTCATAAAGCTGTCTTTTAAAGGAGGACCAATAAAAGGTGTAAGGCTATGTCTGTCCTCCACCTGAATTCCAAAGCTGTTTAAAGCATATTCCACTGATTTTGTGATGCCCTCTTCAGGATCTGTAAGAGTTCCGTCTAAGTCAAAAAGTATATATTTCTTCATACAGCTAAATTTCCTTTCTTGATCTGCCCCAGCTTTTTCCACTGTCTGAAAACTGACATATGGAAAACGGCTGGTCAAAATTCCGACCAGCCGTCTAAGGTTATCAAATTATTTTAATTCGTCAACAACCTTCTGGATTGCTGCTAAAGCATCATCTGGCAGTTTGTCATAACCGTCTTTCTTAACACCAAATTCTTTGATCTCATTTACACGGTCATTCATACGAGCCTTCAGCTGCTCTACGTAGTTAGAATCGTTCATATCTGGAACAAATCCTTCCCAATCGAAGATTTCAATATCAGTGAATGGTCCCCACTGTTTGAACTCAGCCTTCTTCTCAACGATTGCTTCCAGAATGCCTAATGTATCTTTTGGCTGAACCTTCTTGCCCATAAAGTCGCCTGTGTTGATAATGTAGCAATCTACATTCTTCTCTTCAACCAGCTTTTTGAACTTCTCATAGTCATTTGCCAGAGGATAAGTTCTGAATGGGTTAGCGTAAGGAACTACTACTAACTTGTTAGGATCTACGCCTGGAGCAAGACGCTCTGCTGTAGAACGCTTTGTTGCCAGAGTAGCGCCCATAACAGATGCCAGGGAAGCGCCTTTCAGTTTTACTACTGGTGGAATTGTTGGGTCTTTCATAATCCAGAAAATAGCGTTAACTGGCTCTTCAATCTTGTCCACACGGTTTGGCGCCCATAATTTAGACTTGATTGCACGGCCGTTGCCGTTTCTGATATCTTCTGTAACCAGCTGAACTTTTCCGTCCTCATCTAATGTAGCGGAGCAGTTCTGAGCTGTTAAAAGGAACTTGTTATCTGGGCAGCCAGCAGGATAATCCTGTGTCTTATCAAAATATGTTGGCTCTAATGCGATAGATGCACATGTATCTGTGTTAATGATGAAAGCATCGTCATGGAGAACCTTGATCTCGTATTTGCCATTGTGTTTTGCATGTGTTAAGGTAGATTTTCCGGAGCCTGACAGACCGTATACAGAAGCAACATACTTACTTCCGTCAGCCAGTGTGTACTCTTTCTGTCCGCCGTGGCAGGAAGCATAACCGTTGCGGTTTGCAATAGCCCAAGCCATTGTCAGAGTGCCTTTCTTATGCTCGCCAAAGTATCTCATACCAAGGATGCAAGCACAGTTCTGGTCTGTGTTGAAATAGCACAGAGTCTGAGGATCGCTTAAACAGCTGTAATCAACGCCTGGCCGCTCTGCTGGGAACCACTGTGGATCAGAGAAGATATAAATATCTGCTTCTTTTCCATCGCCAACCATCTTAGAATCTCTGTACATCTTTACATACTCATCAGACATATACTGGAAGTTCAGCATCCAGGAGTACATAATATTCTCTTCACCCTGTGGAATTAACAGGTGAGCTTTTACCATAAACTCTGGATCCAGTCCTACATATACCTCTGCGTGGTACATTTTTTTCCAACGGGACTGATAAATAGCATCCATAGCTACCTTGTCCAAAGCTGCGCAATCTACGCCTGGCTCGCCTGCAATACGACGTGCTGCTGCGTAACGTCCTGTAATAGCGCCGTCATTAAATAATAAAACTTTTGCGTCTTTCTCAAGACCAAACTCCTCGCCTCTGTATACAGGCATGTCTGTAACAACTGTACCTGGGGAGTTCTTTGCTAAGTTATAAGCCTCTTTTAATGTGTTAACCTTTACAACGTTGTTGCCATAAAAAGCCGCTTCAATAATAGATCTGGTTTTAGCAAAACCTGGCTTGCCTGCACCAATTTCATTCAGCGGATAATAAGCTTTAGTTGCCATTGGATAAATCCTCCTTCTTTAATCAGTATTCGCTTATATTATGGCATTAGGCATGAAAAATGTCAACAATTTGTTCTTGAAAAACAGCATTGTATACAATATGCTGTATTATGCCTGAAAATTTCTTCAATAAATTTTCATTTAATCTTTTTATTTTCTACAAATACTACAAAAAGCGGCGGCTTATGGAAATAATATCCACAAACCGCCGCTGCCTGTTTCATAAGTACATGAATCTTTTTATCTGTAAAACTGATGTCTGTCATGTTCAAAAAGATAAGTGAGACGACTGTCAAACCACTTAACCGCTCCTGACCGGGATCTTCCCCGATTCATAAAGTAAAGAGCTCCCTGAGAATAATCCTCACCTGCCAGCGCTCTGTCTACGCACTGCTTTGTCTCCTCTGTAACCTTTACCCGGTTAATGTTTCCGTTGGAAACTGGTGAAAATTGAGACGGCTGATATACAACCGCTGTTACACTGTTTGGAAACTCTGAGCTTCTCACCCGATTCAGAATAACGTTCGCCACTAAAATCCGGCCTTTTTCATCGCAAATTCCGGCTTCTGCCTGGACAATTTTCAAAAGTACATTGTAATCTTCCTCTGAAAGCGACGTTCTGGCCGCATTTTTTCGTGCCTCTTCCTCCGCCTGCAGTCTGGCGGCCTCTGCCTCCTGTCTGGCTCTCTCTTCTTCCTGACGCACAAACTCCAGCTTTGTCTCTTCTGCCTGAGCCTTCATCAGCTCATCCATTGCCTGTTTTTTGCGCACATCTCTTTCTAAAATACTTCCCGCAAAAAGCTGTCCGTCTCTCCGCGAATCTGAATCAGTAAGTTCAACTCGTATTTTTGCTTCTGTAATCATGTTCATTTCTTCCGGGGCTGTTTCTCCCTCATCTTCCTCTAAAGACTGAGGCACCGTTTCCGCATATGCAGATATAACACTTCTTCCTCCTGTGCCAAATCCGTTGGACGTTAATGTAATTACAGTCACTACGGCTGCCATAGAAACAAAAACTGCTGCAGTGCGATACATTTTCTTCGTCACTGTCACTGCCATCTTTTTAATGAAACGATAAATACCCTGAAGAAAAGAAAAAATTGTCAGCATACATACTCCTCTTTTCTTATTTTCTTCTTTGTCCCAAAGCTGCCGCGCAAATTTTCTTTGCACACATGTCTTTGGTTTCTTTGGGGTGACGCTGGTAATTATATGGGAGCAAGTAAAAAAAAGTCAATGGAGTTTTTACAATTTTGTCATATATTTTTTACTTCTTTCCTTGATTTTCTTTCTCATTTAGTTAACTTTTCTAATTATAGCTGATTTATTCTCCTATTTTTAGTCCAGTATGCCAATTTTATTTTTACAAAAGTATTACATATTTGTTAACTATAACAACATAAAAAAAAGAGCCTTTTTTGTCGGCTCTTTTTTATGTAAATCTATTCTTTTGTCAGAGGTACAAATTTCCCTCCCACATATTTGGCTAAATCTTCAGGATTTAGAATAATTTGTTTTCCTCGCATACCGGCGCTGACAGCAATTTTTTCAAACAGCACAGCAGTTTCTTCTATATAAGTAGGAAACTTTTTTTTCATGCCTATAGGGGAACACCCTCCTCTAATATAACCGGTTACACTTAATAAGTCCTTTACAGGAAGCATCTCCACCTTTTTCTCTCCTGCCGCCTTGGCTGTCTTTTTTAAATCCAGCTCTTCATCTACAGGAATACAGCACACCAAATATCCGTTTTTTTCTCCTTTTAAAACTAAGGTTTTGTAGACGCTGTCATGGTCCGCTCCCATAATATCAGCGGCATGGGAGCCTGAAAGATCATTTTCATCTACTTCGTATTCTTTTTCTTCATATTCAATCCCCGCCTGATCTAACAGGCGGCATACATTTGTTTTTTCCATAAGAATTCTGTCCTTTTTATACAAGCTTTACTTCTGTTTTAATGCTGACATAAATTTATGTCTTTGCTCCTTCTCATATTCGCCTTTGTAAGTTCTGTCTAAGAAACGCTGGAAAGCCTGATCTTTTAAGCATTTCCAGGATTGTTCTTCCTCCTGAATCACTACGGGGAAAAACAAAACTCCACATTTGTCTGCAGCTTTCCCGTCTCCAGGCGCGTCTCCAATCATCAGCACGCAGTCTTTTTCATAGCCCTGCTCTAAAAGCCGGCTGATACACACAGATTTAGAACCGCAGTCTTGAGCCATAATCTCCTTTACCAGGCTGATTAATCCAGTGCGCCCCCATTCTCTCTCCAAAGCCTCCCTGTTAGCAGACGACACTACCGCCAAATCTGCATACTGGGACATATATTCTAATGTCTCCCTTACCCCGTTAAAAGGGCTGCTGTCAGGCAAGGCCTTAATTGCGGCATTTACGCATAAGGACCACTGTAAAATTTTCTTTAATAAGGGACTGCCTGTTTCTTCTATTCTTTTCTCCAAAGCAGCGTTGGAAAAGCTTGGAGACTCCTTCAGCCACAAGCTGAAGTCGCTTATATCTTCTTCTAAAATCCCCCGCTCCATACAGGCCTTCATAGTCAGCTCCAGGCCGGGAAACCTGTTAATTCCTCTGGTTTCTGAATAAAGACTGATTTGGCTCCAAAGCTTTAACACTTCTTCTCTGTAAGCTTCCAGCCCCCAGGCTTTTACCATTTCTGGTCCAAAGCACAGCTTATGCTTACAATCCATTGTATCCATTGCACATCCATCTGAATCTACACATACCAGGTATTTTTTCATATATTTTCTTCCTTTCCTGTACACTGACTTTCACTGGCAAAAGCCCATTGAGGCAGATATTTTATCAGATAATTATATTACAGGCGAGAATATTTTTCAACAAATATTGTCAAATAGCAAGAGCGCCGGAAAATAACCGGTTGATCTCCCCTGCTATTTTCCAGCGCCCTGTACATTGACAATTTAATTAATGGATTTCCTTTGTTTGAATTTCTTTCTTTATATCAGCAATAAAATCTGCCAATGCCTTCTGTCCTTCATCTCCCTGGCTTCTGCTTCTTACTGCCACCAGGCCTTCCTCTTCTTCCTTCTGTCCTGCTACCAGCATATAAGGAATTTTCTCCAGCTGTGCAGAGCGGATCTTATAACCGATTTTTTCTGAACGTGTGTCGATTTCGCAGCGGATGTTTTCTGCCTCCAAAGCCTTTTTCACCTTCTCTGCATAATCAATATACTTGTCAGAAATAGGCAGTATTTTTACTTGCACAGGGGCCAACCATGTTGGGAATGCTCCTGCAAAATGCTCTGTTAAAATGCCCAGGAATCTTTCAATAGATCCAAAGGCAACACGGTGAATCATAATAGGTCTGTGCTTCTCTCCGTCTGCCCCCATATATTCCAATTCAAATCGCTGAGGAAGCTGGAAATCCAGCTGGATTGTTCCGCACTGCCATGTTCTTCCAATAGCGTCTACCAGGTGGAAGTCAATTTTAGGGCCGTAGAAGGCTCCGTCTCCCTCGTTTACTACATAATCTAAGCCTAATTCATCTAAAGCGCTTCTTAAACCTTCTGTAGCCATCTCCCAGTCTTCATCGCTGCCCATACTGTCCTCTGGCCTTGTGGAAAGCTCTACATGGTATTTAAATCCAAACAGGGAATATACTTCGTTAATCAGTCTGGCTACTCCCATAATTTCTTCCTTGATTTGATCAGGAGTCATAAAAATATGGGCGTCGTCCTGTGTAAAGCAGCGGACACGCATGAGGCCGTGAAGCTGTCCTGACTTTTCATGTCTGTGAACCAGTCCCAGCTCTCCCATGCGGAGAGGAAGATCTCTGTAGGAACGAGGTTCAGAGGCGTAAACTAAAACTCCTCCAGGACAGTTCATTGGCTTTACTGCATAATCCTCGCCGTCAATGACTGTTGTATACATATTGTCTTTATAGTGATCCCAGTGACCTGATGTTTCCCAAAGGCTTCTGTTTAAAATAATCGGAGTGGAAATCTCTACATAGCCGGCTTTTTTGTGAATTTCTCTCCAGTATTCCAGCAATGTATTTTTTAAAGCCATTCCCTTTGGAAGGAAAAATGGGAATCCAGGACCTGCATCGTGCATCATAAACAGACCTAATTCTCTGCCCAGCTTTCTGTGATCTCTTTTCTTTGCTTCTTCCATCATAGTAATGTAAGCTTCCAGATCAGCCTTTTTGCCAAATGCTGTTCCGTAAATACGCGTAAGCATTTTGTTTTTTTCGCTGCCTCTCCAGTAAGCTCCAGCCAGGCTTGTAAGCTTATAAGCCTTCCCTAAGTCCTTTGTGTTCATTAAATGAGGGCCTGCGCACAGATCTGTAAATTCTCCTTGGCTGTAAAAGCTGATTTCCGCATCCTCCGGCAGATCTTCAATCAGTTCCACTTTATACGGCTCCTGTTTTTCCTCCATAAAAGCAATAGCCTCTTGTCTTGGCTTTGTAAAGCGCTGAATCGGATGAGCCTCTTTTACAATCTTTTTCATCTCCCCTTCAATCTTTTCCAGATCTTCTGCTGTTAAAGGATTCTCCGGGTCCACATCATAGTAAAAACCATCTGCAATAGAAGGTCCGATAGCCAGCTTTGTATTTGGGAATAAACGCTTTACTGCCTGAGCCATTACGTGGCTGGCTGTGTGGCGCAGGGCTGCCAGTCCCTCTGGATCATTGGCTGTGCAGATGTTCAGACTGCAGTCTTTCTCTATTACAGTTCTTAAATCTGCTGTTTCCCCGTCTACTACGCCTACACATGCCACTCTGGCCAGGCCTTCGCTTAGGTCCTTTGCAATGTCGATAATAGACATTGGCTGCTGATACTCTTTTACAGAGCCGTCTTTCAGTGTAATTTTCATATTATTTTCTCCTTTTACATAAAAAGTGTGCATCCTGCCGGGGGTACTTTCCTATGAAACAAAAAATCCCCCGCCATGCTTTCGCATAGCGAGGGACGATTATACAATCGCGGTTCCACCCTGCTTTGAATGAACATTCGTTCAAACCACTTGATTTATGACGATAACGGCGTCACCGTTCCCGATTAAGGGACACTCTGAGCTGGTCTTCAGATAACATTTTCGTAAAAGACTTCCACCACATGCCTTTCTCTCTGGACGGTCCTGATATCCTACTGGTCTCATCAACGTATATGCATTATTCTAATGAAATTTACAGTCTGATTATAACACAGAGGAAATCTTTGTCAAGTATCCATCAACCTTTTTCGGAAATTTTAGACTGAACAAATTTGAGAAACTTTTCCGGCCTGCCTGTGCGGAATCCGTTTTTATCAGCCGGTATATATCTGTCTCCTCCAAAATACAGGAAATAGTAATGTTCTTCCTCCACAATTCTTCTAAGGCCTGTATAGCAGAACTTTCCGGCGTAGTCAGCCGTCTGTATAATGCAGTGGTCCTCAAACCAGTACACCTCTTCCTTCTCCCCTGCCTTTCCGGACCTGATGGCCATGGCTCTTACCTTGGCTCTGACTGCCCTGTCCTCCCTTTGGGGACCGTTTTTTCTTTCAATCCAGAAGGTAGCTGCCGCTATCACCGCTGCCACCACTCCCAGGGTTATCATTAAGCCTTCTCCCGGAGTTTGACCTCTTGCTTCTAAAACTGCGCTTCTTATAACAAATACTGTTAAAAGGGCCAGCTCGCTGATGGTAATATAGTATCGTCTGAACCATCCCAGCTTTCTTTTCTTTTTCTCCATAAGCTCTCTGTATAATACTTCATCATATTTTGTAACTGTACTGAATCTTGCCTCCACTTTATCACCTCATCGCTACAAACTGTGCTTTTTCATTACTTTTTTTCTCCAGAAATTCTCTGAATTCTCTGAAGCTGCCGGCGGAAATCTCATTTTTCCAAAAATAATACATAACTCCCTCGCTGGTAATCATCATAAACATTTTAGGCAGTTCAAATAAACAGGACATGCTGGAATAAGAATAGATTTCTTCGCTGTACCATCTTTTTACAGTCCAATAATCTTCAAAAAATCCGTATTCCTGATCTATATTATTTTCCATTTGCTTTACAATTTTATTGTATTTTCCCTGAGCGTTAAACCTGCCCCACAGATGGACTGCTAACATGGGAAGAAAAATCATAATTAATACTCCGAATACAAAGCTGTAAACACGTCCGGCAGCTCCCCCTGCGAAAAATGTGCCTGCCCCTGATAATGGAATTCCTACTGCAAAAAGTCCCCAGATTTTCCATCCTCCGCTTTTAAAATTGATTTTCTGAAATCCTCGGTTGCCGTATTCATACAACTCCTTTGTCATTGTTGTTTTTACTATATATTTTCTTTTTGTCTCATCCATTTGTGAGAACTCTTCAAATACCATGTCATTTCCCCTTCATTTCACTTTTTTATTGTTATAACCGCTTAACGCCTGTATTTCAGGCGCTTACATGCCATACATGAAAATCATTTGCCAGGTCTTTAAAGAGAGCCGTTCAGCTGTCTGACCGCCCCTATCATTTCCAGCTCTGTGCCTTCCATGCTGTACAGCTTTCCGTCGGTTTCAAAATCGTAAACATTTACATTGTCCACATAAACTGTGCCGTCTGCTGAAAATGTAATCTGATTATCTCTGCCGGCAAACTCCAGAAAATAATCCTGGCTGCCGTCTATATTTACATACTTCGTTTCACTTCCCAAATGCACCCAGATTTGGCGAGGCTCGCTGCTTTCTCCATGAAAGCGGACCTTTACACTTCCATTGTTGCCTAATCTGCCTCCAAAATTTTGAGAGATGCTGCTTTTAGCAGTCAGCCTTGCCATATTGATTCCGTTCCGCTCTACTACGCTGCTGCCTTCTGAAAAGTCCCAGCCTTTTTCCCCCAGACCAAACTGAGAATTAAAGAGAGCGTTGCTTCCGTAATTTCTGTAGGCCCATATGCCGTATCCCATAGTTCTGGCTTTTAAAATAGGCTCCATGCCAGTAATAAATCCTGCCATTTCATTTGCCATTAATTTGGCGTTGTAATCAAATTGAGGCGTATTATCTGTAAATAAAAGCTGCTCTAAATAAAAAGGCTTTCCATTGTTAAAGCTTCCCGCTCTGGCCAAATTGGCCTCCATGGCAGAAAGAGCCTGAGCGGCTGTGATTTCCGTGTTGCTTTCCTGGCCCATAGTAACGCTGTACATAGCGGCTGTGTAGCTTGCATTCTGACAAGGGAAAGTAACCTCATGTCCTGCGCCTATATAACCTCCGCCCAGGGCAGAAATAGGGTCTACGTCCAGGCGGACCTCCATGGAAAGGTTTGGAAATACTGACTGGGACTGAAGCAGCAGTTGATTGAGAAAATCATCATAAAACTGGAAAAATAAGAGAAAGTCTGTAGCCCCTGTCTCCGGCAGCGGCAGACGCTCATATGATTCTACTGTCACGCCGTACTGCTGCTGCAGCTCCTCCAAAGTACATTTCTGCTGAACATAGGCCTGATATCCTATTTTCTCCGCCATTTTTATACGTTCCTCTGTGTCCTTCATAGAACCGGCTGCAGATACAAAATTCCAGAAATCCTCCCAGGTAAGAAATCCTCCGGCAAAGTTGCTGTGAGCTTTCCCGGCCTCATAAATGGTTTTTACATAGTCCAGCCAGGCAGCTTTTGTAGTTTCGTCGTAAAGCAGATCCTGGTATCTTTGGGTTCCGTTTCCGCCTTCTGAATAATCCCATGTATAGCCTACTCTTAAATATACATCCAGGCCATGCTGCCCGGCAGCGTTCATCACCTTGTGAAACTTTTCCATTGGATACTCTTCATATCTGCAGGGATTCATATCCGGCTGAAATTCGTTCCACGGAACTACTAAAATAATACTGTTAAATCCATCTGCAGCTATTTGAGCCAACTCTTCATCCATACGGCTGCTTTCACTGTTCCAAAAATTAATCACCCAATCGTCAGAATAATAGGTAGCTGATTTTTCATATCCATTGGAAGCGTAGGATGGAAAAGCGCTTATGCTTGTAAGCACTGCCATCTGGACTGCGGCTGCAGCCGCGGCAAACCTTTTTGTTCTTTTTTTCATCTTTTCGTCCTCTTTTTTATTATCTGCCATTTAGTTTATCATATTTTTCTATATGTAGCAATTCACACTCAAAAAAGATGGTGTAAAAAAATAGTTGAACGCTTTAAACGCTCAACTATTTTTACTTTATTATCTGCTTTATTATCTGCTTTATTTTTTACTTCACTTCTACGCTCCAGCCTTTTGGCCCCTCTACCTTGCCCAGCTGAATTCCTGTGATTGTGTCATAAATTTTCTGAGTAACTGCTCCGATCTGGTTGTTGCCAATGGACATAATCTCATTTTCATAGCGCAACTCCCCTACAGGAGAAACAACTGCAGCTGTACCGGTTCCAAAGCACTCTTCCATAGCGCCGGTTCTGGCTGCCTCTAAAATCTCGTCTACGGAAATTCTTCTTTCTTCTACCGGGATTCCCCATTCTTTACACAGGGCGATTGCAGAATCTCTTGTAACTCCCGGCAGAATGCTTCCGTTTAACTGAGGCGTGATTACTACGCCGTTAATTTTAAAGAAAATATTCATTGCTCCCACTTCTTCAATGTACTTTCTGTGGATTCCATCCAGCCAAAGCACCTGAGCATAGCCTTCCTCGTGAGCTTTTACCTGAGAAGCTAAAGAAGCCGCGTAATTGCCTCCTGTTTTGGCTTCTCCGATTCCGCCCTTTACTGCTCTTACATATTCATCCTCAATCCAGATTTTCACAGGATTTAAACCGCTTTCATAATAAGCGCCTACAGGAGATAAAATAATCATAAATTTATATGTATGAGAAGGACGCACCCCTAAAAATGGGTCTGTGGCGATTACAAAGGGACGAATATATAAAGAGGTTCCCGACTTTGTAGGAATCCAGTCCTTATCAATCTCCACTACCTGTTTCAGTCCTTCCATAAAAAGGTCTTTTGGAATTTCCGGAATGCAAAGTCTTGCGTTGCTTCTGTTGGCTCTTTCCCAGTTTTTGTCAGGGCGGAATAATAACACTCTTCCATCCTCAGCCTTATATGCCTTCAGCCCCTCAAACATAGTCTGGCCATAGTGAAATACCATGGCGGAGGGGTCTAAGGCCAAGGAATGATAAGGCACGATTCTAGGGTCATACCAGCCTTTTCCCTCTTCATAATCTACCTCAAACATGTGATCAGTAAATATAGTGCCAAATGTCAGCGGATTGTCTTTCCCTGGCTTTTCCTTTGGACATAATGTTTTTTCAATTCTAATGGTCTGCATATCCAACTCCCTTTCTCACACTGGCATGGTCATAGTCCGTAGGCCCTGTGGCCTGTCAGTAATCTTAAAATTATTACCCATTATTAAACAAATTTTATTATCTGTCAATATAATTATGAGCGATTTAGAAAATCGAATTATACCCATAACTTTGAGTTATATATTTAGGGAATTCTACTCTCACTGTTTTCTTAGGATTTACTGTCTGGCAGACAATTACATCCCCTGCCAAGGTCAGCAGCATACCGGCGTCCTCTGTGTCCATTTTCACCTGTTCTTTTAAAAACAAGTACATCTGCCTTACAGCCACAGTCCACGCTTTCTCCACTGTATCCTCTGACACAATTATCATCCACTTATCTTCCGTCTCCGCCACAGGCCATGAAATTCCAGGCTGCTTCACCACGTCAATTTCCACTGTAGCCTTTCCCTCGATTTCCAGGCCGCAGTCTTCTACTTCTCCGTCCCCCATAACTCCATGAAAATCACCCATAGCCAAAAGTCCTCCCTTGGCGTACACAGGCAGGTATAAAATGCTGCCCTTTTTTATCTGGGTACAGTCCATGTTTCCCCCGTGATTTCCAGGTGTAATAGTTGAGATCCCCTCTCCCTCAGGGGCAACACCGATGGTTCCTATCATTGGGCTTAAAGAAAATACTACCTTGTCCTTAAAATATGCGTTTCCATTTTTTACAGGCACGCGGCTTAATACCTTCTTTGGAAAGAATTCTTTTTCATTTCCGCTGTTAGGTCCCAGCATAACAATGCCTACCGGCCCTGTCTCAATATCTAAAATGCTGATTTTCAACATATCCCCCAGCTCCGCTCCCTCTACGTATAAGGGCCCTGTACAGGGGTTTCCCGGCTTTCTCACCACATTTTCAAATGTAGCGTCCTCAGGCAGAAACTGGTTGGTAAAACAGTCGTATGTTTCAAATACAACTGTTTCCCCCGGAGAAACCACCTCACATGCCGGATTGTCCTTATTCATCTCTGTAATCAGATTTTCCCTTCCAATATATTTCATAGCTAAACAGTCCTTTCTTTACAGTCTGGCAGCCTGCCCTTTTCTTCTTTCTCTCTTCTGCCTAATTCTCTCCACACAGTAGCCATCATTGTTCCGTAGCTGGCTGAGCCCCCCAGAAAGTTGGAAATAGGCTCCGCCATAAATACTCCCATAATCCCTAAGCCCCACATGTGAGGCAGAATTAAGGTTAATGGAATCACAATAATCACCTTTCGGAATATGGAAAAGAACACGGCGTTTTTAGAACGTCCCAGAGCCACAAATACCGACTGGCCTGCAAACTGCAGAGACATCATAAAATATCCGAAATAATATGTCTGCATAGAAGGAATTCCCGCTGTAATCAGCTCTCCCTCCGGGTCAAAAATCCTGATGAAGAATTCAGGGAACCCGTGAATGAAGAACCACACAATCAAGGTGTACACCACTGACACTGCAGTTGTAAAAACTATGGCCTTTTTCACTCTTCCATATTCTCTGGCTCCAAAATTAAATCCCATTACAGGCTGGGCGCTGTTTGTCAGGCCGTTTACCGGCATTGTCACTACTTCCCTGATAGAGTTGATTACTGTCATAACTCCCACGTACAAATCGCCGCCAAACTGCTGCAGGCTGGCATTGCACACCATCTGCACAAGGGAGTTGGTAATAGACATAGTAAAACCGGACAAGCCTAAAAACATAATGCTTTTCACCCGCTCAGCCTCCAGCACAAAGCTGGATTTTTTCAGCCTTAATATTGTCTTTTTCCCTGTGAGAAAACGGATAATCCAGAGAGCTGAAAGCCCCTGGGAAATAATCGTGGCCAAAGCGGCTCCCTGAACTCCCATGTGAAATACAAATATAAATACAGGGTCTAAAATCAGGTTGGCAACCGCACCTAAAAGCACAGTCATCATCCCTATTTTTCCAAATCCCTGAGAGTTAATAAAGCTGTTCATTCCCAGGCCGATCATTACAAATGTGCTTCCTAACAGGTATATGGTCAGATAACTGTCTGCATATTCAATCGTCATATCGCTGGCGCCTAACAGGTAAAGCAAAGGTCTTTTAAATATCAGGCCCGCCGCTGTCAGACAGAGGCCAAAGGATACCAGCAGCACAAAGGAGTTGCCCATAATTTTTTCTGCTTCTTCCAGATTTCCCCTTCCTCTCTCAATAGAGCAAAGAGGCGCCCCTCCCATTCCAAACAGATTGGCAAAGGCTATTACAATAGATATAATAGGCAGACAAAGGCCGATGCCGGTCAGGGAAAGCATAGCCCCCTCCGGCAGTCTTCCTATGTAAATCCTGTCTACAATGCTGTACAATACATTAATCAGCTGAGCCAGGGTCATAGGCACCGCTAATCCCATAATGTTGCTGACAATACTGCCTTTTGAAAAATCATTTCTTGTATCTGCCATCTAAAATATCCCCCAACTTCCGTCTGCTTTTGAAAAATTTATTTGCAGACTCTGCCTTCCCCGTGTCCGCAGCTCATATAGTGTTCATAATATTTTACTAAATCATCCCCATAAAGCTCCGCCAGATCTGGATTATTTTCTTTGTATACAGATACGTTAAACTCTTCTGAGGCCTGTCTTCCCTCTT
Organism: Lachnoclostridium edouardi; assembly: GCF_900240245.1. Classification (GTDB taxonomy): domain Bacteria; phylum Bacillota; class Clostridia; order Lachnospirales; family Lachnospiraceae; genus Lachnoclostridium_A; species Lachnoclostridium_A edouardi. The sequence continues at coordinate 455,309 of NZ_OESQ01000001.1, forward strand.
TCATGCCGCTTTCCAGAAAATGATTCAGCAGCTTAGTGCTGTCAGCACCGCAGTGATCTGCCACATCTTCGTGGTGGGCTGCATAATAATCCGCATCAAATACAAGACTGTAATCGTAGGACGGCTGTGCTTCTGCTTCCTTTTTGTCTTTGGCACCGGCTGATGAACCAGATGTTCCCTGCAAAGAGCTTCCGCCGGCATATGGGCAGACTCCATTAGTATGTAAATGAGCGGGATAACCGCCGCAGTGATAATGATAGGAGCCAAGTCCGCTTTTATTTTTGTTGTCTCTGTGGCCGCCGTTTGCATCTGTACGCCCGGAATGGGCTTCTGCTGTTATAGTAAATAATTCTGTTGATAAAACTGCAGGCTCTGTAAATGTCATTACAGCAGCCAATGATAATACTAATAATTTTTTCATAACTATAATCCCCCTGTTTCTTTTAAGGAATATTTTACCATTCTCACCAAAGTCTTTCAATATGTATATTACTTTTAATGCTATACAGCTTTTCCCATATTGAATGCTGCTTCCATAATATCTTTTTGATTTTTAATATCCCCTGGGTCTTCGGCGCCTACTCCCCGCACTTAAAATAGTAATGTTCGCAACAGCGAAAAATCTATTGTATAATATCATACCACCCCTTGATTTTAAGAGCAATATAAGATTGTCATATAGATTTTACATCTCTAATCTTTCTCTTCCCGCCGTCTTTCGTCCTGCTCTTTAAATTCCATAATATCCTCCACATTACAGTCTAATATTTCACAGAACTTTTCAATAGTGTGGGTGGAAACATGCATATTTTTCTTCATCCTCTCCAGCTGTCCGGCGCTGACTCCATAGTATTTCATTAGTTTATACTGACTAATTCCCTTCTTTTTCATTGTTACCCATAATTTTTCATATGAAATCATAACTCTTCCTCCTTAGTTTTTTAACTCCTTCTTCAAGAAAAGGAACCATTTCAGTCCCATTGTATCATTTCCTGCGTTTATGATAAAGATAAAAAAGGACCAAAACCGTTCCACTTTTAGGAGATTGACTTATATGCTTGACACAAAAATCAAACAGGATAGCATTCAAATCGGCAAGAACATTCGGAGAATCAGAAAAGAAAAAGGTATTGGACAGACTGAACTTGTACGTTTAATGCAACTGCGGGGCATCTCAATTTACAGAGAATCACTAGTTAAAATCGAACGAGGCGTTCAGCATATTACTGCTACTCAGCTTCAAGGCTTTCGCGACTGTTTAGAAACTACTTATGACGAACTGTTAAAGAATTAAGGATTTGCATTCTTCACGAAAAAAGCCTGGTAAATATAGGATTCACCCTATAAATACCAGGCTTTTTGAAAGTGGAGCAGACGGGATTTGAACCCGTGTCCAAAAACCAATTCCCTGTTCTTCTACTATCATAGTTAATCCTTTTTCATTCCCTCTACGCCCCGGGGATTAACACCCTGAGCGCTTTAGTAGCTTCATTATACGCCCACATGCTCAAAGCTTTGCATATGTCGTTTCCCATATAGTCGATGCCAGGTTCTTAAAGTATGGGTGCTTTAAGGCTGACAGCTACTATTAAGCAGCGATTGCTAATTTTCTATCAGCGTTTATATTTAGGTTTGCCATTTAACGCATTGCATACGGATAGCTTCACCAGCTGCATGGCCCCTGTCGAAACCAGTACTGCCCCTGATGTGCAAATGCCCGCAATCCCCCAAGATCCGGGCACCTCTAATATACTACCATCTGGCTGCCAGAATGTCAACGCCCTGACGGCGGCGAATATTGCAATCTTTATCTTAGCTTCATTTTGTAATCCCGCTCTATTTCTCTTTTTTGATCTTTCTTTGCAATATCCTGTCTTTTATCGTACAGCTTTTTGCCTCGCGCCAGGCCTACTTCCACCTTTACCAGGCTGCCCTTAAAATAAACCTGCAGAGGCACAAGGGTCAGCCCTTTTTCAGCCAGCTTAGAATCCAGTTTTGTGATTTCCTGTTTGTGCAGTAAAAGCTTTCTTACTCTCAGCGGGTCCTTATTAAATATGTTTCCCTTCTCGTAAGGGCTTATATGCATTCCATATATATACATCTGCCCTTTTTCAATGCGGATAAAGGATTCCTTAATACTGCATTTACCCATGCGAATAGACTTTACTTCTGTTCCAAACAGTTCAATTCCGGCCTCGTATTTGTCGTCAATAAAATAATCGTGGTAGGCTTTTTTATTGTTAGCTACCAGTTTAAAGCTTTCTTTTCCCATTTCTTATCCTCCTGCTATTCCTGCAGCCCTAAGGTTCTAACAGGAATAAAGTCGATGGTTCTGGCAAATTTGTCTGTTCCTAATACCTGAACCTTAATTTTCTGACCCAGCTTATAAGCTTTTCCGGTCATTTCTCCCTTTAATTCTAATCGCTGTTCGTCAAATATATAATAGTCGTCCCGCAGTTCGTTAATGTGAACCAGGCCTTCTACAGTATTTGGCAGCTCCACATAAAATCCCCAGCCTGTAACCCCGGAGATTACTCCCTCAAATTCTTCTCCAATGAATTTCTCCATATATTCGCACTTCTTCAGCTTCTCTGTCTCTCTCTCCGCCTCGTCGGCCCGGCGCTCCAGGGCAGAGCACTGCACAGTTACCTCCGGCAGAATTCTGTCATAATGGACAATGCGCTTGTCTGACAGTCCTCCCCTTAAATTTTCTTTAATAATCCGGTGGATCTGAAGGTCCGGGTATCTTCTGATCGGGGAGGTAAAGTGGGTATAGTATCTGGCTGCAAGACCAAAGTGGCCTCCTGATACTGCCGTATATTTGGCCTGGCGCATAGATCTTAATACAAGGCGGCTTAAAAGCGCTTCCTCATTGGTGCCCTCCAGTTTATCTAGCAGCTTCTGAAGTTCCTTAGGGTGAATTTCTCCCTGCTGAAGCCGGATAGTATAGCCAAAGTTATTAATAAAGGTCGCCAGCTTTTTCATTTTCTCCGGGTCCGGGTTATCGTGGGTTCTGTAAACAAAGGGCAGCTCCTGCCAAAAATAATCTTCGGCTATGGTCTCATTTGCCGCCAGCATAAAATCCTCGATTATTTTTGTGGCTGTATTTCTCTCGTAAGGCTTAATGTCCACAGGTTTTCCTTTTTCGTTAAGAATAATTTTACTTTCAGGAAAATCAAAGTCTACTGCCCCTCGTTTTCTCCTTTGTTCTCTGAGAATACAGGAAAGCTCTTCCATCAGCTGAAACATAGGGACAAACTCTTCATATTCTTTAGAAATCTCCTCATCCTTATGTGTTACAATGGCATTTACCGCAGTATAAGTCATTCTTCTGTCTACTTTAATCACTGTCTCGGCAATGCGGTGACTGATTACATGGCCAGAAGCATTAATATCCATTAGACAGCTTAAAGCCAAACGGTCTTCCCCCTGATTTAAAGAACAGATTCCGTTAGACAATTTGTGAGGCAGCATAGGAATCACTCTGTCCACTAAATACACGCTGGTGCCTCTTTTTAAAGCTTCTTTATCCAGAGGACTATTTTCTGTTACATAGTGGCTGACATCTGCAATATGCACTCCCAAATGGTAGACGCTTCCAGAGGGCAGCTCTTCTTTAGAAATAGTGACTGCATCGTCTAAGTCTTTTGCGTCCTCCCCGTCAATGGTCACTGTCATAAGGCCTCTTAAATCTAAACGGCCGGCCTTATCCTTTTCGTCTACTGTATCAGGAATATTTTCCACCCAGTCCATAACTGCCTGGGGAAATTCTTCCGGCAGGCCGTAGGCCTTTACTAGGGATAATATATCTGTGCCAGGATCATTTATATGACCTAAAATCTCTGTAATAATTCCCTCAGGCTTTTTTTTCTCATTTCCATAATCAGTAACGGAGACTACTACCTTATGGCCGGTAACTGCGCCTCTGTCCTTGCCCTGAGGGACAAAAATATCTTTGCAGATCTTCTGATTGTCAGGCATAACAAATCCAAAATTCTTATTTTTTTGATATAAACCTACAATATGTCTGTTGGCCCGCTCCAGAACTCTTACGACTGCTCCTTCCGCCCGCCTTCCCCTAGGCTCCTCCTCCACTACAATCTGAACTTTATCTCCGTGGAGAGCGCTTCCTGTTTTATCTGCCGGAATAAATACATCCTCTTCCATCCCCTCCACTGTTACAAAGCCAAAGCCTTTGGGGTGGCCGGTGAATATCCCCACTACGCCCATAGTCTCCGGTTTTCCATATTTACCTTTTTTGGATACGCCTGCTCTTCCCTCTGATACCAGGGCGTCCATAACTTCCTTCAGTTCCTGTCTTTGTTCCTTTGGAATGCCTAATAACATAGCCAGTTCCTTTAATTTCATGGGAACGTAGGCAGGATCCTTTAAAAGCTTTTCCAGGTTATCCTTTCGTTCTCTTAATAAATGTTCTTCCATTTTCTTCCTTTCAATATCACTTCTATAAACTAAAAAGAGGGTGCCACAGAAGCTGACGGTTCCTCTGCTGAATGCCTTAATCCGCCTTCCAGCAAACCGGAATGTCAATTCTGCAACACCCCCTAATGGATTTTTACAAAAGATTTAATACAAAAGCCAGTACTAAAAACAGTGCGGCTGCAATCTTCGTAAATTTTTCCAGGGCGCCTTCCATAGAACGGCCTTTGTTTTTACCCCAGTAGGTATCTGCCATACCGGCAATAGAACCAAGTCCTGCAGATTTTCCTTCCTGCATCAAAACGATTACAGTTAAAGCGATGGCTAATATTACAAATATAATTGTCAAAAGCATTTTCAGCATATTACACACCTCCTATAGTCAAACACCGTAATCATAGCACATTTTCCATGGAATAGCAACTGAAACTTTTCCATTTTATAAATCTGAAAATTTATAAAATCTGCTCTTCAATTCTAAGAAGCTGATTATATTTAGCTGTCCTGTCGCTTCTGCACGGAGCTCCTGTTTTTATCTGTCCTGCATTTACCGCCACTGCAATATCTGCAATAAATGTATCCTCTGTTTCCCCTGAGCGGTGAGAAATAATTGTTTTATACCCTGCCTTCTTAGCCATTTCTATGGCTTTCAGGCTTTCTGTCAAGGTGCCGATCTGGTTTACCTTTATTAAAATAGCGTTGGCAGCCCCTAAAGCAATTCCTTTGGCAAGTCTGCCTGTATTTGTGACAAACAGGTCATCTCCCACCAGCTGCACTCTGTCTCCCAGCTCTCTTGTCATATACTGCCAGCCTTCCCAGTCCTCCTCATTTAAACCGTCCTCTATGGAGAAAATAGGGAAGGAATCCAGCAGTTTCTTATAATATTCTGTCATTTCCTCTGCTGTTCTCTGCACGTCTCTGCCGCTCATTTTGCTTTCCCCCGGGAATAAATACAGCCCTGTTTCCTCGTCGTAAAGCTCGCTGGCTGCGGCGTCCATAGCTATTTTAATGTCTTTTCCCGGCTGATAACCGCTCATTTTAATTGCGTCCACTAAATAGGTCAATACCTCTTCTGCATTTTTCAGATCAGGGGCAAAGCCTCCCTCATCTCCTACAGCTGTGGAATGATGTCCGATTTCCAGCAGTTTTTTTAACGTATGGTATATTTCCGCACACATTTTCAGCCCCTCTGAGTAGGCCTTTGCTCCCACTGGCGCAATCATAAATTCCTGAAAGTCAACAGTATTTGCTGCGTGTACTCCTCCGTTTAAAATATTCATCATAGGAACTGGCAGCTGACAGGCGTTTACTCCTCCTAAATAGCGATATAAAGGAATATTAAGCCCTTTGGCAGCTGCTCTGGCCACTGCCAGGGAAACTCCTAAAATTGCATTGGCCCCCATATTTTCCTTATTTTCCGTGCCGTCGGCTTCACAAAGCAGGCAATCTATTTTCGTCTGGTCTAAAGCGCTTTCAAATAATACAGCTTCTGCTAAAACTGTATTTATATTGTCCACCGCTTTTTTTACTCCCTTTCCATTATATCTGTGATCTCCGTCTCTTAATTCTACTGCCTCAAACTTTCCTGTGGAGGCGCCTGAGGGCACGCTTGCTCTTCCCACTGCTCCATTTTCCAAAGTAACCTCCACCTCCACAGTTGGATTTCCTCTGGAATCTAAAATTTCCCTTCCTTTTACTTCTGCAATATCAAAACTATGACACATAAAAAACGGCCTCCTTATTCATACTGTTGTTATGAATTAGGATAGCCGTTCATTCTGGGTTTTATACAAGTCTGCTGTGAATTTCCAAAGGCTTTTATTAAAGCTGGGTAATATTTTTCTCTCCGTAAATCCTTTTCCAGTCCTTTTGAAAATCATCTACCGCTTTTCCAATGGCACGCATGGAAAAGGCTGTGTGAAACAATTCCGGCTGCACTGTCACTGCGTGGGCTCCGGCCTCTAAAGCCATGTTAACCTGGCCCATATTTTTAAAGCTGGCGGCTACAATCTTTGTATTATAATGCCAGCGATCAATTTGACAAGCTAAGCTGTGAATAGTGTGAAATGCGTCTATATCCATATTTTCCATACGGTTATAGTAGGGAGCCAGATAATCTGCCCCGCATTCCATAGCCATATATCCCTGAATTTTTGTGTAAATAGCAGTGGCTGTAACGGAAATATCCATTTCTTTTAACATTTTTATGGCCTTCAAGCCCTGCTCTGTTACAGGTACTTTTACAAAAACCTTTTCATCCACCTTTTCCAGAAGAGTTTTTCCCTCCCTAACCATAGTTTCAGCATCGGCGGCTGTCACCTGAATATGAAGGCTTTTGTCCTCCCCAATAATCTTTCGTATTTCTTTAAAATGATCGAAAAAGGAGATTTTCCCTTCCTTTTTCACAATAGACGGATTGCTGGTAACTCCCAAAATAGGATATACAGCTGCATATCTTCTGATTTCTTCTATATTTGCCGTGTCTAAAATAAACTCCATACTGTTTGTTACCTCCCTGATCTATTTTTTCTCTCTTCCATCATTCTGCGGAATTCCTCCTCAGAACAGCCGATCTCCTGCAGTCTTTTTCTTCTCTTTTCCCTGAGTATTCTCTGGCGTTCTCTCTGGGCATCCTGTCTTTTCTTATACCAGAATGCGGATGCTGCAGCTATAATACATATTGCAGCTGCCACTGCTCCTGCAGTTTTGGCCCCTGAAAAGGTGTCCGCCCCCAGAGCTTTTCCTCCAGTTTCCCTAGAATCCTGTTCCGGCTGGTCTGTGGAACTTTGGTTATTTTCATCTTCGGATGTGTCAGCCGTCTGATTGGTATAAATATATGCCTGTCCTATTTTTCTTTCATTATATGTATAAGTAAGAAGTCCTACGGCGTTTTCCGGCGCTCCTGAAGAAAGGGCTGTCTCTAAGCTACGCTCTCCGTCTGTAAAGGCCGCATCATTAGGAAGGGTAACAACGGCTTCCTGATCCAGCCAAACCTCTCCCGGCTCATAGGAAACTCCCCCGATATCTACAGGCTCCTGTCCTGTTAAAAAAGTTTCGTTTTCAGAAATATTCACGTTTTTAAAAAGCTGAAAACTAAAATCTAAAATCGTTGTCGTATCCTTATAATGAGTTTTTCCTGTACTTTTTAATGTAACCGCAACCAGCCTTTTCCCGTCTTTTTCCGCCAAGGTCACAAGGGTTTGCCCTGCTAAAGAGGTGTATCCTGTTTTGCCTGCTACTGCCGCCGGATAATACTCTGCCTCCTCCTCATCTAACATCTTGTGTTCCATGTAAAATGTCCGCCCGTTTGGATTGTTTTTAGTGGCCGGTATTTGGTAGCTTTTCGCTGAGTCAATTTCCAGCAATGTAGGATTTTTAAAGGCCTCTCTGGCTATTAAGGCCATATCGTAAGCAGATACCACCTGGGAATCATCATTCAGGCCTGACGGATTTGCAAAATGAGTTCCGTCTTCGCAGCCAATAGCCGCCACCTTTTGATTCATCATCTCCACAAAAGCGTCCCTGCTTCCCGCCACGTGCTCAGCCAAAGCGTTGGCAGACTGATTGGAGGACTGAAGCAATAAAAGATACAGGCAGTCTTTTACAGAAAGCTGATCCCCCTCTTCTATGTTCATTTTATTTCCGGCTCCCGCCTCCACATTGTAAACGGCATCGTAGGAAAAGGTTACTGTATCCTCTAAATTTGCATGTTCAATTACAATTAATGCAGTCAACAGCTTCGTAATACTGGCCGGCGGCTTTGTCTCGTGAATATTCTGGGCAAAAATCACTGTGCCGGAATCCACATCCATAACAATTCCTGATTCTGATTCTACTCCTGTATTTGTAGGCCATTCTGGCTTGGCATATGATACGATCCCCGGACCTGCGGCCACAAAAATAAGGCACAGCAGAATACTAATCATCCTTCGCATAAATACTCCTCTTTCTCTTGTAATACTGTACTGCATTCCAGTGATTTTGCCAAAAATCTGTGCAGTATTATCAGTATACTATAAAAGCCAGGGGATTTCCACGAAAAATTAAAGTTTATTCTAAATCCGCCTCCACATTATATAAGTCTCACAGGCTCTTTAAATCCTATTACCTTTACATACGGCTCCACGGTGTACAAATACCTTCTTATTTTTTCCGGCCTAACTTTCCCCTCCTCCTTACTTTTTGTCTGTAACTTTCTGTTATAACAAACTTTCCTTTTTCTAGCCTTATAAGAGCTGCCGGAACCTCCATATATTTTTCATCAGGCACAGCCACAACCGCCGCCTCCGCCACATAAGGCAAAGTGTGAAGCACATTTTCAATATCAAAGCTGCATATTTTCTCCCCGCCTCTGTTGATCATATCCTTTTTTCTGTCAACGATATATAAATAGCCGGCCTGATTATAATACCCCAGATCTCCTGTGCGCAGCCACCCGTCCTCTGAAATCAAATCCGGCCACGGCTTGTGGTAGCTTTCTAGCACAAAACTGCCTTTTAAACAAATTTCCCCTATTTCCTCAGCTTCCAGCTCTCGGCTGCCCTCCATAATTTTCACCTTCAAATCCGGCATAGGAACTCCTGAAGAACCAATCCAGGGGGCTGTCGGCTGCTCCCGCCGTTTCCGTAAGTCCATATACAGTGTGAAACTGTGCTTTTGGCATCCATTCCTTTCGCTTTTTAATGTTTTCTGGAGCCATATTTCCGCTGCCGCAGGCAAATCCTTTTACCCACGGAATAACCGGATATTCCTTTCTCTTTTCTAAAAGTATGGAAAACACTGTTGGGGAAGCGTGATAAAAAGTAATTTTTTCTTTTAAAAAGCACTTTAAAACAGCGTCCCCGTCCACTTTCGGCTGGATAAATACAGTCCCTCCCACTGTCAGAAATACTGATAAAATACTGATCATCCCTGTTACGTGATACATAGGAGTGGCAATAAGAGAGCTGTCTTTTTCACTTAAATTCAGGGTTTTTATGTATGCTTCCACTGAATTCATTACTTGGTAATTTTTTAAAATTACACCTTTACTTTTAGAGGTAGTTCCTGATGTAAACATAACTATGGCATCATCTTCTAAACAAGCCTGTCTCTCCTCTTTGCCTAAATCCCTGCAGCTGCTGCCTGCCAAAAGATATTCCAGTCCCCAGTCCCCCTCTGATTTAGAAGCAATAATTTTTACGCCGTTTATTTCCTGAAGCCAGGAAGCTGTTTTGTCCGTCATCTCCAGCAAGTATTTGTAAGAATAGGTTCTGCCCCTCCAATCACCTATTGCTGCTTTCTCCGACAGCCTAACAGCCGTCTTTTTAAAAGCCAGGTACATGCTGAAAGCCATATCTTTATAAATACAGATATTTCTCTCACCTACCTTTCTCTCTTCTATACAGTTTTCCACCTCTTTGGGCCAGTAATTTTTCCACCATAGCATAAGCTTCCCCTTCTCAAAAAAGCAGAGGCTTTACTTTGACGACTTAATATTTAACAAGCTTTTTCTGGACCGCTCCAGATGCACCTGCATAATATGACTTGCAAATTCCCCATCCATATCATCCACAGCGCCAAACAGCTGTCTGTGATCCATCATAGACTTGGCCATAACTTTGGCATCGCTGTTTAACTGACGGGTATATCTGTCGGCAATATCCTGAAACATACGGGAAATCATCACCAGAACGTGATTTCTGGAGGCAGCCACAAGAAGCTCGTGAAACTTTCTGTCATACTTAGAGTAAGAGGCAAAATCGTTAAAACCTATAGCTTCCTCCATATTTTCAATATATCCCTTGAGAATTTTTATCTCATTTTCCGTCCTGTTTTCAGCAGCCAGCTTACAAGCTCCGCTTTCCACAAAAATTCTGGCGTCGTATATTTCGTCAATATTATTTTCTGTCACTGTCATCAAAGTAAATAAAGGCTTCATAAATTCTGCAGGATTTACCTCATTTACATAAGTCCCGTCCCCCTGCATAATTTTTACGATTCCCAGCACATTCAGCTTTTTCAGTCCCTCCCTTAAACATACCCGGCTGACCTGAAGCTCTGCTGCCAGCTCCCCTTCCGGCGGAAGCTTGTCCCCTATTTTCCATCTGCCTTTTCTGATTTCTTCTATAATCTGATCTGCAACAATATCATATTTGTATTTCTTCTTCCCATCTTCTGCCATTTACATCCCTCGTCCCTGTAAATATTTACCAAAATTATATCATCCACTATTTTAAAACGCAAGGTTCCCCCACTTCCCACACCTTTAAAGGGAAGAATAGGCAGTTTTCCTATATCAGGTAAGAATTCCAGGAAGGAACAGACTAATAAATGGAATATATGTAGTTATGGCTAAAACCACCAGCATGTAAATCAGCAGCTGTCCTACAAAGCGGAAAGTAGTTTCTAATTGAATTTTGCTGATTTTACAGCCTACAAACAAGTTAATTCCCACAGGTGGGGTAATCATGCCAATAGACAGATTCATAACAATAATAACCCCCAGCTGAATTGGGTCCACGCCTAAGGGCTGCACAATTTTCAGCAAAATTGGACTGAGAATAATGGTGGCCGGGGCGGCGTCCATAATCATTCCTACAATTAAAAGCAGAATATTAATTAAAATTAAAATAACATACTTATTTGTAGTCATATCCAGCACCCCGTTTGCTATGGAGGCTGTCACTCCCTCTAAAGTTAAAAGCTTTGCGAATGCTGTTGAGAAGGAAATAATTACAATAAAGCTGCAGCTTTTAGTGGCCCGCACAAAGGTTCCCGGCAAATCCTTTACTTTTAAATCTTTATAAATAAACATTCCCGCCAGCAAAGCATACACACAGGCCACTACAGACGCTTCTGTGGGGAGAAAATTCCGCTGTAAATTCCTCCCAGAATAATTACAGGCACTAATAAAGCCCAAATTGCTTCTTTAAAATTATACCAGAACCCAGAATCGTAAACCTTCTGCAGCTCTGCTTTCACCTCCGGCCCAGGTAAATATTTTTCTTTTATAGAAATTTTTCTGGCTATAATGATCATTGCCACTCCCAACAAGATTCCGGGAATAACTCCGGCTAAAAACAGCTTGGCCACAGATGTGTTGGTAGCTACTCCGTAAAGCAGGAATAAAATACTGGGGGGAATAATAGGGCCAAGGGCTCCTCCCGCTGCCGCCGCGGCAGTAGAAAACCCCTTGCTGTAGCCGGCCCTGATCATCTGAGGGATCATAATTCCTCCTATACACGCCACTGTGGCGGGACCTGAGCCTGAAATAGCGGCAAAGAACATACTGGCAATAATGGTTACAATAGCCAGCCCTCCCGGCCTGTCTTTTACAAGACTCATACAAAAATTAATCAGCCTTTGAGAGATACCTCCCTGAATCATCAGCTCTCCTGAAAGAATAAAAAACGGAATGGCTAAAAGAGTAAAGCTGTTAGTCCCGTTTAGGAAGGATTCTATAATCAGAGACATGTCAATAGTTCCAAACATAAGGGAATATCCGCAGCACACAAGTCCTAATGCAATAGCAATGGGAAATCCCAAAAATACAAAGACAAACAATCCTCCTATTAAAATAACGCCTGCCATTTATTTGCCCTCCCTGCTATTTAGAAACTCATATCGGATAATAAAGTAAATATTCATTAAGCATCTGACTGCAGAGGCCCCCACACCCAGCAAAAGGGAGGCTGACATCAGCCACATGGGGAACTGTGTAATAGACACTGTTTTCATAGCCATCTGGTCCAGAACTCTTAATAAAACATAATATCCTACTGCAGTTACAAAAATCAGATCCACTATATAGAGAAACAGATTTGCCAGATCCTTCATCTTCCCCGGCAGCTTTTCAATCACAGCTACAATCTGAATGTGATCATTTCTTAAAAAAGCGCCGCTGCAGGCCAGAAAAACAAAATACATAAACATGTACAGACAATATTCTGAAATCCAAGCGGCAGATGTTTTCAGCACGTATCTCATTATTACCTGCACAAATAAAAGTACTACCATTACAGCCAGAAGAACTGCTCCCACCCATTCCTCCAGATGATTGTAAAACTTGTTTTCATTGTAATAAGCCTTCATATGCACCTCCTGATTTCAGATTACTGCTTTCCTTCCTCTGTGCGCCCTAAAATTTCCAGTACTTTATTTACATTATCTTTAGATGTAAGAGAAACGTTCTCATCCCACCACACCTTGTCTACAGAAATCTGGCGCAGCATCTTTTCGTCCTCTTCGGATGCTTCTGTCACTGTCACCCCGTGCTCTTTCATTTAAGTCGTCTATCCACTGGCTGTCTCCCACCTTGTTTAACTCCTCATCTGTAGACATTAAATACGGAATTCCATATACATAATAGGCTGACATTCCGGAAAGGTCTGCAAAACAGTTAGGCGTTGTGTTTCCCATCTGCAGCGTGGCGGAACGAACCTTGTCTAAAACGTCTGCGTCCGTCTCCCCAATAGAACCGCTGGTAAATAATTCTACCTGAATCCTGCCCCCGGACTGTTCTTCTATACTTTTTTCAAACTCTTTATAGGCCACATTAAAGGGATCAATGTCTGAAACTGTATTTCCTATTTTCAAAGTGTAGGTTTCCTGACCTCCTCCGTCTGTATTCTGACCTGCGCTGCTATTTTCTTTTCCGCAGCCTGCCAGGCAAAGAGCTGCCGCCAACACCAAAAGATAACGTTTTTTCTTCATGTACCTTTCCTCCTTATTCGCTTACTTTCTGTACAAATTCCACTAATATTCCTTCTCCAAATCTGGGCCTTAAAAAATTCACCAAAATTCCTCCGGCTCCCATTACCCCTTTTTCTTCCAGCATCTGAAGCCCCTTCGCCTCATAATCCGCCCTGCATTTTTCCACATCCTCCACCTCAAAGGCAATGTGGTGTATCCCTCCTTTCCCGTTATTGTACATTGTCAGAACGCCCTCTTTAGGCACCACCAGCTCTACAGGCGATTCCTCCTTTTCATGTCTGGTAAACAGACAGTCTGCCTTATAAGCCTCCACATATTCTATATAATCTGTTTCCAGACCAAACTTCTCCATAAACCTTTCAGCTCTTTCCATGGAATTCATTACAATTCCAACGTGATGCAGCTTCATATGTTTCATAACCCCAGTTCCTGCCCTTCTATGATTTTTTTCAGACCAAAAGCCTTTTCCTTATATATTTCCACCGGAGTTTCCCTGATTTCATCAGCCATAAGAGGCTTAAATTCCATTTGAGCCAGAATATCCTTTTCCATATCTGTGCCCTTTGCAAATTCTATCAGTACAGGGCCCTTCTCTGTCAGCTTAAATACTGCCCGCTCTGTGACAAAAAACATATTCTGTCCTCTGGCTACAGCCATTTTTCCATTGTAGGAAATCTGCTGTACCTTTTTCACCAGCTTTTTAAACCTTCCTTCTTTTACAATGTGGATTCCCGCCTCATCAAATTCCGCCTGTATTCCCCCTCCTGTAAATGTAGAGCAGAACACTACGTTTTTCGCTGTGCTGGTAATGTCAATAAAGCCTCCGGCTCCCGCCGCCACAGTTCCCATTTTCGTGGCGTTTACATTTCCCTCCCGGTCCATTTCCCCGGCTCCCATAAAGGTAAAATCAATTCCGGCTCCCGTATAGTATTCAAATTGCCTGTCGTGGGGGATCAGGGCCTCGGGGCTGCAGGATATTCCAAAGTCAATTCCTCCTGCCGGCATGCCTCCGTAAATTCCTGACTCTACAATCAGCATCACGTCCTCCTGCACCTTTTCTTCCGCCAGAATAGGACCTATCACATCATTGGGAATTCCTGTTCCCACATTAATTACCACATCCTTTTTCAGCTCCATTACTGCCCGGCGGCCAATGACCTTTCGGATGCTTAAAGGAATCGCCGCAGTTCCCTTTAAAGGAGTTTTTACCTGTCCGCTGTAGGAGGGGTCATAATACCAGGACGAGGTCTGTCTGTGATCATTTACAGGGTCCTGGCACACTACTACTGCATCTACTAAAATCCCCGGCACCGTCACCTCTTTGGCCCCTAAGGCGCCTGACTTTACTATTTGTTTTACCTGGCAAATTACCTTTCCCCCAAAACGCTTTGCAGCCATCACTGCAGGCAGCACCTCTAAAACCATGGCTTCCTCTTCTGTTGTTATATTTCCGGCCTCATCAGCATAAGTTCCTCTGATAATTAATGTATCTATAGGAACCTCCTTATACTGCATATACTCTTCTCCGTCTACTGTAACAACAGATACAATATCCTCCTTATCCCTTGTTTTCTCATTCATTTTCCCTCCTTCTATTCTAGGGTCCACAAATGTTCCAAGGCCGATTTTGCTTAACTTTCCAGGCTCTCTTAACGCCATGCTGTGAAACATATTTGCCATCTGTCCCTGAGGCAGATTGTAGGCCTCCAACATGTTTTCAGATATCATTTTCATAAATGGGGGACAAAGCCCCCAATGTCCCCTGATTACTTTTGTAATCAACCCCTCATGGGCCAGATGGGCGATGCCGTCTTTTCTGTCAGACTGGCCGCAGGTGTGAAATAATGTCAAGTTTTTGGGGGGTCCTGTTTCCAGAAACCTGTTTTCCACAGCCTTTAAAATTGATTCGCTGGCTGACACAAGAGTCATCCCTATTGTGCACAAGGTGGTTCCATCTAAAATCATGGCAGCAGCTTCCTCTGCTGAAACAAACTTAGGTTTTCTCATTTACCGCCTCCCTTTTCTATGAACAAAGCTGAAATAAAACTGCAATTCCCTGACCGCCTCCAATACACAAGGTCGCCGTCCCGTATTTCACCTTTCTGCGCATCATTTCATTTATCAGTTTTATAGTAATAATGCAGCCTGTTGCTCCAATAGGATGTCACAGGGAAATGCCGCTTCCGTTTACATTTACTATGTTTTCGTCTAAATCCAGCTCCCTCATACAGGCCACGGCCTGAGCCGCAAAGGCTTCGTTCAGCTCAATTAAACCGATTTCTTCTTTTTTCACCCCTGTTTTTTCCAGCAGCTTTTGGAAGGCAGGCACAGGGCCGATTCCCATAATAGACGGATCCACTCCTGCTACGGCTGCATCCACCAGCCTGACTAAAGGCTTAATTCCCAGCTCCTTTGCCTTAGATTCTTTCATCATTACTACTGCCGCTGCGGCGTCGTTAATTCCCGCCGCATTGCCTGCAGTAACGCTTCCGTCCGCCTTAAACGCCGGGCGCAGCTTTGAAAGGCTTTCTTTTGTGGTTCCCGGGCGGATGTGCTCGTCCTGGTCAAAAATCACTGTTTCTTTTTTATTCAGCTTTATTTCTAAGGGCACAATTTCATCCTTAAATTTTTCCTCTTTCTGCGCCTTTTCCGCCCTCTGCTGGCTGATTGCCGCCCATCTGTCCTGCTCGTCCCTGGAAATGTTGTATTTTTCCGCTACATTTTCAGCTGTAATTCCCATGTGGTTTCTTGTAAACGGGTCTGACAAGGCTGTGATTAATCCGTCCTCCAGCTCTCCGTGGCCCATTCTGTACCCGGATCTGGCTTTTCTCAAATAATAGGGAATGTTGGTCATACTTTCGCAGCCGCCGGCCACAGCAATTTCGCACATCCCGTCTCTGATTTCCTGAGCCGCCGTTACAATGGCCTGAAGGCCGGAAGAGCAAAGTCTGTTGACTGTTAAAGCCGTAGCCTCATAAGGAATCCTCGCCTTAACAGAAGCCAATCTGGCTGCAAAAGCGTTTTCCGCAGCCTGCCCTACGCAGCCGTAAACTACTTCATCTATGGCCTTAGGACTTAACCCTGCTCTTTTCACTGCTTCTTTGATTGCCGCCCCGCCTAAATCTGAAGCTTCCATATTTTTTAATGACCCGCTGAATTTTCCTACTGCCGTTCTGCATCCTGATACAATTACAATACTTTCTCTCATTTTTCTCCTCCTTATAAAACCATTCCGCCGCCTACTTTAAATACTCCCTGAGTAATATAGGAAGCCTCATCGGATGCCAGAAAAGCAATCATGTTTCCAATGTCCTCCGGAGTGCCTGCCCGGCCCATGGAAATCTTTCCCACCATAATCTCCCATGCCTTAGGCGGAACTCCTCTTGTCATTTCTGTATCAATAAATCCTGGAACAATGGCATTGCAGGTAATATTCTTTTTTCCGTTTTCCTTTGCAAAAGTTTTTGTCAAAGCCACAACTCCTGCTTTGGCCGCCGCGTAATTGGCCTGTCCTATATTTCCGTTTAAATAAGAAGCAGATGAAATATTAATAATTCTTCCATATTCTCTTTCTCTCATATACCCTGCGGCTGCTCTCATACAGTGAAATACTCCTGTCAGGTTTACTGCAATTACAGAGTTCCAATCCTCCAGAGACATTTTGTGAAACATTTTGTCCCTGTTGATTCCTGCGTTATTTACTAAAATATCTAAGCTGCCTAATTCCTTTATGGCTGCGTCCACCAAATTTTGGGCGTCCTCATATTTAGAAACATCAGCTGGCACGTAAATCCCTTTTCCTCCTGCTTCCTCTATTTGAGCCAGCCCATTTTTTGCGTTTTCCTCATTTACATCTGAAATTACTATGAAGGCGCCTTTTTCCGCCAGCTTTTTTGCTATTCCAAGACCGATTCCCCGTCCTGACCCAGTTACTGCCGCTACTTTTCCCTGTAAATATTGATCCATACTTTCTCTCCTTTATGTGGATTTCATAAACATTTTGCAATATTTAAAAGTAATACTTTTTGAATCAGGCGCCTGTTTTATTTCTTTCTTTTATTCTATAAAAATAATACTATTTTACTTGTATTTCTTCAATATCTTCTAATAAATTCAATATCTTTCGTAAAATATAGTAAAAATTTACCAGGTATTTTTGTTTGTAATAGATATTTTCCGAGCAGAAACATAAGATGTTTATACAGTTTTTCCGTTCATATACATATGATGTTTACTTTTCAAAAGAAATTAAAGCACAAAAAAGAGAGCCATAAAATGAGCTCTCCGGCTTTTTTCATTTTATAACCCTCTTTTTTTTATTTTTAAATTTTCTTATTAACCTCTTAATTCAATTCCCATTTCTTTTAATCCGTGAAGAATTTTCTCCATAACAGAGCTTACTTCTTTATCCTCCAATGTATGATCCTTTGCTCTGAAGGTAATAGAATATGCTACTGACTTGTAGCCCTCCTGAATCTGAGAACCCTGGTAAATATCGAAAAGCTCATATCCTTCCAGATTCTTTCCGCCTCTCTGCACAATCATATCCTCGATTTGTCCCACCATAATAGTTGTTGGAACTACCATACTAATATCTCTTGTTACTGCAGGATATTTTGCAATTCCAGTATACTTTCTGTCAAATGTAACAAAGGAATCTACATTAGGCATATCTAATACTGCCACATATGCTTTTTCACCGATTTTATAATTATCAGCTACGTCCGGATGGATTTCTCCCATGTAACCTACTGTTACGCCGTCATATACAATTTCTGCTTTTCTGCCTGGATGCAGATATGGATGGCCGCATTCCGGGTTATAATGAGGTCTTTTGTGCATTCCCGCCTTGTCAAAGAATTCCTCCACAACCCCTTTCATTGTAAAGAAATCTCCTGCTCCGTACATTCCCAGAACAAACTGCATACGTTCCTCAGGAAGCTCTGTTAAAGGCAGAGCCTTTGGCAGATATACATTTGCCAGCTCATATAAACGCACGTCCTTGTTTCTTCTGTTGTAGTTAGTGGACAGAGAATTTAACATTCCATTTAAAGGAAGAGTTCTCATTACGCTGAAATCTTCTCCTAAAGGATTCATAATGGTTACTGTCTGGCGCAGTCTGCTGTCCTCCGGAATCAGCAGCTTGTCAAATACCTTTGGACTTTCAAAGGAATATGTCATACTTTGGCTGAAGCCGCAAAACTCGGCAATCTCTCCTGCCAGCTCTTCAATTCTCAGCTTTTCAGACAGTTTTCCTGTAGTAGCTTCACCTGAAGGCAATGTAGTAGGAATATTGTCATAGCCATAAAATCTGGCTACTTCCTCCGCCAAATCTGCCAGACGGTACAAATCCTGGCGGAATGTAGGGGCAATTACCTCTTTTGTCTCAGAATCATATTTTAAATCAATTTTTTCAAAGTATTTCAGCATATCTTCTTCTGCAATGCAAGTTCCTAAAAGCTGATTAATCTTCTCTCCATCAAAAGGTACTCTTACTTCTTTTCTCACTTCTGGATAAACGTCCACAGTTCCGCCTACTACTTCTCCTGCGCCCAGCTCTTCAATCAGCTGGCAGGCCCGGTCAATAGCCGCCTTGGCGTTGTTTGGGTCCAGGCCTTTTTCAAATTTTCCTGATGCATCTGTGCGCAGACCGATTTTTTTAGCGGACAGACGGATATTTGTTCCGTCAAAGCAAGCTGCTTCAAATACCATAGTCTTTACATCATCAGTAATTTTTGAATTTTCACCGCCCATAATACCTGCGATGCCTACTTCCTTTTCCCCGTCGTTAATCATAAGAACAGTGCTGTCCAGTTTTCTTTCCTGGCCGTCTAAGGTCTGGAATACATCTCCGTCCTTAGCGCATTTTACTACAATTTTATGGCCTCCGATTAAATCATAATCGTAAGCGTGCATAGGCTGTCCGTACTCTTCCATAACATAATTGGTAATATCTACAATATTATTAATTGGGCGGATGCCGCTGGCAGCCAGTCTCCTTTGCATCCACTGGGGAGAAGGAGCAATGTGAATATTTTTTACCATTCTGGCGCAGTATCTGGGGCACAGCTTTGAATCTTCCACTTCCACTGTCAGATAATCATGGATATCCTGGCTGTTTCCTGTTTCTTTTACAACTGGAGGGCAAAATTCTTTTCTGAAGGTAGCCGCCGCCTCTCTTGCCACTCCCAGCACGCTGTAGCAGTCTACACGGTTGGAGGTGATTTCATATTCAAAAACCACATCTCTCAGTCCCAGAACCTCCACTGCATCCGCCCCTACTAAAGTGTCCTCTGGCAGAATATAAATTCCTGACTCTGGAGCGTCCGGATACATATTTCTGTCAGAACCCAGCTCTTCAATAGAACACATCATGCCGCAGGATTCTATTCCTCTTAATTTGCCTTTTTTTATTTTAATTCCGTCTTCTGGAAGAGGGCCGCCGTCGTGACCGCCTGCCACCTTTCCTCCGTCTAAAACTACGGGAACCTTATCTCCCTCTTTTACATTAGGAGCCCCTGTAACAATCTGAATTGTTTCATTTCCCACATCCACCTGGCAGATAATCAGCTTATCTGCATCCGGATGGCGCTCTATTTTCAAAATCTGTCCTACTACAATCTTCTCCAGGTTTTTATCCAGGCGCTCATATCCTTCTACCTTTGTGCCTGTTAAAGTCATAGCGTCTGTATATTCCTGGGCTGTTACGTCCAGATCAGGTACATATGCCTTAATCCATGATAATGCTGTATTCATGTTTCATTCTCCTTTTTCTTTGTTTGCCCATTACTTTTTACTTATTAAAGCTTATTAAAACTGTTTCAGGAAACGAATGTCGTTTTCATAAAGCAGACGCATATCGTCTATTTCATATTTCAGCAGCGCAATACGCTCAAGGCCTACGCCGAAAGCAAATCCTGAATACTCTTCCGGATCAATGTTGCACATTTCCAGAACGTGAGGATGTACCATTCCGCAGCCTAAAATCTCAATCCAGCCGGAGCCTTTGCAGAAACGGCAGCCCTTTCCGCCGCACTTAAAGCAGGTTACGTCCACCTCAGCGCTGGGCTCAGTAAACGGGAAATGGTGAGGGCGGAACTTTACTTTTGTCTCCGGCCCAAACAGCTCCCTTGCAAATTCTGCTAATGTTCCCTTTAAATCTGCAAAAGTAATATTTTTGTCAATAACAAGTCCCTCAATCTGATGGAAGGAAGGAGAATGTGTTGCGTCCACCTCGTCAGAACGGAATACACGTCCCGGGGCGATCATACGGATAGGCAGCTTTCCCTGTTCCATAACACGTACCTGCACTGGAGAAGTCTGGGTTCTCAGCACAATATCTTTATTTACATAAAATGTGTCCTGCTCGTCCTTTGCCGGGTGATTTGCAGGAATATTCAGTTTTTCAAAGTTGTAAAGGTCATACTCCACCTCAGGGCCCTCCACTACTTCATAGCCCATTCCCACGAAAATTCTTTCTACTTCTTTTAATGCGATTGTATTAGGATGGCTGTGGCCTACATGGTTTTTCTCTGCAGGAAGAGTCACGTCAATAACTTCCTTTTTCATCTGCTCTTCTCTGGCTTTTCTGGCCAAAACAGTTTTCTTTTCCTCCAGCATAGACTCAATGATTTCTCTGGCCTCATTTACCATCTGGCCTACCTTTGGTCTGTCCTCAGGAGCAACGTCCTTCATACTTTTCAATACTGTTGTCAGCTGGCCTTTTTTTCCCAGATATGCAACGCGGATGTCATTGAGGCCTTCTAAAGCTGCGGAAGCTTCAATCTGCTTCAAGGCTTCTTCCTTAATTTTTTCTAACTGCTCTTTCATAATGATCTCCTTTACTTTTTCTTTGGGCGAAAAAAAGAAAACCTCGTTCCTTCGCAAAACGAAGGGACGAGGTTAAATCGCGGTACCACCCTAATTCCTGCCTGTTACGGCAGACACTTTATACTTAACGCGTATTACGTCACAGCTTACTGACAGTCTGTAAAACAATCCTGCTTCAGCCATGCAGCTCCGGCGGGAACTTGGGAACACTTATCTGAACTTGGAAAGGCTTTCAGCCGGTGACCCTTCCTCTCTGAAAGAAAATAAGCTCTTACTTAACGCCATCATTGCTTTTCTTTATAAATCTATGTCATATTCTAACTATGTTTTTTACAAATGTCAAGAGCTTTTTCCCAAGAAGCTGCTTTGGAATTTTTCATCCCAGGCCTTTCCGGCAGGCGGGACTAAATAATTGCGCTCAATGAAGTTATGGAGCATGGCCCCGGCTTCTGCCCGGGTGGCAGTTTTCTGGGGGGTGAGGGCGCCGTTTTCGCAGCCTTTCATCAATCTGCTCCCAACGGCCCACTTAACCGCCTCCACCGCCCAATCCGACACGCTCCCGGCATCGGTAAAGCCGGAAAGATCTCTTGTGGCGGTGAGATCGTACCCTTTATAGCCTGCATAGTTGTAAAACATCACCGCAAGCTGCTCACAGGTCACTGGATCTTCTGGGTGGTAAGTGTTATCCCCATAGCCTGCCGCAATGCCCTTTTGGCTGGCCCAGAGCACTGCATCATAGTACCACTCTGTACCTGGGCCGTAGGCCACGTCGGTGAATGGGCTGTCCCCGGTCACTTCCGGGCTTCCGTCTATATGGTAGAGGAGCACGGCGATCTGGGCGCGGGTGATAACAGCATAAAACTTAAAGGCGGCATCGCTTGTTTCTGAATTTCCCTTTGCAAACACAACCTCAATGGTATGCTGCGCCTCCACGTTCTCAAAGGTGTAGCTGCTTACCGCGCCTACACTCTGGCCGTCCACCAGCACATCAAAAATATAGTAGCCGCCATCCGGGGTAATGGTAAAGGTCTTGTCCCGGCCCTCCCGGACGCCGACACTATAGGACGGGGAGATGGAGCCGCCTGCCCCTGCGGTAGCGGTTATGGTATATTCCGTGCAGCTGGAACCACCGCCTCCACCCCCACCGCTGTTTTTCGTCCATTGTGCATAGACGGTCACGCTTGCGGAAAAGACAGTATCAAGGGTGATCTTATCGCCGCCTGTTTTTGCGGTGTACCAGCCGTTAAAGGAATACCCGCTTTGCGTGGAAGTCGGCAGGCTTGTCAACTTCTTGCCTGTGGTGGTCTGCTCCGCCGGGCTTGTGCCGCCGTTCCCGTCAAAGGTGATCGTGTATTCCGTGGGCGGTGTAGGGTTGTCCTTTTCAAAAATTGCCTTGACGGTCACATTTTCGGCGAGCATGGTAAACTTGTTGTTGGTGATCGTCACGTTGCCGGAAACCACTTGCCATTCCTTAAACTTGTAGCCGCTGCTTGGTG
Organism: Lachnoclostridium edouardi; assembly: GCF_900240245.1. GTDB lineage: Bacteria > Bacillota > Clostridia > Lachnospirales > Lachnospiraceae > Lachnoclostridium_A > Lachnoclostridium_A edouardi. Next base: position 477,766 of record NZ_OESQ01000001.1, read on the forward strand.
TGGCGGTCAGGGTGACGGTGCTGCCTTCCTGCGCCCACTCAGTGGATGCAGTGACCGTGCCACCGGTGGGAGTTTCTACCGTCACACGATGAACATTACCCGGAAATGTGCCATTCCCGCGGAGGATACCATTGTTGGTTAACGTGCCGTTATTCTGAATGGTGCCGTTGTTCTCGATGGTGCCGTTATTCTCGATGGTGCCGTTATTCTCGATTGTCCCCCTATTGGTAATAGTGCCATTGTTGGTGAGTGTCACGCCGAAATTGATCGTAAGGGTGGAACCCTCGCCGATGGTCAATGTACTACCGGATGGTATTTCTGTATCCTGCGTGATAGCAGTATGGGGGGACTAACGGAAAAGGTATTTTTGTCATAAGTTATGCTCTCAAAAATGATGCCCTTCCAACTATCTCTCCCGGTGGTATCGCTAATCGCCTCTCCTCCTCCGTTCGTATCCTTGCCGCCAGCCGCAAAGATGATTGCGTCGCCGTTTGCGGTAAAAGTGCTGGTATCGCTGCCAGAACATCTAATCCCATCGCCAATACCTGCGCTGTAGTAGGTGGCGGCGTTATCACCAGTACCAATCGTGACGGAAGCGCCTTGGGCACTCACTGTGCCGCCACTAATGGTGATGGTGCCGCCTGCGCCGCTCCGCCCGCCGCCGTTGCCTGCGCCGATGTCGCTTCCGCCGCTGCCAATGCCCGCGCCGTAGTACCCGCCGATTGCGGTCAGGCTACCGGTTTCATCGCCTGTGATAGTCAGCGTCGTGCCATCTGGCACCTGCAATCCTGCACAATACGTGCCGCTTTTCAAGACATTCGTTCCACTAAAGGTCAGGTTGACCTTTGCGTTGTCTTCCAATTTAAAGGCACAGCTGTCGTTGTCGCTGACCTGTATATTCACATCTTGCAGGGTGATGTTGTGGGTGCCGCCTTCCACGGTGATAGTATTGTTCGTTGTCTGTCCGTTTCCAGTGATTTTGTGGCTGGAGCAGTTATCCCCACAGCTATCATCAATCGTTACAGGCTTATCGTTGATGTTATATTCTTCATTTGCCAGCGTATTCATCATGCCGTTGAACACGTCAAACAAACTATCGAAAATCTCCGCTCCAATAACTTCCTCTTTCTGCTCCTCCGTCAGGGCGTTGTAAGCTTCATAAGCCGCCTGCAATTTCTCATAAACCTCCTGCTGTTCCTCCAGGCTCATAACGGCCAGCTCATCCGCCGTGGGGAGCCCATCAATCAGCTTTTTCACGTCCCCGGCGGAAAGCTGCACTGCATTAGAGGGAGTAGCCGTTTCCGGCTTGACTCCTTTACACAAAGCCAGGTCTTCCTCCTCTATTATGCCGCACACAGGGCAGTCCACATTTACATTATCCTCCCAGCAGGGCTCTGTGCAGATACACTCATCCCCGTCCTGCTTAACTTCCTCCCCCGGCTTCTGGGCACTTTGTCCAGAAGCGGAGCCGCTATCCTGTGGATCACAAATCTGGCACACATATTTGCAGGGCGTCCCTTTTGTGGCGGGAGCATAGCCGCAACCGTCATCGTGCTCATGCCGGCAGTCCAATTTTTTGTCACGCACCCGCTGTCCTCGTCGCAGATGTGAGGGCAGTTTTCCGGCTCCCGCTTCTCTGCATTGGAGGGGGTGGCGTCGTCCTCTGATACGCTGTCCTGCAGGTAGCAATCCTGGTCATGCTTATGGATGCAGTTAATCACTTCCCTATAGCAATCGTCTGTATGTTCATAGGTGCAGGGGCTTCCTACCGTCCCTTCGGTATAGCCGCAATCTTCATCATGTTCGGAGTGATGTTTGCATAAGCCGCCTGCACTAATTGCAGCGCCGCTGTCCTGTGCGCTGGTTTCGGCAAGCACCGATTGGGGGCAGAGAGAGAACAGCATTGTGCCGCAGAGCAACAGGCTTAACAACCGTTTTTTCGCTTTCATATCCTCTTTATCCTTTCCTCATATTTTCCCGTAAGACATGAAAAGGGCGCGTCGCGCCCACGGAAAAACCGCGGACGCAGCGCGCCCTTTGTATTAATATTTTCTTTATTGATACAATAAAAAAGGACAGACCTATGCTGTCTGTCTTGAGTATATCGTATAAAATCATAACCTGTCAACCCCTTTTTCCTTAAAAACTGCCCAATACTCCTATTGAACAATTATACCGGCGGCGGCAAAAACAGTCAACACAGTTTGCACCAATGATGTGTTTAATGTTACAAATAATACGTTTTCTCTTGCCCTTTCTTCCAACCTTTGTTAAAATGAAAACAGAAGAAAATACGAAAGGGTGGTTTATCAATGGCAGCTAAAAAAATTGAATTAGAAAAAATCGCAGCGCTTACGAAAGAGCTGTTCCACACCCACTATGAAGGAGATTTGGACAAGTGGTTTTCCTACCTTTGCCCGGACAGCGTTTACCTTGGCACAGGGGAGCCCTTATTATTTGGCGGCGATGCAATCCGGGAGCATTTCAAAGGCTTTACAGGGAAGGAAATCAATATTATACAGGAAGAATATTTTCCGTTTTCTTTTGGGGACAGCGCGGCCCAGGTGTGCGGCCAGATCGTCGTGGAAAGTTTAGAAAGATCTTTCCACGTTATCAATCATTTTACCATCAGTTACCGTATGATTGGAGGGGAACTGAAAATGGTACACCAGCACAATTCCTATGAATATATGCAGCCAAGGGAAAGCAAGGTATTAAATCTGGACGTAAATACTACGCAGTTTGTCCGCAGCCTGCTTTTGGACCGCCCCTCCGGGTGTCGTATTCCCATACGAAGCGGAACGCAGACGATTTTCGTCAATCCCAATACGGTTCTGTATGTGCAGAGCCAGCGGAGGAAAACTGAGTTTGTCTGTATTGACCGGGTGATTTCCTGCAACAGCTCCATCGGAGAGATTGGAAAGGAACTGCCGGATTTGTTTTATCCGCTCCGCCGGGGGTATCTGGTAAATCCATTGTTTATTGTGGCGATCCGGCGTTTTGAGGTGGAACTGATTTCCGGGATCTGTATTCCTGTCCCTGCGTTGACTTATCAGCAGACAAAGCAGGATTTGCAGGGTATGATCAAAGGGAAATAGCCCTCTAAAGCGGGGCTTTATTGATACAAAATATAAAATAAAATTTTTACTAAACCTCTCTGATTAAACAGTACTGCTTTAACGGAAAGTTTTTCTTCATCATTCCATAAAGCTTAAAGCCAAATCTTTTATAAAACTCCAGATTTTTCTCATTGTGAGTTTCCAGAGAGATCATTAATTTATGCTCCTCAGCATACGCGATTGTCTCTTCTAAAAGCAGCGCAGCAATACCGTGATGCTGCATATGAGGGGATACGGCTAAATAAATAATGTGAAGTCTTTGATCCTGATGCAGCTGATCTGTCCAGCTGGAATTTAAATAATCTTCTCCCTTCATAAAGTTGTGAAAGGTTTTTAAAGACGGATCTTCTCTGATTAAACATGTATCTGTATACAAAGCAGCCATGGCCTCAGACAGATAATAACGAAACATATTACATGGCTCCGCCTGATCTGACACCACAATAACTCCATTTAACTGTTTACTGTCTGCAAAAATTTCACAAGTCTGGTAAAACTCATTCATATCCCCGTGAAACAGTTCCGGCATCAGCCGTTTTCGCACTTCTTCATCTGGTATTAATGTTTCATATAAAGGGTCATGTGCAAAACATAAATTTAAAAGTTTTTCTAGTTCAGGAAGATCTTTTTTCTGTACTCTATATAATTTATGGCTATCCATATTTTTTCCACCTTACTGGATTTTATCTTTTACAGCTAAATCTAAAAACGTATTTTCTACTTCTTTGCACAACTTCTCTATTGTTTTTAAAAACAATCCTTTCTGCCGTGCGCACACATATTTTAAATAATCTGTTTCCTCTTTAAAATCTGGTTTCTCAGTCCCCTGTTTTTTCAGCAGATTTTTCACAAGATCATATAAATTTTCGTGCTCCATTAAACGTTTATATCCCCATTTCAGCCTGTCTTCAGGCTGGTTCAGCACATATTCTGTAAAATGGCTGTAAACCTCTTTATCAAACATAAATGCATAGGCGTTATTATCCACCTGATATAACTTTCTCAGGCCTTCTGAAAGTTTCCCTTCTTCTAAATTTTCTGCAGCCCCCTTCAAAAGCTGAATATTTTTCAAAAGAACCTCATGGGAGTACAGCACATTTCCGTACCAGTCAATTCGCACAAAAATATCTTGTTCTTTTTTAAACTTTTTCAGTATCCTTTTTTCTGTTTCCCTGGATTTCAAAAACAGCTCCTCGGCTTCCTCCGTCCGCCCCCTTTCCAGTAAACTGCTGTACTGGCTATTATATTGAGCAATTAAACGGTATTCCTCCTTCGCCGTCTCTTCTCCCTGTTCCAACAGCGCTGAAAGCTTTTCACTTTTCTCATAAAGTCCTAATTCTATTAAGTCCTTTTTATTTTCCAAAGCCCTGGCCGCTCGTTTCATTACAGGAGAAAAACACAAAGGAACTACAGCTGTTCTGTCTAAAGCTTCTATCAGCAAAGCAAACAGCTGATGGTGAAGCAGATAAACCTTCTCATCATAGTAACAGTCATTATCAAACTGGGAATGATAATGTGTTTCCATAAAGCTGCCTCCTGTAAAATCATTGACCATAGACGGAATCCCTGCAATAGCCATGGAAAAATCGTCGGACCATGTTTCAATGGGAGCTGTAACCTTAGTTTCCTCCGGATAGGCCTGAGCTAACACAGGCAGCTTAGAAAGAAATTCTTCTAAATATTCTGTATACTCATAACAACTTCTGATTCTTGCTCTTGTGCCGTGGGCCAAGGCGGGAAGCTCAAAATTCAAGTCTGCAATTACCTGACCGGCCCATTCCGGATGTACGTGAAATACCTGCTCATATGCGCCTGTAGACCAGTCAAAATTAGAGTCCGCCACTCCCCACTCTTCTGCCGCCATGGCGCAGATTATAATTGTATTATGAAACTGGAATTTGCTTTTCTTTAATGCTCTTGCAATGCCAAGCATCATAGAAACCGCTGTATTATCGTCCTGAAAGCCGCTGAAGTAGGAATCATAATGGGCTGACATTAAAACGATTCTTTCAGGATGCTTTCCCGGAATACATCCTGTAATGTTGTATGTAGTGCAATTTCTTTTCACCTGAGAATCCGCGTCTAAATAGACCTTTATTTCCTTCTGGTCCTGCAAAATTTCCTTTAGCTCCTCAGCATCCTTTCTGGATATGGAAAAACCGGGGGCATATTCAGGCCCTGCAATGTCCTGAGCGTTCAAGGCCTTGTGGTCAATCTCCCCATATCCTCCTGCCTGTACTGCAAGCAGTCCTGCTGCTCCTTTTAAATAAGCCTGATAGACCGGATAATTAATCCACCACTCGTCTCTTTGGTTAATATCCGCCAAAACCAGCTTTCCCTTTACATCTCTTCCCCTGTAATCTTCCTCTGTTCCCCTGCCTATATAAACCAGGGAAAACTCCTGGAACCCCTGAGTAACAAAGCTTGTCTGATATGCTCCCAGCTGGATTTGCTTTTTCTTTCCGTCCTTTCCAGTAAAGCACAGCACTGCTTTTTTAAACTCCCATCCGTCTACAGTAACAGCTTCTTTTTTTACATCAGAAAGGCCTATATCCTCCATCTCTTTTTTCAGCATTTCTCCAGTGTCAAACTCTGCCTTAGAGCCGGCTGTACGAAATCCTAAAGCTTCATTAGAGTAAAACTGCTCCATCTTCTTGGCCAGCCTGTAGGAATACTGCACGTCTATATATTTTAAAATTTCTTCCTGTATTTCCATATTAACCGCCTCCTGAATCTACGATTCTTATGTGCTTCATTATAGCACTGTATTTTTTTTATGTATATATAAAATCATATGGCAGAAAATCTCTTGCATATATTTCCTGGTTTGATAAAATAGTGACAGAAAGGGGATTTTACAATGGAAAAAACAACAGCTGAGTACAAAGAACTTTTAATGAATGAAATTGAAAAAATTATTGTAGGAAAAAAAGAACAGATTTCTCTTTTAATTATGTCTGTTTTTTCAGGAGGACACGTACTTTTAGACGACCTTCCCGGCAGCGGAAAAACCACTTTAATTAAAGCTTTATCTGCAGCCATGGGCTGCTCTTTTGGAAGGATTCAGTTTACTCCTGATCTACTTCCCTCAGATATTTTAGGTATGACAGTATTTAATCAGAAAACAGGTGATTTTCAGCTTAGAAAAGGCCCTGTTTTCACTCATCTTCTTTTAGCGGATGAGATTAACAGAGCTATTCCCAGAACTCAGTCTGCTCTTTTGGAAGCCATGGAGGAGCGGCAGGCTACGATTGACGGCAATTCTCTGGCCCTTCCGTCTCCATTTTTTGTAATGGCAACTCAAAACCCTGTGGAGCGAGAAAGTACTTTTCCTCTTCCTGCAGCTCAGATGGACCGCTTTTTTATTAAAATGTCTTTAGGATACCCCAGCCAGGAAGAGGAAAATCAAATGCTTCTGCGCCTGGGTTCTTCTATTCCATTTCACACTATAGACTCTGTATTATCTCCTGAAATTTTGCAGGAAATTTCTCAGGAAATTCAAAAGGTATTTGTAGATGACAAGGTGCGGGATTATATTGTGCAATTAGTCCATGCCACCAGAAATCACAATCAGGTTGATACTGGAGCCAGCCCCAGAGCCTCTTTATCTCTTTTTTCCGGAAGCCGCTCCTGGGCCGCTATGGAAGGCAGGGATTTTGTCACTCCAGATGATGTAAAGGCTATTGCCGTTCCTGTTTTAAGCCACAGAATTACATTAAAAGCCCAGGCTCGTTTTTCTCACGCTGAGCCTGAAGCTGTCATAAAGGAAATTCTGGAAACAGTAAATGTTCCGGCGAGAGTTTCTTTATGATAAGCTCCAGAAAGCTGGCCAGCATTTTTTCTAACCCTGTAGGAGCCGCCGTCTGGGCTGTGCTGGCAGCGATTTTTTCCTATAATCATTTAGGTAAATCAGCCGGTATTTGTCTGATTTTCTGCCTTTTATTTTTCTCTTCCTGGCTGTGGACCAAATATGCCTTATCCCGCCTGGAAATACAGGTTACCTCCGGAACTCAGTGCGTTTTTCCAGGGGAGGAGTTATCTCTTACCTGCCGCAGCGCCAACAGAAAACTGCTTCCTTTAATTTGGCTGGAGCTTTCTTTCCCTCTTGGAGAAAAGGGCTGCGTCCTGGCAAAGTTTGAGGAAAATTCCAAAAAAATCATTATGGAGGAAACAGGGGCAGAGGCAGACTGCGCCTGCGCCTTAATTTCCTGGCTTTTGTGGAACCAGGAGGCAGTGATGGAAATTCCTGTGAAGGCAGTTCGCCGGGGAATCTGCAGCTTTACTCATGTTTACGCCTCCTCCGGAGATCTTTTAGGCCTTGGCTCTAAAGATAAATCCTTTACTTTTCCAGATTCCTCTGCTTTAGTAGTTTATCCTGCTGTTTTTCCTGTGCTGACAGATGATCTTTTGCGCACCTCCTCTGATTTGGAGGCCGGACGTAACGGCTACATGGAAGATGTTACTCTTTTAAAAATGAGTCGGTTATATCAGCCTGGAGATTCTGCAAAGAAAATTAACTGGCGGCAGCTGGCCGGCCAAAATAAAATGTCTGTAAATATTTATGAAACAGTATTTCCCAAGCTGGCTACATTTTTATTAGATCTGCCTTCTTTCAGAAAAGGCACTGTGGAAAAGAATGCCATCAATGCTTCTGATATTTTAGTGTGGCAGCCTTTAGAAAAAGAGCTGGAGGATATGTTAAGTTTGACCGCCTCCTGTATTATCAGCTTAAATAATAAAGGGATTTCCTGCGGTTTGATTATACCGGGAGCCACCCAGGCAGAATCAACTTTTCAGCTTCCCGGAAAAAAAGGGTCAGGTCCCCAGGAGCTTTTATATTCTCTGGCGGCAATTAATTATAAAGTTCAGGATGTGGAAATCCCTCAATTGGAAATTGCCGATTGCTTTTCTATGTTAGGCACCTTATATATTGTAACCTGCTCCTATGAAACAATGACTGTGTCCAGAGATGCATTTGCAGGCTTAGGAAGTATTGCCCTCCTTTCTAAAGAGGCCTCTTCCTCTGACGACACCTGTCCTTTTCAACTGTTTTTAATGGACCATTTAACTGAAGGGGGGAATTCTGCGTGAGACAATATCACCCTGTTCTGGAAGCCATTGGGGAAACTTTAATGGACACTGCGTTTTTCGGGTTTTTTATATTTTTTGCTATGAGGCCATTTATTCAGGATTTCTTTTTTCTTCCTGTGATTGCAATTCTTCTGGCCCTGCGCCTTATTAATTATTTGCTTTTGCGCAGGTCTGTGGCAATAGGTGTATATGGAGGAATGAATCTTTTTCTAGCCTTAGGATTTATATGGTTTTCCATGAATTTTCTGGTCACATTCTCATTTTCCCTGCCCTCTGCCATTGTCTGTATCCTTAGTCTGGCCGCAGTATTTGGGCGCACTGTTTACCTGTCTCTTCCAACAAGCAGACAGACCTTTGGAGCTGTAGGCGTAGATACTTTATTTGTGCTGTGCTTAATCATCAGCATCTGGCAGAATTTTTCTAAAACCCCCGGCCTTTCCTCCCTTATGTCTGTCACCTTGTGGGCTCTTGTGTGGGGAGTGGCAGTTTTAGCCTTTCAGCGGCTTCCAGGATTAAAGGAGGGACAATCCCACGGATTTCCCATTCTTTTTACCGGAGGCCTGGCAGCTATATTCTGCATACTTTCTCTGGCCGCTGCATTTTTAGGAAAAACTGCTTCCCAGGGATTTATTTCCGGATTTCTGGCTCTTATCCGCAGTATTAAGCTGCTTTTCACTGCTGTATGGCATTTTTTCGTCTCTATTTTAGAGAAGCTGTTTTCACTGTTCCCTGAAACCTCAGACGGGTACTTGGAGCCTTATGAAATGTCAGACCAAATGATGGCCGACATGGAACAGCGGGCAGCCAACATGAATCCTCAGGCCTTTTTCCTGATAATAGGAATATGTTTAGCCGCAGCAGCTTTCATAGCCCTATACTGCCTGTGGAAAAAAGGCTTTTTCTCCAGACGGCTGCAAATAAAATCCACCGCCAAAAACGTAACCAGAAAAAGAATATCTGGAGCCGGATTTTTTTCTTCTTTACTTTGCAGAATCGGTGTTTTTTTCAAATGCATTTCTATGATTTTGTTCCGCCCCAGCCACATTTCTACCTTGCTTCTCAGGGCTGAGTGGTATGGAAAGCGCCGCCTTCATCCCAGACGCAGGGCGGAAACTATAGGGGAATATCTGGCCCGCCTAGAGGCTTTGGAAAAGCCAGATAAGGCCTCCTCCTTAAACGAAGCCATTTTGCTTTTAACAGACTACGGAAACCGTTATTTATACAGCAAAAAAACTGTTCGTCTGCCTAAAAAAGATATTTGTAAAATTAAAAAGGCGTTTCCTCTCATTTAGCAGGGGAAACGCCTTTTCATTTTTTATAACTTATTTATAACTTTTTTAACTTATTCCTTTTTCTTCCAGAATACCAGTGATTTCCTCCAGATTTTTCTTTCCAAAATACACATCCTGGTTGTTAATAATCATACAGGGAACACTCATCACTTTATATTTACTTTTTAATTCCGGATAATGCATAAGATCAATCATTTCTCCTGTAATATTGGGAGAGATGGAAGCAGCCTTCTGCACTGCCATTACTACTTCCGGGCACATAGTGCATGACAAAGAAACTAAAACCTTTACATTTATTTTTTTATTAATGGATATTAACCGCTGTTTTAGCCCCTGATCTATTCCCTGTCCCGGACCTGCCACATTATATAAAGCTATAATGAAAGAATTAAATTCATGGCCTCCCGGCACTCCATGAAACAGAATGTTTCCTTCTTCCTGGCCTTCCCACTGTAAAATAAAAGCCGGGAACAGCTGTCCTTCTGCCTCTCTTCTCTTTTTTTCCTCCCCCTCCACCTGGTGTCTTATATAAATTACTTTATCTGTTACTTCTTCTATTTCTTTTAAAAAGTTGTCCATTTCTCCGGCCAGGGGACTGTCGTCTAACTCTCCTTTAATTACAGCTTTTCCTTCAAATTTAGAAAACAAGGCCTGCAGCTGCTGCCTGATTTCTTCTGACAAAAATCCATTTGACTCACTTGGTTCCTCTACAACGGAATCCTTTTCTTTTTTCGGTTTTCCCCTTTCAATATGAAATTCAGGAATATTCAGCTTCTCATGGATTTGGGACACATGCTTTTCCAGAGACGTAGCTGCAGTTGCTCCGTCGGACACGGCTGTAACTACCTGCCGTAAATTTTTCACGCATACATCTCCCGCCCCATATACGCCTTCTACACTTGTTTTCTGGTTTTCATCTGTAATTAAATAGCCTTGAGAATTGCATTCTACCGCCCCGTTTAGCCACTTAGTATTTGGCACATAACCGGCGAAAACAAAAACTCCAATACCTTCTCCCTTTTCACTTTTATGAATCCATTCTTCCCCTGTTTTATTATCCCGGAATTTGGCAAAGGAAACAACTCCGTCTCCGCCTACTTCCACAATTTCTGTGTGAAACTTTACTTCAATCTTTTCTTCGTCCCAGATTTTATCTGAAACTGTTCTGGCGCAAGTAAATTGCTCCTCTCTTACAATCATTGTCACCTTTCTGCCGTATTTTGTAAGAAAGATTCCTTCCTCCACTGCCGCGAACCCGCCGCCGATTACAAATATTTCCGTATTTGTAAAAAACTCTCCGTCGCAGGTTGCGCAATAGGCTACGCCTCTGCCCTGAAATCTTTTTTCTCCTTTAAAACCAAGCTTTCTGGGATTGGCCCCTGTTGCCAGAACAACTCCCAAGGCTTTATATTCCCCGGCAGTGGTATAAATTGTTTTAACGTCTTTTTCCAGCTCCATATTCAAAACCTCGGCCATTACAAATTCAGCCCCAAAGCTTTCCGCCTGAGCTTTCATAGCCTGTGTCAGCTCTGTCCCACTGGTTTTTTCCACACCTGGATAATTTACGATTTCTGATGTAATTGTAATCTGACCGCCTATTTTCTCCTTTTCCGCCACCAGCACCTTATACTTGGCTCTGGCCATATAAATAGCGGCGGACAGGCCTGCCGGCCCGCCTCCTACAATTACTACGTCATACATATTTTCACTGTTAAACATACTACCTCCGCCGCCAGATTTTTCTTACAGTAAACCTACCAGGTCCAGGCTGGGCTTTAATGTTTCTGCCCCTGGTTGCCATTTAGCCGGGCACACCTGATCTCCATGCTCCGCCACAAACTGAGAGGCCTGAACTCTTCTGAATAATTCGTCTGCGTTTCTGCCTACATTGCCGGCAATTACCTCGTAAGCCACAATTTTGCCTTCTGGATTTACTATAAAGCTTCCTCTTTCTGCCATTCCGCTTTCTTCAATCATAACCTGAAAATCTCTGGCCAGCTTTCCTGTAGGATCTGCTAACATTGGGTACTCAATGGCCTGAATTGTTTTTGAAGCATCGTGCCATGCCTTGTGCACAAAATGGCTATCGCAGGATACGCTGTAAATCTCACAATTTATTTCCTTAAACTCTTTATATTTCTCAGCTAAATCTTTTAGTTCCGTTGGGCAAACAAAAGTAAAATCTGCAGGATAAAAGAAAAATACAGACCATTTTCCTAAAATATCTGCTTTATTTACTTCCTTAAATTCTCCGCCCACATAAGCTTGTACTGTAAATTCATTAATCTCTTTTCCAATAAGGGACATATAATACCTCCTATTTTCACTGTACTTTTTTCTGTTGAAAAAACTTAAAAAAAAATAAATCTATAAAGTTGCCACATAGTTAGTCTTAACTAACTATGTAAGAGCATTTTAACAGAATTTAAAAATAATTTCAACAGGGGAAAAAGAGACAATTTATCATTTTGTTTCATAAAAATGCACTTAAAAACAAAAAAACGCGGCAAATTTCACCGCGCTTTTTCAGCTTAAAATTTCTCTATAAAACAGGAGAAACGTTAACAGCCTTTAACTTAGAGCTGTCCTTTGGATCTTTTTCTGTATCAAAGAATACCTTCTGCCCGTCCTCCAGGCTTTTAAATCCATTAGATAAAATTGAGGAAAAATGCACAAATACATCTTTTCCGCTCATATCATCTGTAATAAACCCAAAACCCTTCTGCGCATTAAACCATTTTACTGTACCGTTATTCATAATCAGTACCTCCATTTTTTCTATATTCATATTGTATTAGTGAGAATAAAAAGAAAAAGCAGAGACAAGGAATTAAAATTATCCTTTATCTCTGCTAAGCTTCAAATCCAAATTAATAACTGGAATCAGTATAACACAGGATTTTCAGTGTGTCAAGGAAATTTTCAGAAAAGTCTAAATATTCTGGCAAGTCTAAATATTCTTACAAATCTATAAATATCCTTTCTGAAATATGCCTGCCCTGATTGTCTTTTCCGATTTTCAGCACAAATGGAAATTTGCCATATTCAATACACATCCAGTAATCAGCCTCCGGGTATACATCCTGGGTTTCCTTATTGAAAAAATGTTCCCCTCCGTCTGTCCGCAAAGCCTTTATTCTCTCATCAATAGGAAAATCCTGATTCGTCAATATACTTTTTATATATTCGGCGCAAAGAGTATCCTCCTTGGCCTCTCTCACTCCTCCAAAGCCCATGCAGACTAAAGAAACTGTGTCAGGATTTTTTCTCCTGATATACTCTGCCACAGCCTTGGCATTTACCAGACTCCCTGTTACAATTTCACTGCTGCAAACAGCATTTACAATTCCCTGGGTGCCGGCGCTGGTGGTGTGAATTAAGGTTTTTCCCTGTACAGATAAATGGGCCAACTGAGAAGGGGAATTGCCCAGGTCAAAGCCCTGGCACATTTTCCCATTTCTCTCTCCTGCAAGAAGCGCCTTATGGTCCTCTTTTTTTCTTCTGTAGGCCTCTTCTATATCTCCAACAGGATAAATTTTATCCGCTCCTTCTGCAAATGCATAACACTCCAGGGAAAAGGCGCGAAATACGTCGATAATCACCGTCAGTCCTTCTGCCTTTTTAGCTCCTTCTATGCAATGTAAAATCTGGATTTTCATATTGACTCCTTCGCTCCATTACTCCAGTTCAAAAGCTCCTGTGTAAAGCTGATAATACTTTCCTTTTTCCTGAATCAGCTTATCATGGCTTCCCCGCTCAATAATGCGGCCGTGCTCCAGCACCATAATAACGTCGGAGTTTCGCACAGTGGACAGCCGGTGGGCAATTACAAATACAGTTCTTCCGTGCATCAGAGCATCCATTCCCCTTTGTACAATCGCCTCTGTTCTTGTATCAATGGAAGAAGTAGCTTCGTCCATAATCATAACAGGAGGATCTGCCACGGCGGCTCTGGCAATGGCAAGCAGCTGCCTCTGTCCCTGGGAAAGATTATCCCCATTTCCGGAAATAACAGTTTTATACCCTTCAGGCAGACGGGTAATAAAATCATGGGCTCCTGCTAATCTGGCCGCTCCAATACACTCCTCGTCAGTAGCATGTAAATTGCCGTAACGAATATTTTCCATTACTGTTCCAGTAAAAAGGTTGGTATCCTGAAGCACAATTCCTAAAGATCTGCGCAAATCTGCTTTTTTAATCTTGCTGATATCAATGCCGTCGTAGCGTATTTTTCCGTCTGTAATATCATAAAAACGGTTAATCAGGTTGGTAATGGTTGTTTTTCCCGCCCCTGTAGAACCTACAAAGGCTACCTTGTGGCCTCGCTCTGCATAAAGGGAGATGTCGTGAAGCACTATTTTTCCTTTTTCATATCCAAAATCCACATTTTCAAAGCGCACATCCCCTGCCAGTCTTTCATAAGTAATTGTGCCGTCCTTATGAGGATGCTTCCACGCCCAGACGCCTGTTCTTTCCGCACACTCTCTCAGCTGTCCGTCTTCCTCTTCTGCGTTGACTAAGGTTACATATCCCTGGTCCTCCTCCGGCTCTTCATCCAGCAAAGTGAAAATACGCTGGGCTCCTGCCATACCCATAACTACCGCGTTAATCTGCTGGGAAACCTGATTAATATTTCCTGCAAACTGTTTTGTCATATTTAAAAACGGAACTGCTATGCTGATTCCCATAGGCAGACCGGAAATACTTAAATTAGGCGCTTTCACAGCCAGCAGTAAACCGCCTGCCAAGGCTACCACTACATACAGAATATTTCCAATATTGTTGAGAAGAGGCCCTAAAGTGTTGGCATATTTATTGGCTCTTTCTGCCACCTGGAACAGCTGATCATTAATCTTATCAAAATCTTTTTTGCTTTCCTCTTCATGGCAGAATACTTTTACTACCTTCTGCCCATTCATCATTTCCTCTACAAAGCCTTCCACATCTCCTAAGGCGATCTGCTGGCGGATAAAGTATTTTGCTGATCCGCCGCCTACTTTCTTAGTTAAGTACAGCATAATTAAAATACCGCAGATAACCACAATAGCCAGCCAAACGCTGTAATACAGCATCACGCAGAATACAGTGGTGGATGTAATCGCCGCTATGGTCAGCTGGGGAATACTTTGAGAAATCAGCTGTCTTAAAGTATCAATATCATTTATGTAGTAACTCATAATGTCTCCGTGATTATGAGTATCAAAATATTTTACAGGCAGATCCTGCATACCGTTAAACATTTTTTCTCTTAGTTTCTTTAAGGCTCCCTGTGTAATTACAGCCATCATTCTGCTGTAGGAAAAGGAAGCTATCAAGGATAAAATGTACAGCGCTGCTAAAATACCTGTGAAACGTAGAATTGTTCCTGAAACACTGTTCCAGTCTCCGCTTTGCCAGCTATTTTCCACAACTGCAATAATGTTCTGCATAAATACGGCGGGAATAGAAGAAATAATCGCGTTAAATACAATACAGAACAAAACCACAGGCATCATTACAGGGTAAAACTCAAATAATGTTTTTATAATTCTCACCAAGGTTTTTTTCGGTCCCAGCACATTCTTTTCTTTATTTTCCATCCGTATCACCTCCCTTGTTCTGTGAAGCATATACTTCCTGGTAAATTCCGTTGGTGCTTAACAGCTCTTCGTGAGTTCCCACTGCCTGAATAGTTCCTCCGTCCATAACCACAATTCTGTCTGCATCCTGAACAGAAGAAACTCTCTGGGCAATAATAATCTTTGTTGTCTCAGGAATAAACTCCCTGAAAGCCCGGCGGATTAAAGCATCTGTTTTAGTATCCACCGCGCTGGTAGAGTCGTCTAAAATTAAAACCTTAGGTTTTTTCAGCAAAGCTCTGGCAATACAAAGACGCTGTTTCTGTCCACCTGAAACGTTAGAACCGCCCTGCTCTATATGGTAATCATAAGTTCCAGGCAGCTGCATAATAAATTCATCTGCCTGAGCTAATACGCAGGCTTCCTTCAGCTCCTCATCAGTTGCCTCTTTGTTGCCCCATCTCAGGTTATCCTTAATACTTCCTGAAAATAAAATATTTTTCTGAAGCACTACTGCAACCTGATTTCTTAAAGTGTCCAGATCATACCTGCGCACATCCAGGCCGCCTACCTTTACCACGCCCTCAGTGGCATCATAGAGACGGGAAATCAGCTGGATTAAAGAAGACTTGGAAGACCCTGTGCCTCCAATAATGCCAATGGTTTCTCCAGACCGGATATGCAGATTAATATCCGCCAAAGCCTTTCTTTCAGCCTTTGCAGAATATTTAAAGCCTACGTTTTCAAAGTCAATAGAGCCGTCCCTTACTTCCATTACAGGCTCCTTAGGATTTGCCAAAGTACTTTCCTCATCTAATACCTCCACAATACGGTGGGCAGATTCATTGGCCAAAGTAATCATTACAAATACCATGGAAACCATCATCAAACTGCTGAGTATTTGGAAGCTATATGTAAGCAAGGCGGAAAACTGCCCTACGTCCAAATCTATTCCCCTGGAGGAAATAATCACATAAGAACCTACTGATAATACAAATACCATAACTGTGTAAAGACAAAACTGCATCAGGGGATTGTTAAATGCCAGAATCTTTTCAGCCTTAGTAAAGTCCATACACACATCTTCTGCTGCAGCGCCAAACTTCTTTTTCTCTAAATCCTCTCTTACATAGGATTTCACTACTCTGATACCCTTAATATTTTCCTGAATAGAGTTGTTCAGGTTATCATATTTTTTAAATACTGCTTTAAACAGCGGCATAGCTGTTTTGATAATGGTAAACAGGCCGATTCCTAAAAGCGGCACTACAAACAAAAAGATACACGCCATTTTCCCGCCCATAATAAATGCCATTACAAAGGAAAATACCAGCATCAAAGGACATCGGATGGCGATTCTGATAATCATCATATATGCCATCTGCACGTTAGTAATATCTGTTGTCAGTCTTGTAACTAAAGAAGAGGAAGAAAAGCGGTCAATATTTTCAAAGGAAAATCCCTGAATTCTGTAGAACAGCTCTCTTCTCACATTTCGGGCAAACCCGCAGGAAGCTGTGGCGCAGGCATAGCCGGCCCCAATTCCAAACACAAGGGACAAAGCCGCCATTGCAATTAAAATCAAACCATATTTTAAAAGCGTGCCAAACTCTGCCCCTGCCTTAATCTGATTTACTAGCTGCGCAATAATAAAGGGAATAATACACTCCATTACAACTTCCAAAGATACTAACACTGGAGCCATAATAGATTGCTTTTTATATTCTCCTACACAGCCGGCAAGTTTTCTTATCATCGTGTATTCTCCTTTCCTCTTAAAGAAGTATTTTGTATCTAAAATCCATAGAAATATTTTGCCGCCGCAACTCCGGCTTTTTTCAGCAGTGCCGCAAATATCTCCTTCTCTTCCTCCGACATATCTTCTGTCACCAGTTTCTCCCAGTCGCCCTCAATCTTTCTGATGCTTTTGTACGCTTCTTCAGCCTTTTTCGTGGGATAAATACGGCTTGTGCGTCTGTCGGCCTCCAAAACTTCCTTTCTGATATATCCTTCCTTTTCCAGATTATCTAAGGCTCTTGTAATATTGCTGGGGTGAATGTAGATCATGGTTTTCAGTTTGTCCTGGGTGATTCCAGGCTGTCTGCAGATGTGAACCAGAATTGGGGGATGGCTGCTGTTGATTCCCAAAGGTTTCATTTTGTGGTCCGCATATAAATTGCCTAATCGTCCCAGAACTGCCAGCCAGTGAAATGTCTGTTTCATTTTTTTGACCTTTCTAAACGTCAGAGTATGAGCTAGACAGAAAATACTGAGGCTGCAACAATCCACAGTATTTTCTGGTCTGCGGTATATCATACCATAATATAATTGCGGGCGCAACTATTTAAATGTATATTCGTTAATTCTGGAGAGAATTTCATTGGCCTCATTTTGGGAATTTTCATGGAGCACTAATCTTAAATGCTGAGCCTGGCTAATAGCTAAAGCCCCCATTAAAGATTTGGCGTCCACCATTCTGTTGCCGCTTACTAAATCGGCATTACAGGAAAACTCATTGATTTTCTCCACAAAATTTACAATATCATAAGCCTGACGAAAATTAATAGGTACTTCTATCATTTTTCTACTTCCTTTCTCATAATTATTATTTCACTCGTTCCTATTTCCATTTTTGCCCATAAATAAGAAATTTAATCAATACCTTTTATTTTATGAATCAGCAGTTGACATGCGCCGTCAAAGTTGCTATATTTTTAGTTAGTTTCAACTAACTTCAAATTTTATAAGGAGGCTTATTATAATGAACAAAAACTTATTGATTGAAAAAATTATTGGAAGGGAAATTATTGACTCCAGAGGCAATCCTACTGTGGAAGCTCAGGTGTTTTTATCAGACGGCACAACTGCCCTGGGAGCCGCCCCCAGCGGAGCCTCCACAGGAGAATTTGAAGCTTTGGAGTTAAGGGACAATGATTCCTCCCGTTTTCAGGGGAAAGGCGTTCAGAAGGCCGTAGAACATATTAATACAATTATATGTGAAACTCTTCAGGGAATGGACGCTTCTGATATATATGCAGTAGATCAGGCCATGATAAAGGCGGACAATACAGCAGATAAGTCTCATTTAGGCGCCAACGCTATACTGGCTGTTTCTATTGCGTGTGCAAGAGCTGCAGCCGCTTCCTTAGGCATTCCTCTTTACCGCTTTTTAGGCGGCGTTTCCGGCAGCAAGCTGCCGGTGCCTATGATGAATATTTTAAACGGAGGAGCTCACGCAGCCAACACTGTAGACGTGCAGGAATTTATGATTATGCCGGCAGGCGCTCCGTCGTTTAAAGAAGGTCTCCGCTGGTGCGCTGAAGTTTTTCATGCCCTTCAATCTATTTTAAAATCTAAGGGCCTGGCTACTTCTGTAGGGGACGAGGGCGGATTTGCCCCGGATCTGCAAAGCGACGCAGAAGCTATTGAATATATTTTAGAGGCAATTAAAGCAGCCGGCTATGAGCCTGGAAAGGACTTTGTTCTGGCTATAGACGCTGCATCTAGCGAGTGGAAAGGGGAGAAAAAGGGAGAATACATTCTGCCAAAATGCAAAAAGCATTATACCTCCGCTCAGCTGGTACAGCATTGGAAGGAACTTTGTGAAAAATATCCAATTTACTCTATTGAAGACGGCTTAGACGAGGAAGACTGGGACGGATGGCAGCTTATGACAAAAGAGCTGGGAGATAAGGTACAGCTGGTAGGGGACGATTTATTTGTCACCAACACAAAGCGTTTAGAAAAAGGAATTTCTCTTGGCTGCGGCAATTCCATATTAATAAAGCTTAATCAAATCGGCTCTGTATCAGAAACTTTGGAGGCGATTAAAATGGCCCACAAGGCAGGGTATACCGCTATCTCCTCCCACAGGTCAGGAGAAACAGAGGACACTACTATTGCCGACCTGGCTGTAGCCTTAAATACATGCCAGATTAAAACAGGAGCTCCCAGCAGAAGCGAGCGGGTATCAAAATACAACCGTCTTCTCCGCATTGAGGAGGAATTAGGATGCAGCGCTCATTATCCTGGATTTCAGGCTTTTAATATAAAGAAATAAAATGTAAAAAGTGTGGAGAGCTGAAAAACACCTAAAATGTTTTCAGCTCTTCACACTCTTTTTTTACTTAATCTACCAGTTTATTTAGTTCTTTTACATGCTCTGTTTCATTAGATGTTTTATGTTTTGCCTTAGAGGCGTAAAGATTTACAGCTGCCTGGGACTTCTTTATCGGCTGCATAGTACCTGCGCCGGCTACACATCCGCCGGGACAGGCCATACCTTCCAGCAGATAGCCATTGTATTTTCCCGCTTTAGCCATTGTTAAAAGCTTGCGGCATTCTTTCAGACCTTCTGCGTTGGCCACCTTAATCTCTCTGTCAGGGAAACGCTTGTTAATTACATCTGTCACAGCCTTTGCAACTCCGCCGGCCACTGCAAAATTTCGTCCGTCTGTAGAAGCGTCGTTGACGCCGTCCGGGTCCTCTTCAATATTTTCTATATCAATATGCTTGGCGTCAAAAATACCTGCCATTTCCTCAAAGGTAAGAACAAAATCTACTTCGCTTCTAATAGAAGTTCTCATAGCCTCCAGCTTTTTAGCTGCACACGGTCCTATAAACACAACCTTTGCCGTTTCATGGTAACATTTAATCAATCTTGCAGTTAGGGTCATAGGGGTTAATGCCATGGAAATACATTCTTTAAAGTCCGGGAACAGCTTTTTAGCCATTACTGACCAGGCGGGACAACATGATGTAGCCATAAATGGAATTTTTTCAGGAACCTCCTGAACAAAATCAATGGCCTCCTGAGTAGCGCACAGGTCGGCTCCTACTGCCACCTCGAAAACATCGGCAAATCCAAGGGCTTTCATAGCTGCTCTCAGTTTTCCCGGAGTTACCTTTGGTCCAAACTGTCCTACAAAGGCCGGAGCCACGGCAGCGTATACCTTTTCCCCGGACTGGATAGAGCGGATTACCTGGAATATTTGAGACTTATCAGAAATAGCGCCAAAAGGACAATTTACCAGGCACTGTCCGCAGGAAACACATTTGTCGTAATCAATATCTGCCAAGCCGTTTTCATCTGACCTGATGGCGTCCATACCGCAGGCTGCCGCACATGGACGCTCCTGAATAATAATTGCATTATAAGAACATACTTCCGCACATTTTCCGCATTTAATGCACTTTTCAGGATCAATGTAGGAACGGCCGCTGGTTCTGTCTAAAGTAACTGCATTTTTGGGGCACACTTCCACACAGGGGTGAGCCAAACATCCCTGACATCCGTCAGTGACAAAAACCCTCTTTTCGTGGCAGCCATTACATGCGAATTTAATAAGATTAATTAAAGGCGGCGTATAATAAGTTTCCGGCTTGTCTGCAGATTCAATATTATCGGAAAGAGGGGCGTGCTCTGCGGCAGTCCTGCAGGGAAGACCCATGGCAAGACGAAGTCTTTCTCCTACAATCGCCCTTTCTAAAAATACGTCGTTGCGGAAATTCCCGATTTCCCCTGGAATAATTTTATATGGAAGCTCTTCAATCCTTTTATCCACAGGCCACTCTGTGTGATAAGCCATACGGGCCACCTCACAGAAAATCCGATGGCGTATTTCCTGGATTCGTGTTTCTACTCCTCTCATTTTTGTCCTCCTATAGATTCTAATTTATAAACAGATTTCCCCAATTTAAGTTTCTACAGTACAGATTATAGTAATTTCTTTTAAAAAAATCAAATATTTTGTGAAAAAAATAACTTTTTTAAAATTTTCCTCAGCTGCCGTCGGAGATAATGTTGTCATTTCCCTTGGTGTTGGACAAAAGCCTGGATACCTGCTTTTGTCCTCTAACTAAAATCACATCTTTATCAATGGCCTCACAATAGAAAAACTCCTTCCACTGATCCGCCAAGGTCCCTTTTACCGCCCCAAGTCCAGCTTTAATCAATCCCATAAGTGCCTCTCCTTTTTCATCTTATTTTCTATATTTTTTTCACTCGTTTCATAAAAACTATTTTTTGTTTTCCATAACCATTATACCTTATAATTTACATTTTGCGTTAATTTTTTTCTCGTCCCCAATGTAAAGAAGCTGTGAAGGTTTAAACCCATCCGTTGACATTATAAAAAACCTCTTTTATAATAAGGCATAAATATTTTTCAGAAAGGAAATACTATTTATTATGGACGACTCTGACAGTAGCGATGCTGATCCAGCGAATTTAAACTGTTTATTTATATACAAATTTATTATATCAAAGACATAACTTCGTCCTTTTATACAGGGGCGGGCTATGTCTTTTTGTATTGTTTTTTATGTATCCCACGTAAGTGCCTAAAACACAGGCGCTAAGTGCTCATAACAATAAAAAAAAATTAATTTAAGAAAGGAGTGGTATATCCCTTATGGATAATCACAGTCAGGTGCCTTGGCACTCAAAAGACCTTCAGGAGGTTTTTCAGTTACTACATACCTCAGAGGAGGGATTAAGCGATGCCGAGGCTGTCAAAAAATTAAAAGCAAATGGAAGCAATCAGCTGCGCCAAAAACCGCCGAAAACAATTTTTCAGATGCTGAAAGCGCAAATTCTGGACCCTATGGTGCTGATTCTTATAGGAGCCGCCTTATTTTCCACTGTTCTAAAAGAATGGACAGAGGCAGTTGTAATTTCTACCATTGTAGTTATTAACGCTGTTATTGGAATTGTACAGGAGAAAAAAGCTCAGTCCTCTCTGGAGGCTTTAAGAAATATGAGCGCCCCTACGGCCCGGGCCCTGCGGCAGGGGGAGGAAAGTATTGTCCCCGCCAGTCAGCTGGTTGTAGGAGATATTGTATTTTTAGGCGACGGCGATATGGTGCCTGCAGATATCAGGCTCATAGAATCTGCCAATTTAAAGGTACAGGAGGCCTCGCTTACAGGAGAATCTGTGCCTTCTGAAAAAGAGGCAGAGGAGCTGCTGCCTGAAAACTGTCCTTTAGGAGACAAGGCCAATATGGTCTACACCTCTTCTATTGTCACCTACGGCCGGGCATCCGGCGTAGTAGTTGCCACAGGTATGAATACAGAGGTGGGGCATATTGCAGATATGCTGGATAGTCAGGATGATTTCGACACTCCACTAAAACGCAAACTAAACGCAGTGGGAAAAACTCTTACTATTGTCGGTATTATTGTGTGTATTCTGATTTTCACAATCGGAGCTATTTACCATCGTCCTTTAGTTCCTCAGTTTTTAGTGGCCATCTCCTTAGCTATCTCCATTATTCCTGAAGGCCTGCCTGCAACTGCTACTATTGTTATGGCTTTAGGCGTACAGCGTATGGCTAAGAAAAATGCTTTGATCCGCAACCTTCCTGCTGTGGAAACCTTAGGAAGCGCCACTGTAATTTGCAGTGATAAAACAGGAACCCTTACTTTAAACAAAATGACAGGAACCTGTATTGCAGTAAACGGAGACTTTGAGGCCGGAGTTCCTACTGCTATTGAACAGGCGTCATCCACTCATCCAAAGGTATATAAAGAGCTGGTGTACGGTGCCCCCTTTGTAATGATGCCAGCATTGACCCGGATAAACCGGGGTCTATTATCGGCGACCCTACAGAGGGAGCTTTAATTTACATGGCTCAGGCCTTTGGAATTGACCACGAATCTTTGGAACACCAGTATCCTCGTCTTTTTGAGCAGCCTTTTGACTCTGACAGGAAACGTATGACTACGGTCCATGAAATTAACGGCAAAATTACTGCCTTCACTAAGGGGGCTGTAGATGAGATGCTGCCGTTATGTACCCATATATTAACTTCCAAGGGCGTGCGTCCTATTACAGAACAAGATAAAACTAACATTTTAAATCTTTGCCTTTCTATGTCAGAGCAGGCGCTGCGCGTGCTGGGCTTTGCTGTTAAAACCTTATCTGCCGTTCCAGAGGACGATGATGAGGACATAGAATTTGATTTAACATTTACCGGCGTAACAGGTATGATCGACCCGCCAAGAAAAGAAGTTGCCCAGTCTGTCAGCTTATGTAAGCAGGCAGGTATCCGCACTGTTATGATTACAGGGGACCATAAGGTAACTGCCGTGGCCATTGCCAGGGAGCTTAAAATCTTTTCTTCCCAGGATACTGTAATCTCAGGTGAGGAACTGGAACAGATGACAGATGAGGAGTTAGATCTGGCAGTAAAAACTACCACAGTATTTGCAAGAGTATCACCTGCAGATAAGCTGCGTATTATTCAGTCCTTAAAACGTACTGGAGAAGTAGCTGCCATGACAGGCGACGGAGTGAATGACTCCCCAGCTTTAAAAGCTGCGGATATCGGCGTTGCCATGGGCGTTACGGGAACTGATGTTGCAAAGGATGCAGCTGACATGATCCTTCTGGACGACAGCTTTACTACTATTGCTTATGCCATTAAAGAAGGACGGCGAGTATACAGAAATATTCAGAAAGTAATTCAGTTCCTTTTAGTGGGAAATATTGCGGAAATTACTACATTATTTGTAGCCACTCTCTTTAACTGGGAACCGCCTTTACTGGCCGCCCATATTTTGTGGGTGAACCTGGCAACTGCCACTCTTCCGGCCCTGGCCTTAGGCGTAGACCCGGCCAGCAAAAACATTATGAAGCATCAGCCTGTAAAAACCGGCACTTTATTTGAAAAGGATTTAGTGCGCCGTGTGATTACTCAGGGACTTTTCGTGGCGACCATGACAACAGCCGCCTACTGGATAGGCGCGTCCTTTGGCGATCATAAGGCCGGGCAGACTATGGCCTTTTCTGTACTTGCTTTATCCCAGATGTTAAGAGCATTTAACCAGCGTTCTAACACTGAACCTATATGGGTGCGAGCAGAAGGCATTAACCCTTGGTTAGTACTTTCCTTTATAGCCTCTCTCCTGCTGATGTGCTGTATCCTGTTTGTACCGGCTTTACAGTACGCCTTCAAGCTGACATATTTAACCGTCTCTCAATGGGCAATTGTCATCGCCTTATCTCTTCTGTCCATTGTGCAGGTAGAGATTGTAAAATGGTTTGTTAGAATGAAAAAATAAAAATTGCCATATATAATTAAGGAAAATGTAACACTGACTTTTCTCCTTTATGATAGGATTATCTTAAAGGAGGAAATCAGATGAAAATGTTATTTAAGCAGCGGCTTTTTTCCTGGTTTGACAGTTATGATATTTATGATGAAAAAGGAAATGTGATTTATATTGTAGAAGGAAAAATCAGCTGGGGACACAAGCTTCACATTTTAGACAAAAACGGAATTCATATTGCAACTGTAAAGCAGGCGGCTTTTACCTTTCTTCCTAGATTTGAGCTGTATGTGAGGGGAAACTGTATTGGCGTGATTCAGAAGCAATTTAAATTGTTCAAACCTTCCTTTCATATTAATTATAACGGTTGGGAAATATCAGGAAATGTTATGGGATGGGACTATAAAATTATAGACCTTTCCCAAAAAGTAGTTGCAACAATCAGCAAAGATTTATGGAATTTTACAGACACCTATGTAATCGACGTAGGCGATGAGAAAAATGGGCTGTACGCCCTTATGGCAACTTTAGCTATTGACGCGGAAAAATGTTCCAGAAATTAAAAGCATGTGAATATAGCAAATATTGAAACAAGGAATCACCAGAACCGGCATTTGCCGGAACTGGCGATTCCTAATTTTACAGTTTTAATCCCTGCTCATACAGTTCATTTGGTCTGCTTCCAGTCAGATCTACTACATCCTTTGTAATTGGCTGACCTTTCTTTACGTCTTTCAATAATGTGGTTCCGTTAAGAAGATAGAATGGAGCCACCTCTTCGGCGTCCTTTTTCTCCCAAAGCTCTGGCACTAAACCGTCAATAGAGTGGTGATGGCCGTGAACCTTTAATACTGTTCCCTTTGGAAGATCTTCCTGAGCCACGCCTGCCATTACAGATACCTGACGGCATTCTGGGTGAGTTCCGATTCCCACTAAATCACCTAATAAAATAGAGATTGGAGTCTCCAGACCCATGTAGTGATATGGCAGATAAATACAAGCATATTTGCCGTTGCGGCTTACTACATGGCCCTTGCTGATCAGCAGCTCCCACACAGTTTCATTTTCGCATTTAATAATAATAAACTCTCCGCCTGCAAAGCTGGCCTCATCTGGGGAACGAAGATTGCAGAATACGTCCACTACTCCTGTTTTCTTTAAAATTCCGCCGTCTTCCTCTGGAATGAAAATATCTGCCAGCTCGCTGATCTTTGCAACTGGATAATTTAAACGAGGCGCTGAAGGCACAAGTCCTGTTACATTGGAAACCAGATTCATTTCACATAAATCTGCAGAAATAACTGCCATATATTTTTCTACCAGCTTACGGCGCTCATCTAATGTTTCTCTGTCCTTATAATGCCAGAATTCCTTCATGCCTGGAATATTCTCGTGAGGCTTTTCTGTGCCCTCCATATAAGTAAATTCATTTGTATCTGGGTCCCACACAAAATCATATTCGCTGGCTTTGCCTGCAGCTACAATTTCCAATCCTAATACCCTTCCCCAGGAGTAAAGGTCTAACAGGTTTCTAGGCTGATCGCCGTTTACAAGTGAATAAACAGCATTGTTCTCAGCTGCAATCTGGTTTAACATTGTTCCGCATACGCTGTCTGTCTCTTTAGAAACCATGTATACATTAATTCCCTTTTTCAAAGCTTCCACTGAAACCTCAGAGCTGACTGCTGTATTTCCTGTACACTCTACTAATGCAGTAATATCGCATTCCGGAACAAGACGGTAATCTGTAACAATTAAAACTGCGTCCTTAGGCGCATTCTTTACCTGGTCTTTATCTGTGCACACAACAATATTTTCTTCTTTATATCCCAGCCCTGTAAGTACTTCCATACACTCATCTGTATGTCTGGAAGAGATTAAACGCAGCTCCATTAATTCTACTTTTGGAATCTGTGCCAGCAATGTGTAGCCATATCCTCTTGTTGCTCCAATAATACCTACTCTGGATTTTTTTCCTTCTGCACCTTTAAATAAACTTGTATAATCCATAATCTGCTCTCCTTTTCTGTGGTTTTTTGTTATCTGCTAAATATAAAAGCAAAAAGTGTGCCAAGTATGGATTTACTTCTATTTTTTTATTTTTATTTAAATCAAAAGGCTATTTCCCTAAGCTTTTCCATGAAATACGTGGAAATTATGTTTTGATTTATTCAGTATAGGAAAAACTTATTTCGGTTATGAAGCGAAAGCCTTACTTAAAATGTTTTATTTTGCAACATTATTGCAGCGCAACATTATTATACACCTTTCCTGTCAGCTTTAGAAATTAAGTCATAGCTTTCTGCAATCATCCGCTTAATTTCCTTATCAGGCACAGTTCCGTCTAATATAATAGAATTCCAATGCTCTTTATTTTGGTGGTAGCCTGGCACAACAGAATCATACGCCCTTCTCCAGAAATCTCTCCACTCCGGCGCCACCTTCACATTCACCCAAATATTTC
Source organism: Lachnoclostridium edouardi (assembly GCF_900240245.1). Taxonomy (GTDB): domain Bacteria; phylum Bacillota; class Clostridia; order Lachnospirales; family Lachnospiraceae; genus Lachnoclostridium_A; species Lachnoclostridium_A edouardi. Next base: position 504,342 of record NZ_OESQ01000001.1, read on the forward strand.
CCAGTTTTTCATAAGTCCACGCAAACGCTTTTTTATTTTTCCTGTAACGAAGAAGAACCCAATTCGTATCATGGAAAGGAGTGTCAATATAAACATCTGGAAATGTCATTCCATAATCTAAAATCTCTTTTCTAGTTTTCATATAAAATTACCTCAGCAGTAGTTGTCTTTCACGAGTGTTACTATTTTTTATATCATACTAGAAAGTATTTTATTGTGCAACAAATATCTATTACTCCAACTCAAAGGCGCCTGTATATAAGCTATAATAAACCCCCTGCTTTTTAATCAGCTGATCGTGGGTGCCTTTTTCAATAATATTTCCTGAATCCAGCACCATAATAGCGTCTGAGTTTCTCACTGTAGATAATCTGTGAGCAATGACAAAGGTAGTTCTGCCCTTCATCAGATTATCCATTCCCTGCTGAACAAGGCCCTCTGTTCTGGTATCAATGGAGGAGGTGGCCTCGTCTAAAATCATAACAGGCGGATCTGCAACAGCTGCCCTGGCAATAGAAATTAACTGCCGCTGACCCTGGGAAAGACTGGCGCCGTTTTGAGTCAGCATAGTGTTATATCCTTCCGGCAAATAGCGGATAAACTGGTCTGCATTTGACAGCTTGGCAGCCGCTATACATTCCTCGTCTGTGGCCTCTAAATTTCCATATCGAATATTTTCCATAATTGTTCCTGTAAATAAGTTTACATCCTGCAGTACAATTCCAAGAGAATGTCTTAAATCCGGCTTTTTAATTTTATTAATATTAATGCCGTCATAGCGGATCTTTCCGTCAGCTAAATCATAAAAACGGTTAATCAGATTTGTAATTGTTGTTTTTCCGGCTCCTGTCGCCCCTACAAATGCAATCTTCTGCCCTGAGGTGGCATTCAGCACAATGTGATGCAGCACCAGCTTTTCCTTTGTATATCCAAAATCCACATCGCAAAATTCAATTTCTCCCTTTAATGGAGTGTAAGTAAGGGTTCCGTCTCCATGAGGATGCTTCCATGCCCAAACGCCAGTTTTTTCCTTTGTTTCCACAGCAATATTATTCTCATATTTCACCCGGACTAAAGTAACGTACCCCTTATCCTCCTCTGGTTCTTCATCAATTAATTCAAAAATTCTCTCTGCTCCTGCCAAAGCCATGGCCATTAAACTGATTTGCTGCGCAATCTGAGATACAGGCATACAAAATGTTTTTGAAAGATTTAAAAACGCAATAATCATACCTACAGTAACTGCCCCAAATCCTTTTATGGCCATATATCCGCCTATTAAAGCAATTAATACATACTGTAGATTACCTAACTGCATAATAGAAGGCATCAAAATATTTCCGTATTTATTGGCCAATGTGGAAGCTTCACATAATTTACTGTTGTTTACATCAAAGCCCTGTTTGGCCTTCTCTTCATGGCAGAATACCTTAATTACCTTCTGGCCGTTTATCATTTCTTCAATATATCCTGTAACTGCTCCCAAGGTTTCCTGCTGTTTAATAAAATACTTTGCGCTGGCGCCTCCGATTTTCTTTGTAGTCAGGGCCATTAAAAGTGTAAATATAATTACTACGACAGTAAGAGGCACATTGCTGGCAATCATAGAAACCAATATAGCTATAATGGTGACAACTGCTGAAATAAACTGGGGAAGGGCCTGGGAAATAAATTGCCTTAAAGTATCTGTATCATTTGTATAATGGCTCATAATGTCCCCGTGAGTATGAGTGTCAAAATATCCGATAGGAAGCTTCTGCATACATGCAAACATATCATCCCTGATCTCTTTTAATGTTCCCTGAGATATTTTTACCATAAGCCGGTTGTAGGCAAAGGTGGACAAAACACCAACAATATAAATACAGCCCATAAAAATAATGGTGTGCAAAAGACCTGTAAAAACAGGTGTTTCTTCTAATAAAAATGGCGTAATATAGTTGTCTATTAAAACCTCCAGGAAAAGAGAGCTGGCAACAACTGTACAGGAGCTGACCAGAATACAAACCACAACTATACTGAAAATTAATTTATGCTTCAGAATAATATAGGACAGCAGGCGGCTGCAGACCTTGCCCATATTCGTTTTCTTTTTCTCCATTACTTCTCCTCTCCTTTCGTCTGAGACTGATAAATCTCTTTATAAATTTCATTGCTTTCCAATAGCTCCTCATGGGTTCCGTAGCCGTTAATTTCCCCCTTATCCAACACCAGAATATGATCTGCATCCTGCACTGAGGAAATTCTTTGAGCAATAATGATTTTCGTAGTCTCAGGAATTTCTTCCCGAAAGGCTTTTCGTATCATTGCATCTGTTTTTGTATCCACCGCGCTTGTAGAATCATCTAAAATTAAAATCTTAGGCTTTTTCAGCAGCGCTCTGGCAATACAAAGACGCTGTTTCTGGCCTCCGGATACATTTGTGCCCCCCTGTTCAATATAAGTATCATATTGATCCGGGAAGGTTCTGATAAAAGGATCTGCCTGAGCCAGTTTACAGGCATGAACAATCTCTTTCTCCGTGGCATTTTCATTTCCCCACCGCAGATTCTCTTTAATAGTTCCGGAAAACAGCTCGTTTTTCTGCAGTACCATTGCCACGTTATTTCTAAGAGTAAATAAATCATAATCCTTTACGTTCTTTCCGCCAACTATCACCTTTCCCTCTGTAACGTCATACAGTCGTGGAATCAGCTGCACCAGAGAACTTTTTCCGCTTCCTGTACTGCCGATAATGCCAAGGGTGGAGCCGGAGGGAATGTGCAAAGATATGTGGGATAAACACTCCTTCTGTTTCTCATCAAAATAGCTGAATCCAACCTGATCAAAAATAACTTCTCCATTCTGCATTTCGTATACAGGGGCCTCCCCGCTTTTTAAGGAGCTTTCCTCATCTAAAATCTCTATAATTCGCTCTGCGGAAGCTCTTGCCATGTTTATCATTACAAATACCTGAGACAGCATCATCAGGCAGTTGAGAATATTCATTGCATATGCAATTAAGCTGGACAGCTCTCCTGTGGTCATTGCTGTCTCGTGGGTCAGCACAATAGCCTTTGCTCCAAACCAGCAGAAAAATAAAAGGCAGCCGTAAACTGCAAACTGCATAAGAGGCATGTTGTAAGCTACAATTCCCTCCGCTGTAGTAAAGGTGTGAAAAATTCTTTTAGATACTCCCCTGAATTTCTTAACTTCAAAATCTTCACGGACAAAAGATTTTACTACACGAATTCCAGTAAGATTTTCTTGTACCACGCCATTTAATTCATCATAAATGTGAAATACTTTCTCAAAATAAGGATGTGAACGGCTGACAATCAGATAAAGGCCAGCTCCCAGAATAGGGATTGCTGCAAGAAATACAAGAGATAGGCTTCTGCTTATCATAAATGAAGCAATCAGTGAAAATACAAGCATAATTGGGGCCCGCACAGCCACGCGAATTATCATCATGTATGCATTTTGCACGTTGGTAACATCTGTTGTCAATCTGGTTACAATACTTGAGGTGGAAAATTTGTCAATATTGGCAAAGGAATATCCCTGAATTTTGTAGTACATATCCTGCCTTAAATTTTGTGCAAATCCAGCTGAGGCCACCGCGCAAAAACCTCCCGACAGCACGCCGCATACCATACCCAGAATTACACATACAATTAAAATCGCTCCCCATTTTCCTAAAACCTGGGAATTTCCCTGTGAAATTCCTTTGTCAATCATAATAGCCATAATCATAGGTATGAAAATTTCCAACAGCACCTCAAATAAAACAAAAACAGGCGTTAAAATAGATGCTTTTTTGTATTCCCTAATAGAAAGGGCTAATTTTCTAATCATTTTCTACTTTCCTTTCCGTTAGTCATATGGTTTTCTAACAATGGGAATTTTACCACCATAACGTGAAAATGGGAATTTAATATAAATTAACAGCGTTAAATAAAAGTTAATGTTGAACTTCTTCTGCAAACCGGCTATACTTACTACGACTGTAGAGAACATAAGGAGAATTTATATATGAATACCCAACAATTAGAATGCTTTCTGCACGTGGCAGATAAGCTGAATTTTACAAAGGCTGCAGAAGAATTATATATTTCCACTCCTGCTGTCACCCATCATATTAAAAATCTGGAGGAAGAATTAAATACCACCTTATTTATCAGAACACCTAAAATGGTAAAATTAACTGAAACGGGAAAATTGTTTTACAGCGAAGCCAAAAGCATACTGGAAAAAATAGCTTTGGCGGAAAAAAAGATAAAAAAATTGGCAAGCCAAAAGCTTGCCGTTTTAAGAATTGGCTGCTCCAGCCAATCTGAACTAGATTTCTTAGAAAATGCCTTAACAAGGATAAGGGAAGAATTTCCTGCAGTTTATCCTCAAATTATTGTCCAGGACTATTTTGCACTAAAGTCCTTGTTTGACAATAATCATCTGGATGTTTTAATCGGCACAAGGGAAATGGTAGCTGAAGCTCATAATTATATTTTTAAAAAGGCAGTAAATATTTCCAGCTTTGCCATTGTATCCCCCAAATCCCCGTTGGCGGAGAAAAACCAAATTAGTTATAAAGATTTATTCAATATAACCTTGATTACCATGCATCCCCGGTGCATTCCTTTTCAGTACGGAAATAAGCTGCAGGAATTTATTACTCTTCACGGTCAAAAGCATTTGCAGATTTTATGTGAAAATGATCAGTCCGCCATTCTTTTTGCAAAATGTAATTATGGCGTGGCCATTTTGCCTGAAATTTATATACCATCTTATATAGAAGATATTGTTATACTGCCGTTTGCAGAAAAACAGACGGCTATAGAATACGGAATTGCTTATCATAAAAATTTACAGGACATTTATATTAAACAATTTATAAAATATTTTTCGGAAGGTTCCTTTCCCTTCTTAATTCCCAAAAAGCAATAGAGGCAGCCCCTGATACATTCAGGGAATCTACATTTTCCGCCATTGGTATTTTCACTGTATAATCGCAGGATGCAATAGTTTCAGAGGCCAGCCCGTCCCCCTCTGTTCCCAGAACAATAGCCAGCTTTTCTTCCATTTTTAACGCCGGATGGTCTATACTTACTGAATTATTCGTCAAAGCCATAGCAGCTGTTTTAAAACCTGATTTCTTTAAAATTTCCATGGCCGAGTTAGGCCATTCTTCATCTTTTTTATTAAAAAACGTCCATGGAATCTGAAAAACCGTTCCCATGCTGACTCTGGATGCCCGCCGGTATAAAGGATCGCTGCAGCCAGGCGTTAAAATCACTCCGTCTATACCTAATGCCGCCGCGGCCCTGAAAATAGAACCTACATTCGTAGGATTCATAACATTTTCCAACACTGCAATCCGGACGGCCCCATCACATATACTGCCAATCCCGGGCAAGCTGCGCCTTCTCATGGCGCACAGGGCTCCTCTTGTAAGCTTAAAGCCAGTCAGCTGTGTTAAAATATTAAATTCGCCTGTATACACAGGAATATCCCTGCATCTTCTGATTAAATCAGAGGCCTCCCCCTCCACATGCTTTTTCTCTAACAGCAGGGAAATGGGCTGATATCCCCCGTCCAAAGCTCTTTCAATCACTTTTGGACTTTCTGCAATAAATATTCCGTTGTCCGGTTCATAGCAGTGAAACAGCTGGCTTTCTGAAAGCCTGGCGTACACATCTAATTCCGGAGCTGCAAAATCTGTTATTTCAATAATTTTAGCCATTTCCTATGAAACCTCCTTCTCCCCCATTCCCCACAATCGTCTGATCTGTATCTAAGCATATTGCTGCAGGATAATTTAAAATCCGGAAGGCAGGGTATGGATAAAACCACATATTTTCCTCCCTGTCCAAGCGATTGCAGTAGGCCAAAAAACATTTGCAGGCGCCTGACATACTGCCAGGGTTTTTACAGCTGCTTCCAAATTCATTATCGTAAAGATTCCCTAAGCTGTTTTTACTTAGATTACAGGGCGTTACCTTGCCGTCTGCCTCCACAAACCAAGAATTTTTACAGTTCTCACATGCTGCAGCAGGATAGGAAAGCTCTGAATGGAAAAATGGGTCTATTTCCTCCAGGGCCTTTTTTTCCTGGCTGGTATACTGTCTTTTTAAACCGGCCATTCTGTTAATCCAAAAGTAAATCTCCGGCGGCAGTTCTCTTCTCAAAGCCTTAATATCCTGAATATTTTCAGGATTTCCCACAGCGCCTATACAGTGCTTAACCCCTCTGTCTCTCAAGCTTTGACTTTGCTTTAGAAAGTCTTCCTTCCCTGTCATAGCAGGGTGATAGGTGCACCAAAGCCTTAGTTTTTCCACATTTCCCTGGTTTTCACTAAATTTAGATATCATTTTCTCTACGGGAAAGCTTAAATTTGTCTGACATCCCACTGCGTCGCAGCAAGACAAACAGCTTAATTTTGCCATAGCCTCCCAGTAAAAGTCATGGATCAATGCCTCCCCATAGGGAACAATCTGCACTGCAAATCTTTCTCCCTTTGTCTCCTCCAGCTTCCCTATTCTATCTATAAATCGAAATAAAGCTTCCCTGTCTTTCATCAGCTGTCTTTCAGACATTTTTTTCTTAGAAAAGGGACAATAGCTGCAGGCGTAATTACAGGATTTTAAATATCCCCGATAATAAACCTGAAGCCCCTGAGTCTTCATAAATCCGTCTCCTTCCAGGCCGCCATTTTTGCCGTCACATCTTCAGACTGAAGCATAGGCCCTAAATAATCTGACAAGCAAAAGCCTTCTTCTGTTAATCCTAAGTATCCGCCGGACCTTTTTACATACCCTGCCTTGACCCAGCTGTTTAGGATTTCAAAATCCTCCTCCGGAGTTTTCTTGTAAAGACCATAATATTCTTCTAAACAAATTCCCCGGAAAAACAGCAGATTCTTAATTACAAAGCGGCGCTTTTCCTCCTGGGGAGACAGAAAGATGCCGTTTGTAATAGCCCCGTAATCCTGTTCCTTTATAAATCTTTCTAAAATATTTCTGCACCCTCTGGCTGACACGCCGTAGGGAGTGCAGAAGTGAAGATTTCCTAAATAGCTTCTTCCTCCGCAGCCTAAAGATAAAGTATTTCCAAAGCCACAGGAGGACAAAATCTCCTCCTTCATGTAATCGCCTCGGACAAAACGCCGCATAGAGCAGGGCACATATCCTTTTTCCCTTAAATACGCTCTCCCCCGCTTGTACAATTCCATAGTGTTTTCAGGATGTTTAACCTTCTGCCCCGCCAAATATGTTCCTTCCTTAATATAGAGGGGGTAAAGAAATATTTCCTCCGGCCTCCAATATAAAGCCTCATCAATAGAGGCCAGAAAACTTTTTTCTGTCTGCCCTGGAATCCCATATATTAAATCTAAATTTAAACAGGAAAATCCTGCTTCCCTGATCCACTTTGCAGCCTTTCTGGCCTGCTCCGGACTGTGTCTTCTGTTTAAAGCCTGAAGTTCACTGGAAAAAAAGCTTTGTACTCCCATGCTGACTCTGGTGGTCCCGTACTTCTTCAGCACTGCCAGCTTTTCCGGCGAAGTCTGGTTAGGGGAGGTTTCTACAATTACCTGCCAGGGCTTTTCCATATTCTTTTTATAAGCTCCTGCTTCTTCTCCAATTGTAAACATTCTCTCTAGCTGGCTTTCTGTAAGAATCAAAGGCGTGCCTCCTCCTACAGTAAAATCCTGAAAGGAAAATCTGGAAGCTTTATAACCCTGAACCTGCCGCTCTACAGCGTCCAAATACTGATCCCCCAGGCCTTCTAAAACCCCTGATACAGAAAATAAATTACAGTACCCGCATTTTGTCTCACAAAATGGGATGTGAATATAAAGGCTGTTATCCTTTCCCATTAGCCTGTGGCAATAATCCTCAAACCGCACATTTTCCAGAGGCCTGTAGGCCGTCTTGTGGGGATAGCTGTACATATACTGGGTGTAATAATTTATCTTTGCACCCTCCTTGACACTCCCGTCCTTATGTGGACGGGCCGGCAAGAAAAAATGTTTATAAGGCACTGTGTTAACTACCGGGTGGTTGATTCCATGAAAAACAACTCCGTCCTCCCCGTAACAGCTTCCGTGGTCAGAGCAGCAAATAACAAATGTAGAGCTTCGCCTCTCAAAAGCTTCAAATAAACGTTTTAATTCTTTGTCCACGTAGCGGAGAGCCGCCCGATGGCTTACTAAGCTGTCATGCTTTTCCCCTTCAGCATAAAAATAATTCGGGTAATGTATGGCGTCAATATTAATATACATAAATACCCGTTTTTCTTCAGGCGCCTGCCCCAGCTTTTTTATGGCAAAATCAATTTGATTCTTCGCACTGTCTTTTACCCCGCAGCCAAAAGATGGATTCCAGTAGCTGTGCATAAAGTAGGAAGGAAGAACCTTTCCAATATCAGACCGTTTATCAAAAAACGCTACGCCTCCAATACAATAAGTTTCATATCCTTCCTTTTCCAGCCCCTGTATAAAGGTTGGCCCCTCAAAAGCAAACGCCCCTGGCGGCGTCTGCCTGCCCATGCCAATATTTTTTGGAAAAAACAGCATATCCCTGTCCATCATAGATTTGGCATCCCAATCACAGGGCAGAAATCCGGCAAACATGGCCTGGTGAGACGGATATGTAAAATTTCCCGCCGCCTGACACTTCTTCCACGGCCCATACTGGTTCAGCACTGGCGTTCCCCCCAGCCGTTCTTCTTCTAAAGCAGCGTCAAATCTTAATGTGTCCAGACAGACAAATAATATATCCTGCTTTCCCACCACCTGATCCATAAAAACTTTTTGTTCTCTCCTCTTCTCTTTCCCGGCTGCAAATATTTCTTCTGGTATTTGTTCCATTTTATGATCCTCCCCGCCTTACATTTTCTGACCGGCCATCCACTTTATCTGCTGTTTATAAATTCTGTTTTCATTAAAAATGTCCTGATAAATTAAATCTCCCTGTCCGTTCATCTCAATCACTTTAGGATTCCTGCCCTGCTTATCCAGAAGTATATCAATTCCAGCCATAGAAAGCCCTGGGTAAAGTCTCATAGCCTGACTGCACACCTGCCTGATGCTTTCCATGGTTTCCTCTGAAAGTCCCAGCTCTTTTACTTTAAGCGCGCAGTTATTCAGCTGCAGATTAGTAATAGGCCCCTTGGACCTGCGCGCCACCAGAAACTGTCTTTCTCCAAACTGCCATACAGCCCGCAGATCATACTTCATTCCTTGGTACACTGCCTTCGGCGCCCACTGCTCCGCCATAGCGCCGCCGGCAATTACCTGGCGGAGAATCTCCTCAATTTCTTTCCTGTCTTCCAGCCGTCTTAACTGCTTTGTGTTGGTCAAAGAACCATTTTCCAAAAAAGCGGAAGTATAAGCCAGCTGCAAAAACCCTCCTGTTCTGTCTTTTCTCCTTTGGTAAGCCACCACCCCTGCTGCCCCAGATCCAAAAACAGGCTTTACAAAAACTCCCGTCATTCGTCTATCTTCCATTTTTTCCTGAAGCTCTTTTAAGCTGCCGATTTTTTCTGACAGCATTTTAGTTGCCGCCACATGATGTTCCTCCAGCCTTTTCTTGCAGGAAGCCTTGTTTAACACTGCCCAAATACTTTCAGGCTCATTTAAAAATTTGACTCCTGTAACCAAAGAAAGCCTGGCCAGCTGACTTCTGTACTGAGAAATCAACTGGTCAAGCGCCATAATATCGCTGTCCTTAAAAGGCATAGGATCTAGTTTTATAATACTTCCCTCCAGCTCTTTATCTGCCGGCAGCCGCCTCCAGTCCAGAAATGAAACTTTCACTCCCAGCTCCTGCGCAGCCTTTAAAAAGTACTCTGTTCTCCGGCTTCCCAAAGTTCCAATTAATACAATCTTCATTATTCTGTCAAAAGAGGATCTCTGTAAATCTCCCCGCCGTATTCGTCCGGCTGGTTCTGGTCCTCCACATGAACCTCCAGGGGAAGCTTTTTCAGCTTTTCCATCATTTCATCAGAAAGATAATGGTAATGAAGATCTAAACTTTTCATGCCTGGAAACTCCGGAATTTTGTCGCAAAGCAGCTGACCGCCTTCATCTGTCAGGCTTCCCATAGAAAACTCCGCCTGTTCCAGCTGCGGCATGTACTTGCTTTCCAGCACAGCCTTCACTACCTGGTCCTGAATTTCACTGTCTACAATTCCCAGAATTTTAAGCTTAGGAAAATCTGAGTCCCTAAGAAGGGCTTCCACATCTGAAATATCCCCGTCAAAACCGTAATTCTCCACGCCTAAATAAAGCACTAAACGCTCCAGAGAGGGCAGATCTGCATTTTTAATACTTTCCAGCACAGATTTTGGAAGACCTCCGCAGATAATTTCCAAAGACTTTAAATTTTTATGGGAAACTTTTCCCAAATCCAAATCTGTACTTCCCTTTATAGTCAGCTTTTCCAACTGAGGCAAAGCGCTGTAAAGAGGTTCATAATTTCCCTGAATAATCCAGGAAACCTCGCATTCCTCGTAATCCATATCGCCTACAAATAAGCTTTTAATATGGCTGAAGCTTTCCCTATTTGCCACAATATCTTCAATAATCCTGGCTGCTCCGCCTCCATCCCAGCAGTCTCCCCAGGACCCAATAATAATCTCCTCCAGAGAATCCAGCTCTGAATCTGCCAGAATATCTGCCACCATAGTTTCCGCAGACTTATGATTGTCCTCATAATCTTCATATGTATAGGAAAATGTTTTGCTCTTGTACATCTGGTACCCTCCTTTTGCACAATTGATTCAGTTACAATTTATGAATTCATTCTACCACATACAGAAAGGAGTTTCTACTACTGAATCCCTATCTTTTTATAGAAAATCAAGCTGTACATCATAGTCATTACATGATATAATATGACTACATTATTTATGGGCCAGGAGGAAGAATATGCAAACATTACAGGAAACCATTAGACCATCAGCAGATTTGAGAAATCATTATAGTGAGATTTCAAAGCAATGCCGTGAGAATAATGAGGCGGTCATTATAACAGTAAAAGGTAGAGGTGATACAGTTTCTTTAGGGTATGGAGAATATCAGAGAATGAAATCTCGTATTGAGCTGTTAGAGCTTCTGGCTGAAGCACAGGATGATATAGACAATGGCAGAATTGCACCAATGAAAGATACATTTGATGACATCCGAAATATTCTGAAAGGCGGACAATCATGGGGCAGTACAAAATTATAAGAACTGATACAGCAGATGCAGGCCTCAGAAAAATTATTTTATCTATAGCAGAAAACTTTGGAACAGAAACTGCTGTAAAAAAGCTGGATGATATTGAAAGACAGATTTCACTTTTGTCAGATCATCCCTATATGGGAATGGACCCAAAATATATGGTTTTACGCAGACAAAAATTTAAAGTGCTTATTTTAGAAAAAAATCTTGTATTTTATAAAATCAACGAGGCCAAGAGGCTTGTAACAGTGTATGCTATTGTTGATCAGAGACAGGATTATGTTCATATTGTCAGGGGAATCTAAATCTTTTTCAAGTAAAAAAGCGCCAAAACCTATCTCCTATTTCCGGAAATCAGTTTTGGCGCTTTTATTAAGCCTCGTCAATGGCTTTTCCAATATCATTTCTCATATATTTATTTTCAAAGTGAATCCACTGTACAGCATTGTAAGCGTTTTCTCTGGCCTTTTTCAAGTCCTCCCCTAAAGCAGTTACTCCCAGAACTCGTCCGCCGTTTGTCACAATCCTGCCTGCTTCGTCAAACTTTGTGCCTGCATGGAATACAAAATATCCTGACTTATTCTCAAAATTTTCAAAGCCAGTAATAGGATATCCCTTCTCATAATGCTCCGGATATCCGTCTGAAGCCAGCACCACGCACACTGCCGCATTGTGGTCAAATTCCAGCTGTATCTGGTCCAGTTTCCCGTCCACACAAGCCTCAAATACTTCTACAATATCATTTTTCATTCTAGGCAGCACTACCTGAGTTTCAGGATCTCCAAATCTGGCGTTATATTCCAGCACCTTAGGTCCTTCTTCTGTAAGCATCAGCCCAAAGAAAATAATTCCCTTAAAAGGACGTCCCTCTGCCTTCATTGCGTCTACAGTTCTTTGATAAATATTTTCTCTGCAGAACTCATCTACTTGTTTTGTATAAAACGGACTTGGAGAAAATGTGCCCATTCCTCCTGTATTCAGGCCTTGATCTCCATCCTTTGCTCTTTTGTGGTCCTGGGAGGAGGTCATAATGCGGATAGTGTTTCCATCTACAAATGACAGTACGGAAACTTCCCTTCCCACCATAAACTCTTCAATTACAATTTCATCGCCTGCAGAGCCGAATTGTTTATCCAGCATAAGGGTTTTTACCCCTTCTTTTGCTTCCTCTAAAGTATTGCAGATCAGCACTCCCTTTCCCAGGGCAAGTCCGTCAGCTTTAAGGACAATCGGCATTTTTGCAGTTTCCAGGTAAGCCAGCGCCTCCTCAGGGGAGGTGAAATTTTCATATGCAGCAGTTGGAATATTATACTTCTTCATCAAATCCTTAGAAAAAGCCTTGGATCCCTCCAGAATCGCCGCATTTTTTCTGGGGCCGAACACTTTCAGGCCCTGACTTTCAAATATATCTACAACTCCGCCTACTAAAGGGTCATCCATGCCTACTACTGTCAGATCAATTTCCTTTTCCTTAGCAAACGCAGCCAGTTTTTCAAACTCCATTGCCCCTATATTTACGCACTCGGCATACTGGGAAATACCTGCGTTTCCGGGAGCGCAGTAAATTTTATCTACCTTTGGACTCTGCGCTACTTTCCAGGCAATAGCATGTTCTCTTCCGCCGCTTCCAATAATTAATACCTTCATATCCGCCTCCTATTGGTTTGCAATCATTTGAATCGCCTGAGGCAGAATTACCCATTCTGCCTGCTCCATCACACGTCTTTGAAGTATCTCAGGGGTATCTTTATCCAGCACCTCAACTGCTTTTTGAAGAATAATCGGACCAGAATCCACTCCCTCGTCCACATAGTGAACAGTAGCTCCTGTTATCTTTACTCCTCTTTTTAAGGCCGCTTCATGCACCTTCAGCCCATAATACCCAACCCCGCAGAAGGAAGGGATCAGTGAAGGATGAATATTAATAATCTTATTTCTATATTCTTTAATCATTTCTTCAGGAATGGTTACTAAAAATCCGGCCAGCACAATTAAGTCCAGATGATATTCATTTACCTTATCCAAAAATGCCTGATTAAAAGCAGCTCTGTCAGAATAAGACTTAGGGGACAGGCACACTGCCTCAATATTATGGGCCTTTGCCCGCTCTAAAGCATAAGCCCCAGGATTATTGCTGATTACGACCTCCACCTTGGCATTTGTTATCCTGCCCTGATCTATTGCATCTAAAATCGCCTGAAGATTCGTGCCTCCGCCTGAAACCATTACACCGATTCTCAGCATAATGTCACTCCTTTTTCGCCTTCTTCCACTGCGCCGATTACATATGGAGTTTCGTCGGCAGCTTTAATCCCTTCCACTGCTTTTTCCACATCTGCAGGATCTACTGCTACAATCATGCCGATTCCCATATTGTAGGTATTATACATCATTTCTTCTTCAATCTGCCCCTTTTCTGCCATCAGACGGAAAATCGGAGGCACCTGATAGCTGTCTTTTTTAATGACAGCCCTTGTTCCCTCTTTCATCATACGAGGAACATTTTCATAGAAGCCGCCGCCTGTAATGTGGCTGCAGGCTTTAATCCTCACCCCTGCGTCCTTAATGGATTTAAGAGCTTTTACATAAATTTTTGTAGGAGCAATTAAGGCCTCTCCCAAAGTAGCGCCCAGCTCCTCATAATATGTATTAAGGCCCTCTTTTGTCATTTCCTTTTCAAATACCTTTCTTACAAGGGAAAATCCGTTGCTGTGAACGCCTGAGGAAGCCATTCCAATTAAAACGTCCCCAGCCTTTAAATCTTTTCCTGTAATCAGGTCCTTTTCATCTACAACGCCTACAGAAAATCCGGCTAAATCGTATTCATCCTCTGGATAAAAGCCAGGCATCTCCGCCGTCTCCCCGCCGATTAAGGCAGCTCCTGCCTGTTTGCAGCCTTCCGCCACACCGCCTACAATATCAGCGATTTTCTCAGGAAAATTTTTGCCGCAGGCAATATAATCCAGGAAAAATAATGGTTCTCCGCCTGCACATGCAATATCGTTTACACACATAGCTACACAGTCGATTCCCACTGTATTGTGCTTGTCCATAATAAACGCCAATTTCAGCTTTGTTCCCACTCCGTCTGTTCCGGATACTAAGGTTGGTTTCTCCATATCTTTAAATGCCGCCATGGAAAATGCTCCGGAAAATCCTCCGATGCCTCCTAAAACTTCAGGTCTCATAGTGGCCTGCACATGCTTTTTCATTAATTCAACTGACTTGTAACCTGCTTCAATATCTACTCCGGCTTTCTTGTAATCCATTGTTCATCCTCCAATTTTTCCATGTAAACTTACATCCAGAATCAGGCATCCGCCTGATTATTTACGGCGCTTTTCTTCCTGAATTACTTTTTCATCTGCTCCAGATATGCCTTATATCCTATTTCATCCAGCTTCTCAGCCTTTTTCACAACATCATTTTTCATTTCTTCAGAATAATTTTTCAGCTTCTCTAATATCTCTCCATCTGATGTGGCCAGAATCTTAGCCGCTAAAATACCTGCGTTTGCCCCGCCGTTAATCGCTACTGTTGCAACAGGAATTCCAGAGGGCATCTGCACGATAGAGTACAGAGAATCAACGCCTCCCAAGTCAGAGGTTTTCATAGGAATGCCGATTACAGGCATTGGGAATAACGCCGCGCACATTCCAGGCAGATGAGCTGCCTTTCCGGCTCCGGCAATAATCACCTTAAAACCTTTACTTTCAGCAGATTTTGCATATTCAAAAAATACATCCGGCTCTCTGTGTGCAGAAATAACAGTCATTTCAAAATCAATTCCCAGCTTCTCCAAAATTGCCGCCGCCTGTGCCATTACAGGCATATCAGAATCACTTCCCATAACAATACCAACTTTTGCCATAGTATTCTCTCCTTTTCTTCTATTAGTTATTAATATTTTTTATAAATGTTTGAAATTGTTTTAAACTTACTTATTAATAATGATACAAGGTTTTTACTTTTTAGTCAATATACGTTTTTACAAAAAATAACATAACTAGCTATTCTTTTCTAAACCGGCAAAGGGCCTGTTTAACTCCTCCAGCCCCTCTGCCGCAAATCTGCCTTCTAAAATCACAGGAAGCTTTTCTCCGGAGCTTGTAACTGCATAAATAGAATCCAGCTCCCTATAGGGAATCGTAATATCTGTGTGGCAGCTGAAATAAGCTTTTCCAGGGTCCTCCTTCCTTAACAGAGAAATTTCATTATCCCTGGCAATTACTTCTTTTCCATTAGGATTATATACCGGAGAATCCTCGGCCCAGCTGTAGCATGTATCTCCCACGGCAAAATGGGGGCCCATTTTCTCCACAATTAAAATAGGCAGTTTTTCAATAATCCTAAATTTTTCAGCCATAGCATAAGCCACAGTATTAGTCCCTACTGCAAACTCTCCCATAGGCAGCAAATTGTGGTTTTTCATAATAACCTGACGTATCAGGCCTTTATTTTCCTCAGGGTCAGAAAAGTTTTCACAGAAATAATCAGTTACCATTCCGTCCTTAAAAACCAGCTTCAGATTTTTAAACATAATGTCGCCAATATAAACGCTGCTAACGTGCAGAGTTCCATTTGTGCCTTTTAAAACAGGGGAGGTAAACACTTCCCCTAAAGGAATATTTACATCAGCCACACAATTTTCAAAATTAGTTTCCCTGTCAGGATTTTGAATCTGGTGGAGAGCCACTGTAATATTTGTACAGTTTTCCCCTCTTCCCTTAATTTCCACCTCCTTGGCCTGGTCTAAAATATCAATGATTTTCTGCTGAATCACTTTATATTTTTCATAATCTAAAGTATTAATTTCAATGGTTTCCTTAAAGATTTCCTTAAAATCTTTTCCGATTTCAGGCACAGGAAAAGCAATAATTGTAAAGCTGGTTTCGTCTCCAGGCACATAATTCTGACTGATTCTCGCAGACTCCCCGGCCATGGCCACTGAAAGCTTTTCCTGCTTTTCAGTAAACTTTAAAGCTTCCTTTTTATTTACAGGAACAAATTCCTTCTGTCCAAAAGTCTCCACCACCGCAGGGCCTGCATACTTTTTCGCCAAGTCCTTATACTTTTCATAGGCCACCTTAATCATATCCAGCTTCCTGTCCTTAAATGCCTTATTTAAGAAAATGCTGCTGTCAAATCTGTGGTCATAAACGTACTGCTTGTTAGGGCCCAAGCTAAAGTATCCTGCGTTTCTCCCCGGATTTTTATTAACTGCGCTTACTGGGCTTCTGTATAAAATCACTTTTAAGCCTAATGCTTCAAAATTCTCTATGGCTTTTTTTATCATTCTCTCAAAACCCAGCTCATAGCGAATCACTACTGTTTCCTTTTTAGAAAGGTCGCGGCCCATAACTTCAAAGCCTTTTCTGTATCCTTCTGTATATGTGTCCGCCATTTTGTCAATGGTTTCCTGGGGAAGGCTTCCTAAAAACTCTGCTGTTTTAAGCTCCTGGTCTGAAATATATTCTCCAAAATAATATAAATACCTGATGTCTGAAAAGTCCGCTTCCCTGATAATATCTGTTGCAAATGACAGGGAGGGGTCCAGACATTCCCTGATTCTGTAAACTACTGTCTGGTCGCAGTAATCACTAATATGCCAGTATAAAGCTTCCTTAATATCCTGAACAGAGGGCAGACGTTTTTCCCAGGCCGCCATAGTAAATAAGCTGTAAACCTCCAAAAACAGCTCGTTATACGCCGCCATATCTTTTAATCTTCCCTCGTAGGCATAAACAATTTCCCCTCTCAGCTCTGCATATAAAAATGACAGCAGCTGGCCATAGCCCTCTCCCAGCCGCTCTGCTGCAAAAGCCGGGTTTCCATAGCTATTTTCATAGTTTGCAGGCAAAATATCCTGGTAAAGAATCTGATTTCTTTTTTCCAGCTCATTAAAAGTTTTATCCCCTGGCTTTTCAAGCTCCAGTTCATTAAAAAGATCTCCCAACATAACAAGAAATCCTGCCACCTTTTGAAAATATTTACAAAAAGGCGCAGGAATTTCCTCCTCTGTCCGAATTTCTCTGATTCTGCTCATTGACAGCCAAAAGCGCTCTGACGCGCTTTCATTTTCTTCTTTCATTAATTTTCTGTAATCCACGTTTTCACCTCATAATTCCTGCAATAATCATACAAATCCAGAAAAGGACCCAAATACCTCCCAGCACTGCTCCTATTTTAGCCAGAATATAATTTTTTTCCTTTTCCAGAAAAGATCCCCAGCAGTACCAAAGGCCGAACAGGCTGACTACAAAACTGCACAGGCCAAAAGCTCCGGCGTTTAATCCGGCCTTCCCCTGGTAATAAATTCCTAAAATAATACCTGCAAGTCCCAGAATTGTAGCCGCCACGCACAGCCCTAAAGCCATATAGCTTCTTTTGGCTATAGGCTTTTTAATATAGGAAACTTTATTATTTCGCACTTTCATAATGTTTCCTCCTTCTGATTCTTATGGTCTGAACAATTCTGTAGCATATATATCCAATCAAACCGCCTAGAGTATTTAAAAACAGGTCGTCTACGTCAAAACTGCCTACCTTCCATATCAGCTGAACAGTTTCTATAGACAAACTGAGACAGAAGCACAAAAGCACTGTGTTGTACCATCGCCTGCTCCTTCTGCTGACAACCGGGAGGAAAAATCCTCCCGGCATAAAACCAATAACATTTCCAAAAATATTCAGGAAAAATGCTTTCATCCCCAGCTGCTCTCTGTAAATATAAAATCTGCGGATTTCTTTAAACAGCTCCAGATTATATGCATACTCATCCCTGGCCTCCGGCGACCTGCCAAAGGATTCGGCGAAAAACATTAAATATACAAGAAGAATCAAATAAAGAATCAGCAAAACCCAGCCTAATTTCTGTTTCTTCGTCGTATTTCTGATCATAAAAGCTCCGCTTCTGCTTTAAAATGTAATTTCAGATTTCCGGCGAAGAAGCACAGCGCCGCTGATAATCGCCATTACCCCCACTGCTGCACCTGCCGCCAGTATTACTGAGCCGATTACAATGTTGCATACACCTACATTTCTCATTGTTTTATATATTTTTTCCATGAAACACTCCTATTTTACGCCATATTGCTCATAATATGCGCTAATTGCAGCCATCAGGCTGTCGTCAATAATAACTTTACCTTTGTACGCTCTATTGTAAAGGTGTTCCACTACTTCCGCCATAGTTACAATAGCAGTTGTCTTAAATCCAAAGTTTTCCTGGATTTCTGTAAGAGCGGATTTTTCTCCCTGTCCCCGCTCCATTCTGTCCACAGAAACCACAAGTCCCATCACATCCACATTTCCCTGAGCGCGGATAATAGGCAAAGTTTCATTAATGGATGTTCCGGCAGTAGTAACGTCCTCAATAATCACTACCTTATCCCCGTCGCTAATAGGACTTCCTAAAAGAATTCCCTTATCTCCGTGGTCCTTTACTTCTTTTCTGTTAGAGCAGTATTTAATATCTGCATCGTAGTGTTCGCTGAGAGCCATACTAGTAGCTACAGTTAAAGGAATTCCCTTATATGCAGGCCCAAACAGCACGTCAAAATCTGTTCCAAAGGTGCCTGCAATCGCCTTTGCATAATACTCTCCCAGCTTTCTCAGCTGAGCGCCTGTGCGGTAAAATCCTGTGTTTACAAAAAACGGGGTCCTTCTTCCGCTTTTTGTCACAAAATCGCCAAACTTCAGCACCTGACAGTCAATCATAAATTCAATAAATTCCTGCTTGTATTGTTCCATTTTATTATCCTCAGCTTTCCGTCTATTTTACAGCACCGATCAGGTCCTGAATATCTTCTGTATTATATTTTCTCATGTAATCTTCAATTCCCTTTACAATCTCCTCAGTAACATAAGGATTGTGGAAATTAGCTGTTCCCACAGAAACAGCCGTGGCTCCCGCCAAAATAAACTCAATGGCGTCCTCAGCCGTCATAATTCCCCCCATGCCGATTATTGGAAGTTTAACCGCATTTGCCACCTGATATACCATGCGCACAGCCACAGGCTTAATTGCAGGCCCTGACATGCCTCCTGTTTTGTTGGCAATGGCAAAGCTTCTTTTATGAATATCTATTTTCATGCCTGTAATCGTATTAATCAGGGACAAAATATCGGCTCCTCCCGCCTCTGCAGCCTTAGCCATCTCCACAATATCTGTCACATTAGGGCTAAGCTTCATAATAATAGGCTGGGCGGCGTGTTTCTTCACCTCTTTTGTAATTGCCTCTAAAGCTTTCGGCTCCTGTCCAAAGGCAATTCCCCCCTCTTTTACATTAGGGCAGGACACATTTATTTCTAAAAGAGCTGCCTTTGTGTCAGACAATCGTTCTACTACGTCAATATAATCCTCTGTAGTTTTGCCGCACACATTTACAATAATCTTTGTATCAAACTGCTCCAGATAAGGCATATCTCTTTCTAAGAAAACGTGGATTCCAGGATTCTGCAGGCCAATGGCATTCATCATCCCGCCGTAAACCTCTGCAATTCTGGGAGTTGGGTTTCCCGACCAGGGCACATTTGCCACGCCTTTTGTCACAACTGCTCCCAGCTTATTTAAATCCACCATTTCCCCATATTCCATACCAGAGCCAAAGGTGCCTGAAGCTGTCATTACAGGGTTTTTAAGTTCCACTCCTGCCAAGTTTACTTTTGTATTCATCACAGCTCTACCTCCTGTGCTGCAAAGACAGGTCCGTCCTTGCAGATTCTCTTATTGTGCACATGGGTGTGGTGATCCACCTCTTTTGATTTACAGACACATGCCAGACAGGCTCCGATTCCGCAGGCCATTTTTTCTTCCAGCGAAATGTAGCACTCTATTCCTTTTTCCTCTGCATATGCTTTAATGGCGCGAAGCATAGGAGTTGGACCGCAGGCGTAAATAATATCTGCCTCCAGGCCGTTTTCTCTGACAGCATCCAAAACATTGCCTTTTGTTCCTGCGCTTCCGTCCTCTGTGGCAACATAAACCTGACCGTAGGGAGCGAATTCCTCATTTAAAAATAATACGTCTCTGTATCCCAACACCATAGTTTTTTCACAGTCCAGATTTCTGGCCAGCTCTAGCATTGGAGGGATGCCGATTCCGCCGCCGATTAAAAATGCCTTTTTTTGTTTTAAAGGAAATCCGTTGCCTAAAGGCCCCATAATACTTACCTCTTCACCGGCCTTGTACTTGGAAAACTCTTCTGTTCCTCCCCCCACTACACGGTATACAATCCGCAGGCAGCCCTGGTCCTTCTCTACCTGGCAGATGCTGATAGGTCTTGGAAGCAGCTTGCTTTTATCCTTTGTATACACAGAAATAAACTGTCCCGGAACTACTTTTTCTGCAATCCCAGGGGCTTTCAGCCACATGCTGAACACATCCTCTGTCAGCTGTTCCTGGCTTTTCACTTCTGCCATGATTTTTACCTGTGCCATGATTCCCTCCTATAGTACCCTGCTAATATCTGCAACCATGTCAACAACTGCCTGTCTGGAGGCCTCTCCAAAGTGCTCCGGGCCAAACTTGTCGTAAGGAGCTTTCTTATAAGCTGCAATAATTCCTCTGGAGGAATTTACAATAGCTCCCAGTCCGTCCTCATTAAAGCAGTATTTTAAGTCCTCGGCAGTGCCTCCCTGCGCTCCGTATCCCGGAACCAGGAAATATGTATTAGGCATAAGCTTTCTCAGCACCCTGCTCATCTCCGGGTAAGTGGCGCCTACAACGGCTCCCACATTGCTGTAGTTTCCCTCCATCACTTCAGAGCCCCACGCAACCACCTTTTCTGCCACCAGCTGATATAAAGGCTTTCCGTCTATTAACTGATCCTGAAACTCTCCGCTGGATGGATTAGAGGTTTTCACCAGCACAAAAATGCCTTTATCGCTTTCCTTACATACATCCACAAAAGGCTTTACTCCGTCAGTTCCCAAATATGGGTTTACTGTAAGCATGTCTGTGTGAAAGCCTAACAGAGTTTTAGAGCCTACCTGAACAGTTCCCAAGTGACCTACAGCGTAAGCTGCAGATGTAGAGCCAATATCTCCTCTTTTTGCATCTCCAATTACAATTAAGCCCTTTTCCTGGCAGTAATCAACAGTCTTCTTATAAGCCATTAAGCCTTCGATGCCAAACTGCTCATACATGGCAATCTGAGGCTTTACAGCTGGAATTAAGTCATAAGTACAATCAATAATCTCTTTATTAAACTGCCAGATTGCCTCTGCAGCTCCCTCCAGAGTCTCTCCAAACTCACGGAAAGCCTTTGCTGTCACCTGCTCCGGAATATAGCCAAGCATTGGGTCCAGTCCTACGCAGACAGGAGCTTTTGTTTTTTCAATCTTCTGTATTAATTGGTTAATCATGGCAACCTCCTTGATTTTCTCAATGATTTTCTTTCGTTCATATTCTTTCCCATTCTAGCATATCTTCCCCCCTGTTTCAAGCCTTTAAAAAGTGTGCGCCTGGGGGGCATCAGAAGTTTCCTATGTATCAAAAAAGCCGGGAAGCTTTTGGCTATCCCAGCTTAACAGTACATATATAAGAGCCGCCCTTATACTTTTTCTCCTCCAGCTTTTTCTCAGTAATAATTTCCGTGGCAATCCACTGCTCCTCAGCAGCCAGCACAATATGAGCCAGCACGATTCCCATGTTGATCTCCCTTAATCTGGCTGAACCGGGAAACGGAATTTTATCTCCTCTGGCAAATAAATATATTTTATCTTTTTTTACTACCATACGCCATGGCTGAGAATTCAAGGACGAGGGGGCCAGCCTGGCGGCGTTTATAATCCATTTTACTTCTGCCGACGCCTCTTTTCCCTCTGGGAACAAACAAATATCAGTTAAGGAAAGCCTTTTCGCCAGCTCCTGTCCCCTGTACAGCTCTCCCTCCGCATATCCGAAGGCCATTACCATAATCTGCTCCATTCCCTCTACAGATAATTCCGCCGCGTGGCATCCTCCTAAGAAACAGCTGCCAAGACCTCTGGAAGTCATATAAAGAGAAATCTGCTCCAGCACATATCCGGCGTTTCTTTCATAGCCATATGCCTTTTCTGAATAAAAAATCAAATAGTAAGGGGCATGAACCTTCCACATCCCCTTTAATTTAGGGTCTGTATTCTTTCTGCAGACAATCTTAATTTCCGTCTTAATCTGTGATTCCGTCAATGATAATCTCTGTCCAAACAGCCTGATTGCCGCCAAAAGATTTTCCGGTATTTCTTTCTCTTCATATAACCGCACAGACTGCCTTTTTCTGATTGCCTCATATAGGTTCATTTCCTACCTCCTGATATAATAAGTTTAATTTCTACATGAAACAGCGAAAAGCCTTAAATCCAATTTGCTATAATAGGCACTACCGCCACAGTCAGCAGTCCTGCCACCGCTATAGATAAGCTGCTCATGGCTCCCTCAATTTCCCCTAATTCCAAAGCCTTTGAAGTACCTATAGCGTGAGCGCTGGTGCCTAAAGCCAGCCCTTTTGAAATAGGATGGCTGATTTTAAATATTTTAAAAATAAATTCTGCCAGCACGCTTCCTGTAATTCCGGTAATAACAATGCTTGCCACTGTTAAAGTTACGATTCCCCCCGCTTCCTCACTGACTCCCATACCGATGGCCGTGGTAATTGACTTGGGAAGAAGGGTCACATACTGAACATGGCCCAGGCGGAAAACTGCGCACAGTGAAAAAATACTGATTGCATTGGCCAGCACCCCTGACAAAATCCCTCCCGCCACTGCGGCGCTGTGTTTTTTCAGCAAATGAAGCTGTTTATACAAAGGGATCGCCAGACAGACTGTAGCGGGAGT
Source organism: Lachnoclostridium edouardi (assembly GCF_900240245.1). Classification (GTDB taxonomy): domain Bacteria; phylum Bacillota; class Clostridia; order Lachnospirales; family Lachnospiraceae; genus Lachnoclostridium_A; species Lachnoclostridium_A edouardi. The sequence continues at coordinate 527,371 of NZ_OESQ01000001.1, forward strand.
TAAAAAGTAGCTGATGTATTTTGCTCCTGCATTATATTCTTCATATGAAATATTGGTAACTTTCAGCAGAGGAATAATAATCACAACTGCCACTAACAAAGGATTAAATATGGCCCACCCTGTTTTCTTCTTCAGCCATGCTCCTGCCTGAAATCCCAGTATACTCAGCACAAATCCAAAATACAGGGAACCTGCTAAAGCCTCTTTCATACTTCCGTCTCCTTATTTTTCATTTTTCTTTTAATAATCCACTCTGCCAGCAATCCTGTAACTGCCATTACAATAACTGTAGATATAAATGAAATAAAGACAAAGGGCAAAAGAATCCCCTTTAGTTCCCCAAAGCTTTCCATCAGTCCTACAGACACAGGCACAAACATTAAAGGCATAGTATCTAAAAGCCAATTTCCCGTATCGTCTACATGCTCTATTTTTACGATCCCTGTCAGCAAACCTGCCAAAAGCAGAAAAAGTCCGTACACACCTGCAGGAACAGGAAGAGGAAGGGTTTGATTTAAAAACTCGCCTGCCAGGGAAACGCCTAAAATCAGCGCAATTTCTTTTACATATTTCATTAGTATTCACTCCTCTCAAACTTCATCTATTCTAACACCAGATTTTCAGATGCACAATCAACAAATTTCTGAAATATGAATTGAATTGTACATATTTTTTGTATTATAATTCATAGAAATAAGAATACAAGGAGCCGACTATGAACATATATACATTTACTCAGCTGCCTGAAAAAGAAAAATTGCAGATTTCCCTTATTATGGAACAATGCCGTTCCTTACACGGCTTAACCCTCTCCTTTCCTTTTGAGGACGGAGATTTATTTCTCATATACAAATACGAAAATCAAGTCGTATCCGCCATGGCTTTCTGTGAGATGGAGGAAAATGTTTACGAATGCATGGCTATAACGGTGCCCTCCTTCAGACAAAAAGGCTGCTTTACCCGGCTTTTTGAAAAAGCAGAAACCCTCTTTCCAGACGGAGAATTTTCCTTTGTCACAGACGGTAGCTGTCCTGCTGCCAAAATGGCCATTGAAAGTCTGGGGGGACAATTTTGGTATGACGAGCACTTTATGTGCCTGAATTTAAGGGACTTCCAGCCGCCTCTTTCTCAAAATATTGTTAAGAATAAAACTATTCCGTCTTTATCTTTTCAAGTAAATATTTTAGATCAGGCGAACCTGGAGTTTTATGCATATATTATGCCCCTGCACAGTGATTTTAACGCTTCCTCTGGCTTTCAGAATCATAGAAAGCAGGCAGCCTCATGCCGCCTGTCTCTTTTAAACAACCAGGTTTACTTTTATGCTTTAGAGGTGCTTAGGCCATTCCGCCGCCAAGGTATTGGTCAAGCTCTTTTAAATTATGTTCTCGTCCTGCTTTCCACCCAGAACTCAGAAGCTCTTCCTGCCTTATTTCTATCCTGGGATTCTGTGTCTCTTCAGGTATCGGGGGACAATGTGCCGGCTTTGGCCTTATATAAAAAGACAGGATTTCGTGTAACTGAAACCCTGTCCTACTACATCTGCTGAACTTTGACTGTCTTATTTTCTCACGGTAATCCCCCGCGCCTCTATTCTCTGGCGGATCTCCAGCATTTTGTTGTCCGTCTGAGAAATAATGTCGGCGCATTGCCGCAGATCCTGTTCAATCTCGCCTGATTCCCCTAAATCCTTTTTATATTTCAGCTGGTGATCCAGGCTGGCCCAAAAGTCCATAGCAATGGTGCGAATCTGCACCTCCACCCGCATAGGCCTTTTGCTGTCTGAGAAAAACACAGGAATTTCAATGATCATATGATAACTGCGGTAGCCGTTAGGCTTTGGATTTTTAATGTAATCCTTTACTGCAATTACCCGAATATCATCCTGGCGCACCAACATATCTGCCACAGCATAAATATCATCTACAAAGGAACAGATTACTCTGATGCCTGCCACATCATCCAGACAGTTAATCATATTTTCCAGCGAAACCTCCAAACCTTTTCTCTGGAGCTTTTCCACAATGCTCATAGGCTTTTTCACCCTGGACTTAATCAGCTCAATAGGGTTCCTGGAGTTTCTCACCGACAAATCGTCGTTTAAAACCTCCAGTTTGGTTTTCACCTCCCTGATGGCGCATGTATACATCATCATAGCTTTTTGAAATTGACGGGCCTCGCTTATAAGTCTTTCCGGCACCTGAGCAATATCCGGCACGCTGACAATAGATTGTTCCAGTTCACTGTTAGGATTCATACTGATATTCATAAACTCACTCTTTCTTATAAGTCTTCAATCGCCTTAGCTGCCTGCTCCATCCATGGTGAGTCCACATATTCTACAGTTCCTTCGTCCACAGCGCCTGCAATTTCAGGCTTAATGGGAATCCGGGCCAATACAGGGATTCCATGCTCCTCTGCCACCTGATCAATGTGGCTTTCACCAAATACAGAAATCTTCTTTCCGCAGTCTGGACATTCCAGGTAGCTCATATTCTCTACCAGTCCAATAATCGGAATATTCATTTTCTCCGCCATGTTTACAGCCTTAGCCACAATCATTGACACCAGCTCCTGAGGGGATGTAACAATTACAATCCCGTTCACCGGAAGAGACTGAAATACTGTCAGGGGAACATCTCCTGTGCCTGGCGGCATGTCCACAAACATATAATCCACGTCCTGCCATAAAGCTTCCTGCCAGAACTGCTTCACCGCCCCTGCGATTACAGGTCCTCTCCAGATGACAGGATCTGTATCATTATCCAGCAAAAGGTTGGCAGACATTACCTCTATGCCTGTAGCTGTGGTAGCTGGAATCATTAAATTTTCTTTTGTCATGCCAATACCCTGGTTTGTCAGACCAAATGCCTTTGGAATAGACGGGCCGGTAATATCTGCGTCTAAAATAGCAGTTTTATACCCTTTATTTCTCATTTTCACTGCCAGCATAGAAGTTACTAAAGATTTACCTACGCCTCCCTTTCCGCTGACAATTCCAATTACTTTTTTTACTGTGCTTGCAGGATTCAACGGCTCTAAAAAGCTTGTCTGCTCCTGAGTTCTGCTGCTACAGCTTTCTCCACAGCTGCTGCAGTCATGTGTACAAGTTTCACTCATTTTGTTCCTCCTTTTACTGCCTGGCCTTTTTCGCCTCTGGCCTGCTCCCGCTTTTAATCAGCCTGAACACACCGGAAGCCTCCAAAGATTTCCATGAAGTATAAAATATCATAGAATTTATGGGCCACATAATCAGATTTTTCTGAATTCTAAAAGATAAAAGAGCAATAAACCCCTCTCCATACATCATGGACAGCCACAGCGTGCCCAGCAGTATATTACATACTAAACTAGCTGTAAATTCCGCTCCTATGACTCTTAAAAGAGTGATAGGTTTTTTGTAAAAAAAGCAGCCGTAAATCACGCCTCCCACCATAGCCCCCAAAGTAAAGCCTGGGAAGTAGGCCCCTGTAGGCTTGATGATATACTTTAAAATGTCCAGCACGCCGCCGAATAAAGCCCCTGAAACAGGGCCGAACATATAGTATACAAACTGGTTCACAATGGTGGAAAAGCCAATTTTTAAATAATTTCCTATCTGTATGGTGAAATAACCCATTATTACAGATAAGGCGGCAAACATGGCTGCTGTGGTAATGTTTTTTACCTGTTTGAATTCATTTAATGATTCTTTAAACATAAAATTACCTCCTTTGCAGACCTCACCTCTACAAGCGGAGATAATTTCTCCTTATTGCAGCGGGATGCGGCCTATGTACCGCAAGATTTCTCTTTTCGTCTGACTGTCAACTCCCTGTACAGCCGGCACTTAACGCACATAAACCTACTCTGCTTTATTAAATTTTTAGCATTCCGTTCCAGTATAACATATTTTTTTTGTTTTTTAAAGGGAGATTTCCACAAAAAAATCCCCAGGTTTGAAAGTATTTCCCGCTTCCAGACCCAGGGTATGTATTTTACTCCTTAATACCTTCTCCTAAACCGCTTTCTATTGCCTGAGAAATACCTTCTAATGCCTCCTTCTCGTCAATACCGCTGCAGATCAGGCGAATTTCAGTACCTGCTTTTATTCCGGCGCCCATTACATTTAACACGCTTTTTGCTACGACTTTCTTTTCTCCGCATTCTATAATAATGTCGCTTTTATATCTCATAGCCGTCTGAGATAAGAATCCTGCCGGACGAAGATGAAGGCCGGAGGGATTTACTACTGTCAAATTCCTTGTTAACATAACATACCCCCTTTTTGATACAGAATTGTCATTTACTTATAAAAATTTTATTACAAATCCCCTGTATTGTCAACAATAAAACAGCTCCTTAAAGGTTCTTGGTCCGCTCTGCCTTAGAATATACGCAGCCACAGTAATCCTGTCTGTACAAGTGGTATTCCTTAGACAATTCCCGTCTTTAGAAGTTAGCACTAGAAATCTTTAGGAGTATTTTCTGCTCTGAAGCCTCACAAATGCCTTTAAATAAGGCTTTTTTTATTGCAAAAAAACTTTTCAAAATTCTTTTTTTGCGATATACTAATAGTGTTAGTGGTGCTATCTTTTTGAGGAGGGATTCTATGGCATATTTTTTAAAAAAGACAACTTTAAAAGGCAGAACTTATCTTGCGATTTATGACAGTTTTTATAATCAGGAAAAAAAGGGGGCAGCTCACAAATGCTACAAATCCCTTGGCTCTGTAGAAACACTGAAAAAGAACGGCATGGAAGATCCAATCTCTTTTTACCAACAAGAAGTAGCTCTCTTAAACCAGCAACGAAAAGAAGAAGGTGTCCGCAAAATTTCTGACATTTCTCCAACTCTTTATCTTGGATACTTTCCACTGAAAGCAATCCTTGAGAAATTAGAAATCCAAAAGTATGTGAATTATTTTCATCTTACATATGATTTTCAGTTCGATCTTTATGAATTGATTTCTACATTAGTCTACGCAAGAGGTGTATGCCCATGCAGTAAAAACAGGACATTCCACGATGTGCTTCCCAATCTGTACCATTCGTCGCATTATTCCTATGATCAGCTTCTTGATGGTCTTGCCTTTTTGGGAGAAAACTATGAAAAGTTTATCGAGATCTTTACTGTACAAACTGCGGCTGTTTATGGACTGGATACTTCAAACTCTTACTTTGATTGTACGAATTTCTATTTTGAAATAGACAGGGAGGATGATTTCAGAAAAAAAGGACCGAGCAAAGAAAACAAAAAGGAACCCATCATCGGTCTTGGGCTCCTTTTGGATCGGAACCAGATTCCGGTCGGTATGAAGATGTATCCGGGAAATGAGTCAGAAAAACCCATTCTACGTGATGTGATTGATGGACTTAAAAATAGGAACAATATCATGGGAAAAACCATCCATGTCGCAGACAAAGGACTTAATTGTGCACAAAACATTGCGTTTTCAAAACAGAATGGAGATGGTTATCTGTTTTCAAAATCTGTAAAAACCTTGCCTTCGACAGAAAAAACCTGGGTATTATTAGAACAGGATTACAAAGATGTCAAAGATAAAAGCGGAAAACTTTTATACCGCTATAAAAGCTGTATTGATACTTTTCCTTATTCCATAGAGTATAACGGAAAAAAACAGACCATTATGCTTACAGAGAAACGCCTGGTTACCTACAATCCTTCCCTTGCTGCAAAAAAAAGATATGAAATAAACCGCCTTGTAGAAAAAGCAAAAGCACTTACCCTGTCACAAGCCAAAAGGAATGACTTTGGAGAAGCAGGAAAATATGTGGATTTCACAGATAAAACAGGAAATAAAGCAAAAACAAGGATTAATCAGGCTGCCATCGATAAGGACCTCGAACTTGCCGGATACAATCTTCTGGTCACATCCGAAACCCAGATGACAGATCAGGATATTTACTGTACTTACCATAATCTGTGGAGAATTGAAGAATCCTTTAAGATTATGAAATCAGACCTGGATGCACGGCCGGTATTTCTTCAAAAAGAAAATACGATTAAAGGCCACTTTTTGATTTGCTATTTAACAGTTCTCTTAGAGAGGATTTTTCAATTTAAGATACTGGATGAAAAATATTCAACTTCAGATATATTTAGATTCATTAAAGATTTCAGGGTAACAAAAGGCGAACATAAATATATAAACACCACAAGGGATTGTACTTTTATAAATGACCTAGCTGATAAATTTCATCTTCCTTTAACGAATTACTTTCTATCTGAAACTCAAATAAACACCATTTTTAATTATAAACTATAATAACAAACACAGAAGGACTGCCGCTAGCAGTCCTTCTAAACCTTAAAGTTTGCACTATTTTTTAATCTCTGATACCAAAGTCAGGTNTACTTTCTATCTGAAACTCAAATAAACACCATTTTTAATTATAAACTATAATAACAAACACAGAAGGACTGCCGCTAGCAGTCCTTCTAAACCTTAAAGTTTGCACTATTTTTTAATCTCTGATACCAAAGTCAGGTTTTATTACAAATCCCCTGTATTGTCAACAATAAAACAGCTCCTTAAAGGTTCTTGGTCCGCTCTGCCTTAGAATATACGCAGCCACAGTAATCCTGTCTGTACAAGTGGTATTCCTTAGACAATTCCACAGATCTTTTATATCCGTTTTTCTTTTTAAAATCAGAGGGCAGCCAAAGCGCTCCCCACTCTTTTCCAACTTTCTCTCCTATTTCATTTAGCTTTCCTGCATTTTTTAAAGGGCTGATAGATAAGGTAGTTGCAAAATAATCATATCCGCCTCTTACTGCCTCCTGAGCAGTTTTTCTCAGACGCATTTCATAGCATAAAAAGCATCTTTCTCCCCCTTCCGGCTCCTTTTCTAAGCCTTTTGCCATCTGGAAAAACTCCTCCGGCTTGTATTCCCCCTCCAAAAGCTTTACGTTTCCAGGCAAATTCATTTTGTGAATAAGGTTTTCCTGTTCCCTTACCCGCTTTTCATATTCTTCAGGAGGAAAAATATTAGGGTTAAAATAGTATATAGTAATTTGAAAATATTTTGATAAATATTCCATAACGTAGCTGCTGCAAGGAGCACAGCAGCTGTGAAGCAAAAGCTTTGGCATTTTTTCTTCCTGCATGTTTTTTTCTATCAGCTTTTCCAAATCCTTTTGATAATTTCTCACTGTCATCTCATGCTCCTTTCTAATTTATACAGAAAAGAGACGCCGCGGGTAAAACAGCCTTAGCCGCTTTTCCTTACAGCGCCCCTTCCTTCTATTCTGCTACAGGAAATCCCTGATTCTTTTACTTCTTACAGGATTTCTCAATTTGCGCAATGCCTTTGCCTCAATCTGGCGTATACGCTCACGGGTTACATTAAATTCTTTTCCAACCTCTTCCAATGTTCTTGGATGACCGTCCTCTAAACCAAAGCGCAAAACAATTACCTGGCGCTCTCTTTCCTTTAAGTCTCCCAGAAGAGTGTCAATGTGCTCCCTAAGCATAACTGATTCCACATTTCCCTCAGGCGTCACCACATTGCTGTCAGCCACAAAATCCCCTAAATTGGAATCATCCTCCTCGCCAATAGGCGTCTCTAAGGATGCTGGCTCTCTTGCAATCTGCATAATTTCCATAACCTTATCTTCTGTCATATCAAGAGCCTGAGCCAGCTCTGTAACAGACGGCTCATATCCCAGCTCCAAAGTCAGCTTTCTCTGCATCTTGGACATTTTATTAATTGTCTCTACCATATGCACAGGAACGCGGATTGTCCTGGCCTGGTCTGCCAGGGCTCTTGTCACTGACTGGCGAATCCACCAGGTAGCATATGTACTCAGCTTATAGCCTTTCGTATAATCAAATTTTTCTACTCCCTTAATCAGCCCCAGATTTCCTTCCTGCACTAAATCCAGAAAACTCATGCCTCTGCCGGTATACCGTTTTGCAATGCTGACCACCAGCCTTAAATTGGCTTCAATTAAACGTTCCTTAGCATACTCATCGCCTTCTGTTTTTCGCTTTGCCAGATCTAATTCTTCTTCTGCAGACAGCAGCGGCACAGTTCCGATTTCCTTTAAATACATCCGGACCGGATCTTCTGTTCCAATACCTTCCAGCAAATCAATAGCATCCAGGTCAATGTCCTCTTCTGTATCGGCATCCTTCATAAAGTTGTCGTCTACATCATCATCCAAAAGCAAAGGTTCTGCAGCCAGCACGGCCTCGTCAATTACCGGAACCACATCAATATTGTGATTCTCCAGGTAAGTATAAATATGATCCATTTGCTCTGGGTTCAGATTTTCACCGATGAAAAAGTCATTAATCTCCGTCACGTCAAGGGAATTGTGCTTTGTCTTAGCAAGTTCCACTAACTTATGCAATTTTTCTACAAAACCGTCTTTGTTTTCTTTTCCCACTCAATAACGTCCTTTCGCATAGAGGTTACACATCGTCCCATTATATAACACAAATTTACATATTTCAACATATTTTATTGCTTTTTCATCAAATTTTTACGAATTTCTACTTTTTCCCGAAGGTTTTCAATTACCACCTTTGAACGGCTTCCGCCAAACTCTCCATCCAGCACCCAGTCCACCTCTTCTTCACACTGAATTTCCAATTTTCTGGCCTGAAACCTGTGAACAAATTCTGCTTCCTTATCATCTTTTAGCAAAAGGTATGTGACAATATTGCTGAACTCTAAAGGCGTCTTAGGCCTGGGAATAAACAAGCACTCAAAATACCCGTCGTTTAACGCCACATCCCCCTTAATCAATCCCTTAAAGCCGGCTACGCTGATTGTATTTGTCACCATCCCGAAAATAAAATCATCTTCTACCACATGATCCTCCCATGTGATTTTCATGTGATAGCTTTTCAGTCCTGTTAAATGGCGCACAGCCTCCATAATATAAGCCTGATGGCCTAAGGCGTTCTTTTTATCCTGAGGCGTTAAATAGGAAACCTCTGTAAACGCCCCAAAGCCTGCTATATAAATAAAATATTTTTCTCCGCAGAAATAACCTACGTCCACCTTTGTTCCTACGCCTAAAACGGCGATCTGAGCCGCCTGCATCATCTGCCTTGGCAGGTTAAGGCTGGAGGCATAATCGTTGGTGGAGCCTGCAGGAATATATCCAAGAGGCGGCGGAGTCTTTAATTTCATCAGCCCGCATACTGCCTCGTTTAAAGTACCGTCTCCCCCACTGCAAATAATTAACTGCTTCTTGTCTCCTTTTTTGACAACAATATTTCTGGCGTCCAAAGGCTTTTGAGTAATAAAGATCTCTACTTCATATCCGCATTTTATAAATAAATCTAATATATCCAGAAGTTTATTTTTAATCCGCCCTTTTCCTGAACGGGGATTTACTACAAACAGCAGTTTTTTCATTTAACCACCTTCTATTATTTCCACTGAATTAGTTTTCTGTAGGCTTTAAAGGCGTTGGGCAATGGGTATTCTCCCTCCAGCTGCTTTTCCTTTACGGGAATATAGCTTTCCTGCAGCTTTCCAAAAGCCTTCAGTCTAAAGCCATTCATATGCCATTCTACATGAGTAAATATATGTTTGGCAGCCGGCAGCCTTTCTAATACTTCATAATTTTCCAGTCCAAAGGCCTCTCCCAAATCTTTTTCCTGCAAGTCTCCTTCTGCGTTAGGCAGCTCGTAAAGGCCGGCTAAAAGCCCCTGATCTTCTCGTTTTCTTATAAGGATACCCTGATTAGTTTCAATGATACACACAGTAAGCTGAACTATTTTTCTTTCCTTTTTTCCTGATTTTACAGGCAATTCCCCTGTCAGGCCCTTTATTCTAGCCAAACACAGGGATGCCAGAGGACAGATATTGCAGTGAGGACTGCCGTTTGGCACGCACACTAAGGCCCCTATTTCAATAAGAGCCTGATTATAACTTCCCGGATCTGTTTTAGGAATTACTTTGCCAATCAAAGCCTCCATTTTATTTTTGGCAGACTGCTTTGTTATGTCCTCATAGCTGGCGGTTACTCTGGAAACTACTCTCAGCACATTGCCGTCCACAGCGGGAGCCGGTATTCCGTATGCAATGGAAGCCACGGCCCCTGCCGTGTAGCTGCCTATTCCCGGCAGTTTTTTTAGTTTTTCCAAAGAAGGCGGCAGCTGTCCGTCATATAACCCGTCTATTTCTATGGCCGCCTTTTTCAGATTTCTGGCTCTGCTGTAATATCCAAGTCCCTCCCACAGCTTCATAAGCCTGTCGGCCTCCACCTGGGCCAGGGCTTTTACTGTGGGAAGCTCACTTATAAATCTTTCAAAATACGGCTTGACTGCCTCCACCCTTGTCTGCTGAAGCATGATCTCAGAGATCCAGACTCTGTATGCTTCCGGCTTCTTTCTCCAGGGCAGCTCTCTGGCATTCTCTTTATACCAGGCCATTAAAGGCTTTTCTGCCGCCTTCAATCTGTCCTCAGGCGTAAAGAATTGGCCGGGGCGCTCCAAAACCTGCAGCCTGTCATAATAATTTTCTTTAAACATATCCATAAATTCCCCGGACAGAAACCTCTCCCGACATAACCTTTTTCACAGAGCCGTCCTCCGTCTTTACAAGAAGCTCTCCGTTGCTTTCAATTCCTAAGGCTTCCCCGGTGTACTGACCTTTTGGCGCCAGGACTAAAACCTGCCGTCCCCTATTTACCAGCCGGCTGTTATACTCTTCAGCTAAAAGGGAAAGATCTCCTGTTTTTTCATATTGTGCATAATACTTTTCAAAAGCCGCCAAAACCTTAGCCGTTAAATGGCTTCTGGATATTTGTCTGCCTGTCTCTATTGTAAGAGATGTAGCCGTTTGGCTGATTTCTGAAGGAAAGCTTGTCTGATTTACGTTAATCCCGATTCCCACCACTACATAGTGAATTAAATCTATTTCAGCGCTCATCTCCGTCAAAATGCCGCATACCTTTTTTCCCTTTACCACCACGTCGTTAGGCCATTTAATTACGGCATCAGCTTCCGACTCCTGGCGTATGGCCTCCGCCACTGCCATAGCTGCCACTAAAGTTACCATGGAAGCGCTGGAGGGCATAATCTGAGGGCGCAGCACAAGGCTCATATAAATAGCAGTTCCCTCCGGGGATGTCCACATTCTCCCCCTTCTGCCTTTTCCTGCTGTCTGCAGCCCGGCTACAACTAACGTCCCGTGAGGACAGCCTTCCTCCGCCAGAACCTTTCCCCTGTCGTTAGTAGAATCTGTAACATCATAATAATATAATGTTTTTCCGGCCCATTGACCTTCCACAGCACATTCTAAGGAAGCCTGTGTAAAAACATCTCCCTCTTCTACAAGACGGTATCCCTTGTTTCTCACCGCCTCAATCTTATATCCTTCCTCCTTCAGCTGGTTTATCACTTTCCACACAGCTGTTCTGGAAACCTGCAGCCTTTGGCACAGTTCCTGCCCAGATATATAATCTTGTGATTCTTTTAATAATCTGATAATTTCAGTCTTCATTTTCTACCCCCAGATGCTGATTACGCTGACAATACTTACTGCCAGCAAAATGCCGCCTAATAAAATCTGTGCAAATCCGCCTCTGCAGGCCTTTTTATTATGTCCGCCTTCTTTCACCCGGTATACTCCGTAAATCAGGTTTAAAACCGCCCCCAGAAGAAAAATAATCGGAAACATAATCATATGATCCTCTGGGTTTAAAAATGAAATAACTGCCAGAACTACAATCACTGCCCCAATAATTATGTGCAGCAAATCCAGAAAAAGCGCTATACTGCCAGGGCCTTTTCTTCTGTCTCTGTTATACATTTTCTGTATCTCCTAATGTTGCTACCATAACTGCCTTTATTGTATGCATTCTGTTTTCTGCTTCGTCAAAAACAACAGAGGCAGCAGATTCAAACACGTCCTCTGTTACTTCATTTCCCTTTACTGCAGGCAGACAATGCATAAAAATAGTTGTATCCTTACCAGTGGAAGCCATCATGGCGCTGTTTACCTGATAAGGCTTCAGCAAAGCTACTCTCTCCGCAGCCTTGTCCTCCTCGCCCATGGAGCACCAAACGTCTGTGTAAATAACGTCTGCTCCATGAACATCCTTCACATCATCGCTTAAAGTTACGCTGGCGCCTGACTTTTCTCCATATCCTCTGCACAAGGCGGTCAGCTCCTCCTTAGGCCATAAACACTTAGGAGCTAAAATTGTAAAATTGATTCCCACTTTGCTGCAGCCGATCATTAAACTGTTGGCCATATTATTTCTGCCATCGCCGGCATATACAAAATTTAAGCCTTTTAAATATCCAAAATGCTCTTTCATAGTCAAAAGATCCGCTAAAATCTGGGTGGGATGATAGTCGTCAGTTAAGCCGTTCCACACCGGCACTCCTGCATATTTTGCCAGGGCCTCCACAGTGCTGTGCTTAAATCCTCTGAATTCAATTCCGTCAAACATTCTTCCCAGCACCCGGGCAGTATCCTCCACGCTTTCCTTATGTCCCAGCTGAATATCATCCTTGCCTAAATACTCTGGATGGGCCCCCTCGTCTACACAGCCTACCACAAAAGCGCATCTTGTTCTGGTAGACGGTTTTTCAAAGATTAAAGCAATGTTTTTTCCTTTTAAAGAATTGCCGGTAATTCCCTTCTTTTTATCTGCCTTTAACTTTCCGGCCAAATCCACTAAATATTCAATCTCCTCAGGAGCATAGTCTTTTAATGTAATGAAATTTCTGCCTTTCAGGTTCATAATACTTCCTCCTCATACATGTATTTTAAATAATTATTCATAGTATATCCAGTTTTTCCAGGATTTGCAAGTATATTTATACATTCTTCTGTATCTTTACAAAGCTCTTTCCTTTACTGCTCCTGGTCTTTTCCGCTTATTTCAGAAAGACTTTTCACCAGCCCTGCAATCCCCTGTATGTCGGAAGGAATAATAATTTTTGTAGCCTTTCCATCAGCCGCCTTTGCAAAGGCCTCCAGGCTTTTCAGCTGAATCACAGCCTGATCTGCCCCTGCCTCACGGATCATTCTGATTCCTTCTGCATTGGCCTGCTGTACCTTCATAATAGCCTCAGCCTGACCCTCTGCCTCTTTAATCCGTTTTTCCTTTTCTGCCTCGGCATGGAGAATTGCAGCCTGCTTATCTGCCTCAGCGTCTAAAATTGCAGACTCCTTCTTGCCTTCTGCCACTAAAATAGTAGATTTCTTTTCTCCCTCTGCTCTTAAAATAGCCTCACGTCTTTCACGCTCTGCCTTCATCTGCTTCTCCATAGCGTCCTGAATCGCTGCAGGAGGTATAATGTTTTTAAGCTCCACTCTGTTTACTTTTATTCCCCAGGGATCTGTGGCAATATCCAGGGAGGCTCTCATTTTTGTATTAATAGTTTCTCTGGAGGTTAAGGTCTGGTCCAGCTCCAAATCTCCAATAATGTTTCTCAATGTAGTAGCCGTCAGATTTTCAATAGCCATAATAGGATTTTCTACCCCGTAAACAAACAGCTTAGGATCTGTAATCTGGAAAAATACTACAGTGTCAATACGCATTGTAACATTGTCTTTTGTAATTACAGGCTGAGGCTCAAAATCCACTACCTGCTCCTTCATTGTCACCCTTTTTGCCACCCTGTCAATAAAAGGCACTTTAAAGTGAATGCCTACGGACCAGGTCGCCAAATATCCTCCCAGTCTTTCCACTACTACCGCCTGCGCCTGAGGCACAATTTTAATACAGGAAATTAAAAGCAGCAGTACAATTACAAAAATCGCCATCATACTGTAAAATCCCAAAAAAGCTCCCATTTTATTTCTCCTCCTTTAATTCTTTTACTATCAGTTTCACGCCCTGAATTTTATCTATAACAACAGTTTCTCCCGGCTGAAAACGTTTATTCTGCTCCAAGGCTCTGGCCATCCACTCCTGGCCGTTTACCACAGCTGCTCCGCTGCCTTCATCATTATCAATAAGAACTGTTACCCTTGCTTTTTTCCCAACTAAGCTGTCTACATTTGTCCGCGTCACTGACCTGTTTAAATATTTGGAGACAAATGGCCTGGTACAAAGCAGCAGTATAAAAGACACTGCCACAAAGGCTCCCAGCTGAATTTCAACTGAAAATCCGGCGAGAGACAGAAGAAAACCAGCTAAAGCTCCTCCGGCAAACCAGATTGTAGTTAAAGCTAATGTAACTGTCTCAATTCCCACAAATACTACAAAAGCAATCAGCCAATAAATGGTAGTCACACCTTTCACCTCCTCTGTCTTGCGGCCTCAAACATAAGCACAGAGGCGGCAACTGCAGCATTTAAAGATTCCACCTTTCCAAGCATGGGAATTTTTATTTTTCTGTCAGCCATCTGGACAATAGAATCTGAAAGGCCCCTCGCCTCATTGCCAATTAAAAAGGCTGTCTTTCCCCTGTAATCCTCTTTGTCGTAATCTTTCTGTCCCTTTAAATGAGCTGCATAAAAAGTAATTCCCATTTTTTTCAGCTCAGTTACAGCATCACTTAAATCATCTGTATAATAAAACGGCACCCGGTAAATAGCGCCCATGGTAGAGCGTATGACCTTAGGACTGAAAATATCCACAGTTTCTCTGTTCATCAGAACGCCGGTCATCCCCGCTCCCTCTCCTGCTCTTACAATCGTCCCTAAATTTCCCGGGTCCTGCAAGGTTTCCAATGCTGCTATATGGGCATTTTCTCCCACAATATCCTGAAGTTTATAAACAGGCTGGCGGACTAAAGCTAAAATCCCCTGAGGCGTCTGGGTGTCAGCCATGGCTTTCATAACCTCCTGGGAAACCACCTCATAGCTGCAGTCCCCAAGCAGCTCTTCATTATTTTTCAAAAAACTTTCTGACACATATACTTTTTCCAGCCAGTCCCTTGGCGCCTCTTTAAACATTTTCGGCCCCTCTACAATAAACAGGCCTGTTTCTCTCCTGTATTTTGCTTTCTGTCCCAAAGCTACAGCCTGTTTTACCTGGCTGTTAGATGTACTTGTTATCATAAATCTGCTCTTTTCTCTATATTTTATACATTTTAAAGCTTTTCTAATTCCTCCAGCCACAGCCTTGCAGATGCATCGCTTGGCATACGCAGGTCGCCTCTGGGCGAAACTGCCACAGACCCTACCTTAGGTCCGTCAGGAAGGCAGGAACGTTTAAATTGCTGGCTGAAAAACCTGCGGTAAAATACCTTCAGCCATTTTAGTATTTCCTGACTCTCATATTGTCCATAAAATGCCTGAACTGCCAGCCTGTAAACCTTCCCAGGGGTACTGCCGTACCGGAGAATATGGAACAAATAAAAGTCGTGCAGCTCATAAGGCCCCACCAAATCCTCAGTTTTCTGAGATATATTTCCATCCTCAGGAGGCAGCAGCTCAGGGCTTACAGGAGTGTCTAACACATCATAAAGCACATTTTTTAATTCCTCTTCTCTGCATGTATCTGCACAATACCTGACTAAATGGCGGACTAAGGTTTTTGGAACAGAGGCGTTCACCCCGTACATAGACATGTGGTCTCCATTATAAGTAGCCCATCCTAAAGCCAGCTCCGACATATCCCCTGTTCCAATTACCATGCCGTTTACCTGGTTTGCAACATCCATAAGCACCTGGGTCCTCTCTCTTGCCTGAGAATTCTCATATGTTACATTGTGAAGGCCCGGATCATGTTCAATATCCTTAAAATGCTGATTGACTGCCTCTTTAATATCTATCTCCCTTAACTGTGCTCCCAGCCTTTTTGTCATTGTACATGCGTTTTTATATGTTCTGTCCGTAGTTCCAAAGCAAGGCATAGTGATACAGTGAATCTGTTCTCTTGGAATCCCCATTAAATCAAAGGCTTTTGCCGTAACAAGCAGAGCCAGAGTGGAATCTAAGCCTCCGGAAATTCCGATTACAGCGTGAGAACACCCTGTATGCTCCAATCTTTTCTTTAATCCCATTGCCTGAATCCCAAAAATTTCTTCGCATCGCTTTTCCCTGTTTTTAGCCTCAGCCGGCACAAAAGGAGCAGGATCTATAAAACGTTCCAACTTAACGTCCTCTATATTCAGATTAAAAGAAACCGTCCAATAATCCTCCCATCCTTTACTGCGAAATGTGCTGATGCGCCTGCGCTCTGCAGAAATTCTTTCTAAATCCAAATCAGCTTTAGTAAGACCTGTGTCAAACAAGCTGGATTCTCTTAAAAGAGTTCCGTTTTCTCCGATGATACAGTGACCGCCGAATACTAAATCCTGAGTAGATTCTCCATCTCCTGCGTTAGAATAAATATAGCCGCAGACTAATCTGGAGGACTGCCCGGCAATCAAAGACCTTCTATAGTTGGATTTTCCCGTAGTTTCATCACTGGCAGAGCAATTTACAATCACCGTAGCTCCCGCCTCCGCATGTCTGGCGCCGGGAGGGCACGCCACCCACAAATCCTCGCATATTTCAGCGCCTATCACCAGATCCTTCATATTTTCACATTCAAAAAGAATATTTCCTCCAAAAGGTATTCTGATTCCATTCCAGGAAATAATTTTCACCTCCGGAATTCCAGGCTCAAAATATCTTCTCTCATAAAATTCACTGTAATTTGGAATATTAATTTTCGTTATCACTCCCAAAAGACAGCCGTTCTGAACTGCTGCAGCCGCGTTGTAAAGCTTTCCTCCATTTTCCCACGGAAGGCCTACAAACACCATAATATCCGACCCTTCTGTAGCCTTCATAACCTGAAGCAGACCTTCCTCCGCCCCCTTAATCAATGTTTTCTGCATAAATAAATCGCCGCACGTATATGCTGTAAGAGCTAATTCCGGAAACACTAAAACCTTTATTCCCTGCTCTTTTCCCTCTTCTATTAAACGGCAGATCTCCCCGCTATTCCACTGTGGATCTGCAACCTTTATTTTAGGTGTTGCCGCTGCAACCTTTAAAAATCCGTCTCTCATAGTATCTCTGCTCCTTTATCTCACATCTATTTTTTACTGGCTGCAAGTGCCATTTGCTCCTCTGATGGAATCCATTTTACAAACCTGCAGTATACAAGATCCATAGTTACAGTTGTCAGCCATGTAATAGGATAACACCAGATTACTGCCTGGAAGCTTGGGAAATAGGGAACTAAAAAATTAATATATATCATTCTCAGTATACACATATTTCCTATGCCGATCATCATAGCAGCCACCATTCTGCCCGCTCCTCTGTAAGCTCCCATAAGCACCTGATGAACTGCCATTGTAACATAAAAAGGTAAAATAATCACAATGGCCCTATGTCCATAGCTGACTACGGAAGCATCATCTGTGAAAATCCCTAAGATTTTCTCTCCAAATAAATACAAAAGCGCTGATACACTTACTGTATAAGTAGCGCTGATAATAATGTTCTGAACCACTCCCTTTTTTACCCTGTCTCTTTTACCAGCTCCAATATTCTGCCCTGTAAATGTGGTGGCGGCCATACATGTGCTTTGCAAAGGCAGCAGTACAAAGCCGTCAATTTTAGAATATGCGCCGTAGCCCGCCATAGCGGCCGGGCCATATACATTTACGTTGGCCTGCACAATTACATTAGATAGGGAGATAATAGACTGCTGAAGTCCGCTGGGGATTCCTATAGACAAAATTCTCTTCATCATCCGCCTGTCTATTTTCAGCTTTTCCAGTTCCAGCCTGTATGATTCCTTTGTTCTCAGCAATGCTTTTAAAACTAAGGCTGCCGACACCCCCTGGGAGGCTACAGTGGCGATTCCAACACCCTCCACTCCCATTTTAAATCCCACTACTAAAACTAAATCTAAAACAATATTTGTCAGGGAGGACACGCATAAATAATACAACGGCCTTTTTGAATCTCCCACTGCCCTAAGGACTCCCGCCCCCATATTATATACTAAATTAAACAATGAGCCACAGAAAAAAATTCTCAAGTACGAAATAGAGCTTTCAATTACATCTTCCGGAGTCTTCATCCACTTTAAAATCCCCGGCGTAATAATAACTCCTATTACAATTAAAGCAGTTCCCCCAATAATACTTAAAGCCATGCAGGTATGCACAGCCCACTGCAGCTTCTGTTTATCTTTTGCTCCATAATACTGTGAAATAATTACGCCTGCTCCTGTGGCAATGCCTAAAAACATTCCAATAATCAGATTAATTAACGAGTTGCTGGTGCCTACTGCCGCCAAGGCCTCTTTCCCCACAAACTTGCCTACTACTATAGAATCTACTGTATTATACAGCTGCTGAAATAAATTTCCAGCTAAAAGCGGCATAGAAAATGCCAGGAGCTGCTTCCAGATAACGCCTTCTGTCATCAAAACTCCTTTTACATCTTTTTCCGGATCCACCCCAATCCCCTCTTTTCTCTTTTGACATGCTACTCTTTATCATAACACACTTTTATAATAAAAACTATCAATAGCACATAAAAAAGGGATACTGTTATATTCTCATACAGTATCCCTTTTCACTGCTCTTGATCCATTGGATTGTACCTCTCTTTATATATTGCGGAACCTTTCATCCGCCTGGATAAAACCCTCTGATTATCTTCATCTATACTCACCTTTCCAGTCAGCCTGCATTCTCGAATATTAATCTATTTAGGAATAGCTGGACACTTGTAATACAATTATAATTCCATGATACTTTCTCGTCATATCATATAAGGGTGCATTCCATTTTATTGTCCTAAAATATACTTCAGCCTGCCTGACCTAGAAAACTGCTTCCTGAGGGTTAGCTTATGTTTTCTTTGGACCGTACCTCCTTTTCTGAAATTGACATTTCTTTTTTAACTGTCTTTATTATACCTTCTCCCCAAATATTTGTCAACCTTTTTTGTGATTTATTTTTATGAAACTGAAAATTTTGTATTTTTGTAAAATTATTCAGAGAATTATAATAATATATTCTTTTAGTTTAAAGGGTTGCTTTTTTTACACTGGTCTTTTTTCCACCAGATATAAGACATAACGTAGGGGATCAAAGCCGCCGCCATCACTGCAGCCATACTTACAGGAAACGCTGCACTCGCCGGCAGCAGCCACACAGCGGCTATCATAATAATTCCTGCGCCTACAAATAATTTTCCGGCTAATCTGTGGGTTTTCCTCCAGTTCTCCTCATCAGACAAAGCCCAGGGAGAACGCACGCCCATATAAAAATTGCTTTTTACCTTAGGCATATAATTTCCAATAAATATTAATAAAACTCCCACTAAAAAAGACACTGCTTTATCTACGGAAACCCTGCCTGGATAAAAGGCCTCGCTTATAATAATACTCATCATGGCTACCAGAAACAGCTGAATCCCTAGGCATATTATATCATAAAATTTCTGGAATTTACTATAATTCTTCCTTCTGGGGTCCAACTTTGGCAATACCTGAAACAAAATTGTGAAAAACACCAGAAGCCCCACCATAAACCATATCTGAATTTTTTCCCCATACTCCACATTTCCCTGTAAATCCCAGTGCACCGGAATTTTCTTAGGCAGCTTTCCGTATAAAACTCCTACTGCCGCCGCAGCTGCAACAGGTATTCCGTATCTTATTATTTTTAAAATATTATTTCTCATATCTTTCTCCTTTCAAGTCTAAAATCCAGTTTAATATATCGTCTACTACAGAGGTATTTAAAGTATAGTAAATATACTTTCCCTGCTTTTCATCATCTATAAGGCCTGCCTGCTTTAATACTGACAGATGATGAGATACTGTAGCGCCTGTCATATGAAACTGCTCCACAATTTCCCCGGCGGACAAGGGTCCGTTTTTCAGCAGTACTAATATTTCTCTTCTTGTAGGGTCGGACAGCGCTTTAAATGTATTTCCAAAACTCATTGAATCACCTCTATCATTTAGATATTTTTCTAAATATCTAAATATATTGTACCACAGAATTTCTTATTTACAATATTTTTTTGCCAAAAAGATTTTACATTTCTCTTAATATCGTGTAAAATGATTTTATATCCTACTAAACAGATAAGAATTATAGGAAGGAATCGGTAAAACATGAAAATTTCCACAAAAGGGCGTTATGCATTAAGAATGATGCTGGAATTTGCCATGCATCCAGATCAATGTACAAAGATCAATCAGGTGGCTGAACGCCAGAACATTTCAGAAAAATACTTGGAGCAGATTGTTACAATTTTAAACAGAGCAGGTTATGTAAAAAGCGTTCGAGGAGCACAGGGAGGCTATCACCTTGCCATGGCTCCCTCTCAATATACAGTAGGTATGATATTGCGGCTTACTGAGGGCAATCTGGCCCCAGTTCCCTGCCTGGAGGATGAAAACAACCAGTGCAGTCGTTCTCAGTTCTGCGTTACAGTAAATATATGGAAAAAATTAGGGGATGCAATTAACCAGACAGTAGACAGTATTACTTTGCAGGACTTGGTAGATGAACAAAAAGAGATTGACAGACAGCTGCAGAATGCCTGGCCGGAAGGAGCGCAGCTATGAGTGCTCAAGAATATGCTTTTTCCCGAACTGAATTATTGCTGGGCAAAGAGCACATGAAGCGGCTGTCAGAAAGCGCCGTTGTAGTCCTGGGCATTGGAGGGGTAGGCTCTCACTGTACAGAGGCCCTGGCCCGCTGTAATATTGGCACTTTGATCTTAGTTGATAATGACACTGTCTCTGTAACTAATATTAACCGCCAGGCTGTTGCATATCAAAGTACTGTGGGAAAACCAAAGGTTTCTGTAATGAAACAGATGATTCACCAAATTAATCCTAAGGCAAATGTAATTACTTTTGAAACTTTTCTTCTGCCTGAAAATACAGAAGCTGTATTTCATTCCATTCAGCAGCAATTAGGCAGAAATCCCGACTATGTTGTAGATGGAATTGATACTGTTTCAGCAAAGCTGGCTGCTGCCCAGTACTGTACTGATCACAGTATTCCCATTTTAGCTTCTATGGGCACAGGAAACAAGCTTCACCCTGAACAATTTCAAATTGCAGATATTTATGAAACTTCTGTCTGTCCTTTATGCCGGGTGATGCGCAAAGAACTGAAGGCCAGAAATATTTCTTCTTTAAAGGTCCTCTATTCTAAAGAACAGCCTTTAAAACCTTCTGCCGGCGCCGAAGCGCCCTCCCCTGGCAAACGGGCGGTGCCTGGAAGTATTTCCTTTGTGCCTCCTGCTGCAGGTCTGATAATTGCCGGTCAGGTAATCCGGGATATTCTTAAAATCTAATATGTAAAAGGCGCCTCTATTCCAGGGGCGCCTGATAAAATTTTCCAAAGAAATTTGTAGTTTTAAATTCGTTTATTATAATATTCTCATCTACTTCCTGAAGCAGACGGACAATATCATTTACTTCATAAGAAGAAACAACTGTGTGAAGTAAATACATTTTCCTTCTGCTGTATCCTCCTATGGCTTCCACACAGGAAAGGCCATGGCGGCATCCCTTCACATAAGCCTTAATTACTTCATCTGCCTTTGTAGTTGTAATCTGCAAAGTGACTCTTTCATATCTGTGATGAAAAGAGGATACTATTTTAGTGGAAACGAACTGAAATATTATCGAATATCCTGCGTATTTCCATCCAAAAATCCGACCAAAAATGGTCAGCAGCACCACATTTCCAATAAATACATAGCTCCAGATAGACTGGCCTGTTTTGTTGGACACATAAAGAGCAATAAAATCTGTTCCTCCTGTAGATGCATTTCCTTTCAGTGCAATCACAATGGAAAATCCCATCAGCGCCCCGCCAAATAATACATTTAAGATCTGGTCCTGAAACATTACGTTAAAATCAAAAATCTTTAGAAATCCACTTGTGAGAAATACCTGCAGCATGGAAAATATTGTAAATTTCAGGTTAATACTTCTGCTGCACAAAATAGCAACAGGCACGTTTAAAAGCACCATTCCCAGAGAGGTAGAAAATCCAAATCCCAGAAGAGACGTAACTCTGTCAATTAGTATGGCAAGTCCTGTAAATCCTCCTGATAAAAGACCGGCAGGATTAACAAACGCCTGAATAACAAATGTCTGAAGTAATGATGAGCAAAGAACTGCAGCCGCCGTAATGCCATAACGGACTCTCACATCTTTTTTCCAAATTTTCCATTTTTTATACATAATTTAACTCCTGTGATTATATATCTCCCCTTATCATATGTCCGTCATTATTTTCCGGAGCGAAAAAGGGAACTACCTTTCCCCCACAGAAAGCAGCTCCCCAATCACGAACAACCGTACAACATTATATTTTGGTATCCCCATACCTTTTAAAACACACCTCTTGTGTTTCATATATACCAATATATCTTATATTGCTGCATTTGTCAATGCTATTTTGTTAATATGCACAATTTAGAACTTTCTATTCCTTATTTTTTATTAAAAATATCACTTTTTTTGTTGAGAATACATTTTCATATTTTTCTAAAAACTGCACATACTTCTTTTATTCCCATAAATAGAAGGAGGATACCATGAAATTTTCTCAGAAATTATCTGATAATATGTCGTTTCTGCAAAAGACTTTACAGGCTGAAACAAACTTTGATGTAGTTTACCGGGTCATACACATTGGCGGCAGGGAAGCCTGTCTTTATTTTATTGACGGATTCACAAAAGATGAAGTGCTGCTTCGCTTAATCCAGGCCTTTACCGCCATGAAGCCGGAAGATATGCCGAAAGAGGCCCACGGCTTTTCTAAAAAATATCTTCCTTATGGAGAGGTTGGGCTGATTACTGATTCTGACTCTATGATTGTGCAGCTGCTTATGGGAATTTCCTGCCTTTTCATTGACGGCTACGATTCCTGTCTTACTATTGACTGCCGCACTTACCCTGCCAGAGGCGTCAGTGAACCTGATAAAGATAAGGTTATGCGCGGTTCCAGAGACGGCTTTGTAGAAACATTGATTTTCAATACTGCCTTAATCCGCCGCAGAATCCGAGACCCAAAATTATCTATGGAAATTATGACTGCAGGCGAAAGCTCTCACACAGATATTGCCATCTGCTATATGAACGGCCGTGTGGACACTCATCTTCTGAATATGATTAAAGACAGAATCAGGGAGCTGCATGTGGACGCCTTAACTATGAATCAGGAAAGCCTGGCAGAATGTATTTACCCTCATAAATGGTACAATCCCTTTCCAAAATTTAAATTTTCTGAACGCCCTGATACTGCGGCAGCCTCTATATTAGAAGGCAGCATTATTATTTTAGTAGATAATTCTCCCTCTGCCATGATACTGCCGTCCTCAGTATTTGACATTATTGAAGAGGCTGACGACTACTATTTTCCTCCCATTACAGGCACATACCTGCGTTTGTCCAGAATGATTATCTCCCTGCTTACCCTTTTGCTGACGCCTACATGGCTTCTCCTTATGCAAAATCCTCAGTATATTCCTAAGTGGCTGGAATTTATACGGCTGTCTGACGAGATGCATGTAGCTTTAATATTTCAGCTTTTAATTTTGGAGTTTGCAATCGACGGCCTGCGCTTAGCAGCAGTTAATACTCCCAGTATGCTTACTACCCCGCTCAGTGTAATTGCCGGTATTGTGCTGGGAGAATACTCTGTGAAATCCGGGTGGTTTAACAGTGAAACTATGCTTTACATGGCCTTTGTCACTGTGGCCAATTACTCCCAGGCCAGCTTTGAGTTAGGATACGCCCTTAAATTTATGAGAATTATTTTGCTGGTGCTTACCTCTATTTTCAATTTCTGGGGCTTTGCAGCCGGATTGATTCTCTCTGTATGCGCCATTGTATTTAATAAAACTATTGCAGGAAAAAGCTATATTTATCCTCTGATACCATTTAGCTGGAGCGAATGCAAAAAACGTTTTTTCCGTGGACGTCTGCCTCACACTTTAAAAGACCAGTCATAATTTGATTTTATTAATATAATTGATTATAATAGATGTATCTTTTTAAGAAAGGGTACATCTATGCTTTTTTTACAGTCAGATTATTTTGATTTAAAACAAATAGCCGACTCCGGCCAATGCTTCCGCATGGTTCCCCTCAAAGACGCCCAAACTCCCTCCTGTTTTTCCAGGGAATCATCTGAAAAAACAACAGGCTTTTCTGTAATCAGCCGGTCCAGACTTTTAAAAATATATCAGCGCGGGGAGGAGTTCTTCTTTCACTGCCCTGATGAAGATAATGATTACTGGCTGTTTTATTTTGATTTAAAAAGAGATTATCAGTCTTTGGCCGCTTCCGTCAGCTGCGACGACCAATACTTATGTGCAGCTGCCAAAGCAGGAAGGGGAATCAGAATTTTAAACCAGGACCCATGGGAAATGATCATTACTTTTGTTATATCCCAGCAAAAAACCATTCCTAAAATCAGAGAGGCAGTGGAGGCATTAAGCCGTCACTATGGCTCGCCAATTCCTTCCAGTCCAGAAAGCTCAAGCTTTCCAGATCCATATCAGCTTTCTAAAGCCTCTTTAGAGGAGCTTCAAGCTTTAAAGCTGGGCTACAGAGCAAAGTATATTTACAGAATATGTCAGGATGCAGTTTTAGGCCATTTAGACCTTTCCCTTCTTCCGGCTATGAATTACAGTCAGGCTATGGAATACCTTACTAAATTTTACGGAATCGGCACAAAAGTTGCCAACTGTATCTGTCTGTTCGGGCTTCACCAAATTGACGCCTTTCCTGTGGACACCTGGATTCAAAAAATACTTTTAAAAGAATACTATAATGATTCTTACTCTGACGTGCCAAAATCCAAAATATACGAGAAAATTGTTAAGGACCATTTCAGCCAATATAAAGGTTACGCCGGTTTAATGCAGCAGTATATTTTCTTCTACGAAAGGCTGCTTCAGGGAAAGGGTTGAAAAAAGCTGCCTCCGAAAATATCACCGGAAGGCAGCTTTTATATTATATATAGCGGTCCTGTTTACTCGTCAATGCTGTAGTTAGGAGCTTCTTTTGTAATGTGAATATCGTGAGGATGGCTTTCCTTTAAGGAGGCTGCTGAAATTTTTACAAATCTGCCTGTCTGCTGAAGTGTAGTAATATCTTTTGCTCCGCAGTAGCCCATACCTGCTCTAAGGCCTCCTAACAGCTGGAATACTGTGTCTTCCACCATTCCTTTGTACGCCACGCGGCCTTCTACGCCTTCTGGAACCAGCTTTTTCGCATCATTCTGGAAGTAACGGTCCTTACTTCCGTTTTCCATAGCGGCAATAGAGCCCATGCCTCGGTAAACCTTATATTTTCTTCCCTGATACAGCTCAAATGTACCTGGGCTTTCATCACAGCCGGCAAACATGCTTCCCATCATACATACGCTTCCGCCTGCGGCAATGGCCTTTGTAATGTCTCCAGAATACTTAATGCCTCCGTCTGCAATAATAGGAATGCCGTATTCTTTAGCCACTTCGTAGCAGTCCATAACAGCTGAAATCTGAGGCACGCCAATACCTGCAACGACACGTGTTGTACAGATAGAACCTGGTCCAATGCCGACTTTAACAGCATCAGCGCCTGCTTCAATTAAGTCTCTGGTGGCTTCTCCTGTTGCTACGTTTCCTGCAATTATCTGAAGATCAGGATATTTTTCTTTGATCATCTTCACGCAGTTTACCACATTAATAGAATGGCCGTGAGCAGAATCCAGCACAACTACGTCTACCTTTGCCTCCACCAGGGCATCCACTCTGTCCAGAACGTTTGCCGTAATGCCTACTCCTGCTCCGCACAGCAGTCTGCCCTGCTCGTCCTTTGCTGACAGCGGGTACTTAATCTGCTTTTCAATATCTTTAATTGTAATAAGGCCTTTTAAGTTAAAATCGTCATCCACAATAGGAAGCTTTTCCACTCTTGCTTTTGCCAGAATCTTTTTGGCTTCAGTGAGAGTGATGCCTTCTTTTGCAGTCACCAGGTTTTTGGAGGTCATGCATTCTTTAATCTTTTTATCAAAATCTTCCTCAAACTTCAGATCCCGGTTTGTAATAATACCTACCAATTTTCTGCCCTCTGTAATGGGCACGCCTGAAATGCGGAACTTACCCATCAATTCGTCTGCATCCTTTAATGTATGCTCTGGAGATAAATAAAATGGATCTGTAATAACTCCGTTTTCAGAGCGCTTTACCTTGTCTACCTCTTCTGCCTGCTCCTCAATAGACATATTTTTATGAATAATACCGATACCGCCCTGTCTTGCCATGGCAATTGCCATTCTGTGCTCAGTAACAGTATCCATTCCCGCACTCATCAGCGGAATATTCAGTTTGATTTTTTTTGTAAGCTGTGTAGTGATGTCAACCTGATTCGGAATGACTTCTGAATAGGATGGAACTAAAAGCACGTCGTCAAAAGTAATGCCGTCACCAATAATCTTACCCATTAGTTTTTCCTCACTTTCCTATATGTTTTATTAGTTATTTTAATAAAAAGCTATAGAGTTATTAGTACCTAATTTATCAGACTTTCAGGCAGATGTCAAATAAAATTATTTAGAACTTCATATTCATTTTTCTTATATGCTGTCATTATAAAAGCTAATATTCTTCTTAACAGTACAAAAAGGCGCTGTAAAAATAAGATCAGAAACCTTTCTGTTTATTTTTACAGCGCCATATTTATTGTTATTAAATTACATCATTCCCATTCCGCCTGGAGCTGGTGGCATAGCTGGTGCCGGTTCTTTAATATCAGCTACTACAGACTCTGTTGTCAGCAAGGTGGAAGCTACGCTTGTTGCGTTCTGCAAAGCGCTTCTTGTAACCTTAGCAGGATCCAGAATACCTGCCTTGATCATATCTACATACTCTTCCTTGTATGCATCAAAGCCTACGCCTACTTCTGCCTCTGCCACTTTATTAATAATTACAGAGCCTTCCAGACCTGCGTTGGCAGCAATGTGGTACAGAGGAGCCTCTAAAGCCTTGAGAATAATCTTTCCGCCTGTCTTCTCGTCTCCGTCCATATCTGCTACTAAGCCTTCTACAGCCTTAGCTGCATGAATATATGCTGAACCGCCGCCTGCAATGATTCCTTCTTCTACAGCTGCCTTTGTAGCTGCCAAAGCGTCTTCCATACGAAGCTTTGCTTCTTTCATCTCAGTTTCTGTAGCTGCGCCTACTCTGATTACAGCTACTCCGCCTGCCAGCTTAGCCAGTCTTTCCTGAAGCTTCTCCCTGTCAAAGTCAGATGTTGTCTCTTCAATCTGAGCCTTAATCTGGGAAACTCTTGCGCTGATCTCGGCTTTATCGCCTAAACCGTCTACAATAATAGTATTTTCCTTCTGAACCTTTACAGATTTTGCTCTGCCCAGCTGATCCATAGTAACATCCTTCAGATCCAGTCCCAGTTCTTCAGAGATTACCTGGCCGCCAGTAAGAATTGCAATATCCTTCAGCATCTCTTTTCTTCTGTCGCCGTATCCAGGAGCCTTTACTGCAACAACATTAAATGTGCCTCTCAGCTTGTTGACGATTAAAGTAGTTAAAGCTTCGCCTTCTACGTCCTCTGCTACAATGAGAAGCTTTGCTCCTGTTTTTACAATCTGCTCTAACAGAGGAAGGATCTCCTGAATGTTGGAAATCTTTTTATCAGTAATTAAAATAAACGGGTCGTCCATAACAGCTTCCATTTTGTCCATATCTGTGCACATATATGCAGAGATATAACCGCGGTCAAACTGCATTCCCTCTACCAGATCTAACTCTGTTTTCATTGTCTTGGACTCTTCAATTGTAATAACGCCGTCTTTGGAAACCTTCTCCATAGCGTCTGCAACCAGCTCTCCTACCTCGTCGTCAGAAGCGGAAATCGCTGCGACTCTGGCAATCTGGTCTTTGCCTTCAATCGGCTTGCTCATTTTAGCAATCTCTTCCACAGCAGCCTCTGTAGCCTTTTTCATACCCTTTCTTAAAACGATTGGGTTAGCGCCTGCTGCCAGGTTTTTCATTCCTTCGTTAATCATTGCCTGAGCTAAAACTGTAGCTGTAGTAGTTCCGTCTCCGGCTACGTCGTTAGTTTTTGTAGCAACCTCTTTTACCAGCTGTGCTCCCATATTTTCAAATGCATCGGATAATTCGATTTCTTTTGCAATGGTTACACCGTCGTTTGTGATTAAAGGAGCGCCGAAAGATTTATCTAAAACTACGTTTCTTCCTTTTGGTCCTAATGTTACTCTTACAGTATCTGCCAGCTGGTTAACGCCTGCCTCTAATGCTTTTCTGGCTTCTACGCCATACTTAATTTCTTTTGCCATGTTTAATTCCTCCAGTCTCTGTTATATAAATTTGAAATTAACTGTTATTATTCAATGACAGCTAAAATATCGCTCTGCTTAACAATCACATATTTTTCTTCATCCACTTCCACTTCGCTTCCAGCGTATTTGGAGTAGATTACTTTATCTCCTGTTTTAACCTGCATAGTGATCTCTTTGCCGTCCACTACTCCGCCTGGTCCTACTGCAACTACTTCTGCCTGCTGTGGTTTTTCTTTTGCCTGACCTGGCAGCACAATTCCAGATTTTGTAGTTTCTTCTGCTACTAACTGTTTTAAAACAATACGGTCAAATAATGGAACTAACTTCATAAAAAATGCCTCCTTAAATCCTGTTCTTTTTTTTATCCGGAAAATGAAATTCCGGTTTCTTCTCTCTTTACAAATAATGTTATACCACTCATTATTAGCACTGTCAATAGTTGAGTGCTAATTTTTTCCTCTTCTCTCATTAGTTTATAGAAATTTTCTAAAGTTATGCCTTTCTTTTTTGCACATTTCGTATTAAAATATAAAATAATGAAACTGTTTTAAAGAAGGGAGACTTTCAAATGGGAAAAAGAATTGGGAAATGGGTTGCATTAGCCACGATTGCAGGCGCTGCAGCGGCGGGGATTTCTTATATCGCCAAGTACAAATCTTTCAATAAAGAGCTGGAAGAGGATTTTCACGATTTTGAGGACGACGAGGAGCCGGCGGAGGATACTGCTGCCAGCCGTAAGTATGTTTCCCTCAGTTCCGACAAAGACGAATTTGTAGTAGCTGCCGGCGATATGGTCAGCGCAGCCAAAGATATGGTAAAGGATACTGCCGCTATTGTATCTGACGCCACAAAAGACGTGGCTTTAGCAGCTAAGGATTCTGCTCAGATTGCCAAGGAGCGGATGGCTGCCGCCAAGGATAAGTTCCAGGAAAAGGTAAGTGAAAAAAAGGACGAGTGGAAGGAAAAGATGGCTGCCGCTAAAAAGTACGGCGAGGACGCTGCAGAAGACATTACAGACGCTGTATATGAAGTTGTAGAGGAAGCTTCTGAAGCTGCCAAAGAAAGTATTTCCTCCGCTGCAGACTCTGTCAACAGCGCTGTGGAAAGCGCTTCTAAGACGGCTGAGGAGGCTGTAGAAAAGACTTCCCAGGCTGTATCTGAGACTGTTCAGCAGGCAGCCGACGCCGCTGAAGCCGCAGCAGAAAAGGTAACTGCTAAAATCACAGAAGAATCTTAAATTCATTTTATCACTGCCAATTAATATGACGTTTTTAAAAGACGGCTGTTTCTAAACACCTTAGTATTTTCATTCAGCCGTCTTTTTCTTTTTTATTTTCTCTTTTAATTTCAGAAGCATTTCTTCTTTTACATATCCTGCCATGCTTCCTCTAAAAGCCTTACCCCGGTTTTAATTTGATCCTCAGTTAGATTTGCATACCCCAGTATTACTGTATTGCTGTATTCCTCACCAGAAGTTTTGCCTTCAATTAAATACGAAGACATGCCGTATACCCTGACTCCTTTTTCCTCTGCTCTTTTTATGTAGAGCTTTTCTTCCGCCTGGTTTTTAGAGGTTAAAAGGATATGCAGCCCTGCATTTTCACCTCTAACATGAAAGTTTTTTTCCAGTTTTTTCAGCTCTCCTAACAGCAGATCATGTTTTGTCCTATATATGGCCCTCATTCTGTTTAGATGACGTTCATAATGCCCTTCCTCCAAAAAATAATATAAAATATTTTGGTCCGTCCTGGGCACTGTACAGGCGTAAAAACCTGCTTTTTCTCTGTATTTCTTTAAAAGAGCAGGAGGCAGAACCATATAGCTGACTCGAATAGCAGGGGCAATAGATTTAGAAAATGTTCCAAGATAGATCACTTTCTCCTCTGCATCCATTCCCTGAAGAGCCGGCACAGGCTTTCCCTTATACCGAAATTCACTGTCATAATCATCTTCTATTAAGTATCGTTCCGCCTTTCTGCCTGCCCACTGCAAAAGCTCCTGCCGCCTTTTCACAGGCATAACAATTCCTGTGGGATACTGGTGGGACGGCATTATATAGGCGATCTGTGCCCCGCTGTTTTCCAAGGCCAAAGGCTCCATTCCAAAGGCGTCCATTTCCACTGGTTCCATTTCCATCCCCAGGCTTTCTAACACTCTGTACGCCTGCTTGTAAGTAGGATTTTCCATGGCAATTTTCAATCCTCTCTTAAGCACCTGACATAAAAGCATAAGCAGATATTCGCTGCCGGCTCCCACAATAATCTGCTCTGATGTACATACAACTCCTCTGGCAGAGTGAAGATAGTCTTTTATGGCTCTCCTCAGTTCTCTCTCCCCCTGGGCATCTCCGGCTGCAAATATTTCTTTATTTCCCTCTCCCAATACATTCCTGGAAAGTTTTCTCCACACCTGAAATGGAAAGCTGCTAAGATCCACCCCCCTGGGAGAAAAGTCCACTTTCCAGGAAGATTTTTCTCTAAAATCCTTTTCCTGTTTTATAGCCTCCGGAAAAAATGTTTTCCCGCCTATTTCTATTAACTGATCAATCTCAGCCACAAAATATCCCTTACAGGGAACGGCTTCTATATAACCTTCTGATACCAGCTGATCATAAGAAAGCTGAGTCGTACTTCTGCTGACCTTTAAATTTTCCGCCAAACGCCTGGTGGATGGCAGACGAAGCCCGGCCTTCATATTTCCGTTTTTAATCTCGCTTTTTATATATCTGTAAATTTGCTCATACAGAGGAGCCTCGTCCTTCCCCTCAAAAGGTATTATTAAATCCATAACTTCCTCCATATTACAATAATGAAAAAAGAGGCTGCTGCAAAATAAATCGAAGAAAGCCTTCTAATATATTTTACAACAGCCCTTTTCCTACTTCTTATCTATTTTAAATGAGCTCTTTAAAGAAACAATTCTGTTAAATACCAGGTTTTCCGGCGTGCTGTCCTTACAATCTGTACAGAAAAATCCGTTTCTTACAAACTGGAAGCTGTCATATGCTTTAGAGTCTGCTAAAGCCGGCTCTGCATAGCACTCCTTTAATATTGTGAGAGAATTTGGATTCAGATTCAGGCTTCCGTCCTCATTTAACTTTCCCTTTTCTTCATCTACAATATTTTCGTAAAGGCGGCACTCTACCTTTAAAGCTGTCTTGGCCGCTACCCAGTGAATGGTTCCCTTCACCTTTCTTCCAGTAAAGCCGGAGCCGCTTTTTGTCTCTGGATCATAAGTACAATGAACCGCTGTTACTCTGCCGTTTTCATCTTTCTCACAGCCAGTACATGTAACAAAGTAAGCTCCCATTAAACGCACTTCATTTCCCGGAAACAAGCGGAAATATTTTTTAGGAGGCTCTTCCATAAAATCTTCCCGTTCAATATAAAGCTCTTTTCCAAAAGGTACTTTTCTGTCTCCCAGCTCTGGATTTTCCAGGTTATTGGGAATGTCCAGCTCTTCTATCTGATCCTCTGGATAATTGTCGATTACCAGCTTTACAGGATCTAAAATAGCCATCATTCTAGACTTTTTCAGTTTTAAATCCTCCCTGATACAGTACTCCAGCATAGCGTAATCTACAGAGCTGTTAGCCTTTGACACTCCCACCAAATCTACAAACATGCGGATTGATTCAGGAGTATAGCCTCTTCTTCTTAATGCTGCAATAGAGACAAGGCGGGGATCGTCCCAACCGTCTACGATTCCGTCCTCCACCAGCTTTTTAATATATCTTTTTCCTGTTACTACATTAGTTAAATACAGCTTTGCAAACTCTATCTGTCTGGGAGGATTTTCAAACTCACACTCTTTTACTACCCAATCGTATAATGGTCTGTGATCTTCAAATTCCAAGGTGCAGATAGAGTGTGTAATATTCTCTACAGCATCCTCAATAGGATGAGCAAAATCATACATAGGATAAATGCACCACTGATCCCCTGTGTTGTGGTGAGTCATGTGAGCTACACGGTAAATAACAGGATCTCTCATATTAATGTTGGGAGATGCCATGTCGATCTTTGCCCGGAGAACCTTCTCTCCGTCCTTATACACACCGTTTTTCATATCCTCAAACAGCTTCAGGTTCTCCTCCACTGTTCTGTTTCTGTATGGACTTTCTTTTCCAGGAGTTTTAAAGTCTCCTCTGTACTCCCTAATCTCCTCTGCTGTCAAATCGCATACAAAGGCCTTCCCCTTTTTAATCAGAAAAACAGCGCACTGGTACATTTTTTCAAAGTAATCAGAGGCAAAAAACAGACGGTCCTCATAATCAGCTCCCAGCCATTTTACATCTGCCTTAATAGATTCCACAAACTCTATTTTTTCCTTTGTAGGGTTTGTGTCGTCAAATCTTAAATTAAACTTTCCCTTGTACTCGTTGGCCAACCCGTAGTTGAGCAAAATAGATTTTGCATGACCGATGTGCAGATATCCGTTTGGCTCCGGAGGAAATCTTGTCTGTACATGATTGTACACTCCCTCAGCCAAATCCTTTTCTATTTCCTGTTCAATAAAATTTTTAGAAACTACTTCTTTTTCCTCAGCCTCTGCCACAGGCTTTTTCTCTTCCATAATCGTTCCTCCATCAAAGATGTCATTAGTATAAGCAAGTATAACAAAAAAATATACGTTCGGCAAGGATTTGTTAATTTCCCAGCAGTTCCAGCAAATCTTCTTTTGTCAGGCTGGAGAGAGAAACTGTTCCCTCCGCTATAATTTGTTCTGCCAAAGCTTTTTTAGATTCCTGCAGCGTTAAAATGTTTTCCTCTATAGTATTTTTTGTAATCAGCTTAAACACAGATACCTGCCGCTCCTGCCCGATTCTATATACTCTGTCAGTAGCCTGATTTTGAGCCGCCACATTCCACCATGGGTCATAGTGTATAACCACGTCTGCTGCAGTCAGGTTTAGACCTGTTCCCCCTGCCTTTAAGGAGATTAAAAATACGGGAGTATCATCTCTTCCAAAAGCATCTACTAAACGTGTCCGCTCTTCTTTTGGCGTTGCTCCTGTAAGTACGTGGAAATCAATTTCTTCTTTTTTCAGTCTTTTCCCTATGATTTCCAACATAGAAGTAAACTGAGAAAACAAAAGAATTTTATGTCCTCCTGAAACTCCGTTTTTCACCAGATCTATACATGTTTCCAGCTTTGCAGAATCCCCTTTATAATTCTGATAACACAGGGAGGGATCACAGCAAATCTGCCTAAGCCTTGTAAGGCCCGCCAGAATCTGCAGCTTATCCTTTCCTTCTCCCTTACCTTCCTCCAGCTGTTTTTTCAGCAAACTTGCGTTAGCTGCGTAAAGCTCCCTTTGATTATCTCCAAACAAGGAGTATACTGTGGTTTCCAGTTTTTCCGGCAGTTCTTTTAAAACCTGATTTTTCAGCCTTCTCAGCACAAAGGGCCTGATCAGACGGTGAAGATTTTTTAATGCCCGATCGTTCTGGTCCCTGATTACCGGCATCTCATACTCTTTTTTAAATTTCTGATACCCAAAAAGCAATCCGGGCATTAAATAATCAAAAATACTCCACAGCTCGCTTAGTCTATTTTCCACCGGGGTTCCCGTTAAGGCAAATCTGGTTTTTGCCTCTATCAGCTTTACTGCCTTGGCGCTTTGTGTTCCCGCATTTTTTATATATTGGGCCTCGTCTATAATTTGATATCTGAAAACATTGCCCTGGTAATATATTATATCTCTTTTCAAAAGATCATATGATGTAACCGCCACCTCATACTGGTTTAATCTTCTGATCTTTTCCTGCCTTTCCTGGCTGTTCCCTGTAATAGTAACAAGCTTTAAAGAAGGAGCAAATCTGGCAGTTTCAATTTCCCAGTTATATACAAGAGAAGCAGGGCAAATAATCAGAGAAGGCAGCAGCTCCTCCTCTCTGCTGTTTTCTGCATAATCCAACAGCAAAGCAATTACCTGGACGGTTTTTCCAAGGCCCATATCGTCGGCCAGAATCCCGCCAAAGCCGTAGCAATCCAGAGTCTTCATCCATCGAAATCCTGTTTTCTGATATCCTCTCAGCATGTCGGACATAGAAGAAGGCACGTCAAATTCGCTGTCCTCCACTGCCTTCATTCCTCTTACTAAAGATTTAAACATCTGATCTCTGTAAAAAGACAGGCTTCCCTCTTCCCGCAGCATACTGTTTAAATACAAGGCTCTGTATTTAGGAAGCTGAATAAACTCTTTCTGCAGCTCTGATTTTGAAATTGAAAGGCTGTCCACCAAGGTGGATACTGTAAATAAACCTCCGTCCTCCAGCTGCAGAAACTCCCCGTTTTTCAGTCTGTGATATTTTTTCTTCTGTCTGTATTCTGACAAAATTTTTACTAGCTCTGCCTTTGACATATCCGGCATATCAATGGTAAGCTCCAGCCAGTTTTCCTGACTTTTAATTCCCACGGACATTTTAGGAGGAGGCAATACTTTCATTTTCCCCAGCTGCTCAGATACGTAAACCTCTCCCAAATCCATAAACTCCGGGATACCCTCTGTCAGCAAATAATATATAGCGTCCTCGTCGTCCCTGATTACCAGGCTGTTGCTTTCATCTTCCCAGTACTTAAAATATTTCCCGATTACCTGGCTGATCCGAAATTCCCCCGGCACGTCTCTGCAAACTGTTCTGGGCACCTTTTCATCTTCCATGGGATGAAATGTAAAGTCCCCGTAAGACAGCATAGGCTGCATCACAATCTCATTCGGTCCCTGGCTGTCAAACTCAAATCTGGCCTTTAATTCTAAAGGTCTGTAATCCTCCAGATTGACCCCTTCCTCCTGGATCACCCCATAACGGCTGATTTTCTGCAGTACCCGTTCGAAAAACAGAGGCATGTCTCTGTCATTAATCTCAAGCTGCCTGCGGCCGCCCTGGCCTTTCATCATATACTTCATAAAAATTTTCAGGGTACTGCTGCATTCCTCATCACAGCAATACAGCTTATTGCCGTCTAAAATATATAAATGCTTTTCCCCCTCCATCATTTCAAGCTGTCTGTTCATGGAGAGAATCACACCGTCTCGTCCGGCTCTTTCTGCCTTAAAAACCAGATTAGGATTTTCCTGAACTACTGTTACTGCTCTGCAGCTTCCCCCGTGAAGCTGCACCTCCAGCGTCTGCTCCATAAGAAGTTTGAAAAATCCGTCTCTTTCTCCTACTCCCAGCTGCAGCTCCCTGATTGCGGAAGGCAGTCCGCCGCCTCTTTGAAATTGTCTGTAATATTCATTATAAATATTTACCAGCTTTACTGCAAACTCAGCTAAGGGCCGGCTGTTTTCTGTAAATGCCTCCAAACTGTGATGAAAAGAAAAGTTCTTTCCATATTCCATCAAGCTTCCGTTTTTTACTGCTTCTGCAAAAGTACAAAGGTCTTTTACCATATAAAGTCGGTTTCTGCCTACACGAAATTCTACCTTTACTCCCCCGCCGGCCAGTAAAAGTCTGGGAACAAAAGCAATCTTTTCTTTCTCGCCTTCTGCAATAATCAGAGCCACCTCCCTGTTGGTGTATTCCCTGACCATTGTCCGGACCTCCTGGGCTGTATAAGTCATTCGCCGACTGTCTTTATGAACCTCTTTTTTCCACTTTTCAAAAAGGGCTGTGCAATGTCTGCACATGCCCTTGTAAGAATTCCCCTCCTGACAGGAACAAGTATAGTCAAATACTTGATCTCCTTTTACATAAATGGAGGCTTTATATTCTTCTCCCTGGTCCTTTGCCAGGCCTTTCACGCCAACCTCGCCTTTCCAGAAAGTGTTGACGGTCATATCAGATATTTCCATGAGTCTCCTCTCGAAACATATGCTTATAGATTCTTTACATACGCTCCGGCGCTTCAATACCAAGCAGGTCAATACATGTTTCCAGCACGCTTTTTGCCAGACCGATTAAAAGCAGCCAGCTTTCTCTCTGGGCTTTATCTTCCTCTGACAAAATCTTCGTATCATGGTAAAAACGGTTGCAGGCATTGGACAAATCATACACATACTGACAGATTTTATGAGGCGCTGTCTCCCCAAAGCTGTTCATAAGCACCTCATTATACTTAGAAATTTCCAGCTGGAGAGCCTTTTCTGCCTCTGTCACTGCCGGCAGAATTTTAGCAGATTTGTCAATCTCCCCGTATTTATTTAAAATAGATTTAATTCTTACAATCGTATATAAAATATAAGGACCTGTATTTCCCTCAAAGGAAATAAATCTGTCCACGTCAAATACATAATCCTTAGCCGCCTGATTAGACAGATCTCCGTACTTTAAGGCGGAAAGTCCTACAATACCTGCCGTCTCCCTTGCCTCTTCCTCAGTCACTGTCCTGTTTTCCATAATTCTGTCAAACACAGCCTCATTTATTTCGGAAATCAAGGTTTCCAGGCGCATAACCCCGCCTTCTCTTGTTTTAAAAGGCTTTCCGTCTTTTCCGTTCATAGTGCCAAAGCCCAGGAAAATCATAGGAGTATCCTGGGATACAATTCCTGCCTTTTTGGCAACCCGGAACACCTGGGTAAAGTGCAGCTCCTGCCTTTTATCCACCACATAAATATAGCGATTAGGGGAGAAATCCTGCTCTCTTTCTACTAATGTAGCTAAATCCGAGGTAGCGTAAAGGGCTGCTCCGTCCGACTTTCTCACAATACAGGGAGGAAGCTCCTTAGAATCACTGTCCTCGGCAATATCCACCACTAAAGCGCCCTGGCTTTCATATGCCAGTCCCTTATCTATTAAATCCTGAATCAACCCTGGAATATAAGGTTGGGCATCGCTTTCCCCCTTCCAAAGGTCAAAGTGTACATTCAGATTATTATAATTTTTCTTTAAATCCGCTACAGACACATTCATAATGTGCTTCCAGATAGCCCGGTAAGGAGCATACCCGTTCTGCAGCTGAAAAGTTGCAGTCTGGGCTCTTTCTTTAAAAGCTTCATCTGTTTTTGATTTTCCACTGGCAGCAGGATAAATTTCTTCCAGCTCTCCGATGGTAAACGGAGCCTCCTCAGGATATTCTCCCTGGAAATTTTCATCAAAATATGGAAGCTCTGGCTTTCTGTCCCTCAATTCTTCAATAATCAGGCCCATCTGAAGCCCCCAGTCGCCAAGATGCACATCGCCAATTACATTGTGGCCCAGAAAACGTCCCATTCTTTTTATGCTTTCACCGATTATAGCCGCCCTTAAATGTCCTACGTGAAGAGGCTTGGCCACATTAGCTCCGCCGTAGTCCACAATAATAGTCTCCGGCTTCTCCACTTCCTCCAGACCCAGTTTTTCTGCCTTAGACATACTGTTTATATAGTCTGCCAGCCAGGTCTCCTGCAGTTTTATATTAATAAATCCAGGCATCACAGCTTCCACTTGCGAAAACATTGAATCCCCCGACAGCTTTTCCGCTACATTATGAGCAATATCAGTGGGCTTCTTTTTGTACGCCTTGGCAGCTGCCATCGCCCCATTGCACTGGTACTCACATAAATCTGGTCTGTTAGACAGAACCGCCTTGGCATAGGAGGCATCGTAGCCGCTTTCAGTAAATGCTGGAGCCAGCTTTTCTGCAATTAAATCCAGAATTTTTTTCATACTTTGTTGTCCCCTTCCTTCTATCTATTTTCATTCTATATATATCTTAATCCGAATTTTTATTATACGGCAAGCCTACTGGAAAAGCAAGGGAAAAAACATATCTTATTCCCCTTACTGCTGTATTGTCAAAAATAAAAGCAAATCCTGCTGACAGCAGAAAAGTGGCCGTAGCTCTCAGTCCTGTTCCCCAAAAATAATGCTGGTTTTCCAATTCCGGAAATAATATAGGTCTGACAAATTGCTGAAGGAGTAAAAAGTGGATCAAATAAATAGAATAACTGTACTTACTGATCCAGCTGACAGCCTTTTTTACATAATTGTTCTTTACTTCCCCGTAAAACTCAAATGTCAAAAAAATTGCCGCCCCTATGGCCATCATAGCAGGAGATAGATCATGGATATTAGCTCCCGTTCCAAGCTCCAGCCGCTTTTGCGCCACTGTAATTAAAAGCCCTGCCGCTCCCAAAAAAATAAACACTTTATAATCCTTTTTTGCACACAGCCGCCTTAATCCATATCCTAATATATAGTAGATACACCACCCGGAGAAAATTACATACTGAAAAGCCGTTTGGACACTAAATCCCAGATTTTCTCCTAATGTAATCATGGCCTGCACCCCTATTACTATTCCAAGCAGCCATTTTAACTCCACATCTTTCATGGCGCAGGTCATTCTGCTTAAAAAGGGCGTACATAAATAAAGTCCAAACAGCACGTACATAAACCACATGTGAGAGGCCTCCGGCAATTCACCTGAAATCAGCTCTGTAAAAAATAGATGTATATATTTACACATAAAAATTTTCTCTTCCGCCTTCACAGCCCACACTATAAAATAAACGGCGCCATAAAGCACAAACGGCACTATTATGGCTTTTATTCTTTTTTTATAAAACTCACCTATACTTTCAGGGGGAGACTGAAGAAGAAACAAACCGCTGAGCATAAAATATATTCCCACCGCAGACAACAGCACCGGCGTCACAATCCAGTGAAACCACACCTGTCTGGAGGTAATGGCCTGAGCAGGCAGACAATGAACTCCAATAATTGCCCCAACACATAAAGCTCTCAGAAAATCATATCTAATATCCCGTTTTTTATTCTCTTTCAAAATATATCCTTCCATATTCCCGGAGAAACTAACTTATATTTCTGGGGAAAAAGAGTGCAGGCGTGAATTTTCTACGAGTCAAAAAAAGAGGCCTGCAGCGCAGCCCCCCTTTTTACATTTTCTCTTATACTCTGGAAAGATATTCGCCTGTACGAGTATCAATTTTAATCTTGTCTCCCTGGCTTACAAACAGAGGTACCTGTACGCTTGCTCCCGTCTCAACAATAGCTGGCTTTGTAGCTCCTGTAGCTGTATCTCCCTTGAAACCTGGCTCTGTATCAGTGATCTCCAGTTCAACAAACAAAGGAGGCTCTACAGAGAATACGTTTCCATTGTAGGAACATACCTTACACATTTCATTTTCCTTTACAAACTTCAGTGCATCTCCGATTGTATCGCCATTTAACGCTACCTGATCGTAGTTTTCTACGTTCATAAAGTGAAATAAATCACCGTCCGCGTAAAGATACTGCATGTCCACTCTGTCAATTCTTGCCTGTGGAAACTTCTCTGTTGGACGGAAGGTTCTCTCCACTACTCCGCCACTGATAATATTTTTAATCTTAGTTCTAACAAATGCTGCACCTTTACCTGGCTTCACATGCTGGAACTCCATAATCTGAAATACATTTCCCTCAATTTCAATGGTGAGGCCGTTTCTAAAATCACCAGCTGATACCATAAATGATATTCCTCCTTGTTATCTGTTCTTGTCTAATCCTAAATTAATCTTCTTCATTCTATACTAAAACAAGTGCATTTTCAACTATTTTTTGCAAAATTCTCCAGTGAGATAATCCATGGCCAAGACATAGCCCTCCAGCCCCAGACCCACCACCTGGCCTGTACATACAGGGGCTGTCACTGAAACATGGCGAAACTCCTCCCGCTTATGCACATTGGAAATATGCACCTCAATAATAGGCATGTCCACAGAAGCCAGGGCATCCCGCAAAGCAATACTATAATGGGTAAACGCTCCCGGATTAATAATAATCCCCTGAGTGCCGTCTCTGTAGGCCTCTTGAATCCTGTCAATAAGGCCTCCCTCATAATTACTTTGAAACACCTCTATCTGATGGCCTTCTTCTGCTCCTTTTTTCTCCAGCATACTTTTCAGCCACTCATAATTCCTTGTACCGTAAATTCCTTTTTCCCTAATACCTACAAAATTAATATTGGGGCCGTTTAATACTAACAGCTTCATTATTACTCTGCGCCTCCTGCCTGCTCTAATTCACCGATTATCTCAGAAATAGTTTTTCCGTCTGTATCTACAACCATGTGAGCCGCCTGCTGATAAACAGGCCCTCTCTTTGTCAAAAGAGCTTTTATTTTCTCTTCCGGGCTTTCTCCCTGAAGTAAAGGTCTTGAAGTATCTCCCTTTAATCTTTCTCTCACTGCTTCCGGGCTTACTTTTAAATAAACAACCGTGCCTATTTGTCTTAAAATGCCTCTGTTAATTTCCCTTAAAGGCAGTCCTCCTCCTACGGAAATAACTGAATTTTCCACAGTGTCCAGAATACTGCACAAGGCTTCTGTCTCCATTTGCCGGAAAGTATCTTCCCCGTAGTCCTTGAAAATTTCTTTTATAGTTTTCCCTGCGTGGGCCTCTATATATTGGTCTGTATCCAAAAACTGCTTTCCCCATTTTTTTGCGCATTCTGTTCCAATGCTTGTTTTTCCTGCGCCCATAAAACCGATAAATATTATATTTCCCTTTATCAAAGCTTTCCCTCCAGCATACTGGTAAGAAGGGCTTTCGCGCCTTTTACCTGTTCCATTGTAAGCTTAATATCTGGATGCCAAAGTTCATACGCAATGACTCCCTGATAAATCAGCATGTCCAGTCCATTGTAAGCAGCGCCGCCTGCTTCCTTTACCAGCCTCATAAACTTTGTTTCCGCCGGAGTATATATAATATCTATGGCTTTGTCAATTCTTTTAAAAAACTCTGAGTCTTCTATGGGAGAATGATCCTTATCCGGGAACATGCCTACGCTGGTAGACTGAATACAGCTGTATCTGTCTTCTGGCAGCTCTCTCCATTGGCTTAAAGCCATGGCCTTTACTTCTCCTTTTCCAAAAATCTGTTTCAGCTCCTTTGCTAAAGCTTCTCCCTTTTCCACAGATCTGTTCAGTATAAAAAGCTGCTTTGCTCCCTCTTTCATTAATATATAGCCTGCCGCCTTAGCAGCTCCGCCTGCGCCTAAAAGAACCCATCTCTTCCCCTGTATTTCAATGTTTTTTTCCTTAATTGCCCTAAGCAGCCCTTTTGCATCTGTATTATAACCTTTGTAGCCTGTCTCTGCAGGCACCAGGGTATTTACTGCTCCAATGGCCAAAGCGTCCTCGTCAATTTGGGATAAATGCTCCATCACCTGCTGTTTATAAGGAACAGTAACATTCATTCCACCTAAATTCATGGCCCAGGCTCCCTTTACAGCTTCCTTTACCTGGCCAGGTTCCACCTTTAAAGGCACATAAACCATATCTTTATTTGTCTGCTTGGACCAGAAATTGTGCATAGCCGGCGAAAGGGAATGCTCCACCGGATTTGCTAAAATTCCATATACCTTTGTTTTTCCGCTAATCATCATATGTCTTCTTTCTTGTCTTTTTCTGCTGACGTCCATAAAACCAGAGAACTGCTTTCTCAGGAATCCGTTTCAGCACAATTTGTATTTCTTCTTTTGGGTTAATAGGCTTTACCAGAATGCTTTTGATCCCGGTTCTGTTCGCTCCCCAAATATCTGTAAACAGCTGATCCCCCACAAATATTGTGGAGGATTTATCTGTTTTTGCCAGCTCCATGGCTTTTATATATCCCTTTCTTCCAGGCTTTCCTCCTTTGTAAATGTAAAGGCTTTCCACTGCCTGAGCAAAGGATTTCACTCTGGGCTCCTTATTATTGGAAATTAAGCAGGTTTTTAAACCTATGGCGCGCAGCCTTGCAAACAGCTCCACTGCCTTTTCATCTGCCGGAGCGCCGTGAGGCACAAGAGTATTGTCTATGTCAAACAAAACTCCCTTCACCCCTTTTTTAGCCAGCTTTTCAAATGGAATCTCATATACAGATTCCACATATTGTTTTGGATAAAAATGTTTCAGCATATTATTTTCCTATTTTTTCAGCAGCTTTCCCAGCTCCTCCATAAAAGTATTTACATCTTTAAATTCTCTGTACACAGACGCAAAACGAACGTAAGCCACCTCATCCAGACTTTGCAGCTTTTTCATTACCAGCTCCCCAATCTTGGTAGTCTCCACTTCCTTTTCTTCCATGTTGAAAATTTCATTTTCAATTTCATCAATCATGGCATTGATCTGCTGGGTGGAAACCGGCCTTTTGTGACAGGAGTGGATAATGCCTGCCTCGATCTTAGAGCGATCATAAGCTTCTCTGGAATTATCTTTTTTTATTACCATGAGAGGCATAGTCTCCAGCTTCTCATAAGTAGTAAACCTCTTTCCGCATACCTCGCACTGTCTCCGGCGGCGAATAGAGCTGTTGTCGTCTGCAGGACGTGAATCAATAACCTTTGTATCGTCTGCATTGCAAAATGGGCATTTCACTATAAAATCCTCCTGTTTTCTTTCATTATTTACCATTTTACCCCAGGAAAAACATATGTGCAAGACAATTTCCCTTTAGAATTTGCATTTTTCCTCCACTTCTTTCTTTTTCACGTCCACCAGTATAATGTCCTCTCCTACTTGACAGATATTGCAATACGGAATTATGTACTCCTTATCATGGCCTAAAAAACCGCAGATGCAGCCTGGCCCGGCTACAATAATCGCCAGAATACATCCTGTTTTCATATCCAGATCCACGTCCCCTACAAATCCTAAACGCCGGCAGTCATTTACATTAATCACTTCTTTTTTCTTTAAATCTGAAAATCGCATAGGCTACACCAGTTTACTCTCTTAGTGTATTCTATGCGATTTAACTTTATTTTACACAAAATCGTCAATTACTGTTTTCTTTATTTCAGGCCTGTATTCCTTCAGCTCTCTGTAGAAAAACGCATATGTGCACATCATATAAGGAAGGGCCCAAAGAAAACCAATACCTACAGAAAAAATTCCCAGCAAATATACTCCTGCAAAAGTAACGGACAGCCAAAGAAGCCTCAGCTTATGGCCCTTCATCATATCTTTGCTTAAAGTCAAAGCCTCTAACAGCCCCTTTTCTTCATGGTCCATAAGAATAAATAATGTCTGCCCAAAATTCAGCAGCACAATAAAAGATATAATAAACTGAAGAATTGACAGTACGATCTGATATACTGCGGCAAATGTATAGCTGTAATAATACATGTGGGAGGACTGGGCAATTTCCAGCACTACTCTTGGAACTTCAAAAAACAAGTTGATTGCAAATATCATCAAACCAAAGCCTAAATACTTCCATGGCTGATGAGTAAAAGCAAATATTAAATCAGACATTGACGCTTTCTGTCCCAGGCTGATGGAATAACACATTTTCAGCACGCCTACACTCATCATATAACTTAATATTAAGGTCACAGCCAATAAAATCAGAACAATAATGAGAACTCCTGTGGCAGCCTGGTAAGATCCGAAAACAATTAATAATACTACAGGAATCATCAGTATCGCCCATATTCCGCATAATACCAGCCACTGCACCAGCGTTCCGCCTATACATATATCATATTTTCCTTTTAAAGCACATCTGGCCATTTTCTTTAACTCAGCCGGCTTCTTTCCTTCACCATTCATTTAACTTCCTCCCTGCTCTAGGTTGACAAACAGCTTATAAGCAAACGTTCATACCTTCAATATTTACTCTATAAATAACAAAGCTATCAGGCAAAGAGCGGAAAGCACTATGCTGATTCCTCCTGTAATAAGCCCTGCCTTAGCCTTATTGTCCATTTGCTCCTCTGTGTTTGATAAAAGAGCAAACAGCACTGCCATACTTCCGCAGATTACTCCCAAGCCCAGGCAGCATATAGTAATTACAGCTATAATCCCCATTACAAGAGAGGCGACCGCCATATTATTATTCCTTTTTTCCATAATTTTCTCCTCCTTGCTATCCCCAGTTTATCATTAAAGCCCTCTGCTTACAAGTTGTATTTATTTACCAAATACAAAAAAACCAGAGGCAGTTTTCCTATTCTGACTCTGGCTTGTTTTTAAAATCTTTACTGCTTGTAAATTTTTCCGCCTTTCATTACCATAGAAACATCTGATAATACTGACACGTTTTCCAGGGGATTTCCCGATACTCCTATAATGTCAGCGGCCTTTCCTGCTTCCAGGCTTCCTGTTTTCTCACTGATTTTGCACACTTTCGCCGCATTGCTGGTTACTCCCTGCAGCGCATACCTTTTGTCTGCTCCCAGCTCCACCGCATACTCTACTTCTCTGTACAAGT
Source organism: Lachnoclostridium edouardi (assembly GCF_900240245.1). GTDB lineage: Bacteria > Bacillota > Clostridia > Lachnospirales > Lachnospiraceae > Lachnoclostridium_A > Lachnoclostridium_A edouardi. Next base: position 571,731 of record NZ_OESQ01000001.1, read on the forward strand.
ATGTATGATATGCGTCTGTTCCCAGCACAAAGGGGATTTTGGCCTTTACCAGCTTCTCCAGGTTCCTTCTTACCTTTTCTCTGTTCATACGGAACTTGTACGCATTGGACTCTGACAAATGGGCTTCTCTTGTTGGGTCCAGGAAGATTCCTGATGTTAAGTCCACCCAGCTGTCCGACTTGCTTAACAGCTCAATGTCTTCCTCTGTAGCTGCATACATGTGCTCTATGACAGCCACTCCTGCCTTTAGGCAGTCCTTTAGCCCCTGGCCTCCTATACAGTGGGCTGCCGTGGGAATATTAAGTCTGGCTCCCTCCTCCACTACTGTGCGGATTTCCTCCAGGCTTAAATAGCTGGGCACAAAATCGTCTGTCAGAGACAGATTTCCAGGCGTCACAAATACTTTCAGAAGATCTACGCCCTTTTTCATGTTGGCCCTGGCTGTTTTTCTCATTTCCTCTGCGCCGCTGTGATCGCTTCCAATATAACCGTGGCCGTGAGCTCCCTTCATGCCGATGCCGCCTACCAGCAGATTCGGTCCCTCCACAACGCCTTCCTGAATCAGGTGTTTCAGCTCCACATCAATATAATACTTATCAGCCAGGTTTCTGGCTGTAGTAACTCCTGACATTAAATCGTCTTTTAAAGCGTTGATTGCTAAAGCTGTCAGCTTGCTTTCGCTGGATGTAGCCAGCATTTCCAGATGCTCCGGCAGTCTGGCGTCTAAGGTCACATGATTGTGGCACTCTATAAGACCTGGCATTAAAGTCTTATCTCCTAAATTTATTTCTTTTGCATCTGCAATATGAATGTTATTTCTGGCCTGCCCGGAAATAATTTCTTTAATCACTCCGTCTTCTACTATAATGGCAGCATTCTCTATAAGATCCAGTTCCCGGCCGCAAAGAGCCTTATCTGCAGTTAATATCCATCTATCCATTTTTATACCTCTGTCTGTTTACATTTTTCTATAACTCTGCCTCATGCTTTTCTGTAACCGGAATCCCGTGAGCTTTATTCCACTTATCTGAAAACTTTGCCAGGAATGATACTAAAAGAGGGCAAAGAATCGCTGTTATTACAACGGCCGCAGCTGTCTGAGCAGTTGCAGTTTCCACCTGAGGCTGAAATCTTGGATCAGCCATAGCAACAGCTGTTGGAGTTGTTGTAGCTACCCCTGCAGTTGTACCAATAGCGGCTCCCATAGGATCTGCTTTTCTTCTTAAAAAGCTGTAGATTATAAATGTCAAAATACCTGTACATACAACAGTTACAAGACCTAAAATAATTCCTGCCAGACCTGCATTAATAATATTGCCAAAGTTCATTCCTGCTCCTAAAGCAAAGCCGTTAAAAGGAGGTAAGAGAATCATGCCTGTGGCCAAAATCTTTCTCCATTCGTGATCTAAATTTCCAATAATAAATCCAATAATCATAGGAATAATGCTGGCAATAATATCAGTTGCCGGGAAGTTGCCCATTCCGGAAGCGCCTAAAGCAATCATTGTAAAAAACGGTCCGTCATTTAAAGCTAAAATAGAGGTTGCGCCTACGTCTGTAGAATCTCCAAATTCTTCTGCCAATGTGGCATAAATAACGCCGTTAGAGTTTGTCACTGCGCCGATTACCGCCAAAGGAGTCAGTCCTAAAATTCCTGCAGCTCCGAAAAAGTGATTTAACAGCAGTCCCATTCCAAATCCCACAAAAAACTTTAATGCTGTAAGCACAACGCCTTTCCACACAGTTGTTCCAGCCATTTTTACATCAATAGTAGCGCCGCTGCAAAAAAGAAATAAGCCGATTAATGTGGGAACTCCGTTTTTAAACAGCCCTGTTGTAAAGCCTCCAATCTGCAGGGCTTCTGGAAAGAATGTGTTCATTAAGCAGCCCAGTAAAAGCGGAATTACCATAACTCCAGCCGGAAAACGTTTCATTGTTGCTAAAATTCTCATAATATCTTCTCCTTTTTGTTTAGTATTGTAATTTTTGCATCTGATCAGAAGATAATATTATATCAAGCAAAAAGTATGCCAACTTTTTAACACACTAAAACTTTTTTCTTTTTTAAGAGAAAAACGATCAAAATTTTTTTAAATAAGAGGATTTATTCAGACCGCCTTCTTGATTCCTTTACGGCTTTTTAACATTCATTTTCCTAATATTTAGCAATATATAATTGCATATTGCAATATTATGAAATACTTTTCTGCTTATTTATTGCATTTTCACATATTCTTTCGTATAATTTCATTATTACATCTTACCTACAATGGTATGTACCGACATTTATTAAGAAAGAAGGAATTAATTATGATCCGCATGGTATTTTACGCACCTTATCCACAAATTCTGCCTATTATTGAACAGGTTTTTAAAGAACGCCCTGACCGTGCAGAGCTGCAGTACCAGGTAATTCAGGATTTTTTTAATAATCCTTTGGAAAATGTAACCGCAGACGTAGTGGTAGCCAGAGGCTTTACCGCCCATATGATGCAGAAAAAAGGGATTGTATGTGCAGAACTGAAAGTCTCCGGTTATGATGTTATTGCAGCCATTAATAAATGTCTTCATCTGTCTCCTGCTAAAAAAATTGCCGTAGTAGGAGCGTTTAACATGATTTACGGAGCTGAGGCCATTAATCCCATTTTCCCGGATGTAACCTTAACCTGCTATCCTATTATGGATGAAACTCAGCTGGAAACCACTATTTTAAAGGCCAGAGACGACGGAAATACATTTATGGTAGGAGGATATACTACAGTAGAAATTGCAAAAAAATACAATATTCCTGCAGTAATGATTGAATCCGGAAGAGAATCTGTAAATACTGCCATTGCAGACGCCAAGGCGGCGGCTGAAATTGCATTAAGAGAAAAAGAAAAAAGCAATGAAATCGCCAATATTATGAATTATTCTTTCCAGGGAATTATTTCCACCAACAGAGCCGGCATTATTACATACGCAAACTCCTACTGTCACACAATTATGCGGGATATTAAGTCCCCTTTGACCGGCCATCATTTATCTGAATTTTTCCCTGATATTCCCGTAGATCAGGTAATCACCCAGGGCAGGAAAATTCTTTCTGACTTAAACCAACGAGGCTCTCTCCAGCTGCTGTTTAACTGCGTGCCTATTGCCGGCGAATATGATAATGCCGGCTGCGTTTTAACATTTCAGAATATTGCCCAAATCCAGGCTGAAGAAGGACAAGTGCGAAAGAAAATGTACAAGTCCAGTTTCAGGGCCAAGTACCAGTTTTCTCAGATTCTTCATCAAAGCAGTATTATGGATTCTGTCATCTCAGACGCCACGGATTTCAGCTATTCTGACTCAAATATATTAATTTACGGGGAAACCGGTACTGGAAAAGAGCTGTTTGCTCAAAGCATACACAACAGCAGCGCCAGAAGAAACGGTCCCTTTGTAGCTATTAACTGCTCCGCTCTCCCGGAAAATCTTTTGGAAAGCGAGCTTTTCGGCTACGTAGAAGGCGCTTTTACTGGAGCGGCCAAAGGGGGAAAAATGGGATTTTTTGAAATTGCCCACAAAGGTACTATTTTTCTGGATGAAATCGGAGATATTTCCCCTAAGCTGCAAAGCCGTCTCCTTCGTGTTCTTCAGGAAAGGGAAATTATTAGACTTGGAAATGATGCAGTCATTCCTATTGACGTGCGGGTGATTTCCGCTACTAATAAGAATTTAAAGGAGGAAGTGGAAAAAGGCACTTTCCGCCAGGACCTTTTGTACCGGCTGGATGTGTTGGAATTAAACCTGCCCCCTTTAAGGAAACGCCCCGGCGACATCCGCCTGCTTTTAGAGCGTTTTATTCAGTTTGAACATGAGAGAACCGGCTGCCGCCTGTGCAGGCTTTCCAGCAATGCGGCCAAGCTTTTGTCCCAATATTCCTGGCCTGGAAATATTAGGGAAATGAAAAATTTCTGCGAGCGGCTTTGTATCCTCTGCCACAAAGAAGAGGCCAGCTCTGATTCTGTGCTGCGGGCCCTGCCTGATATTTTAGACCATCCTCAGGATTCATCCTTAGAGCAAACTGTCTCCGTCCAGAGCGACCCTAATTTATACGACGAAAAAGCTGCAATTTTAAAAGCTCTGGCCTCTTTTCGCAATAACCGAGGCAAAACTGCAGAATATCTTGGCATGAATCCCAGCACTTTGTGGAGGAAAATGAAAAAATACGGCATATCAGTACCCAGATAAAAAGGGCGGCGGCTGATTGGGGGTAGAATCAATCAGCCGCCGCCCTGGGGTAAGCAACTATAATTTATAAATTTTTCCGTTTTTCATTACCATAGAAACATCTGATAATACTGACACGTTTTCCAGGGGATTTCCCGATACTCCTATAATGTCAGCGGCCTTTCCTGCTTCCAGGCTTCCTGTTTTCTCACTGATTCTGCACACCTTCGCCGCATTGCTGGTTACTCCCTGCAGCGCATACCTTTTGTCTGCTCCCAGCTCCACCGCATACTCTACTTCTCTGTACAAGTATGTATGATATGCGTCTGTTCCCAGCACAAAGGGGATTTTGGCCTTTACCAGCTTCTCCAGGTTCCTTCTTACCTTTTCTCTGTTCATACGGAACTTGTACGCATTGGACTCTGACAAATGGGCTTCTCTTGTTGGGTCCAGGAAGATTCCTGATGTTAAGTCCACCCAGCTGTCCGACTTGCTTAACAGCTCAATGTCTTCCTCTGTAGCTGCATACATGTGCTCTATGACAGCTACTCCTGCCTTTAGGCAGTCCTTTAGCCCCTGGCCTCCTATACAGTGGGCTGCCGTGGGAATATTAAGTCTGGCTCCCTCCTCCACTACTGTGCGGATTTCCTCCAGGCTTAAATAGCTGGGCACAAAATCGTCTGTCAGAGACAGATTTCCAGGCGTCACAAATACTTTCAGAAGATCTACGCCCTTTTTCATGTTGGCCCTGGCTGTTTTTCTCATTTCCTCTGCGCCGCTGTGATCGCTTCCAATATAACCGTGGCCGTGAGCTCCCTTCATGCCGATGCCGCCTACCAGCAGATTCGGTCCCTCCACAACGCCTTCCTGAATCAGGTGTTTCAGCTCCACATCAATATAATACTTATCAGCCAGGTTTCTGGCTGTAGTAACTCCTGACATTAAATCGTCTTTTAAAGCGTTGATTGCTAAAGCTGTCAGCTTGCTTTCGCTGGATGTAGCCAGCATTTCCAGATGCTCCGGCAGTCTGGCGTCTAAGGTCACATGATTGTGGCACTCTATAAGACCTGGCATTAANCCCTCCACAACGCCTTCCTGAATCAGGTGTTTCAGCTCCACATCAATATAATACTTATCAGCCAGGTTTCTGGCTGTAGTAACTCCTGACATTAAATCGTCTTTTAAAGCGTTGATTGCTAAAGCTGTCAGCTTGCTTTCGCTGGATGTAGCCAGCATTTCCAGATGCTCCGGCAGTCTGGCGTCTAAGGTCACATGATTGTGGCACTCTATAAGACCTGGCATTAAGGTTTTATCTCCCAGACAAATTTCCCTGCAGTTTTCAATATTCTTTTGCCTGTACTGGTCTTGTGGCAGAATTTCTTCAATCAAACCGTCTTTTACCAAAACACATACATTTTCCTGCTGATCCAGATTCATTCCTACTAAAGCCTTTTCAGCCAGTAATGCAATATAGTCCATTTTTACTCCTCCCCTGCTTTTGCCTTTTTCTTTTTATCCATAGCTGCTTTTACAAATGGGAATGCAAAAGAAAATACAGTAAACAGCATTAATACAGTTGTCAGCGGTCTCTGGAAAATTTCCAGAATTCTGCCTTCGTACATTGTGCTTGTCAAAGAAACTGCTTTTTCCAGCATCGGTCCCAGCAAAAGAGCCAGAGCAATAGGGGAAGTAGGATAATCATTTCTCAGCATAATATAGCCGATTACCCCGGAGACAAACATAACAAATACGTCGAACATGGTTTTGTTAATAGAAAATGTTCCCACTACTGCAAGAACTACAATCACTGTAGCCAAAATTGCTTTTGGTATAAGCAGAATCATGCTTCCACATTTGCAGTAAGCAATACCTACAAAGTACAGCAGCAAATTAATAATGGCAAAACCAATAATCAAGGTATATACAGTAGCCGCATTTTCAATAAACAAGTTTGGACCTGGCCTTACTCCGTGAATAATCATTGCGCCTAAGAAAATTGCCGCTGGCGCGCTGCCTGGGATTCCCAAAGTTAAAAGAGGAATTAAAGATCCGCCTGTTACTCCGTTATTCCCTGACTCAGCAGCCACAATTCCCTCTGCAGAGCCATTTCCAAATTCTTCTGGTTTTTTAGAGGCCTTTTTCGCCTCATTGTATGCCAGAAAAGCTGCAATATCAGGGCCTGCTGCAGGGATAATGCCTGTTATAATACCAATAATTGTGGACCGGAATGCATTTACAATATTTTTTGTAATATCAGTCATTCTCAGCTTCATAGAGCCTACTTTTCCCGTTTCCGCCATTTTTCCCAAAGGATCTTCTAACATCTTAAATACCTCTGGAAGGGAGAACAAACCGATTAGTACCGGCACCACCTGAAAACCGCCGGCTAAAGCCGGGAATCCATATGTAAATCTGGGGAATCCCATAACAGGGTCCTGGCCGAAGGTGGCAATCAGCAGGCTGACTACCGCTACCAGGCAGCCCTTGTACAGGTTATCCTGGGAAAGCATAACTACTACGCTTAAACCAAAAATAGCTACAAATATCTGCTCCGGCGCTCCTACCATCATAGCAATCTTAGCTAACAACGGGGCGCACACTAAAAGAGCAATACTGCTGAAAAATCCGCCGAAGGCTGAAGCCAAAGTAACTAAATTTAACGCTCTTCCTGCCTCCCCCTTTTTCACTAAAGCCTTTCCTTCTAACGCTGTAGGAGCTGAGGCAGGAGTTCCTGGAATACCTACTAAAACTGCTGGAATAGAACCTCCGTAAACTCCGCCGCAGTATAAACCGCTAAGGAGAAGAAGGGCTGCTCCCGGCTCCATTGTATATGTAAAGGGAACAAAGATCGCAACTGCCATTGTGGCTGAAAAGCCTGGCAAAGCTCCGAAAAGCACTCCGATTACAAGGCCGCCCAGACAAATCAGCAGATTCATGGGCTGCATAACATTTGTAAATCCAAGTAATATATTTTCCATGACATAACCTCCTCTCTATTACAGGGCAAATGTGATCCAAGTTCCTCTCGGCAGAATTACAGAGAGAAATCTTGTAAACACAAAGTATAAGAGCAGGGTCATAATTAAAGATAAAGCAATCATTACTACTTTACTTTTCAGTTTCAAATAGATAAGAGAAACTATGGAAAATAAAAGTGTAGACAAAATGTACCCTATTTTATCCAGTAAAAACAAATAAGCTACAATTAAAACTGCATATGGCAGAATAATTTTTACCTGAGCTCCCACCTGGGTTTCCACAATCCCCGCCTTTTTCACCTTTACAGCCTGAACTAGCAGCTGGATTCCAACCATAATATAGCTGGCTGTTAGTAAAATCGTTGGATACATTTTTGAATCGCTGGGGATAGCATCCATCTGCATGGTCAGGGAAAACAAAAAACCTAACAGTACGATTGAAATTATAATATCCGGGACATTCTTTTTCATACCTACCACTCCTTTGTCCTCTGGGAAAATTTTAATTAGCCTTCCAGATTTGCGCCTTCAATATAAGCTTTTACGCTGTCGTGATTTTCATCATAGAAAACCTTAAAGTCATTTAAGCCCATAAATTCTATTGTTAACCCTGCTTCTTTTGCTTTCTCCTGGAATTCTGGATCTGCGCACGCTTTTTCAAATGCATCAGAAATTTTCTGGAGAGCCTCGTCAGGTGTGCCTGCTGGGGCTACAAAACCTCTCCACATTGTAGAGGAAAATCCGTCTAAAGCTTCAATGCCAGACTCTGCCAATGTAGGAACATCTGGAGCCAGTTCATTTCTTTCACTGCTTGTAATTGCAATAGGAACTACGTTTCCTGCGTCAATCTGGGCTAAAGCTTCGCTGACAAAAGGAGTTGCCACTGTACAGTCTCCGCTGGCCACATCATTAATTGCCGCCGCTCCCCCTTCATATACAAGGCGTTTGTAATTTGTTCCTGTAGCCTCCTCAAACTCCATTTTCAGGAAATCCCAGTGTGTCCACGCTCCGCCGATTCCCCACAATGTTTTTCCGTCAGAGCCTGCGTCAATTAATCCCTGTACATCTGTAATACCAGACTTTTTGCTGGCTACAATAATATGAGGATCTGCTGTAAACTGACAAATAGGAGCAAAGGAATCTTTATTATAGCTTACGCCTTCAAATAATAAGTCGTCGTTAGAGTTAGTAGAAGCAAAATATGCAAGAGTATATCCGTCTGGATTTGCTTTTGTCATCTGTGTCAGACCGATGGTTCCTCCGCCGCCTGTTACATTGTTAATTACAATGGACTGTCCCAGCTCTTTTTCTGCGTAAGAGCAAATAAGACGCGTAGCAATATCAGCTCCGCCGCCTGCGCCAAAAGGTACGATCATTTCAATGGTCTTGTTTGGAAATGATCTGTCTGAGGGCGCCTGTGTGTCTGACTGGTTTCCTGCTGCCTGTGCATCTGCATTTGCGTTTGTTTCCCCACTGCCTCCAGAACATGCTGCCAAGCTTCCAGCCACCACTGCCGCTGCTGCTAATACCATCCATTTCTTTTTCATTTCTAATACCTCCCAATTTTTTTATTGATGATACACAAATAGAGAGCAATATTAATACCAAATATCATATTTTTTCACAAAAGATGATTTTTTTGTATAAAGCTAATAAAAAGAAATTGCCTTTTTATGCATATTGCCTATACCTTCAGAAATTTTAGCAAAACTTTAACTTTTCCATATTTTTCCTTTTTATTGCATAATTGCTTTTTATTGTATTATATTTTATTTAATTGCATATATTTGCATTATTCCAATATATCAAAGTATGTGCAGCAGCGCATACCGGCGCCTGAAGGCGGTTGCTTTGAGGGCGGTTGCTTTCGCAGCCATTTTCCTTAGGCGCGGAGTGATAAAAAAGCGCCTGAAAATACATTCGCATTTTCAGACGCCTTATATTACTATTTTGCTATGTCTATTTGATTTATTATTTCACTGCAGCTATTTCCTGTGCAATATTCAGCACATGGTCTCCGATTCTCTCAAAGTCTGTCAGCATTTCAGAATATAAAATACAAGCTTCCTCAGAGCAGACTCCCTGTTTCATTCTTTCAATATGAAGCTCTCTGTACTTTACAGTCATATCGTCGATTTTCTGCTCTAAAGCAGAGATCTTTGAAAGCCAGGTAACTGTCTCCAGTTTGGGCTCCTCCAAATATGCAAATATTTCTCCGCATACCTGCTGCATTTCCTCAATTTCCTTTTTTGCTCCCTCAGAATATATAATTTGATTTTCACTTTTAATTTTCGTGTACCCGCTAATATTTACAGCGTGATCTCCGATTCTTTCAATATTGCCTAAAGCATTAAAATACGCGCTGATGGTTTCCGAGCTTTTTTCATTTGTCTCATAAACCAGCATTTTAGATATAGAACAGCTGATTTCTTTATTGAGAAAGTCTATATATTCCTCTCTTTTTTCAACGTTTTCCATAATCTTAATATCACTGTCTAAAAAAGCCTGGAAGCTGTCGTGCACATTCTTTTTAGCCATATTCATCATTCTGAATACTTCCTGCTGCAGCTGTTCAATATAAATGGCTGAGTAACCAATACCGCTTTCAGAAACTCCATTTACGCTTTTTAAATACCGCAGGGACATTCCCTCTTCCATGTCCTCTTCTCTGTCAGGAAGAATCTTTTCAGCCAAAGAGGCCAGATTTGTTCCCAGAGGCAGAAGCAGCAAGGTAGTAACAATATTAAATAAAGTATGCATATTAGCAATCTGGGCAGCCGGTCCATAGGGAGTAAAAGACTCTACCAAAGACACTAAAGGCGTTACCATACAAATAATTGTAAACACAATGGTACCAATAATATTAAACATTAAATGGATCACTGTTGTTCTTTTGGCATTGCGGCTGGTGCCGATTGAAGCCAAAACAGCTGTAATACATGTGCCGATATTCTGTCCGAAAAGCACGTAAACAGCGCTTGGCAGGCCGATAACTCCGCTTGTGGCCAATGCCTGTAAAATACCTACGGAAGCAGAGGATGACTGAATTACTGCCGTAAATAACGCGCCGGCTAAAATACCAATCAGAGGATTGGAGAATTTTGTGATCAGATCAATAAAGGCCGGAAGCTCCCTGAGAGGCAGCATAGCCTCGCTCATCATTTCCATGCCAATAAAAAGAATTCCAAGTCCTGCCAAAATCTCGCCAATATGCTGAGCCTTTTGGTTTTTCACAAAAGTAACCATGGCAACGCCGGCAAATGCAAACAAAGGGGCTATGGCTCCTACGTCTAAAGCAATCAGCTGCCCTGTTATAGTAGTACCAATATTAGCGCCCATAATAATCCAAACTGCCTGGCGCAGATTCATCATTCCAGAGTTTACAAATCCTACTACCATAACCGTGGTGGCTGAAGAGGACTGAATCACTGCTGTAATTCCTGCTCCTACAGCTACGCCCATAAACCGGTTTGCCGTCAGCTTTTCTAAAAGCTGTTTCATCTTATTTCCCGCCGCGGCTTCCAGTCCCTGCCCCATCATCTGCATTCCGTAAAGGAACAGCGCCAAACCTCCAAGCAGGCCTAATATGTCTGTAATTTTCATATTCTTTCTCCCCTAGTTTGTGTTAGCATCTTTTACATTGACGCCAAAATTATATTAACATATTACAATTTCACCCTCAAGTTAATTTCACGTTAACACTATGTAAAATCTATGTAAAATCACAACTTTACAATCCGCTGGAGCGCGAAACTATTTGTTACCTAAAGTTCGCCATAGCAAAGTTTGGGGTTCCCGGAGTTTTTATGAAACGAGGAATAAGTGAAATAAAAAAAGACTGCCGCTGAATCATCAGTTTCCCTTCTGATTTTCATTCAGCTGCAGTCTCTTTGTAAATAAAAGTATTTAGAACAGAGGCACTACTGCGCCCTGATACTGTTCTTCCATAAATGTTTTTATTTCATCACTTGTAAGGGCTTCCATAAGAGCTTTAATGGCCTCATCATTTTCTTTTCCCTCCTGCACTGCCACTACGTTTCCGTATGTAGTTGCGCCGATAGAGTCTGAATCCTCAATAGCCAATGCATCTTCCACAGATAACCCGGCGTCAATGGCGTAGTTTCCGTTAATAACCGCAATATCTACACTGCTAAGAGAACGTGGAATCTGAGCTGCCTCTACCTCGTAAATATCTAACTTCTTCCCATTTTCTACAACATCATTTTTTGTAGCTTTAAGACCTGCGTCCTCTTTCAGCTTAATCAGCCCCTGAGCCTCTAAAAGTAAAAGAGCTCTGGCTTCGTTTGTAGCATCATTAGGAACCGCTACCTTAGCTCCCTCTGCTAACTCCTCCAGAGAAGCTGTTTTTCCTGCGTAAATTCCAAATGGCTCATAGTGAATTGCCCCTGCAGAAACCAGCTTTGTGCCTCTCTCAGCGTTAAACTGCTCTAAGTATGGGCCGTGCTGGAAGTAATTGGCGTCTAAATCTCCTGCGTCTAAGGCCAGGTTTGGCTGTACATAATCTACATATTCCACAATCTGAAGATCATATCCTTTTTCCTTCATAAGCTCCTTAGCTGCTTCTAAAATTTCTGCATGAGGAGCAGGGCTTGCGCCTACTTTTACAGGTTTTAATTCCCCTGCTGCTTCTGTAGACTCTGCTGCTTCTGAGGTTTCTTCCTTGTCTGCTGTTTCTTTGCTTTCAGCTGCTGTTGTCTGCTGTGCAGAAGACTCCTCTGCTTTGTTTTGGCCGCAGGCTGTGAGAGCTGCTGTTGCAATTGCTGCCGCTGCAAGGATTGTCACAAATTTCTTCATAATTCTTTCCTCCTGTTAAATTGATTTATAATAAAACCTTTATGGTTCTACTACCTGAAATTTTATTGTCACCGAACTCTTTTGTCGCTGATTCTGGACGCCTTCATAAATGTTTCCTGGATAATCTGCACTACAATCACAAGAAGAATGACTGTTACTGCCATAGTGTCTATTTCATATCTGTAATAGCCATAATTAATTGCAATGGCGCCTAAACCGCCGCCGCCTACAAAGCCTGCCATAGCAGAATATCCTAAAATTGTTGTTACTGAAATAGCCGCCCCTACTAATAAAGAGGGCCTGGCTTCAGGAAGCAGCACCTTCCACACAATCTGACCTGTAGTAGCTCCCATAGACTTGGCTGCTTCAATTACTCCTGCATCCACCTCTTTAAAAGAGGATTCCACCATTCTGGCAATATATGGAGCGGCGGCAAATACTAGGGGAGGGATGATAGCCTTAGAGCCAATTAACGTGCCTGCGATTACTTCTGTTATAGGAATTACCATAATAAGCAGAATAATAAACGGAATAGATCTAAGCAGGTTAATAAACAGCCCCAGTATTTTCTGGAATACCGGCATAGGCTTTATTCCTCCCTTATCTGTAACTATTAAAATTATTCCCAGAGGAATTCCGATTAAATAAGCAATGGCAGATGAAACCAGGGTCATATATACTGTTTCCCAAATTCCCCTTGCCATCATTGAAATTGTTGTGGAATCAAAGGTCATTTTCTGTCACCTCCTCAAAGGGTACTTTTGAGGCAGTCAGATAATTTATCATCCTTCTGGCCTCTATTTCATCTTCAGACAGCTGGATAATCATTTGTCCCATTGCTGTTCCCTTAATGTCCTTTGTAGCTGCATACATAATGTTTACAGGAGATTTACAGGCCAGAATCATGTTGGCCAACACCGGCTCGTCGGAAGCTCTTCCGTCAAAAATAATACGGATCATTTTAGACTTTCCAAAGTCGCCGCTGTGAACAGTATCCCCCATAATCAGCTGCCTTCCAATATTGGATTTAGGCATTGAGAAAATCTTAGCCACAGATCCTACCTCTGCAATCTGGCTGTTGTCAATAATAGCTACCCTGTCGCAAATAGCTTCAATTACCGTCATCTCATGGGTGATCACAATCACTGTTACTCCCATTTTTTTGTTAATTTCCTTCAGCAGATTTAAAATAGCCTTAGTTGTGTTAGGGTCCAGGGCGCTGGTGGCCTCGTCGCAGAGCAAAACCGCCGGGTTGGTAGCCAAAGCTCTTGCTATAGCCACTCTCTGCTTTTGCCCTCCTGAAAGCTGAGCCGGATAAGCCTTGGCCCTGTCTGTTAAACCTACTAACTCTAGCAGCTCCTCCGCTCTTTTTTTAGCCTGATCCTTAGGGGTTCCAATAAGCTCTAAAGGAAAACAAATATTTTGTATTACGTTTCTCTGAGCCAACAGGTTAAACTGCTGGAAAATCATGCCCATAGATCTTCTGGCTTTTCTGATTCCCCCTTCCCCCATCTTAGACATTGGCTGTCCCTGGAAAATCACATCCCCGCTGGTGGGAACCTCCAAATAATTAATACACCTTACTAAAGTACTTTTTCCCGCCCCGCTAAGGCCGATAATTCCAAAAATTTCTCCCTGCCAAATATCCAGATTAATATTATCCAGGGCCTTTACCGTCCCATTTGACGTAATAAATTCTTTTCCCAGCTTCTCCAGCCGGATAATAGGACTGTCCTGCTTCCTCTCTTCCATATGCCCTCCTTATGTGAAATAAACAATAAAACAAGCCCACACATTATCTGCATGGGCCTGCGAATATACTTTCACTCTTTTCAACCTGGATGCCCTCTTTAAAAAGGCATCTTCACAAAAACCATACATGAACCTGCATTTAATTTTTGACGCGCACAAACATACGGCACATGACTTTCATCATGCCGGTACACATCATCATGCAGTTGTTCATGGTTTTAGCTGCGAACATAGGTCTTTCCTCCTTGAGTCATCTCAATCCTTATCTATGTTATGGTTGATTGTATGTCAAAATACATGTATTGTCAAGCAATTTTTTATCTGCACAGCTGCACAATCACCTGAGCAAAAATTTTAGCCGCCATTGTCAGTTCCTCTACATAGGCAAACTCGTCGGCTCCGTGCATCCGATTGTCTGTGCCAGGCATAGCTGCTCCAAAAGCCACCCCGTTTTTCAGGCTGTGAACATAGGTGCCGCCTCCAATGGCCAGGCACTCTCCCTTATTTCCTGTATACTCTTCATATACATTTAAAAGAGTGGAGATAAACGCGCTGTTTTCATCTACATGGTGAGGAGGAACCATATTTTCTGTAAGAAACTTAAAACCCTTCTCCTCTATTTTTTCTTTTGCCTTTTTTAAAGTATTTTCTTCATTGCTGCAGATGGGGCAGCGGCTGTCAAACCATCCCTCCAGCCCTGTCTCCCCAACCTCCAGCATACTAAAAGCTAAGGTCAGAGGGCCGGAAATATCATCCTTCATAGCAATCCCCAGCTGCTCTCCCAAAAAATCTCCATGGGGAAACATAAGGCTTAATTTTCTTACGGCGTCTACAGCTTCTGACTTTTCAAATGGCAATATGGAAATTAAGCTTAAAAGCCCTGTAAGAGCGTTATTTCCCATTTCAGGCTGAGCGGCGTGGGCCCCTTGGCCTGTGGCGGTAATCTTTACAATTGTATCATCAGGAGCCATGGTGTAGTCGCTGTACTCCATTTCAAAAGATACTCCTGTTGCAGCTTCTGTCTCCCTAGCTGCTTTTTCCATAATCTCCGCCTGAAATCCCTGAAGCACTGCCCAAGCTTTTCCAGGCGCCACATTCAGCTTTGTACCTGCGTGAATAGACAGCAGTCTGGGAAGTCCCTCTTCCTTTTCCCATGTGGCTGTAAAATGGCCTTCCAGTCTGCCTTTTTCTGTATTCACTACAGGGAAATCCCCGTCAGGAGAAAAGGTCATAGGAGCTTCCGGCTCTTTTGCATAATACTGTTCAATATCAGAACTGCCGCACTCCTCATCTGTCCCTAAAATTAAGCGCGCGTTTTTAGATACTGGAATATTTAACTCCTTTACCGCCCTCATAGCGTACAAGGCCGCCACTGCAGGCCCCTTGTCGTCGGCAGTTCCTCTTCCGTACAGCTTTCCGTTTTTTATTACAGGCTGGAAAGGCTCTGTCTCCATCCACCCATCTCCTGCCGGCACTACATCTAAATGTGCCAGAATATCCAGGCATTTTTCCCCTGTATTTAAATCTGCTGTTCCCACATAAGAGTCATAGTTTTGTATAGAAAAACCGTACTTTTCAGCCATGGCAAGGGCTGTCTGCAAAGCTGCATCCACTCCCTCCCCAAAAGGCATTCCCTCTTTGTAAGCCATTTTTTCACTGTTAATTCTGCACAGCGTCATAATGTCGTCCAGCATTTCGTCCTTGTGTTCTTCTATATAAGCCTCAATTTCTTTCCTGTATTCCATATGCTCTGCTCCCTTCCAGTCACGGCTTTTCCACGAAATCTTTCTCTTATTTATGCAAACATAGAAGCCAGAATCTCATTTACCAGTTTTCCGTCTGCTTTGCCCTTTACCTTAGGCATCAGAACCTTCATAATCTTTCCCTTATCCTTCGCCGTTGGGCTGTCAATCTCCAGTTCCTTTAACACCTGTACAATGATTTCCTTAATCTGGTCTCCTCCCATATCCTCCGGAGCAAATTCCTTATAAACCTTTAGTCTGGCTTCTGCTTCAGCCCTAATATCATCTCTGCCTTCTGGAGCTGTGTCGTAGGTTTCCTTTGTCTGCTTTATTTCCTTTTTTACAATTGCATTTTCTTCGTCCTCTGTTAAAGGCTGTCTTTTATCAATCTCCCCGTTTTTCAAAGCGCTTAACAGCATAGAAAGAGCGTCTTTTCTCTCCTTGTCCTTGGCCTTCATTGCCTCCACCATAGCAGCTCTTACAACATCAATTTTGCTCATACTACAGGACCTCCTTTATTCATGTCAATTTATTAAAATTGTATTAGTTTCTTCCAAATTCACTAAGCTTTAATCCTGGATTTCTCTCCAGAACCATTCCCACGCTCCAGCTGTTAATAAACAGAAGCAGCGGATTGTCCTTTAAGTCCTTGATTCTCTTCATATCAGAAGTGCCCTGAATCTTGGCCACGTCAATTTCCTCTCCGTTTTCTACCCAGCGGATATATTCATAAGGCAGCTTGTCTAAACGCACCTCTACATTATATTCATTTTTCAGACGGTATGTGAGCACCTCAAACTGCAGCTCTCCCACCACACCTACAATGATTTCCTCCATGCCTGTATTAAATTCCTGGAAAATCTGAATTGCGCCTTCCTGGGCAATCTGGTTCACACCCTTTAAAAACTGTTTTCTCTTCATGGTATCAATCTGCCGCACTCTGGCAAAATGCTCTGGAGCAAATGTTGGGATGCCCTCAAATTCAAACTTTTCATTAGAAAGACATAAGGTATCTCCAATGGAGAAGATTCCAGGGTCAAAAACTCCGATAATATCTCCTGCGTAAGCCTCCTCCACAATTTTTCTGTCCTGAGCCATCATCTGCTGAGGCTGAGATAAGCGGATTTTTCTGCCTCCCTGAACGTGATTTACCTCCATGCCTGCCTGAAACTTTCCGGAGCAGATTCTCATAAATGCAATTCTGTCTCTGTGAGCCTTATTCATATTGGCCTGAATTTTAAATACAAAGGCAGAAAAATCTTCTGTGAAAGGGTCAATCACTGACGTAGTCGTCTTTCTTGGAAGAGGAGATGTGGTCATCTGGAGGAAATGCTCTAAAAATGTTTCCACTCCAAAGTTTGTCAAAGCTGATCCAAAAAACGCAGGGGAAAGCTTTCCCTGGCTGACTAAGTCCATGTCAAATGGATCGCTGGCTCCGTCCAGCAGCTCAATATCCTCCAGCAGCTTTTCATGGTAATCGGCCCCGATTACTGACTCTACATCCTCTGTTTCCGCGTCAAACTCTCTGGACTCTACCTCCTTCTGTCCCCCCATTGCAGCTGTAAATGTAGTAATTTTCTTTGTATTTCTGTCATACACGCCCTTAAATCCTTTTCCGCAGCCAATAGGCCAGTTTACAGGGCATGTTTTAATTCCCAGTACGCTTTCAATTTCATCCATTAATTCAAAGGGATCTCTGGCTTCCCTATCCATTTTATTAATAAATGTAAAAATAGGAATATTTCTTAAAAGACATACTTTAAAAAGCTTAATTGTCTGAGCCTCCACACCTTTGGAAGCATCAATAACCATAACTGCAGAGTCGGCCGCCATTAATGTACGGTAGGTATCTTCTGAGAAGTCCTGATGTCCAGGCGTATCCAGAATATTAATACAATATCCTTCATAATTAAACTGCAGCACTGACGAGGTTACAGAAATACCTCTTTCCTTTTCAATTTCCATCCAGTCAGACACCGCATGTTTTGTAGCTTTTCTTCCCTTTACAGTACCTGCCAGGTTAATGGCGCCTCCGTAAAGGAGAAATTTTTCTGTTAATGTGGTTTTACCTGCATCCGGGTGGGAAATAATGGCGAATGTCCGCCTTTTCTTAATTTCTTCTGTAATATTTGTTTCTGTATTTGACAAGGGTTTGTCCTCCAATTTCTGAATCTGTGCTGTAAGAATTTGTCAAAAGTCTCACTAAATGTTCATAATATACCAAAAACTCACCTTTCGTCAAGACTCCAGTCCTTCCATCCAAAGTCTGACAAGAGGAATCCACTGCTGGCAGCATGGCACTATATAGGTTTTTCCAGGCACAGGGGCCTTGGCAGAATCCCTGGCAGCCAACGACAGGCCGTGGCCTCCCTCCGGAAATAAATGATACTCTATGCTGACTCCTGCTCTCCGCAGGGCCATAACAAACAGCAGACTGTTTTCTGCCGGTACAGTACCGTCCTTGTCTGTATGCCACATAAATACCGGAGGCACATGAGGGCCTACATGGTTTTCTAAAGAAACCATATTTCTTTTTTCTTCTATGTTTTCATTACGCCCTAAAAGATTTTTAAAAGAACCTGGATGACAATACTCTCCTGCGGTAATCACCGGATAGCACAAAATTAATCTGTCAGGCTGTATATCAGATTTTTCCTTTTCTAATGATTGATACAGCCACTCCTGATTCCAAAATACGCCTAAGCTGGCCGCCAAATGTCCTCCTGCTGAAAATCCGCAAACCACAATCTTCTCAGGATCTATGCTCCACTTTTCTGCCCTTTCTCTTATTTTGGCCACCGCCAAAGCCAGCTGCTTTAAAGCCGTTGGAAAGCAGGCGGGAGCCACGCTGTATTCCAGCACAAACCCGTGATATCCCATGGCTAAAAACTGCATGGCCACCGGCTCCCCCTCCCTGTCAGAGCACAGCTGATAGCTGCCTCCGGGGCATATAATTATTGCCGGCCGTTTTCTTCCTTTTTGACACTGAATTTCATCTCTTAAATAGCAGGTAAGCCATCCCTCATGTCCGTCTGCGGAAATTAAAAGCTTCTCGATTTTCATATTCTTCCTCTTTTACATTTTACTTAGAATAAAAGAAAGGATTTTATCTGCAGCCTCTGCTTTTGTCATTTTAGGAAGCTGCTCCTCCTGATCCTTTGTAATCAATGTGACTACGTTTGTATCTGTGCCGAACCCGGCCCCTTGTACTTTTAAATTATTTGCCACTATCATATCTACCTGCTTTTTTTCCAGCTTCTCTCTGGAATTTTCCAGCATATCCTGGGTTTCCATAGAAAAACCGCACAAAAACTGGCCGTCTTTTTTATGCTGTCCCAGCCAGGCTAAAATATCCTCTGTCCGCTCCAGGTCTATAGAAAGATTTCCGTCTTTTTTCTTCATCTTTTCCTCAGACACATTTTTCGGCCTGTAATCTGCCACTGCCGCTGATTTAATAATAATATCCTGGTCTCCCGCCCTTTCCTTTACCGCCTGAAACATATCCTCTGCCCTTTCTACTTCTACAATATCTGCAAACCTGGGCTTTGGAATTGAAACAGGGCCTGAAACAAGAGTAACCTTTGCCCCTCTGCGGGCCGCATTTTCGGCAATTGCGTATCCCATTTTTCCTGTAGAATGATTTGTAATAAAACGAACAGGGTCAATGGCTTCTCTTGTAGGACCGGCTGTCACCAGCACCTTTTTTCCCGCTAAATCCTTTTCACAGCCGATTTCCTGAATAATGTAGTCTAAAAGCACCTCCGGCTCCGGCATCTTGCCTGCCCCTGTATCACCGCAGGCTAAATATCCCCAGGCCGGGTCTATTACCTTCATTCCGCAGCTTTTTAATATAGAAATATTATTTTGTAAAATAGGATTTTCAAACATATTTGTATTCATTGCCGGAGCTATGATTTTGGGGCATTTGCAGGCCAGGGCCGTAGTAGTCAGCATGTCGTCTGCAATGCCGTGGGCCAGTTTTGCAATCACATTGGCGGAAGCCGGCGCTACAATCAAAAGATCTGCTTTTTTGGCTAAAGACACATGTTCTACCTGAAACTCAAAATTCCTGTCAAATGTATCTGTAATACACTTATTTCCTGTTAAAGATTCAAATGTAATAGGATTAATAAAATACTCTCCGTTTTTTGTCATCAGCACCCGCACGTCGGCGTGCAGCTTTACCAGGCTGCTGGCAAGGCTGGCAGCTTTAAATGCCGCAATACTTCCTGTTACTCCTAAAATCACTGTCTTTCCATTTAACATAACTGCCTCCCGTTGTTTTTCCTGAAAAAATATGGTATATAGTATAGCATAACTTGTACTGATTGGAAAGGAGTCCCTTATGATTTTAACTATTGATATGGGCAACACAAATATTGTAGTAGGCGGCATTGACCATAAAAAAACTTATTTTGTGGAGCGTATTACTACAAATAAGGATAAAACAGACTTAGAATACGCTGTAACATTTAAAAACATTCTGGAAATTCACAAAGTTTCTTCTTCTCATATTGAAGGAGCGATTATATCTTCTGTAGTCCCTCCCTTAAACAGCGTCCTTACCTCCGCCGTTAAAAAGGTTACAGGCCACACCCCTCTTTTAGTAGGCTCAGGAATGAAAACCGGCCTGAATATTCTTATGGACAACCCAAAGGCCACAGGAAGCGATATGATTGTGGACGCAGTAGCTGCCATTAATGAATATCCTCTGCCTCTGATTATTATTGACATGGGAACAGCCACTACTATGTCTGTAGTAGACCCGGCAGGCAATTATATTGGAGGCGTAATTCTTCCAGGCATCAGAATTTCCCTGGAAACCCTTAGTTCCAAAACAGCGCAGCTTCCTTCCATCAGCCTGGAGGTTCCTTCTAAGGTCATTGGAAAAAATACTGTGGACTGTATGAGATCCGGCTGCATGTACGGAAACGCGGCTATGCTGGACGGTCTCATTGACAGAATGGAGGAGGAGTTAGGTATGCCGGCCACAGTAATTGCCACCGGAGGCCTTTCTCAGTTTGTCACTCCTTTATGCCGCCACAAAATCATTTATGAGGACACCTTGCTGTTAAAAGGGCTGATGATCCTGTACGATAAAAACCAAAAATAAAAGAACTGTAAATGGGGAGGGAGAACTTCCCCTTTTTCATTTACAGCCCTTTATCTATGTCCGTTTATTTTGTTCCTGTTTATTTTCCCGCCATAAAACGCTTCATGTTTTCTGGCATTAACATGCTCATTTCCTCCTGGCTGATTCCCTTCATCCGGGCAGTTAAGCCGCATACAAAGTCTAACAGCTCTCCCATTTCTTCTACAGGACGTTCTCCCAAAGCCCAGCACACTGCCAACCAGCCGTCTGTCTCTGTAATTAAACGGTTGGCAGGCACCATGGAAACTACCTGCTGCACAGCCTCATTCTGCTCTAAATCCGGTCCCACAGTAAAATAGCAGTCCAAATCTAAATATTTTTCCAAATAATCTAAGGAAGAATACCAGTGAACTAAGTACTTATTCGGATATTTAGCAATCAGACGGCTGATTTTTTCTTCCTGGCCTTTTGTGTGAAGAACCACCGGCTTTTTCCACTTAGCTGCCAGTTCCAGTTGGGCGCAGAATGCCTTCTCCTGTACATTTAACGGCACTTGACACCACACGCTGTCCATGCCTATTTCCCCGATGATTTTGGCCCTTTTAAGCCAGGGCTCCATTTCTTCCACAGAACACCGGGCGCTGTGCCAGGGGTGCAGTCCATAGGCGGCAATAAGGGAAGAGTCCTGACTCTCCAGCTTATAAAGCTCCTCCCACTCTGCCGGATTCCCGCCGCAGTACATTGTCATAATATTCTGCTCCCTGCGCACCTGTCTTTCTTTCTCTGTGCCTATATGAGCGTGACCGTCGCACCTGAATATCTGCTTATTTTCTTCCATTAGAATTCTCCATGATTTCTGTATAAATCTTCTGCCTCAATTCTCCCTGACCATACAGCCACTCTCTTGTTCTCTCGCCTTTAGGTACAATCAACTCTGTTTTTACCTTAGCCGGACTTCCTCCTAAAATTAAGATTCTGTCAGATAAATAAATCGCCTCGTCCATATCATGTGTTACAAGCAGAATAGTTTTTCCCATTGTCTGCCTTACAGAAAGCAGCCACTCCTGCATCTCGCCTCTTGTAATAACGTCCAGGGCTCCAAATGGCTCATCTAACAGCATAATATCCGCCTGGCAAAGGGTGGTCCTTAAAAATGCGGCTCTCTGCCTCATTCCTCCAGATAAAGCGGAAGGGTATTTGTCCTCATAGCCGGCCAGCCCAAAGGCAGCCATATTTTTCATAGCTTCTTTTTTGGCTTCCTCTAAATGGCCGTGAACCTTTCCGTAAAGGCATACATTATCCAGTATTTTTTTCCACGGAAACAAAAGATCATTTTGAGGCAT
The DNA here is from genome assembly GCF_900240245.1 of Lachnoclostridium edouardi. Lineage (GTDB taxonomy): Bacteria > Bacillota > Clostridia > Lachnospirales > Lachnospiraceae > Lachnoclostridium_A > Lachnoclostridium_A edouardi. The sequence goes on from NZ_OESQ01000001.1 coordinate 593,650, forward strand.
ATAAGCAAAATGCCTGGACATGCCCTTTATTTTTTCGCCGTCTACAGAAATGGTCCCTGTCTCCGGCGCAATTACTCCTGTCAGCAATTTTAATATAGTAGATTTTCCGCTTCCGGAAGCTCCCAAAATACTGACAAATTCTCCTTCTTCTACCTGAAAGTCCAGGTTCTCCAATATCATTTTTCCCTCATAGGGAAATGAAAGATCTGAAACGCTTAGTTTCATTCTGTTTTCCTCTCTCCCACCTTTTTATTTACTCAGGCAGGAATTCATTTGTGTAGCAGTCTGCCGCAGGGATTACCTTGTCGATTACTCCGTATTCATTCATAAACTCTGTATAATTATCCCATACACTGTCCTTCATAGTACCCCATGTATCAGCGTCCTCCATATATTTAGATGACAAATATTCCTGGGACATCTGAAGCATATCTAAAGGATAGTCAGGAGCGTATTTCTGTAAAATTACGGCGCTGTCCTCTGGGTTGGCAATGGCATATTCATATCCTTCTGCTGTGGCCTTTAAAAACTTTTTAACCATTTCAGGCTTTTCCTCCAGCACCTTATTGCTGGCAATAATAACAGGAGTATAGTAGTCTAAACGCTGATCCAGCTGGCGCAGTTCCATATAATTAATAGGGAAATCGCTCATTTTACACTTTACAACATCCCATCCCTCATAAAACCACATAATGTCCGCCTTGTCTTTTAAGGCTGCAAATCCGGAGCCGTCAGAGATTACCATGTTCAGCTTGGAAAAATCAGCTCCCTCTTTTTCCATAACTGCCTTTAACACAGCTTCCTCCCCAGGGCCTCCCCACCCTGCGTATGTTTTCCCCTCAAAATCCTTTGGTGAATGGATATCCTTATCTGCATATGTGGCAAATCCTGAGGTGTTATGCTGTACAATGGCTGCAATTGCTTTAATGGGCAAAGGATCTTTAGACGCTAAGGCCACAGTTACGTCCTCCTGATAACTGATGCCAAAGTCTCCCTTTCCCACAGAAATTAAAGTGGCTGTGGCTCCCTCTGTAGGTTCAATAATCTTTACATTTAATCCTTGATCTTCATAATATCCCTGATCTAAGGCAACATACATACCTGTATGGTTGGTATTAGCCACATAATCCAAAATTACAGTTACATCCTCCAGCTCTTCCTGACTGCTTTTTTCCTCATTACTTCCCTCTGAGGCAGATGTGCCGTCTGACTCCCTGTTTTCTACGCCAGAGGTTACTGCTTTCTGCGTTTCTTCCTGCTTTTGTCCTCCGCAGCCTGCTGTCACCATCATAACAGCCGCCATGGCTGCTGCTAATAGTTTTTTATTTTTCATTGTTTTTCTCCCTTTATTATTTTTTTCTGGAATAGGGCATAGAAACATATTGGAAAATACGAATCAGCCCGTTCATACACAGACTTAAAATTATAATTACTAAAACGCTGGCAAATACTCTATCTAACATATATCCGTTTTTTACCCTTAATAAGTAATATCCAAGTCCCTCCTGAGATCCAATCCATTCCCCTACTACGGCGCCGCTGATACTGTATGTGGCCGCCACCTTCAGACCTGATATTAGGGAAGGCACAGCTGCCGGCAGTTTTACTAAACTGTAAATTCCAAAGGTTCCGGCTCCATATGAACGTAACAGATATACATATTCTTTATCTAACTGCTCCATCCCATCTGAAAAGCTGACTACAATAGGAAAAAAGCACATTAAAACTACCGTAAGTATTTTAGGCGTCATGCCAAAGCCCAGGTAAATAATCAAAATAGGCGCCAGCACAATCATAGGAACTGTCTGGGTTACTACTAACAGCGGATAAACGCTTCTTTTTACTGCCGGAAAACGATCCATAGCAATTCCTATTCCTATAGCCAGCACAAAGGCGATTCCTATTCCGGCTAAGGCCTCTAATACTGTAACTACAGCATGGCCGGCCAGCACGGCGGCCTCTGTTTTTAAGGCCTCCAATACCTCTACAGGGGAGGGCAGCACATATAGGGGAATATGGTAAATTCTTACCGCCCCTTCCCAAACAGCCAGCAAAACCGCCATAAGCAGCACAGGCGCCGCCTGTTTTTTATATTCTTTCATTTTATCTCCTTTCACTTAACCTGAGGGGACTTTTTACTTTATGGAAAATCCTATGAAAGTTTCTTATAAACAAGAAAGAAGTTCGCAAGCGAACTTCTCGCGCCAAGCGCGGACGCGTAAGCGTCATATTTCCTCTTCGCCCTTGTGCGCATCCCGCCCGGAGGGCTTTTTTGTGCTATAGGAAATTTGTCGAAATTTCCTATAGCATAAAAAAACTCTGCACAGGAGCAGAGTTTACGTTTTTTTCGCTATGTCCCTACGTTGGCATTATCCAAATCAGGTCCTGGGTCGAAATTTATTTCCTCTCAGCCTGTAATCAAGCTCCCCTTTTTACGTTTAAGATTGTAGCATATATGTTTTTTTTTGTAAAGTCCAGAGGCTTCATATATAGTGTTTCACCTTTATACTAAGATTTTTCTGTAAGCTTTTGTGCTGTCAAGGCAGTTTTTCTATGTTTTTCAGGAAATTATTCTCAGACATTTTACAGTATAAATCTTTCAAAATTAGCCCATCATTCCTTTATAAGAAAATGAATGTTGCGGAGGTAGAACATGTCTGGATATAAAGTAGAAATCTGCGGAGTCAACACTTCTAAGCTGCCTCTTCTCAGCAATGAGGAAAAGGAAAAACTTTTTAAAAGGATTCTGGAAGGGGATACAGAGGCCAGAGAACAGTATATAAAAGGAAATTTAAGATTGGTGCTCAGTGTAATTCAAAGATTTTCCAGCAGCAATGAAAACGTAGATGATCTGTTTCAAATCGGCTGTATCGGCCTGATTAAAGCTATTGACAACTTTGACATTACACAAAATGTCCGGTTTTCCACTTACGCAGTTCCAATGATTTTAGGTGAAGTACGCAGATACCTGCGGGATAACAATTCTATCCGCGTCAGCCGCTCTCTCAGAGATACTGCATATAAAGCCATTTATGCCAGAGAAGGTCTGATGAAAAAGAATTTAAAGGAGCCTACTATTATGGAAATCGCCAGCGAGGTAGGTATGAGCAAAGAGGAGATCACCTACGCCCTGGACGCTATACAAAGCCCTGTCAGCCTTTATGAGCCGGTTTACACTGACGGAGGCGATCCACTTTACGTTATGGACCAGATCAGCGATAAAAAGAATTTAGAGGAAAACTGGGTGGAAGATATTTCTTTAAGTGAGGCTATGAAACGGCTTCCTGAACGGGAACGCCATATTATAGACATGAGATTTTTTGAGGGAAAAACTCAGACTGAGGTGGCGGAAGAAATTCACATCAGCCAGGCTCAGGTCAGCAGGCTGGAAAAAAATGCGTTAAAAGCTATGAGAAATTATCTTAGCTGATCTGAAAATATAAGAACAAAAAAATTTTTCGTATTTTCTGCCAGTAGCTTTCGTCTACTGGCAGTTTTATATGGTTTTCAAATATTAATATTATCTTATTCAAATCTGACAATTTCTTTTTTCAGTCTGCTCATAATCTTTTTCTCCAGCCTGGAAATATAGGACTGGGAGATTCCCAGCAAATCTGCCACTTCTTTTTGCGTCATTTCACAGCCGTCCTCATTTGTCAGGCCAAACCGTAATTCTACAATTTTTCTTTCTCTTGGATTTAATCTGCTGATAGCGGCATTCAGAAGATTTTTTTCAATCTCGTTTTCCAGATCTTTATAAATTACGTCCTCGTCAGTGCCTAAAATATCTGAAAGAAGCAGTTCGTTTCCATCCCAGTCTACATTTAAAGGCTCGTCTATAGACACTTCCATTTTGGTTTTATTATTTCTTCTTAAATACATGAGAATTTCATTTTCAATACACCTGGAAGCATATGTAGCCAGCTTAATATTCTTTTCCGGATTAAATGTATTAATCGCTTTAATTAAACCGATTGTGCCAATAGAAATTAAGTCCTCCACCCCAACGCTGGTGTTATCGAATTTTTTTGCTATGTACACTACCAGCCTTAGATTATGCTCGATCAGGGAGGATTTCGCTTCCTTATCCTCCTCTGTTCCCAGCTTAGCGATCATTATGGCCTCCGCCTCGCTTTCTAAAGGCGGCGGCAGAATATCAGCTCCCCCAATGTAGTGAATTTCTCCCTGTTTTTGCAGAAGCATAGTTTTAAAGCTGGGAATCGCTTTAAATTGAAACTGATTTGGCACTGAAACTTTTATTATCATAGCAGATTTCCTCCTTGTTCTTTTCCTTCCTGTAAATCTTCATTTAACAGCATCTGATAGCTTCCATCCGGGGATAAAGGCTCTGTGGCAATAGCAATTAAAGGCTTCTCTACCCGCGTTACCGCCCCGTCCCTTTCTATGTCCATAAAATCCATAAAAATTCCCGGAAGAATTCCCCCCTTTGTGCCTACGGCCTGAAAAGGAATATAAATGACTGAGGAAACCTTTCCGCATATCATTTTTCCCGCTTCTCCTGTCAGCACATGAACTGGCCGCCTTGTCACCGGCTCCCGCAGGTGATTGCCTGTGTCTAAAAGTGCGGTCACTGTAATTTCTTTTCCTTCATGGTGCAGAATTACATGGTAATAATGATTTCTCTCCCGCCGGGTTTCCCCCAGCAAAAGCATTAAGTACTTTACGGCAAAATACGCTCCTAATGCAAAAAATAACCAGGGTACTGCAGAAATAGCATGGGAAAAGTTCCCTGATACTAGTTCTCCCAGATAATACCCTGCATTAATCTGCGTATCCAGAGCATAAAAAATGCCGCACAGGGCTGCCGCCGTCAGGTTCATGGCCCCTACAGCCTTCAGTATTCTGATCAATCCCTTTAGTGAAAATGCAATCTGTATCATCAGTCCGCTGACGCACATCATAGTAAACAGCCGCTCCGCCCACCAGGGCACTACAGGCCACAGGCTGATTGCGCAGGCCCACACCGAACCTGCAGCCGCTGCCGCCGTAATTTTCAGCTTAGTGCTATTTAAATTCATGACCTTTCTCATTATGAAGAGAATCAGGAAGTCCATCAGAAAATTTATGAAAAACAGAACATCTATGTACACATAAGCAGTCACGTGTTTTTTTCTCACCTCCTGTTCACATCCCATATTATATCCGGACATGGCTTCAGATTTTGTCAAACCAGGGGGGCATATTCCATTTTTTCATCGGAATAATCTGCCATAAAACGACACAAAAAAGGACTATCAGTTTTCTACCGATAGTCCTTTAATAAAATTTCTATTTTCTCACTCTACGCTTGTAAATCCCTGTACTGCCCACTCGTAGTCGTTGACAGCCTGAAGCAGCTCCATTTCCGCAGTTTCCGCGGCAGCTTTTTTAGTCAGGAAGGAAAGCTCTTCTTCCTGGTACTCTGCTTTGGAAATCCAGCCGGACTGATAATTTACATCTGCGCTGTTTTTCTTGATTACAGCGCTTTCATATCCAGCCCTGGCGGCGTCCGCAGCTGTTTGCTTTTCCTCTACTGCGTGATACAGCTCCTCCATTTTTATTTTCAGCTGCTGCTCTCCCTGCTCCACTACAGCTAAATGATTGTTGATTTCTGTTGTATTTTTGCTGAAGCTTTCAGATCTTTGGCTGATTAAGGTTCTGTTGTTTCCAATGGCTTTTTCAGTATCTGTTCCCAGATTCATGGCTGTGATCCTGTCTGCCTCCGGCCCTGATACCATCTGTATTTCCGGATCTGCATCTGCAGGCCATCCCACTGTAAGACACAAGCTGCTTTTTAAGGTTTTCAGGCTGGCGTCCATAGATAAAAGGGAGGACTGAGCGGAAAGCAGATTTGTATAAGCTGCGTCGGCCTCTGTCTGGGCAGCTGTACCTGCAGCCACCTGAGCCTGGGCAATGGCATACTCTGTTTCATAAAGCTCTGTCTGCTTCGCCTGAACGTCTCTCTGCAGCTTTAAGGTATTATATGTAATCATAGTCGTCTGAGCTGCAGATAACAGCTGGCGTTCCTGAACGCGGATTGATTTGGAGGCCTTAGGCTTATCGTAATCTTCCACTATATCAATGTATCTGTTTTTTGCAGCTCTGAGAGCTTCCTCCTGAGCAGCATAGTATGCATACTGCTCTGTATCATTTTCATCTTCCGCCAGATCCTTTTCTTTTTCCATACGCCGCTTCTGGCTTTCTAACTCCTGCTGGATTACAGCTGCATCCAGCTTGTTATCTGTCAAATCCTGCCATGTTTTCTGTATGTCTGTATTATATAAATGGATTCTGTCAGCCAACTCGTCATATTCTAACACATTGTCCTGCAGCTTTGCCAGCGTGGCCTCATCATATTCTTTCTCAGTTCCTTCTGTTGTGGTAACGGCCTCCTCTGAGTCCGGGCCCAGGCGCTGCTCCTTTGCCAGGGCCGGAAAGGCGGCGGCTATCTGCATAAAGGCTGTCAGACCTGCTGCAGCCGCATATGCCGCGTAAGGGAATTTTCTTTTTTTCATAGCCTTTTCCTCCCTTTATGAACCTGCATCCGCCAGTCCGTTTACTGCCCACTCATAGGACTCTGTTGCCTCAAACAAATCTATTGCCGTGGTTTTCACAGCAATCTGTTTGCTTAATAAGGTGTACTGCTGCTGCTCATATTCCATAGCTGTGATCATACCTGCCTGGTTTTTGGCGTCTGCAAGAGCCATGTTTTTCGTTTCCAGGGCCTCTGCCGCCACAGCCTGCTCCCAGGCAATTTTGGCTGAAAGCACATTCTGGTAAGCAGTCTGAAGGGAAACGCCGATCTGCTGCTCATTTTCCCGGATAGTATTCTGCAAAGTCTCCTTTGTAGAAGCAGCCTCTGCGTTTTCCAGCTTTCTTTTATTGATCAGCAAAGTATAATTGTTTTCCAAAGCCTTTGCCTTATCTGCAGCTGGGTCCATGGCTGCAATTTTCTCCAGATCCGGCTGAGGAATATCCCCGATTTCCGGATTATCTGTACTTTTCCACCCCAGCATAACATTAAGCTTCTGTCTCATGCTGGTAATAGAGCTTTCTGTGCTCTCTAATGACTGACGGGCATTTAAAAGACTTTCCTCTGCGTTCAGCACATCCATCTCAGTCCCTGTTCCCGCTGCCTTTTGAGCCTCGGCCAAACGGTATGTATTTTCCAAAACCTTTAAATTAGCCTCCTGAAGCTCCTGGTTGATTAAATCAGTTTTGTAGGAAATCATGTTAGATTGGGCCACTACAACCAGATTATCTCTGGCCTGCTCATACTGAAGCCACATTACCTGACTGTCCTCCACATTATCGTCCGCTGTTTCCCTAAGGCTTTCCGCCTGAGTCTCTATAGACAGATCGCTGATCATAGAGCTGGCGTCATCATCTCCAGACATATTGTTGTACAGCTCATCTGCCAGATCTCTGTAGCTTCGCGCCACATCATCCTTGGTAGTGCCGTAATCCTTTTTAAATTGTTCATAGTCCAATTTATTATTCTGGACTGTTACATTATATTCCTCAATTAAATCTGCCAGCTCACTGTATTCTATTGTATCATCCTGCAGCCTTGCCCATTCCTCCTCTGTTCTGGCAAAATGGGGAGTGGCAGCCAGAGCCTGCATAGGCGCTGCAGCTGTTAAAACAGCTGCTGTAAGCGCCGGTAAGGCCTGTTTCCAGTGATTCATTCTGTTGCCTCCTTTATTAATCCAGGTCATATTCTTCCTGTTTCTTAGGTTTTCTGTTTACAAGACTATAATATACCGGCAGCATCAATAAAGCAAGAATTGTAGAAGCCAAAAGACCGCCAATATTTACCAAGGCCAGGCCCTGAGTCATGCTTCCGCTGCTTCCAAATGCTAAAGCCATAGGAACCATGGATACAATAGTCGTCAAGGTAGTCATAAGAATTGGCCTTAAACGAGTGGCTCCCGCCTCAATTAAAGCAGTTTCCATATCCATTTCAGCCCTGTACTGATTTACTGTATCTACATAAAGAATACCGTTATTTACTACTGTACCAATAAGCATCAGGAATCCCAACAAAGAGGTCATACTGATTTTACTGTCTGCCAGCCACAAAAGTAAAACAGATCCCACTAAACTGAAAGGTATAGTGGTCATAACCATAATTGAGAATTTAGGAGACTCAAACTGTGCCGCCATAACTACGAATATTAAAAATACAGCAATACCAATGGCCTGGAAAAGAGCTGCAAACTCTTCTGCCTGAGACTGATCTCTGGAGTTTCTGGCTGTAGTTACATTATAAGGCAGATTAGGATTTACAACCTCCTGGGTCAACACTGTTCTGGTGTCAGAAGTCGCCTCCTTTGTGTACTCTCCTTCAATAGTGACTCTGTATTCCTTGTCATTTCTTGTAATTGTGGACGGGCTGTCCTCATATTTTACCTCCGCCACGTCTGTTAACGCTACAGAGCCTCCGTTTCCTGTAGGCAGAATAATATTTTTTACCTGGTCAATAGAATCATATTTTCCATCTGCATATTCTACACGCACGTCAATGTCATTGCCGTCTACCTCTAAGCTGGTGGCCTCTATTCCGCTTAACATCTGGTTGACAGCAGAACCAATTTCAGAAGCAGTCAGCCCGTTGGCCTTTGCCTTTATAGCGTCTACTTCAATTTTTACAATAGGAGCGCCGTTTTCCAAACTGGAGTGAACTTTTGTCAGCTCTGGTCTTTCCTCTAACTTATCTACTAAATCAGCAGAAACCTCTTTTAAAGTATCATAATCTGTACTTTGCAGCAGCACCTCGTAAGACTGAAAACTGCTGGACATCATACTCATAGAGGAGCCAGCCTCCACTGTAATACTGCAGTTTTCAATATCAGACAGCTCACTTCTCCACTGGTTTGCCACTTCATCTGTGGACATTTTTCTGTTATCCTTTAAATATGCGTTAACAGTTGCAGAGGAGCCTCCTCTGGCGCCGCTGCTTCCTGCATAAGCCATATAAGAATCTAAATCCTCATGTACAGAAATTACAGCCTCCACCTGTTTTAAAACCTCATCCACATGTTCTGTTTTAAGGCCTGGTCTTGTTTCTATAGAAATATTAATTTGTCCCTGGTCGTCAGAGGCCATTAATTCTGTGCCCAGCTGTTTAGAAAGTATAAACGATCCCACCAAAAGCAGTATAGATGTTATCATAACTGTTTTCTTTTTAGGCAGAATCACCTTCATAATATTTCTGTAAGCATTCTGCATATTGCGGACAGGACGGTACATAGGCGCCCTTTCATTTTCCTTAGGCCTGTAAAGCATATAGCACAAAGGCACTACCGCCACTGCGGCTAACAGGGAGGCCGCCATACAGAACACAATGGTAAATCCTAACGGTTTAAACATCTGTCCTGTCATGCCTTCCAAAAACGCCAGAGGCAGGAATACAACGCAGGTTGTCAATGTAGAGCCTAATACAGAATCAGCCACAACATTAGTTCCCTCTAAAGCTGCCTTGGCATAGTCTAAAAATCCGATTTTCTCTGTTGTACGGAAACAGCTTTCCAGAACTACAATGGAGTTATCTACCATCATACCAACGCCTAATGTAAGGGCGCTCATAGTAATAACGTTCAGGGAAAATCCCATTCTGTTCATTAAAATCAAAGCTACTAAAATTGATACAGGAATAGAGCTTCCTACAATTAAAGAGGCCTTTAAATCTCCAAAGAACAGCCACAAAATTGCCATGGAAATTACAATGGCCATAATTAAAGTCTGAAAAACGTCTTTTAAAGAACTGATAATGTCATCGCTGGTATCGCTGGCAATAACAATATTTAAATCAGCATCTTCAGCCGTTAAGGTGTTAATAGTTTCTTTTACTGCTGAGGATACATCCATGGCGGAAGCGCTTTGCTGCTTGCTGATAGATACTGACGTAGTATTCTGTCCGTTGTATCTGGAAAGACTGGCTGCTTCCTCTGTAGTTGTATATATGGAAGCTACGTCCTGAAGATATACAATATTATTGCCGCCTTTTGTAGTTGTAAGAGGAATGGTTTTTAAGCTTTCCTCTGTAGCTGCCTTTAAGCTGGTGGTAACAGACAGCTCCTGTTTTCCCACCGAAGTATCTCCTGCAGGATACGCCACGTCCGCAGCCGCAATGTCGTTTGCTATGGAAGACATAGTCACGCCGTACTGTGACATTTTCTCCGGTATCATTTCTACTTTTATGTACTCTCCCTGTCCGCCTCTTGTATTTACCTCGGCTACAGAAGAAATTTTTTCCAGCTCAGGCACTACTGTATTTTCTACATAATCGTAAATATCGCTTTCCCCTTCTTTTGTAATAGAAAGAGACATAACGGTTGAGGAGTTCATATCCATTTCCATTACTGTAGGGGTTTCTACGTCATCTGGAAGTTTTCTGTCCAGGCTGTCAATTTTCTTTTTCAGATCATCATAAGCCTCATCCATATCTGTGCCATATTCATATTCCAGCATAACGACAGAAGAACCGTCGCTGGAATTAGAAGAAATAGACTTTAATCCGCTTAATGTGCTGACAGAATCTTCTATTTCTTTTGTAACTAACTCGCACACATCCTCCGGGTTGGCCCCTGAATAGCTGGCCATTACAACCATCATAGGGAAGTTCATTTCAGACATCAGCTCTAAAGTAGAGGCCTTTACTGCAGTGTATCCAAACACTACCAGACACAATATACTGAGAACTGCTGTTACTGGCCTGCGGAGAACGAAACTTGTAATTCCTTTCATACTTCACCCTCCTGCTGCTGGCCGCCATCTTCGGAAACCTCAGCCTCTCCCTCTGAAGCTTCCTCCTGTCCTGCCAGCCTTACCTCAGCTCCCTCGTACAACTCAGAGCTCCATGTGCTGACAACCATATCGTCTGCTGTTACGCCGGATAATACCTCCAGCTTTTCTGAATCATAAACTCCTTCTTCAATCTGAATCTTATGTACCACTCCCTGAGCCTGATCATATGTGTACAGGAATGCGTCACCGCCTTCAAAATAAACGGCGTCTACAGGTACTAAAACTGCATTTTCTGTTTTCTCTGAAATAACAGACAGCTTCAGGGAAGAGCCAGTAGGAAGATTTCCCTCATCTGTTAAATTAGCTTTTACTTTAAACAATCCTGTGGAAGTATCTGCCATGGAGCTTACCTCCTGAATCACGCCCTCATATTCCTTTCCGTCCTTTTCTACAGACATTACATCGCCTGCATTTAAATACTGTCTGATTCTTTCAGTAACAGAAAAGGATACAATCTTGCCTCCTTCCCCTGACAGAACGCAGATTAAATTGCTCTGGGATACCGTGTCAAAGACTTCCATATCGCAAAGCTCAATTCTTCCGCTGATAGGAGCTGTAATTGTGCTGTACTCTACCTGGGTTTCATAATTTTGTTTTGCAGATCTGTAGGAAATCTCTGCCATTTCATATGTATTCTGGTACTGTTCATAGCTTTGAGGAGAAATACCTCCGCTGGCATATAAAAGAGACATACGGTCTAAATCAGCCTTTGCCTGTTCCATAGTCAGTCTGGCAGAATCCATACTGTTTTTAGCCGTATCCACCTGCTTTGTGTCAATGGTACAAAGCACCTGGCCCTGCACAACTGTATCCCCCGCCTTTACATTTACAGATGTAACATCTCCAGAAGCTTTAGGGTAAATATATACTACGTCGGATGGCTCTACTGTACCGATTAAGTCTGTAGTCAAAGCCAGATCTCCTACCTCTGGTTTTTCCGCAGACACTACAGGCGTCATAGCCGCCTGCCCAAACTCTTCTTTCTTTGTAAGCCTGGGTATAACAGCGGCCACTAAAACTACAGCCACAACTGCCCCGATGATAATTCCTTTCTTTTTCATGCTTAAAAACTCCTCCATTTTATTTTACGAGACAGCCGCATACAAAAAACTTCCTCTTTTATACAGCTTCTCATTTTCATCAACGCATATAAAAATACATTACAAACATGAACTGAACTTAAACAAATCCATATTTTCCTTCATATACCTGTGAAGTTTCTGTGAAATCAAGTTGTTTTCACAAAAACTTCATAAATAATCTATCCCCTTTGTTGAAAAACTGATATACTTAAATTGTTGATTTAAGAAATTTAAAAGGAGATAAATTTACATATGTTTCACATATTAATTGCAGAGGACGACAAAAATGCCAGGGAGCTTCTGAAAGCTATTTTAAAGGCCAACGGATACCTGCCTTTTACAGCAGCCAATGGTATGGAGGCTTTGGAAATTATTGACAAAAATCACATTGATTTGATTCTGACAGATATTATGATGCCTGTTATGGACGGATATGAATTAACTCAAAGACTGAGGGACAACAACTATGAGATGCCTATTCTTATGATTACCGCCAGACAGATGCCTGAAGATAAGCACAGAGGCTTTATTGCAGGTACAGACGATTATATAACAAAGCCTATTGACGAGGAAGAAATGCTGCTGCGGATCAAAGCATTGCTGCGCCGGGCTAAAATCGTATATGACCATCAGATTTCCATAGGAGAAGTACTGTTAGATTATGATTCACTTACAGTAACAAGAGACAACGATTCCGTAGCCCTGCCTCCCAGAGAGTTTTATTTAATTTATAAGCTATTATCTTACCCTGGAAAAATATTTACAAGAGTACAATTAATGGACGAGATCTGGGGAATGGAATCAGAATCTACAGACAACACTGTAGACGTTCACATTCACAGACTGAGAAAAAGATTTAAAGATTATCCGGAATTTACCATTGAAACAGTGAGAGGCCTTGGATACAGGGTGGTGAAAAATATATGAAAAAAACGCGGCCTTTTTCCGGCAATCTTTTAGTGTTGCTTCCCATTTATACTTTTATCGCTTTATTCCTTACTCATTTTGCTTTATCTGCAGCTATGCTGCTGACTTTTTCCTTTGCCACCGGAAGGCCTGTATCCTTCCGCTTTATGATCCCTCCCGTGCCCTTGCTGATTATAATCAGCCTGGCCGCTGGTTTTCTCCTGACCTTTCTCTTAAACCGGATTATCTTTCGCCCTATGAAAACTTTAGTTTCAGCTATTAATCAGCTGGCTAAAGGAAACTATAATGTAAAAATTCATATGGGTAATATTAAAGAGCTGGCAAATATTTCAGAAAGCTTTAACAGAATGTCAGAAGAACTGGCAAACACTGAAATTTTAAGAACTGATTTTATTAACAATTTTTCCCACGAATTTAAAACTCCTCTCGTATCTCTAAAAGGCTTTGCCAAGCTTTTAAAAAATGAGGAATTGACCAATGAGGAAAAAAACGAATACCTGAATATTATTATCCAGGAGTCCAGCCGCCTTGCCACATTGTCCAGCAATATTCTAAACCTGTCCAAGGTGGAAAAAATGTGTATTGTCACAGAGCAGAAAAATTTTGATCTGGCTGAACAAATACGGCGGTGTATATTAGTATTAGAACCTAAATGGTCTAAAAAGCAGCTGGATCTGCAAATTGACCTTCAGGAACTGTCTTTCAAGGGAAATGAGGATCTTCTCAGCCAGGTGTGGATCAATCTTATAGACAACGCCATTAAATTTTCTGATCCCGGCTCTTCTGTTTTCATTTCTTTATCAGGAAATCAAAAGCAGATTGTTTTTCAGCTCCAGGATCAGGGCTGCGGCATTTCAGAGGATAAGCTTCCTCATATATTTGACAAATTTTATCAGTGTGATACTTCCCACACAACAGACGGCAACGGCATAGGACTGGCTATTGTGAAAAGAATTGTCTGTCTTTGCGGAGGGAAGATTCATATAGAAAGTAAGCCTGATTCAGGGACAAAGGCAACGGTTATCCTTCCCTGTCAGGCCAGTTAATATTTTCACAGTTATTATTTTTTAGAAGGAGGTACTATGAAGGGGTACAAACAACTTACAGTTGCACTGTTGACAGCTATTTTTACAGCATCTGCGGCCTTTACCGCTTTGGCGAAAGAGGAACGCACAAAAATTACATCTGTCTCCTTAACTATTGATGCAGAGGTAGGTGAGGACAGCGATTTCAGCGATATGCATCTGGATATTCAAACCGGCTCCGGCCCTTATTCCCTGGAGGATTATGAAATCACAAATGATTCCAGCTCTTCCAAATATCCTTTAATTGAAATCACGCTGGCTGCTGACAATGATTATTATTTTGACGTATCCTCACGGGATATTTCTTTCAGCGGCGAGGAGGTTACTCTCTCCTCCAAAAGCACTAAAAACAGTTCTGAAACATTAATTCTGAAAATTAAGCTTACTGACCTGGAATATGATCTGGATACTATTGATTCTGCAGACCTGGATTCTAACGGTATGGGAACCTGGAATTCCGTGCCTGGAGCCAGAAAATACGAGGTGCGCCTGTACAGAAATAACAGCATGATAGGCTCCACAAAAACTACTACTGACACAGAATATGACTTCAGCAATATGATTACCAGAAAAGGCGATTATTTCTTTAAGGTTCGGGCTATCGGCTATGATTCTTCCAACAAAAGCGACTGGGCAGAATCAGACTACTGCTATTATGAAGATGAGCTTAGCGATTCCTATGACGACGACTGGGACAATTGGTACGGCCCCAGCGGCCCTGGAAATTCCTATTACAGCGGCTCTAACAACGGCCCAGGAGTAAATTCCGGCAGCTCCTCCTCCGGCAATTGGGTGCAAAATCAGACAGGCTGGTGGTATCAATATTCCAACGGCTCCTACCCTACAAATACTTGGCTTTTTGTGGATAATAACTGGTTCCACTTTGACGGCAGCGGTTATATGCAGACAGGTTGGATCATTGACAATGGACGCTGGTTTTACTTAAATCCCAACAGCGACGGTACCAAAGGCCGTATGATGACAGGCTGGGTTTGGATCAACGGAAAATGTTACTATTTTAATCCTGTTTCCGACGGCACCAGAGGGGCCTTAATTACTAATTCTGTTATTGGCGGAGTTTATTATGTAGGCGGGGACGGCGCATGGATTCAATAAATATGGAATTTTATTCCAGATGTTTTTTATATTCTGGCAATTAACATAAAATTCTGTAAGATATTCTTTAAAATCCTGTAATTGACAGTATTTACTACAAAATGCTATACTTGGAATATAAGAAGGAGGGGTCGAAATGAAAAAATTAAAAAAATTATGCTCCCTGTTATTGACAGCCGCTATGATATCCAGTTTATGTGCTGTACCTGGTATGGCTGCAGAGGATCGAAAGAAAATTGAAACTGTCAGATTGAATATTTCTGCTGATTTAGGTGAATATAGTGATTACAGTGATATTGACCTGGATATTTCTTCAGAGGGAACGGCAAATTACTCTATCGAAGATTATGAAATCACCAACGCATTTGATACCTCCACATATCCTGTGGTCAAGGTGATTTTGGAAGCAGACGACGGCTACTATTTCAGTCTTTCCAAAAGTGATGTAAAGCTGACAGGCGATGATGCCGAGTGTACTTCTAAGTCTACATCTGATCGCTCTGAAACCTTAACATTAAAAATCAAGCTGACCGATATTACAGCTGATATAAGTTCACCGGAAAATGTGGAATTTTTCTCCAACGGATACGCTCAGTGGGACGGAGTGACAGGAGCCAGAAAGTACGAAGTAGTTTTATACCGCAACAGCTCTATTGTAGGTTCCAAACAGACCACAACCAGCACAGATTACAACTTTAGCTCCATGATTTCAAGAGAAGGCACATATCACTATAAGGTGAGAGCTCTTGGAAACAAATCAAAAGATACCAGCGAGTGGGAAGAATCTGATGAAGTAGATTTTTCCTACGCATTAGGAAACGGCACTCCCACTTCCGGAAATGCCGGATGGCGTTCTAACAGCACAGGCTGGTGGTATCAAAACGCCAACGGTTCCTACCCTGCAAATACATGGCTTTATGTGGACAACAACTGGTTCCACTTTGACGGCAACGGTTATATGCAGACAGGTTGGATTCTGGATAACGGCAACTGGTTCTATCTAAATCCTAACAGCGACGGTACCTGCGGCAGAATGATGACAGGCTGGGTTTGGGTAAACGGAAAATGTTACTATTTTAATCCTAACAGCGATGGTACAAGAGGCGCCATGCTTTCAAATACTTATGTAGAAGGATTTTATTTAGGTCCTGACGGAGCATGGGTTCAATAATAATAGACAGTTTAAAACAAATATCCTAAAAAGACAAGCATATTCACCACAGTGCACCTTGCCGGGAAAGCATGGAACACTGGTGAATATGCTTGTTTTTGCATAGGAGTTATCTCGCTCCCCTGATATAGGATTTTCCAACTGCTTCCGGAGCGTGGTTTTTTCCAATAGAGCCTAAAAGGGCAATTAAAGTAATAATGTATGGCAGCATACTTAGGGCCTGGGAAGGCAGAGGCACGCCGATGGCCTGAAGCCTGATCTGAAGCGCATTGGCAGCTCCAAATAAAAATGCTGCGCCTAACATTCCTGCAGGAATATACCGGCCTAATATTACTGCGGCAAGTGCAATATAGCCTCGCCCTGAGGTCATATTTTCAGAGAAATTTCCCACCTGAACTAATACCAGGTAAGCGCCGCCCATTCCTCCTAACACTCCGTTGCACACCATTGCAATATACTGATACTTATGTACCGGAATACCTGCGGAATCTGCAGACCGGGGATTTTCTCCCACTGCGGCAAAGGACAGCCCCAGATTTGTTTTCTTATAGAAAAATGTCACTGCAATAATCAGAAAATATATAAAATAAGTAAGAATATCCTGGTTAAATAACGCACTTCCAATGAAAGGAATATCTGACAGCACAGGAATAGGCAGCTTGGAAACAGGTTCAATCTGTTTATAGGAATCTCCGCTGGACAAAAGTTTGTATAAAAAGCTTGTCACTCCTAAAACAAAAATGTTAATGGCAATTCCGCTGACAGACTGATCCTGAGAAAGGCGGATGGAAAGCACTGCATGAATCATGCTGACAGCTACTCCTCCTAGAATTCCCCATAAAAGTCCTATGGCAATGCTTCCTGTAAAATAGGTTCCTGCAAAGGAGAAAAATGCTCCGCTAAGCATAACGCCTTCCATACCAATATTCAAAATTCCTGTTTTTTCAGATATAGTTTCCCCCAGGCCTGCATAAGCCAAAGGCACTGCCATTCGGACGGCGGCAGCTAAAAACGCAGTTAAAAAACTTACAGAAAATATTTGCTCCAGCATTTATTTCCCCTCCTTTTTCTTTCCTGCCCTGACGGCAAACAGCTGACGGCCCAGAATTAAAAGCACAATCATGCCAATTAAAAAGTTTACAATAGCCGCGGGAATTCCCATTTGGCGCTGCATAGAATTGGCTCCTACCTCTAAAGCCGCAAAAGCGATAGCCGCCGCTAAAACTCCTCCAGGGTGATTGGAGGCCAAAAGAGTAATCAGCACTGCCGTGTACCCGCATTCTCCTGAAATTCCCTCTAAAAGCTTTTTCTGAACTCCCAATACCTCTACGGCCCCGGCAATTCCGGCTAAGCCGCCGCTTAACGCCGCGGAAATAATAATATTTTTTACTACTGAAATTCCGTTGCAGGCCGCCGCCCTCTTATTAAAGCCTACTGCCTTAATTTCATATCCCGCCGTGGTTTTTTCCATTAAAAACCACACCAGAACCACTGCCGCCACTGCAATGAAAATTCCAATATGGATACGGGTGGGGCGGAGAAATCTGTACATGGTGGCGCTGCTTTCAATTTTGGCAGACTGGGGAATGCTGCCTGCCGGGTCCATCATAAATGTGCGCACTGCAATTCCCAGAATATTAATGGCTATGTAGTTTAACATAATTGTTACAATAATCTCGGAAATCCCCAGCTTAGCTTTAAACATTGCCGCGATTAACGCCCACAGACCGCCGAAAATAAATCCTGCCCCAACGGCCAGCACAATTCTTCCCGGACCTGGCAGAAAGGTACAGTTTAAAGCCACCCAGGCGGAAGCCAGCGCTCCTACATAAAACTGGCCTTCTGCACCAATATTGAAAAATCCTGTTCTAAAGGCTACGGAACATCCCAGGCCTGTAAGAATTAAAGGAGTGGCTTTTACAAATACTTCGCAGAACCCATTTAAGTTGCCGAATATGCCCTTAAAAAACATTTGACAGGCCTCAGCCGGGCTGGCCCCTGCTAACATCACTAAAACTGCAGCTGTAATTACTGTAATCAGAATAATCGCTGAAATTTCAACTGCCTTTTCTTTTCTGTCCCTATTCATCAGCCTTCTCCTCTCCCTTCACTCCGCCCATTAAAAGTCCGATTTTAAATACATCTGCTTCCTTCCTGTCCAGAACTCCGATAATTTTTCCCTCAAACATTACTGCAACTCTGTCGCTTAATCCTAAGATTTCCTCCAGATCTGCAGATATTAAAATTACGCTTTTTCCCTGGTTTCTCTGCTTCATTAAAGTCTGATGGACAAACTCTGTAGCTCCAATATCCAGTCCTCTTGTAGGCTGGCTGGCCACAATCAGCTTTGCTGCCTGGGAAATTTCCCTGGACAAAATTACTTTCTGCTGATTGCCTCCGCTCATAAGCTTAACCAGGGTTTTTATACCGCTTTTTCCCGAGGTTTTAATGCTGTATTCTTCCAAGGCCTTTCCGGCAGCCTCCTCAGCCTTTTTATAATCTAAAATTCCCTTTTTAGAAAAAGGAGGTTTATTAAACTCTCTCAATATAATATTATCTGTTACTGTCATATCCATAACAAGACTGTCGTTGTGCCTGTCGTCTGATATGTAAGAAATGCCCATATCAAACCGTTCTTTTACAGAAAGCCGGTTAATATTTTTCCCGTTAAATTCAATGGTTCCGTCTGAAGGCTTTCTGATTCCTGTAATCACTTCTGCCAGTTCCTTCTGCCCATTGCCTTCCACGCCTGCAATACCTAAAATTTCTCCCTTTCTCACATCCAGGAAAATGTGGTTGAGAAGCTGCTTTCCGCTTTTTCCTTTAGATAATGCCACGCCTCTTAAACTAAGGGCGGCCTCCTTTAACGCAGCCGGCCTTTCATGGCTTTTTTCCGCCAAAGGTCTGCCAATCATGTGAGCGGACAGCTCCTCCGGGGTGGTTTCTGCAGTAATCAGCTCCTTGGCCATTCTGCCGTCCCTTAAAATGGTTACGCTGTCGCTGATAGCCATAATTTCCCCTAAACGGTGTGTAATAATAATGATTCCATATCCTTCTTCCTTCAGCTTTCTTAAAACGCCAAAGAAATTTTCTGTTTCCTGGGGAGTTAAAACTCCAGTAGGCTCGTCCAGAATCAGCAGGCTGACATTGCGGTAAAGAGCCTTTAATATTTCCACTCTCTGCTGTTCTCCTACAGATAAATCACTGATTCTGGCATTAGGATTTACAAAAAGCCCGTATTTTTCTGCCAAAGCTTTAATGTTTTCTGAGGCGGCTTTTCTGTCCAACACAGGGCTGTTGTCCTTCAGCCCAAGAATAATATTATCCAGAACCGTCATTTTATTTACCAGAGAGAAATGCTGATGAACCATACCGATTCCCTGTTCAATGGCCTCTTTAGGGGACCGGAATT
Source organism: Lachnoclostridium edouardi (assembly GCF_900240245.1). Classification (GTDB taxonomy): domain Bacteria; phylum Bacillota; class Clostridia; order Lachnospirales; family Lachnospiraceae; genus Lachnoclostridium_A; species Lachnoclostridium_A edouardi. The sequence goes on from NZ_OESQ01000001.1 coordinate 613,252, forward strand.
TCACCGGCTTTCCTTTATAAATAATTTCTCCTCTGTCTGCCTGATAAATGCCGAACAAAATATTCATCAATGTGGTTTTGCCTGCCCCGTTTTCTCCAAGAAGAGCGTGAATTTCTCCCTGTTCTACCTGCAGACTAATATCCTCATTGGCATACACCCCAGAAAAAGCTTTTGTTATATGTCTCATTTCCAACAATGGCATACTACTGTTTCCTTTCTTTCGTCTATTTCCTTCAGACTGTAATGCAGGAAGTGTTGCAGAGCCGACCCCAGTCTTTAGGATTCGGTTTTGCAACACTTTCTATTTCAGTCCTGAATTGTCAGGAGGTTATTATCTTGCCTTTGTATCACAAGGTACTTCAAATTCACCAGAAGTAATAGCTGCAACCTTCTCGTCGATCATTGCCTTTACATCCTCTGGAATTTTTTCTTCTAGTCCATGATAGGGAGCAATGCTGACTGCGCCCTCAGCCATACCCAGGTTATAGATACCGCCTTCAAAGGTACCGTCCACTACTGTGCTGAAAGCTACCTCTACTACGTGAGGAATGTGGTACACAGAAGAAGAAAGCACTGTGTCTGGAGCCAGGTCATTCTGATCATAGGAATCTCCTGTTGCATAAATTCCAGCTTCCTTTGCAGCGTTAATAGCGCCTGTACCGGACTCATTTGCACAGTGGCCGATTACATCTACGCCGTTGTCAATCATAGCCTGAGCTGCTTCTTTTCCTAAAGCTGTGTCTGTAAAGGAACCTGTCCATGCTGTCTGAACTTCAATGTCAGGATTTACTTCCTTGGCTCCATCCTCAAATCCGTTCATAATTTTTACAAGGGATGCTCCCTGAATCGGTCCGATATATCCCACCTTTCCGGACTCAGACATAGCTGCTGCCAGCATTCCCATTACATAGCCGCCTTCTTCACAGCTGGATACATAGGAAGCTACGTTTTCTGCGGAAACCTCTCCCTCAGTTACAATAAACTTTGTATCCGGATACTCTTCTGCAACTTCAATAGCAGGGTCGCCGAACTCGTAGCCGTGGCCAATAATTACATCATAACCATTTGCCGCATAATCAGCGTAAGCTGCCTCAATATCATCTGGAGTCAGGTTCTCTGTATATGCAATTTCGCAGCCGTAATCAGCCTCCAACAGCTTTAAGCCGTCAAATGCAGACTGACACCATCCCATGTCGTTGGCTGCTCCGGAGAGACATAAAGCCACTTTATATGTTTTTCCCTCTGTATCTGCTGCCTCAGCCTTCTCCCCCTCTGCTTCGTTTCCTTCTGCAGCTGTTGACTGTCCTGTAGGCGTGCTTGCCTCAGACTCCTTTGAATCTCCGCCGCAGCCTGTTACGCTGACTGCCGCCATTGCTGCTGCAAGAAGAATTGCTGATAATTTAGCTGTTTTTCTCATGTTTTTTCCCTCTCTTTTTTAACATTCATTATTTTCATTTATGGCTTCAGTATTCTGACCTGAATATGGGTAATATAATTTGCAGTGTTATTTTCCACAAACTGATCCAGAATATTAAAGTTAATAGTTAAGGTATCCAAAGTCAAATCTGACCCAAAAGAACGTATTCTCTTAAAAGCTTGGGAAATCGTCTCGTAAGGCCCTACGTGGTAGCCGCAGAGAAAATCTCCTGCCGGTATCTCCTTAATCTGAGGAGGCACAGTTAAATCGGGAATACTTTTTTCATCTGGATAAAGGTAAGCCCCAAAATACTTTTTATCCCCCTGGTAAAAGGCGATTGTAGGATAAAAATAAAAGGAATTGTGGCTGTACAGCATCTCCTCCCCACCGATATCCAAATACTTTCTGGCTTCAAAATGGCGGACAGAAATGGAATCTGTGAAAAGCCCCTGTTTTTCCTGTTCAATAAACTTCAGCTTTCTCTGAATAGCCTGATCTATAGAAAAAAGCTCCTGCCACTGTTTATGCAGCTCCTCTGATCTTTGTTTTAAGGAAGCCAGAGCCAGCTCTGAATGGCTGGTGCTGCGGGATTCTGTAATTTCCTCTAAGGAATATCCCAGCTTTCTCATGTAGCAGATAGTGGCCAGCTCATAAATCTGATCAAACTCATACCTTCTCCGGCCATTTTTCTCATTTCTCTGTCTGGGCTTAAAAATCCCCGCCTTATCATAGTAGTACAAGGTTTGTATATTCAGGCCGAATAAGGCGCTCATTTCTCCAATAGATAAAAAATCCTTCAATTTTCCGCCCTTCTTTTAAGAATTAAAGAAACATTTTATAAGCTTCATTTGGCTGGCGGATTACTTTTGTACACACAGCCTCGCCTTCAGCCGCCAGTTTCTTTTCATCTACTCCCTGAAGTTCTCCGTCCTTGTAAACAACCTTTCCGTTGATCATTGTCATCCACACCGGTCCTGTCTGGCCTACTCTTGCCAGCATATTGCAGGGATCGTGAAGCGCTCCTGCAAGCTCCAGTGTTTCTGTGTCAATCATAAACAAATCAGCTGCCTTCTCCGGCTCTAATGAGCCCAGATCTAAACGTCCCAGCGTCTTTGCACCGTTGATGGTAGCCACCTTTAACATATCGTAAGCAGAAGCGCAGCCGCCTCTGGCTTTTGTGTGATAAGCCTGCATCATATATGAGGTTCTTAAAGAATCCAGCAAATTGGAGCTGTCGTTTGTGGCAGATCCGTCGCAGCCTAAGCTAATAAGAACTCCTGCTTCTGACATTGCCTTAATATCTAAAATCGGAAAGCCTCCTAAAATAGCTGGGCTTGGGCAGTGGGAAACTCCTGTTTTCGCCTGAGCCAGCACCTTATATTCCTCTGAAAGCACCTCCCAGTTATGAGCGTACCATACGTCCTCTCCAATAAATCCAATATCCTGGCACCAATCTAAGGTTCTCTTTCCATAGCGGGCAATAATTCCCTCGTTCTCCCCTTCCCCTAAATGGGTGTGCATACGAACGCCCTTTTCCCTTGCCATGGCTACAGTCTCGGTAAATGTGTCCTGACGGCAGTTAATTGGCTGACAGGGAGCCATTACTATTTGTCTCATAGAAAATGGATTGGGATCGTGGTAAAGACTGATCAGTCTTTCACAGTCTTTTAAAAACTCATCTGTTGTCTCCAGCATATTATCTGGGATGGAACTGCCCTCTTCTCTGGAAAGAGTGTTAGTTCCTCTTCCTGCGTGGTAGCGGATTCCTAAAAGCTTGGCCGCCTCCATCTGACGGTCCACAGGCTCCTTCCCCGTCTTCTTTGTATAGCAGTACTGATGGTCAAAAGCACATGTACAGCCATGCTTAATTAAATCAGCAAAAGCAGTGAGAGAGGAATAATAAATAACATCATTATCAATAATCTGAAAAATGCGGTAAATCTTGTCAATCCAATCCATAACCATCATATTAGGATAGTCAATAGTAATCAGGTTCCTGACAAATGTTTGGAAAAAATGATGATGTGTGTTAATCAGTCCTGGGTACACAAACTTTCCTGACGCGTCAATCACCTTTGCGCCTTCTGCCTCAAGACCTTTTCCTATTGCTGTAATTTTCGGTCCTTCAATCAGAATATCACTGTCCCAGTAAACCTGATCTTTGGCATCGCATGTCACAATAGCCCTGGCATTTTGAATCAGAATCTTCTGTTCCATATATTTCCTCCATTTTTCTTCTGCAGCAGTTTGCCGCTCTTATTTCTTTTACAATTATATAACCTATAGTTACTATAGATTCAAGTGATTAATAAAAGAATATACATTAAAAATATTAATGAATAAACGGAAGAATTTGTAATAAAAAGGACTGATGCACAGGCCGCCTATTTTATATAGCCCTTTGTGCATCAATCCTTATTTCATTTTATTTAAAATATTTTACGCCGGACTCAAAAATCTTCATGTCTTGCTCTCCGTAAATATTTACTGCAACAGCCTCTCCTCTTCTCTCAGAGTGAGCCATCTTGCCCAGAATTCGTCCGTCAGGACTGATAATACCCTCAATCGCCATGTAAGACCCGTTTGGATTCCAGAACTCGTCCATAGTGGCGTTTCCTTTATCATCTACATACTGAGTAGCAACCTGGCCGTTTTCAAACAGCTTTTTCAGCCACTGATCGTTAGCCACAAATCTTCCTTCCCCGTGGGAAGCCGGATTACAGTACACGCCTCCTAATTGGGCGCCTGCAAGCCAAGGGGACTTATCTGTTACTACTTTTGTATATACCATTTTAGAAATATGACGTCCAATGGTGTTCATAGTCAGGGTAGGGGAATCTGGTCTCTGTTCACAAATGGTTCCCTCCGGCACTAAGCCTAACTTAATTAAGGCCTGGAAACCGTTGCAGATGCCTAACATAAGTCCGTCTCTCTCCTGAAGAAGCTTTTCAATTTCTTCTTTTATTACTGCGTTGCGGAATACAGCGGCAAAGAACTTCGCAGAACCTTCCGGCTCATCTCCTGCGGAAAAACCGCCTGGGAACATTACAATCTGAGCCTTTTTAATTTCTGCCTTGTAAACCTCCACAGACTCTCTAATGTCCTCTGCTGACAAGTTTTTAAACACCTTAGTTACAACCTTAGCTCCTGCTCTTTCAAAGGCCTTTGTGCTGTCATACTCACAGTTAGTGCCTGGGAATACAGGAATAAATACTGCAGGCTGTCCAATTTTATGTCCGCAGGTGTATATAGAATCTGCGTGGAAGGTATTTTGAGGCACATTTGTCTGTTCCACTCCTGACTGAGTAGGGAATACCTTCTCTAAAGTATTGGTCCATGTATTTAAAGCCTCATCCATAGTGATTACAGTGTTGCCGTATTCAAAGCAGCCTGTATCTGTAACTTCTCCTATCACTGTATAGGAAATTGCCAGCTCTCCCACCTTTCCGTCTGGAACCTCGCATACAATATTGCCCCAGCCAGGCGCAAAGAAATCTCTTGGGTCTACATTGTGCTCTATTTTTACTCCCAGTTTATTTCCAAAGGCCATTTTGCTTACAGCCTCAGCCATACCGTGACGCTCTACCTCATATGCGGAAATAATTCTGCCTGCCTGTATATCCTTGTGAAGCTTCTCATAGCCTTCCATCAGCTGACTGTACACCGGCAGATCGTACTGATCCTTTTCAATCTTAAATACTACTATTTTGCTGCCCGGCTTTTTAAATTCCGGAGTAATAATATTTTTGTAGCTTGTTACATCTACAGCAAAGGAAACTAAGGTAGGCGGAACATTGATTTCCCCGTTCTGCTCGTCGTTAAATGTACCTGACATACTGTCCTTTCCGCCGATAGAAGGAAGTCCGAAGCCTAACTGGGCAGCGTAAGCGCCTAAAAGAGCAGCAAAAGGCTGGCTCCATCTTGCAGGGTCCTGGCTCATTCTGCGGAAATATTCCTGGAATGTAAAACGGATTTTGCTGAAATCTCCGCCTGCCGCCACAATCTTGGCAATGGAGGATACTACTGCGTAAACAGCGCCGTGGAATGGGCTCCAGCTGGACAAATAAGGATCAAAGCCATAGCTCATCATTGTAACAGTATCTGTCTGGCCTTCCAGCACAGGCAGCTTAGCCACCATAGACTGAGTTTCTGTCAGCTGATATTTTCCGCCGTAAGGCATAAATACGCTGCCTGCTCCAATAGAGCCGTCAAACATTTCCACCAGACCTTTTTGAGAACATACATTTAAAGAAGCCAGCATGTTCATCCATGTCTGTTTTACGTCCCCGATTTCTTTTCTTTCAAACAGATTTCCCTCTCTGCCCGGAACCTCCAAAGTAACGTCGGCCTCCTGGTGAGCTCCGTTTGTATCTAAAAATGCTCTGCTGATATCTACAATGGTTTTGCCTCTCCAGCTCATTACCAGTCTTGGCTCTTTTGTAACAGTTGCCACAGTAATCGCTTCCAGGTTTTCCTCTGCTGCAAAGCCCAGGAATTTGTCTACATCTTTAGGCTCCACAACTACTGCCATACGCTCCTGAGACTCAGAAATTGCGATTTCTGTGCCGTCTAAGCCGGCATATTTTTTCGGCACTCTGTCCAGGTCAATTACCAGGCCGGCAGCCAGCTCTCCGATTGCCACTGACACGCCTCCTGCTCCAAAGTCATTACATTTTTTAATAATGCTGCTGACCTCCGGTCTGCGGAACATTCTCTGAATCTTTCTCTCAGTAGGAGCATTTCCCTTCTGCACCTCTGCTCCGCACACTTCAATAGAAGCTTCTGTGTGCACTTTAGAGGAGCCTGTAGCTCCGCCGATGCCGTCTCTTCCAGTACGTCCTCCTAACAGAATAATAATATCTCCAGGATCAGATGTTTCACGGATCACGTTCTTTCTTGGAGCAGCGCCCATAACTGCGCCGATTTCCATTCTTTTAGCCGCATATCCCGGATGGTAAATTTCTTTTACATATCCTGTAGCCAGTCCAATCTGATTGCCGTAGGAGCTGTAGCCGTGAGCCGCCCCTGTTACCAGCTTTTTCTGAGGAAGCTTGCCCTTTAATGTTTCATTTAAAGGCTTAGTAGGATCTGCCGCCCCTGTTACGCGCATAGCCTGGTACACATAAGTACGGCCTGACAAAGGATCTCTGATGGCTCCTCCCAAACATGTTGCAGCCCCGCCGAAAGGCTCGATCTCTGTAGGGTGGTTGTGAGTTTCATTTTTAAAGTTTACAAGCCATTCCTCTGTTTTTCCGTCGATTTCCACAGGCACCACAATACTGCAGGCGTTAATTTCCTCAGAAACCTCCATATCCTCCAGCTTGCCCTCTGCTCTCAGCTTTTTCATGGCCATAAGAGCCAGGTCCATAAGGCAGACAAACTTGTCGTCCCTTCCCTTATAAATCACCTCTCTGTCAGCCAGATACTGTTCATATGCCGCCTGAATAGGAGCCTTGTATTCTCCGTCTGTAAATGTTACATTTTTCAGCTCTGTGGAAAATGTAGTGTGGCGGCAGTGATCTGACCAATAAGTATCTAAAACTCTGATTTCTGTTACAGACGGATCTCTTTTTTCTTCATTTAAAAAGTAATTCTGAATGTGCTGGAAGTCCTTAAAAGTCATAGCCAGATTTAAGGAGCTGTAAAGCTGTTTTAAAACCTCCTCATCAAAACTGCAGAACCCTTCAAAAATTTTCACATCCTCAGGCACCTCAAATACAGTTTCTAAAGTCTCCGGCTTTTCCATATCTGCTTCTCTGGAGTCCACAGGATTAATACAGAATCCTTTTACCGCCTCTGCCTGCTCATTTGTTATCTGGCCTTCTATTACATATGTGGTGGCAGTGCGGATAATCGGCTGCTCATTTTCATTTAACAGCTTTACGCACTGCTCTGCAGAGTCAGCTCTCTGGTCAAACTGTCCCGGCAGATATTCTACAGAAAATACAACGCTTCCTTCTTTGCAGGGAAATGTTTCCTCATATAATTCATCTACAGGCGGCTCAGAAAAAATAGTGCCTAAAGAAGCTTTGTATGTTTCCTCTGACAAATTTTCAATATCATAACGGATCAGCACTCTTACCCCAGTCACTGTGCTGATGCCAAGGTAGCTTTCAATCTCTTCCCGGAGTTCTTTTGCCTTTACCGCGTAATCCGGTTTTTTCTCCACATAAATACGTCTAACGCCCATGTTTTTTCCTCCTGTCTTTTCTGCCTGAAAAGGCAGATGTTTATTGCTCCCACTTTCAGTTACATAATCATCTACCCTTATCATATCATAAGAAATATAAATTAGTAAAATTAATATATCTTATATTTTTTATAAAATACTCTAATTATTTCTTTTTTCGTTTTCCTATCCAGTCCGCCCCTAATATTACAACTCCTGCTGCAATCACTGCCAGCAAAATATTATTAGGAGTAAACCATTTGCTGAAAACATTGGTCCTTCCTCCGATTTCTAAAGGCTCTGCCTCCTCCAGAGAATCGAAAACCACGCTGTCTATTATTTCCTTTACTTGTTTTTCAGTTTCCTTGGACAGGGGCCCGTTAAAAGACATAATCTGAAATCTGAGAGAATTGTGATTTACTATGGTGAAATACTGCTGCCCATAGCCGTTTCCCTCCCCCAGCTCCATTTTACTTACAATAAATTTTGCCTGAGGATGGTCATAAAGAGTGTAGCCGTCATATTTCACAGGACTGCCCTTTTCCTCCTTTGTCAGATTTTCTGCAAATTTCTCCACATCCTCATCAGAAAACTGGGTTAAATGGGTTATTTTTTCTTCTGAAGAAATACATGTAATATTAAACTCTGTTTTTTCATCCATATTCATAGAGTCCAGCAGTACATTCTGGCTTTCCAGTTGAGACAGCATGTCCTTTCCGTCCACTCCCAGCTGACTAAATACAGGATCGTCCGGCTCCATATCTGACGTTACAGCAGCCCACGCCTTAGGCACCTGCAGCTGAAAGCCCGGCTTATTAATCTTTACTGTTTCTTTGTCCTCCGCCTGAGAAACGCCGGGAACACATAAAAGAATTATGCCGGCTGCCAAAGCTGCCCCTATTTGTTTCCAACCTGGTTTTTTCATTATAAATCTCCTTTTCTTTACAGGAACCTTAGCACCTGGGCCTTACCCAGGCAGATGGCTGGTGTCATTCAGCTCTATTAATGTGTACATTCCAGTATCTTTATCATACTCCACTGTGCTGATACTTACATTTTCCACAATAATTTCCTCATGTCTGCCCAGGCTTTTTCTCATCATATAAGACAGCATATATGCCAGGGCGGCTCCGTGGGACACAACTGCCACGTCTCCCTCTGCCCTCTTTACAATTTCGTCTGCAGCTTTTCCTACTCTTTCATAAACCTGCTGTCTGGACTCTCCCCCCGGAGGCGTAATTTCCGCCGGCTCCTTCTGCCAGATTTTGTATTCCACAGGGTATTTTTCCTGAATCTCTTTCCAGGTCATTCCCTCCCACAGGCCAAACTCTACTTCCTCTAAGCCGTCTAAAAGAATTACCTTTACCCCCTGGCTGGCGCCGATGGCATTTGCCGTCTCCATAGCTCTTTTCTTTTTGCTGGAGAATATTTGAACTACAGGCCTTTTTTTCATTCCCCCGGCCAAATATTCTGCCTGGCGCCTTCCTGTTTCATTTAAAGAAATGTCATGGCTGCCCTGGATTCTCCCAGCCAGATTCCAGTCTGTCTGTCCGTGGCGAATTAAATAAATCTTCATCTTTTGTCTCTCCCCTTGCCTGGATTTAAATTTTCTCAGGATCTACCTTAGGGGCAGAGCTTATATTTACTGCGTCTAAAGCCAGCTTCATAATATCCTTAATTTCATCCTCTGTCATTTTCATTTTTGCAGACAGCTCCTCCAAGGTGGCTTCTCTCCCCAGCTCCTTAGCCATAGCTGCAGATATATCCTGAAGCACATTTACTCTGGCCGCCATTTGTTCCTCTATATCCTTTTCCTGACTTTGCTCCTCTATAGCCGCCTCCACTGCGCTTATAACTGCTTCTTTCAGCATTTCCCGGAAATTTCCTGTTTTAAAATCTGCCACAGTTAAAAGTAAGGCCATATTAGCCTCCTGTACTAAATCATTTACAGGAACTCCCCTTCCCTCGTAGGCCTTAGCATATTCCAGCACATTTTTCAAATTGCCGTTTATCAGCCTTTCCTTCACCGCCTCATTTCCCAAGGCCAGCTCTTTTAAAAGAGCCTCCTCCTCCTGAGATTCTAATACTTCTATATCTCCTAATTCTTCCAGATACATCTGGTAAAAATCATCATGCATATTCTGACTCCTATTCTCCTATTTTTTGATTTCAGTATATCCATCCTTTTAGTTTCCGTCAAGACCAGGACATTTTATGATTCTCCAAAAGGCCTTATATATTTGCGAAAATCCCTTTGCATATTTGCCATAAATATGATAAGCTTTAATAAGGTTATAAGGAGGACTAATAATGGATATTAATTATGAGTTATACAAGGTGTTTTATCATGTGGCTGTTACTCTCAGCTTTTCAGAAGCCTCAAAGCAGCTTTTTATCTCTCAGTCTGCAGTCAGCCAATCTATAAAAGTGTTGGAAAAAAAGTTAAACCAGACCCTTTTTATCCGCAGCACAAAAAAGGTACAGCTGACTCCTGAAGGGGAGATTCTGCTAAAGCATATTGAGCCTGCCATGAATCTGATTAAGCGGGGAGAAAATCAGCTGCTGGAGGCCAACACTTTAAACGGCGGTCAGCTTCGTATCGGCGCCAGCGACACCATTTGCCGGTATTATCTGATTCCTTATTTAAACCGTTTTCATTTAAAATATCCAAATGTACATATAAAAGTCAACAACCAAACCTCTATTGAGTGCGCCAGACTTTTAGATAACGGACAAGTAGACTTTATTATTACAAATTATCCTAATTCCGGCTTGTCCAATACGCAGAATATAAGAACGTTAAAGGAATTTTCTGATGTTTTTGTGGCTAACCGTCAGTTTTTCTCTCTGGAGAATCAGATCATCTCTTTAGGGCAGCTGCAGAATTATCCTATTTTGATGCTGGATAGGAAAAGCACTACCAGCGAGTTTCTCCACAGTATGTTTCAGAAATACCAGCTGGATTTAGTGCCGGAGATTGAGTTAAGCAGCAATGATCTGCTGATTGATTTAGCCCGCATCGGCCTTGGAATTGCCTTTGTGCCGGACTTTTGCATACCGCCGTCTGACAAGGATTTGTTTGTGCTTCAGTTAGAAAAGCATCTGCCCTCCAGGCAGATTGTGGTGGCTTATAATGAAAACCTGCCTATTTCCCAGGCAGCCAAACAATTTATGGATATGATGTAATCTTATTTTGGAGCAGACATTAGTGGTCTGCTCCATGTTTCTTCCAGAATTCTTTCAAGGCTTTATCTACACTGTTCTCATTTACTATCTGGCAGTCCTGCCATTCTAAGGGAAACAGCTGTCTGTACTCATTTCCCAAAAAACGGTTGTCTAAAAGAGCAATAATTCCTGTGTCCTTGGGCGTTCTAATGACTCTCCCCGCCGCCTGCAGCACCTTATTCATACCTGGATACTGATAGGCAAACCGAAAACCGTCTCCTTTTTTTTCTTCAAAATAATTTCTCAAAATTTCCTGCTCTGCACATACCATAGGAAGGCCAGTTCCTACCAGCACAGCCCCAATTAAACGATCCTCAGTTAAATCTATTCCCTCTGAAAACAGACCTCCCATCACGCAAAACCCTGCAAAAGACTGGTCTCTTTTCTGGTCAAACTGACTTAAAAAATCCTCCCTTTCTTCCTCCGCCATTCTGCTTTGCTGAATCATCCACTGAAACTTTTGAGGCTCCTGCCTTAAAAGTTCATCTATCTGCGCCATATACTGATAAGACGGGAAAAACACCATATAATTTCCTGTTTTCCCGTTTACTATTTTTTTAATATATTCTGCCACCTTCCCATATTCCCTGGCGTTCCTTCTGCTGTAACGGCTGCTTACGTCAGAGGCCATAATTAAAAGTCTGTTGTCCTGGCAAAAAGGGGACTTGGCATAAATAGCCGGGTTCTCAGTATTGCCGCTTAAAAGCTCTTTATAGTAATTTACCGGCAGCAATGTAGCTGAAAAAAATACGGCGGCATTCCCCTGGTCTAAACAGGAGGATAAGTTGGCGGCCGGGTTTACGCAGAACAATCTTACTGAAAACTGACCGTCCTTGTCCAGCTGACTATATATCTGGTAATTTTCGTCTGCCGCCTCATGGATGTACATAAAATTTCTAAGCTTAAAATAAAAATCTAAAACCAGCTCCCGATCCTGAAACTCCTGGTTTTCCTCCATAAACTTTTCCATTTCCCCCAAAGCAGACTGGGCGGCCACAGCCAACAGGTGAATGTCAGGAAGTACAGTTACCTCCCCTCCCTGTCTTTTCATTTCTAACATCAGCTTATTGCACCGTTCTAAAAGCTTTGCCAGCTTAGGAGATCTGTTTTTAATAATTTTTTTGGCCAGCAGTATTTCTTCTTTCACCAAGGTTTCGCTGTACATTTCCCTGGCTCTGGATACCAGATTATGAGCCTCGTCTATTAGAAACAAATATTCTCCATGGCTTTTCTCCCCAAAATACCGCTTTAATCTTACATTTGGGTCAAATACGTAATTGTAATCGCATATAATTCCGTCGCACCAGCTGGTAATATCCAGACAAAATTCAAAGGGACACACACAATGCTTTTCCCCGTACTCTAAAATCGCCTCTCTTGTTATTTCTCTTTTGCTGTGTATAATATCATAAACAGCGTCATTGACTCTGTCAAAATGCCCTTTTGCCCTGGGGCAGCTGTCCGGGTTGCATTGAGGCTGTTCTAAAATACACAGTTTTTCCTTAGCTGTTATTGTTACAGATGAAAAATACAGCCCTCTTTCCCCTAACATGTGAAAAGTGCTTTCCGCCACGCTTCTGGTAATGGTTTTTGCAGTTAAATAAAACAGCTTGTCTCCATAGCCGTCTCCCATGGCCTTTAGGCTGGGATAAATTGTCGCAATGGTTTTTCCAATACCTGTAGGCGCCTGTATAAAAAGCCTTTCTCCTTTTTCAATACTTCTATAGACTGTTCCCGCCAAAATCTTCTGGCCCTCTCTGTAGGTAAAAGGAAACTCCATATCTTTTATAGACTGATCTCTCCTTAACCCATGAAAATACAAATATCTGGCCCATTTTACATATTCGTGAATCAGCCCCTGAAACCAATCCTTCAGCTCCTCGTAAGAGCGTTCCTCCTGAAACCTTTTTATTTCCTCTGTATCAATATTGCCATAGGTGATCTGAATTGTAATATAATCCAGCTGATTCTGAACGCTGTAAAAATATCCGTAGCATCTGGCCTGAGCCAAATGTACCTCCTCCGGCTCTTTTATTTTTGCCACATCCTGATAAACGCCTTTAATTTCGTCTATTGTAACTTCTTTGCCCTGAGTAATAATCCCGTCGGCCCGCCCTTCCACAAGGATCTCAAATTGCTCCTCCGCCACTGTAAACTTTAAGGGAACCTCCGGCCGGTACTCTGGTCCCATTCTTCTTTGAATCTTTCTGTGAAGCCTGGAGCCTGCCTGCATGGCTTCTTTTTCCCTGCCCTGTCCTCTTCTGTTGTCTATGTCCCCTGAACGGAGCACAAACTCTACCAGATTCCTCACTGATATTTTTATTTTTTTCTCTCCGCTCTCATCCATAATCCAGCTCCTGTTTTTCTGATTTCTTTTTATTATACAGCAAAAGGGAACTGTAAGCAAACTTACAATTCCCTTTTGGCCTGTATACAGGCTGCTATTTTACTGATTCATAAAATTATGCCGCATTATATTTTGCTGCAGCTTTTTCTTCCAGAAAGCTTTCAAACTCTTCATTCTCGCCGTAAAACTCAACTGTTAATACTTTTGTCAAATCCAGGCTTAAAACTCCCAAAATAGACTTCGCATCAATAATTACACGATTATAAAACACATTGATATCGAAATCGCATTTCATAGCAGCAGCAACAAATGCTTTTGCATCTGCAACGGTTGGTAATACAATTCTTTTCTGTGTCATAATATTCAACTCCTTTTTCTCTAACATATGCATTTTAAAAGTGTTGAGATATTTATATCATTAAAAATCTGGAATGTCAAATTTCAAGAGATTATGTATTTTTTCCTGATTTCTTGTACATTTTGCTTAATCAACCGTTCAATACTTTTTTTCACATATACAAGTTTATTAACATAATTTCCCAATTTTGATATTCATTCTCATCTTTCCGAAAATAGACCGTTATTTCAGCAAAATCTTCTACTTATTTTTTGTGAAAACTACCTAACGTTTTCACATATCCCCTTATATAAAATCCGGAAAAGCCTTGAATTTCCTTACTTTTTTATTTTTCCTTAATATGAAAGCATTTACATATTTTTTCATATATGCTATATTTTCAATCACATTTTCACTTATTTTTCCCGGAAAACAAAAATAGCTGAGGCTCTGATAAAATCAAAAGCTCCAGCTATTTTTCGTCTTATATAAAGCAGGGGAAGAGGGGCTCGAACCCCCATCTACGGTTTTGGAGACCGCTATTCCACCTGCAAATTTCCTTATTTTATAAGGCTTTCCGCTCTATGCCTTTACTGCGTGACCAAAATCGTGACCCAAACCACTCGTGTTTGTGCGACAATGTGCTTCCGGCTGATCATAATTATTTTACCAAACTATCAAGCAGGAGGCAAGATAATTATGAACAAAAAACCTATGGACGAAACATGGATGACCATTCCAAAAATGATGGAGTATATATCCGTCAGCAGAAAAACCGCTTACAAGCTGATACAAGATAAGAAAATTCCGTCTTACCGTATCAGTGCCCGGAAAACGCTGGTCAAAAAAGAAGATATTGACAAGTACATCATGAAACATCGAAACTAACATCACAAGCAGACCGTCAGACACTTTTGACGGTCTATTTTTTATCATCAAGGCGGAGCGGTTAAAACTGCTCCGCTAATAGTCAATTTTCTTTCCGTGACGCTCTTGTCAATGCACGCTCACGCTCTTCGACATTGACAAAAGCGTCCGCTCCACCAGTCCGCACTTGATAAGGTAACACTAAGCGGCTATACCGTGAGCAAATTTGCATTGACTATATAGAGCGCACCAATCAGATCGCGAATATCAGCCACTATTCTCGATACTGTTGTATGAAATTTTCCAGATGTATAATGTTCAATTTTATGTACTTTAATAATATCCGTAATTGCTTTTTCAAAACACAGCGGAACAATAAGCGCCGCTTTTTGTTTGCGGTTATCGTAAAGACGCAGTATCATTCCACGGGAAAACCATCTTGACCGCCTTCCTCTTTCCAGATTACGCGTAGCAAAATACAAGCGCTCTGCGTGATCTGGAAAGGCATTCGCCATAATCGCATTCTGAAATAAACTTCTCGCTTCCAAAAAGCCCTTTATCATATAGTCTGCAATTCTGTTAATATCATCAACAGAAGCAATTTCCTGAACTGCATGAAAGCCAATTCCATAATCATCTGCATTTCTCAACTGCATAAGTTTTCCGTGCGTTTTCACCCTTATAATACGCCTATAAACTGCGCCTGGCGTAAACGCTGATTTTGGAATGTTCTTTGCAAGAATATGTGCGTGGTAGCCCCCGCCTAAATTCCCGTTTTCGATGACAAGAAAAATCTTTCCGCCCAGCTTTTCCATATCCCTTTTCCACTTCAAACAGATTTCTTTTACTTTGTAATAATCTCGACCGACATCTTTCTTAAAAGTAAATGTAATAAAATGCTCCCATGCATTGCTGTCTATGATTGCTTTGGCAGTCCGGCGACTACGCATAGCAGAAGACCATACACTTGCTTCATAAAAGTTTTTTTCCATAGTCTTTCTTCTCCTCGTCTTTTTCTTTAATTATAAAAATTTATAAGTAAAGTTAATGAAAAAGAACCTTCTCCAATTTTTCGGAAAAGGTTCCGTATGCATTTTTTGCTTACTTTAATAACATTACTGTTATTAGAAGATCTTTTTTCTTTTTAATTCATGAACACTGGACTGTCAGGGTAAATATACCACAGACCATCTTCACCAGCAGTCAACAAAATTTCAAAATGGCGTTCCCCTACATCGCCCCACGCCATTCGATAAGAACCACCAGGAAGACCAAAAATCTCGTCGCTTCTTCCGGTAGACGCCATTGCTTTTCGTCCTGTGGCATTAGTTTCATAACCTGTGTTGTCATAAAAAGCATTCATTTCGATACCTTCTGATGGGATATTATTAAATAATACCTTTGCTGGCCCATAAAAAGAGGAAACCCAATTTTCTCTGGTATCTGTTTCAACTCTCAAAGTTACACCGTTGTACTCGACATTATAGGTTGGTCCCCAGACTCCCTGTCCAATTTCTGTTTTATTTGGCAGCCTATCCACTCCGTCTGCTCCCTTCATACCGACAATTTCCGGGTTCAACACAATCTGCTCAATACTCTTTCCGTCCATGACTGGATTCCCTGTTGTTGTATTGGTCTGCGTAGTAACCTGAGCAGCTAACACTTCATCTCCAAGCTCTCCATGAAACTGCCGTGTCTGTATCACACTATTTTCAACCCATGCGCCATCTGCATTTACAGCGGAGCCGTCCACAGTAGTATTAACTGCTAAATAACCGTTTTCATTAAAATAATAGCACTCTACTGTACCATCACCGTTCCCGTCAATCCATTTCCATTCTTTCATTGGATAGCTTCCGTCCGTTCGCTGCCACCGCCAGCCGCTTGCGTCCTGCTGCCAGTTTCCCATTCCTGCAAACGCCGTCATGCTCATTGCCACACTCATTGCCATAGCTGCCGCCACCATAAAAACCTTCTTTTTCATAGTCATTCTTCTCCTTTGCTTCAATTATTCCCACAAGCATTTTCTAATTGCATTATACAACAACTTGAAAAAATTACAAGGTCACCGTGTATGCTCCTGCGCACGCCCCTTCATTTTTTCTAAAACCCGCTTTGCTAAATCCAGATTACCCTCTACTAAGTTTTCCTTAATCAAGGTTAATGCCTTTATCTGCCTTCCCAACTCTTTCTTTTCTTTTTCCATATCTTTTTTATACTCTCGTATACTTCTGGATTTCTCCGCTTTTTCTGCCGCTACCACCGGCGTGCCACGCTCCACTTCAAACCCAGCTTTTTTCAAGATTTCGGGCAGCTCATCATGCAGTTTCGTTAAGAACTCTCGTGTCATAATCTGCTTGCTGGATAGGCGATGATCTACGGTAATCGGGGTAAAATCGAGGTGCATATGCGGTGTAGCCTCGTCCATATGAATTACCGCAGAAATCAAATTTTCCTTTCCTATCTTATCAGAAAAATGATCTACTACAACAGAACAGTACCTTTTGATATTGTCTGGCCCCTCTATATCAGACGGAACTGTAACAACAAATTCAGCGAGCCAGTTCGCGTCCTTCCTAATTATCTTCTTTTGATATGGAATAACCTCTTTTTCCAGTCTTGCTTTTACCGCTTTATATAACCCGTTCTGTGGTGCAATCAGCGTAATATTGTCTTTCGTTTTCTCTATGTTGATATTTTCATTACTATAAGCTTTATTTAATCTAAAATTATGCCTATCCAATGCTGCAATCTGCCCGGCTTTGTAACTCTGTCCATGCAACGCCAACACGCCCATTCCATCATCACCTTTCTCTCTGTCTACTGCTATAAAAGCCCCAGGCCCCGCCAGTAAGGTCTAACCCGCTAGACCTTACGCCGTAAGGTGCGGGCCCTGCGGGGCTTTCAAATACTAAAATCCTAATCTTGCCAGTTCATCGTCAAGCCGTTCCAGCTCCCGGCGTTCCTGCTCCTCCAACTGCGCCGCAGCCTCAGCGGCCTCCCTAGCCCATACAGCGTACTTTTCTTCCGGTGTAATATAGATTCCATTGAATTGCCATGCTCGGATTACTTGCGCCTGCTGTTGTACTTTTTGCTCCAAACCGTGGACATACTCCACATCAAACTCCCTTTTCATGATGTATACCTCCTAATGGTGTCCGGCAGTCCTCAAAATAGACCGCCATTTCCTTCAATTTCGCTGCCGCCTCGGCCTGTTCCTTAACCCGCCGTTCTCGCCACTCTTTGCGGTATCGCTGATAGAAATACTGTTTCTCCAAATCAGTCAATAACACTCCGTTGGTTTCCCAGAAGGCGAGGGAGGATTGAGTTTCTTTTAGTTCCCTCTTAACCTGTTGCAACTCTCTTTGCAGATCCGCAATAACAACTTTGTCCATAGTAAATGCTCCTTCCAAAATGCGGTTATCGGTTACATAAAAATTATGGTAAAATATCCATCTCGATAGTACAACAACATACAGCATTCAACATACCTTTTCCAGATCTTCTGTAATTTCTATAGAATTGTGACGATAGTATTTATCCATTGTCATTGCAAGGCTTCTATGACCCGCCCACTTCGACACGCTTTGCGGCTTTACCCCTATGTCAACCAGACGGCTAATTCCATCATGTCGTAAATCGTGAGGTGTATGTTTTTCAATGCCTAATCTTTGACAGGCAAGTGTTAAGTTATCACGCAAGCGCCCCTGCAAAATCCGACCTTCATGGGCAAGTTTCTCTGGATTATAAACTTCCCCTGCGGTAAACAACAAATCTTCTGGTTCTTTGCCTCTGCACGCCTCTTCTAAAATACTTCTGCACGCCCGCATAATCGGCACCTTACGGCGGCTGTTATATTTTGGTGGTACAACAATTTTATGTACTTCATCATATTGTCTGCGGACATACAGCATATTTTCCTCCCACAACACATCTTTTACCCGCAGCTCTACCAGTTCCGCAATACGAAGAAACTCATACATAGAAACGACCAAGGCTTTCCCCGTACTATATCCACGATCGCCAGAATTCCATTTGCTGTGGTAGTTATAAGGCTTTGACAGTTCTAAGGCTAACGCTTCCATTTCATTTGCCGTATAAGCCCGCTTATTAGAAGATTCTACTTCGTCCTCAACACTCCAAATATGAGCAATTTGTTTTGATTCTGGAAGTGTACAGCGTGTCATCGGATTCCCACCGTCTGGGTACTTATGCGAAAAGTACATATTTAACATACGCCATCGCTTGAGTAGTGTACTTTTAGAAACGCTATCTTCCGCAATAGTAATAAAATACTTTTGAATAATATCACTGGTAATGTCGCATACTTTATAATCTCCCAATATTTTACAAAGCTGCGTGATCGTGTCCTCATCGGTTTGAACCGTCCTCTTGCTTCGTGGCCGTCCGCTTCTTACTTCGTGGCGCTTATATAGGTCATACCAGTCATTCAAATCTTTAGAAAACAGCACCCGCCCCTCACGCTGATCGGCTTCTCCGTTAATCTTAGCAATCCGTTTCTCTTTGTTCCTTTGCCAAGCCACTTTAGCCAATTCTTTATTTTGATAGCTGCTTCCCTTGCAATCCCACTCCACACCTTTGTAAGTCTCATGGGTTTTGTATACATACCGTCCATCTGCTTCCATGTAATAGCCTGTTTTTTTCTTCATAGCATTTGCCTCCTTGATTTTTGTTAAAAGAATTATGATCTTGGAAGCATTGCCTCAACAAAAAAGTGATATTCCGTGACCAAAAACGAGACCAAAATTTCCGGTCACGAAGTATCACTTAATACCACTTAGTACTACTTAGCAGAAAATAAAAGAACCTTGAAACCCTTATAAAACAAGGACTTCAAGGTTTTTTTCCTTAGCAGGGGAAGAGGGGCTCGAACCCCCATCTACGGTTTTGGAGACCGCTGCTCTACCATTGAACTATTCCCCTAAAACGCAGCTCATTTGTTGTGTACTGGAGTATAATATCACACATTCCCCCGCCTGTCAACTATTTTAATTTTCTTTTTTTCAAAATAATTCCAATTATTTATTCATGGGATTCAATTCTGTCCAGCCTTTCTTGATTCTATAATTCTATAAATGATTATACTTCTTTTTAAAGGCTTCTACCACCACAGGAGGCACAAATTTTGATATATCTGAGTTATAATGAGCCACCTCCCGCACAATAGTGGAGCTTAAAAATGCATATTCCAGGCTGGTGGTAAAGAAAATTGTATCAATATCTGAATCAATTGTGTGATTCGTCTGAGCAATCTGCATCTCATACTCAAAGTCAGTTACTGCCCGCAAACCTCTGATAATCAGTCTGGCGTCATTTTCCCTGGCAAAATCCACTGTCATGCCGTTAAACATTTTCACTGTTACATTTGGAAACTCCCTGGTTACTTCCTCCAGCATCTGAACCCGCTCTTCCAGGGTAAATAAAGGAGTCTTCACATAATTTACCAGGATTCCTATTACCAGCTGATCCACCACCTTTGCCGCTCTTTTTATTATATCTAAATGGCCCAGCGTAACCGGGTCAAAGCTGCCTGGGTAAACTGCCTTTATCATTTGTTTTCCTCCTAATTCCAATTTCATATTGGAATAGTATACTACAGAAGAATATATTATGTCAAAGACATACTTGTATTTTTTCTTTCGCCTGATTTCTCAGGTAATTGCACTGATAGCCTCTCTCAGATTTTTTACGCCTATAAGGCGGATTTTATCTGTCCGTTTTATTTTTTCCAGACATATTTCCGGTAAAATACAGGTGTCAAATCCCAGTTTCACAGCCTCGTTTACTCTTTGCTCTGCCTGGGAAACTGCCCTCACCTCCCCCGACAATCCTACCTCCCCGAATATAATGGTCCCGGGGCTGACAGGTTTGTCCTTTAAGCTGGAAATCAAGGCCATAACAATAGCCAGGTCTAATGCAGGTTCATTCATTTTCATGCCTCCTGCAATATTTACATAAGCGTCATATCTGGACATTTCATAACGGCATCGCTTTTCTAAAACTGCCATAAGCAGATTTACTCTGTTGTAATCTGTTCCCGCCGCGGTTCTTCTGGGCATTCCAAAATTAGTGGTAGTTACAAGGGCCTGAACCTCCACTAAAATAGGTCTGGTGCCCTCCATAGAACATGCCACCACTGCCCCGGATGCGTCCTCCGGCCGGCCGTTTAACATAAACTCCGACGGATTTTTCACCTGGCGCAGGCCTTTCTCCTCCATCTCGAACACGCCGATTTCATTTGTAGAGCCAAACCTGTTTTTTACTCCTCTAAGGATTCTGTAAGCAGCGCTTCTGTCCCCCTCAAAGTACAGCACTGTGTCCACCATATGCTCCAGCACTCTGGGACCTGCCACCACTCCCTCTTTTGTCACATGGCCTACAATAAAAACAGCGATTCCCAGCCCCTTAGCCAGCTGCATCAAAAGATTGGTAGACTCTCTCACCTGACTGACGCTGCCTGGGGCGGAACTTATTTCCTCCCTGTACATGGTCTGAATGGAATCAATAACCACCATATCAGGTTTTTCTTCTCTGATAGATTCTTCTATAGCCTCCAGATTTGTCTCGCACAAAAAACGCAGGTCTCCTGTAACCTGTCCAATACGGTTGGCTCTCAGCTTAATCTGCTTTAAAGATTCCTCCCCGGAAATATACAGTACCTTTTTCCCTGCGGCGGCAATATTTCTGCACACCTGCAGCAAAAGGGTGGACTTTCCGATTCCAGGATCTCCCCCTACAAGCACCAGAGAACCCGCCACAATTCCGTCTCCTAAAACCCTGTCCAGCTCTTCAAATCCTGTTGGAATCCTGTCTCCGTCATCTAAAGAAATCTCATTTAAGAACGCCGGCTTTGCTGCCGGCGTTCTCCTTAAAAGTCCGGATACACCGGACTTTTCTCTTTTTATGACGGGTTCTTCTACAAAGGTATTCCATTCCTTGCAGGCCGGGCACTGGCCCATCCACTTTGGGGATTCAAATCCGCACTCCTTACAGAAATATACCGTCTTGCTTTTTGCCATTATCTCCCCACAATTCTGACCGATACGGCCACTCCCTCGCTAAGCTCTACGCTGGCTACCAGCTTTCCGCTTATATTAGTTACCATGCCTCCTACTGCAGCTTCGTCTACAAACACTTCGTACTCTCTACCGTCCTCTACCTGGATCGTGATCTGGGCGTCCTGATCTCCCTCTACTGTAAATTCTACACTGTCTCCTGTCTCCCTGAAATGCTCTACCGCCGTTCCAGGCACAGATTCATATACAAACATACCGTTTCTTTCCAGCTTTGTAATTTCCTTAAAAGTTTTAACCTTATATAAATCTCCGTTGTGCTCAAAGTCTTGTAATTTAGTTTTCTGGCTTAATTTGTAGTTTCCGAAACTGATGGATCCATCCTGCTCTGTGCGGATTAATTCTTCAATTACTGGCATGTTTATGTCCTCCTGGTATCTTTCTTATCCTCTCGTCTGCTAAGCTGACTGATATTCAAATTATACACTAACCATAGTGATTTTGCTAGTGGTTTATGGTTTCCATAACAGAAAATTTAAGCATCTTGTCCTCCTCTGTTACCTCCACTGTATCCCCGCCTTTTACCTTGCCATCTAAAATTTCCTCTGCTAGTCTGTCCTCTATATAGCTTTGAATTGTACGGCGCAAAGGCCTTGCCCCGTACTTTTCATCATAGCCCTTATCAATTAAAAACTCTTTAGCCTTATCGTCTACTATAAGATTTAAATTCATCTGCTGCACAGTTCTCTTTCCTATTACAGAAATCATAATCTCAGCAATTTGCTTAATGTGCTGACGGTTTAACGGATGGAATACAATAATATCGTCGATTCTGTTTAAAAACTCCGGTTTAAACAGCCGTTTTACCTCCTCCATCACCCTTTCCTTCATAAAACGGTAATTTTCCTTTTCATCGCTGGCAGAAGCAAATCCCAGCCTCTTAGGGGAAATAATATTTTCCGCCCCTGCGTTGGAAGTCATAATCAGCACTGTATTTTTAAAATCTATTTTTCTGCCCTGTGCATCTGTAATGTGGCCGTCGTCTAATACCTGAAGGAGAATATTGAACACATCAGGATGAGCTTTTTCAATTTCGTCAAACAAAATCACTGAATAAGGATTCCGTCTTACCTTTTCGCTTAGCTGTCCCCCCTCGTCATATCCGACATAACCTGGAGGGGAACCAATCATTTTAGATACGCTGTGCTTTTCCATATACTCAGACATATCTACTCTGATTAACGAGCCTTCTGTTCCAAACATGGCCTCTGAAAGTGCTTTAGAAAGCTCTGTTTTTCCCACGCCGGTAGGTCCTAAAAACAGGAAGGAGCCAATAGGCCTTTTAGGATCTTTTAATCCTACTCTGCCTCTGCGGATAGCCTTGGACACCGCCGTAACTGCCTCGTCCTGTCCTACAACTCTCTTGTGCAGAATTTCCTCCAGCTTTCTCAATCTTTCCGACTCCTCCTCAGCCAGCTTTTTCACCGGTATTTTTGTCCATCCGGCTACAATATCTGCAATTTCTCCTTCTCCCACAACCAACTTTCTGGTAGCCTTATCTTTTTCCCACTTAGCTTTAATTTTATCTATTTTTTCCTTTTTCTTTTCCTGACGCTTTTTAATATCCCCGGCTTTTTCATATGCTTCAGATTTTATAGCCGCTTCCTTCTGCTTTTCCAGATTGTCAATATCTTTCAAAAGCACTTTCATCTCCCCAGGCTCCACATAGTTGGAAAGGCGCACTTTAGAGGAAGCTTCGTCAATCAAGTCAATGGCCTTATCCGGCAAAAATCTGTCGTTAATATACCTGGCTGAAAGCTTTACCGCGGCCAAAACCGCATCGTCTGTAATCGTTACCTTGTGATGCTCTTCATACTTGCCCTTTAAGCCTCTCAGTATTGCTACAGACTCATCTTCAGACGGCTCATCTACTACTACAGGCTGGAAACGGCGCTCTAAGGCTGCATCCTTTTCTATATATTTTCTGTATTCTTCTATAGTGGTGGCGCCAATCAGCTGCAGCTCTCCTCTGGCTAAGGACGGTTTTAAAATGTTGGAGGCGTCAATGGCCCCTTCTGCCCCTCCTGCTCCAATAATGGTGTGAATCTCATCAATAAACAGCAGAACCTCCCCGTCCTCTCTTACCTCGGACAGCACCTTTTTGATTCTTTCCTCAAATTCTCCTCTGTACTTAGAGCCTGCAACCATTCCTGACAGATCTAGGGTAAGCACTCTTTTCCCGGCAATGGTTTCCGGCACATTTCCCCCGGCAACCATTTGGGCCAGCCCTTCCACCACAGCTGTTTTTCCCACTCCCGGCTCACCAATTAAACATGGATTATTTTTTGTTCTTCTGCTGAGAATCTGAATAACCCTTTGCATCTCTGTCTCTCTTCCAATAACAGGGTCCAACTTTCCGGCTGCTGCCAGGGCTGTAAGATCCCTGCTGTAGGTATTTAACGTAGGCGTTTCCTTCCTGCTTTTTCCCGGCTGTATATCATCCTTTACAGCCGGGGCATCTTCCCCCATAGCTGCAAATAAGTCTATATAAATTTTCTGTACTGATACTCCCATAGTATTTAATACTCTGGTAGCCACACAGTCGTTTTCCCTGATTATAGAGATTAAAATGTGTTCAGTGCCAATTAAAGGAGCTTTAAATCTTACAGCCTCATGGTAGCTGTTCTCCAGAATTTTTCTTGCCCTGGGCGTAAAACTTCCTTCCTCCACTCTCACTGCCTGATTAAAGGAAAGCAGCTCGCTGATTAATTCCAGCACCTTTTCTTCCTGTACCCCGCACTCCTCCAGTACTCTGGCAGCTACGCCGTTTTCTTCTCTGAGAAGACCCATAAGTAAATGCTCAGTCCCCACAGAATGATGTCCCAGCTCTCTTGCTGTCTCCCTGGACAGCTCTATGGCCGTTCTGGCCTGAGGAGTAAATCTTTCAAATCCATCTATCATTTTGTAAATATCCTCCTGATTATTTTAATTCCGGCAGACGGTTTCTGATATAGCTGGCTCTGGCCACGTCCAGCTCCTCTCTGCCTAAGGGCCTATCCGCCCCATCCTGAAGATTCGCTCTCTGTATCCCCAACATAATACTGTAAATAGAACAAGGCTCTTTTAATGTTAAAAGCCCGTCTGACACTCCTGTCATTACATGGGACAGGAAAACCATAGCGTCCTTCCAGGCCAGCCTTCTGGCATATTTTAACACGCCGTAGGATTTATATGCCTCGTCAGTCCGTTCTAACCGATGAGAGGACAACGCCATCTCCCTTACCTTACTTTCCTGGCTATTTAGCTGGACCGCCACCTTGCCTACTAAATCTACAATCTCCTGTTCGCTGACTCCCAAAGTCTTCTGATTGGAAATTACATATAAAGATCCTGCATTTTCACTGCCTTCTCCATATATTCCCCTAATCCTTGTTCCAAAGCGGCTCATTTCTCCCAACAAATTGGTAAACTTTTTGCCCATAGAAAGGGTGGGCAGATGAATCAGCACAGAAGCTCTCATTCCTGTACCTACATTTGTGGGATAAGATGTTAAATAGCCGTATTTTTCATGGTATGCATATGAAAATCTGGCGTTAATAAAATCGTCCATCTTATCTGCCTTTTCCCACAGTCCTCCCAGACATAGGCCAGAGCCTAGCAGTTGGATTCTGATATGATCGTCGCCATTTAAAATAATACTGGAGCTTTCATCCTCAGATAAAATCAACCCTGCCGGCTCTGTCTTTTTTTCTAAGGCCTCGTTAATCAGCCGCCTTTCTCTCAAAGCTGTTTTTTCCAGGGAGCTTAATTGATTTAATTCTAAAAATTCATATCCGTCGTCAATAGCCTGGGGAATATCCCGCATCCCCTCCTTCAGCTTGCACACAAGAGCTGCCCCCTCCTTCTCTGTAAGCTTTCCCGGAAATTCATAGCTGTCCAGATTCCTGGCAAGGCGAATTCTGCTGTACACTATATTAGGGTTTTCTTTTTCTGTCTGTTCAAACCATTTAAGCATTTCCCACTTCACCTGCCTTTATCTCTCTGATTTTATCTCTCAGCATTGCAGCCGTCTCATAATCTTCTCTGTCCACTGCAGCCTTTAACCTCCTATCTAAAATAGCTACCTGATCTGCAGGAGAATCATTTTCCTTTTTTTCTTTCACCTCACTGGGCGCCTCCATTTTCGCAGGCTGATACTTAGGCCTTTTTCCCTTGTGGCTGTCGCTGCCCTGAAGCTGTTTAATATTATCGCTGATAAACAAATCAAATACTTCATAGCAGTCCTGACAGCCAAACTGGCTGTTTTTTACAAACTCTCCATAGCTGGTTTTGCAGGTAGGACATACTACCTGAGCCATCTTTGCCTCCTTCTGGCTGCTGTCCCCCACAGCCAGCAAACTGGACAGCAGCTTTCCTAAAGGAAAATCGCTGTCAAAAATATTAGAGTACTGCCCAAAGTCCAGACTTTTGGCACATTGGGTACAGAAATTATGTTCTGTTTTTACTCCATCCACAACCTCCGTGTACTGGATTGTTGCTTCTCTTATTTTACATTTTTCACATAACATATTGGACCTCCAATTCGGAATATCTTCTTAAATCCCGGAAAATTCCCTGTATATTTCATCTACCAGCTGGTGAGCTTCTTTGCAGCTAATATTTTTACATGCTCCTCTGGCTAAAACTACTCCCAGCTCCCGACGCATCTCTTTTATTGCATTCATTTTATTTATATCTAAACAAACTACAGCGCCTTTTCTTCTGTCCAGCCTGACAAATCCTTCCTGCCTTAAAACAGAATATGCTTTATTTACTGTATGCATGTTAATTCCCACATACTCTGCCATCTGGCGAACAGAAGGCAGCACCTCACCTTCTCTGATCCGCTCTGTAGCAATCCCCAGAATAATCTGATTGCAAAGCTGAATATAGTAGGCCTCATCACTATTAAAATCAATTTCTACTATCACTGTCTCACCATCTTTCGTTATATCTGTTATAGTTACAGTGTAACAAATTGAAGTCCAATCGTCAAGAAGGAAAAGAAAAATAAGGGCGCTGCAAACCGTTTTCCTTTGTATGCAGCGCCTTTAAACTCCTATGTATTACAGATCCAGATCAATAAAATCAAAATCGCTATCTTCCTCTGAATCTTTTTGTTTTTTCTTCTGATCCTTAGAAACATCTTCTGAATCATCCTCTTCCAGATCTACAGCTTCCAGATCATCCTCCTCCAAGTCCTCATATATATCCAGGTCATCATCTAAGTCTGTAATTTCCTGACTGTCCTCAAGATCCTGATCTAAGTCCACGACTTCTAAATCTTCCTCATCATTTTTATTTAAGTTTTCCTCAGAAGCATGGTCCAGATCTATGATCTCCAGGTCGTCGTCTATTATCTGATCTTCAGGCTCCTTAGCTGCTGCTAATTCTGCTCTGGCCTTGCTGCGGCCTGCATTTTTTCTTTCTCTTTCCGGCTCTGGATTTCTCTTTCCTCCTGATTTTTTAGCCAGGAGAATCACTGCGGCCAAAAGAACTGCCAAACCTGCTGCCAAACCAATGATTACAAGGCCTCTCATCTCATATTGATGGAGAAGATCTTTATATGTTGTCACAACCTCTTTATACTGTTCATCTGAAATTCCGCCGGCTCCAGGAGGGTCCTGCAGATATCTTTGAATCGTGTTTTCCTTCAGATCATAGCGGTACAGCGCCTTTTCTCCGTTCCAGTTCATTCCGTAGAACAGCCAGTATTCAGGATTTTCCTCCCCTGCCGGCACCCAACCGGAAGCCTGTCTGCCGTCCTGAAGATTCATAATTCCCTCAGTAAAGCCTTCTGGAATTACTACGGAGCTGTCTACAGGCAGAAGTACAATGGCCTTGGAGGTAGTGGAGATTTCCATATAAGCCGTCCATGTATCTGCCGATTCATTGTAAATATAGAAGGCTCCTGTTCCGTCGTCAGCTACCAGATAAAGCAGCAGCAAATCTTTTTCCAGCCCCTTGGCAGCCGTCACTTCATTGCCCTTATATGTATAATTTACTGCCTCAAATCCCTCTGGAAGAGTAAGACTGTCAAATGTGGTGGCAACTGTATACTGAACGTCCCCGATTACTGCAGTCAGATCCCCGATTACTTCTCCTGTGTTGCTTGCTCCGCCCTCTACCTTGGACACTGTAAGCACATAAGTTTTCGTCTGGCCGTCCTGAGCAGTTACCTTGCACTGTACTGTGTTGTCTCCCATTTGAAGGTCAGAGTTGCCCTCCACAGTAACTGTAGCGTTGGAATCATTGGACTCTGCGCTGACAGCCAGTTTAGACACATCAGTTCCCACCTGAACAGTGTAACTTTCTACTGACGGATCAAAATCCGGTGTTAAAGTACCTGGTGAAACCTTTAAAGACTTTAAGGTTGCATCTCCTGAAAAGCTTTCAGGGGAAGATATAGTTACAGAAGAGCTGCCCTGCTTATCTACTGAAGCCAGCTGCGCGTCCCCGTCGTAAATCTCCTGGTCCTGAACAGTAATCTGTGTAGAGCCGGCTTGAAGAGCCTTAAATTTTAAAGTAGTAGTCATCAGCTGATTATTTCCGCTGTCTGCCTCAGGCTTTACGCTGATGGAACCTGCCCCTCCGCTGGCATTTGTCCCACTGACAAATTCCAACGCCGCTGCGTCGTAAGTAAGCATAATTGTTCCGTGATCTAAGGCGTCCCCGCTGAGAGAGCTGACCTTCATTGTCACAGTAACCTCAGCTCCCACTGTAGCTGTAGGATCTGAAAAGGCAATTCTTACGTTAGAAGCAAAGGCAGTAATGGTTTGGAACAGCATCATCGCAGATAATGCGGCGGCTGCTGAAATCCCTTTTAAAAAATTCATTTTATTTTTCTTCATTGTATTTCCTGCCTCTCATTATACATGGTATTCAAATTCTTTTTCCGGCCGGAGAGCTGCTCCTAAAGGAGACAGCACCTCTCCTCCTTGTGATTCTCCCGGTCCGATTACTACTCCAGGCCCTCCTGAGCTTGTATCTGAATTGTCAGAAGAGCTGCCTCCCGGACTTCCAGGTGAAGTTCCTGCTCCTCCTGTGCCCTGAGTATAAGTAGGACCGTTTGCCTGCCTGATTACATGAAGCACATACTCGCGGACAGAGCCGTTTTCTGCTTTGACTGTAATCTTAATTTCATTAATTCCGCTTTGTAAATCAACAGTTCCCGTGCCGCTTACTGTTGCCTTAGAGTCTATAGCTCCCGCCTGTACATTTACACTGGAAACAGACTGGTCTACAATCAAGTCGTAGGAATATGTATCCATATTAAAGGTTGGAGTTAATGCAAAGCCGTCTACGCCTAATCCTGACAGCTTGTTGTTTGGACTGCCTGTAATAGTAGGTTTCGCGCACGGAGATGCAGGCATATTATTGTACACAGGAATTTTAAACTCCAAAGCCGTGTTTTTCAGGTCGTCATTGTACGCACTTGCCATATGGTATCCTTCTGAGGCCGCGGCCTGAATATTTGTCATATATTGATGCTTGTACAAATTGGCGCCCTGCACATTAAACTTTTTCAAATAAAATGTATCCTGGCCTACATTGACAAAGTTTGTCCCATAATATTCTGCCCCGCCTAAAATCGCTTTTTCCGGACTGTTCCACGGTCTGCTGTAACTGCCTGACTGGGAGGCATACCACAAACCTCTTTCTACAGCTCCCATAGAGTCTGTAGCATAGGCTCCAATATTGTAAAAGTTGTAGTAGCCTTCATATCCGGACCTGGTTCCGGACACACTGTCGCTGCCCTGTTTTCCCACTTCCTGAATAATCATGGCCGCCAGCACATAAGGATTTACTCCTGACTGAGAACCGGCGTTTAAAATCACCTGGGCATAATCAATATTCCCTGACGGAGAAATATTTACAGTGGAAGTATTATCCCCGCTTCCAGGGCTGTCTCCGTCTATATTCATCCCCGGTCCATAGCTGCTGGTCAATCTTTTCAGACTGTAGCTGCTGATTGAAGCCATAGGACCTTCAAAAGAAATCCCCTGATCTCCGCTGCCTGTAGGGGCGCTGCTGTCAATATTTCCCTGACTGCCTGAGGAAGAATTTCCTCCAGGCTGTCCTCCTGCCCACGGTCCTTCCTCCCCTGAGCTGCCGGAGCTTTCTGAAGAGCCGGAAGTACTTCCCCCTCCTGGTCCGCCGGAAACTGTTCCCCCTGATGAACTGCCATCTGATGATGAGCCTTCGCCTGCTGTTTGGTTGCTTTCCATAAAAGTGCCCTTCAGCATAGTTCTCAGTCCGTCTGCCGTATGTACGGAACCGTCGTATCTTTGAAGTAAAAACTGAAATACATAATCTTCATCTAAAAAATTTCTGGGGTCCATATAGTAGCGGATAATATCTTCAGAAGCTGCCACCCAGGAGCTTCCGTCAAATCCCGGCCAGACTCCTGTGCTCCAGTCATAGGCATTATCTGCTGTAGATTTCCAGGAAGAAATGCTGCTGCTTGCCACCAGGTTTCTTCCCACCACCGCTTCATTTTCAATAACAGTATTCCAGTCCAGCCCTGTTTTCTGGGCTCTGAAAACCCATTGGGGATGAGCTGCATGTAAGGCTCTCAGACTATCTTTATAGCTGTCGGGAAACCCTTCTTCATTTAAGAAATTTTCAAAATCTGCATCCGCAGAATAGGCTGTGGGAAATCTTAAATAGCTGTTGGAAACATAACCTATAGTTTCTGCTCCCCCGCTGCCTGTAAAACGGATCTGATACCATCTTACTCCATCAGATGCCGTGTCTTCCCCTACTACAGTCACTCCTGTTCCGTTAGACAGCTTTCCTACAATAGAATAGGACGTGCCGGGGCCGCTTCTTACATTTAAACTGGTGGCTTTTACCGTGGCCCTTTTCTCTGTATAAGCATATGTTTCATAAGAAGGAGCTAATCCTGCCGCCGGCAGCTGAAACATTAATACTGCCCCTAAAAGCAAGGCTGCTCTCTTCTTTGCTGTGTGCTTCACCATATATTTTTCTCCTATAAATATCAAGTACACCATTCATTTCCCATAGCAGGAAAGTATTAGCTTTTTATGGCATTATACCCATTATAATGACAAAGCCAAGACTATGTCAACCAATTCAAAGAAAGTTCACACAATTAAACTGAATTGTAAGGTTTCCTTAATGAATCTAAGGGCCAACGCAGAAGTTACATTGAATTAATGAAGAGAAAATGTTAGTATATATTTATTATTACCACATTCTTGAAAAAGGGGAAGCATCATATGGAACATGCCACAGAACACTGTACCTGCTGCCGCAACTTTTGCCCTATAGGAGATTTACAGTGCAGAAAAGGGAAAGAAAAGACTGCAGAAAGGTTAAAGGAAATGAATCGTGTAAACGCAGAGAAAGAACAGAAGACATGAACAAACTGCCCTTCAGCTTATGCAAACTGAAGGGCAGTAATTTTTTATTTCACTCGTTCCTCGTTCCATAAAAACTACGGGAACCCCAAACCTCGCTAACGCGAACTTTGGGTAGCAAATAGTTTCGCGCTTTGACGCTCACCTATTTTTTATACAGGATATGCTTTGCTCTTAGTATCTGCAGCTTCTGCATCTACTTTTGTCTGCTGAGCTTCTCTGTATTTGAAGAACTCTTCTGCTACCTTAGGGAACAGAGCGTAGGATAAAACATCTTCATCCTGCTGTTTCCACTGAGCGCATTCTTTCTCAAACTGAGGCAGCTGAGGAGGAATCAGGTCTGCAGGTCTGCAGGTAATTGGAGTCTCATCTCCAATAATCTTTTTCTGAACCTCTGGGTTAAACGGCTTTACAGTCTGTCCAAATTCGCCCATCATAATCTTCTTGGATTCTTTCGGAACTATTTTGTAACGCTCTCCTGCAATAATGTTCATAACAGCCTGTGTACCAACAATCTGAGAAGAAGGTGTTACCAGAGGCGGCTCTCCAAAGTCCTTACGAACTCTTGGAATCTCCTCTAAAACTTCACGGTACTTGTCTTCCTGTCCTGCTTCCTTCAGCTGGGAAACAAGGTTGGAAAGCATACCGCCTGGCACCTGATACTGAAGAGTCTTAATGTTAACGCCCAGAACCTTTGGATTTAAAAGGCCGCTTTCTAATGCCTGCTCCCGAAGTGGAAGGAAGTAATCAGCGATCTCTGCCAGTAAAGTCTGATCATATCCAGTGTCATATGGTGTGCCGCGGAAAGTCTCAACCATAACTTCTGTAGCTGGCTGGCTGGTTCCTAAAGCAAAAGGACTCATTGCACAGTCAATAATATCACATCCTGCCTCTACTGCCTTTAAGTAAGTCATAGAAGCAACGCCTGATGTATAATGTGTGTGCAGGTCGATAGGCAGTTTTGTGGATTCCTTCAATGCGGAAACCAGTTCTTCTGCTGCATATGGTGTAAGAAGTCCTGCCATATCTTTGATACACAGGGAATCAGCGCCCATATCCTCAATCTTCTTTGCAATGTCTTTCCAGTAATCCATGGTGTAGGCCTCTCCCAGAGTATAGCTGAGAGCGATCTGCGCATGAGCTTTTTCTTTATTAGCTGCTTTTACAGCTGTCTGCAGGTTGCGGATATCGTTCAGACAGTCGAAGATTCTGATAATATCAATACCGTTTGCCACAGATTTCTGTACAAAGTATTCTACTACGTCATCTGCATAGTGGTTGTATCCAAGGATATTCTGGCCTCTGAACAGCATCTGAAGCTTTGTGTTTTTAAAGCCTGCTCTCAGCTTGCGCAGTCTCTCCCATGGATCTTCTTTTAAGAAACGCAGGGAAGCATCAAAGGTTGCGCCGCCCCAGCATTCTACTGCATAGTAACCAACCTGATCCATCTTATCAATGATAGGAAGCATCTGTTCGGTTGTCATTCTGGTTGCGATTAAAGACTGGTGTGCGTCACGAAGGACTGTCTCCACAATCTTAACCGGCTTTTTCTCTATCTCTGCCATGTTATTTCCTCCTGAAAATTATACTTTGCCGCATAAATGCGGACTACCCAAAAGGGTATCTTTATTTCACACCGAAAATAGCCATAAATGTACCAGCAGCTACTGCTGTACCGATAACGCCGGCTACGTTTGGTCCCATAGCGTGCATAAGAAGGAAGTTTGTAGGATCTGCATCAGAACCAACCTTCTGGGATACACGGGCTGCCATAGGAACTGCGGATACACCTGCAGATCCGATCAGCGGATTTACCTTTCCGCCGCTTGCCTTGCACATAATCTTTCCGAATATAACGCCGGCTGCTGTACCAAGAGCAAATGCTACCAGACCTAAAACAACGATTTTAATTGTTGTCATTTTCAGGAAAGCTTCAGCACTTGTAGTAGCGCCTACAGATGTACCAAGAACGATAACTACAATGTACATCAAAGCGTTGGAAGCTGTCTCTGCCAACTGTTTTACAACACCTGACTCACGGAACAGGTTACCTAACATCAGCATACCAACAAGAGGAGCTGTAGTAGGAAGGATCATGCAGACTACAACAGTAACAATAATTGGGAATAAAATCTTTTCCAGCTTAGAAACAGGTCTTAACTGCTCCATTTTAATCTTACGCTCTTCCTCTGATGTAAGCAGCTTCATAATTGGAGGCTGAATAATTGGAACAAGAGCCATGTAAGAATATGCAGCTACAGCGATAGGTCCCATAAATTCTGTCTGTCCCAGCTTACCGCAAAGGAAGATAGATGTAGGGCCGTCGGCGCCGCCGATAATGGAGATTGCCGCTGCCGCCTTGTCGTTGAATCCCATAAGGATAGCTAAAAAGTATGCGCCGTAAATACCAAACTGAGCTGCCGCACCCAGCAGGAAGCTTTTAGGGTTGGCAATTAAAGGACCGAAGTCTGTCATCGCGCCTACACCCATGAAAATCAGAGATGGTAAAATACTCCACTCATCTAACAAATAGAAATAGTGAAGAAGTCCTGCCACTCCATTGGATGAATCTTCAATTGACAGCATAATATCTGGGTAGATATTAACCAGCAGCATTCCAAAGGAAATCGGCACAAGAAGCAATGGCTCGAATCCTTTTTTAATAGCCAGGTAAAGGAAAATGAAAGCCACGGCGATCATAACGAAGTTGCCCCAGGTTAAATTGACAAATGCTGTCTGCTGAAGAAGATTCACAAGTGTATTAGAAATATAATCCATGTTAATCCCTCCATGTGGAATGCCCTATTGCATCCACCTTAATCCTAGTTTAATGTAGCGATAGTTGCGCCTGCTTCTACAGAGTCACCGTTTGCTACGTTGATGGTTGCAACAGTTCCGTCCTGAGGAGCTACAATTTCATTTTCCATCTTCATGGCTTCCAGAATTACCAGAACGTCGCCCTTCTTAACTGCCTGTCCTGCGCTTGCTTTCACACCCAGAATTTTTCCTGGCATTGGAGCTGCAACTACTACGCCGCCTGCTGCGCCTGCCGGTGCTGCTGCCTTTGGAGCTGCCTTTGGTGCTGCTGGCGCTGCTTTTTTAGCTGCTACAGCTGCTCCTGTGGAAGCGCCTTCTTCTACGGTTACGTCATAAACATTTCCATTAACTGTAATTGTATAATTTTTCATGTTGTTTTCCTCCTAAATAAATTAAGCTCTTTTCCATTTTGCTCCGCTTTTGCGTCTGATGGAGCGAACTACCAGACCGTCTGCAGAGGCTCCTGTAGAAGCTGCAATCGCTGCTGTAATAACAGCAACCAGCTCCAGATCGTCAGTCAGCTCTTCTTCCACTTTTGCAACAGGTGCAGGAGCAACTGCAACCGGCGCCTCGGACTGCTTTCTCATCTTAGCCTCAGCAGCATTAATGAACTTAAAGCAGTAAATCAGGAAGCTGATGAAAATCAGTACGCAGAATACAGTTCCCATACCCAACAAAGTGTTCAGAGCAGCTTTTTCCATATTCTCGGCAAAGCTGTATTCTGGAACCATGCTGACAGAAGTAGGAACGCCTGTTCTGTCCATGAAAATCTTAATCTCTACATTTCTTTTTTCAAACTGTGCCTGGATGATGCCTACATAGCCCTTATCTGCTTTTTCAGCTGTGGAGCCTTCAATAGCAACAAGGTCGCCTGTATCCTTTACTACGCCCTTCCAAGTCATAAAGGTAGCAGCAGTCACCTTTTCATCAGCGTCTTCTGCCTCAGCGATCATCTCATCCAGATCTTCCTCTGGAACAGATACTACTGAGCTGAAATAATTTTCAGAAAGAAGGCAGACCTGAGTGGCTATATCAGGATCTAAAGCGTTGTCCTCTGTGTCGGCCTTGCTGCATGCAGTCATGGCGAAGAGGCAGGTGATCATGCACAGTGCCAGCAATACGCGTTTTATATTTTTCATATATCTGTCACCTCGTTATTATACTGTACCGTGTTTCTTAGCCGGACGTTCCTCTCTCTTTGTGAACAGCATCTCAAAAGCAGCGATTACTCTTTTTCTTGTATCACAGGCTTCAATGATGTCGTCAACATATCCTCTTCTGGCAGCGGCTTCTGCACTGGCCTGAAGTTTCTGATACTCTGCAGCCTTCTCGTTAATCAGGGCTACTGCATCATCTGCCTTGGCAATATCGTCTGCATATATAATCTTTGCTGCCGCATTAGAATCCATCATGCCAATAGAAGCGCCTGGCCATGCATATACCATATCAGCGCCAATAGACTTGCTGCACATGGTCAGGTATGCAGAACCGTATGCCTCGCCAACTACTACAGTAACTTTAGGCACATTTGCATTTGCATAAGCATATGTCAGCTTAGCTGCTGCTTTTGCAATTCTTTTTTCAGTACACTTTGAGGCTTTATAACCTTTTACATTTACAAGGGTTAATACAGGAATATTAAATGCATCACAGAACTCAACAAATTCTGCGGCCTTCTCACATCCCTTAGCTGTTAATGTTCCGTCAAATGTTTCTTTCTTCTCTCCGTCATCTCCGTATACTTCTTTACGGTTGGCAACACAGCCTACTGTGCTTCCGTTCAGACGTACAAAACCAGTTACCATATCAGGCGCAAACGCTCCCTTTACTTCCATAAAGAAGTTGTCGTCTGAAATAACCTTTAATGCTTCTGCAGTATCTCCTGCCCAGCCTTCCAGACCTTCGCAGACTCTGTTTAAATCGTCTGTGCACTCGTCGTAGGACATATCGTCCTCATTGTTAGCCGGCAGAATGGAAACCAGGCCTCTGATCTGAGCCAGAATGTCCTCCTCAGTTCCTACAAAGTCAACTGCCCCTGTCTCTTCACTTTGGAATGCTGCAGCAGCTGTGTCACATTTGCCTGTATAATTGCCGTCCAGAGCGTTTGGAGAATTAACAAATAATTTTCCCTTTTTCTCTTCCATAAATGTGAAATCAGATAAAGCAGCTGTTACTGCCATACCGCCTCCACATACGCCAAATATAGCGGAAATCTGCGGAACTACGCCGGAAGCCATAGTCTGATTCAAATACAGTTCACCAAATCCGTTTAAAGCGTCAGTTGCTTCCTGAAGGCGCAGACCTGCGCAGTCGATCAAACCGATCACTGGCGCGCCCATTTTCATAGCCATTCCATAGATGTTAGAAATTTTCTTTGCGTGCATCTCGCCCATAGATCCTCCCAGTACGGAAGCGTCCTGGCTGTACACATACACAAGGTTGCCTTCAATGGTACCATATCCGGTAACCACGCCGTCTGCAGGTGTTGCCTGCTCAGTCATATTGAAATCTGTGTTTCTGGCAGTTACATAGCCGCCGATTTCAACAAAACTGCTCTCATCAAGTAACAGGTTAATACGATTACTTGCTGATGTTTGTGCTGAATTACTCATTTTGCAGTCCTCCATTTTGTAATATTTTCACAATGGTTGTTAAATCTCTAACAGAACATTGCTTGTGAAATCAAATTTCTGCCGATTATAATTGTATAATGATTTAACAAAAATTTCAAGCAGTTTTTGGCAAAATATCAACATTTTAGTTTACATAATTTTCAAGCTTTAGTCTTTTTTGCGCAATGTAAACCCTCTTCCTCTGACTTCATTGACTTTATTAATAATCATAAAGGCTTTCGGGTCAAATTCCATAACTAATTGGTTTAATTTTACCAGCTCTCTATTAGAAAGCACAACCATCACTTCATACGAATTTTGCTTCAGATATCCGCCTTTCATGGCAAGCAGGGTGGTTCCCCTGTCCAGTCTGGTCTGAATTGCCTGATTAATCTCCTCATAGTGGGTACTGATAATTTTTGCCTGCATCTGCTGGGTGCCTATCGTCATAATTTTATCAATCACTGTTGTATATACTAATATTAAGATTAAGCTGTACAAAGCTTTTTCTAAGCTGGAAAACGTCATCTGAAGCAGCAAAATCGTTACGTCCGCCACGTAGATTGAAGCCGATACAGGAATACCCAGTTTTTTATTTAGAATCAGAGGAGGGATGTCCATTCCTCCGGTGGATGCCCCTGCTCTTAACACAATTCCGATGCCCAATCCAATTACAAGACCAGAGATCAAAGTTGCTAACATAAGATCCTCTGTCAAAGGAGCTGTTATAGTTTTTTCCACATAAGCCAAAATTACAGGAAAATAAAAGGTACTGATAATTGTAGTTAAAGCGAACTTTCTTCCCAAAACCAAAGCTCCCACTACAAACATTACAATATTTAAGACACCTACAATAGACGAAACCGGCAGCTTTAAATAGTGGTTGAGTGCCAGGGCGATTCCTGTTCCTCCTCCCATCATCAGCTGGGCTTTCATAAGAAAGGCCCCGATTCCAAAAGCCAGAATTGTATTCCCCACAAATACACTAACTATAGTTTTAAGGTTTTTCATGTGTAATTTCCCCCGATATTATGCGCAAAAAGAGCGCTGCAACATGCTGACTATTTACTCGTCAGATCTGCAACGCCCTTCAGCATTAAAGAAATTATACCATTTTTTTCTCTTCTCATCAAGGAGTTTTTTCCATCCACGGAAGGCAGCTGGCAGCCACTTTTTCTAAACACCAGGACAAGGTCAGCTGTTTTACATCTTCTTTGGCAACTACCGGATAAGAGCCAAATATCTGCCCGTTTAGAGAATACTCTACAGAGCCTACTACGTCTCCCTTTCTTACAGGTGCAGTCAGCTGCTTTTCTACTTGACATTGCACCTTAGCCTTCTCTCCTTCCTTTAAAAGAATTTTTAAATCCTCATCCTTTTTTTCTACATCCACCTTTACCTCTGTCTGAACAGATAAATCTCCTTCCGGCGGAACTGCATTTTCCACCGGAATGGGGGACAGCTTCATATCCTGCCATACATTTTCATATTCATAGTTTTCCATGGCATATTCCATCAGCTTCCTTGTATCCGTCCACTTATATGTTTTATGAGGCGGCCATCCGCAGCCTAAAAGAGCTACAATAAACAAACGGTCCTCATCTTCTACAGCCCCCACATATGAATATCCTGCGTTATTAGTAAAACCTGTTTTTCCCGTTAAAGCTCCTTCCATCATAGTCAGCAAAGCATTATGGTTTGTGCAGGAATAAGTTTTCTTTCCTGTTTTGTCAGTAAATGTATAAGCCGGGGTCCTTGTAATTTCCAGAAACTTTTCTCTGGCCGGAGACTGAGTAATGCAATACCTTAATATTTTGGCTAAATCCTCAGCCGTTGTAGAGTGAACCTTTGTCTCTCCATTTTCATCCTCTTTTTCTTCGTCCAGGCCGTTGGGCGTAATAAACCAGGTGTCAGCACAGCCAATATCTCTGGCCTTTTGATTCATCAGATCAGCAAATCCTTCTACGCTGCCGCTTATATGCTCTGCAATTACTACGGCTGAATCATTGTGGGATTCCAGCATTAAAGAATACAACAGATCCTTTAAAGCAAATTCTGTTCCTGCAGAAGCTCCTAAGTGCACCTGAGGCTGCGACGCCGCATAAGACGATACTGTTACTGTATCTTCCAGATTACCTGTCTCCAAAGCTAAAATACATGTCATAATCTTAGTTGTGCTGGCCATGGGCCTTTGTTCCTTCTCGTTTTTTCCATAAAGTACCCGCCCTGAATCTCCGTCTATTAGAACAGCTGAAATTGCATTTAGCTGGAGAGCTGTCTGATGAGCATTTCCAGTATTAACCGCCGCTTCCTCCGGCTGCTCCCCTTCCTTTTCTGTTTCCTTTTCCCTGGTTTCGCCGGCATCTGTCTGCCATATACGCCCCGCCTCAGCCGACCATATTTCAGTTCCATAGTCTGCAGCTAAGTACCCTGCCGCCAGACATGCCAGCAGAAGACACATGGACATTAACTTTTTCATGGCATCCCCCTTTTTCTCCATTACTTTATCTTATTCTGGTATACTTTTTCCTATTCCCTGGATTTTCTATTGATTCCGAACGTACATTCTGGTATACTAAAAAGACATTTCTAATGGAGGATGGTTATGGAGCAGGAACGTTTGATTTTTCATATTGATGTGAATTCTGCATTTTTAAGCTGGGAATCTGTATACAGGCTAAAACAGAATCCTTCTGCTTTAGATCTGCGCACAATTCCCTCCGCCGTAGGAGGGGACGCCAGCAAGCGCCACGGCATTGTGCTGGCAAAGTCCGCCCCTGCAAAAAAGTATGGCATTGTTACTGCCGAGCCTTTGGCTCAGGCCTTAAAAAAGTGTCCCCATCTTGTGATCGTCCCCTCCAGATTTGAACTGTATATTGAAAATTCCAATAACCTGATAAAGTTGTTAGAAGAGTACACTCCTGATATTGAAAAGTTCAGTATAGACGAAGCATTTTTAGATATGACCAGCACCATTCATTTATTTGGCAGCCCCAGGGAAACTGCAGACCATATCAGAGAGCGAATTGAAAAGGAATTAGGTTTTACAGTTAATATTGGCATCGCTCCCAATAAGCTGCTGGCCAAAATGGCCTCAGACTTTCAAAAACCTAATAAAACCCACACCTTATATTTACATGAAATCAAAGAAAAGCTGTGGCCTCTTCCCATCAGAGACTTATTTTTTGTAGGAGGCGCCGCTCAAAAAAAGTTGCATTCTATAGGAATCCGCACTATCGGGCAGCTGGCGGCGGCAGACCTTTCTATTTTAAAGCTTCACTTAGGTGAAAAATATGCTATTTTAATTCATCAGTATGCCAATGGAATCGACGATTCTCCTGTGGAGGAGCGGACTCCTGTAAATAAAGGATACGGCAACAGCATCACCCTCTCCCATGATGTGTCTGATTATAATACGGCCTGCCAGGTGCTGCTGTCTTTAGCTGAGACTGTAGGCGCCCGTCTTAGGGCAGATCATGTGCTGTGCAGCTCTGTATGTGTGGAATTAAAGGATTGGCAGTTTCAGGTCCAGTCCCACCAAACAGGCCTTTCCAGTCCCACCGACTCCACCTCAGTGATTTATCAGGAGGCCTGCCGGCTGTTGAAGGAGGCCTGGAGCGGCATTCCCTTACGTCTCCTGGGCTTACGGGCAGGAAAAATCGACGACAGCAGTTTTACTCAGATCAGCTTATTTGATACGGAAAAAACTAGAAAACAGCAGAATTTAGAAAAGGCTGTAGATTTTATCAGAAATAAATATGGCACTGACATTATTAAAAGGGCCAGCTTTTTACAGCAGAATGCTCCTGTAGATCACGCGGCGGGAAAGCATAAGCACTTGTGGAAAAACGGAGACCAGGAAGAATGGAGAAACCAGTAAGCCATGAAAAAAATTATTTGTTATAATATTACAGAAAAACAGGCCGGAAAAAGCGTGGAGCTTTTTCTAAAAAGCCTGGGATATTCAAAAAATATAATTGTTCATTTGAGAAATACTCCTATGGGGCTCACCGTCTCCGGCGATTTGGTATACACTACTTATATATTAAAGGCCGGTCAAAAGCTTACTGTTACTTTAATAGAGGAACAGTCTTCCCACAACATAGTGCCCGTTCCCATGAAGCTCTCCATTGTATATGAGGACGAAGATATTTTAGTCGTAAACAAGCAGGCAGGAGTTCCCATCCACCCTTCCCAGGGTAATTTTTCCAACACCCTGGCCAACGGTCTGGCCTGGTATTTTCAGGAAAAAGGACAGGCCTTTGTTTACCGGGCAATTAACCGCCTGGACCGGGACACTACAGGACTACTCATTGTGGCAAAGCACATGCTGTCCGCATGTATTTTATCGGCTATGGTGGCCTCCAGACAGATTCACAGAGAATACCTGGCTGTAGTCCGGGGAATGACTTTGCAAAAAGGACAGGTGGAAGCTCCCATTGCCAGAGTCCACCACTCCACAATTGAGCGGTGTGTAAACTACGCCGAGGGAGATAAGGCGCGGACATTTTACAAAAGGCTGTGTTACAATCCGGACTGCCGCTGCTCTCTTTTAAGCCTTCACTTAGAAAGCGGAAGAACTCATCAAATCCGCGTTCACATGAAGGCCATCGGCCATCCCCTGCCTGGGGATTTTCTCTATAACCCAGATTATCATTATATAAGACGGCAGGCTCTCCACTCTCACAGGCTGAAGTTTTCTCACCCTCTTACCGGAGAGAAGATGTGTTTTACTGCCCCTATTCCTGAGGATATGAAGTTTGCTCTCAGCCCTCCTGACTTTGAAATCCCATAATCCTAAGCCCCTTGGGATAGTGATTTTTTAAAATAGTTCCAGACTGCTTGGCCCAGCCCAGAGAGCAGCCCTCCAAAGTCATTAAGGTCCATCCCTTTTCTCCCGGTTTTTGTATAGACTCTCCTCTTAAATAAGCCTTTGCTTCCTCCAGGCTCAGCCTGCATACTTTTGCCGCCTTTGTTTCGTCCAAATACATAGCCAGGCCGTGAGCCGGCTCAATTCTGTTCTTTTTTATACTTCCCAGATGAAGCCCCGGGCGGAGAATCTTCATCCCTTTTATGGTTCCCATGTCCTCTGGCAAAAGATATATTTGATACCCAAACTGTATGTAGTTTTTTCTGTTTAACAATTCCTTAGCTTCCGGGCAGATTTGTTCTAATAATTCCTTTAAACCTTTTAAAATTGCTTTTTCTTTTATGATTCCCTTTTCTTCCTGCCTTACAGACTTTTTTCCCTCACAATCCTTTTTCCTGAGAACAGCCAGAAAATGCCCCTCCCCTTCTGCTAAGTGGGGCCATATGCGAAAAGTATTTTTCAGCTGAAGATTTTCATTTTTGCTCCACTCCGGCCGCCCCTGTGAAAGTCCGTCAGGTACAGAATCTTGCTGTTCTACATAAAAATCTTCATGTGATTCTAAAAAGCTTTCTATGGTCTGCTCGTTTTCTTCTGGTGAGAACGTACAGGTAGAATATACCAGCCGTCCCCCTGGCTGCAGCATTCTGGCCCCATTATCTAAGATCTCTAACTGCCTTTTGGCGCAAAGAGTTACATGGTCAGGGCTCCACTCCTTCCTTGCCGTCTCATCTTTTCTAAACATACCTTCTCCGGAACAGGGGGCGTCCACAACAATCTTATGGAAAAATTCGGGAAACTCCTTTGCCAGCTTTCCAGAATCTTCATTGGAAACCACCACATTTCCCGCCCCCATACGCTCCATATTCTGAGACAGGATTTTTCCTCTGGCCGGATGTATTTCATTGCTTAAAAGAAATCCTTCCCCCATCATCATAGAGGCAATATGGCTGCTTTTTCCTCCTGGAGCGGCGCACAAATCCAGAACCCGCTCTCCCGGCTTAGGGTCTAAAAGAGCCGCCACAGCCATGGCGCTAGGCTCCTGGATATAATATAGGCCTGCATAATGGTAAGGATGACGTCCTGGCCTGCATTCCTCCCTGTAATAATACCCGTCCTTTGCCCAGGGCACCGGCTCCATCTGAAACATGGAAATTACATCCTGTCTGATTCCTTCTTTTGCGCCCTTTTCTTTTAAATAATTTATTCTCAGCCCATAAGCCCGCTGTTTTTCATAGCTGTCTCTAAATAAGCTGTACTCTGTTCCTAAAAGCTGTTTCATTTTATCTTCAAACTCCAAGGGCAACACCATATTTTTTCCTCCCTGTCCAATGATTTCTATTATGATATATTAATTTTTCTCCATACTAAGCGTTAGAGGTGATCATTATGTTGCTGAATTTATTAGCATACGCAGTAATTCCTATCTATACTTTAGTTTTCACATACAAAACAAACTGGTTCTCCACCAATTTTTCTGTAATTGGAAATCTTATGGGCCGCACAAATTTCTTTTTGTGCTGGGGCATTTTAGTAGGCGGATATTTTTATTTCT
Source organism: Lachnoclostridium edouardi (assembly GCF_900240245.1). Lineage (GTDB taxonomy): Bacteria > Bacillota > Clostridia > Lachnospirales > Lachnospiraceae > Lachnoclostridium_A > Lachnoclostridium_A edouardi. The sequence goes on from NZ_OESQ01000001.1 coordinate 655,921, forward strand.
CCCTCCACAGAATTATTATGCCCCTTTCTAAGAAAAAACGGGAAACTTTTCTTATTAATGTGGCGTCGTTTCTGCTGTTTTTTGCAGTAATGATTCCATATCTTCCAGATCAGTTTCCTGTTGCTTCTTTTCTCCATATTTTATTTGCTTTCAGCTCTGCCGCTGTACTGACTTTATGCCTTTTTTCAATACTATGGAAATTTTGTCAGGCCAACCCGGTTATTTACAGGCCATTTTTCATAGGTTTTCTCATCATTACAGCCTTCTCTGTTTTTTTACTGCTTTCCTCCGGCATTATAAGCAGCGCCCTGGAAATATTTTTCACTGTGGCCTTTACTGTTTTTGTACGGCTTCTGCTAAAAACTGTAACTGAACAGCTGACTATTAGTCCTCTTTAGCTTTTTTTACAGGCAGCATAGCTTCCGCCTTTGCAAGGGCCGCGTCAATATTAGCGCAGAAGTTTTCCTGTCCCAGCTTTTTGTCAAAGCCTGCCTTTCTCATTACAGAATAAGGCTGGCTTTGTACATGGGATAACAGCACTGTAATATTTCTGGCTTTACATCTGTCCACAAAGCCGTCCAGGGATGTAAGAGCGGCAATATCCATAGAAGGCACGCTGCGCATACGCAGAATAATAACTCTGGTATTTTTTTGGGCTGTAATTCTAAGCAGCTCGTCTACTGTGGCAAAAAAGATAGGCCCTTCCAGCTCGTATACTAAAGTATGTCTGGGCACCTTTTTATAATGCAGGTTGTCCGCATCGTCCTCCGGTATTTCCTCATAAGACCATCCCCGCACAGTAGTAACGTCTGACATTCTGCGCATAAATAAAAAGGCGGAAATCAGAACCCCCATCTCCACTGCAAACAGAAGATCCACCAAAATTCCTGAAAAAAAGGTGACTAACATTACCGCCACATCCGATTTAGGGGCATGGCCGATAATAAATACAACTTCCTTCCAGTTAATCATGTTTACAGCTACTGTAATCAAAATAGCCGATAAGGTGGGAATAGGGATGTAGCCGGCTAACGGCATAAGAAAAATCAAAATAAAAAGCACGCATACGCTGTGGACCATGCCAGCTACAGGAGTACGGCCTCCGTTTTTAATATTGCTGGATGCCCTGGCCACGGCTCCGGCCACCGGCACTGCTCCAAAGAAGCCGCAAAAAATATTAGCGATGCCCTGGGCAATTAACTCCTGGCTGGAATCATGCTGTTCTCCCATTAAGCCGTCTGTCACAACACAGGCCAAAAGGGAGACAATGGCAATTAGAAGGGCCAGCGTAACAGCTGAAGGCAGCAAATTGGAAATCAATTCTAAACTGATTTCCGGCATGGATGGCCTGGGAAAATGGGAAGGCAGTTCTCCGTAAACACTGCGTATAGTGGCAACCTCCTTCATATTTCCAAAAAGTACTATAGGAGTTGTAATAAGAATAGCTGCCAGGGAGTTGGGAATCCTGTTTGTAATTTTAGGCAGCACTAAAAGTATAATAATTGCCATACAGCCTATAGCGGCAGTTCTGTCGTTTAACGTGTGAAGCACCTGGCTGTAAGCCACAAATTTATCCATAACCTTTACAGGAATATCTCCCATATCAAGGCCTAAAAACCCTTTGATCTGGCCTGAGAAAATACCCATGGCGATACCGGCTGTAAAGCCTGTTGTAATTGTTCTAGGAATATATTTTAACAGCATTCCAAAACGCAGCGCTCCCAGAATAATCAGAAAAACACCTGCCATAATGCTGGCTAAGGCTAATCCTGTCAGACCAAAATCCCGGACAATTGTAAATACTGTCATAACAGTGGCGGCCGTGGCGCCTCCAATATTTACCCTGCTGCCTCCCAACAAAGATACCAGAAATCCTCCTACTATTGCTGAATACAGTCCTCTCTCCGGACTCATTCCGGAAGCTATGGCCAGAGCTACTGATAAGGGAAAGGCAATTACAGCCACAATCGCCCCGGATATAATATCCTTAATCAGCTGCTGTCTTCCGTATCCTTTCATACAAGTCATTATCTTTGGTTTCCACTCACTTTTCACCTTCATTACTCCCCTGTGCAAGAAAAACCGCACGCCCAATAGGACATGCGGCCTGAACTCTTGTTTTTATAACTCAATCTTGTAATCGTCTGATCCTTCACCGTTTACTACGTAGTAAGCTACAGATTCCTCAGGCTTTACATAAATTTCAATAGTCTTAATCTCCACGCCTCTGTGGGATTTTTTAAATGCCTTTTTTGCTGACTCTAAAACCTCTTTTGCTTCAATCTGCTTTCCTGCATACTCTACATATACAGAAGCTTTTGGATCTGCCTTTTTAGCAGGAGCTTTCTTAGTAGTTTTTGCTCCAGCTGTTGTTTTAGCAGCTGTCTCCTTTACAGGCGCTTCCTTCGCAGGTGCTTTTACCTCTGCTGTTTCTGCAGCCGGCGCTGTCTGAACTGGCGCAGCAGTCTTCTTCACTGCCTTTGTTTCTGTGGTTTTTGTTTCTTTCTTTACGGTTGCCATAATTACTTCCTCCTCGCAATCCTTGTTAAAATTCTAATCAGTAAACGCCAAGCTGTCTTATTTATGCTTAGTGCATTATAAATCTATTCTGATTTTTTGTCAACAAACCTGTCTGAATTCTCTGTTTCTTGTTATAATGTTATGGCTTAATAAGCCTGGAGGCAGACATCATTTTTTCACAAATTACATACATATTCGTTACATTTCCCACAGCCAGCTTTTCTGTCAGTCCATAATGATTGAGACATGTGCCGCAGGTAAGTATTTCTGCTCCCTGGCTTTCTAAAAGCCTTAAATCCTCTAAAGAATCTGAACCTTCCACAGAAAGCTTTGCACCTCCGTTATACAATAAAACTGTCTCCGGGATCTCTTCCAGCTCTGTCAGCCCATAAATAAATCCCTTCATCAGAAGTCGGCCTAACACATCATCTCCCTCCCCCATATGGTCTGCGGAAATAACAACTGCCTTTCCTGCTGTTGCTGCTTCTAAAACTTGTTTTTTCTCCTCTGTTTTACAATCTGTCTCCTTATCACAGCAGGTTTCTTGGTCATTTTTCTTAAATATCACCTTATATTCATGTTCTCCCAGCTGGCAAGATTCCGTTTCCACCTTCATATAATTTCCCAGTTTCATTAAATTGGAAACTGCGGCCGTATTATCTACTAAAACTTCTAACGTGGAATCATCCATATGTTCTAAAGCTTTTTTTGCCTCAATCACCGGTTTAGGACAAGACATTCCTCTTGCATCTACTAATTTCATTTTAACTTATATTCTCCTTTTATTCTCCTTCTTTTGGATTTATGATATCATTTTTTTCTTTTTTGTGCTATAGTCAGAAAGAAACTCTTGATGAAAGGCTGGATTTTCCATGAAGTTTATAGAAAAACATCCAATGACCATGATTATCACCGGCATTTTTGGCATCTCCCTTTCTGCTATTTTTGTAAAATTTTCAGAAGCTCCCTCAGCAGTTACCGCCGCTTACAGACTAGTCTGGACGGTTCTCCTTATGTCACCTGTTGCCCTGGGCCAAAAGAAATATAGATCAGAGCTTTTTTCCGTTAACAAAAAAACCTTATTGCTCTGCGCTGTCAGCGGCATATTTCTGGCTTTTCACTTTTTCTTCTGGTTTGCCTCTCTTAGTCATACCTCTGTAGCCAGCTCTACAGTAATTGTGTGCACAGAAGTAATCTGGGTGGCCTTAGGATACTGCATATTTATGAAGGGAACTTTGGGATGGAAGGCTGTTCTCATCATACTGGCTACCTTTTTGGGAAGTATTCTCATCGCCTTTTCTGATTATAACGGCGGGGAAAATCATTTATACGGAGATATTTTATCTCTGGCGGCAGCGGTTTTTGTGGCTGTATATACATTACTTGGAGGTATAGCCCGCCGCACTATGACCACCACCGCTTATACATACCTTGTATATGTATTTTCAGGTATTACTTTAATCGCCCTTGTATTGCTCCAGGGACAGTCATTTACAGGCTGGGGCCTTAGCCCTATAATTGTAGGCCTGCTTCTAAGTATTTTTTCTACCTTACTTGGACACAGCATATTCAGCTGGTGCTTAAAATACTTTTCACCGGCTTTTGTCTCTGCCTCCAAGCTGTGCGAGCCAGTAGTAGCCGGCTTTATTGCCATGGCGCTTTTTCAGGAAATTCCGGCGCCTCTGCAGCTTATAGGAAGCGCCGTTATTTTAGGCAGCGTGCTGTACTACTCTTATATTGAAAATAAAGCGCTGCAGAAAAAGACTTCTTAGTCTGTCTGCAACGCTTTACTGAAACTTATCTTCTATCTATTTTTCTCACTTCGTTTCTCACTCTTAAAACCATGGACGGAGACACAGAAAGCTCGTCCATTCCCATATCTAAGAATTCTCTGATTAAAGACAAATCTGCTCCCAATTCCCCGCAGATGCCTGCCCAAATTCCATTTTTATGAGCATTTTCCGCCACTAATCTTAACAGGCGCAGCACCGCCGGATGGTGAGGGTCATAAAAATCATCCAGATTGTTGTTCTGACGGTCAATAGCCAGCGTATACTGAGTCAGGTCGTTAGTTCCAATGCTGAAAAAGTCTACTTCCTTTGCCAGCACGTCGCTCATTACTGCAGCTGCAGGAGTCTCTATCATAATACCCTGTTCAATGTTGCCGAAAGGAATATTATTGGCAGACAGCTCCTCTTTTACCTCTTCTACAATCTGTTTAATTTTCCTAACTTCTTCCACAGAAATAATCATAGGATACATTACTGCAATATTGCCGTAAACACTGGCTCTGAGAATGGCTCTCATCTGTGTTTTAAAGATTTCAGGACGTTTCAGGCAGATACGAATAGCCCGGAAGCCTAATGCAGGATTTTCTTCCTGGTCTAAATCAAAGTAATCTACCTTTTTATCAGCTCCAATATCCAATGTTCTGATAATTACCTTTTTTCCTGCCATCAGCTCTGCCACCTGACGGTAAGCCTGAAGCTGCTCCTCCTCTGTAGGATATGTGTCTCTTCCTAAATACAAAAATTCACTTCTAAACAGGCCAATTCCTCCAGCGTCATTGGCCATTACGCTGGCTACGTCTCCCACGCTGCCAATATTTGCATAAATATTAATTTTCTGGCCGTCTAAAGTAATATTCTCTTTGCCCTTTAACTGCTGAAGCAGCTTCGTTTTTTCCTCTTCCTCCTGGATTTTTGCCGCAGCCGCCTTTTCAGTCTCCTGGTCCGGCTCCACAATTACCTGGCCTTTGGAACCATCTACAATGCCTATTTTTCCGTTAACGCTGCTGTCTAAAGGAATATTAACTCCCACAACAGCAGGAATATTCATCATTCTGGCTAAAATAGCAGTGTGTGAATTGGCTGAACCATGTACGGTGACAAAAGCCAGAACCTTATCTTTATCTAACTGAACAGTTTCACTGGGGGTCAGATCGTCAGCCACAATAATAACCGGCTGGTCAAAATTCAGGCCATTTCCTCCTGCGCCGCTAAGCACGTTAATTAAGCGTTCAGATATGTCTTTTACATCAACAGATCTGGCCTTCATGTATTCATCATCCATTTCTGCAAACATCTGAGAAAAATTATCTCCGGTGGTGGCTACTGCATATTCTGCATTCACCTCCTGAGTTCTCACAATATTTTCAATGGACTCTAAATAATCGTCATCCTCCATCATCATCTGATGTACTTCAAAAATAGCCGCGTTGGCTTCTCCCACTTCTTTCAGCGCCTTATCATACAAGCCCTGAAGCTGCGCAAGCGCCTCTTCCTTTGCTTCCTCAAAACGCTTCATCTCAGCGTCTGCATCTTTGATGCGGGTTCTCTTTACAAGATTATCTTTCTTCTGGAACACTGCCAGCTTGCCCATAGCAGTGCCCCTGAATACTGGTTTTCCAAAATACTTTTCCATCATTTAATAATCTCCTAACTTTACAGATTATCCTGGAAGAACTTTTCCACTGCTGGTCCTGCAGTTTCTTCATCCTCTCCTTCCACAGTCACTGTAATCTCATGGCCGCATTTTACTCCCAGGCTCATTACAGCCATCAGCTTTTTGGCATCCACTGTCCTTCCCTCTTTTTCAATACTTACCTTGCTTTCATACTGCTTTGCTTCCTTAACCAGAAGTCCTGCCGGTCTTGCATGAATTCCTAACTCATCCTTAACTGTGTAATGAAACTGATACATAATCTTTTCCTCCTGCTTACTTTTTTTATTTAAATTTATTTTTTGTATGTGATCATCACTGTTTCTTTTGCTGTAACCGGGCCTGTAGTCATTTTCACTTCCCGCACGTCATCCATATTAGTAATCAATATAGGGGTAATAGTATTATATCCCTTTTCCTTTAATAATTCTAAATCTACTTCTGCCAGCAAATCTCCTGCTTTTACAGTCTGATCTTTTTTTACGTGGCATGTAAAGCCTTCACCGTTAAGAGCTACTGTTTCCAGCCCAATGTGAATTAAAACCTCAGCTCCCTCCTCTGCTTCAATTCCATATGCATGTTTGGAAGGAATCAGGCTGACAATCTTTCCATTTACAGGGCTGTAGATCTTTCCATCCTCCGGAATCAGGGCAACGCCGTCTCCCAGCATCTTCTGGGAAAATACAGGGTCAGGAACTTCCTCAACAGGAACTGTCTTGCCGCTTTGAATTGCCAGCAGCCGGCCCTCTTTTGGCGCTGCAGACTCTTCCTCTTTTTTTCCAAATAATTTTTTAAACATTTTTCTTCCTCCTATTTCTTGATTATTGTACAAAAAACAGTTTATATACAGGTATAATAGCACACTGTTATATCTCATGCAAATAAAATTGTCGTTTTTTTCACAACCTTATGGTTTCTATACAAAGGCCCATTTAATCTGGCCCTGCTCCTGACGCAGCTGAAGCTGAAAATAATAGGAGCGCCGCAAAACAGCGCTCCTTTGTAATTTATGATAACCTGTTTTTAAAATCCTCATACCCAAAGCTGCGCACGATTTTACAGACTCCCTGGCTGTCTCTATATACAATAGAGGGAAGGGCCATTCCGTTAAAGGTATTTGTCTTTACCATAGTATATAAAGCCATATCCTCAAAAATCACCAAACTGCCTGGCTTTAAGGGATCCTGAAAGGAGTAATCTCCAATAATATCGCCTGCTAAGCAGGTGGGACCTGCTAAACGGTAGGTGTACTGCAGCTCTCCTGCTTTTTTGCTGTCTGTCACTGGCGGACGGTAGGGCATCTCCAGCACGTCAGGCATGTGACATGCGGCAGAAGTATCTAAAATCGCAATGTCTATTTTGTTGTGAACAACCTCCAGTACTCTGGACACTAAAAATCCGGCGTTCAGCACCACTGCTTCTCCAGGCTCTAAATATATTTCCACATGGTATGTGTCTCTCAGGTGACGAATAATTTTTACCAGCCGCTCAATATCATATCCTGGCCTTGTAATATGGTGTCCGCCTCCCAGGTTCACCCATTTCATCTGTCCCAGCCAGGGGCCGAATTTTTCCTCCACAGCCTTCACCGTCACCTCCAGAGCGTCAGAATCCTGCTCGCACAAGGTGTGAATGTGAAAACCGTCTAACATAGGCAGAATTCCCTGATCAAAAGCCTCCAGGGTAGTTCCCAGTCTGGAGCCAGGGGAGCAGGGATCGTAAATCTCATGTCCCTCCTGGGTGGAGCATTCCGGATTTAATCTAAGTCCAATTGATTTTCCGGCGCTTCTGGCCTTTAAGCCTAATTTTCTCACCTGAGCCGGAGAGTTGAAAATAATGTGGTCTGCAAACTGAAGCAGCTCTTCAAATTCATCTTCCCTGTAAGCGGGAGAAAACACGTGGGTTTCTCCCCCCATTTCTTCACATCCTAATCTGGCCTCATAAAGACCGCTGGCAGCTGTTCCGGCTAAATATTTTTTTATTAAGGGATACACGCTGAACATGGAAAATGCTTTTTGAGCCAGCAGTATTTTACAACCGGACCGATTCGCCACGTCCTTTAATATTTCCAGATTATGAATCAGGCGTTCTTCATCTATTAAAAAATAAGGTGTAGGGCCTGGGCCCTCTATGGGCGCCCCCATTAATCCACCAATACCGGATCATAGGACTCTTTCCAGGGCAGTCCCCATTTATTTAATGCATCCATAAATGGGTCCGGATCAAACTCTTCAATGTTGTGAACTCCCGGCTTATTCCAGGTTCCTGTCATTATCATCATTGCTCCGATCATGGCAGGCACTCCTGTAGTATAAGCCACTGCCTGAGAACCTACCTCTTTATAACATTCCTCGTGATCGCAAATATTATACAGATAATACGTTTTGTCTTTTCCATCCTTTTTGCCCTGGAAAATACATCCGATATTTGTTTTTCCTTTTGTTCTTGGGCCTAAAGAAGAAGGATCAGGCAGCACTGCTTTTAAAAACTGCAGAGGAATAATCTCTTTTCCTTCATACATAATAGGCTCAATAGATGTCATTCCCACATTTTCCAAACATTTCAAATGAGTCAAATAGCTTTGTCCAAAGGTCATAAAGAAACGGATTCTTTTAATCCCCGGAATATTTAAAGCAAGGCTTTCAATTTCTTCGTGGTGAAGCAGGTACATATCCTTTTCTCCCACTCCCTCAAAATTGTAAACCCGTTTAATTTCCATAGGCTCTGTTTCTACCCAATGGCCGTCCTCCCAGTAGGAGCCCTTTGCAGAAACCTCTCTAATATTAATTTCCGGGTTAAAATTAGTTGCAAAAGGATATCCGTGATCTCCGCCGTTACAATCTAAAATATCAATATAGTTGATTTCGTCAAATTCATGTTTTAAGGCGTAGGCGGAAAATACGCTTGTAACTCCCGGATCAAATCCGCTTCCTAACAAGGCTGTGATGCCTGCCTCCTCAAATTTTTCTCTGTAAGCCCACTGCCAGCTGTATTCAAACTTAGCTGTATCCTCAGGCTCATAATTTGCTGTGTCAATATAATGTGTTTTTGTAGCCAGACAGGCGTCCATAATAGTCAGATCCTGATATGGAAGAGCCAGGTTTAATACTACGTCCGGCTTTTCCTGATTAATCAGCTCAATCAGCTGGTCCACCTGATCTGCATCCACCTGAGCTGTAGTAATCTTAGTCTTTGTAGTTCCCTGTAATTTTTCTTTCAAAGCATCGCATTTGGATTTTGTGCGGCTGGCAATGCAAATCTCTTCAAATACCTGACTGTTCTGGCAGCATTTGTGAATTGCAACAGAAGCTACTCCTCCACATCCGATAATTAAGGCTTTTCCCATTTCCATTTCCTCCTTACATGGTTTCTTAAATTTATCTTTCCTATTTCTGTAAAGCCAGCAGCATCTCTCTTATAATCTTACATGCTGCGGCTGTAGACACTCCGCTGGCGTCATAATGGGGGCTTAATTCATTTACGTCTAAGCCTACTATGTCTGCCTTGCGGCAAACTGTCTCTGCAGCCTGTCTCAGCTGATCAAAGGTTACTCCTCCCGGCTCCGGCGTTCCTGTTCCCGGAAAAACAGAAGGGTCCATTACATCTAAATCTACAGTAAAGTAAACCGGCTTTCCTTTTAAGCTTTCCAGCACCTGATCCAGGCCCTGAAAATCAAACTTTCTGGTAGTTACATGGCTGCCGCCCCATTTAAATTCTTCCCTGTCCCCGGAGCGGATTCCAAACTGAAAAATTTTTCCGTCTCCCGTTAAGTCCCAGCACCTGTGAAGCACGCAGGCATGGGAAAGCTGTTCTCCCAGATAATCTTCTCTTAAATCTGCATGTGCGTCAAAATGAATAATAAAAACCTCAGGATATTTTTCAAATACAGCCCGAAAAGCGCCTAAGGTTACAAGATGCTCTCCTCCCACCATAAATGGAATTTTTCCGCCGTCTAAAATCTCTTTTGTCTGCTCTTCAATTTGCTTTAAAGCCTTCTCTGTATTTCCAAAACAAAGCTCCAGATCTCCGCAGTCCATGACTGCCGAGTCCTCTAAATCCCGGTCCTGGTATGGGCTGTACATTTCTATGCCATAGGATTCCCGGCGGATCGCCCCGCTTCCAAACCTGGTGCCAGGGCGAAAGGAGGTGGTGGAGTCAAAGGGAGCGCCAAACATAACAATGTCCGCCTCCTGAAACTCTTTGTCACATCCCATAAATACTTCTATATTTTTATTCAACATTTTCCAGCATCTCCTCTACATAATACGGCAGGTAAAAAGCCCCCTTATGAAGGGTTGTTGTATAATATCTGCAGGAAATCCCCCGCATATTCCATTTAATGTCGTCTAAGTCTCTGAGAGGATGATACTTTTTAGAAGCAAAACCAAACAGCCAGTGTCCAGACGGATAAGTGGGAATATGAGCGTGATAAACTCTGCTGATAGGGAAGGATTCTACAATCAGCTTGTGCATCTTCTGACAGGACAAAGCGTCCTCCTCATAAAACGGACTTTCATGCTGATTCACCATAATTCCGTCTTCCTTCAGGGCTTTATAGCAGTTGCCGTAAAATTCTCTTGTAAACAGCCCTTCCCCAGGTCCAAAAGGATCTGTGGAATCTACAATAATCAAGTCATATTTGTTTTCACATGCCCTGATAAACTTCAGGCCGTCCTCATAGTATATATTCACTCTGGGATCTCCCAGTCTGCAGGAGGTTTTAGGCAGATATTTCTTGCAAACCTCCACTACCTGCTGGTCAATCTCCACCATATCAATCTGCTCAATTTCCGGGTATCTTGTCAGCTCCCTGACCACTCCGCCGTCCCCGGCTCCGATTACCAGCACCTGCCGTACATTTGGGTGAACTGCCATAGGCACATGAGTAATCATTTCATGGTAAATAAACTCATCCTTTTCTGTAAGCATCATATATCCGTCTAACACCAGAAACCGTCCAAATTCCGGGGACTGAAACACGTCGATCCGCTGAAATTCACTTTTTCCGCTGTACAGCTGCTTGTCTACCCGGATGGACAATTTAACATGAGGCGTCTGCGCCTCAGAAAACCAAAGCTCCATATCTATTTTATACTCCTTTCAAGACATTTAAATGTTCAATTACAGGGTCCTCAGGTCCTGTCATAGAACATCCTTTGGCCTTAGCATATTCAATATAATCTAATATTTCTTCAGTGATCCTCTCCCCAGGGGTTAAAACAGGGATTCCTGGAGGGTAACACATAACAAACTCGCTGCACACACATCCGCAGGTCTGCCTTAAAGGTCTGGATTCTTTTTCTGCATAAAAAGCATCCTGGGGAGACAGCACTACCTGAGGCTCAATATATTCGTGCACCATTAAATCTGATTTATCTCCGCCAAACCGGCGTTTCACCTCTGATAAAGCGCTGACTAAACGCTCAATATCCCTTTGCCTGTCCCCAATGGACAAATAGGCTAATATATTTCCCAGATCTCCAAACTCAATTTGAATATCGTACTCATCTCTTAAAAGGTCATATACTTCTATACCTGCCAGCCCGATTTCCCTGGTGTGCACAGACAATTTTGTCACGTCAAAATCATATATGCTGTCCCCGTTGCACAGCTCTCTGCCGTAAGCATAATATCCGCCGATCTGATTAATCTCAGCTCTGGCATATTCTGCCATATTCACTACCTGGCGGAAGGTTTCCTTTCCCCGCAAAGCCAGATTTCTTCTGGAAATGTCCAGGCTGGACAGCAAAAGATAAGAACCGCTGGTAGTCTGAGTTAAGTTAATAATCTGTCTCACATGGCCTTCCTGCATAGCAGGCCCTATTAATAAAATAGAGCTTTGTGTTAAGCTGCCTCCAGATTTATGCATAGAAACAGCAGCCATGTCGGCTCCTGCCGCCATAGCTGACACAGGCAGGTTTTCTCCAAAATAAAAATGTGTGCCGTGGGCCTCGTCTGCCAGACAGAACATACCGTGTCTGTGGGCCAAATCTACAATGGCTTTTAAATTGGAACAAATTCCGTAATAAGTAGGGTTGTTGACTAATACAGCTTTAGCGTCAGGGTTTTCCTTAATAGCCCTTTCCACCGCCGCCACGCTCATTCCCAGGGGAATCCCCAGCCTGTCGTCCCCTTCTGGGTTTACATACACAGGCACAGCTCCGCAAAGCACCATGGCTCCCATAACGCTGCGGTGTACATTTCTTGGAAGAATAATCTTTTCTCCTCTTTTCACCACAGAAAGCACCATGCTCTGCACTGCAGATGTAGTGCCTCCCACCATGAGAAAAGCGTGAGCAGCCTGGAAAGCCTGGGCCGCCAGCTCCTCTGCCTCCCTGATTACAGAAATGGGATGACAAAGGTTGTCTAAAGGCTTCATGGAATTTACATCCATTCCAACACATTTCTCACCTAATAATGCAGTCAGCTCAGGATTGCCTCTGCCTCTTTTATGTCCTGGAACGTCAAAGGGCACCACCCGCATTTTTTTAAAGTTTTCCAGCGCCTCATAAATCGGGGCGCGCTCCTGGGACAATGGGTTCATGTCGTTTCCTCTCTTAATAAATATTGCGTCCGCTGAATATTTCAATCATTTCCTTCCTCAGACTGTTAATAATCTCCAGCCTTTTTTGAGGAGGAAGCTCGTATACGTCGGTTTTAAAAAGATAGTTTTGAAGGTCAATGTCCTTCACCATCATCTTTGTATGAAATAAATTTGCTTCATAAACATTAATGTCTATGGTATCGTACCTTTGCAGCACCTCCGGAGCAATATAGCTTTGAATGGAGGTGATCGGATGGTCCATAAACAGCTTTTTCCCGTTTACATCTCTTGTAAATCCTCTGATTCTATAATCCATAGTAATAATATCAGAATCGAAGGAGCCAATCAGATAATTTAAGGTGGACAGAGGCGTAATCTCCCCGCATGTGCCTACCTCTATATCTGCCCGAAAGGTGGCCAGACATGTTTCCGGATGATACTCTGGATAAGTGTGTACTGTCACATGGCTTTTGTCTAAATGAGCCAGCTGTATCTCTCCCATGGGAGTTTTGATTCCCTCTGAAATTAAAATGGTTACTGAAGCTCCCTGAGGATCGTAATCCTGTCTGGCAATGTTCAGAACCTTTGCGCCGATCATATCTGTCAAATTCGTAAGAATATTGGTTAAACGCTCAGAATTGTACTGCTCGTCAATATACGCCACGTAATCCTTCTGCTCTCTGGCAGTTTTGGCGTAACATACGTCATAAATATTAAAGCTTAATACCTTTGTCAGATTATTAAATCCGTACAATTTAATTTTTTCTCCCATCTCCGTTCTCCATATCTGGTAGTTAAATTTTTCCGGCTGATAGCCGGCCGCCTGGGAGGTTTCTGTTTTTTGCAAAACAAAAACGCAGGCAATGAATCTGTACATTACCTGCGTCAATTTCTATTATTATATGACTGCTTTTTTCGCCGTTCTTAGACAGACTAAGGTTTTCGGCAAAGTGGTTCATAGAATAACAGAGTTCAGAGTCTATATAGCAAATACTTTACTTTTACTACTCTTATTGACATTTTCACAAGTTGATGTACGTGTTCACGCACTGGTTATAAAGTAACCAACTTATAAAAATTGAGCTTTCAACTCAATCAATAACGGTAACGAAGTACCAATCGGCAGTTGACCCGGCTGTCCGTATGGCCTTGGCCTGCTTTTTGCAGGTGGTCAGAAAAATATTTGCATGGAATGCGAATTCTCTGTTTTCCATGTCGAAAAATATCGTACACTATTTTCCGTTATTTGTCAAGAAATTCCACCTATTTACTGCGGATTTCTCCTATTCTATAAATGTTGTCAGGCTTTCTATGGAAGCTCTTGTTTCCTTATGTCTTTCCGGGGCCAAAGGCTTTCCCTCTGCATATCCTAAAACCAGCAGATTAATAGGAATCAGATGTTTTGGAATCTGAAATTCTTCTCTTAAAACATCTGGCTTAAACCAGCATACCCAAAGACTTCCCAGCCCCAGTTCTGTGGCCTCCAGCATCATGTGGTCTGTAACAATAGACGCGTCAATATCTGTAGTCTGCATACCGTCATATTTTCTGGTCCACGCCTTGTCCTTATCTGCACATACAATAACGGCGGCTGTCCCTCCGTAGGTTCTGGCGGCTTTTTCGATTTTCTCCATTGCCTTTCCCTGAACTACATACAGGTGAAAGGGCTGTAAATTGCAAGCTGTAGGCGCTACTTTTGCAGCCTCCAGTACTTTTTCCAGTTTTTCCCTTTCCACCGGCATTTCCTTATATGCTCTTACTGAATATCTTTTTTTAGCTAACTGAATAAAATCCATTTTTTCATCCTTTCTATTTTTCTTAATTTATTTGTATAAAAGGCAGCTTAAAATTCCGTCTTCAGACAGAAATTCCATCTCCCACCCTGCCTTTTCCAAAACCTCTAAATTATCTGTGCTGTATTCAATTTCTTTAGAAAATTCTTTTGCCGCATCTGCCATACTTTCCAGAGAAAACTGATTTTCCCTTAAATAAAAGGCAATGTGAAGAGGCAGGACCACAAGCCAGGCAAGGGCTGTCAGTTTCACCTTTGGCAATATATTTCCTTCCAGAATTCCCTCTATAAAATATCTGTATACAAAATATTCCGCCATATTGCCGTACCACTGGCAGCCATATTTTAAACAGGATAAAAACTCCTCTTTTTTATCTGCCAAAGCCTCCAGCTGATTTTTTGCCTGAGCCAATTTGTCCGGCCATTCTGTTGTCATAGACTCCAGGTTCTGAACAAAATTTAACATCTGCGTCCATATAGTAAGCCCCTCAGAGCCGGAAAATTCCCTTTTCAGTTTTCCTCCTTCCTTTTCCTGTCTTTTTTTATCACCATATTTTCTGCAGGCCTTTAAAAGCTCTTCTTCTATATCTTCTATATTTTCTCCAAAATCTAAAATACCCTGCAGCTCTTCCCCGTAAATCAACAGCACCGCCAATCTTTCAGAAATATTTAATCTCTGGTTTCTTAATATCCCAAAGGCTGTTTCTCTTGTTTTTAAAAGCAGCGCTCTCTCTGATTCCTCCAGAACATCATCTTTAGCTTTTGACTCTGTATCGCTCTCTTCCACTTCCAGATACACAGTATAAGAAGGAGGGTTGTGACAGCCTATAATCAGCCTGGCAGCTTCCTCGCAGCAAAGACCTATTCCCATTTCTCCCCAGCCGCTGTACTGTCTGTAAAATCTGGGGTGCTCCCTGCAGATTTCACACAGTCTTTCCTGTCCCAGCTGAGTAATAATCTGGCATAAATTATTTTTATCCAGGAAAGGGCATCTATTTCCTTCCATTTTAAAATGATAGGTTCCGGCCTCCTCTTCCATAGACCGGCGCAGCTTGTGGCCAATAGGACCGTCCTGATTGACATAGTCTTTATATGTTTCTAAGTCAATGTCAATTTCCCATCCCACGCAGCAGCTGTCCTTACACTTAGAGGCAATGCAGTGAAACTTCTCATAATAATCCGGTCTTGTTATTTTCATTGAGCTACCTCCTGCTTTTCATCATATCACAAGTTTCCTTTGTCTTCACCATATAATACTGAAAATGTATACATTTTCCTTTAATTCCTTACAATTCCATTTCATTTATTACATTTGCCTGTTACATTGTTACAATTCCATGACTTCTATTGACCAAAATGTCATACAAGTTATACAATATGGCTGTATTTCACAAAAGGAAAAAATGAAATAAAAATGTAATGCAAGGAGGTTTCTTTATGAAATTAAAAGGTTTAGCCGCACTTTCAATGACTGCTGCATTTACAGCTGCAAGCGCATTTACTTCCCTGGCAGCCGGCTGGGTCAGTACCTCACAGGGCTGGAAATATGATTGGGGAAACAACAGCTACTGTACAAGCAACTGGGTACATTATAAGGACCACTGGTTCTATTTTGGCAGCGATCAGATTATGCGCACAGGATGGATTCAAAGAGACGGCACATGGTATTTTGCCGCCGATTCCGGGGAGCTTCAGGGCGGCCTGACGAAAATCAACGGCAATGTATATTACTTTAATACCAGCACCTGTAAAATGTTTACAGGAGTTCAGGCAGTAGACGGACATAATTATACCTTTACAGAAAACGGCACGACCCCTGATGCTCCTTATGTTTATACTGAGTTTAACAGCAACGGAACCATTAAAAGAGGATGGAAATTCGGCGTTTAAAAACATGTGGGAACGCCCTTGGTTTTATCTGTCAGGCATTTTACGGCTTTGATAAAAATACACAGGCATAAGCAATATCAGAGCGCAAATCCAGGCAAATGGCGTGGAAAAGCAAATAGCTTTATAGCCCAGGACTAAAGACAGCCCTAAGGCGCAGGACAGTCTGGCAAACAGCTCAATTATACATGCCCCAAAGGGAGCCCAGGCATTGCCTACGCTTTGCAGGGCTGTTCTGTAGACCATCAGCATTCCCAAAAATAAATAGAAGGGCACAATCATCCAAAGATA
Source organism: Lachnoclostridium edouardi (assembly GCF_900240245.1). Classification (GTDB taxonomy): domain Bacteria; phylum Bacillota; class Clostridia; order Lachnospirales; family Lachnospiraceae; genus Lachnoclostridium_A; species Lachnoclostridium_A edouardi. The sequence continues at coordinate 672,396 of NZ_OESQ01000001.1, forward strand.
CTGTTTGGCATACAGAATAATTTCCTCTGTAGGCTGATTAATAAACAGCTGCACTACGTGAGACTGTCCTAAAAGAAGCAGGGCGCCCATAAAAAAGTTTAAGGCCGTCAGCATAAGGAAGCAGTCTTTCACACCCTGGCGGATTCTGTTAAACTTTCCGGCCCCGTAGTTTTGAGCTACATAATTGGCTATGGTGATGCCCACAGCGTTGTCTACCAGCACAGGCAGCTGATCTACCTTGGAGGCAGCGGTATAACCTGCAATGGCGCTTGTGCCCAGACGGTTTACCGCCGCCTGCATGGCCAGCTGGCCAATACACATAACAGACATTTGGAAGCCCATAGGCAGCCCCAGCTTTATGTGGCGGACTAAAACCACCCATTCCGGCTTCCACTGTCTTCCCTTTAAACGAATCACCTCATACTTTTTAAAAGTATAAATAATGCAGAACACTGCTGCCAGCAGCTGTGAAATCACCGTAGCTGCTGCAGCTCCTGCTACTCCCATATGACAGGGAACGATTAATATAATATCCAGCACAATATTCAGCAAAGAAGAAAATATTAAGAAATACAAAGGCGTTCTGCTGTCACCTAATGCTCTTAAAATATTGGATATCATATTGTAAAAAACAGTTGTGCCTGTTCCCAGAAAAATAATAAATAAATATGTATACGTTTCACTGTAAATGTCTTTAGGCGTATTCAGACACCTTAAAATCACATGAATGGACAGGCAGCTGACAAGTGTAATTAAAATTGTAAATACTGCTGACAGCCACATAGACGCCGCCACACATTCTTTCATTCTTTTTTTCTTTCCAGCTCCCACTGCCTGACCTAATAATATTCCAAAGCCTCCCGTCAGCCCCTGAACAAAGCACAGCACAAAATAGACAATGGTAGCTGTGGCCCCCACTGCTGCCAGGGAGTCTGCGCCTAAAGTTTTTCCCACAATAATAGTATCCGCCAAAGTGTAAAATAACTGGAACAAATTTCCCCCAATAACCGGGATGGAAAATCCTGCAATTACCTTCCACGGAGTCCCCTCTATTAGGTTTTCTGATAATCTTTCAGCCATAAATTTATCCTCACATTTTCATTTATAATATTTCAGAACTATTTCAGAACTTCTTGCAAACCTCACAAAACCATTTTATAATTGAGCAAAAAATAAAGCAGCTATGAGGAGTCTTTTATGATATACCGCCAGAATGAGCATTTTCGCTCTCTTTCTATTGACAGCGCTTCTCTTCACGAAACAAAGCAGCACGGCCAGGTAGTATTTCCAGTGGAAATTCTCCACGATCATCTGGACGGCTTTAAGGAACGCCACATTCCCTGCCACTGGCATGACGAATGGGAGTTTTCCATAGTAAAACAGGGGGCCGCCATTTTTCATATTAACGGGATTTCCCACGCTCTTACAAAGGGAAACGGAATTTTTATAAACTCCGGCACCACCCACATGGTGCTTCCAAAGGGAACAGAGCCTGTAATTCTGCTGACCATTATTGTCCATCCCCGTTTTATATACGGCACGCCGGAAAGTCTGCCGGCGCAAAAATACATTCACCCCTTTGCCTCCGCCCCGTCACTTTCAGGAATCCTTTTAAATGAGCACAGGGAAAAGGATATTTTAGACTGCTGTTTTCAGCTGGATAAAATATTCTGTGAAAAGCCTTTTGCCTATGAGCTGGCTGTAAAGAGCCTTTTCTGTCAGCTGGCTTTTCTGTTGATTTCTGCATCAAAGGCTACTATTCTCCAGTCGGAAAACAGCTTAAACAGCAGCCGGGTGCGCAGGATTTTAGATTATATCCACGAAAATTACGCAGAAAAAATCAGCCTGGCGCGCCTGGCTGATCTGATTATGGTCAGCAGGGAAACTTGCTCCCGCATTTTCAGAAAACAAATGGGTATGACCATTACCGGGTATCTTGAAGATTACCGGGTGATGCAAAGCCTGACCCTTTTAGAGGACGGCAGGTACACCATTCTTCAGGTTGCCTCCATGACCGGATTTTCTAATGCCAGCCGTTATACAAAGGCCTTCCGCAGCAAAATGAAGTGCAGCCCTTCTGAATATTGTAAAAATATCAGATAATGATTTTTCCTTCTACACAAATATTGTTTATTTTCATACGTATATTGACGCTTTATTTTTAAAAAATTCTGTATTGATTATTTTCTTTTACAGGATTACAATAACGTCAGTACAAAAAACTGATGATTCCATCAGCGTATTTTAAGGAGTGTTTATAATGAAAAAATTTAAGTTTCCCGGAGAACTGGCTTTATTTTTTGCTATTGTGATCAACAGCTTCGGCGTTGTGCTGATGACAAAAAGCGGATTCGGAATCTCCTCTATCTCTTCTGTGCCCTATGTTTTTAGTATGGCCTTTTCTTTTTTATCCTTTGGTACATGGAACTACCTGTTCCAGACAATGCTGGTGGCTATTTTAATGATTTTATATAAACGAATTAATTTTGGGTACATATTTTCCTTTGCCATGGGCATTGTGTTTGGAAAAATGCTGGACTTTTTTCAGTTTCAGACAGCCGGACTTCCAGAGGGGCTGGGCGTAAGGATTTTCTATTTTATATTAAGCTTTTTCATTCTGGCTTTTGGAATCTGTCTGGCAAATAATTCTCTCCTGCCTATTATACCAACAGATGTATTTCCCAGAGACTTGTCTTCTATTATTGCCAAGCCTTATAAAAATGTGAAAACTATTTTTGATTTGTCCTGTCTTACAGCCACCGCTGTGATTTCCTTTTTTATTCTTCACAGAATTACAGGAGTGGGGCTGGGAACAGTGATTTGCGCTTTATCTACAGGCAAGGCCGTATCCTTAGTTCAGGGATTTTTAGACAAGCATATTACGTTTTACCGGGCAGTTGCCCTTAACAGGAGGAACCTATATGAATGAAGAATTAAATCAGGTTTTAAAACAAGTGCAAAAACGGTTTGAGGGAGACCGCTTTGCTTACCTCTCCGGCTGCCGCATACAGTCTGTGGAGGACGGTCAGGCCTGCTGCACAATGGAGATCACAGAAAACCACTTAAATGCTGCGGGAACAGTAATGGGAGGGGCTATTTTTACACTGGCGGACTTTGCCTTCGCAGTGGCCGCCAACTGGAATAAAACCTTAACAGTGTCTTTAAACAGCCAGATTACTTATCTGGGAGGGGCCAAGGCCGGAGTGCTTTATGCAAAAGCCCGGAAGGTAAAAGAAGGGCGCACTGCAGTCTACTACACTGTAGATATTACTGACGAGAATCAAAAGCTAATTGCAGCCCTCACTGCCAATGGATTTGTAAAAAGATAAGAACAGGGGGGCCGCCGCACCAATTGCCTGGTGCGGCGGCCCCCTGTTCTTATTCTTATTGGACACCCTTATTTATTTAATGTGGTAAATAGTTTCTCCGTTGAGCACATGAAGTCCTGCCTGCTGCAGCGCCTCCACAGCCTTGGCTCCGTCAGATGTTTTAATAATCATTGCGCCGATTTCAGTGGAAGCTAAAGCATACATATATTCTATATTCAGCCCTGTTTCCTGGATTACATGGAGAAGTCCGTGGAGCATCCCCACTTTGTTTTCCAGCTGAACAGCCACTACATCTGTAAGCATGGCGGAAAATCCGTTTGCTCTCAGCACGTCTTTTGCCTTTTCCGGGTCGGAAACAACCATGCGCAGCAATCCGTACTCACTAGTATCCGCCAGACTTAATGACAGAATATTAATTTCTCTCTCCTTTAAAATATCAGCTGTCTCAGCCAGGGTTCCCGCCCTATTTTCCAAAAATACAGAAACTTGTTTTACAAACATAGCTTTTCCTCTCTTTCTTCCCTTAATAGTTTTCTATTACTCATACACACGGTTGTCAATAACGTGCTTAGATTTACCCATGCTGCGCTCCAAAGTCTTAGGAGCCACCAGCTTAATTTTTGCAGATAATCCTACAGCCTGCTGAACAGCATTTCCAATGGTTTGAGTCAGGTTTTCCAGCTTTCTGATCTCGTCAGAGAAAAATCTTTCCTCTACCTCCACCTGAATCTCCAGGGTATCCAGATTATTGACTCTGTCCACAATCATTAAGTAATGCGGCGTAGTGCCTGCCAGCTCTAAAAGGGCAGTTTCTATCTGGGATGGGAATACGTTGACGCCGCGGATAATCAGCATGTCGTCAGAACGTCCCTTAAATCTGGAAATCCGAGGCAGGGTTCTGCCGCATTCACATTTTTCATAAGTGATGCTGGTAAGATCCTTTGTGCGGTACCGCACCAGAGGAATTCCCTCTTTTGTCAATGTTGTAAATACCAGTTCCCCTGTCTCCCCGTTTGGCACCTGTTCTAATGTTGTAGAATCAATGATTTCAGGCAGGAAATAATCGTCAAATACATGAAGTCCTTTATGGCACTCACAGTCGCAGGCAACTCCCGGTCCCATAATCTCGCTGAGGCCGTAAATATCATGGGCGCGAATATGAAGCTCCTCCTCCAGGCGGAGACGCATTTTCTCTGTCCAGGGCTCCGCCCCGCAGATACAAGCTTTCAGCTTAATCTGGTCCATCATGTTGTGCTCATGTATGTATTCAGAAATGTGCAGCAGATAGGATGGAGTACACATAATTCCTGTAGCTCCAAAGTCCGCCATCATAGTTACCAGCTTTTTTGTATTTCCGGTGGACATAGGAACAACAGTGGCTCCAATATGCTCTGCCCCATAGTGAGCGCCTAAGCCTCCTGTAAATAAGCCGTAGCCGTAGGCCACCTGGATAATATCGTCTCTGCCTAAGCCTGCCATGGCAATACATCTGGCCACACATTCGCTCCACATATCAATATCTCTTCTGGTATATCCCACTACTGTAGCTTTTCCTGTAGTTCCGCTGGATGCATGAACGCGGACAATCTCAGATCTGGGAACAGCAAACATGCCGAAAGGATAAGTGTCCCTTAAATCGTCCTTTGTAGTATAAGGCAGCTTATTTAAGTCTTCAATTCCCTGAATATCCCCAGGCTCTAACCCAATCTGCTGCATTTTCTTTCTGTAGTACTCTACATTGTGGTAAACTCTGTTTACCAGTTTTACAAGACGAGCGCTCTGTATTGTCTGCATCTCGTCCCTGCTCATGCATTCTTTTGTCTCATTCCATATCATGCCGCTTTTCCTTTCTCCCACTGCTATTCTTTACAATCTCTTTTAAACCCTACAGACTGTAGCCTGCCTCAAAGGCCTTCAGATTCACTTCTACTGTTTTTGGCGGAACTGTATTTCGTATTACTTCCTCCCACTGCTCCTTTGAATAATCCATGTATCTGGCAGCCGCCCCCAGAACTACCACGTTAAAGGCCTTTGGAGTGCCCAGCTTCTTTGCCTCCTCTGCAGCGTTGACAACAATGGTTTTATACTTTTCCTGAAGCTTTTCTAAAATATTTTCCGGGTATTTAGCAACTCCTGTTACAACTGTAATAGGGTCGATTCTCTGATTATTTACAATAATTACCCCGTCTTTTTTCAAAAACTGAGTGTAGCGCAAAGCCTCCAGCTTTTCAAATGCAATTAAAATATCTGCGCAGCCCTCCTCCACAATAGGCTCGGCTACTTCCTCGCCGTAGCGGACAAAGGTAACAACGCTTCCGCCTCTCTGGGCCATTCCGTGTACCTCAGAAAGCTTTACATTATGTCCGGCTTCAATGGCCAGATTTCCTAAAATTCTGCTGGTTAAAAGAGTACCCTGGCCTCCTACTCCCACAATCATAATATTTGCTGCCGCCATAATTATCTGCCCTCCTTTACAATTGCATCAAATTTACAAAGCTGCATACAAAGACCGCAGCCGTTGCACATAGTCTCATCTATTTTGATAGTTCCGTCTTCCTGCTTTGTTAAAGCCGGACATCCTGGGCGCAGACATGCCCCGCACTTTTTGCACTTTTCAGGAATTGCACGGCAAACATCCGGGAAGGAGATACCCTTTAACAGGGCGCACGGCGACTTGGTGATAATTACTGATACCTGCTCTCTGGCAGTCTCTCTTTTTAATGTCTCCTCCAACTCCTTTAAATCAAAGGCATTTACCTCATATACATGTTCAATTCCCATAGCTTTACAAAGCCCTGTAATATCCACAGCCGGCACAATCTGCCCCTTTAAGGTTTTTCCTGTGGCCGCATGTTCCTGATGTCCTGTCATTCCTGTGGTAGAGTTATCCAGAATTACTACAGTGCCGCAGCCCTGGTTGTAAACCATATTCATCAGGGAATTAACCCCTGTGTGCAGGAATGTGGAATCTCCGATTACAGCCACCCAGTTTTTCACAAAATCCTTACCGTTGGCCTTTTCCATTCCGTGAAGAGTGCTGATGCTGGCTCCCATACAAATAGTAGTGTCCACTACGTTTAAAGGCGCCACAGCTCCCAATGTGTAACAGCCAATATCGCCTGCAGCGTGTATTTTCATTTTGCTGAGCACGGAAAATACGCTTCTGTGAGGACATCCCGGGCAAAGAATAGGCGGCCTTGCAGGCACCTGCTCCGGCTGAAATTCCAGCTTTTCTCCCAGCAGCCTTTCTCTGATCATATTGGCGCTGTATTCTCCCTGTACAGTAAACAGCTCTTTTCCCTGAACTTTAATTCCCCAGGAGCGCACCTGCTCTTCAATTACAGGCTCCAGCTCTTCAAATATGTACAGCTTATCTACCTTAGATGCAAATTCTTCAATTAATTTTCTGGGAAGCGGATGTACCAGGCCTAATTTTAAAACAGAAGCCTCAGGCATAGCCTCCCTTACATACTGGTAAGGAATTCCGCTGGTAATAAAGCCTACGGAGGCGTCCCTGTATTCTGCCTGGTTAATAGAAAATTGGCAGCTGTCCTCCCCCATTTTTTTCAGTCTTTCTTCCACAAAAGGATGGCGCATTTTTGCGTTTCCAGGCATCATTACAAACTTTCTCATGTCTCTTTCATAAGGACGCACTTCTACTTCCTGCCTGTCCTCCAGCTCTACAAGTCCCTGAGAATGGGAAAGTCTGGTGGTAGTCCGAACCATAATCGGTGTGTCATATGTTTCACTTAATGAGAACGCCAGCTTTGTAAACTCCTTCGCTTCCCTGCTGTCAGAAGGCTCCAGAACAGGTATCATAGCGGCTCTGGCTACCATTCTGCTGTCCTGCTCGTTTTGGGAGCTGTACATGCCCGGATCGTCGGCAGCTACAATAACAAGACCTCCTCTTACTCCTGTATAAGCGGCTGTGTAAAGAGGGTCGGCAGCTACGTTTACTCCTACGTGCTTCATGCTGGCCATGGCTCTGGCCCCGCTTATAGAGGCTCCGATGGCTACTTCCATAGCTACCTTTTCATTTGGCGCCCACTCTGCATAAACCTGATCATATTTTGCTATACTTTCACTGATTTCTGTGCTGGGGGTGCCTGGGTAAGCTGCTGATACCTTAACTCCCGCCTCATAAGCGCCTCTGGCTATAGCTTCATTTCCTAATAGTAATTTTTTTTGCACTTTAGTTTCCTTCCTTTCGTAAATCTGTAACTCTTTTGGCTTTTCCTTCAAACCTTCTTAAAGTATTTGGGGATACTAATTTTACAATGGCGTCCAAACCTAAAATCATTCTCAGCCTGGATTTTATATTTTCTTCAATTCTCTCCAGCGCTCCGTAGGAGTCTCCCATAGAGTCCGGCTCAATTTCCACTTTGATTTCCAAAATGTCAGAATGATTCTTTCTGCTTACTATGATTTCATAGTGAGGTCCGATTCCCTCTGTTTTTAACAGCACCTCTTCAATTTGACTTGGAAATACGTTGACGCCGCGGATTTTCAGCATATCGTCTGTTCTGCCTGACAGGTTTTCCATGCGAGCTGTAGTTCTTCCACATTTACACGGCTCATAAAACAGCCTGGAAATATCCCTGGTGCGGTAGCGGATCAAAGGCAAAGCTTCTTTTGTCAGGCATGTGACGACTACCTCCCCCTTTTCTCCAGGGGGCAGCACCTCCCCTGTTTTAGGGTCAATAATCTCCATCAGGAAATGGTCTTCATTAATATGCATACCGCAAAGCTCCAGACATTCTCCTGAAACTCCAGGTCCCATAAGCTCGCTCATTCCGTAATTCTGAGTCAGCTTCAGATCCCTGCCCCACACCTTATACATTTCCTCTCTCATGGCTTCCGTCATAAGCTCGCTGCCTACTAAAGCCACCTGAATCTGCAGATCTTTCTTTGGGTCTAAGCCGATCTGTTTTGCAACCTCTGCAATGCGCAAAGCGTAGGAAGGCGTTGCAACTAAAAGAGTGCTTCCAAAGTCCTTCATATACATCAGCTGTTTTTCTGTATTTCCTGTGGAGGAAGGCACAATAGCCGCTCCCACCTTCTCCAGGCCATAATGAAGGCCCAGAGCGCCTGTAAACATGCCGTATCCAAAACAGATCTGGGCTACGTCCTTAGACGTAGCTCCTCCTGCGCAGGCAAGTCGGGCTACACATTCCCTCCAAACTTCAATATCATTATCTGTATATCCCACTACTGTAGGCTTTCCTGTAGTGCCGCTGGAAGCGTGAATTCTTTTTAACTCATCCTTCCCTACAGCAAACAGTCCAAAGGGATAGGTGTCCCTCATATCCTGCTTTGTTGTAAACGGCAGTCTGCCCACATCTTTTAAGGTTTTAATATGTTCCGGCCTGATTCCAATTTCATCCATTTTTTTTCGGTAAGCAGGCACCTTTTCATATACGCGCTGAACAGTCTTTTTCAATCTAAAAAGCTGCAGTTCCTGGATTTCCTGTCTGGAAAAGGTTTCTTCTTTCGCCCAAATCATAAGTAGTCCTCACATTTCTCCTGAATTATCATTTTGCACAATATTTATACAATTATATCATACATGATTGTATAAATAAATACCTAATTTTATCAGTGCAAAGCGTTAAATCAAAAAAATAACGCCCCCGCTTCCTGCAAAGGCATTATTTTCTATAATTATTTTGTTAAATGTCAGCACGATATCCTTCTGCTGTTTTTTACCATGAGAATCATACTAATGATCATTAATATAATCTGCGAGGCCGGCTGAGACATCCAAACCCCTTCCAGGCCGGCCGCCGGAGGAAGGACAAATTTTAAAAGTCCTAAAAGCAGGAAGGGTTCGCCGTAAATCAAAAAATAGGCGGCTTTGTTATTTCCTGTGGCGTAAAATCCGGCGATGGTGATTCTTAAAAATGAAGAAAATATGATTCCTCCCATAAATATAGGAATAATGTTTACAATCATATTTCCCGCTTCCTGGGAAGCTCCGAAAAATCCAGGGATTTTTCCAGACAACATAATCACTGCTCCTGCGCATACCACAGTAACGGCAAATGCAAAGCTGTAGGCCAGCCGCCTCATGCCTTTCATGGCTTTCCAGTTGCCGCTTCCCGCGTACAGGCTCATTAAAGGCTGAACCCCGTCTCCAATTCCCTGAAGCAGCAGCTGCAGCACAGCCAGCACGTAGCTGATTACCGCGTATACAGTTACGGCAATGGCTCCGCCGTAATCTACTGCAAATCTGTTAATAATTAAAATCACAATATTCGGAGAAAGTGTTAAACCTAAGGGGGAAATCCCTGTTTCCCCAATTTTAGATAAATACTTTTTCACTGGCAATAGGTTTGAAACAGAAACTCTGATTTCCTTTTTTAAAACAAACAAAATACAGGGAACCATTGTCACCGCCTGGCCTATAATCGTAGCCCATGCGGCGCCGGCTAGGCCCTGCTGCCATGCGGAAACAAATAAATAATCTAATACTACATTTGTCATAAAGCCTGCCATCATATAGACCATGGCAAGTATGACGGCGCCGTAATTTCGCAGTACGGGCAAAAGTCCGGTGGAAATAATCTGACAGGCCGCTCCTAATATGATGACGCCAATATATTCCTTTGCTCCCTTTAAAATTTCCCCCTTAGCTCCAAACGACTTTAGCAAAGGTTCGTGGAAGATCCACAGAATCATGGTCAGGCAAACAGATGCAAAGGCCAGGAGAAATATTGTGTTCCCCAAATATCCTTTTTCATTCTCCCTTTCTCCTCTGCCCCTGGAAAAGGCAATGTTCACTGCTCCTCCCATGCCGATTCCTGTTCCTACAGCCTGAATCAAAGCAGTAATCGGATAGCCAATATTAATGGAGGCTAGTCCGGTATCTCCTACATTCTGGCCTACAAAATAGCCGTCCACAATGGCGTATACGCCGGAAAATGCAAAGGCCAGCATAGCAGGAAGCACATTTAAAAAAAAGGTCTTCTTCACTTTTCAGAGTCCTCCATTAATCCCTTTAAAATCTCCAGGAAATGATTGTTGTACTCCGTCATTTTTCTGCACTGGTCAGCGCCCATTTGTTCCATGGCTTTTTCTTCCATGCCAATCAGTTTAGGAAAAATTTCACTGCAGACCTTCTCCCCTGCTTCTGTTAAAAACACTGCCTTATTTCTCCTGTCTGACTCTAAGGCTTCAAAAGAAACCCACTTACTTTTCTCATATGTTTTTAAAATAGAGTTGACTGTCTGCTTTGGAAGAAGCAAAGCCTCGCAAATGTCTTTCTGAGTTACTTTTCCGCTGTACTCCCATATTATCTGCAATATAAACATAGAATTGCCGGACATATGATACTTCTGCGCCCAGTCCTCGTAAATCTTTGTCATTCCATGCCAATAATCATAATAGCTTTTTCTGGCTGTTTCAATATTCATCTTATCCCCTCCATATAGTACGATTTCGGATTATATGAGATTGACACACTTTTTGTTATTTGTCAAGAAACCAGACAGCTTTCTCCTAAATTCCGTTTTTCTCACAAATATCTTTTAAGCAGCATTTATCACAGTAAGGTTTTGTTCTGGCTGTGCATACCTCTCTTCCGTGAAATACAAGTCTGTGGCAGAAATCGCTGCCCTCCTCAGGAGGAATCAGCTTCCACAAAGCCATTTCCACTTTTTTAGGCTCTCTGATTCCGTCCACTAAACCGATTCGGTTTACTAAACGTATACAATGGGTATCTGTCACAATGGCTGGCTTCCCGAATACATCTCCCATAATCAGGTTGGCGCTTTTTCTGCCTACTCCCGGCAGCTTTAAAAGAGCTTCAAAATTATCCGGCACCTTTCCTTTATATTCGTCTCTTAATATTCTCATAGTTTTACTAATATCTCTGGCTTTGCTGCGGCCTAAACCGCAGGGCTTTACAATGGCCTCTATATCCTCCGGCTCTGCCTCTGCAAGCGCGTTTACATCAGGGTACTTCTCATATAAATCCTGAACCACTATATTTACTCTGGCATCTGTACACTGAGCTGCCAGGCGCACTCCCACTAACAGCTTCCAGGCCTGGTCGTAATCTAAAGTACAGCCTACGTCCGGATATTCTTTTTTTAAACGTTCTATAGCTTCCAAAGCCAACTCTTCTTTTGTCATTTTATGTTTTCTCCTTCATTTGCATCTTCTAAAATAACTTCTTCCTCACAAACATTATTATAAAAATCTGCCTGCATCACCCCTTGAGGCCAGTTTAGACTGATTTTTGCATACTTTTCTTTTTTTCTGGCTGTCTGCTGCAGAATTTCCGCCAGCTGCTTTATTACTTCCCTTGTCAAATAGCCTCCCCTCCAATGAAAAATCAAAGGCTTTCCTTTTCTCACAGCCTGAGCGGCCCTTTTTTCCACATCCTCTATTTTAGTAAAGGACATTTTTACTTCCTTATAATAAAAATGTTCCCTGCAGCGGCACTCAGGCGTTTTCTCAATTACCGGCTGATGGTCCAGGAAAATACGCTTATCATCTAAATTAAAGTAATCATAACGCACCCTGTGATCACGGCCTAAACTATTGTCAAAGGTGGCGTCTAAATGATAGTACTCAGAACCTATTTTTATAATATTCCAGGCGTGGCGATACTTTATATTTTTTTCCGGATCAGCTTCTGAAACTGCAATTATACACCACAGCCCCAGCTTATCACATAAAGCTTTTACGGCCTTTGCAATGCCCTCGCACACTCCTACGCCCTGTCCCAAAGGCCCTATAATTTCATGGGAATAAGGCTTTTTCAGCTTATCGTACCGCACTGAGGTACAAATAAAGTCGTGAATATATTTTTCCTTTTCCCATTCCCCCATACCTTCAGCAGGGCGGGCCAGCTTTAAAATTCTGGCTTTCATGGCCTTCTGGTGATCTTTAATTTTATCTTTGTCAAATAAATATTCAGGAATTATTTCTACATTAGGGCTTCCCGGATAAAACCGGTATTGAAATCCTGATACATAAAAAATCTCAGGGCAATCCAGGCGCAGCAGAAAGAAAATCCGGCTTAGCTCCTTCCCCTCTAAACGGGGAACTGAAAAAGAGGGAGCCAAGGCTGTCAGTCCGGCTTTCATGGCATAATATACGGTTTGGCTGGCCTTGTCCATTATATGATAATAATACGGTTCCATTGTCATCTCCTTTTGGCTTAAAAAAGAACCGGCGTTAAATCCGGCTCTTTTGCGGCTTTCCAGTGTACAGCCAACTTTTATAGATTTTATCATAATCTTTTTATTTTTTCTACTACAATGTCATGGCAGCAAAATTATACTGTTCTGGCCATTATGCAAGCACTTTGCCAACAGGAAATGCTGTTCTGAATACCTTTCTCACCAGCGGACCTGCAATAATCAGCTGAAACGGCAATGCCATAATGAAATTTTTTGGTATGTTAATCAGCCAGATTATAAGCAGCTGATTCCAGGCCCCGCTTTTTACGCAGGCTTCCAGACCGCCGTAAAAGGACATAACAATTACCATTGGCACCACCATACAGCAGGAAACAGCAATGATTTTCTGCCACACCGGGCTTTCCGGATTTACAAGGTAGCGGAATGCAAAGGCTTTGGCTGGTTTGGACACAATGAACCAGTCAAAACACATGGCGTAAACATATGCCATTGGCAGTCCCAGCCAGCTTTCTTTTATAGTCTCCATGTTAAAGCTTCCTGTGTGGAGCGTTACATTGTACACGCTCATTCCCAGCACCATAACAAAACATATCATTACAGTATAAATTAAACTTTCTCTCTTATGCAACGGCATTTTCTTATTTTCCTCCTCTTATTTTGTCAGAATATACTTTTTGAGAACACGCTTGCACAGGCAACAAAAAAAACAGCAGAAGCCTCCTTTAACTCGTTGCGACTTCTACTGTTTGTATACATCTCACTGCGTTATAAACCGACAATCTATTAATTCTGTATTATTATAGCAGACTTTTTTCAAGATTGTAAGTGTTTTTTATTTCACTCGTTCCTCGTTTTATAAAAACTACGGGAAAGGGGCTGTAAAATAAGTCCTTAATTAGGAATCGCCAGTTCTGGCAAATGCCGGTTCTGGCGATTCCTTGTTTCAATATCTGTTATATGAACATGATTTCTGATCTTATATGTAAAAAAACGTACACTTAATAAAGCTATATGTATAACTTTTACATTTTAAGCAACTATTTCTTGTCTCCGCTTTTTATTATGATATTTATAAAGGTTAAAGCCACACGAAATCAATGTGACTTCGAGTATTACGTTTTTCTCGCCTCTCCGAAATAATCTTTTGTAATATTTATCCCACTTTAAAATCCCAAATGTTCCTTCTGCCTGAATACTTCGATTCATTCCTAAAAGACTTCCTTGGGTGGTTTCAAGATTTTTGATCACCTCCTGATGGATGGCTGTCAATTCCTGATTCATGCGAATTGTTCGATTACCAGAGGCCTTTGAACTGCATTCTTTTTTATGCTGGCAACCATCTCAAGATTCACATTCATAGAGTTCTTCTGTTCTTCCATATTTATTCTTATAAACATGACGTTTGCCTTTAAAGTAAAATCTCTTGCCATTTGGGCAGATCGGGTTCCCAGATTCATCCCTTCCAAAGTTTACAGCACGATATGGGTCTTTATGATATTTCTTATCTGTTGTTTCTTTCTTGAACATAGTGAATTTCATATACTTTTCCATCCCATGCTCTTCACAATAAAGATCGTTATTGTAAGAACCATATCCCGCATCGGCAACTGGATATTTGGGGTAATGTCCGTACATTTCATTAAATTTCTCCATCAGCGGAACAAAGCATTCCATATCTGATGCATAGTGTTTTACATCTACTGCCGCAATGTATTCATCACAGACAGCAGTCTGGAGATTATACGCTGGAAGCAGCTGATCATTTCCCATGTAATCTCTTTTTAAACGCATAAATGTGGCATCATGGTCTGTTTTGGAATAACTGTTTCTTTCATCTCCACAGATTTCTATATGATGTGCATATGTTTTCAAGCGTTCAAGATATCTCTGCAATTCCTGATACTGTTTTTGCTGAATACTTTTTCTGTGACCACAGCCGGAAACAAACGAGGACTCCTTCAGAGCTGTTTCTTTTTTGTACATTTCCAACAGTTCACAAACATAATCAATGGCATACTCTTCCCTCTTTTGAAGCTTTACACCGAAATAGCTTAACACGTTTTGGTTCATGGCCTCGATCAGCATTGAAATCTTTTTAAAAACCTTATCTCGATTTTTTGTACAAGATTTTTTCCATATCCAGGTATATCGATTCGCATTCGCCTCTATTTTAGTACCATCGATATAAGTATGTTCCAGATCCACCTGGTCTTTTTCAAAAATATAAGTATTCACATCCAAAAAAATCTGTTCGATTGAATCTGTAAGTTCATTTCGGATGATGTTGCCGAAAGTAACAAAGGAAGGGGCTCTCATGCCATCAAGCAGGTACATGTATCGGATATCATTTCTACAGAGTTTTTCAATATTTCTCAGAGAACAGATTCCGTGTTCCATAAAAGCAAAAAGTATTACTTTGAGGAGTTTCTGTTCATCACATCTTGGACGACCTGTTTTGTATCCCTTCTCTACAAAATATCCTGATAGGTCAATGTGATCCATTACTTCGCAGAAAGTATATACAGGATCAGAAATATCAATTAATTTTTCAATTTCTAATGGTAATTTTAATTGTCTTACAGTATAATTATTATTGGTATTTTTAGTTAGTCGCATAATTAATTATACCAAAAAAACGCTGAAATCTCACGACCTCAGCGTTTTTTTAGAGCTGTTTTTTTACAGCCCCTAGCAAATAGTTTGCGAGGTATTTCACGAGCATTACTATTTTTATTCAATGGCAATGTATTTCTTTTCTTCTACTGCCGGAACAGCTTCTTTTTTAGGAATTGTCAGTCTTAAAATACCATGCTTAAACTCTCCCTTAATGTCCTCTTCCTTTAATCCTTCGCCTACATAGAAGGATCTCTGGCAGGCGCCTGCGTAACGCTCCTTTCTGATATAACGGCCGGTTTTCTTATCCTGCTCATCCTGATCCAGGCCTTTTGCAGCGCTGATGGTTAAATAGCCGTCCTTTAGAGAAGCCTTTACCTCATCTTTTGTAAATCCTGGAAGATCCATCTCCAGCTCATAGCTGTCGCCTGACTCTTTAATATCTGTTTTCATCAGATTCTTTCCGTGATGTCCATAAAGCTTTCTTTCCATTTTTTTCATATCCCTGTCGTCAAAATACGGCATTCTAAAAAAGTCATCAAATAAATCCTGTCCAAAAATACTAGGCATTAACATAAATCATTCCTCCTTAAATATGTTTATCTATATTAAAATTAAATTAATAGTGATTAACCTTCAATGGCAATATATTTTGGCTCCTCTAAGTCCGGATCTACTTTCTTTTTAGGAATCTCCAGCTTTAAGGTGCCATTTTCAAACTTAGCTTTTATATCTTCCTTGGAAACGCTGCCTCCCACATAAAAGCTTCTGCTGTAAGAGCCTGTGTAACGCTCTCTGCGAAGATATTTATTGTCCTCATCCTTTTCTTCTTTAGAAGAACTAGAAGAAGCCTGGACTGTTAAGTACCCGTCCTTTAAATCTGCCTGAATGTCCTCCTTTTTTACTCCCGGCATATCTATGGTAACCTCATACCCATCTTCTAAATCTTTAATATCTGTTTTCATAAGACCTGCTGTCTGAAGTCCTGCTGACGGATATCTAAAAAAGTCATCGAATAAATCATCTTCAAAAATACTAGGCATTAACATATGTCATCTCTCCTTTTCCTTCACCTGTACTTTATGTGAATTTATATTTGAACTTTGGAAATTAACTCTCTTCCTTTGTTCTATATGTAATATAACACGCATTATTAGCAATGTCAAGCGGTGAGTGCTAATTTTTTTGTGAAAAAATTGTGAAGCCCTAAAGTACTGGCTTCACAAGATATTTACACTTAAAAAACTTATTTTTAGACTATTTGAATTTTCTGTACATTACGGTCATATCCCTACAATCTCCATCTTACTATCGTATCTAATTATGAATACCAACTTATATTTTCATATTTTTCTATTGTTATAAGCACTTAGAACCCGTATTTTGGTTTCTTATGTGCGATACATAAAAAACAGTTTGCCAAGTTTTTCACAAACATTACTTTTTTTATTTCACACATCTCCATTTTCCGAAAATGAATGATTCCGCCATGTTTAATAACTAAAGTTCTAAAAAATGGTGCTACAGATTATAGCTGTACGCCATTTTCGTATTTTAGCTTAGGGGGTAACTTAGGGGCTAACTTAGGGGCTAATCAATAATTTCTCCAAGTTATCACTTGAGATTCCTAAATAATTATATAACATATCCATTCATATACCAAAATACTTTACTACAATGCTGATTAATAACCCAATCTTAGTTTCTTTTCCATAGTTATCTGCTACTCATACTTTTCTTCTTCCTCCATATTTACTTTTCCCCGCTCTGCCAGCTGCCTGTTTTTTTCGTTCATGGTTCCAAATTCTTTTAGACAGCAGATTACCTGACTGCAGGAATCCATAATCTTTTCCGCCTCTTTATAAGTTTCCTCTTTAATTAACTCAAAAGGCTGCTCTGAAATTACTTTTACAGCCAGCGCCTTAGCCACTGCATACTCAATATCATTTTCATGGAGAATGCCTGCGGCAAATGGAATTCCCTTTCTCTGCAGTCTTCTGTAAACAGGGATTCCTGCCCCGCCTCCTCCTATGACAAAAACCTGGGGAGGGCCGATTACAGGCTCCATCTCCAAATACCCCAGCTCGGCGTGATAGCTGCCTTTTGTAATTCCGTATAGTTTTCCTATGTAATCTGTTGTAAATATTTCTTCCGGCGGCCCGCATTGTTCTATGGCATCCCCTTTTACACACACAATATAGTCGGACAATTTTTCAGCTAAATCCAGCTCGTGGAGAGACATAAGCACAGCCACCTGTTTTTCCCGCACTAAATTTTTTAAAATAGTCAAAAGCTCCAGCTTGTGACGGATATCTAAAAAGGAGGTGGGTTCGTCTAATACAATCACTTCCGGCTCCTGACAAATAGCTCTGGCTAATAAAATTCTCTGCCTTTGTCCGTCGCTGATCTCTGAAAAATCTTTTAAAGCCAAATCTTCTCCGTGTACCAGGCTGATTGCCTCCTGTATTTTTTCTCTGTCACGGCTGGTGAGAATTCCCAAAGGTCCTGTATAAGGATAGCGGCCGGCTGCCACAACGTCCTCGCATGTCATCAGCTCAGGGCGAACCCGCTCTGTCATCATCACTGACATTTTCTTGGCCGTCTCCCTTTCGCTCATTTTTTTCATACAAGTTCCGTCCAGGTAGACTGCTCCCTCCAGCAAATCCAGCTGCTTTATAATGCTTTTTAGAATCGTGGACTTTCCGGCTCCATTAGGGCCGATTAAGGTAACGATTTCTCCCTGTTTTACGTGAAGGTGAATCTGGCGGATCAAGGGGGTTTTTCCGTAGCCTACTGTCATATTTTCCGTATAAATATAATCCTTTTTCACAGATCCTCCTTACTAAATGCGCCTTCTGCTTCTTACCATTATGTAAATCACAATAGGCGCGCCGAAAACTGCCGTTACTGAGCTGATGCTTAATTCTGCCGGGGCAAATACAGTTCTGGCGGCCATATCGCAGAATAAGCAGAATACTGCGCCCCCTAAAAAGCAGCCTGGTATCATAAGTAAAGGCTTAGCCGTGCCAAACAGGCTTTTTACTAAATGAGGCACTGCAATTCCCACAAATGACACAGGGCCGGCAAAGGCTGTGACGCAGGCTGATAAAATACTGGATAATAAAATCAGTCCAATGCGAAAACCTTTGATGTTCACTCCCATGCTTTTGGCATAAACCTCTCCCATTTGATACGCTCCAATAGGTTTGGCCATAAGAAATGTAAGAAATAAGGCGGCAAAAATCACTGCGGACATAACCTTAACATTTTCCCAAGATATACCGGAAAAGCTTCCCATAGACCAGTTGTGAAGATTCACAATATCCGCATCATCTGCAAAAGTGACCACAAAGTCTGTAATAGCTGAACAAATATAGCTGATCATAATTCCGCATATTACCAGCATAGACATTTGCTTTACCTTACCGGAAATCAGCAGAATAAATCCCATGGAGATCATGGCCCCTAAAAACGCCGCTAATATCATCATCCAGGAGCTGATTACAAGTCCTTTTCCTAAAAGCACAATCATCATAAGGGAAACGAAAAGCTTGGCCCCTGAAGAGATCCCCAGCACAAAGGGGCCTGCGATTGGGTTGGAAAAAAAGGTTTGAAGGAGAAATCCTGACACAGACAAGGCTCCGCCTAATATCATGGCGGCTAAAATCCGCGGGAAGCGGATGTCCCATACAATGTGATAAGCCGTCTCCTCCCCTGTTTTTGTTAAAAATATATTAAAAACCTTCTCAGGTGACAGAAAAACACTGCCGGAAGCCATATTCCAAAGAAATAAAACACATACCATGGCCCCTAAAACGGCAAATGACACGCTGTATTTCACATAAAGTCCTTTTCTCATAATCTGACTCCCTCTCTCAAATTCCAGGAAATTTATTTTAGCTGGTAAAGATAAGTCATTTCCTCATCTTTTGGGTTTTCCTCTGTAAACAATTTATTTATATCTAAAATCAAATTTCCAAGCCCCATAGTTTCCTGAAATAAATTTTTTTCTGTGCACCACACATGTCCCTGTTTTACTGCTTTAAAATCTGCTAAAATACTGCTTTTATCAAGCAGCTGTTTTAATGTGTAAAGCTGGCCGTCCACAGTGCTGTTGTAGATTAAATAATCCGCCTCCCTGGCGGCTGCATAAAAAGCTTCCATCTGCATGTTCATAGTAGATAATGCGTTCTCATTTTCCTCCAGATTCTCAGGCACATAAGAGCCGCCTGCCAGCTGGATTATTTTTGCCACATAATCTCCTGACTTTCTCACATTTACATATCCATTAGAGCTGATATAAAAGAAAGCCGCCGTTTTTCCTGTAGGCTGCTGATTCATAACTGCTTCCAGGTTTTTTACCTGTTCCTGAAAGCAGGCTTTGGCCAGTTCGTCTTTTCCCAGCAGCGCTCCATAAAGCTTTATCCACTCCATTCTGCCTAGAGGGTGGCTTTCATAGCTGGAGCGCTCCACCAGCACGGGAATCCCCAGATTTTCCAGCTGCTCCTTTACCTCCGGGGAATGGTAGATCATTGTAGACTCTATGGCCAAATCACATGATTTTGATAAAATTCTTTCATAATCAGGAGCATTATACTTTCCTGCGTAAACCATATTGCCCTGGCGAAAGGCCTCCTTTGCCTCATTTATATACCACCCCTCCTTTTTTGTGCCTGAAAGTGTAATCTGATTTACACTATCTAAATTGGAAAACAAATCCATGGCCGAGGTGGCTGCCAGATAAATATTGTCTAAAGGTCTTTGAATTACGACTACATCCTGTGGTATATCAGCCGGAACCTGCTGCCCTTTGGGCACTACTAAATAGCGGCCGCTTTCCTTTATATTCAGCATTGTATATCCATTGTCATAATAATCTACAGAAAACTGTTCTGCATAAAGTAGTTCCATACTGTGATTTATTTTTTCTTCTTCCCAGCCCTTTTCTACTGGCTCTGCTTCAGCCTTTTCTAAGGTAGATGAATGGAATATTAATGTGTACTCAATTTCATGGGGCTGGCTCATGGCAATTGTATCGGCAATTACCGGCAGCTTCCAGTCAAAACCCATAACAGGAATTTCAAAGCTGGAATTTCCCTCTGCATCCATTCTCTCATACTTTTCTCCGTTTACTTTCATATAGTCATAATTGGGGCTGCCCCAGATAATAGTGGCAAAGGCCTGCCCATTTTCCACCCTGAGAGAGGTTGGGGACTGGACAGAAGACTTTCCTGAGCCTCCCCCTAAATCTACCTGTACCTTGTACATTCCGTCCTCTAATCCCAGGCTTTCTGCCGTAGCCGCCATTCCCTCCTTATATGCTTCCAGCGGAAGGGAATCTGCCCGGAAAACTAAGACTCTGTCATACCATTTTTCCTTATTTTTGCTGAATGCGCTGCAGTTAATTCCCATATCCAAAGCTTCTACAGGCACCTGAAACGTATGCATTCCCTCTTCATTTTCCACATAAGGAATATAATCCTTATCTGCTGCAGCCAGGACTTCCTCGCCGGTGCCCATGTAAAGCTTTAAATATCCTTTCCCGCTCATGGTCATTTCTGCAGTCATTTTTCCGTCTTCTACTGTCAGCTGACAAGCTACAATCTGGAACATGTTAGAGCTGGAATCTACTTTTATCTGATATACTCCGTCTTTTACCAAGCTGCCGTAAACAGGCTCCATCCCCTCCTCCACTACTTCTATTTGACTGGCTGTTTCTAAAACGGCTTCAGAGGCGCCTTCTGGAACGTTTTCTGGCGCGTTATCAGAAAAACTTTCTGACGCGCCTTCTGATATACTTTCAGTTTGACTGCTTTCCGACAGCGTTTCATTTTTCTCACATCCTGCTGCAAGCAGACAAAAAGCCGCAATAATTACGGGAAAAATTCTTTTATAAATCTTCATAATTTATTTCCTTAAAAAGGCGATCAGCACAAAATCTCCGACCGCCTTTTTCCTTTTCTATTAATTTGCCTGCAGACTGTCTGCTGCCGCCTGAGCGTGCTCTACAAAAATCTGCTGAATTCCTTCTAATTCTCCCAGTCCGCGCACAAGGCATGTCACCTGGTATCCTGCTGCCTCAAAAGCTGTTTTCCAGCTGTCTTCATCTCCTGCCATATCATTGTTGGCATGATCTCCTGCCACTACCATTAATGGCTCTAAAACTACTTTTTTATATTCTCCTGCCTGAACTGCCGCCAGCACGTCATCTAAAGTAGGAGCAGCCTCCACCGTACCTACAAAGTAGTTTTCATACCCGCCTTCTGTAAGCATCTCCTGCATTTTCGCATATACCTGGTTAGAATCAGCTTCTGTGCCGTGACCCATAAAGCAGATAGCAGTCTCTCCGTCATCATACTCTGCAGTCGCCTCTGTAATAGCCTGAATAACAGCCTGGAAATCTTCATCAGATGTTAAAAGCGGCTGTCCTACCACTACCTTTTCAAAAGAGTCAGAATACTCTGCTACTTCGTTTACCAGATCGTTATATTCTAATCCGTTCATTAAATGGGTTGGCTGAATCACCAAATTTTTAACTTGGTTGTCTACAGCTCTGTCTAAAGCTTCTTTTACATTGTCAATCTGAACATTGTCTCTGCTTTTTATGTGATCAATAATAATCTGACTGGTAAATCCTCTTCTCACTGAGTAATCTGGAAAAGCTTTCTCAATGGCTTCCTCAATGGCTCCAATTGTTAAACGTCTGTTGTCGTTGTAGCTGGTTCCAAAGCTGACTACTAAAAGCTCGTTATCCCCAATCTCATCCTGGTTTCTGGTGTTGTCCATAGAAGCGTCTCCTGTGTCGTAATTTTCCTCTTCGTCTGCTTCTTTTGCCTCTGTCTCCTCTGAAGTTTCCTCAGAAGCTTCTGTCACTGCCTCCTCTGCGGTCTCTGTAGTTTCTACAGACTCTGCCACTGTCTCCTTCTGTCCGCATCCGGACGCTACTGCCGCTGTAAGCGCTGCTGCCGCAAACAGTACTGACAATTTTTTCAATTTCATCTTTTTCCTCCTTGTTTTCCATAAATCATCGGTTTCACAAGGTATGGGAATAACGGCTGGCTCCACAAAAGCTCTCAGGGCAAAATAAGACCGGCAGACCTTCTGGGCAAAAGTCTGTCTTACTTTTTGAGCCAGAGATCTCCGGTCTTTTAGCCGTAAATCGGTACGATCAATTACTCGTGATCCGGAACCTTATTCCTGTACCTGCAGCTGGCAGGTTTCCTGACTTGTCTATCAACGCACACCATCTCCTTCCCAGTTTAAAATAAACCAGTGGCTGTTTAAAACAATGATGATGCACTCCTTACTTACAGTGACGAGATCGCACAGGATTTCCACCTGTTTCCCTTTTACCCATTGCCAAAAATCCAGGCTCCGGCACCAGCTGTTCTTAACTCGATATGAATTATCCTACCATTGAACGAAGAAAAAAGCAAGTGCCTGGTCTATTCTTTCGCCTCCCTGTAGCAAACCATTACAGAGCAGATGGTAAAACCTGCGGCAAAGGCCAAAGAAACGCCTGCCGACAGCCAGGTAATTTCTTCTCCAAAAGAGATTTCTCTCATTAATCTGACAACATGAGTGAGGGGCATCAGATTCACGATCCACTTTAATACCTGAGGAATTCCATCCAGAGAGAAAAAAGTGCCGCAGAGAAATGACATCGGAGTAATCACAATATTTGTAAAATTATTCATATCATAATGTGTTTCTATTAGCATGGCGGCTAAAAAGCCCAGGGCTGCAAAAATAATGCCGTTAATTGCTCCCACAGCAAACAGCCATCCGTTTACAGCTAAACCTCCTCCTGACAGAAAGCCTAAAATCAAAATAAATAATCCTGCATACAATCCTCTGACTGCTCCCGCCAGAATATGGCCCGCCGCCAAAATATACATAGGGGTGGGGGAATATAAATAGCATTCAAAGCTTTTCTCGTGGAGGCGCATAACGCTGATTCGGGTAGATACAGAGGTATAGCTGTTGCGCATAATTGTCATAGCCAAAAGCCCCGGCAGAAGATAATAAAGATAAGGACGCCCTTCTACAGTCATCTGCCCGCCCACTCCCAAGCCAAAGGTAACAAAATACAGCATAGGGGACACCATCTGGGAAAATGTAATTCTAAAGAATCTCCGTTTTAAAAACAGCCATTCTCTCCAGAAAATCGTAGTTATTTCCATATGTCCCCCTCCTTGCTGGTATAGCGAAAAAATACGTCCTCTAAAGTAGACGGCTGTACGCTGCACAGGCCCTCCAACTCTCTTGCTTTGTCCTTTGCCTCTGATAAATTCCGGAAAAATTCCCACTGCTGCTTTTCTCCCGTATGGTGCACCACCTTAAATGGACCTATTTCATCAATCAAATTTTGAGGCGTATTTTCCTTAAAGATTTTTCCCCTGTCCATCATCATTACATAATCGCACAGCTGCTGGGCCTCTTCTATATAGTGAGTAGTGAGAATAATGGTTTTTCCCTCTTTGTGCTGCATATGCAGAAACTCCCATATATCCCGCCTGGCATTAGGGTCTATGCCAACTGTAGGCTCATCTAAAAATAAATACCTGGGGTTGTGAATGAAGGCTTTTGCTATCATCAGCTTTCGTTTCATGCCTCCTGACAAGTTTTTGGCCACACGTTTTCCTACAGAATCCAGGCCTAAATATTCCAGCAGACGGCTGGAGGATACAGAAATATCCGCCTTTCCCATTTGGTAAAGGCGGCCTGCAAACTGCATATTTTCTTCTACTGTTAACTCCTTATCCAGATTGATATGCTGGCTGGAAATTCCTATTTCTCTTTTTACAGCCACAGCATTTCTGTTCATAATCTGTCCGTCAAACCTGACTGTTCCCGTATCCGGCGTTAACAGCCCTGTCATCATCCGCATAAGTGTTGTTTTTCCTGCGCCGTTAGGCCCTAAAAGCCCTAAAAATCTGCCGTCCGGCACCTTTATAGAGACCCCGTCCACAGCCTGAACAGTTCCAAAGGCTTTACAGATATTTTCACATACAATCATAACCTTATTCCCTCTGCTTTTTAATAATAACAGTTGACAGATAAGGAATCTGATACTGCTCCAGTTTTTCAAAATCTGTGATGATCTGCTCTTCTTCTGTCCCTGACCTGGAAATCAACACAAAACTATTTTCCAAATGATTTTCCTTCATTGCCTGAATCAAAGCTTCCGGATCAGAAGACGGCTTCATTAAAACAATATTGTCGTGCTCTTTAAATATTTTTCCCAGCTCCCCGCTGCTGTTTTTTCTCACAGGAACCACCACCAGATCTTCATTCCAGGTCATCAGGGGAATCCTGGCCTTATCAGCTACTGCGCAGAAGGAAGTAATGCCGGGCACTACCTGAACCGGCACCCCCGCCGCCTCTATGTAAGGCAATGTGTACATAAATGTACTGTAAACGCTTGGATCTCCCAGGGTAATAAACGCCCCTGTTCTCTCTCCTTTTAAATGTTCGGCAATACATTCTGCATTTTGTTCCCACATACTTTTTAGTTTCTGTCCATGGTAATGCATAGGATACACCAGGGAAACAATCTCTGCTTTTTCATTTTCCAAAACCGGCTTAATAATATCCAAAGCAAAGCTGCCTGCTCCCTCCTCCTTCTCCGGACAAAAAATAACGTCTGCAGTGTTTAAAATTTTATAAGCCTTTAAGGTTAACAGATCCGGATCTCCCGGACCTACTCCGACTCCATATAATTTTCCCATTTATCATCCCTCTTTCCACGGATATGGTATCATATCCGCTGAAAAAGGGCAAATATTTCCTTTATTTCTTCTTTGCTTTTCTGTCCTAAATTTTGTAAAGGACTTCTTACATAACCTCCTTTATATCCCATTAAATCACACCCATATTTCAGACCGGCAACTCCATAGGTTCCTGTTACCGCTGTATTTATAGGCAAAATATTTTCATAAAGCTTTCTGGCATCCTCCCATTTTCCCTGTTCAAATAAACTTTGAATCTTTACACATTCTTCTGGACAACAATTTGCCAAAGCGTGAACTCCTGCCTTTATTCCCAGGGCCAAAGCCGGATACCAGGCCCCGGCTGTGCCCACCATAATATTAAAATCCTCTGAAGCTGCCCTTTTGTAAGCGGCCAGCTGCTGAATATTTCCTGAACTGTCCTTCATTCCAATAATATTAGAGTGTTTAGCCAGCTCTTTTACTGCGTCCGCCTCAATATTCACATGAGTAAATTTGGGCACGTTATAAAGTAATACTGGAATATTTACATGGTCCGCAACCTGAGTAAAATAATCAATCATAGCCATGCTGTTCATGCTGTTTCCAAAGAAACAGGGAGTCAGCACTAATGCACTTTGGGCTCCTAACCGGGCAGCCCTATTTGTAAACTCAATAGTCTCTCTAATGGACTCCAGGCCGGTTCCTGCCATAATATGTTTATCCTTCAAGCTGTGTTTTACTGTTAAACGAATTAATTCCTCTTTCTCTTCCATGCTTAAATAACATGCTTCACTGTTGGAGCCCAACACTAAATAACCAGAAAGTCCTGTGTGGTTCCATTTTTCAATATTATCTGTAAAAGCCTGATAATCCACGTCCCCATTTTCCTTAAATGGAGTAATCATAGGAGGAAAAACTCCTGTCAGCTGCAATTTATTCATACTTATTCTCCTTCTTTAATAATGTTTAAATAATACTTACTATCCACGCGCAAAACAGCCCTGAGCCTGCCAACACCACATTCTGCGCTACACAAAGTGTTTTTAATGTTGTTTTTGTGTCATATCCAAAAAATTCTGCAAATACCCAGAAAAAGCTGTTATTCACATGGGAACCGCAGTGGGACCCTGCTGAAATAGAAATAAATGCTGTAATCGGGTTTAAAAGGCCGGCTTCAATGAGAGGCAGGGACAGGGAGGCGCCTAGAAGGGCGGCCACTGAACCAGAGCCTTGAGCGAATTTTGATAAGGCGGTAATAAGAAAAGGAATCAAAACTACAGGGAGACCGCTGACTGCCAATGCGTCTGCAAACATTTGTCCTGTCCCTGTGGCGTCCACTACCTTAGCCAGAGCGCCTCCTGCTGCCGTTATAAAAATAACCGGACCTGCTGTTTTTAACGCCTCCCCAATAGCTCCAAAGGTTTCTCCCTCCGGAAGCTTCTTTTTCAGCAAAAGAATTGCGGACACAATGCCGATTACAAGAGCAATATTTTTATCTCCTACAAATCCGGCTGCCTTCAATGCCAAAGATTCTTCTGGTAAAATCAGAGAACATACAGAGTTTAATATAATCAGCACAATTGGAATCAGAATTGGCAGTATAGCCGCTGTAAATCCAGGCATATCTTCTTCTCTTACACTGGATTCTACTTTTTCTGTCCGTTCATTTTCCTCTGTTGATGTAAAGAAATTTCTAGGTTTTTTATCCAAAAACATCATACAGTACACCCATGCCGCTACTGTGGAAACTGCAGCAGTTACAAGACCATATACAATAGACGTGCCTATATCCAATCCAATTACTGAGGCTACGGCTAACGGGGCCGGCGTTGGCGCCACATAAGCATTGGTGCACAGCAGCGCGCTTGCAGTCAGCACAGCGAAAACACAAACCGCTTTTCCTGTTTTCTTTGAAATAGCCTTTATAATGGGTGATAGCATAATTAAGGCTACATCCGAAAACACAGGGATGGAAACCAGGTAGCCTGTGGCGGCTAAGGCGACGCTGGCATTTTTTTCTCCCGTCAGCTTTAATAAGGAGGTTGCAATTCTTTGACAGGAATTAGATTTTTCCAGATATGTGCCCAGTATTGTGCCAAATATAATAACAAGACCAATATTTTTACATGTATTTCCAAAGCCTCCTGTAATAGCGTCTATGGTTGCCGCCGACCCTACCCCGCTTCCTATTCCGATAATCAGTCCTCCAAAAAGCATACTCATAAAGGGACCTAATTTTGTCTTTATCATAAGAAAAAGCATAATTGCCAAACCCACCAGAAAAACTATAATTGTCTGCATATTCCCCTCTCCCTTCAATTATTAATACAGCCAAACCGCCCCTTTGTCAGCTCCTGAAACCATAGAACGAAACGCCTTCACCACGCCTTTCGCCGGGTGATTAGGTTTTACTGCCTTTGTTAATCTTTCCTTTATTTCTTCCTCTGATAATTCTACGTTAATTGTCCTGTTGTTTAAATCTATTGTAATTATATCTCCATCTTCCACAGCTGCAATCGGTCCTCCCTCCCAGGCTTCCGGAGTAATATGTCCCACGCAGGGACCTCTGGTAGCTCCGGAAAATCTTCCGTCAGTAATCATAGCCACAGATGTATGTAACCCCATTCCCACCAGCATAGCGGCAGGAATAGAAAGCTCTCTCATTCCCGGTCCCCCTTTCGGGCCTTCATAGCGGATGACCAGCACGCTGCCTGGCTGAATCTTTCTATTTACCATATAATCTCTTAAATTTTCTTCTGAGTCAAAGCAGACTGCAGGACCTTTGTGATAAAACATGGAAGGCTCCACGCCGCTTTTCTTCACCACACATCCCTGGGGAGCTAAATTTCCTGTAAGCACGGCAAAGCAGCCATCTGGATATAAAGGATCGTCTGAATCGTGAATGATTTCTTTATTTACTTTTCTGTTAAAATGCTGCAGATATTCTCTTAACGTGCCTCCCATAACCATTTTCTCGTCTAAAAACAAGTAATCCTTTATGCTTTTTAATGTAGCTCCTACGCCTCCTGCTTTATAGTAATCATAAATATTGTATTTAGAAGACGGCTTAAATTTTGCTATACATGGCACATCCTTTTGAATCTCATCAAATCTTTTCATGTCTAACTCAATATCCATGGCGTTGGCAATGGCGCATACATGAAGCTGAGCATTGCTGGAGCCTCCAGTGGCAGAAATGTGGCGAAGGCCGTTAATTATAGATTGTTCTGTTACAATATCAGAAAATTTAATCCCTTCTTTTGTCAGCTCTACAATCCTTTCTCCCACGTCTCTGGCCTGTTTATATTTAGCTGCCGAACAATAAAGCATAGTCGTAGAGTCAATTGGCGCTAATCCAATTACCTCTGAGAACACTCCCATAGTATTGGCTGTCCCGTACATAGAGCAGGTGCCGCAGGAAAAGCATATATTTTCTTTTAAATTTGTAAATGTTTCTTCTGAAATTGTTTTTACATTATACTGTCCAATAGATTCTTTCAAGTCTGGCGTTACATAAGTATTTTCTTCTCCCTCATAAGGCAGCATAGAACCTGCAGTCAGAAATATACAGGGCTTATTTAAGGAAGCCGCCGCTATCAGCATACCTGGCACAATCTTATCGCAGGAGCATAAAAATACTAAACCGTCAAATGAATGAGCGTTAACCATAGCTTCTACTGAACCTGCAATCAGCTCTCTTTGAGGAAGGATATAATGCATCCCCTCCCCATGTGACATTCCGTCACAGGGGGCCGGAACATTAAATTCTGCAGGGGCGCCTCCGGCACACCAGATTCCCTCCTTTACATATTTCACCAGCTCTTCAAATGCTTTATGGCCTGGATTCACATCTGTGTGTGAATTTACAATTCCAATTATAGGCTTATGTAAGTCCTTTGTTCTGTATCCACAGGCATTCATTAATCCTACATAGTATGCCTCCTGCGGATTATCTGCACGTGAACTTTTCCATTTTTCCATTCTGCTTCTCCCTTCTGCTTTTATTTCACTTACTCCATTTCTTTTCTAAAAACTTGATTTATGTTTTATATGTTTTATTATAGCTTCCCGTATAACAAAAGAAAAACAGTTAAATATACACTATATAACAAGTTTTTTCTTGTTATAAAAAGCCATTTGTGATAAGCTATATAGAGAAACAAGGGGGGGATTTTATTATGAATAATGGGTTTAAAATGTTTTTGCTGGCAGCTGAGGAACTGAATTTCTCCAGAGCTGCCGACCGGGCTTTTGTCACCCAACAATGTTTAAGCGACCACATTAAACGTTTGGAGGAATCGTACCATGTTACTCTTTTTCAAAGGAAACCCAAAATTGCATTAACGCCTGAAGGACAGGCTATGTTAAAATATCTGTCCAGAATCCAGGCTTTAGAGGACAGTATGATTAACGAGCTAAGCGACATCAGCTCTGGAGTCCGGGGCACTATTAACTTCGGCGTCAGCTCCACCAGAGGATTTATTATTGTCCCCAAGTTAATCCCTGCATTTCAAAAAAAATTTCCTAATGTAGATGTGCAGATCCAATTAAATGATACAAAACGTCTGGAACAGCAGCTGATTAACAATAAGCTGGATATCTTTCTTGGAGTAGATACCAGCCAGCATGTGCTGTTTAGCAGAGAGGGCGTCTGTGAGGACCCTCTTTATTTAGTAATATCTGATATTCTTCTGCGCACATATTTTCCTGATACATACGACACATGTATCTCCCAGTTTCCTAAAGGCGCAGATTTAAATCTTTTTAAACAGGTTCCTTTTGTCCAGGGCCACAATTTCAGCACTACTACTTACGCCATTAACCAGTTCCTTATGAAATATAATATCCAGCTGAAAATCCCGATTTTGGCCAGCAATTTTGATATTTTAATTGAACTGTGCAAAACAGGCTTTTACGCTACAATTTCACCTAGTTTCCACCTAATCAGGCTCATTCAGATGAATCACTATCTTCCTCCGGAGAAAAAATTACACGTATTTCCTATTAAAAATCTTGATTATATGCTGAATATAGAAATTATTACGCACCGGGACGCCCAGCCTTTGCTTCACACCTCCACTTTTTGCTGTATGTTAAAAGAATTTTTGATGGAGGAAAATAAAAAAATTGCCAGGTATCTGGCAGAGCGATAGTCAAGACCACCGGCTAAGCCGGTGGCTTGCTTTGACCCTATAAGGGTCTGTTACCGGCACTGGAGTCTAAAGACTCTCCGAAATAGGTTCGCCAAGCGCAACATCATTTACCTACTAAGCCCTAAAGGGCTTATTTTATTTGTTTGCTTTTACTGGCTCACCCGTAAACGGGTCAATATACTCTTTCAGTGTCATCTGATCATATTCCAAATCTTCTTGTAACTGATTTGCTATATATTCCTGTATTTTCTTTGCATTTTTCCCTACCGTATCTACATAATATCCTCGACACCAAAAATGTCTATTTCCATATTTATATTTCAAATTTGTATGTCTTTCAAATATCATAAGTGTACTTTTTCCTTTCAAATACCCTACAAAATACGATACACTAATGCTTGGCGGAATTTCTACTAGCCTATGTACATGATCTGGACATATCTCTGCTTCTACAATTTTTACACCTTTTCTTTTGCATAACATACTTAAAATATTTGCTATATCCTGTTTTATTTTTCCGTATGCTATTTTTCTCCTATATTTTGGTGCAAATACAATATGATACTTACAATTCCATTTAGGTCAGTTTACAAGGAACTACACGCAGACCACGAAACGGGGGCTGCTGACAACAAATAAAGGCTGAGTATCAAGCACCGGGAAAGTGCGAGATATTCAGCCTGTTTTGTTGTCCGGGGTTTCCAAAGGGGCTTGCCCCTTGGCACACGACTTTGCTTGCAAAGTGTAGTGTGTTATACGCTCTGTCGGCGTTGCTGCGAAAATGAGGTTGCCGCCGGGGAAGGCAATGACATTTGAAGCGGCAGGAAAACAGAACTGTGATTGCATGGCGTGGAGCCGCAAGCACAGCGCTGGTTTCGTCAGCAGACAGGGCGTATATGAAAGCCCCCGTTCCTCGTCCCACGCCGGACTTCGGGACAAAATGTCCCGAACTTGTGGACACACTCACAAAAAGCAAACAGATTTTTCTCTCAAAATTGGAATGGGCGGGGAAGCCATTTTAGGGCTTTGCTATCTCCCTGATAAATGAGAAGTTAAGTTTCGTCCATATATATTTTTATCTCGATGTATTCATGATTTCTTGCATAAGCAAACGACGCTGATTTTCTGATATAGTCAAATATATTTTCGTCTAAATCTTCGTCCCATGTTGTTTCGCTGAAAATTTTATTTTCAGCGGTTGGCTTATACAAGATGACTACATGGATTTGATAAAACTCTTCATCATCATCATTTGAAAACTGTCGAACTAATGAAATTTGAAAAAATGGTTCTTTTGAAAAAGCAGTAAATGTTCCGGTTTCAAATAAAACCATATCTTCTTCAAGCGGTGTGCTGCACATCTGCTCAAAAACATCAACTATTTCTTCCACAGACATTTTATCCGTTATCTTATCTTCTAAAAACTTAATCAAGTTCTCCATTGATTTTCCTCCTGTAAATTCTTATTTATTGTTCTCTACTTCCGTCCCCGCTGTGGATTTGGATTTTTCAGCAAATCTGACTTATCAGTTCTTAGAAATGGGCGGGAAGCCATTTTAGGGCTTTCCCGCCTTGATTGCCCATTAGCAAAGACGGGCGGGGCTGTCAACGGCGGCGCATGAAATGCGCCGTTCATCTTGACCGTTGACTGGCTCGACTGGCTTTGCTATCTCCCCAACAAGTTATTGTTTGTTGTTTTTCCAATTATCTAAACGGGCTTGCATAGTTTCTCGCCATTCTTCACTTGGACAAGCAGTAATCAATTTTCGATACTCTTCACTTGATGGCGCTTCTATCAAATAAGACTCTACCAATTTTAGCAAATCCCACTCTACTCCATACATTCCACCTTCGGGGAAAATGTCAATCAATACGCCTACCTCTTCTCTTGTCAGTGGCGTTTTTACATTGGAGAGCAATTCATCATACATATTGATGGTTTCTACTGTAGGGTCATCTTTCACTGCGTCTGGCATTTGACCGAGAAGTCTCAATTTTATAATTGCCTCCTGCACCTTTACTCCCTCCAATTTCTCGTTCTCTACTTTCTCCCCCGCTGGGGATTTGGATTTTTGAGCAAGTCCGACTTTTCCGAAATCTTTTTCAGCCACTTCTTTTCTTCCCCGGACAGCTTCTTAAAGTTCAGCCGCAGC
Organism: Lachnoclostridium edouardi; assembly: GCF_900240245.1. Classification (GTDB taxonomy): domain Bacteria; phylum Bacillota; class Clostridia; order Lachnospirales; family Lachnospiraceae; genus Lachnoclostridium_A; species Lachnoclostridium_A edouardi. The sequence goes on from NZ_OESQ01000001.1 coordinate 704,506, forward strand.
CGTTTGCAGATAAACGCCAAAGACGCTTGCTCCGGGTCGCTGTCTGGGCTGGCGTTTTCGGTAGCGGCTTCCAATAATCCTTTCAGCGGGTTGTCCTCCGGGACACTGAAAAAATCGTCCTTATGTGCTTCCCGCAGGTCAAGAGCTATCTTGTTTATGTCCTGCTGTATCACATAGCGGCAAAAACTGTCATCATCAATATGGGCGGCGATAAGCTGTCTTAACTGCGGGTCGGACAAGCTGGGATTGTGCTGCTTCATAATGGTTGCGCTCACAGCGTCTATAATGGCATTTGCACTCTGCACCTGTTTGCCAGCGATACCGTTTACATAGATTTCGAGGTCAGCCATCAGCCGGGGGAAATCCGGGTGTACCGCCAGTTCACACAAGAGGGAATTATCCACCAACCCGCTTTTCAAGAGTTCAATCATATCATCACTCAAACGCAGGTCTGCAAGATCGGCGTTTGGGTGATTTTTTGTTTGAGAACGCCCCAGCAGATAATCAACAGTCACTTCATAAAACTTTGCCAACTCAATAAGGGCATAATGGCTGATGTCCTTGAAATTATCCCCCTCATAACTGCCCAACGCAGACTTGGAGAGGTGCGTCTGCTCCGCAAGCTGTTCCAGCGTCAACCCACGCTCCACACGCAGGTCTTTCAATCGTTCTTGTATGGATAGTTCCATGCTCTCCCTCCTTGTCTGCTTGGTAGTTACATTGCTCTAAGTTATCCATTGATAAGAGGAAATATATACGCTCCTATATAATTTTAAGATAGGCAAATCATCATAGATGTAAAACATCAAAGGATGTTTCAATAATTTATCTGGCAAGTCCTCATCAAAATCTAATATAAAACTCTCGGTTAAGCCATCGGGTGTGGTTTTGTTACTAAGAGCTATAATCAATGAAGTTTCATCAATCACAACTTTTTCGCTTGTATCTGTAAAAGCTATTTCCAATTTTTTCATGTTGTCACCGTAGTACAATTTCGATTTACTGTTTTGTTTCTTCCATTCTATCACAATTCCGAGAGCGTGGAAATAGAGAGTTTTCCGAGCTGATTTCCGACCTTATGGATATACGGGACGGGCGTTCTTTTAGGTGTAGACTTAGGGTAGTTCATCGATGAGCTGCACCTTGAAAAATGAATGACCATCCGAAAAGGAATACACAGGCAGGGGAAGCACCGCAACGAACCACTTCGGGACAAAATGGTGTGCTCCCCGTCAAGTAGACAATGAAATACTTTACACTTTACAAGCGAATCTCTGCCTGTCCAGTAATATGGAGCAGACCTGGTCACTACGCGGCCGACAGGCAGTGGAGTAGGGAAGCACCGCCTTGTCACATTGCTGTGATAGGTTTGCGCCACCCTCTCCGGGAACCGTACGTACCCCTCTCCGAGTATACGGCTCTGTTACTGCTCATTCAGACAAAACTCACTTTTTGTGGATAATACTGCGGTGGCAATCCCTGCACACCACAAGCGTTTTTCTGTGTTTGGCAATCATTGCGATTTCCCACCGTTCCTTGCCTTTGAGATTTTTGAGTTTGTTAATGTGGTGAACCTCGTAATGGTCGCTCTCTGTCGTTCCGCATAACTCACAGACCTTTGCTTTCAGCCGGTTTTCAAGGGTATTGACTGCGTATCCGTAGACAACGGCAGCATTGCTGATGTAATCCGTAGCAGGGCCCTTGCCTTTGCAGTCGGCGTAATTTGCGAAGTAACGCCTTTTGTCTCCCTGCTTCGTTTCATAGGGTATACCCCATTTTCCTGTGCCATCATTAAACTTGTCAATGGTTTTGGATAGGCTGGTTTTATGCTTTGAAGCAAGGGTTTTTAAGCAACTGTATTCCATAAGGTAGGCAAGATAGTGCAGCTTGCAAAAGTTGCTTGCCATACCATAATAGTTGCATATTCCTCTTAACTCCGCATTGTATACTGAAACGATTTCTAAGTCTGTGAGCCCAACCAGATATTTCCGATGAACTGGAAACATGGAACCATCTTTCTTCTGTATCGCCACACCTTTAGTGAAAACGAATTGACGGATTTTATCGTTAAGTGGCACCAACAGTTCTACACCCCCATTGAGGGTACGCATTTTTACATGACCGGGGCCACCCCGCTTTATTTTTCCGCTTCTGCGCACACGCACATCATAGCCTAAGAACCTTGCACATTTACTGCTATGGGTTATGAGCGTTTTATCTTCACTGAGTTCCATTTTCAGTGTATCTCCGATAAACTCGGCCAGTTTGCTCTTAATCCATTGACAGTCCTCACGGTTTCCCTTGACTGCTATTAGAAAATCATCCGCATACCGAACATATTTCAGTTTTTTGTCGGTCTGCGCAGTGCAGGGAATGGTCATCAGTTTCTGACGTTTGGGCTTATACTCTGCCAGCACCATTTCCCTTTCCTCACCTGTTACTTTCGTCAAGCGGTGGGATAGCCGTTTGATTTCATTGTGCAGCTCTCGGTATTCAGGTGTGATTTGTCCCACTCCGGGCGTGTCAAATTCGGATTTCAACTTCATTACAAACTTGTCCAATTCGTGCAGGTAGATGTTGGCGAGTAGCGGAGAAATGATACCGCCTTGCGGTGTACCGCTGTACGTCTTATGGTACTGCCAATTCTCTAAATATCCTGCTTTCAGGAATTTGTAAATCAGCTTGGTTATCCGAGCGTCCTTGATTTTATTGTTCAGCAAGCCTACAAGAACAGCGTGGTTGATGTTGTCAAAGCAACCTTTGATGTCGCCTTCAACAAACCAACGCGTACCGTTGAACTCCCGTCTCAACTGTTTTAAGGCCGTATGACAACTTCTTTTTGGCCTAAAACCGTGGGAGACATCCAGAAAGATAGGTTCATATACCGCTTCCAGTATCATCCGCAACACTTCCTGCACCAATTTGTCAGTAAAGGTTGGTATACCTAAGGGACGCAGCTTTTTGCGGTTATTCTTCTTCTGGATATAGGTTCGCCTCACCGGCATGGGCTGATAGGTTTCGTCCGCCAATGCTTTGATAATACTATCTATTTTGGCTTCACTGAAACCGTCCGCCGTATCCTCGTTTACTCCTTTTGTTGCCGCACCGTTGTTGGCATACAGGTTTTTGTATGCCACAAAGTAAATGTCAGGACGCAACAGATGGCGATACAGTTTTGTAAATACTTCTTCTTTATTTGCAAGTGAGTTTTGACTGATTCTTGCTAAAATTTCCGTTGTTGGCTTCATGTGAGGTTTTCCTCCCTAATCAACTTCTAATTTTAGTGCGCAATAACTGTGCCCCTTCGCCATGTAAGGGTCATTACCCCTCTCGGACTACTACGAGCACTCCGTACCCATGCAGGATTTTCAGGCTCCAAAGCCATAGCCGCTTTTTCATTCCCCCTTTCGTGCGGCACTCCTGGTTAGGGCATCCCCGGTTAGCAATGAGACTTGGTAAATTCGGATTCTCGGTATCGCTTTCGCTTCGTTGCCATAGGTTCCCCTACAGGTTGTACGGAATGGTTGATAACCGACAAGCCCACAACCATAACTTGCCTTTTCCGTACCAGAGGTTTCAGGCAATTTTCCTCTATCGGCACATAACAGAAACTGGAAGCTCACGTTCAGTAAATCCAACTTATACCTTATATCCGATTAACATTGCGGTTCAGTCGCACCCGATTGCCTTTAGGTGACTTACCGCTTTCCAGCCGTACTGTGTTCCCGTGTCAGCTTTCGCCTTTCGGTTAGGCTGGCTGTTTCCCGCGTTATCTTACGGGGCAGTACCTCATACTGCTTTTCTCATTGCCCTATCCGGGCGTACATAGTGGAACTCCGTCACATCGGTGAGCCACTTCTCGTTGGGGTGGTCTGCATAAAACCTGCGGTTCAGTACATTCTCCGCCAGATTCTTGGGGGCGGCTGCCGACCGTGTGCAGCCTCGGGGCGCGTACTTCACTGCAGACTGAATCCCCAGGCTGCGGCAGATGCGCAGCGCCCGCTTGTCGTTGACCGGTGCATGATAATACTTGTCCAAATCGTCCCGAATACGGCGGTATCCCTTGTCCGGGCTCTCCCGGTGGATCTCCCGAATCAACCCGGCAATGCGCTGATTCTCGGCGACACGGTCCCCGGCTTTCCCGGAGCGCCACCGGTAGTATCCGGCCCGGGAGATATGCAGGGCGCGGCAGGCTGCGTCCACAGGAAAGCCCTCGTTTTCCGTACCGCAGCGCACCGCTTCATACCATTGCTCCTGCCGGAACTGCCTCAGCGATCCCCCCTTTCTAACTCCTTCACTTTTTTTCGCAGATATAGCTCCATTTTCAGTAATTCATTTTCCTGTTTCAACCGGGCATTCTCAATCCGCAAGGCCTCATCCGAACTTCGGGGTATCTGATTCGCCAGCCGATGACCGCGGCGGTCCTCCAGTCCTGCCGTCCCAAGCTTCCGATATTTTTTCACCCAGCCCCGCAGTGTCTGAACCTCCACCTGATATGCCTGTGCCACATCCCCAAGCGACTGCCCGCCGTCCAGACAGGACAGCACCGCCTGCAGCCGTTCCTCCACCGTGTGTTCTCTTCTCATGACAGAACCTCCCTTCTCTTGTCTGGAGTTTCTTTCATGATACGCCTTTACCCAGTCCAATACCAGGTTCCCAGAGCGAAGCTGATACTCTTCTGCAATGGCCATGGAGCTGCCCTGGCCGGACAGGTAAGCATCCACTACTTTGCGCTTGAAGTCCTCACTGTACCGCCGCTTGGACCGGTTCCCGTCCTCCGCCAGTGCCGAGATTCCCTCCGAACGGTACCGGCTGATCCAGCTCTCCATAGTAGAGTGCCCCACTCCGGCCCGCCGCGCCGCATCCCGCATTCGCAACCGGCCTGCAAGGCATTCCTCTACCAGCGAGACTTTTTCCTCGAGCCTAAACTCTTTTCGTTTCCCCATCTATGCTCCCTCCTTATATTATTTTCTTGTCTGCCTTATTGGGAGCATACCAAANTCCCGCATTCGCAACCGGCCTGCAAGGCATTCCTCTACCAGCGAGACTTTTTCCTCGAGCCTAAACTCTTTTCGTTTCCCCATCTATGCTCCCTCCTTATATTATTTTCTTGTCTGCCTTATTGGGAGCATACCATTTTGTCCCGAGGGCTCTGCCCTCCGCATCATGGCTCTGGTGGTATATATCCCCCGTCGCCGCCTGTTTTTTCGTACAGCCGGGAGCGGGCTGTCAAGGGTGCAGTTCACCTCTGTAGTAGGCGTCTTGTCTGTCCTGTCTGCCGCCTATGAATACGCTATAGAACCGCTGGGATATGTGAGAGAAAATCCATGTACCCGTGTGAAAACGCCAAAGTTTGAGAAAAAAGCAGCGGGACGGATCGTGATCCGGCCGGACGATTTCAGCAGGATTCTGGAACGTTTCCCGGAAGGGAGCCATTTTCACATTCCTCTCCTGATCGGCTACTATACCGGCCTCCGGATCTCCGAGGCCTTTGCACTGACCTGGGAAGATATCGATCTTGAAAAACGGGAACTGTCTGTAAATAAAACTGTTCTGAAACGCAACTACGGCGTAGACGTGCGAAAAGTCCTGGAGCAGAAAGGAAAAAAAGAGGAAAAGTCAGCCTGGTATTTTGGAACGACTAAAACGGAAAGTTCTGTCCGGACAGTCAAGTTCGGAGAAACCCTATATACTGCCCTGAGACACGCAAAAACGCAGCAAAAGAAAAACCGTCTGTTGTATGGAGAATATTATACAGAGCATTATCTAAAACCAGAAACGGACGAGAAGGGAAATACCATTTACCGGATCATTCCGATCGAAAAGAGCATTGAGTGTACCTTAACGCGTATAGAAATGGTCTGTGTTCGCGAAAACGGAGAGTATGTCAGCACGGATTCCTTTAAGTATTGCAGCAGAGTGATCCACCACGAACTGAAGCTGGCCTTTGACTACCATTCCCTGCGGCATACCCATGCAACCACGCTCATTGAGAACGGTGCTGACATAAAGGATGTCCAGGCGCGCCTTGGCCACTCTGACGTCAGTACCACTCTTCAGATTTACACTCACACCACAGAAACCATGGCAAACCGCAGCGTAGATATTTTTGAAAAAGCAGCTTCCATTTGACAACATCTCAAAAAAGCGTTGTCAAATGGTTGTCAGCTACCACATTTTCAGCTATTAAATCTCGCATAAATCCTTATTTTATGCGGGTTAAAAGGCACACAGTCTCTACATTCGCCGTCCCAGGGAACATATCCACGCAGCAAACACGTTCTACCTTATATCCCCTCTCCTGAAGCAGCACCAAATCCCTGGCCAGGCTGGTAGGCTTGCATGAGACGTAAACCATTTTCTCTACTCCAAAATCAATAATCTTTCCCAGGGCTTTGGGGTGAACTCCGTCTCTGGGCGGGTCCAGGATAATCAAATCCGGCTTGTCCTGCAGGTCTTCAATTACCTTTAAAACGTCCCCGGCAACAAATTCACAGTTCTCCAGCCCGTTTCGTCTGGCGTTCATTCTGGCAGCTTCTACCGCCTCCTCTATAATTTCCACCCCAACTACCTTTTTTGCCACTGGAGCCGCAATCTGGGCAATGGTGCCTGTTCCGCTGTATAAGTCAAAGACTATCTTGTCCTTAGTTTCCCCAATATAATTTCTGGCAGTTTCATACAGCACTTCTGCCCCCAGAGAATTTGTCTGGAAAAATGAAAATGGGGAAATCTGGAATTTTAAGCCTAATAATTCCTCATAAAAATAATCCTGGCCATAAAGAATCTCCGTGCCGTCATCCTGCACTACATCTGCCAGACTGTCGTTTTTTGTATGTAAAATACCTGCTAACTTTCCCTCTAAAGGCAGCTGCGTGATTTTTTCCTTCCACTGATTTAATAGCTCTCTTTCACAATCTTCCATGTTTTTTTCCTCCCCCACAGGGAAAGTCTCTGAGAAAGCGTCCAGCTGGGTAGTAGTGACAAGGGCCACCAGGATCTCCCCTGTTTTTACAGCCCTGCGCACTAACAGATGGCGAAGGTATCCTGTACGCTGCATTTTCTTATAAAATCCAGTTTTCGTCTGGGCGAAGAAATCCTTTGTAGCCAAAAGGACCTTTGTAAAATCCGGGTGGACAATCCTGCAGTCCTCCACTGTAACTACATCATAAAAACTGCCTCTTTTATGCATCCCCAGGCAAAGAGGGCCGTCCTTATATTCATCTCCAAAGGAATATTCCATTTTGTTTCTATATCCGTCTATCATAGGACTGGCTTTAATTCCGTCAAATACGTAATTGCTGCACACATTATCTAAAAGTGCTTTTACCTGCCCTTCTTTTATTTTCAGTTGCTCCTCATATGGAATGCTTTGATAAAGGCAGCCGCCGCAAATTCCAAAATGTGCACAGTATCCGCCGTCCATCTCTGCAGGAGATTTTTCTAAAATCTCCAGAATCCGTCCCTCGCTTTTCCCTTTTCTTCTTTTTGTAACAACAGCACGAACCCTTTGCCCAGGAAGTGCATTTTTAATCATCAGCCGTTCTGTTTTTCCTGATTCTTCCTCTATTATCATAATTCCCTTATTAGGAAATTCTATTTTATAAATAATACCTTCATACTGATTTCCCTTTTTCATAATCTTCTCCTTTTTATTATTTGTTGATAGAATTCCACGCTCTATAAAAATCAGACAAAGAAAACGACTTTGCCCTGTTATTTCCGTATTCTGAAAACCATAAAAAGGCCGTTGCAGAATCTATCAGGAAACCACAACGACCCCTTTTGCTTAATCAGCGCTTAACCTTTTAATCATTACTTCTCGTCTTTATCGTCCTCGTCATCGAAAAAATCGTCGTCGAAATCATCATCGAAATCGTCTTCAAAATCTTCCAGATAGTCTGGAGTAAAGAAACGGTAAACTCCATAGGCAATGGCTGCTACAGCTGCTACTACGCCGATAATTGCCAATATCCATAAAATACAATTTTTCTTTTTTTCTTCTTCATCCTTGCGGCGTAAAAATTCATTCAGCTTTGTTGAATTTACGATCTCTTCCACCTTACTCATCGCCTCTTTTCCCATGTTATCAAATCTGTTAAGTGCTTCTCTTCCCATCATATCAAACCTGTTCATAAACTGCACATCCTTTCTTTAGCGGATTAACATTTACTGATAGTATATCATAAATGTATAGCTTTTACTATCTTATTTTATTTAATTTTTCCTGAATTATGTCAGTTTTTTTAATTTTGCAAAAGAAGCAAACATCTTCTTGACGCCGGCTGTGTCAAATTCTACAGTCACCTCAAAGTCCTTGGCTCCATCCTGAATTTTCTTTACCGTGCCTTCGCCAAACTTTATGTGGCGCACCCTGTCTCCCTCTTTATAATCCAAAGCTGCAGGCTTAGAAACAGTAAAGGTCTTTCCAAATCCAGGAGCTGCCCCGGAAGAAAAGGAGGAAGTTTTCGAGGCGTAAGCGCTGGACTTTACTCCAAAGCCGCCGGAGGCAGCCTTTCCCGCTGACCAGGAATTAGAATTAGACCAATTTCCCCCTTCGCCGCCGCTGCTTCTTGAAAGCCTTGGTTCCAGCTTTTCCACGTCTAAAAGTGTCTCCGGGATTTCTTCAATAAACCTGCTGACCTTACTGTATCTTGTTTCACCGTTTACCATTCTCTGTCTGGCCCCTGTCATCATAAGCTGTTTTTTAGCTCTGGTGATTCCCACATAGCAAAGTCTGCGCTCCTCCTCCACCGCCTCCTTGTCATCTGACATAATGGCCATCATACTTGGAAACAGGCCGTCCTCCATACCGCTTAAATAAACATAATTAAATTCCAGTCCCTTTGCGCTGTGCAAAGTCATCAATGTAACTCTTTCCTCTGAATCATCCATTCTGTCTACATCTGCAACAAGAGCTACCTCCTCCAGAAACTCTCCTAAAGAAGGATCTTGGCTTTCATTTGTATAGCTGACAGCTTTATTAATTAATTCTTCAATATTTTCTAAACGCGTCTGGGCCTCGATCTCCCCCTCTGCCTCTAATTCCTTTTTATATCCTGTAAACTCCATCACATCCTCAATTAATGCCTTGATTGTGTAAGTGTCGTCCTCTTCCATACGAGAACGGAAACCTTCTATTAAATCTACAAAGCCTTGAATCTTGTCAGCCGCCTTTCCTATAGACGGAACTGCTTTTACTCTGGAAAACGCCTGATACATACTTAAACCGTGCTCTGAGGCAAAGGCGGCCACCTTTCCTACAGACGTAGCCCCAATTCCCCTTTTAGGCACGTTAATGACTCTTAATACAGATAAATCGTCCTGACCGTTGGCAATGGTTTTTAAGTAAGCCAGAATATCTTTAATTTCTTTTCTCTGATAAAAGTTTACTCCCCCCACCATACGATAAGGGATGTTGCAGGCAATGCATTCTTCCTCCAAAAGACGGGATTGAGCGTTAGTCCTGTACAGCACTGCCGTCTCCCTGTACTCTCCCCCTCTGGCGCTTATATCTCTGGCAATAGCCTCTGCTTCCTCCCCGGCCTGGTCGTACTGCCGAAAACGCACCAGATCTCCTTCTTCATTGGCGGTCCACAAGGTCTTATCTTTTCTTCCTCTGTTGTGGCGGATTACTTCATTGGCTGCATTTAGAATATTTTGAGTAGAGCGATAATTCTGCTCCAGCTTAATCACCTCTGCTCCTGGAAACAGCTTTTCAAAATTCAAAATATTTTCTATATCAGCCCCTCTGAATTTGTAAATAGACTGGTCGTCGTCTCCCACTACGCAAAGATTTTTGTATTTTCCGGCCAGCAGGCTTACCAAACGAAACTGAGCATAGTTTGTGTCCTGGTATTCGTCTACCATCACATACCGGAACCGTTCCTGATAATACTCCTTGACATCCTGATTATTCTCCAATAATTCCACGGTTTTTACAATTAAATCATCAAAATCCAAAGCATTGTTTTTCTTCAGCTGATCTTGATACTCTTTATAAATGGCTGCAATTTTTTTCTGACGGAAATCGCCTCCTGCTTCCAGCTCAAATTGAGCAGGAGAAATCAGAAGATCCTTGGCAGATGAAATCTGTCCTAAAATCACCCGCTCTTTATAAAGCTTTGGATCTATGTCCAGGGTTTTAAATACCTGCTTCATCAGCGTTCTTTGGTCATCTGTATCGTAAATAGTAAAATTTGTGGAATATCCCAGGCTTTCAATATGTCTGCGCAGAATACGCACGCAGGAAGAGTGGAAGGTGCTGACCCAAATGCTTTCCGCCCCAAAAGACACCAGCTTGTCCACACGCTCTCTCATTTCTCCCGCCGCTTTATTTGTAAAAGTAATGGCCATAATATTCCACGGATTTACCCCTTTTTCCTCGATCAGGTACGCTACCCTATGGGTGAGAACCCTGGTTTTTCCAGATCCTGCTCCTGCCAGCACAAGAAGCGGTCCTTCTGTTTTAAAGACCGCTTCCTTCTGGCTTTGATTCAGAGAATCGTATATACTCATTTATGTTACCTCACTATGTAATTGGTTTAATGAATATTATACTAAACCTCCTTCTCCTTGACAACACATAATTTCAGCCTACGCATCCGGATTCCATCTGCCACTTTCCTCCAGAAAATACCATTTTCCATCTTCCGTGTAAATCCACCCTGTCTGCATAGCCGCCGTAGTTTTATCAAAATAATACCAGCTGCCATCCACCTCCAGCCATCCGTCCCTGTAATATCTGTTGTCCGGCAGGCGGTATCTCCATGTGCCCTGGTCGTTTACCCACTGCCCCTGCGTTCCCAGAGAAGAGCCGTCTATTGCAGTGGAGGTAACTCCGTAGCCGCTTTCATATAAATACCTTTTTTGGGCTGTGCCTACAGGTACGGCTTTCACCCTGGCATAGCAGCTTCCGTCTATACCTTCTGTGCCAGCTCCCCCTATATTGCAGCTGGCAACTCTCCCTGTAGTAATGGTTTTAATTACCTGATCCCCTTTCATCAGCTGCACCTCATAGCCACTGGCCTCCGGCACCTCATTCCATGTAAGAATTTTGCTGTCAGCCTGGCTGAAAGCTACATTTTCAGGAGTCTGCAATCTGTAAACTACAGGACCGTACTTTACTCTCACAACCAGCTGACCGTCCTCATTGACGTCAGAATTAAGAACTGTGGTTTCTGAAAAATCTGTGGTAATTGTAAAACTTCTGTCATCTCTGTTTTCATTAAAATATCTGCCGTCCTTTGCAGGTGACAGCACAATGCGGAATCTAATATAATCTCCAAGTCTGTATTCTGTTTCATCTATCTGAAGATTTTCATTTTCATCCTCATAAACAGAATCGTCCTCATAAATTACATCTGTTACTTCATATACAGCGTTCTCCGGCGCAAATACATTTAGGGGACGGCTGGTTGTTCCTTCCTCCGCCTGGTCTGCAACGTGCAGCTGAATTTTAGATATTTTTCCGTTGGAACCCCAGACTGTTGTGGCTGCCGTCACACAGAAAATCAGGCTTACTGCCGCTTTTTTCCACACATTTTTTAAATGTTTTAATTTACAATCCATGAACTGCCACCTCCTCTAAAAAATTCCTTTTAAGAAATTTAGAATTGCGTCAAATATAGCCATTAATCTTCCCCAAAATGTATCGGGTCTGCCCTGTTCTAAGGCTGCTGAGGAAGCTGCGGCCAAGCCTTCTGCCCCATCTGTATCCTTATCATCCAGAGAAATCTCCTTTGTTCTCATTATAATCTGCAGACTTCTTGGCTCTGGATTTCTTATGGACGTAAACGATATTTTTTCAGCCTGAGTGTCAATGTCCAGCAGCTGAAAATCTTCATCCATTCTATGCCACTCATCCCTGATTACATCAGAAATAATATTTTTATTTTCCTTTAATTCTTCTGATTTATCTAAGGTTTTTGTCAGCTGCTTTAACATTCCTGTAACCCCGTCCAAAGTAGTTTTCGTGCCGGAATTTAAATCTTCAGAACAAGCGTCCAGCATACGGTCCATAGTATCTAACATAGTACGCATATTTCCCAATGTGTTGGAGGTATCAATTAAAGTATCAGACGTTGTTTTTAAAATGCTGTCCAGCTGGTCCGAAATATCGTAAGTGCCGTCTGCAATTACATCCAGTCCATCTACTAAATCCTCCCCCTTATCCACAATTCTGGAAACAGAGTTTGTCATTCGCTTAATTTCATAAATCATAGAATCAGCCATATCCTCTAAAATTCCTGCGTACTGTTCAACTGTGTCCAGGTCTAAAATCGGAAGGTCTGCCTCTGAGCTGGTGGCCAGATCAGGGATTAAATTTCCGTCTACCAGCCCCATGTTCTCCAGCATTTGAATCCATGTTTCCAGCTGGGCCATCATTCCGTCAAGACCCTCGTCTCCAAGGGAACCTTCCAGTTGTTTCAGCTGCTGTCTCAGCTGTTCAATCAGCTGCTCTTTTCCCTCTATGTCCGTCATGTCTCCTATATCGTTTACTATATCCTCTATCCCTTCCATGGCGTCCACCATAGTTTCCAGTTTTCCGGTAATACTGTCTGCCGCCCCTGAAATATCCTCCAAGCCGTTGCCCAGCTTTTTCACTGCCTCCGACAGTTTCGTATCTCCGGTCACTGCAGCAAATTCATTCATTGTGGCCTCCAGTCTTTGAAGAGAAGCCTTCATTTCCTCCATATCCCTGTCTGTCTCTCCCCGGAAGCTGTGTATTTCCTCCCTGGCCTTATTTAACTGATCTAAGCCTGCAATCGTTGTCTTTGTATCCTGGGACATATCTCCCATCATTTCCAGCATATCATCTAAAATCTCATCTGTAGCATTTGCAGCCGCCTCCAAATTCTCCTTGTGCTCCCTAATATCAGCCAGGCTATCCAGCTGATTTAAGGTAACAGGCATCATGGCGAAAATTACCCCTGTATTTTCAAAGCTTTCCGTGCCGATTTCATAGTGAAAATGTTCTTCCTTCCCTGGAAGAGCTGCAAATACTCCGGCCTGATAAGATCCTCCTGTCTGAAACTGGGCTCCCGGGGCAGAAAAGCTTAAATCCTTCTCTGTATCAGAGATCATTGCTGCTGTTAATATAAAATTATTTTTAAAATAAGGGTCAGCCCCCGGATTGGGAATCACATCTACGTCCACAGCAACCAGCCCGGAAGCGCCGGCCAGATTTTCCGGAGCCGTAGGCACTCCGTTCAGTTTATAACTAACCTTTACATTCCACGGCACATTTAAAAACGTCCCCTCCGGCTTTACCTCATAGTAAAATCTTCTGGGCGGCGTCTGGTCAAAGTTCCACTGCACCTGACCGTTTTCTGCCGTAGGCTGGTCGTCAGTAGTCATATTTTTTATACTGCTGTAATAACCAAAATCCCTAAACTGCATATTTCCATTTAAATCGCAGGCCTTTACAATACTGGTATCTTTTACGCTTCCATCATAATTCAGTAAAATATAAGCCGTCTCATCCACTGTCACAGGCACCTCTGTCTCCTGTTCTTTGGCATAAGCCGGAAATGTCATACATGGAGCCGCCATTACTGCGGCCAGCAAAAATGCCGCTGCCTGTGATGTCAATTTTCTTCCTCTTCTCATAGTCAGACTCCTTTCTTCTCCTTCCTTTTTCTCGCTGCCTTTTTCCTCTGTCCATTCATAATTCCCTTGTCAAATACGCACAGCAGCCAAGGCAGAAGGGTAAGCACCAGGGTCATTCCAAAAATGCCTCCTCTTCCAATTAACTGTCCCAATGTGGCTATGGCCGCCACTGAGGACAGGTGATAAACTCCATATCCGGCTACAGCCAGCACAGTTCCTGATGTTAAAATAGACATGATACACTGTGACATAGCCTTTAAAGCCGCTTTCTTCTTGTCCGGCTCCTCAGCCCTCACTGATACATAAGTATTTGTCATTAAAATAGAGTAATCCACCGTAGCGCCCAGCTGCATACTGCTGACCATTAAATATCCTAAAAATACCATCTGCTGACCATATAAATATGGAAGGGCCATATTAATAAAAATCGCCAGTTCAATAGGAATCATCACAGCAATCACAGCTGAAACTGAGGAAAAGCTCACAAGAATTACAAGGGCTACTCCCAATATAGAAATCCCATTTACAATTCCATAATCCTCAGTAATAATCTGTTCCATATCCTGAGTTGCAGGAGTAGTACCTACATAATAGCTTTCATCTGGATAATATTCCCTGGTAATTGCCTTAATCTGCTCCATACAGCTATATGCATAATCGCTTTCTGAGTCGCTTTTTACAATCACCACCAGTCTGGCATAGCCCCCCTCATGAAGCTGAGAGGTAAGATTTTCAGGCAAAAAATCTTCTGGTATTCCAGGAGGCAATGTGCCGGCTAATGAGGTTACGCTTTTCACAAAGGGAAGCTCTTCTAACTTATCAGCCAATTTTCCCTCTGTAACAATACTTTTATTTGGAACAATGACTACCGCCATATTGCTTTCTCCAAATATTTCATTTGTCAGCAGATTATCCTCGTAGCTTTTCGTCCCCTCCCCTGAACCCATAGAAGCTGTTCCATACAGAAAGTCATTCATATTCTGGGCTGTATAGCAGGGAATTAAAATAATTAAAGCAATCACTGCCACTACGTGACGAATTTTAAACAGCAGCTGAGAAAATTTCCCTGTGGACGGAAAAAATGGTTTATGCTGCGTTTTTTCTATCAGCTTATGAAAGCGAAGAATTAAGGCTGGCATTAAAAGCAAAACCGTAAGTATGCTCCATATAATTCCCTTTGCCAGCACAAATCCCATATCTTTACCAATAGTAAATTTCATCAGCGCCAAAGCTACAAATCCAATAATTGTAGTTACTCCGCTGGCCAAAATAGAGGGCACGGCAATGTGGAGGGCTTCCTTCATAGCTTCTTCTACCCCCAGCCCCTCCTCCTTTTTCTTAATAAACGTATGTAACAAAAAAATTGAGTAATCCATTGCCACAGCCAGCTGAAGCACAGCTGACACGCTGGCTGACAAAAATGATATACTGCCAAAAATCAGATTGCTGCCCATATTCAGCACAATCGCAATCCCCATGGTTGTTAAAAATAAAAAGGGCTCAAACCAGGAAGTAGTAGTAAGGGTAAGAATCAGCAAAATTGCCACCACAGCAAAGGCCATAATTTTAGGCATTTCTCCTGAAAGACTGTCTTCCAGCGTTTTATTATCTAAAGCAGGGCCTGACAAGTGCCCCTTCTCCCCTAAAAGCTGTCTGATACTGTCAATGGCGTCATATGTTCTTAAACTGGAATCTCCCTCGTCAAACAAAATGTCCATAACTGCATGGCCGTCTTTATAATAATCTTCTATGTCCTGTTCTGCCAGAAAAGCCTCTGATTCATAAATAGAAACAGTGCTGTCCATCCAGCTGACTGTATCTACTCCGTCAATTTTCTCTATCTGTTTTTTATAATCCTTCGCCTGATATACTGTAACGTCGTCAATCATCAGTCTGGCGCTTCCAGGGTATCCAAAATGTTCTTCCATTACCTGAATTCCCTGCTCTACTGGCGCCCAGTCTGGAAGATACTCTGTCAAATCATAATTTGTTTCTACCAAAAGACTGAGCACGGCTGAAAAAATAACGCCCACAAGAAAGAATTTCTCA
Source organism: Lachnoclostridium edouardi (assembly GCF_900240245.1). Lineage (GTDB taxonomy): Bacteria > Bacillota > Clostridia > Lachnospirales > Lachnospiraceae > Lachnoclostridium_A > Lachnoclostridium_A edouardi. Next base: position 720,163 of record NZ_OESQ01000001.1, read on the forward strand.
ATCCTCTTTCTCTGGTTGACAACAATATCTATTAATCTGTCAACTGCATTTTTTTTGTTTCCCATGATGCCCTCCCAAGGTATTTTATTACTCACTTGTTGATTTTTATACTTTTGTATATTATAATATAAAAAGCAGCAGAGAAATACAATGGGCAAATTTTTCAACAAATGTTACTTATTGCACAAAAAAGGAGAATATGTTACATGAACCAGACTATTGAGAAAAAAAAGCAGGACCGGCGCTGCCGGAAAACAATGGATTCCATAAAAAATGCCCTTCTGTTGATGCTGGCAGAACAGCCGCTTTCCAACATCTCCATCAGCCAGTTAGCTGAAAATGCTGACATTAACAGAAAAACCTTTTATAATCACTACTCCAGTCTTCAGGAAGTATTGGCGGATATTGAAGACGAGTTATCTGAATCAGTTTTTGACATGTTAAAAGAAGAAGATTTTTTGGAAGAAATGACAACTCCCAGACACTTTTTCACCAGCATTTCCAAACGGCTGAAGGACCAGGAACATATATACAGAATCCTGATCCGCTCCGGGATTGACGCGGAAATTTTTACTAAAATAAATGAAAGAACAAAAGAATATTTTTATGAAATGTTTTCTAAACGTTTGCCACTTGACTATAATACCTTCCAGTTTTATCTAAATGTAATTATGGCTCAGATTGCCTCCTCCTATAAAGAATGGTTCTGCTCTGATTCGCCGTCTATTACCTTAGATCAGCTTTCAGATTTTATATGCAATCAGGTATTTACCGCCTGTCAGTACATAACCTCCCTGGATATTGGAAAAACTCAGTGACAAAAAAATTTTCCTCTTGTCATCTAGTTTTTAATACTATATAATAAGGTAAGAGGTGAAAAAATGAAAACAAATGATGAACGACTGCAGGATATCCTGGACCGGCTGGAGCGGTTAGCTTATGTTACGCCGGAAGATATTCCTAATATCCCCTTATATATGGATCAGGTTACGACCTTTATGGACAGCAATCTAGGTCCGTGTAAACGTACGGGAGAAGATAAGATTTTAACAAAAACCATGATTAATAATTATGCTAAGAATAATCTGCTTCCCCCTCCCGAAAAGAAAAAGTATACAAGAGAACACATTTTACTTTTAATATTTATTTACTATTACAAAAATCTGCTTTCTATTACTGATATTGAACAGCTGTTCCGCCCTATTACAGAAAAATATTTCAATAAATCCTCCTCCCCTCAGCTGGCGGATATTTATAAAGAAGTATTTTCCATGGAGCAGGAACAGAGAGCTTATTTAAAGGAAGATGTTTGTCAAAAATTTGAAAAGGCCATGAATACCTTTCAGGATGCCGACCAGGAAAACAGAGATTATCTTCAGCTTTTTTCCTTTATCAGCGAGTTGGCGTTCGACGTATATTTAAAGAAACAGATGATAGAAAAAATCATTGATGAATTAAAAAAGGAATAGCGCTCAGCTATTCCTTTCACTCATCTTCTTCCATTTCTTTTAATCTTTGAAAAATCATGTCATACCCGTCGTTTCCGTAATTCAGAGAACGATTTACTCTGCTGATAGTTGCTGTGGAAGCCCCTGTTTTAGCCGCTATCTCCAGATATGTTTTCTCTTCCCTAAGCATCTTTGCCACTTCGTACCTTTGTGAAAGAGACTGTAGCTCATTTACAGTACAAACATCTTCAAAAAATGTATAGCATTCATTTAAATCCTTTAAAGCTAAAATTGCCTGGAACAAGTGGTCCACAGCTTCTGTCTTAATCTTTTTATTCATTGTGAAAATCCCCTTTGTCTGTTGCTTTTTGTCCCTATCTTGAATTTTAACATACTAAAGTTATGAAGTCCATCATTTTTTATTGTTATGAGCACTTAGTGCCTGTCTGCCGGCACTTATGTGCAGCACATAAACTTTTCTACTACATGGGCAATTCCATCTTCATTGTTGGATAATGTTATGTAATCAGCTGCATTTCTCACAGGCAGCACCCCATTGGCCATAGCAACGCCTAAACCGGCGTATTGAATCATAGATAAATCATTATATCCGTCCCCGCAGGCAATCATCTGCTCCTTTGTAAGCCCGATTATTTCCAAAAGCCGGGCCAGCGACTGAGCCTTGTCAATGCCCTTTGGCAGCACCTCCAGGAAAAAGGGCTCTGACCGATATACGCTGAAATTTTTTCCAAGGGCAGCCTTAACTCTAGGCTCCACTAAAGCCAGGTAATCTCCATCGTCCATCATAATAAATTTAGGTACGGGAAAATCCACATAATTCTCTATAAACGGAACCTCTTTAAGCTCCATTCCATTAATTTTAGATTCTAAAATTGCATACGGACATTCTTTATTATTCACAATAATCTCTTTCCCCTGATAGGTGAGAATGTCAACCCTGTGCTCTCTGGCCAGTCCAATAATTTTCTTATTGGCCTCCTCAAGCAGCAGTCTGGAAAACACGCACTCTCCAGTAGAAGAGTTTATAATCATCCCTCCGTTATAGGACAATATATAACCGCCGTATTTACTGAGCTCCAGCTCTTCCATTAAACCGGAAACTCCCTTGGTAGGACGTCCGGAGGCCAGCACCACCTTTTTCCCCATTTTCTGAGCCTTCATCAAAGCTTCTTTTGTTTTTGGGGTAATGATTTTATCCTTATTTGTCAGCGTGCCGTCTAAATCCAGTACAATTATCTGATAATCCATTGCATCTATCCTCCATAGCCCAATCAGGTTTTTCTACAGAAATATTTTCCTATAGTTTACAATTAATCAGATGAAAATGCAATCTCCTCTTCTATTTGATTCAGCATTTTAGCATATTTCAGAAACTTTTTCTCCCAGGCCTTTTTTTCCTCGTCTTTTTTCTTATAACAATTCCTGTGCTCCAGGCTGGCCCACATATCCATAGCCATAGTTCTCATCTGAATCTCCACCGGAAAATACTCCATTTCCTCCACCCGGTAAAAGGGCACTCCTACCACCAAATGATAGCTTCTGTAGCCATTAGACTTAGGTTCGCTGATATAATCTCTTTCCTTAATAATCACTAAATCCTTCTGTTTTTTCAGCTGATTTGCCAAATTTCCTATTTCATCCTTGTCATAACAGATTACTCTGATTCCTGCAATATCCCTTAATAAATTCTGGATATCCTCTATAGTCGCCTCTCCCCCCTTTTTTACTATCTTTTCCTCTATACTTTGTCTGGACTTAATCCTTTTCTGAATATGGTGTACTGGCTCCCTGTTCCACGTCAGCTTATAATCATTGTTAAGAATCTCTATTCTTCTTTCCACATTGTCCAAACATTCCTCATAAGGGAGAATCAGCTTTCTGTATTCCTCTTCTGTTAGATTCTGTTTCACGGCCTTCTCCTTTTTTCCGTTCTTTTTCTATTCTACCTTTTGATTGTGTCCGAACTGTGACCAAAATCTATAGTTTTCTTAAAGTTCTATCTCACCATTTTCTATACTTTTAATACAATATAATATGCAGAAAATAAAAGGAGAAATTTATGAAAAAAAATAATTGTACATGGTCCCGTATTGCTTCAGGACTCCTTACTCTCTCCCTTCTTCTGGTGCCTGCCGGATTGGCAGGCTGCCAAAAGAATAACGCCTCTGACAAAAACGGTCTGACCTCTGTCACCCTCAGCGAAGTGGCTCATTCCATTTTCTATGCCCCTCAGTACGCTGCGATTGAGCTGGGATATTTTGAAGAAGAGGGTATTAATCTGAATTTAGTAAACGGGGCGGGAGCGGATAAAGTAATGACTGCTCTGATTTCCGGGGACGCTGATATTGGCTTTATGGGATCTGAAGCCAGCATCTATGTATATCAGGAGGGCTCCTCAGATTTTGCAGTAAACTTTGCCCAGCTGACCCAAAGAGCCGGCAATTTTCTTGTCAGCCGCAGTAAACAGCCGGATTTTTCCTGGCAGGATTTAAAAGGAACTAAGGTTTTAGGCGGAAGAGCCGGCGGGATGCCTCAGATGATTTTTGAGTATATTTTAAAGAAAAACAACATTGATCCTAAATCAGATCTTACTATTGACCAGAACATTGATTTCGGTCTGACAGCGGCAGCCTTTACCAGCAGCGATGCTGATTATACTATTGAATTTGAGCCATTTGCAACAGGTCTGGAGCTGGAGGGCAATGGATTTGTAGTGGCTTCCCTGGGAGTAGACTCCGGTTATGTTCCCTACACTGCCTACTCTGCTCAGAAAAGCTTTATAGAGAATAACCCGCAGGTAATTCAGGGCTTTACAAATGCTATTCAAAAAGGCCTGGAATATGTAAATTCCCATTCCGCCAAGGAAATCGCCAAGGTTATAAAACCTCAGTTTCCGGAAACAGATGAAGAGACCATTGCCGCCATTGTAGAAAGATATAAGTCCCAGGATACGTGGAAAAACGACACTATTTTCCAGGAAGAAAGCTTTGATCTCCTTCAAAATATTCTGGAGGAAGCAGGAGAATTAAATGACCGGGTTCCCTACGATCAGCTGGTTACTACAGAATTTTCCGAGAAGGCTGTGAAATAAAAAATAGTAATGCTCATGAAAATAAATAAACCTGCTGCAAAGGCCCAGAAAACAGTTATTTTGTTTCTGTCAGCTTCTGCAGCAGGCTGCAGTTTTTAACGCCTGCTAATTTACTTAGCCAAAATATTTTCAATGGCTGCGGAATCTATTACAAATTCTACAGCTCCCATATATCCTGGGGCTACTTCATACTCATCAAAGGAAATCACTAGATTGCCATTTTCATTTATATAGAATTCCTGATCGCCGGCTATGCTGGTAAAGTTTCCGTCGTTCATATCCGGATCATTCAGCCAGTAAACTACGTTTTCATCCTGATCCATCTGCTGCTGCATCTGGCGTTTAATATCATTGCTGATCGCCGTCTTATAATCTGCATCTCCTTTAAACAAATCCTTCAGCTGCACTCTTTTCCCTGTAGTTTTATCTACAGTATAGTATTTCTGCCTCTGGTATCCGCTTCCGGCTCCCTGGTATAATGACAGCTTTAATGAAAACCATTTGTCGGTATCGCAGATTACCTGGCTGGAAATGTTCAGGTCCTGATATCCCTGTTCATACTGATTCATTTCTTTTTCAAACTCCTGAATTAATTCATCTGTAGTCTTCTGAATATCAAAATTAATTTCCTTTACACTTTTATCCAGCTGCTCGTTGTTCCCGTCTGTCTGGTTCTCCACTACTACCTCCGGTACTTTTACATCAGCCTGAAATCTTTCTTCATTTACCTGATAGTCACGGAATGTTACTATTTTTATAATATTTCCAATAACCGGAATATCTCCCATTGCATATGCAATAGATGCATTTGTATTAGGTAAAATCACGCATACTGCTGCCGCAGCCGCTGCGCCGATTGCAAATTTCTGAAATGTCTTTTTCATCTTCATACTTTTTTTCTCCTTTTCCGCTCTCTTTGTTCCCTCTTCTATTACTGCCAGCAAATTATCTGGAATTTTAATATTATCATATTCTTTTTTCATGTCCTCCAAAGACTTCATACTGTTCTCCTCCTATCATTAAATGTTTTTTCAGCTTTTCCAGGGCCCTGTATAGCTTTGTTTTTACAGTAGACGGCTTCATCTCCATAACCTGAGCAATATCAGATATTCTCTGTTCCTCAAAATACTTCATAATCACAATGTTTTTTTCTTCCTCTGACAAAAGCCCCAGAGCCCTCTGTAAGTCTATATCATTTTCTTCCTGCCACACAGCCTCCTGCTCCGTCTGGTCCAGGCCTACATATTCTTTTTTCTTTTTCCTCAAAAACTGTAACGCCTCGTTCATAACAATTTTGCATATCCATGTATCCGCATATTCCAAACTTTTCAAAAGCTCACTTTTCAGCATTGCTTTATAAGCGCTTTCCTGTATTATATCTAGTGCGTCCGCCTCCTGATAAACATAACTATAGGCAATTTTGTAATACTTTTGGTAATTCTTTACCAGCATTTCTTTAATCGCTGTCTCATTATCTGTCTGAACCATATCTATTGCCTCCTTTCATAGTGTTAGATGTTTACAGAACAAAAAAAGTTTCACTGAATATAAAAAGTCTGATTAAAGGCTCTGCGAAAATAACCGGCCTCAAATCAGACTCTTCCATTATAAGCATTATGCCCTTTTTTATTGTACTCATTCTAAAACGCTACAGACCATATTTTTTCATTTTTCTCCACAACGTACTTCTGTCTATCCCCAGCTCTCTTGCCGTATCATTTCTGCTGTAGCCGTTTTTCCTTAAAATTTCTCCTATATACTGCCTCTCCTTTTCCTCCCTCTGTACAATCACCTGTTCCTCCTCAGGATCTCCTGATTTCTCCCACTCATTATCATCCACATCATCTGTGCAAAACATATCGGCCATCTGTCTGGCAGACAATCTCATCCCTGGATATATTACGCAAAGCCGCTCCGCCACATTTCTCAGCTCTCTTACATTTCCGTCAAATTCATAGCTTTCAGCCGCCCTTTTCGCCTCGTCCGTAAGCACAGGCACCTCACATCCAAATTCCTGACTGCATTTTTCCAGATAATAATGAAGCAAAATCATAATATCCTGCCGTCTTCTTCTTAAAGGCGGAACATAGATTTTCAAAACGTCCAGACGGTACAAAAGGTCTTTTCTGAATTTCCCTTCCCTGACCAGCTCTTTTAAATTTTTATTAGTTGCTGCAATAATTCTCACATCAATGGCAATAACTCTGTCTCCCCCGATTCTTCTCACTTCCCTCTCCTGAAGCACTCTTAAAAGCTTACTTTGAAGAGACATAGATATTTCTGATATTTCATCTAAAAACAAGGTTCCTCTGTGGGCCAGCTCAAAAAGCCCCATTTTTCCGCCTTTTCTGGACCCTGTAAAAGCCCCCTCCTCATACCCGAATAATTCGCTTTCCAGAAGATTCTCCGGCAGAGCCGCACAGTTTACAGCCACAAATCCACTGTTTTTTCTGCTGCTTTGATTATGAATGCTTTGGGCAAATAACTCTTTTCCTGTCCCTGTTTCCCCTACAATCAACACATTAGAGGATACTCCCGCATAACGCCTGGCATTTTCAATTACCTGATCCATGATCTGACTTTCGTGAATAATATCCTGAAACGTATACCTGGCAGTAAGCCCTTTTTCGCTCATTTTCTGTCGAATCTGAGTTTCCACCTGCTGTATTTTTGATACATTTTCAAAATCAATCACAACTCCCGACATATTTTTATCTACTGATACAGGCAGAAAATTAGCAGAAATAGCAAGGGAATCAATCTGAATCAGCCGGTTTAACAGCTCTGCGCCTGTGGCAAAGCAGGTCTCCAGATCTCCGCTCATCATAGGGATAGCCTGTGATAAAATATCTCCCTTTAAATTAGGAAAATATTTTTTCGCCTCCTTATTCGCCAGCTGCACCTGTCTGTTTTTTCCCACATAAATAATTCCTCTGGCAACAGTCTGAGCAATTGTCCGAAACATTTCCGCCCTCTCCTGCTCTCTCTGAATACCCTGGGCAATATGGATGGCCTCGTCAAATACCTTTCCCACTGTTTCTTTGCTGGCCTGAATTAAAACAAAATGAATAGGATCTTTCTGCAAATATAAAGAAGCAGAATATCCCCCCAATAAACAGTCGCAGCCTTCTCTCCTGGCCTGTCTGACGCAGTCTCTTAAATCCTCCCTGGTCTCGGCAGCATAATATTCCAACTGGCAGCCTGCGATTTTTCCAATATAATCGTCGTCCTCTTTACTGTAAAAATTTCCAATAATACCTATTTTCTCAGGTCTGTACCGCAGCTTTGCCTCACATACTGCTCTTACTACATCATACTTGGCCACTGGAATTCCAATAACCGGCCTGCCTGGATACTGACGCTTTAATTCTGTCAAAGTAAAGTTTCTGCCTACAATTACGTCGTACATATCTTCTACCTGATAATTTTTCACCATATCAACTGTCATGGCGCAAAACTGAATATCTATCGTATCACGCATAGGATGGTTTCTGTAAACCTCCTGAACTACCGGCTCCAACTGAGGATACGGAACTACAAATAAAATGTGAATCATAAACAGTCCATCCTTTCACTGCCCCCATTAATAGCAAAACATGTTATGCAACAATTATACAACGTCTGTTTTTTTTTGCAACATTAATGTCTGTTTAACGTAAAAAAATATACTGCCCATAAAAACTGCCGCATAATGACTTGTTCATCCTTATGCGGCAGCTCTCTTACATTTTGTTCCTATACTAAATCACTTTATTTAAAATTATTTAAAGCATTGATTATACGGTCACATGCCTCTTTTACGTTCTCCCTGGAGGTAGCAATGTTCATGCGGGCAAATGTATTTCCGCCTTCACTGCCAAACCAGCCTCCCAAATCCATAGCAATTTTACATTTATTTTGAATAAGTTCAATAACTTCTTCCTGATTTGAACAAATCTGGCTAAAATCCAGCCAAACTAAATAAGTTCCCTCCAGCTCTGTAACTTTCACAGACGGGCATTCTCTGAGAAACCGTTGCTTCAAATACTCAAAGTTTCCATGTATTTCCCCTAAGTACAAGTATGCCGTCAGTACCACTTGTTCCCTTGGATTGTCAGGCTGTCGTGCCGCTTCCATCGGTATTCCTGTCCAGCGCGGGTAAGCTGTTCCCCTGTGATTGAATTGTTCATCATTTTTGAGTATAATTAAATTGAATCTTGAATATACAGAGGAGTGTGTTTTATGAAAAAAATAAATGTACTTACAATAGCAGCAATTATTATCATCTGTATATCTGTATTATCTGGCTGCAAAAGGGATATAAATTATATTGTCGATAATGAGCCATGCGTAAGCGGCGTTGTTTCTCAAATAAAGGAAAACTATATCGTAATTAGCATAAACAATGATGATAAATTATATGAAAGCTATAAAAGCATAAAAGTTTCACTAAATGTTGAAAGAAAAGACGGCAGTTTTAGCGGCGATATTGGTGATGAAGTAGCTGTATATTACCATGGGGATATATTAGAAACAATGCCAGCGCAGATAAATAATGTTTATGCCATTCTTTATATTGGCGGCAATGAATAATGGAAAAATCCTACTTATCAGTGGATAAAAAAGGACTTCCGGCGCATTCGTCAAGTGGGCGCATATTCCTTTGGAAAAAAACTACCCCACCTATTATTAATCATAGACGGGGCAGCTTCCCTTATTTATCCTCAGGAACTTCATCCTCTTTTACAATATCCTTAGACAGGCTTACTCTCTCCTGATCTTTTTCCTTGCCCTCCTCTGGCTCTGGAATACCCTTTACCTCGCGGAAGATCTTCATAAACTCTTTTCCTGTGATTGTTTCTTTTTCAATAAGGAATTCCGCTATTTTATCCATAGCTTCCCTGTTTTCAGAAAGGAGACGTTTTGCTTCTTCATAAGATTCCTTCAGAATCTTCATAACCTCCTGGTCGATTTCTGCTGCAGTGGCGTCGCCGCAGTTTAAAACCGCTCTGCCGGAAAGATATTGATTCTCTCTTGTCTCCAGCCCCATAAGGCCGAACTTCTCAGACATGCCGTACTGAGTTACCATAGCTCTGGCAACTCTTGTTGCCTGCTCAATATCATTGGCCGCTCCTGTAGTCACTGTATCAAACACAATTTCCTCTGCCGCCCGGCCTGCCAAAAAACCTACCAGCATAGCGTGAATCTCTTTCTTCGTGTTCAGGTACTTTTCTTCCTCCGGCACATGCATGACATATCCCAAAGCTCCCATGGTGCGGGGAACAATGGTGATTTTCTGAACCGGCTCCGAATCCTTTTGAAGAGCGCTGACTAAAGCGTGGCCTACCTCGTGGTAGGAAACAATTCTTCTTTCTTCTTTGCTGAGAATCCTGTCCTTTTTCTCCTTACCTACCAAAACTACTTCCACAGCCTCAAACAAATCCTTCTGAGATACTGCCTGCCTGCCGTGCTTAACAGCCATAATGGCGGCCTCGTTCATCATATTTGCCAGATCTGCTCCCACAGCTCCGGAAGTGGCCAAAGCAATTTCCTCAAAATCCACAGTCTCATCTAACAGCACATCTTTTGAATGTACCTTTAAAATATTTACTCGTCCCTTTAAATCCGGCTTATCTACAATTACCCGTCTGTCAAAACGTCCTGGCCTTAAAAGAGCCGGATCCAGAATCTCCGGACGGTTAGTAGCTCCCAGCACCAAAAGTCCTTTAGATGAATCAAAACCGTCCATCTCAGAAAGCAGCTGATTTAAAGTCTGCTCCCTTTCATCATTGCCTCCGCCGAAACGGGAATCACGGCTTTTTCCGATGGCATCAATCTCATCAATAAAAATAATACACGGCGCAGATTCCTGAGCCTGCTTAAATAGATCCCGGACACGGGAAGCGCCTACGCCTACAAACATTTCCACAAAGTCAGAACCTGACAAGGAGTAGAAAGGCACCTGAGCCTCCCCGGCTACAGCCTTTGCTAAAAGAGTTTTACCTGTACCTGGAGGGCCTACTAAAAGAGCTCCCTTAGGCAGCTTTGCGCCGATCTTTGTATACTTTGCAGGATTGTGAAGGAAGTCTACAATCTCCGTTAAAGACTCCTTCGCCTCATCCTCCCCGGCCACATCCTTAAATGTAATACCAGTCTCCTTCTGAACATAAACCTTGGCGTTGCTTTTTCCTACGCCCATGATTCCTCCGCCGCCCATACGGCGCATCATCATGTTCATAAGGAATACAATAAATCCAAACCACAGAAGGGAGCTGGCAATCTCCAGCAGAAGACTGTTGCTCTGCTTACTTTTTTCCATAGTAATGCCGTAGGGCTCTAAACGCTTTGTCAGCTGATCGTCGCTTTCCATCCTTACAGTATAATACTTTTTCCACGGTGAGAAATCCTGAGCGTCCCCCTTTGGCGTAATCGTAATCTCTGAGCTGCCTGCCACTACAGACTCTACCTGTCCGCTTTCCACCATGGTGATGAAACGGTCATAGGTCAATTCTTCTGTAGAGCTGCCCAGAATCATATTTTTCATAAAATATGCGGATATAAATGTGATAATGGCCGCCACTACTAAAATCATAATAGTTTGTCCGCCATTTCTCGGCATTTTTCCTCCGTTGTTATCTTGGTTGCTGTTATTATTCATATGTGTTAATTCTCCAATCTGAATAGTACCCCTATTCTATTCCATACTATTATAGTGTCAGTCTATCCACAAATCAATAATCAAAAAATAAATATTTTACTAAAAAATATAAATATTGGCTTTTTTCCTCCACGGAAACCTGCACATACTAACTGTGAGGTGATAAAACATGAAAAATAAAAGTAAAAACAAAAGTGATGACAAATATCACATCCGGGATTCTGAAACAATTTCCATGAAGGCCAGCACAGGCATGGACTGCACCGGTCTGATTCCCTCTCTTCCAGAAACTGAAAGTCAGCTGGAATCTTACCAGGAGCTATATTCCTATCTGCCCCAGGCTGCAGCGCCAAAAAATAAGAAAAATTAATTTTTTCTTGTCTCTTCTCCTCTTTGGGTTTATAATGAGGCACAGACTCAAAGAGGAGCCTTACTATCAGTGCGCGCTGTATAGTACATAAGGACCTAAATTTAAGGAGTGAGTACATATGAAACCATTGTCTGAAACCGTTAGTCAGCCCCGCCTTTTTGATAATAAGGCCCTGGCAGCATTAATTATTCCCCTGATTGTTGAACAGCTGCTGGCTGTTTTAGTGGGCATGGCAGATTCTATTATGATTGCCACTGTAGGGGAATCCGCTGTTTCCGGAGTTTCTCTGGTAGACAGTGTTATGCTTTTATTAATTAATATTTTCGCCGCCCTAGCTACAGGCGGGGCTGTGGTGGCAGGACAATATTTAGGTCAGGGCAGCCCAAAAAAGGCCTGCCTTGCGGCAGACCAGCTGGTTTGGTTTATCACTTTGTCAGCTACAGTCATTATGGCGGTTATGTATCTGTGCCGGCCATTTGTACTTCATACTGTATTTGGAAAAATCGAACCTGACGTTATGGAACATGCAAATACATATTATTTAATTGTAACAGCCTCCATCCCCTTTATCGCCATGTACAATGCAGGAGCTGCTATTTTCCGCTCCATGGGCAATTCCAAGGTTTCCATGAATGTTTCTATTATTATGAATCTGGTAAATGTATCCGGAAACGCCTTGCTGATTTACGGCCTGCACAGAGGGACAGAGGGCGTTGCCATTCCTACCCTTGTATCACGAATGGTAGCTGCAGTATTAATTATTATTCTGCTGTGCAACAGCTCCTTAACGCTTCATATAACGCCTAAGCTCCGCTACAAATTTCATAAAAATACAGTTTCCAAAATCCTGCAGATCGGCGTCCCTAACGGCCTGGAAAACAGTATGTTTCAGCTGGGAAAAATTATTGTTCTCAGCCTGGTATCTTCCTTCGGCACATACGCCATTGCAGCCAACGCTGTTTCCAATGTAGTGGCCAGTTTCCACGTTCTGCCTGGCATGGCGGTGTCCCTGGCTATCACCACAGTAATCTCTCAATGCATTGGCGCAGGAGATTATGAGCAGGTAGCCTATTATACGAAAAAGCTTTTAATTATCGCTTATTTATGTATTTTCGCGGCAGTTATTATAATAGATATTTCTCTGCCTCTGATTTTAGACGCTTATCATTTATCTGACATAACAGCGGAGGAAACCTTTCAAATACTTCTTTTCCACAGCGTATGCGCCTGTTTAATCTGGCCTGTTTCCTTCTCGCTTCCCGCCACACTTAGAGCGGCAGGAGACGTCAGGTTCAGTATGCTGGCATCTATTATTTCCATGTGGATCTGCCGAATTATTTTCAGCTATATTTTCGGTCAAACCATGGGATTAGGAGTATTCGGCGTCTGGATGGCCATGGTCTTAGATTGGTGCATCCGCTCCATCTGCTTTTTTATCCGCTACCGCGGCGGACGGTGGAAAGGCAGAGCCGTAGTTTAAAATACTTTTTGAATCAATACCATGTATATAATTGTCCCTGCTCCAATGCTGAGCAGGGAATTTTTTTTCCACCAGTGCAGCCCTGCTATAATAACAACTGCCAAAGCTTCCGGAAGCCCGGCACCGGAAATCTGAAATTCTGCAGCGCCTAACATCATATCCTTCAGCCTTATAACAGGATCTTTTAAACAATATACCACCAGCAGTCCGATTGTGGCAAAAGGCAGTGTTTTTCCTAAAAAGCTGACAAAGTCAGGCGTTTTTTTTCCGGCAGGGAATAAAATAAAAGGCAGAAATCTTGTAATTACAGTTGCCAAAGCCATAACTCCAATTAATATTACATCATTTATCATTCTCTTTCTCCCCCTTCATTTTCATAGCCTTCTGTCTGCTTCCCAACAAAACTACAATTCCAGCCATTGCCGGTATAATAAAATGATCTCTTCCAAATATTAAAAGACAAATTAAGGACACTGCCACTCCTGCCGCCGCCGGCCAGTGACCCTGGCGGTTTCTCCACTGATCAGTAAATATTACTACAAATAATGCAGTCAAAGCAAAATCCAGCCCGCTTGTGTTAAAAGTCAGCAAGCTTCCTAATATGGCGCCTAATATAGTGCCAATCACCCAATAACACTGGTCTAAAAATGCTATCCAAAAATAAACCCATTCCTTATCCATACCTTTCGGCACATCTTCCCCGCAAAGTACTGAAAATGTTTCATCTGTCAGAGCAAATATTAAATAGGGCTTAAACTTTTTCACAGCCCCGTACTTATCCAGCATAGAAATACCGTAAAACAAGTGACGGGCATTAATCATTAAAGCCATTAAAAAACCGTATACAGGGCTGACTCCCGCAGCCAGCAGCTCCACCCCTAAATACTGCAGGCTTCCTGCATAAATCACCAGGCTGCACACTGCAGACCAAAAAATACCATAGCCGTTTACTTCCATTAATATACCGTAAGCAGCTCCTAAAAATAAATACCCAACCATTACCGGCACTGTTCTGGGAAATGCATATCCCAGAGCCATTACTTTTTCCCTTTTCATAAGCTTCCTCTTTTTTTAATTTTATGGTAAGATATTCTACAAATATTTTGAAAAATTGTCAATATTTGACGCTGTTTCTATAAGGAGTCTTTATATGAATGTTTCCCTTTCTTACCAATCATGTAATCTGTGTCCCAGAAACTGCAAAGTAAACCGCACGGCAGGGCAAGTCGGGTTCTGCGGCGGCAGCCATGAAATAAAAGCTGCCAGAGCGGCCCTTCACATGTGGGAGGAGCCTTGTATCAGCGGTATTCGAGGCAGCGGAACCATATTCTTTTCCGGCTGCTCTTTAAAGTGCTGTTTTTGCCAAAATTCTTCTATCAGCCAGGACCTTACAGGAAAAACCATAACTGTAAGACAGCTGGCTGATATTATGCTGGATCTTCAGGAGCAAGGCGCCCACAATATTAACCTGGTAACAGGAAGCCACTACCTTCCATCCCTTCTTTCAGCGCTGGACCTGATTCGCCACCGCCTTCTGATTCCTGTGGTCTACAACTGCGGAGGGTATGAATCAGTTGAGGCAGTTCACGCAATGAAAGGATACATAGATGTTTTTCTTCCCGACCTAAAATATTATGATTCTGCTCTCTCCGCTAAATACTCCAAGGCTCCGGACTACTTTTTTCATGCCTTTAAGGCAATAGAAGCCATGATCTCCCAGACAGGAAAACCTGTATTTCGTCAGGAGGTTTCAGAAGGCCAATCTATATCTTTAATTCAAAAAGGAGTAATTGTCCGCCATATGGTTCTGCCAGGCTGCAAAGAGGACTCTAAAAAAATTATTTCTATGCTTTCCTCTCTCCTGCCTGACCACAGCTTCCTCATCAGCCTAATGAGCCAGTATACGCCCTACAGGCCTATGGAACAATTTCCAGAGCTGAACAGGAAAATTACTTCCTATGAATATAATCAAGTAGTGGATTTTGCCCTGGAATCAGGGCTGACAGAAGGATATATGCAGAAAAAAACAAGCGCCAGGGAGGAATATACTCCCCCCTTTAATCTGGAAGGGCTGCCTGATAATTGATTTTTACTGAGAAACTATTTTTATAAAAGTCAATAAGACCATCCTGCTTCATCTTAGAAAGCTCGTTGGATAACGCGCTTCGGTCTACTGACAAATAATCAGCCATCTGCTGCCTGTTAAAAGGAATTTCAAAAGTATACTGGCCATTTTTTACTACCTGGTCAGATAAATAAGCCAGAATCCTTTCCCTAATAGACTTAGGTGTTAAATAGTCCATTTTTCTCATTAATTTTAAATTTCTGTCTGCCATAAGGAAAAACAAGTTCTGAATTAACTTTTGGTGAAATAAACAGGAAGCCTGGCATGTGACCAGCATTCTGCACATATCCAGAAACATAACCTCTGTTTTTCCAACAGCCTGAACATTTACAAACAAAGCCTCTCCCTTTATACACTCATATGCTTCACCAAAGATTTGTCCCTGACCAATATTGTCAATTATTTTATGGTTTCCCCAAATATCATCTTTTGTAATATTTACAGACCCGGCAAGAATTAACCCTAAGCGGATGCCCTCGTCCCCTGCTCTGTATATATATTCCTCATGGTCAAATGTCCGCCTTTCCCCGTGCAGACAGCCTGTAATCTTATCTGCCTCCTGCTCTGTAAGACCTTGAAATAATTTTGACTGAAGCCATATTTTTCTGCTCATTTTCCCCTCATTTTTTCCCTTTGTTGTAAAGACAACAGACATTTTTTCTCATTATAATATAATAGATTACAACAGTCAATCTTACACATAATACATTGGTAGTATCATTTTTCAGAAGAAAAAAAGACAATTTATTATGAAAGATCTTTTAAAAAACATTGACAAACAGCAGATACTAGTATTAAAAGACCAGATCGCTTATATGAAGGGACAGGTAGTCAGCAAAACCCTGGTTCAAAATGACTCTGTCAGCATGACTTTATTTTCTTTTGATAAGGACGAGGAAATCAGTACCCACCAGTCTCAGGGTGACGCCTTTGTCCTGTGCCTGGACGGAGCAGGAACCATTACTATTGACGATGAAGTTTTTCAGCTGACAGAAGGACAGGCCATTGTTATGCCCGCCCGTCATCCCCATTCAGTTTATGGAAAAGAACAGTTTAAGATGCTTCTGACAGTTATATTTTAACAGCTGAAATCACAAAATTTTAGGCGAGTACCGAATTTTCTTTTTTCGATACTCGCCTTTAAACTATCTCATCCATTGGACTTTTTTCCTTTCTATGGATTTTTGATTGATTCGCCTTTTACTTATGTACGAATTCTTCTGTATTCAATTTTCCTATTCCTCTGCTACTTGAATTTCTATGATTTTTTCATCTTGTCTTCTCTATAGGTTTTTGCCTTTTTCATATCAATCATACTTTCTCGTCATACAATCAATATTACTTTTTGACTTCATTTTCTTCTATAGAAATCTGTCATAGTATTGTTTCATTCTTTCACTTTGGTTTTCCCCTGTTTCAATTTATTTTAAAAAATAAATGAAACTAAATTATAGTTGCTGGTGGACTGTACCTCCTTTTTTTATTTAATGTCTCTTCTCTTTTTCATTTGTTTTTCTCTTTTCTTTTGATGGTTTTATTATACCCCTGTCCCTCTGTTTTGTCAATACTTTTTGCGATGTTTTTAATAGTTTTTTGTTATTAATGAAGTTATATTAATTTATTGCAATTATTCAAATTTTTATATAATATTTCCCAATTTAATTTTATAATTTTTCTAAATTTTCTGACTATTATTTTTTTCTTCTTTTTATATATGATCCCACTATTACACCGATTACAACTGCTCCACCAAAAACCAATATTGTATTAAGCTCCATCTTAGACTCCTGTTTCTCTATATGGTCTGATTCCCCTATTTGCTCCGGCATACTTTCCGGCTGGGCCTCCAAGTACGCCTCTTCCTGGGTTTCTTCTATTTCTTCTGTTCCCGCTATTTTTTCTGCAGCTTCTGTTTCTATTTCTGTTTCCAGCTGAGGCTCTTTCTGGCTCTTCACCTCTTCCCCACCTGGCTCCTCTGCCTTTTCTGGCTTTGGCAAAGCCGGTTCATCATATACAGCTTTTTTCCCGCTGTTTCCAGATGTACCTGCCTGGTTTTTTTTATCGCTGAAAAAAATCACAGGCCAGCCTGATTTTTCTGTTTCCGACTCTCCTGACTCTTCCTCTGGCTGTGTTCCTAAAGAGCTGCCGCCTCCTGTATAACCGCCAAAACTGCTGCCGCTATTATTGCCGTTCCACTCATCAATGCAAATCTCGTCGTCTGCCTCCCATACCTGCTCAAAATTGCCGGATATGTCGCTTGTCTCTATTGTACATTTTACTACATTTGACATCCCCTCCATAGATGAGCCGAGCACCTGAATTTTCAGCCATACATCATCAAATTTGCTGTCATAGTAATATGTAAGATACTGGATATCCCCTCTCTTTTCAATATAATGCTGTTCCAGAAAATTCTCATTTTCCGTAACATGCCCGTTTTCATCTCCTTCCTTCCAATACGCCTTTGTATATTTAATTCTGTCTGTGCTGTAAAAAAGATATAGCTCCCTGGCATCTTCAGGCAAAACAGGAAATGACAGGTGGATGACAGCCGTCCCGTCGGCGGAGACAGAACGTATTTCTGCTTTCAGATTCTCCACCGGGCCCTGCTTTTTATTTTCTAAAGTCTGATTAACCTGTGATTTTGGCAGAATATTCTCTCTGGCAGCCAATGAGGGATAAGTCCATGCCAGGGACAACAGTCCGGCGCATAGTAATGCTGAAATATAATGACGTGGTGTACCAGTTCTTTTTTGCATATGATTTCCTCTTTATTTTCCCGTAAGCTTACTATTTCGTATAAAACCAGTATAAACAAAACTTATTTCATATGCAATACTCTCTTTTTTACTTAGTTTTGAAGCAGCTCTTTAAGGTCTCCTAACAGCTGGTCGATTGCCACCACCGCCGCCCCATATAAAATCTGATTTACTGAAAAATCAGTATAATCTATAATTATCTTCTCATATAACACATCTAAAATCCGCTCTTTGACTGTTTTTTTTATTTCCGTCAGCAGCAGCGCCCCACCTTTTGACATGGCGTCGCTGATTACAATTACATCTGGATCATAAATATTTACTACAGCCGCAATGCCGCAACCTATATAAAATCCAGCCTGCTTCACCATTTTGATGCACAAAGCGTCCCCTTTGTCCGCCCCTTTAAAAATATCCAGATGAGTAAAATGATCTATTTGGTTTAAACAGCTTTCAGGATAATCCGGCAGAATATTTCTTGTATTTTTTACAAAGGAAAGGGCCGAACAGTATAATTCCATACAGCCTCTGTTTCCGCAGTCACACTTTTCCCCATGAATGTCCAGAGAAATATGGCCCACTTCTCCCGCTATTCCTCTGCTGCCTCCAAATACCTGCCCGTCGGCCACAATTCCTGCCCCAATTCCCTCTCCTGCCAGGAAATTTACAAGCACTCCCTGATTTCTTCTGTATTTTCCGTATCTCCACTCAGCAAGCGCCCCTGCGTTGGCCCCGTGCTCTATATATACCGGCACCGGAAATTCCTTTAGAAACTCTTCATTTAAATTCAGACTGCCCCATCCAGGAAATTGAGTCATTAAAGCAATGGTCCCCTCTTTTTTTAAGAAAGGGCCGGGAACAGCTATGCCTATTCCATGTATTTTCCCCTGATCTTTGTTCAGCAGATCCCACACTTCCTCTTTTATTTTAGATAAAGCTACCTCCGGATTTTCGCCGGACTGAAATCTGCCTTCCTTTACACTTATCATTCTGCCTTTTAAGTCAAATAACCCTACGGAATAAGAAATGTGTCCCAGCTTTACGGCGATTACCTGGATTTTTTCTGCAGCCAGTTCAATTCCAATAGACCTACGTCCCCGCCTTCCCTCTACAATTCCTACTTCCCGCACTACTCCAAGCTGTATCATTTCTGTAATAATATTTGTGATTGTAGCCTGTTTTAAACCTGTCTCCTCAGCAATTCTGGCTCTGGTGCACACATTGCTTCTGGCCAGAATCTGTAAAACTAAAGATCTGTTGGCCTGCAGCAGATAGTCAGAATTTCTTCCTTTTTTTATCTCCATTTTCGCTCCCCGCATCTGGTATTTTGTTCATTATTTTACCATTTTTTTTAATGGTCGTAAAGGTGACAGGCAGTAAAATGACCTTTTCCCATTTTTACATTCTCAGGCGCTTCCCTGGCGCAGCGTTCATCTGCATAAGGACATCTGGTGTGGAATACACAGCCTGAAGGAGGATTTAAGGGGGAAGGAATATCCCCTGTTAAATGAATCCTTCCTCTATCTTTTTCCATACCTTTGTCAATAGAGGGAACAGCGGAAAGCAAAGCTTTTGTATACGGGTGAAGGGGATTTAAAAACAGCTGGTCAGTATCTGCCTCTTCCACCAGATGTCCTAAGTACATTACTCCCACTCTGTCAGAAATGTATCTTACTACGCTCATATTGTGGGATACAAATAAATAGGTCAGATTCTTTTCTGCCTGCAGATCCTTTAATAGGTTAATAATCTGAGCCTGAATTGAAACATCTAGTGCAGATACAGGCTCGTCACAGATAATAAAAGCAGGATTTACTAAAAGAGCTCTGGCAATTCCCACTCTCTGCCTTTGACCTCCTGAGAACTCATGGGGAAAACGATAATAATGCTCCGGCCTTAAACCCACTTTTTCTAAAATCTCCAAACATTTTTCCATTCTTACAGACTGATTATTTTCCCCGTGTATTTTCAGAATCTCCTCCAAAATATCCCCTGCAGTTTTTCTGGGATTTAAAGAGGTGTAGGGATCTTGAAAAATCATCTGCATTTTTTTCCTGTAAGGTCTGATTTCTTTAGACGATAAATTAGTAATACTTTGACCTTCCAGGCAAATTTCTCCCTCTGTTAAGGGAAATAATCTGAGAAGACTGCGGCCTAAAGTAGATTTTCCGCATCCGGATTCCCCCACCAGCCCGTATGTTTCCCCTTTATACAATGAAAGAGAAACATCATCTACAGCTTTTACTGCTCCTAACTTTCTTCCCAGGGCGTCCTTTACAGGAAAATATTTTTTAATATGTAAAGCTTCCAATATTTTATATTTCTCTGAACGATTGAATGCTTGTCCTGACATCTCTCCCATTTTTTCTATCATACTAAATCCTCCCCCGGCTTTACTGGATACCAGCATCTCACTTTTTGACCGTCCCCAATTTCAGCAAGGCCAGGCATATTTTCCCTGCATTTTTCCCTGGCTCTGGGACATCTGGGGGCAAACCGGCAGCCTGACGGAATTTGACTTAAAAGAGGAACTGTTCCTTTAATGGTATTTAGCCTTTTCCCTCTGTCTCCTTCCATATGGGGAATAGACTCCATTAAACTGACTGTATAAGGATGGCTGGGACAGGCAAATAGTTTTCCCGCCTCCCCCTCCTCTACAATCTGCCCTAAATACATAACCAGCACTCTTTCACATGTCTTAGAAACTACTGCTAAATCATGGGTAATTAATATAATTCCCATTTCCATTTCCTGATTTAATTCTTTCATTAAATCCAGAATCTGAGCCTGAATTGTCACGTCTAAAGCCGTGGTCGGTTCATCTGCTATTAATAGCTTAGGACGGCAGGCCAGGGCGATCCCGATCATCACCCTTTGTCTCATTCCACCGGAAATCTCATGGGGATATTGATAAAATCTCTTTTCCGGACTGGGAATTCCTACTGCCTTTAAAATATCTACAGCCTTTAAATAAGCTGATTTTTTATTTTTCTCCCCATGAATGGATATTGCCTCTACAATTTGGGGACCTATTTTCATTAAGGGATTTAACGCGCTTAATGCATCCTGAAATACCATAGAAATTTTAGGGCCTCTGATTTTTCTCATGTCCTTAAAAGGGAGATCAAATAAATTTTCCCCTTCCAGCAAAGCACAGCCTCCGTATACTGCTGTTTGTTTTTCATCATAAAGCCGCATAACAGATTGTACTGTCACACTTTTTCCACAACCGGACTCTCCTACAATTCCCAGTATTTCTCCTTTTTTTACATGAAAATCTACTCCGTCTACAGCTTTATAATTGCCTCTTTGAGTCCGGAAAGTAGTAGAGAGATTTTTTACTTCTAATATTACATCTTTTTTGTCCATGATCCTTCCTCCCGTCAGCTGTTCTGAGGATCCAGAAAATCTCTTAAACCGTCCCCTAAAAGATTTAGGCCCAGCACTGTGGCCGCAATAAATAAGCTGGGGTAGGCCACCAGCCACCATGCCTGAAACATTACTGTTTTTCCCTCATATACAATATTTCCCCAGCTAGGCTCCGGCACAGGCACACCCACCCCTAAAAAGCTAAGTGAGGCTTCTGTTACAATAGCTGTTGCAAAAATAAAGGAAACTTGTATAATAACGGAGGACAAAATATTAGGGGCAATATTCAGCCACAAAATTCTGTTGGCGCCGGCTCCCACAGCTTCTAAGGCTTCAATATAAGTCTGTTCTCTGGCTGATAAAACAGCTGCCCTGGCGATTCTGGCTACATCCGGCGCATATACAATGCTTACGCTTATAATTACATTGCCGGTTCCTGAACCCATAATAGCCAACAGAGCTATGGCTAAAAGAATAGAGGGGATGGATTTTAAGCTGTCGCAGATTCTCATTACAATCTGGTCTACTGCCTTGTAGTATCCTGCATACAGTCCCATAATCATGCCTGCTGCCATTGTAATAACGGCCACCGCCGCCCCCACGCCTACAGATACTCTGGCGCCGTACACTAAACGGCACAAAAGATCTCTGCCTACAGAATCCGTACCCAAAAGATGTCCGGCTGACGGGGGTTTTAATCTGTCTGCAACCTCCATAACATACGGTCCCTGGGGAAAAAGAAAGGGCGCCGCCGCTGCCAGAATAATCACTGCTGCCGTTAAAATCCCTCCGGTTATTATTCTCTGGTTTTTCAAAAGTCTTTGGCGGTTTAGCTGTCTGTGTTCTTTGTACAGCTGAATTTT
Source organism: Lachnoclostridium edouardi (assembly GCF_900240245.1). Lineage (GTDB taxonomy): Bacteria > Bacillota > Clostridia > Lachnospirales > Lachnospiraceae > Lachnoclostridium_A > Lachnoclostridium_A edouardi. Next base: position 742,326 of record NZ_OESQ01000001.1, read on the forward strand.
CAATTTCTTCATGCTGTTTGTATTTATTTTTTCCAGCTCCAGTTCTGCTTTATTATTTCCCACTGCTATCTTCCCCTCCTATCTGGAACTTAGTCTGATTCTAGGGTCTATAACTGCATATAAAATATCCAGAGCCAGCATCATCAGCATATTAATCAGGGCAATCACCAGAACAACAGCCTGAATTACCATGCAATCTCTTCTTTCTATTGAAGTAACCACCAGCTGACCAATACCTGGAATATTAAAAATTGCCTCGCACACTACAGCTCCTGCCAAAAGAGTAACCGCCGTCTGTCCAATTACAGTAATAATGGGAAGCAAAGCATTTTTTTAAGCGTGTTTTACCATAATGGAAGCTTCCCCTACTCCCTTGGCCCTGGCCATTTTTACGTAGTCACTGTTTAACACCTCCAGCACAGAGGATCTGGTCATTCTCATAATTAAGGCCATATGAATAAATCCCAGGGCCAGAGCAGGTAAAGTTAAATACCTTATATGAAGCCCTATTCCCTCATCTATTCCCTTATAACCAGCTACTGGAAACAAATGAATCCTGAATGCCAAAAGCAGCATAAGAAGTAATGCCGCCACAAAATTAGGCAGGCTGATTCCACACAGGGATATTAAAGTTACTCCGTGGTCCAAAAGACTGCCTCTGTATCTGGCAGCCAAAATTCCAAAAGGAATGCCGATTCCCACTGCAATTAAAAGTGCATATATAGTGAGAGATAAAGTAGGCTTCATGTGATCTGCAATAATTTCCCACATAGGTTTGTCTATAAATAAGGATTCTCCTAAATTCCCCTGAAAAATTCCTTTTACCCAATCCCCATACTGTACTGGAAGGGGCTTATTAAGCCCCATCCGTTCCTGCAGCGCTATAACCTCTTCTTCCACCGCCCTGTCTCCCAAAATAACTCTGGCCGGGTCACCGGGAGTTAGATGGATAATAGAAAAAATAATGACGGAAGTAATTATAAAAACAGGAATCATAGATAAAAGCCGTTTTAAAATATATGTTTTCACTTAATTTCTCCCATTCTGCAAAAGCGGGCTTACTTATTTTTCTATTTTTGCATTTCCAATATACGGCCCGTTAAAATATACAAGATCTTTTACTTTAGATGTAGAAACACTGTAGTTAAAAAACTCTCCGTACTTTACTACTGGAAGCGCTTCTACCCAGCAATATTCCTGAAGCTGGTCCCAGAAGGTCTTTGCTTCCTCCACAGAAAGAGAGGCGTTAATTTTTCCGTTTAACTCCTGCACTTTTTCATCTGTCGTCCAGCCAGGCCATGACGGATTTAAATAAATCTGCATACTAGGCACGCAAACAGGAATAGGGGTGGCCAGAAATGCGTCATAAATAGAAGAGTCATTTCTCTGATTTAAGAATGTAGCCGCCTCCACGGTTTTTAATTCTACGTTCATTCCCACTGCTTCCAGCTCTGATTTTAAAACAACTGCCATGGCAGTAAAAAAGTTGTGATCGCTGTTTACCAGAATGCGGAAGGTTTCTCCATTATATCCTGCCTCTTTTAAATACTCCTTGGCTTTTTCTTTATCAGTGGCATTGTAGCATTCTGCTCCTGCTTTGCTGTACCAGTTGGCCTGCTCCTGGCTCATATAGCTGGATTCCATTCTATAAAAATCAGATGAGGTCCATGCCGCCTGCATAACATTCTCCGGCTCCACTGCATATAGGACAGCTTTTCTGATCAAAGGATTTGTTCCCAGCCCCTCTTTTTTATTAAATACAGTCATAGCAGAACCTGCGTTTTCTTTATAAATAATCGTATCCGGATTTTGGTCAAACATGGAATAATTGTCAGAGGGCAACTGGAATCCAAAATCATATTCTCCTGTGAGCACTCCTGTGCCTCTTGTAATATTGTCAGGCACAAAGTCAAAATAAACGTCCTTTATGTATGCGTTTTTGTATCCCCACCATCCGCTGGCCTCCCCTGGAGTTCCATAAGGCTGATACTCTTCGTTTCTTGTTAACTGAATATATTGTCCGTCAGCCCATTCTACAAATGTATAAGGCCCTGTTCCAATATACTCTTTTATAAATCCTGTGCCCTCGTCTGCATGATCAATCACTGATTGAGGCATAATAGCAGAACATTGGCTTTGGGCGGCAATTAATTCATTTAAAAATAACGCCGGTTTCTCCAGGGTAATTTTTACTGTGTAATCATCTACCTTTTCAAACCTGGATTCTCCAACCATTTCTGCGGCGCTGCCGTAGGCTAAAATCCATCTGTTCATAGAAGCCACTACATCGTCGGCCTTCATTTCCTGGCCATTGTGAAACATAACCCCTTTTCTCAGGTTATAAATATATTCTGTACAATCTTCATTTACCTGACAGCTTTCAGCCAGTTCTGGTTTTGGAATATACTCCTCTGTCATAGTCATTAAGGATTCCCATATCATACCGTAGCCAATAATTCTTGCCAGCTGATCGCTTTGATAGTGAACGTCCATAGAGTCAGGGACAGCTGCCATCGCCACCCTGATTACGTCCCCATATTCTGCCTCTTCTGAACCTGTTTCCCCTTGTTCTTTTGACAGCGTTTCCGTTCCAGTATCTGCCTTCTCTTTCTCCTGACCTCCTCCTGCACATCCTGTAAGCAGCATTGCCGTGCAAAGACCTGCTGTTACAATTCGTTTCCAAGTTTTTTTCATAAAATCCCTCTCCCTTCTCCTTGTTTTTATTGTAAAATCACATCTCTGTTACAATCTTTAGAAAATAAGTAAGAAAACTCTCCTGTTCCGATTCCATAAGCGGCCTGGGGGACAAAAGGTCCCATCCATATAAAATCTCCTTCTTTTACAGGTCCCCACATACTGTCCAGCAAATACATTCCCTCCCCCTGAAGTACAAAAGCCCCATGTTCCTGATGATGAGTTTCCACAAAGCTATGGCTTCCTCCTTTTTTAAACAACAATATGTGGAAGCCAATATCAAAGGCCTTATCACTGGGAAGCAGATCCTTGCTTAATAAATTTTCCATACCGTCGCAGGGGTGCCAGGGAAGCTTTTCTGCGTTTCCCCATACCAGCCAGGGGTTCTTATTTTCCAAAGGAATATATTGCTTTTTATAAAGAAATATTTCCCCTAAAGAACTGCTTTGAAAGCTTATTTTTACATCTGGAGGAGCGTAAACATAAGAACCTTTTCCCAACTCCTTTTCCATATCCCCTGCCTTTACTGTGAAACAGCCTTTTTTTACATATAAAAATAGCTCTGTATCCTTCCCTCCTCCCAGGTCCTTAGCTGTTCTCCCTTCCTGTTCCGCCTTTATATGCCATGCTGTAAAGCCTGCTCCCAGCTTAGGAGAAACCATTACCGCGCCTTTGCACCTTTCCAGCCAGGGAAGTTCAGACTTCCTAATCCCTTCTTCAGGAATCATGGCATAATATTCAGGTACAACTCTGGCCCTTGTTGAAAGTACACCCTCCATTGGTTTTATTTTATCTCCTCCATTTTTATATTCATTTAAATAATTAATTCATTTAATTATTAAAATGAATTATAGTATATAATGTACAATATGTCAAGCTTTTCCAGGAATATAAAAGTAATAACTGCCAATATCCACACATTCAAGCCCATAAAAAATAACAAAAAAAGGCAGCCGTTAAATAATCACTGAACCTTCTGATTATTTAACGGCCGCCTCTCTTTGAAGAAGAATTATGCTGTTTTTACGGTTTTCATTTTCCAGATGTAATAAGGCACAATGGGGACTAAGGCCGCCAGCCAGGCCATAGGGTCAGCCAGACACACTCCCAGATATCCCATACTGCCTGCAATTAATGCGATTACTAACGCTCTGGCTGCCAGCTCAAAAACGCCTCCCAACATAGGCACCAGGCCGTAGCCTAAGCCTTGAAGCGCATTTCTGTACAGGAAGATGCTTCCTAAAAACGGATAACACCAGGCCACAGCTTTAAAATACATAATCGCTGACTCAGTGGCTTCTACTTCTGCCGGGTCAATAAATCCCTTTACAAAAAGGCCTCCAAATAAATATGTAATTCCCATAACAATAAAGCTGGTTATAAGAATCATAATCTGGGTGGCTTTAACCCCCCCATGGATTCTGTCCATTTTCCCGGCTCCCATGTTCTGTCCCACAAAGGTGGCAATGGTAGCGCCGTAAGCCACAAATATAGTGGAAATAATACTTTGAATTTTCCCTGCCGCCGAGTACCCGGCCATATATGCGGCTCCAAATACATTTACCGCTCCCTGCACAATAATTGTGCCTATAGCAGTAATAGAAAACTGCAGCCCCATGGGAATTCCCAAAGCTAACAGCCGTCCGGCTGTAGATAAAGAAAATCTGCATTCTGCCCTGTTCATTTTTAGGAATTTAAATTTTTTAATCATATATATCAGGCACAAAAGAGCTGAAATGCCCTGGGCAATTACAGTGGCATAAGCGCAACCTTCTACTCCCATGTGAAAGTTTACAATAAATACAATATCTAAAACTACATTAAGCAGCGCAGATATAACCAGAAAATATAACGGCGATTTGCTGTCGCCTAAAGCCCTCAGCACGGCTGCCAGTCCATTGTAGGCTGCTGTGACAAATAAACCTGCATAAATCACCTTCATATAACCTGCCACGTCGGGAAGCAGTTCCTTTGGCGTATTCATCAAAATAAGAATAGGCTCGTTTCCCACTAAAAGTCCAGCTGTCATTAACACTACAAAGCCAATACATAAATAGAAGGACATAGCCAGATAATGACGCATATGGTCATAGCGCTCAGCGCCAAAGCTTTGAGCGATCATAATAGCAAAGCCGCTGGTAATTCCGTTCAGCCAGCCGATTACCAGGAAAATTAAGGGGGCTGTGCTGCCTACTGCCGCCAGGGCATCCACGCCTAAATACTTGCCGGCAATTACAGCATCCGCCAGGTTATAAAACTGCTGAAATATATTTCCCAGATAAACGGGAATCATAAAATATAAAATTAACTTCACAGGATTTCCAGATGTCATATCCCTTGTCATAGTTTTCTCCTATACATAGCAAAAAGGAAGCTGCAGAGCTGATTATCTCAGCTTTGCAGCAGCTTCCCTTTTACTTAAAATTTTCACTTAAAAATCCCTTTTTTCTTATGCTTTTCTTCGTTGACTGTTACGCCCTCCATAGCGTCCTCAAACTTGCGAAGGGCCTCCTTCTGAGCCTCTGTCAATCTTTCAGGCACCTGCACCACTAAGGTTACATAGTGATCTCCACGTACGTTTCTGTAATTCAGAGACGGTACGCCTTTGCCCTTTAAACGGACTCTGGTATCTGTCTGTGTGCCTGGCTTCACCTCATATTCTACTTCTCCGTCTACAGTCTTTATGCGGATCGGTCCTCCTAAGGCTGCTTTTGTAAAGGAAATAGGCACAGTGGAGAAAATACTGGTATCCTGGCGTTTAAAAATAGGATGGCTGGATACAATAATCTCTACCAGCAAATCTCCTCTTTCTCCGCCGTTTACTCCAGGTTCACCTAGTCCTGTTAAACGCCTGTAGCGTCCGTTGTCAATTCCTGCTGGAATACTAAATTTAAATTTCTTCCGAACAGTTTTATAGCCTGTTCCATAACAATCTGGACATTTTTCCTTAACAACCTTTCCTGTTCCGCCGCAGTCCGGACATGTCTGTACATTCTGAACAGTTCCGAAAAAGGATTGCTGGGTATACATAATTTTACCCTTGCCGTTACATTTTGGACAAGTCTGAGGCGAGGTTCCCGGCTTTGCCCCTGTTCCATGGCAAGTGCCGCACTCTTCTTTATAATTGATCTCCACTTCCTTTTCACAGCCAAAAACAGCTTCCTCAAATGTAATTCTTACAGAGGTACGCACATCGGCTCCCCTCATAGGGCCGTTGCTTCTGGCTCTGGAGCTTCTTCCGCCTCCAAAAATATCCCCGAAAATGTCTCCGAAAATATCTCCCATATCTGCGCCGGAAAAGTCAAAGCCGCCGAAACCGCCTCCGCCTCCGGCGCCTCCGTCAAAGGCCGCATGGCCGAATTGGTCATACTGCTGACGCTTCTGAGGATCGCTGAGCACACTGTACGCTTCTGAAGCTTCTTTAAATTTCTTTTCTGCTTCTTTATCTCCCGGGTTGGCATCCGGATGGTATTTTTTTGCCAAAGCACGATATGCTTTTTTTAAGGCCGCATCGTCTGCATCCTTTGATACGCCCAGGACTTCATAATAATCTCTTTTACTTTCTGCCATGTCAGTCTACCTTTCACTCCTTCCCTGATCAAGGGATAAGTCCTACTTGTAAAACCAACAGAAACCATCCTGCCGCCATTAAGGCGGCAGAGTGGTTCTGCTGGATTCTAATGCCAATCAGGCAATTCTCTATATTTTATACCTCTTTGTAGTCTCCGTCAACTACATCATCATTATAATTTGCGCCGCCCTGCTGGCCTGCTCCCATATCAGAACCCTGACCTGCTCCCTGAGCGCCCTGTGCCTGCTCGTAAACTTTTGCAAATAAAGCCTGTGCGCTTGCCATCAGTTTTTCTTTTCCAGCTTTAATGTCATCTACCTGTGCATCTGTCATCTGATCAATAGGAGCCCGGTTAATAGCTTCCTTTAATGCGTTCAGATCAGCTTCTACACTAGCCTTATCGTCAGCGGAAATCTTATCTCCCACTTCCTCCAAAGCCTTTTCTGTCTGGAATACCATAGAGTCAGCGTCGTTTCTTGCATCAATGGCTTCTTTTTTCTTCTTATCCTGAGCTTCATACTCTGCAGCTTCTTTTACAGCCTTATCAATATCGTCATCAGACATATTAGAACCAGATGTAATTGTAATATGCTGCTCTTTTCCAGTTCCTAAGTCTTTTGCACTTACATTTACAATACCGTTTGCATCAATATCAAATGTAACTTCAATCTGTGGAACGCCTCTTCTTGCTGGTGGAATTCCATCCAGACGGAACTGGCCTAAGGTTTTATTATCTCTTGCAAACTGTCTCTCACCCTGTACTACATGGATATCAACAGCTGTCTGATTGTCTGCCGCTGTGGAGAAAATCTGGCTCTTCTTTGTAGGAATTGTAGTGTTTCTCTCAATCAGCTTTGTAGCTACGCCGCCCATTGTCTCAATGGACAGAGATAAAGGAGTAACATCCAGAAGCAGAATATCGCCTGCGCCTTCATCTCCTGCCAGCTTGCCTCCCTGGATTGCTGCGCCTATAGCAACACACTCGTCAGGATTCAAAGACTTGGAAGGCTCTTTTCCTGTCAGCTGTTTTACTTTATCCTGAGCTGCCAGCATACGTGTAGAACCGCCAACTAAAAGTACCTTGCTCAGCTCGGCAGCTGTCAGACCTGCATCTTTTAAAGCATTCTGAACCGGAATTGCTGTTCTCTCAATTAAGTCTCTTGTCAGCTCGTCAAATTTGGCTCTTGTCAGGTTCATATCTAAGTGCTTTGGACCTTCTGCTGTTGCAGTAATGAAAGGAAGATTAATATTTGTTGTAGTTGCTGATGACAACTCTTTCTTAGCCTTCTCTGCTGCTTCTCTCAGTCTCTGAAGAGCCATTTTATCACCAGACAGATCTACGCCTTCTGCTTTCTTGAATTCGTCGATCATCCACTGAGTAACTGCATTATCAAAATCATCTCCGCCTAAACGTGTATCGCCGTTTGTGGAAAGTACTTCAATAACGCCGTCGCCGATTTCAATGATGGATACATCAAATGTACCGCCGCCTAAATCGTATACCATAATTTTCTGCTCTTTTTCATTGTCCAGGCCGTATGCTAAAGCTGCCGCCGTAGGCTCGTTAATAATACGTTTTACATCTAAGCCTGCAATTTTTCCTGCATCCTTAGTAGCCTGACGCTGAGCATCGTTAAAATATGCCGGAACTGTGATTACAGCTTCTGTTACTTTCTCACCTAAATAGCTTTCTGCATCTGCCTTCAGCTTCTGAAGAATCATTGCGGAAATCTCCTGTGGAGTATATTTCTTTCCGTCAATATCTACCTTGTAATCTGTTCCCATGTGTCTCTTAATAGAAGAGATTGTTCTGTCTGCGTTTGTAACTGCCTGACGCTTTGCAGGCTCTCCCACTAATCTTTCTCCACTTTTTGAAAATGCCACTACAGATGGAGTAGTTCTTACGCCTTCTGCATTAGCGATTACTACAGGCTTTCCGCCTTCCATAACTGCCACGCAGCTGTTTGTTGTACCTAAGTCAATACCAATAATCTTGCTCATAGTTTTTTCCTCCTGTTATTTTGGGCCTTAGCCCGTTTCTATGTTCTATTAATAATCTGAATTTCTAGTTTGCAACCTGTACCATGCTGTGTCTTACTACGGTTTCACGGTACATATAACCTTTTTGCAGCTCCTGGACAATAATATTTTCTCCCACATTTTCATCTTCAATATGCAGTACTGCGTTGTGGAAATTAGGATCAAATTCTTTTCCCATGGCTTCAATAGGCTTTACGCCCAGATCTTCTAAAGTCTTCATCAGCTGTTTATATATCATTTCCATACCTGCCGCAAAGGATGAAGCCTTATCCTCTTCTGTAAGAGCCGCCAGACCTCTTTCAAAATTATCTACTACCGGGAGAATCTTTTCAATAATATCTCTGGCTCCCATTTCAAACATTACTGACTTTTCTTTTTCTGTTCTTTTCCGGAAGTTATCAAATTCTGCCATATTTCTTTTTAATCTATCAGTCAGCTCTTCAATTTTTTCATCTTTTGGATCTTTCTTTTTATCGGCAGCTTCCTTTACTTCCTCTTCCCCATCCTGGGAATCTTCACATGTCTGATTTACATCTGCCATGCTCTCTGCGCCTGTATCCTCAGTCTCGTTCAGCTCTTTTGCTGTCTCTTCTACTTTATTCTCTTCTGCTTTCACTTATTAATCACTCTTCTTTCTTTATAGTTTTATCCAGCTGGACCATCAGGTTTTTTAAAGTCTGCAGTACTTTTTCATAATCCATTCTCTTAGGACCGATAATACCGATGGTACCTCTCAGCCCTTCTCCCAGCTCATAATTGGCTGTCACAACGCTGCAGTCCTTCATCCCCTGCACAGGTGTTTCGTCTCCAATGTAAACTTGTATGCCTGTGTCATTTTCACTTTCATGGTCATTTACATCCAGAATCAGATTCTGGAGCATTTCTTTTTGCTCTAAAGTGCTTAACAGCTGGCTGGCCTTTTCACCTTCACTCAGCTCAGGGTACTTAAAAATGTTTGTAGCTCCGCTGGTATAAATCTGAAGGTCCTCTACATCTGCTTTAATAGCCTCAGCCACCTCATTTAATACTAAATCTACTACGTGACTGTGAACTCCTGCTCTTTCCTTTAAGCTGCTGATGACGCCTAAATTAATCTCTTCAATAGTTAGACCGTTAAGGCTGCTGTTCAGCAGAATATTTAAATTCAGCATTTCTTCATCGCTAAGGCTTTCCGCAATATCTGCCATTGCATTTTTAATAATATTGCCTTCTACAACTGTAACAATCAGAATTTTCCTTTCATCCACTTTAGAAAGCTGGATAAACTTCAGCTTATTCTGATGATATCTGGGACCGCTTATCATGGCCGCATAATTAGTATTGGCAGCCAGCACCTGAGCCATCTGCTTTAAAAGCAGCTCCACCCGTCCCACGCGCTGAATCATCAGTTCTTTTATCTCTGTCACCTGATTATCTTTTTCCTGCATAATCTGATCCACGTAAAAACGATATCCCTTATCAGAAGGTATCCTGCCTGCTGAAGTGTGGGGCTGTAAAATATACCCCATTTCTTCTAAGTCAGACATTTCATTTCGTATAGTGGCAGAACTAAGCTTTAAATCAGAATACTTGGAAATCGTGCGGGAACCTACCGGCTCTCCTGTTTCCAGATATGTTTTAATTATAGCCTTCAATATTGTGATCTTCCGGTTATCTAATTCCATATCTGATCGTCTCCCTTTCTTCTGATTTGTTAGCACTCAACATTAAAGAGTGCTAATATTTCTATCACATAATATATTCCTTTTTCTTTTTTTTGTCAATACTTTTTTTGTGATTTTCCATATAATTTCTTACTCAGATTACGTATTTCCTTGACTTTTAACATTTTTGTAATATAATGAAATAAATACTTAAAATTAAAAAAATGAGGTAACAAATGAAGATGAGACGAAAGACACTAAGGACATTGCTGATGGCTGCCGCCGCCTCCCTTCTTATCTGTTTTCCGGCCTTTGGGGCTGAACTGGAGGGCAGCTTTAAAGCAACTGACAATGGAGTGTACGGCTGGGCCTGGAATAAAGGCCAATTTAACGATGTTGTCACTGTAGAACTGCAGTTTTTTTATGAAAATCAGAATTCTCCCAAGGAAACTATGAAAGTAAAAGCCAGCCAATACAACAAGGATTTAGAATCTCAGTTGGGCGACGGATGGCATTGGTTTGACACTTCTGTAGACTGGTCGTCTATGGGGGGAAAGCCTTCTAAGATTAAAGCTTATGCTATACTGGGGGATATTAAAACAGGAATTGGTTCTACTGCTTCAGAAGGGTCTTCTAAAGCAGAACCTGCTTCTTCCCTAAATGCATCTAATAAGAAAGAATCCTCCTCTTCCCAGGCAGATTCTTCTTTGAAAAAGGGAAATTCCTTAGGAAAATTTACTGTTACAGGATACTGCAGCTGTCAGCAGTGCAGCGGCGGTCATAATTATACATATTCCGGCACTATTCCCAAGGCAAACCACACCTTATCTGCCGACCTTGCTGTATTTCCTATTGGCACAAAGCTGTGGATAGACGGAATTATTTATACTGTGGAGGACAAAGGCAGCAGTGTAAACGGAGAAAAGCTGGATATTTATTATGACAGCCATGAAGCGGCGGCGGCTCATGGCACCATCACTATGGAAGTATTTGAAGTTGTAGGATAATTTTCATTGTAATCTTCAAAAAAATAAAACACATGCAGACAGATCTTATATCCTGTTTCTGTACATGTGTTTTATTTTTTTATTATTATGAGCACTTAGTGCCTGTATTTTAGGCCCTTACGTGGGATACATGAAAAATAGTTTCGCGCTTTGCGCTCAACTATTTTTTACTGCAGAAGAAATACTTCCTCAGTTCTGGTTCCGTGGCTTCTTGTTTCGCCGTGAGTGTTAAAGAAAATATCAATGTGATTTCCTCGTACTCCGCCGCCCTTATCCTCAGCTGTATAAACAACGCCGCCGATCATTACCTTGCTGCCGTAAGGGATCACTCTGGGATCTACGGCAATTGTGTGTGAAGCCTGGGCTATGGCTCCTGTGCTGGTGTGACGTCCCCACCCTTCTGAGCAGGAGTAGCAGGGGCAGTAGCCTGTAGTCTTAAATAGGCCCAGGGATTTCATATTCCCACTTACAGCAGATGAGGAAGAAGGCCATACAGCCTCCCCGCCGTCTGCTGTTTTCTTATACTGAACATTTCCAGGCAGCTTGGAGCCTTTTACGTAAGCCTCAATGTCATATGTGCCGTCGTCTAAATCAGACCAGTTGATTTCCGCAGAAAAACCACAGTAGGCGTTGCCTCCCTTTTGTTCCTGTACATCAGAACGCTTGCTGGAAGCAAATGCAGTAAATTCTTTTACTGCAGAATCAGAGCCCTGTTTTTTCACAAGAATCTGTACAGTGGCAGAAGTGTTTGGGGAGGAGGAATCAAAAGCCCATCCGGAAATAGATGTGTTGGAAACATGATCTAATTGTCCGGAAATTTCTCCTGCTAAAACAGTGCCTGCAGCTGAAAGAATCATTAAAAGTGTGATGGCTGTAGCAGCCATAAAATTTCGCATAGTAATAAATTTCATATTAATACCTCACTTTTTTAAAATATAGAAATATATTTTAAATATATGTAACATTTTTGTAATAAATACGGCATAAAGCATATTCTACACGAAAAAAATTATTTGTCAAGAAAAAATTTCCAGTTTTTCCTTTTTACCAGCTTTTAGTGTCCATAATTCTGCAGGTGTGATATCATATAGACATATGTTCAAAAAACTTCAAAGGAGGAAAGTATAGATGAATTACCAATTATATTTCAGCCCTACAGGAGGGACAAAAAAAGCTGTAAATATGGTTAGTTCTTTTATGAAGGCAGATTTTCAGGAAGTAGATTTTACAGAGCTTAAAGTAAGAGAAAAGGGACTTACATGCCAGGAAGAGGACGTTCTTATTGCAGGGTTTCCTGTTTATGGAGGCCGTCTTCCCCAGGTAAAGGGGCTGTTAGATAATCTTCAGGGACATCATACTCCCTGTATTCTTTGCGCCTGCTATGGAAACCGCCATTATGATGACGCTCTTTTAGAGCTGAAAGATGAAATGGAAAAAAGAGGCTTCTGCTGTATTGCAGCTGCTGCCATTGTAATCCCTCATGTTTACAGCCATATTTTGGGAGCTGGCAGACCAGATAAAGAGGATGAAAAGGAAATAAAAATTTTTGCAGAAAAAATAGATGAAAAGCTGGAAATGGGCCAGAAAATATCAGTAGATGTGCCTGGAAATATTCCGTATAAAGTATGGAATAAGCCGGAAAGGGCGCCGGAAAAAACTGACTCCTGCACAGGCTGCGGCATTTGCAGAAAAGTCTGTCCCACAGCAGCCATTGACGAGAATTTTATTGCAAATCCTAAAATATGTATTCAGTGCATGAAATGTGTAAGACAATGCCCGGCAGGAGGAAGAATTATGGATACCTCTCAGCAGAAGGCATATTTAGAGGGGAATTATAAAGAACCGCGTAAAAATGAATGGTTTCTGTAAAAGTATCCCATGTAAGTGCCTGTATTTTAGGCACTTACATGGGGTTTTACAACACAAATTCTTATATAAACTGGCTGAGAGCATAGTTGCTTAGATCAATTCCTTTTGAGGTCAGTTTGATTTCCGGCTTCCGCACTTCTAAAAGCCCTTCTTTTTCCAGCTTTTCAATTTGTTTTCCATATATATTCCACATATTGTGTCCAAATTTCTCAGCAAAGCTGCTTCCTGAAACTCCCTTTGTCATTCTTAATCCCAGAAACATAAACTCTTCCATCTTTTCTTTTGTAGTTAAAAAGTTAATATCCCTGTACAAGTTTCCCGGAAACTCTTTTCCTGTATGAATGTCTAAATATACAGACAAATCGCACTCCTTCCGAAACCTGTAGCCGCTTACATAGGAGGAAGCGCCTAATCCTAATCCCAGGTAATCTACCCCTGTCCAATATCCTATATTGTGGCGACATTCCTTCCCCGGCCTGGAATAATTGGAAATCTCATATCTTTCATAACCGTGATCTAACAGAATCTGCTCTGTCATATAGTACATTTCCCGCTCTGTATCCTCATCTGGCAAAGGCGGATACGCCTCTCCCAAACATCCATATTTATCATAAAACGGCGTGCCTGGCTCCACAATCAAGCTATATGCGGAAATATGCTCCGGTCTGAGCATCAGCACCTTTTTCATAGTCTTTTCCCAGGACTCCATTGTCTGCCCCGGCAAGGCTGACATTAAATCTACATTTACATTGTCAAACCCAGCCAGTCTGACTCTCTGAAAAGACTTGAGGAAATCATCATATGTATGGATTCTTCCTAACAGTCTTAACTCCCAATCATCGGCAGACTGAAGGCCCAGACTGATTCTGTTAATTCCTGCCATGCGGTAGATCTTCAACTTTTCTTCTGTCAATGTTCCCGGATTCGCTTCAATAGTAATCTCTGCATCCTCTTTTACATCATAATGCTGCCACACAGCAGCCATGATCTGTTCCATGCAGTCTGAAGGGAGGACGGACGGCGTCCCTCCTCCAATAAAAATGGTGCTGACCTGATAGTCTTTTACCCCAGTGCTTTCTGCAATAATTTCCTCTGTCAGTTTTTCTGCATATGCCCTTTGAACAGACATGGGAGTTACAAAGGAAAGAAAATCACAGTACTCGCATTTTCTTGCACAAAAGGGGATATGAATATATAATTCCAATTGTTTTTTATTCTTCATCTAATTTCAACACACTCATAAACGCTTTTTGCGGAATTTCCACACTGCCAATCTGACGCATACGCTTCTTTCCTTCTTTCTGTTTCTCCAGAAGCTTTCTCTTACGTGAAATATCTCCGCCGTAGCACTTGGCCAAAACGTCCTTTCTCATGGCTTTTACAGTTTCTCTGGCAATAATTTTTCCTCCTACTGCAGCCTGAATAGGAATCTCAAACAAGTGGCGAGGAATTTCTTCTTTCAGCTTCTCGCACATTTTCCTGCCTCTTTCATAAGCAGAACCTTCAAAAACAATAAAGGAAAGAGCATCTACCTCTTCTCTGTTAACCAGAATATCCAGTTTTACCAGCTCTGATCTTTCATAGCCCTTCATCTCGTAATCAAAGGAAGCATATCCTCTGGAACGCGACTTTAAGGCGTCAAAGAAATCGTATATGATTTCATTTAAAGGAAGCTCATATTTTAAAAGCGCCCGGGTAGTTTCAATGTATTCCATGCCTAAGTAAACTCCCCGTCTTTCCTGACACAGAGACATAATAGCGCCCACAAACTCTGTAGTCACCATAATCTCTGCAGACACTATAGGCTCCTCCATATATTCAATTTCTGTAGGATCAGGCAGATTTGAAGGATTGGTCAACTCCAGCATCTCTCCGTTTTTCTTGTATACCCTGTAAATAACACCTGGGGCTGTTGTCACCAAGTCCAGGTTGTACTCTCTTTCCAATCTTTCCTGAATAATCTCCAGGTGAAGAAGTCCCAGAAAACCGCAGCGGAATCCAAAGCCTAACGCCAAAGAAGTCTCTGGCTCGTAATACAGGGAGGCATCGTTTAGCTGAAGCTTCTCCAAAGCATCCCTAAGATCCGGATACTTTGCGCTGTCCGCCGGATATACGCCGCAGTACACCATAGGCGTAACCTTCTTATATCCAGGCAAAGGCTGGGCACAGGGGTTTTCTCTATTGGTAATTGTATCTCCCACTCTTGTATCCTGCACATTTTTAATGCTGGCAGTAATATATCCTACCATTCCGGCTTCCAGCTGGTCGCATGGTATAAACTGTCCGGCTCCAAAATATCCTACCTCCACTACGTCGGCAGCGGCCCCAGTGGCCATCATTTTCATAGGAGTTCCTTTTTTTATGGTGCCTTCCTTTACTCTGCAGAATACAATAACCCCTTTGTATGGATCATACAGGGAATCAAAAATAAGAGCCTTTAAAGGAGCATCTTTATCTCCATTTGGGGCAGGTATTTTATTTACAATAGCTTCTAAAACGTCGTCTACATTTAAACCTGTTTTTGCAGAAATCCTGGGTGCATCCTGGGCGTCCAGGCCGATTACATCCTCTATCTCCTCTGCTACATGATCTGGGTCTGCGCTGGGAAGGTCTATTTTATTAATTACAGGAAAAACATCTAAATCGTGGTCCAGAGCCAGATATACGTTGGCAAGGGTCTGGGCCTCTATACCCTGGGCTGCATCTACTACCAAAATAGCTCCGTCACAGGCGGCCAGGCTTCTGGAAACCTCATAGTTAAAGTCCACATGTCCAGGGGTATCAATTAAATTAAAAATATATTCTTCCCCATCCTTTGCCCTGTAAACAGTGCGGACAGCCTGAGACTTAATGGTGATGCCCCTCTCTCTTTCCAAATCCATATTATCCAAAACCTGAGACTGCATTTCCCTGCTGGTAAGAAGGCCTGTCCTTTCAATGATTCTGTCTGCCAGGGTGGATTTCCCATGATCAATATGAGCTATGATGCAAAAATTACGAATCTTACTCTGGTCAACTGACGCCATATTTCTCCTCTTTTCTAACCGGGAATCGCCCCGGAATTGTCATTCTTCCGTATCTGACTGGGAAAAACCTATTTTCTTTCCCAGCCAGCTATTACTACGAGTAAAAATATACCATTTTTTTATTTCCCTTGCAACACCATATCTAAAACTTCTGCCAGAGGTTCCATAGCATTCAGGGCTTCCTGGTATGTATTAGTCTGCGCTCCTACCTCTATAAGAGCTGATCTGGGCCTTAGATGTAAATTATATCGCAAACCTTTTAAATATATTTTTCTGGTGAACCCTGGATAATCTGCCGCCGCCTTTAACTGCATCTGAAAGCTGAAGGCCAAATTTTCCGTCCTGTAGGGATTAGGCAGGTATTCTATAGGCCCTGTTGGAGTTTGACTCATGCCGTTAAAAAACATTACAGGCGCCGTGTCCTTTCCATTTACCTGAGAAACCATATGATATCCTTCTTTTACTCCGTCCCTGTGTACATCTAAAACAACCTGAATTGATGGATTTTCCTGTAAAATTCCGCTGATTCCCTCTAATGCATAGGTGTACGCCTTGCTTCTGTCTAAATTTCCGTCCTTCAGATCATATACTGACCGGTCGTGGATGACCTGATACCCTTTTTCTTCTAAAAGCTTTGTAAGATAGTCACCTATTCCCACTACTGTCGCCTCCGGATTTTCCGGCCCATAGTCAGCGAAGGTTTCCTGAGAATGTGTGTGATAAATCAAAATTTGAGGTTCGTCTTTTATCTCCATCTGTAAATTTGTATTCAGCAGGGTTTCTGCGTTCATAATATCTCTTCCAGCGGTTGTGGAGGTGTGAACGCTGAAAAAGTTTTTCATAAGAAAATCATAATCAGCTAACTGCGCTCTGTCATAAATTTTTCCGGCCACTACCGGCTGTGATGAAGCTTCTTTACTAATGTTGGTTGATGCAGGACTCTCCGCCATAGTATCCTCCCCTCCCATAGCTAAAAGTCCTTCATATTCAGAATAAAATTCTATTGTTTCCCTGTAAGATAAATAGGAAGGGTCTTTATATTTGTTTCTCGTTTCCTCCGTATATTCGCCATACCGGAAAAGAGGAACCATATTCCAGGAAAATCTGATCCAGTCATTCATATGCTCTCCGCTTTCCCCTTCCCTTTTCTCTTTTGCCTCCAGCTTACTCGCCGGATAATACCAGCCGTAAATCCAGCTAAAACATGCAGGAAAAAACTCTTGCAGCCGTTCTGCCGTTCTTTCTGCACCATTGACCACAAAGGGATACCAGCTGCTTCTCCCGCCAAACAATACGGCGGCTATTAAACCTGCGGCACAGCCGGCTTTTAATCTTTCTCTCAGCCTTCTTCCTTTCATATCCTTCTCCTGCATAATTCACTATTAATATCATATGCAGGAAAACGCCGGCTCATCATTCTTACAGTAAAGCTCCGTGAATTCCTTCAGATATAGTAAAGCTTAAAGATTTTATTGTTTCGTCAATATCTGGAGGCGTCACATAAAAAGAGCCAAATTCCGGCTCCAAAAGCTCCCTAATCAACAGATACTGCTGATCAGGACTCATTTCCTCCACAGCTTTTCCCATGCCCTCTGTAATTTTTCTCTGCTCCAACGCTTTTACCATAGCGTTTACTGTATCCTGGACAATGGCCGCCGCTCCTACAACAGTGGGAACTCCTATAGCCAAAACAGGAATTCCTAAGCTTTCTTTTGTAAGTCCATGGCGGTGATTTCCCACTCCAGAGCCTGGATGTATTCCTGTGTCTGTCAGCTGAATAGTAGTGCCCAGCCTTTTAACTGATCTGGCCGCCAAGGCGTCAATGACAATAACTGCTTTCGGTTTTGTCTCTCCAATAATTCCTTTTAGAATCTCCGCTGTTTCCATACCAGTCTGGGCCATAACTCCAGGCACAATTCCGCTGATTTCCGGCTGATTTTCTTTTCCGGACTGAAGATGTCTTGTCACCTGCAGATTTCCAAGGACTCTGGGGCCTAATGAATCAGGCGTTACATAAGTATTTCCCAGACCTACGACCAAAACCTTCCACCTGTCTTTTGCCTCCTGATCCAGCTGCTGCTCCAGTAATTTTTTTATATGACCTGCCAGCTCCTTGGCTACCTCCTGGTGATACCCCTCGTCCTTAAACGCCATATTCCCAGCTTCTAAAGTAATATATGTGCCAACAGGCTTTCCTAAAGCCTTAGCTCCTCTTTCGTTTTTAACGCTTACCTCTGTAATAGTGATTCCTTTACTTTCTACTGTCCATTCCTTTACAGATATTCCTGATAAATCTTTACTTTCTGACGACACGCCTTCCTTTTCTTCTAAAGCCAGATCAGTTCTGATTTGAAATTTTTCACAATTTTCACTAGTCCTTATACTTTTTTTTCTGGCTGATTTCTCCTGCTTTCTCATACCCCAGGGCCTATTTTTCCTCATATTTTATTCTCCTCGTGTTTTTCTGTGTTTTTACTGGTATTTTCTGCAAAAAAACAGGAAATATGTATTGACATCCTTCACAAGTTCCGCTAAAATAACAAAGTATGTTTACATTGAACTGTCCGTGTCCAGGCTTTGATGCAAACCAATAATTATAATATGAAGATAAATTGGAGGTGTACAGATTGGCTAACATTAAATCTGCAAAGAAAAGAATTTTAGTTAACGAAACCAAAGCTGCCAGAAATAAGGCTATCAGATCCAAAGTTAAAACTGCAATTAAGAAAGTTGACGCTGCTATCGTTGCCGGTGACAAGGCTGCTGCACAGGCATGTTTAGTAGCTGCTACAACTGAAATCGACAAAGCTACAAGCAAGGGAGTTTATCATAAGAATACTTCTTCCAGAAAAGTATCCCGACTTGCAAAAGCAGTTAACGCAATGGCTTAATTATAGAACTTAATTCATAAACGTATTCCCTTCGGCTTAACCCACCGGAGGGATTTTTTTATAAAATAAAATGTCCTGTGATTATCACCTATTGGCTTATATTCATTTATGGATAATATACATTTGTGGTTCTTAGCGTTTTAATGATAACAGGAGGTGATCGTTTTGGTATCCTACGACAGACTATGGGAAACTATGAAGAAAAAGAATACCAGCCAATATCGTTTGATTAAATATTATGGTGTCAGTGCCGGCCAGATCGGCCGTCTAAAGAAAAATATGTATGTGTCCACTCATACCATTGACATGCTTTGCAATATTCTGCAATGCCGTGTAGAAGACGTAATGGAAATTACCTTAAACAATCTCTCTTCTGATGAAGTATAATACATATTTTTCACTGAATCGTAAAAGTCTGGATTCTGCCGGCTACAGCCAGCAGAAAACGGACTTTTTTTGTGGGCTTAATGATTATAAGCTCTACCCCTGGTCAGGCTTCACCATATCTGCATATAAAGCTCCTTTATATCCATTGGATTCCGGGTTAAAATAATACCATTTTCCCTGAATTTCTTTCCAGCCAGTATACATATGTCCCTGAGTGCCGTCAGCTACATTGTGAAGAAAATATACTTTTCCGTCTTTATCTGTAAACCAGCCGCTTTCCATATACCCGTGTACATTAAAATGATACCATTCCATTTTTCCTTCATATTCCAGCTGTGCCCAACAATCTGCCGGCCATGTCCCATCAGAATACTGATACCACCATCCTGTTTCATTTAGAATCCACTGACCTGAACTCCCTGATAAAGGACCTCCAACGCTGCCGGAGCTGCCGCCTCTTGAACCGCCGGAACCGCCGCCTGACCCTCCTCCTGAATTCCCGGAATTTTCTCCGTCTCCGAAGTCAGAAGGCTTTTGATTCGGGTATCCAATAAATTGGTCATCACTATCTCCCGGTTTTCCATTAGGCCCATTGTCCCACTGTTCGTCATCCTCTGTTCCCCAGATTCCGTCTTCCCCAGGGCGGGTGTTTGTGCCGTCCCCGTTATCTACATAATCGTCCTTTGTTCCGTACTCTTTGTCCTCCCCTGGGTATATTTTTTCATCATCCTGATTTCCCGGTTTTTCATCCTTCCCATTGGTGTAATGTTCATCGTCCTCTGTTCCCCAGATTCCGTCTTCCCCGGGACGGGTGTTTGTGCCATCCCCGTTATCTACATAATCGTCCTTTGTTCCGTACTCTTTGTCCTCCCCTGGGTATATTTTTTCATCATCCTGGTTTCCCGGCTTTCCGTCCTTTCCGTTGGTGTAATACTCATCATCCTCTGTTCCCCAAAGGCCATCCTTTCCCGGGCGGGTATTGCTGCCGTTGCCATTGTCTATATAATCGTCTTCTGTGCCAAATTTTTTGTCCTCCCCTGCATAAACCTGGTTTCCCTGGTCATTGATGTAATAATCATCCTCTGTCCCATAAATTCCATCTTGTCCAGGCCATATTCTTTTATCATCTGCGTTGCCTGGTTTTCCGTCCTGGCCGTTCCACCACAGCTGATCATCCTCACCGAAAAGTCCATCCTCCCCAGGGCGTTTG
Source organism: Lachnoclostridium edouardi (assembly GCF_900240245.1). GTDB lineage: Bacteria > Bacillota > Clostridia > Lachnospirales > Lachnospiraceae > Lachnoclostridium_A > Lachnoclostridium_A edouardi. The sequence continues at coordinate 762,664 of NZ_OESQ01000001.1, forward strand.
TTAAAATCTTTTCCGTAAATTTTGTAATCGTCTTCTGTGGCAAAGGATTGATCCATTCCCGCAAAAACCTGTTCTCCCTGAGCATCAGTATAAAAGTCATCCTCTGTTCCATATAAACCGTCCTCCCCAGGATATACTTTTATATCGTCTTCTGTTCCCGGTGTTTTGTCATCTCCATTTGTATAGTAATTATCGTCCTCTGTTCCTAAGACTCCGTCTTTTCCCGGCCTTCTGTTAGTGCCGTTTCCCAGATCCTCAAATACTAATTCCCACTTTGCTGTGAAAATACTGTTATCTGCAGTCTCATAAATCGTATCCTTATTTACAGGAGAGCTGTAATCATCTCCATACCACCCTAAAAACAGATAATCCTCCCTCTCTGCTTTTGGCAGCTCTCCTATTGGCTGACCATAAACCACATTTTTTTCTTCTTCACTGCAAATGCCTCCCTCAGGGCGAAACATCACTTTATATTGATTTGGCTCCCACTGGGCATATAGATTCACTGTCTTTCCATCTTCTGATGTAAGATTTTTTATCTCCTGGCCTGGAGAATAGCTGCTGCCCTTTCCGTCCTTTTCTGTATTCCATTCTTTAAAATGATATCCTGTTTTAAAATACAGATTTTCAGACAGTACTGTAGATTTTTCATACTGGCATATTACAGGCTCCATACTTCCCTCCGTCTCTCCGTCGCCTCCGTTATAAATGATTTTGTATTCTGCAGGCCTCCACTTCGCTGTAAAATCAATGATATCACCCTGAGTCTGACTAAGGTTTCTCACTGACTGTTTCTCCTTATATGTTTTGCCGGAAGAATCTGTCCACCCTTCAAATACATAACCTGTTTTTAAAAACTTGTTGGCAGGAAGATTGTATTCTTTATCATATTCAAGTGAAGCATTATCCATAGAGCCTGATTCTGCTCCATTTCCATGGAAACGCAGTTCATAAACAATCGGATTCCAATGTCCAAAATAAGTAGTATTTTCAGCCCCCATAAGAGTGTCAGCCGTAATCTGTCTACCCCCCGCGGCTAATGTCCACCATCCGTTAAACAAATATCCTGTCCTTTGACTTTCAGGAAGAACACCTAGTTTTTGTCCATAATCTCGGGTAATAGTACCGCCGTCCTTACCGCCATTTCCATCTAAGAAGGCCGTATACTGATTCACAGTCCATCTTGCATAATATGTAGTATCTTTATCTGGAACTTTGGTGGATGAGGTGATTTTTTCACCTCCTGTTTTTTCTGTGTACCAGCCTTCAAATTTGTAACCTGTTCTGGAAGCGGAAGGCAGATTCCCTCCAAATGTCTCTGCCGACTGAAGCTGCTTTGTGCCTCCTCCCACGCCTCCGTTAGGGTCGAAAGTAAAGTTTTTCGCCTTGGTAGCTTTTACGGCTGCCCTAATATCCCATGTAGGACTGCAGTAGGGACCAGTATTATTGTCGCCTCCTTCTCCATCATTGGCATATTTCATATAGCTGAAAGCAAATCCCGTCACATTTTCCGCCGGCTCCGGAATAACCACCTTAAACTTTATATAAGGCCGCACCATATATTTGGAAATATTTCCGTCCTCCTGATCTCTGCTGGCCCATTTTGTAATTCCTTCTATAGACAGCTTATCCCTATTATATGCCTGGAATTTACTGGCCCTTCCATCCTCGTCTCTTACATAATCCCACTCTTCATTTTCCTGATCGTACTCAGCATAAAAAATTTCACTTTGAGTATAAGAGGAGGAACCGCTGTACTCATATTCAAATTGATCGGCTCCTCTGCTGCTTTTGGCCGTAATCTGAGCCACGTCAAAGCCTAAAAGTCCTGTATAGGAGGAACTTCCTGTTGGGTGGTCCGAGGACATATAATAATCATAGTCCTGGGAATATGTTCTGGCCTTTGCATTGTTTGTAAAAACTCCAAAACGCAGACCTCCTATTGCGCTTGAAATTCCTGCAGTGCTGAACTGGGAATCTGTATACTCATATTCAATTACTACATTTTCTCCCTGTGCATAAATTTTCGGAGTGCCCCATTCTGCTCCCAGAGCCCTGCTTTTGTAAAGAGACTGCCCGCCAATGGTTCCGTCCTGGCTGCAGCTATACCAGCGGACCTGCTTTTCCTTAACATTTTCTGTATTCTCAATATATCCGTAAAAATACCAGGCCGCAGTTCCATAATAGTCGTCTTCACTGCTGATTTCCCATACATCATAGTGAGTTTTATCCTGGTTTATGCCGAAATCTTCCAGACACACCGCAGAGGTCCCTTCTAATATCTGAAGCTCCTCCCATGCCTCTGCCTCAGGCTCTGCGCTGCGGTAAATCAACGGGGCTAAGGTTGTATATTCCTCTTCTGGAAATATACAATTTGTTTCCGGATCAACTCTGCCTCCTTCACTGCAATCATACCATCCCGGAAGGTCCTCCTCGTCCCAGACGCCGTAGATTCTATAATATTTTTTGCCGTCCCGGCCAAAAAACATATACCAATCCCCTGTCTTAGTATAGTAGGACGGCACCAGTTCTTTATCCGGCTCCATTATTAGAAAAGAACTATCATCCTCCAAGACCTCTGCTTCTGACAAAGAAGCCTTCTTTTTTGGATCTAAAATCTCGGCCTCAGAAATCGTGGCTGTGCCTGTCTGCCCATAGGAAGCTAAGCCGGACCCGCACAAAATGGGGGTAAGGACTGCGGCTGCCAGGCAGAAATTAAAATATCTGCTGAGTTTTTTTATTTTATTTTTAATCATTCATTAACCTTTCTGAAAAATTTGTTGTTGGTAAAATGGCAGAATCTGCCTGATAAATAGAATAAAGCTATGTGATTTCCTTTACAGCGCGCCAACTTGTACAGACTGTAAGACTTGTTCCACTTCTATGTTGTTCATTAAAAATTCCGGAATTATCTGCCTGATCAGGCAATGAATCAGAAATGTCCCTTGAAAGGATCTGTATGGTGTAACTATAACATTCTTCTTTTCCAACGTCAAGAGCGTTATAAAAATAAATTTTTAGTACCATATTTTTCCTGTTTGTACTATAATGGAAGGATGCACTTTAGAAGCAGACCTTTATATTTACAGAACAAATGACAATTCTATTGCAAAGGAGGAACTATTTATGAAAACTTTAAAGACAAGACCTGCATCCGCTCCTCAGCACCTTGATTGGCTGGCGCCAGAGGCACTGCCTATTCTGACTCAGATTATTGTCAGTAATAAGGGGACTCTCTCTTTTGGAAAAAATGCCAGGACTATCCTGCCAGAATATGTGGACATTGGTTTTAACCCAGATTGTCTCCAGCTGTTTATCCGTCAGGCAGAAAACCAAAGCCGTTCTTTCCACGTATCCTCTACCCCCAAAAAGCTGGCTCAGTTATCCCGCATTCTTCAAAATCAAAATATTCCTTTTCCCGCCATATTTCTCTTTGACCAGGAAATAGAGCTTGAACGTACACATTACTGGGCCTTTTCTCTAAAGGAAAAAACTGAAGATTACCTGCTGCGCAAAATAAAGGAGTTAAAGCAATCCAGTATTCAGAACGCCCGCTGTTCCCAGGAAATGATAGATCTTCTTGGTCTGTATCAATCTTCTATTCAAAGCCTTTTAAGAACTACATCCAGGTCAATACCAATGGAGGACCGGCGGGCCATCGGGCAGGAGGCTTTTATTGACGCAGTAATAGAATATAATGAAAATCTGTACGAATTCTCTCAATTTGCCATGACATATGTGAAAAACACATTACAGAAGGCTGGCGGCAGCTATCAATATACTTTTTCCGAAACCTGTACCCTGGACGGGCGCTCCCCCTATCCTGAGGACGATTTCTCGCTGTATCGGATTTTGGCGGATGCACATATGCCGGACGTTGATTTCCTTTTGGAACAGGAAGATTTTCTTTCTTTACTTTCAGAACCAGAACAAACCTTGCTGCAAATGTCGGCTTCCGGCTATTCTGAAAAAGAAATTTTAAATGCCTGCCGCCTTTCTTCCAGCCAATATAAACAAATGATTATTTCAATATTAGCAAAATACCAAAATTATTCCGTGTAATTACTATTAGTGTACAATTCCTTTCTGCAACCCCTAAACCTTACAATAAAATTACTTGACATAACACTATTTTGCCTTTATAATTCCATTTAGTTTACAAAGTGAACTTTTTTAAGTGAGGAAATGGAATAATGAAAGAATATCACTGGCTGGAAATGATGGAAAATATGCAGGCTCTGCGGCTTTTTTCCAGCTTAAATATCAGCCGCGCAAAAAAGAATCGAATTGTTTCATCCCAGGAAATAGATTTGCTGTCCCGTCTAATTCTGTCCCAAACGCCTTTAACCCCCTCTGATTTAAGCAAGGCCATGGGGCTAAAAAAGTCTATTATCAGCCGCCTGACAGAACAGCTGGAGATGAAACGGCTGCTGGAAAGGTCTTATGATTCTAAAGACAAAAGAGTTTGCAGACTTTCCATTACTCAGACTGGAAATCAAATTTTAACTGAAATTTATACTGAATATTTGTCTCCTGTATACGCTCTCCAAAGGTCTTTAGGCGACAGTAAGTTCAGTCAGCTTATGTCTCTGATTAAAGAGGCCAATAAAAATTCAGGAGGAAAATTATGACCTTTTATCAGGAATTACAGCTAAATCAAGCTGGCTCTAAAGCCTTAATACGCCATTCAGGTACAAAGACAGAAAAGCTTAAGCATACTGCCGTTTATATGTTTAAGGTTGCTTTAACTTTAGGATTTTGTATGGCCTTCGTCTTATTTTACAGTAAAATCTTTGGGGCTGATAACAGTATTACAGGAGTAGTCGTGCTCCTTGCCGTCATGGTATTCAGACAGGCTGACTTAGGTATCCATGCAAAACACGGTGTTCCTGTGATGCTTTTTCTGTTTGCCGTTATGGCCTTTGGCCCTCATCTGGCCAATATAGCCGGTCCTTTTCCCGGATTTTTTATCCATGCAGCATGTATTTTTTTACTTATGGTATTAGGCTGCCACAATGTAATTATGTCCAATCATTCCACCTTTGTGCTGGGATATTTACTGTTGTTCGGCTACGACGTATCTGGAAAGGCCTATTTTCTGCGCGTAGTGGGAATGGCTGTAGGAGCTGTTTTTACTGGAATCATTTACTGGCGCAATCACCGCAAACGCACCTATAAGCGAACTGTTCTGCAGGTTTTTAAAGAATTTCGTTTATTCTCCGCCCGCAGCAGATGGCAGCTTCTTATTACATTAGGCGTGTCCTCCTCTATACTGTTAGCTCAGCTCCTTCGCCTGCCCCGCCCTATGTGGGTAGGCATTGCGGCTATGTCCGTGCTTCTGCCCTTTCAAAATGACTTGTCTTACAGAGTGCGCCGCAGGATTCCCGGCAATATAATGGGAGGTTTTTTGTTTGTTGGACTTTACATCATTCTTCCTCCTTCTTTCATTCCCTTTCTTGGAATCCTGGGCGGCATAGGAGTAGGATTTTCCGCCACTTACATTTGGCAGTCTGCCTTTAACTCTCTGGGATCTATTTCTATAGCGGCAGGACTTTTAGGTTTTCCTCAGGCTGTATTTTTCCGGGTGCTTAATAATATGCTGGGCGCTGTTTACGGCTTTATCTTTCACCAGGCCCTTAACAAAACTATGAATTATTTTCAGAATCGAATTGAGACTGGACAGCAGGCTGCTTAGACATGTTAAAAAAGCTGTATGGCAAGGTACAAAAAAACCTTCCGCCATACAGCTTTTCACTTTTAAGCTTCTATTTTGTATAATTGTCAAAATATCCCTGAATGTAAATAATAGGAGTTCCCTTGTCGCCGCTTCCTGAGGTCAGATCAGCTAAAGAACCAATGAGATCTGTAAGGCGTCTTGGAGTAGTTCCCTGAGTCACCATAGTTCCCTTTAAGCTGGCAGCCTTTTCATCCTTGTCATGGATATAACTTTTAATGGCTTCCTTCAGTTCTTCACCAGAAAGCCCTGCAAAATCATTGTCAGCCAAATATTTTAATTTTACTTCATTTGGAGTTCCCTCCAGGCCTTTGGTATAAGCAGGAGATACCACCGGATCAGCTAACTCCCAGATCTTTCCTACAGGATCTTTAAATGCTCCGTCTCCATAAATCATAACCTCAACATTTTTTCCTGTTTTTTCTTTCATCATGGAGTAGATTCTGTCTACCATATCCTGACAGTGAATAGGGAACAGCTTTACTGTGTCCTCTGTAGCTTTATTGGAACCTAAAAGACCATATCTGTCGTTGTAACCGCTTCCGTCAATGCTCTCTGTCATAATATCGTCCAGAGAATAAACCTTTTTTGCTCCGTTTGCTAAAAGGATTTTCTTTGTTCTCTGTCTTGTGTGAATGTCGCAGTTTAAAATACTTGTGGCATATTTCAGAATTGCTTTTGGATTATTGGCGAAAATAATCTCCACCTCTGCGCCGGCCTCTTTAATCAACTGCTTATAGTACTCTACATAGTCTACTCCTGTAAAGTAGTGCTTCTGATAGCCAAAATAATCTCTGTACTGAGCTTCTGTCAGCACATCGCTCCAGGGATTTACATTTTTCTCATCTAATAAATCCATATCTACTAAGTGATTTCCAACTTCATCTGAAGGATAGCTGAGCATCAGCACAACCTTTTTACAGCCCTTAGCAATTCCCTTTAAACAGATGGAAAAACGGTTTCTGCTGAGAATTGGGAAGATTACTCCTACAGTATCGTCGCCAAACTTTTTCTCTACATCCTGGGCAATCTGATCTACACTTACATAGTTGCCCTGTGCTCTTGCCACTACAGCCTCAGTCACAGCTACAACATCTTTGTCTCTAATTTCAAAATTCTCTGACTCAGCAGCTGCCAATACAGAGTCTACTACGATCTGGGCCAGATCGTCTCCCTCGCGTATAATTGGCGCTCTAACTCCTCTTGATACAGTTCCCACCATTCTATCCATATTGATCGTTCTCCTGTGTTTTCAAATTTTCTGCGCCATAGGCGGCGCGGACCTTTATGTATTATACTATAATTTTTATCCCCCTACAAGTTTTTTTCTTTCACCAGCCACCCAAATGCCGCTTTTTTTATGTAATCCCAAAATCCGGCTTTTTCTACAGACCCGTCTGTGACAATCTCTACCTGACCTAATTCTTTTCCTCCCAAACTATACCGCAGCACTCCGGCTTTCTGTCCAGGTTCCACAGGGGCCTGCAGGGCTTCTTCCAGCTCCGCAGTTTTCTCTACAGCCGAAAAATCCTCCCCGTTCATACCCAGATAAGAAAAGGTTCCTTCATATTTTAAAGGCACTTCTTCCGTTTTTCCTCCCAAAACCTTCATGTTCTCCAAAGGCGGCATCTCTTTATCTTCATAAAGACTGCAGTTTGCATATCCATAATTCAGCATAGAAACTGCATCTGCAAACCTGGCCTTATAATCAGGCGCCGCCATAACTACTGCAATCAGCCTGACTCCGTCCTTATTTGCCGTTGCAGAAAGACAATATTTTGCAATGGATGTGGAGCCTGTTTTTAAACCTGTAACTTCAAAATTTGTAGCCATTTTCAAAAGCTTGTTAGTATTGGACAGTCCAAATTCTTTTGTGCCCTGCTTTGTTACATGAGTAATATTTTCCATCCATATTGTAGAATAATTGTGAATCTGGGGATACTTGTTAATCAGCTCTCTGGACATTAAAGCAATGTCTCTGGCTGTAGTCAAATGAGTAGGCGATTCCGTCAAGCCGCAGCAGTCCTCAAAATGAGTGCCTGTCATTCCAAGGCCCTGGGCCCTTTCGTTCATCATTCTTACAAATTCCTGCTCACTTCCGGCTATGTATTCTGCCATAGCTACAGAAGCGTCATTTCCGGAGGCTACCACAATACATTTAATTAAGGTTTCAACTGTCTGTACCTCGCCTTCCTCTAAAAAGACCTGGGAGCCTCCCATGGATTTTGCATAGGCGCTTGTCACTACCTGATCGTCCAGCTTGATTTTCCCTGAATCCAGCGCGTCAAAAATCAGAATCAAGGTCATAATTTTTGTTATACTTGCCGGGCTTCTCTGTTCATCTGGATTCTTTTCAAAAATTACCTGGCCTGTGCCTGCTTCCATTAAAATCCCACTTGGCGCCTGAATATCTACCGCCCCCGTGGCCGCAGTCTCTTCTGTTTCTGCAATTCTCTGAATTACTGCATCACTGCTTACCGACACGGCTACCTCTTTAGCCGCTACATTTTCCACTGGAATAAGAACAGCCAGCAGTATTGTAAGCAAAATGACTTGTATTCTTTTCATAACATCCCTGCCTATTTCTGCCATTATTAATGTATAAGCCGTTTTTTCTTCATTCATACTTTTTATTTTAAAAATGTAAGAGAAATTTTATGACAAAATACGACGCCATATGATATACTAGCTTATAAGAACAAAGAACTTTAAGAATCATTCACAAGGTATTCTAAAGGTGTTACTTTTTTAAGATAAATTACGGGAGTTGTTTTAATATGAGTAAAAGTGAATATAGAAGAAGAGTCAGCCGCAGAAGAAGACGAAGATTTATCAGCCATTTGCCTGTGGTTTTCCTTTGTTTAGCCGCGGCTGTTATATTAGGCTTTGCCGTATGGTTCCTTACGGGAAAGATAAAAGGCCATTTTTCTTCCAATGTGAATGGGGCCACCCCCAGCAATGCTTCAGAGATCAATCCGGATTCCTCTTCCCAGGATAATGGCTCAGATGACCCGGCTCAGACGGATGCAGAAAATAATTTAACCGGCGTGGATGCTTTAATCGCCCAGGCAGACCGTCTTGCCGCAGGATATGACTATGACAAGGCCATTGCCCTGCTTTCTGAAAATGAAGAATATGCCTCAGATCCAAAGGTGTCTCAGGCTATCGCCGGATATGAAGCTGTTAAGTCCACCTTAGTCCGGGCAAATCCTAAGGAAGTTACCCATGTATTTTTCCACTCTCTGATTATGGACACTTCCAAAGCTTTTGACGGGGACAGCAGAACTCCCGGATATAACCAGGTGATGACTACAAAAGATGAATTTATGAAAATTCTTCAGTCAATGTATGACAAAGGTTTTGTGCTGGTTAGAATCCACGATATTGCATATGAGGTTACTGATGAAAATGGTCAGCCTCATTTTAAGGAAGGGGATATTATGCTGCCGGAGGGCAAAAAGCCTTTCGTTATGTCTCAGGACGACGTGTGCTATTATGAATATATGGAGGGGGACGGATTTGCCAGCAGAATTATTATAGGCCCTGACGGCAAGCCTACTTGTGAAATGAAAATGGATGATGGTTCCGTCTCTGTAGGTTCTTATGATTTAATTCCTCTGTTAGAGGATTTTATTCAGGAGCATCCTGATTTTTCTTATAAAGGCGCCAGGGCGATTATTGCTTTTACAGGATATAACGGTATTTTAGGCTACCGCACAGATGAGTCCTACAGGGACACAAATCCTAATTTGGAGGCTGACAGGGAGACTGCAAAGCAAGTAGCTCAGTGTCTTAGAGATAACGGCTGGGAGCTGGCTTCTCACAGCTGGGGCCATAAAAATCTGGGGGGAGTAGATATTGACACTTTCCATGCAGATACTGACAAATGGGAAAGCCAGGTAGAGTCTCTGATCGGTCCTACTGATATTATTCTCTATCCTTTTGGAGCAGAAATAGGCGACTGGCATCCATATACTACTGACAATGAACGTTTTGTCTATCTTTATAATGCAGGCTTCCGCTATTTCTGTAATGTAGACTCCAGCCAGTACTGGGTTCAGATTCAGGATACTTATATGCGCCAGGGCAGACGCAATCTGGACGGCTACAGAATGTATTATGATCTTCCTGAAACTAATCCCACAAAAGATCATTTAAGCGATCTTTTTGATGTTTCTGAAGTCTTCGACAGAAGCAGACCTGTGCCTGTACCTCCTATGGGAGGCGGCGACCAGTCAGGCCAGGCGTAATCTTTTCACTGATAACAAAGGAGCTGCCACAATATAACCAGTTTAATATCTGATTCATATTGCAGCAGCTCCTGTATATTTATACTGACATTTTAAAATTGTACTATATCTTTGATTTCTTTATCCGGCTCTACTGATTCTGCGTAAAGAAGAGGTCCTTCTCCGCCGTAATCCTTCCAATATTCCACGGCAACCTTAGCCCGCACCTTTACCCAATTTCCGTTTTCCAACAGTCTGGCTTCTCTGGCCTTGCACACAAATCCCAGAAATGTCATATCAGCCTCACAGCAGGTCATTGCCATTCTTCCCGGAACAAAGTAATTTTTAGGAAAATCAGGAGCTTTCATTACCATGGCGGTAAATTCCACAACCTTTCCCACATATCGCTCCGGCTTATCCATACAGTCAATATACCAGATTCCATAGTCCTCAGGGCTGATCTGGATTACATCTGCTTTCATGTCATATGGCAGATCTTCTTCTGTAATCTCCGGCTCCACCTCTCCCTCTAAGGTTTCGAATACAATATCAGCCTTCCGTCCCATGGCCTTAATGGTACGTCTGTAAACGCCTAAGGTTTCTTCTTCAATTCCGTCGCAGCGGTTCATAATCACCAGCTCTGTATTCCTTAACATGGCTCCTAAAAGAGGCTTCATATTTTTTAAATACAAATCAAAGGTAGATCCGTCTACAATGGTAATCTGCTGATAAATTACCCAGTCCTCAGGAATTTTTAAGTCATCCTGATTCCACATGCCGTTCCACTCAATTACAACTCTTTCCGGATTGTAAAGCAGTTCTATTTCCTCCAGCCACTGAGGCGTCATCTGGGAAAAATCTTCTACATAAACGACTGCTGTGTTAGTCTCTTCTAAAAGCTGCTTATCATACTCAGTATCTCCTTCTTCGCAGACAATTAAAAGCGTTTTTCCCTCTACCTGAAAGTATTCCTGCTCCATAGTAAAAGAAAGAAATTCTGTTTTTCCGGCTTCCAGAAATCCATTTATTAAAAATACCGGCATTACATCATCTTCAATCATTGGTCCCATATTATTAACTCCTGCCAAATGCTTTTTTCAGTTCTTCCTCTTTTAAGTTTGCTCCGATTACACAAACCTTCCCTGTATACTCAGGATTGCCTATGCGGATCTCATATTCCTCTGGAACCAGGTCAAAGTAATACCACTGGCCTTCCTCTTCTCCAGGAACCATTCCCTTTGCTCTAAGCACATCTCCGTAGGAGGCTCCATAAGCCAACTCGTCCAGCACCGCCTCCAGGTCTTCCTTTTTGCAGGGACCTACATGCTCCAGCCCCCAGCTTGTAAAAACTTCATCTGCATGATGATGGTGATGATCATGCTCATGGTCGTGGCCGCAACCGCAGTGCTCTCCGTGGTCGTGATCGTGATGATGGTCATGCTCGTGATGATCATGGTCGTGATGGTCATGGTTGTGGCCACAGCTGCAGTGCTCTCCGTGGTCGTGATCGTGGTGATGGTCATGCTCATGGTGATCATGCTCATGGTCGTGGTCATGCTCGTGATGGTCATGGTCGTGGCCGCAGCCACAGTGCTCTCCATGGTCGTGATGATGGTGATGTTCTTCAAATGTTTTCATTGCCTCTGCCATCAGCTCTTCTTCCATAGTATCAGGTTTTTCAATTATTTCTAAAAGCTGAGCCCCTGTCAGCTGGGAAGACGGGGTTGTTACAATTATTGCCTTTTCATTTCTGGATCTGATCATGTCTACAGCCGCCTGTACCTTTGCACTTGGAGCCACGTCTGTTCTGCTGAATACAATGGTGCCTGCAAAATCTATTTGATTATTAAAAAACTCTCCGAAATTCTTCATATACATTTTGCATTTAGAGGCATCTACAATAGTAACCGCGCTGTTTAATACAACATCCAGATCAGAGGCCACATCCCGCACAGCCTTCATTACATCAGACAGCTTTCCCACTCCTGACGGCTCGATAACTACACGGTCAGGTTTATATTTTACAAGCACTTCCTCTAAAGATTTTCCAAAATCCCCTACTAAGGAACAGCAAATACAGCCGGAATTCATTTCTCTGATTTCAATACCTGAATCCTTTAAAAAGCCTCCGTCAATTCCAATCTCGCCAAACTCATTTTCAATCAGCACTACCTGCTCGCTTGCTATAGCTTCCTCTAACAGTTTTTTAATAAATGTAGTTTTGCCTGCTCCTAAAAATCCTGAAATAATATCTATTTTTGTCATGGTGTCCATCCTCCTTTATATGCCATTTAAATCTAAAAGCAATAGTAGCACAATCAATTTTAAATATCAAGGGCAGACGGCCTTATTACAGCTTCTGCAAAACTTTATCAATATCCTCTTTTCTACCGGCCACCATTAAATGCTGGTCTTCTGTTATCTTATTGTCAGCTGCAGGAAGAAAATCTACTTTTTCCCCGATTTTGCTTCCAATAATAGTAACCTGGTATTTATTTCTAATATCCAGCTCCTTTAAGCTTTTTCCAATCCAGTCTGGAAGAGGAGGAATTTCATACATAGAATAGTCCTCTGAAAGCTCTATATAATCGAAAACATGGTTGGCGGAATATCTTCTGGCTAAGGCCTCGGCTACGTCTCTGTCAGGATAAATAACGTCGTCAGCTCCGTTGCGCAGCAGAAATTTGGCGTGAATATCCCTGGTAGCCTTGCTGACTACATGTTTTGCCCCCATTTCCTTTACAAGGCTGGTGATTTCCAGGCTGCTCTGAAAATTCGTTCCGATACAGATAAAACAAATGTCAAAATTAGAAATGCCTAAAGTTTTTAAAACCTCTACATTTGTACAGTCTCCGATTTTAGCGCTGACTACATAAGGCAAAAGGTCGCTTAGATTTTCCTCCTTTGTATCTACAATCATAATCTGATTGCCCAGCTCTGCCAGATTCATGCACAAATGTTTTCCAAAACGGCCAATACCAATAATTAAAATAGACTTCATACACATTCTCCTTTACTTCTCAATTTGCCTTTTACATACTGATACTTTTAACCAATAATTATCCGCCCTACCGGCTGTTTCACAGGAGATATAATCTTCTGCTGGGTAAAGGCCAAGGCAAAGGTCAGACTTCCTATACGGCCGCAGTACATAAGCAAAGCGATTAACAGGCGGGAAATCTGGGACAAATCTCTTGTGATTCCTGTAGTCATTCCCACTGTGCCTATGGCTGAGGTAGTCTCAAATACCACGTCGGATATATTCAGCTGAGGCTGTAAAATCATAATAACTGCAGATACGCTGACTGCCAAAAATATGTTAATAGTAAATGTAGCGCTGGCTCTCTTTACTACGTCCTCCTCTAAGCGGCGTCCAAATATATTTACTCCGTTCGTTCTTTTTATATTGGACATTACATTGAGAAGCAGAATCACAATGGCCGTAGTTTTCACTCCTCCTGCTGTAGAACCTGGGCTTCCCCCGATAAACATAAGAATAATTGTAATAAACTTGCTGCCCGGCTGCATAGCCGCCACATCTACAGAGTTAAAGCCTGCTGTACGGGCTGTCACCGATGCAAATAAAGAGGTAAGCACCTTTCCTTTTACACTCATATCCTCCATCAGGTAGTGATTTTCGCATAAAAATATTAAAAGCGCTCCTCCAAATACTAAGATTCCTGTGGTCAGCAGAACGATCTTTGTGTGGAGCATATACCTTTTAAAATGAATTCCATGCTGGTAAACATCATTCCACACTACAAATCCAATACCTCCAATAATAATCAGAAGCATGATTGTTATATTCACCACCAAATCATCATAATACCCTACTAAGGAACAATAGGGCTCATTCTGCCCCATCAGATCAAAGCCTGCGTTGCAGAAAGCAGACACTGCGTGGAAAATACCGTAAAAAATGCCTTTGGCTACGCCGTAATCAGGAATAAATCTGGCTGCCAGCACAACTGCCCCTGCTCCTTCAAAAATAATTGTTCCTGTAATAATCCGTTTTGCCAGTCTGACAATGCCTCCAATCTGCAGGGCGTTAATACTTTCCTGAAGCATTCCCCGCTCCCGCAGCCCTATTTTTCTCCGAAGGACTATGGAGAAAAATACGCCTACTGTAATAAATCCAAGGCCTCCAATCTGAATCAGGGTAATAATAACTATTTGGCCAAATAAGGTCCATTGGCTCCAGGTATCCACAACTACCAGCCCTGTTACGCTGGAAGCGCTGGTAGCAGTAAAAAGAGCCTCCAAAAATCCTATACTTTGGCCGTCTCTGCTGGCAAAAGGCAGCATAAGCAGTAAAGCTCCGGCAAGTATTAAACATAAAAAGCCATATGCAATAAACTGAGTTTGAGATAAATGAGTCCCCTTCTTATTAGACGCTGTTTTCTTTATGCCTGATGTTTCCATTTTCATTTCCTCCCAGCTGCCGTCCTAAAACATGTACACAGCAGAAAAACTCCCAGATTAACAAGAACTACGCTGGCTCCTGCAGGAATCGACCATTCATAAGAAATAATCATTCCGGCAACAAAACAGCATATGGAAATTAGTCCGGAAGCTACTACCACTCCTAAAAAGCTTTTCAGTATGCCCATAGATGTAAGAGCCGGAAAAATAATTAAACTGGAAATCAGCATAGCTCCCATCATCCTCATTCCCAGCACAATTGTAACAGCCGTTAAAACTGCAAATAAAATATTATACCATCCCACTTTTACCCCTGTGGCTTTTGTAAAATTTTCATCAAATGTTACGGCAAATACTCTGTGGTAAAACAATATAAATAAACAAAGCACTGCCCCTGATAAAAAGGCCGCAAAAATCAGATCTTCTTTTGTCATTGCCAAAATACTGCCGAACATATAGCTGCTTACATCTGTTGTCATTCCTGTTGTCAGGGATGTAACTGTAATACCAACAGCAAGCGCGCTGGCAGATATTACGGCAATGGCAGCGTCGCTTCTCACCTTTGACCTTTCTGTCAGGCGCAGCAAAAATATTGCCCCAGCCACCACAATAGGAATTGAAACCTTTAAAGGGGACCATCCGGCGGCCACAGCAATAGATAAGGCCCCAAAGGATAGGTGAGATAAGCCGTCTCCAATCATAGAGTATCTTTTTAAAACCAGACTTACTCCTAAAAGGGAGGCACAAAGGGAAATCATAATTCCTCCTGCCAGAGCTCTTACTAAAAACGGGTAAGATAAAATTTCTCCAATTATGCTCATATATCCTTCCCTCCTAAAAACTTACGCCCTACAGGGCTTTTCCTGTATTCCAGAGAGCTTCCGTAAAATAAAGTTTTTTGTTTTAAATGCAGAATCTTGTCAGCCTGCTCCACTGCATTCTGCAAATCATGGGAAACCATTAAAATGGCTACCTGCTCTTCTTTATTTAATTTGTGAATCAGCCTGTAAAATTCCTGGGCCGCAGAAGGGTCCAGGCCTGTAATAGGCTCGTCCAAAATCAACAGCTTTTCTGTGGCGCATAAGGCTCTGGCTATAAGAACTCTTTGCTGCTGCCCTCCGGATAAATCTCTAAAACACTGATTTTTCAGATGAGAAATATTTAACCGCTCCATATTTTGGACAGCCCTTTCCTTCTCCTCTTTTTTGTAAAAGGGTCTAAGTCCCATTCTGCTTAAAGTGCCAGACAGAACCACCTCCCACACTGTAGCCGGAAAATCCTTTTGAGCCGCAGTCTGCTGCGGCAAGTAGCCAATCCCTGTTTTTTTCAGCTCATCCCCTATTTCAATTACCCCGGCTGTAGGTTTTAAAAGCCCTAAAAGCCCTTTCATCAGCGTACTTTTTCCAGCTCCGTTTTCTCCTACAATACACAGGTAATCTCCCTGCTCTACTTCCATAGAAACGTCTACGACTGCATCGTAGTTTTCATATCCAAAGTCTACATGGCTGCATGTTATCAGTGCATTCATTCATCTAATCCTTTTCTCAGATTTTCTAAATTATTTTCCATAAGCTGCATATATGTGATGCCAGAATCAAATTCCCTTCTGGTAACATTATGGCAGGAGTGAAGTAAAAGAGGCTCCGCCTCTGTCTCCTCGCTGATAATCTCCGCTACCCTGCGGGTGGACAGCTCCAAATAATACACTGCCGGTATTTTTTCTTCCTTTACCTTGTTAATTAAATAAGCAATAGTTTTGGCGCTAGGCTCCGAGTCTTCACTGCATCCGGAAAACGCGGCCCTGTATTCCAGGCCATAATCCTCCGCCAAATACCGGAAAGGGAACTTGTCTCCCACAATTATCATATTTCTTTTTCTGGTTTCCATTAAATCCTGATATTTTTTGTCCAGGTTTTTTAACTGCTCCTTATATACATTCCCGTTTTCTCTGTATACGGCTTCCCCTTCCGGGTCCTCCGCTGAAAGAATGTCCTGGATTTTTTCTGTAATTGCCAATGCGTTTTTAGGGGAAGTCCAAATGTGCTCGTCATACTCCTCTTCATGGTTCTGACCTTCACCGCTGTGGCTGTGCCCTTTATGTTCCTCTGATTCCGGCTCCATCCCCTCCACTAACTCCTCAGCAAAAAGCTCCACATAATCCATCATTGTATATACATGGCTTTGGTCCACATCTGCAGCCACTAATATTTCATCCATCCAGTGCTCCATAGATCCGCCGTTTCTGATAATCACGTCTGCTTCCTGAATTTTTTTTACATCTGCAGGCGTAGGCTCAAAAGAGTGGCTGTCCATACCTGCTGGCACAATTAAAGCTATTTCTGCCTTGTTCCCTGCTATTTGACGGATAAAATCATAATAAGGAAAAATAGTTGTCACTATAGACATTTTCTCCTGTTTTTCAGGCTCTCCCTGTTCTGTTTTTTCCCTTCCGCAGCCGGCTGCCCCTGCAATCACAGCTGAAAGCATAAACAATATGGCTGTAATTGTAAACAAAGACGTAGCTCTTCTGCCGGCTTTTCCTTTTTTTGTCATTGACCGCCCTCTAAAATTCTGATTAACTCTTCCGGTTTATTTAATAAGTATTTTGGGTGAAATGCTTCCAGCTCCTCTTTACTGCGAAAGCCCCACAGCACTCCCGCCGTGTCCACTTCTCCTGCCCTTCCTGTTTCCATATCTGTATTTGTATCTCCAAAATACAGACAGTCTTTTGGGCAGGCTCCCATACTTTTTATCATGGCAAGCAGCCCTGTGGGATCAGGCTTTTTGGGAATGCCCTCCTGTTCTCCCTGAATAAAGTCAAAGTATCCTTTTCCGAAAATTCCTTCTATATTTTCCACTGCTCTTTGGTGAGGCTTATTTGTAAGCACGCCTATTTTTACATTTTTTTCCTTCAGCCAGGTTAAAAGCTGTCTGATCCCCTCATAAGGCTCCACCTGATACATACAGTGCTTTGCAAACTCCTCTTTATATATAGAAAGACTTTCTTCAAAATGTTTCAGCTCCTTATCTCCTGCATATAAAAGAGAACGCTCCATTTGCTTTTTATATCCGTTTCCTACAAACACCTTCATGTGAGCCTCGTCCACCTGGGCCAGTCCTAATCTGCCTAACACCTGGTTGGTGGTGTAGGTAAGAGCATGTATTGTATTTAATAAAGTTCCGTCTAAATCAAAAATACAGCAGCCATACATTTCTTATTCCTTCTTTCCAAAAATAGATTCCGCGTATTTTACAGAAGCCATAGCGTCCTTACAATATTGATCTGCATCTATTGTTTTAGCATATTCCTCTGTAAGAACAGCTCCGCCTACCATCACCTTTACCTTTGGCGCCTGCTTTCTAAGCAGCTTAATCGTCTCCTCCATACTGGGCACTGTAGTAGTCATAAGAGCGCTTAATCCTACCAGCCTCACCTGTTTTTCTACAGCTGTCTCCACCACAGTTTCCGGCGGCACGTCTTTGCCTAAATCTATAATTTCATAACTGTAATTTTCCAAAAGCACCTTTACAATATTTTTTCCAATATCGTGAATATCTCCCTTTACAGTAGCCAGAATAATTTTTCCCTTTTTCTCCTGCTTTTCTCCGCCTTCTGCCAGCCGGATTTTAATAATTTCAAACGCCGCCTTGGCAGCTTCCGCGCTCATTAAAAGCTGAGGCAGAAACATAATTCCTTTTTCAAACTTTTGTCCCACTCTGTCTAAGGCAGGCACCATTTCTTCCTGAATAATCTCTAACGCTTCCCTGGTTTCCAAAAGCTCTGCCACTTTTTGTACGGCCTGGTCCTTTAATCCCTTTTCAATACTTTCTCCTAAAGATAATGATTTTTGACTTCCCTGAGCTGTCTGTCTGGATACAGTTTCCCCTGTTCCTGCGTACATTCCAATGTAATCTGCACACTGGCTGTCAAAAGCCGCTAAAGCCCTGTAGCTGTCAAAAGCCTTCATCATTACCTGAGAATTTGGGTTAATAATAGCCGCGCTAAGGCCATTTTGAAGAGCCATTGTATAAAATGCGCCGTTAATAATCTCTCTTTGAGGAAGTCCAAAGGAAATATTAGATACGCCTAAAACAGTTCTCCAATTTCTTTCTGTTAACTGCTTGACTGTCTCCAAAGTAGTAACAGCTCCCTGACTGTCAGAGCTGATAGTTAAGCACAAAGCGTCTACTACAATATTCTTTTTTTCTATTCCGTACTCTAAAGCTTTTTTATATATTTTATCTGCAATTTCCAAACGGCCCTGCGCTGTGTCTGGAATTCCTTTTTCATCTAAAGCAAGAGCAACTACAACGCCGCCGTATTTTTTCACAAGAGGAAATACGGCGTTCATAGATTCCTCTTTTCCATTTACAGAGTTTACCATAGGCTTTCCATTATAAACTCTCATAGCCCGCTCCATAGCCTCCGGATCAGAGGTGTCAATCTGAAGAGGCAAATCCAGCACGCTTTGAAGCTCTTTCACCACTTCTTCCATCATTTCCGGCTCATTAATGCCTGGAAGCCCTACATTAACGTCTAAAATGTGGGCTCTGTTCTCCTGCTGCGCCACTCCCTCCTGAAGTAAATAGTCCAGATCATAGTCCTTCAGCGCCTGTTTCAGCCTGGATTTTCCAGTTGGGTTTATTCTTTCTCCAATAATCACCGGATCTTTTCCGATTTCCACTCCATGAGACCAGGAGGTCACTACTGTCTTTTCCTTTTTCTGTATAGGAACAGGAGAAATCTCTTTACAAAGCTCCACTGTTTTTCTCATATGCTCAGACGTTGTCCCGCAGCAGCCTCCTACAATCCAGGCTCCCATTTCAACAATTTCTTTTACTGTCTGTGCAAACTGCCCAGGATCAATATCATATACAGTTTTTCCATTTTCACTTCTGGGTAATCCTGCGTTAGGGTTCACTATAACAGGAATAGAAGCCTCGGCCAGCAGCTTTTCCACAATAGGCTTCATCTGAACCGGCCCTAATCCACAATTTATGCCTAAGGCGTCCACACCAAGACCTTCCAGCAAAGCCACTGTGAACAGCACGTCTCCTCCTGTCAGCAGCTTTCCCTTTTCATCAAAAGTTACTGTGGCAAATACAGGCAGATGAGAATTTTCCTTTGCAGCCAAAACTGCGGCCTTCATCTCATAGCCGTCGCTCATAGTCTCAATAATTATGCAGTCCGCGCCTTCTCTCGCGCCGATTTTAACAATCTCACTGTACACAGAAACAGCGTCCTCAAAATCCAAATCTCCCAAAGGCTTTAAAAGCTTTCCTGTAGGCCCCATATCTAAAGCCACATATCCTTTTTTTCCAGTGATTTTCTCAGCCTGCTTTACCGCCTCTTTTCCATTTTTCACAGCAGCATCCACAATCTGCTCTAAATGAAACTGGGATTCTTCATTATATTTAAACCTGTTAGCTCCGAATGTATTAACAGTAATAATATTGCAGCCTGCCTCCAAATACTCTCTGTGAATCGCCGTAACAATCTCAGGATGAAGCACATTCCAGGTTTCCGGCAGTTCTCCCGGCTTCAGCCCCTTCTCCTGAAGCAGGCTGCCCATGCCGCCGTCAAAAAATAAGATTTTTTTTCCAAGTTGATTCATTATTTCCATCATTATGCCGCCCTCCTATTCCTTTGATCTTCTAAACTGACAGTCTGATTTATCGCAGCTTTCACAGCCCTCCAGCCTGCAGTTTACAGGCTGTCTTCCCACCCCTATTACAGCTGATACAGATTTAGACGGCGCCATTAACATACTGTCTGTCAACGTCAGCCCGATTCTTTTTCCTGCCTCTAAAACAGTTAAAATTGATTGCTGGCATTCTAAGGGAAAGTCCCCATACCCAGGGCTAAATCTAGGTCTTAAAAACCATCCTTCTTTTTCATAAGCTTCCTTCAGCATTCTGTTTTTCCTGTTGCAGAACTCTTCAATCCACGCCGCTGCCGCCGCCTGCAGCACTACTGCCCGGCTCATCTGAATTTTTTCATAACGCCGGATCAAATGATCTACGCCGGTTCCAAGAGTGGCCGCAAAAATTATTACTTTTTCACAGCCTGCCAGGTTTTTTAAAAGACTTTTGCTTTCCGTGGAAAATCCTTCTGTATAAATCCTGTCCCCTTGAATTTTTAAGGGAAACTCTTTTACCGCCCATTTAGGCGCCGCAGTACTTTCCAGGTCCTTTAAACACTGACTAATCAGCTCCTCTGTCATACTGTCGCCTGCTTTTGCTCCCAGGCCTAAATACCTTCTGGTTTCCTTCCATATAAAAGACTTGTCTTCTTCCTCAGTCAGTTCCCTGCATTTTTCTATTTCTTTCATATCTTTTACTTTCAATTTATAATTTCTGAAAGATTCTCCTTGATTTTCCCGGCAATATCAGGCTTATTCATAGAATAAACATGTATTCCGTTTACGCCGTTGGCTATTAAATCAATAATCTGCTCTGTGGCATATGCGATGCCCGCCTGCTTCATAGCCCCAGGATTGTCGCCAAACCTGTCTAACAGCGCCTTAAACCTGACAGGGAGAGCAGTTCCCGACATCTGACAGATCCTTTTAATCTGTCCTATATTTGTCACAGGCATAATTCCCGCCACTACAGGCACTGTAATTCCCCGCTCTCTGATTCTGTAAAGATAGTTATACAGAATATTGTTGTCGAAAAACATTTGTGTAGTCACAAAATCGCAGCCTGCATCAATTTTTTCTTTCAAATATTCAATGTCTATAGTTTTATTGGCAGATTCCACATGGCCTTCTGGGTAACACGCAGCCCCAATACAAAAATCTCCGGCTTTTTTTATTTCATCAATTAATTCAGAAGCATATCGGAAATCTTTTGCCACAGGCCCTCCCTCAGGAATATCTCCTCTCAAAGCCAACACGTTTTCAATATTCTTTTCCTTTAGCTGGCTTAAAACCTGTCTCACCTTTTCCTTTGTAGAGGAAACACAAGTTAAATGAGCCAAGGGCGTAACCCCTGCCTGATCTTTTAAGGCGGCGGCAATATCTGCAGTATATTGGCTGGTTCCCCCTCCTGCCCCATATGTAACGCTCATAAACGCAGGCTCCAGTCTGGCGATCTCCATAGCCGCATTCATTACAGATTCATATTTATCTTCTGTTTTTGGAGGAAAAACCTCAAAAGACAGAGTAGGAGTTCTTTTATCTAAAATGTCTTTTATCTTCACGTCTAATCCCTTTCTTCACTTTTTCACTATCCCCGAAGTATAGCACACATCTTTTCAGTCTACAAGATAATTCCCTGTTAAGCTTATTAAATCAAACCTGTTAAAATCTTAATCAATTTTTCTTTTCCCCGCCCCTCTTTCATCTTCTCGGCCAAACCTTCCATTATAATTTCAAAATCCTCCGGTCTGTCCCGAAAATCCTCCAGCACCCATTTAAACTCCCTTTTATCCTCCTGGCTGGCTTTCTCTAAATATTGATAAATAGCTTTTTCTTTCCCCGGCTTTTCCTGAACGGCCTGCAAGTAAGCCAGCATATAATAAGCGCTTCTCACCCCTTCTTTCCCTGCTTTTAAAAACCAATCCTCCCCGTTTTTTATATCCTTTTTTATTCCCAAGCCCATTATACATGCCATTCCTAAATAAAACATAGAGTATCTGTCCCCCAGGTCGGCTCCTTTTTTATGCCAATATACAGCCTGGCTGTAATCCTTTTCAACGCCTGTGCCATCCCAATACATCCAGCCTAAATAGAAACAGGCTTCCATAATCCCTGATTTTGCAGCCTGCAAAAATAGCTTTCTCGCCTGGCTGTAATCCTGCTTTTGTCCGCACTCTCCAAAATAATAAGTGCAGCCCAGGCTCCACCTGGCAGGCCCGTATGATAATTCTGCCGCCTTTGTTAAATATTCCAAGGCTAAAGCTTCATTTTTTTCTGTTCCAAGTCCCTCTCTCAAACAAACATACAGTCCTGTCATAGCTCTGGGATTTCCCTGCCCCGCCGCCTGAGTATACCAGTAAAAGGCCTGTTCCCAGCTTTGCGCGATTCCCTGTCCCGCTTCACAGCACCAGGCCAGACGGCATTGACCGAAAGCGTCCCCCTGACTTGCCGCCAGCCTGTAGCAGGCCACAGCCTCCTCTAAGCTCTCTTCCCTTCCAATACCAAATTCACAGAATCTGCCCAGTTCTGTCACTGCTTCTACATCCCCGCCTTTTGCTGCTCTGCTCATCCAGTAAAATGCCTGCTCCTCATTTTTCTCTGTTCCTCTTCCATCCTCCAGACAGGCAGAAAGCAGACGGCAGGCCCTGGGATATCCACATTCAGCAGCCTCTAAATATAATTTCACAGCCTTCTCCTGGCTGCACTCTGTACCTATGCCATTTTCATAGCAGGAGGCCAGATTACAGATACCTGGAACATATCCCAGCTCTGCAGCCTGACTGTAAAGCCAGAAAGCCTGTTTTTCATCTGCCTCTGTCCCGGCTCCCCGCTCCATACACCACCCCAGATTACAGATGCCTAAAGCGTCCCCTAAAGCTGCTGCTTTTCTAAAACATTTTATCCCTTCCTTATAATTTCCTTCCTCCACAAAGGAGATTCCCTGACGGCTCCATTCCTCTCCTGTCATTATTTTTCAGTCACCCTTTCTCTATTCTGCTCACCATTATAAGTAAGGTTTTCCATAAATGCAAGCTTCTGAAAAATTAAGATTGTCTTTTTTTTAACATTTACTTGCTTTTTCCAATTTTCCCTGATACAATTACCAGCAACTGCTTTGGCTAACAGGCTGAATGTGTGCAAAACCAGATACATAAAGGAGATTTATAATGGAAGAGACAGGATTCAAAGGCTTCTTGCACCGCAAGAACGTGAACATCACCGTCCAAACCTATCTCATTGATGCTCTGGGTGCTATGGCATTCGGCTTATTTGCATCTCTTTTGATAGGCACAATTTTTGCAACTGTAGGGGAAAAAACAGGGATTGCTATTTTTAATACTATAGCGGACTATGCCAAAGGCGCCACGGGAGCTGCCTTGGGCATCTCTATTGCCTACGCTTTAAAGGCCCCTCAACTTGTATTGTTTTCAGCCGCCACTGTAGGCATTGCAGGAAACGCTTTAGGCGGACCTGTAGGAGCATTAGTTGCTACTATTATTGCAGCAGAATTGGGGAAAATCGTGTCCAAGGAAACCAGAGTGGACATTATTGTAACTCCCGGCGTCACTATTATTACAGGCGTATTAGTGGCCCAGTTTGTAGGGCCGGGAGTTTCTGCTTTTATGACTGCTTTTGGAAATGTGGTAAAAACGGCCACTGAGATGCAGCCCTTTTTTATGGGAATTTTAGTTTCTGCACTAATCGGCATCGCCCTCACTCTGCCTATCAGCAGCGCGGCAATCTGTATTATGCTGGAGCTGGACGGTTTAGCGGGAGGCGCGGCTACGGCAGGCTGCTGCGCTCAGATGATCGGTTTTGCCGTAATGAGCTTCCGTGAAAATGGCATCGGCGGTCTCTTAGCTCAGGGCCTGGGCACTTCCATGCTTCAGATGGGCAATATTGTAAAAAATCCTAAAATCTGGATTGCGCCTACTGTAGCCTCCATGATTACAGGGCCTATTGCCACTGTAGTATTCCAAATGACCAATATTCCCGCCGGCTCCGGCATGGGAACCTGCGGTTTAGTAGGGCCTATTGGAGTTTACACATCTATGGGCGGTGGCAGCAAAATGTGGCTGGGTATTCTTCTCATATGCTTTATTCTTCCGGCTTTTCTCACTTTTATTTTAGGCGAGATTTCCAGAAAGCTGGGATGGATTAAGGACGGCGACTTAAAACTGGATCTGTAAAGTTTCTATTTCAATGAAAATCCAGAGGTGGATAACATGAAAAAATAAGAAAGGTATTGATTCTGTCAGGTTTTTTCTCTTCATTAACATGCTTTAACGCTTTTGCCAACAGCTATTGGTGGGTAAACGCCTTAGGGGACTGGGGCTATTCTGTTAATGAAGAAAATATCCGGGACGGCTGGTACTGGATTGACGGAAACCACGACGGCACGGCAGAGTGCTACTTCTTCCAGCAATATTCTATTGCAATGGATACTACTACGCCTGACGGATATCAGGTAAACAGCTTAGGCGAGTGGACTGTAAATTCTGTGGTGCAGACAAAGCCCTCCTCTGAAATCGGCAGTAATTATATTTCTTATTTTGCATATGATTTCGGCCAGGCTACCCCTATTGTCCATTTAAATTCTATTCCTTTGGCTGACAATGGAACTCCTTCTAATAAAAGTATTGGAAAAACCTTTGATACAGCCGGATGGAATAATGACAGAAGATATTATTTAGACAACGGTACCTATTATATGAATCAGTGGGCATGGATCAACGGACGCTGTTATTATTTTGATGAAAACGGCGTTTTCTTAACTGACACTGTCACTCCTGACGGATATCAGGTAAACGAAGATGGACAGTGGATTGAAAACGGAGAGGTTCAGAAAAAGAACATTTAGACAAAAAAGAAGTGATAAAAGGCGGCAGCTTACTAACCGTTTCCTCCTTTTATCACTTTTATTTATTGTTATGAGCGCTTAGCGCCTGTATTTTAGGCGATTACTTGGTCCAGCTTTTTAAAGCCCTCTATTGCAGCTCCCACAATGCCGTTCTCAGCCGAGGCCTCTGAAAAAATAATGTTTATATTTTCAGCAGGATAAGGTTTTCTGGTGTTCTCCAAAATATATTTTACTAATCGTTCTTTAGGAAAACCTTTCATAGCCGGAATTCCGCCTCCTATAAATACGGCATCCGGGTCCAGAATATTAATCTCAGCCGCCGCTGGAAATGCCATGTAGCGCACAAATCCATCCAGCTCTTTTGAGTCTCTATATTTTTCAAATAGATCCTCCCAGGGAGTCTTTGGAAATGATTCTTCTCTAATCTTTTCTAAAGCTTTCCCGCAGCAGTACATTTCTACGCAGCCTTTATTTCCGCAGCTGCATAGCCGTCCCTCTGCTTCCACCGGCATATGTCCTACCTCTGCCGTCGTGCCGTTTTTCCCGGTAAAAGACTTTCCTCCTATGCGGATAGCATTTCCCATTCCCGTGCCGTAATAAAGGCCTATTACCGCCCCTTCCTCTTTTATTTCTGACCGGCTGACATCATAGGCTAAAAGAAAGCAGGCGTCATGGTCAATGATAACAGGAAGCTGCAGGCGCTTTTCCATTTCCTCCACAATATCTA
Organism: Lachnoclostridium edouardi; assembly: GCF_900240245.1. Classification (GTDB taxonomy): domain Bacteria; phylum Bacillota; class Clostridia; order Lachnospirales; family Lachnospiraceae; genus Lachnoclostridium_A; species Lachnoclostridium_A edouardi. The sequence goes on from NZ_OESQ01000001.1 coordinate 788,279, forward strand.
CTCCGTCCAGGCCTGGAAAATTAGTGGAGGAATACAGTCTTCTTCTCTCCTTATCCACAACTGAGGGAAAGCCTGCCGCCACCAAAAGCGGCCGATTCTCCCCTAAATGCTTTTTACAGTACTGGTCAATGACAGAGCATAACCCGTCCAAAGTATTTTCCATTTGGTACACTGACCTTGAAGGCACTACTTCCACAAAGGCTGCTTTTCCCTGCTTATCTACAAGTCCCATTCTGATATTGGTGCCTCCAATATCCATTCCTAATATACAATTCTTCACATTGTCCTCCATTTATTATTCGGACGCAATGATATAATTGCCGTGTTCCTTTAACAGCTCTGTCTCCTTTTCTGTAATTACTATACATTCTGACAATTCAAATGCCTTGCACATTGTTCTTTTACCGGCCTTAGAGCTGTCCGCCAGCACATAAACCTGGTGGGAATTTTCCTTGACAATTTTTTTCTTATTGGCTTCCCTGCTGTCAGGAGTATTGATGCCGGACAGCAGATCATATCCTGTAGCCCCGATAAAAGCCCTGTCAAAATACATATTTTTTAAAGAATTGTCCGCCATGCTGCCCACAATGGATGCAGTAGCCTTTAACACATCTCCGCCAATCATAATCACATCAATATCTGTTTCCAGAATCTTAGGCACAATCATTGCATTTGTAGTCACCACAGTTATTTTTTTGTTTTTTAAATAAGAAATCATTTTCAGGCATGTGCTGCCGGAATCAATATATATGGCCTCTCCGTCTGAAACTAATTCTGCAGCCGCCCTGGCAATCATTTCTTTTTCTTTTACCTTATATAAATCTCTGGAAAAAATAGGCGTATCGTAAGAGCCTGTTTTAATCTTCGCCGCTCCTCCTCTTAAAAGGACAATCTGGCCTTCATTTTCTAATGTTTTCAGATCTCGCCTGATGGTAGACTCAGACACTCCCTTCAGGGCCTTTCCAAACGCTTCCAGGCTTACCATATCCTGTTTTTCCAGCTCTGCCAGCAGAATCTGCCTTCTCTCATAAGGAATCATTACATTTCCCCCTGTACTCATCTCATTTTCTCCTTGCTTTAGTATACATGAAGTCTATGGGGAAAGTCAATTTCACGCCGGAGAATCTGCTGCTTTTTTCCTGAATTCCAGCACCTTAGACAAGGTAGGCATGGAGGGCTGTCCTCCCGGGCTTTGTACTGTAATAGCGCTGCACATGGAGGCTTGGGAAAGAATTTTAGAAAATTCCATGCCTTCAATGATTCCCCAGGCCAATCCTCCAATAAAGGAATCGCCTGCTCCTGTAGTCTCCACAGCTTTTACAGCATATGCAGGACAAAACCATATATTTTCTCCCGCCCCAGCTACAGCCCCCTGGCTTCCTAAAGTGAAAATACAAGTATTTCCCAGCTTTCTGGCCAAACAAGCAGCAGCCTCTCCGGCTGAAACCTTATCCGTAATGCTTTTTCCTGTTAAAACCTCAGCTTCTACTTCATTGGCAACCACATAATCGCACTGTCTTAAAATATCTTCCTTTACAATTCCTGCCGGAGCTGTATTAAGAATAATCCGGCTTCCTCTTTTTTTAGCTGTTTCCACTGCATATTCAACAGTTTCCACAGGAATTTCCAGTTGAAGAATTACTACTGTGTTCTCATCCATAAAACAAGCGGCTTTTTCTACGTCGGCTTTAGATACCTTACTGTTGGCTCCCGGAACAATTCCTGCATAAACGCTTCCGTCCTCTAATGCATATACCACGCCTAAACCAGTTTCCGTCTGATCCTTTTCCACCAATCTGGTATCCACTCCCGCCTCTTTTAATCCCTGAAGGAGAATTTCTCCTGAAAAATCCCGGCCTACTCTGCCTGCCATGTAAGTTTTTATGTTCAGCTTTCCGCACTGGGCGGCCTGATTTCCTCCTTTGCCGCCGCAGCAGCGGTCCGCCCCTTTACAGACATAGGTTTCCCCTTTTTCAGGAAGTCTTTCTGCATTCAAGATAATATCATAATTCAGGCTTCCGATTACCAGAACCTTCTTCTCCATAATAGCTTCCTCTTTCTGCTGCTTTTCTTATGCCTTTGTCTTAGAAAAACGAGCTGACAGCTTGCTTTGAATCACCTCAAAATAAGCGGCAATAACAATAATAATACCAGTTACAATGTACTGCCAGAATGTGCTGACGCCTGTAATAATCAATCCGATTTTTAAGGCGGCTAAAAGCAGTGCTCCTAAAAATGTTCCCAGAATACTTCCCTTTCCTCCTGACATTCTGGTTCCTCCAATAGCTGAGGCTGCGATGGCGTCTAATTCATAGCCCTGGCCTGTAGCCGGCTCTCCTGTACCTAAATTGGCCAACATAATCATGCCTGCAAAGGCCACGCAAAATCCGCACATACAATAAGCTAAAATCTTTGTCCTGTCTACATTTACTCCGGAAAGCTTTGCCGCCTCCTCATTTCCGCCTACTGCAAACAGATAATTTCCAAATCTGGTTTTCTTTAACAGCACGTGAGCTACAATGGCAATGGCCAAAAGCACAAATATAGATACAGGCACATCTCCTATTACTTTAGCGCCTAATGCTTTTCTGTAGCTGTCAGGAATATTAAGCACAGGCCATCCTCCAGTTACAACATAAGCAATACCGCGGAATACACTCATGGTGCCTAAGGTGGCAATAAAAGGCTGCAGCTTCATTTTTGTAACAAGAAGGCCGTTGGCAGAGCCCATAACTGTTCCCAAAACCGCGCCTAAGGCAATGGCCGGAACAGGAGGAACCCCATGTACTGTCATCTGCCCTACAGCTACAATTACAATGGCAAATGTACTTCCCACAGACAGGTCAATTCCGCCTGTAATAATGGCAAAAGTGATTCCAATAGCAATAATTCCGTTGATTGTGGCCTGTTTTACAATATCTACAAAGTTTCCTACTGTTACATAGGAAGAATCAATGGCTGCAAATATTACTATCATTACAAGAAGAGCTGCCAAAACCGCCAGCTCTCGGCTCATTCCCCCCAGCCAAAGGGAAAAACCTGATCTTTTTCTTTCACCGTTTTGTTCACTCATCCTTTTTTCCTCCCATAGCAAAGTTTAAAATTGCCGGCTCTGTAAATTCTCCTCTCATTAGCTCCCCTGTTTTTCTTCCCTCGCACATAATAATAATCCTGTCGCTGATTCCCATAATTTCCGGAAGCTCAGAGGACACTACAATAATAGATTTCCCGCTGTGCACCAGCTCTTCCATTAATCTGTAAATTTCTGCTTTCGCCGCCACGTCCACGCCCTTTGTAGGCTCGTCGAAAATCAGAATATCTACATTTGTGGAAAGCCATCTGGCCAGAATAATTTTCTGCTGGTTTCCTCCAGACATATTCTGGGTCATATAATCTGGTCTTTTAGGGTTAATATTTAGCTCCTTTTCGTAGTGAACATAATTAGCCCGTTTTTTTCCATTATCAATAAAAAATCCTGTCATATATTTTTCCAGAGAAGATAAGGCGGTATTGTCAATGTTATTCATTACATTTACAAAGCCCTGGGTTTTTCTTTCCTCCGGCAAAAGTCCGATTCCCCATTTTAGTCCATCCCTGGTGGTTTTAATATTTGCTTCTTTTCCTTTTATCCAAACCTTTCCTGAGGTTTTCTGATCAGCCCCAAAAATAGCTCTCATAACCTCGGTTCTGCCTGCCCCCACCAGTCCGGCAAATCCTAAAATTTCCCCTTTGTGGAGGGAGAAATTAATATTTTCAAACACGCCTTTCCTGCTAAAGTCTTCCACCTTGAGAACAACTTCTTCCCCACAACAGCTTTCCTCCAGCCTGGAGGCCACTGCGTTAACGTCCCGGCCTACCATATGGCGGATTAAAGTACTTCTGTCTATGTCTGCCACGTTTAATGTGGTAATATATTCTCCGTCTCTTAATATTGTGGCTCTGTCACAGATTCTGAATATTTCTTCCAATCTGTGACTTACATATAAAATAGTAATTCCCTCTGCCTTCAGCTCATTAATAATCCGGAACAGGGCTTCTGTCTCGCTGGTTGTTAAAGAGGCAGTGGGCTCGTCCAGGGAAATTACTTTCGCATGGTGGAAAAGCGCCTTTGCAATGGCTAACATCTGCATTTGTCCTGCAGTTAGTTTTCCTGCGTTGTCTTCAGCCCGGAACTCACAATTTAATTTATTTAATATTTCATTTACTGTGCAGTTCAGCTTTTTGTAGTCAACCATACCGCCTTTACATGGTTCGTAGCCTAAAGTAATATTCTGCCCCACCGTCAGGTCTCTTACTACGTTAACCTCCTGGTGTACCTTTACAATCCCTCCTTTTGTAATCGCCTCGTTGGGATTTTTAAATACTACCTTTTTACCTTCCAGCCACACTTCTCCCTCATATTCCTGGTAAACTCCATGAAGAATATTCAAAAGCGTAGATTTTCCGGCTCCATTTTCTCCTAAAAGAGCGTGAACCTCTCCTTTTCCAACATAAAAGCTAATGTCCTTTAATACCTTTACCCCGGAAAACTGTTTTTCAATATGCTTAAAATCAATTACATGATCCATATACAGATCCCCTTTACAAAGACGGGACTGCAAAGGCCGTCCATGGCGGAACGCCTCTACAGTCCCTTGTTTTCATTACAGCACCCTTTATTTTGCGTATTCTGTCGGTACCCAATTAATAATTTCTGTAGCCGGCGTGTCTACATTCTCGCTGTCAATTAATGCCTGAGGTGTCCAGATGACTCTTGGAAGCTCCTGTCCTGCCAGCTCTCTGAATGCGCACTCTAATGCAATCTGAGCCTTATAGAATGGGAATGAGTCAATAGTAGCGCTTAATTCGCCTTTTCTAATAGAATCGTAAGCTTCCCCGATTCCATCTACGCCTACAACTAAAATATCTTTTTCAGATTCCTTTACTGCCTCCACAACGCCTAAAGCCATACCGTCGTTGTTACAGAAAATAGCTTTTAAATCAGGATAGTTTTTCAGCCATGTTTCTGTCAGCTCTTTTGCCTTATTTCTGTCCCAGTCAGCATTCTGCTTTGCAACAATTTCAATACCAGGAGCATTTTCAGCCATCCAGTTCTCAAAGCCCTCTGTTCTCTGTCTTGCTGCAAATGCCTTAGGCATACCGATTACAATAGCTACCTGGCCTTCTCCGCCTAATTTTTCAGCAATCCACTCTGCCGCCAGCTCTCCGTTCTGATCTGCTTTTGGTCCTACAAAATTAGGAGCATTGGCAATTAAACCATCGTTTACATTCAGCACAGGAATATTCTTTTCTAAAGCGCTTTCCACTCCAGGCACCAGGTTTCCGTCAGAAATAGGTGACAGTAAAAGAGCAGAATACTTTTTATTAATCATATTGTTTACAATAGCCAGCTGGCCCTGCTCGTCATTTTCATCTAAAGCTGCCTGCACGTCTACAGTTACCGAAATTCCGGCTTCTCCTGCCAGCTTTGCGCCTTCTTCATAACCTTCCTTTAATGTGCGCCAATATTCATTCTGGAACTGCTTTGCCACTGCGCCGATTGTCAGATCGCCTTCCGGCACAGGCACTGCCTCGCCAAATTCTTCTCTGATCTGCTCAATAGAAACTCCGGCCTCCTTATCAGGGTTAAAGCCCTGGCTTTCTGTCTCTGCTTCCCCAGTCTCCTCTTTGCTTTCTCCTGGGTTAACGCTTTCTGAGGCCTCTGTTTTACCTGCCTCTGTTGTCTGAGTCTGTCCTCCGCCGCTGCACCCTGTCATTAAAGCTCCTGCAACTGCTGCCCCTAATAAAAGTCCCAATACTCGTTTTCTCATTTTTTCCTCCTTAAATATGTATATTATTTTTTTGCTAAAAGCATATCTAATACCAGCTTCTGAGACTGTACCCCGTCCTGCTGCTTAATAACCTTTTCTACCTGATCCATGCCATATTGATCTATTGCATCTGAAAGCTTTTGAAAAGTCTTTATATTCGCTTCCACTTCCTCTTTTGCTTCCTCCCTTACGGGGAATGAATCAAAGAATATAACGCCGTCATAATTATATTTTTTTAAATAATAAACAAATTCCAAAGCCTGAGGAATTGTAACAGAGCCAAAGATTAAACCGTTGTCCAGCTCTCCATATCCGTCGTTCATATGCAGGCCATAAAGCTTGTGGTCTTTTGCCGCCAGAACCAAAGAATATGCAGGATTTTCTCTTTTCATCAGCATATGGCAGTAATCTAAGGTAAGACCTATATTAGGTTTGTTCACCTCTTTTACAACCTGAAGGCTTAATCCGATTCCGTCTACCATAGAATAGGCTCTTGGCTCGCAGGGCTTATATTCAATACTGATTTTAATTCCTTTTGGTTCCGCATACTCTGCTACTTTCCGAAAAGAATCTACAATAATGTTCCAGTTTCTTTCATAATCTACCTGGAAAGGATAATCAAATCCGTCGTATCCCAGCCAAATTGTCACTACAGAACCGCCTAAAGCACAGCAGGCGTCTACTGCCTCCAGACATAATTTTACTGCTTCCTCCCCTCGTCCTTCTTTAGGATTTGTAAATTCCCCATCTACAAACTGCTCTCCTCTAAATCGTAAAGCTACTCCATTCACCTTCAGATCACCCATATGTTTTTTAATTTCATCCAGATCATACCCAACAACATGTTCCGGATAATTAAACTCCAGGTGAGTGATTCCTTCCATTTTCCGGTACTCATCTATGGTCTGCAGCAGATCATATTTTCCTTTAAAGATAAAAGAATTCATTCTTCCAGAAAATTTCATTTTTTGTCACCTTCTTTCAAGTTGTTGGTTATAATATACATTGCTTTTCAAATTATGTCAATATTTTTCATATATAAAATATAAAAAAAGAACTTTTTTCACATATTTTCATTTTTATCATCAAAACAGCCATAGAATCTACCTATCTAAGAATAGCTGGATTCTATGGCTATCATTTTCCATTTTATTAAAAATATTCATCCTTCTTCTGTTAGTGAGCAAAAAAGCTGACTAACAGTGGCATTTATCTGATGATCTACACCGTCACAGCAAGCTATGCGCTATGTAACTAGGCAGATATAGGAAGCTTACAACAGCCATGTTATTATTACAACATTTAACCTCTAAGATAAAAGCCGGGGGAATATAAGTATTGTTAATGAAAAATTGGCTCAAACTATAAAAAAGAGCATTTTATGATGAATACTATTAAGTTATATAAGGTAATACCGGCGAATACCATCAGTGTACAAAGAAACAGCTATTATTATTTACTCTACACGAATTGCATTAGGGTAAATCTGCCTCAGCCGCTCATCGCTAAATTTCTGGTCCATAATTACCTGCCAAGTCTTTTCCGCTTCAATCCCGCTGCTTCTCTGGCTACTTCTGACAAGGGCCAAAAAAGATACTGTCATATTACAGCACATGAATACAATCAAAATCCATGTGACGATCTTACCTGCTTTTTCTGGGATCTTTTCAATCCATGCAGATAATTTAGGATACAGTGCCTTAAACCATACAACAGCTGCAATTCCCCAAAAAAAGCAATACAGAAGATTAATACGTCCTCCAAGATTAAAAGGAATTTTACTGTAATCCCAAAAGACTGTCCCAAACATCTTCTCAGAAAGAACACTACACAGATATTCGTATACTCCTCCTAAAACTGTTCCCATGATAAATAAAAATCTGTCGGTCCTGTTTCTGTACTTATAAAGCAGAACAGTTACCGCCGCCACAGCGAATCCCCAGACAATACTAAATGGTCCCCAGACCACGCTACTACGGCTCATCCAGACTCCAGCACTAATACGACAAAAAATTGTTTCTGTAATATCCCCCAAAAAAGAACCAATAAAAAATAAAAGCATAATTTTATAAAAACTGCAGCCTGCAGCAAAACTTTTCACCTTATTCTGGGTTTTTACCTGATTATCTGTTTTGGGATAAGCCCTCTGAATTCGTCCGTTTACCCAATGGTACAATTTTTTTTCTAAGCCAACACTAATACTGGAAAACCAAGAATCAATGGACTCCCATTGTTCGATCTTCCTGCTTTTTCCAGTAATAATAAACATAGTTGCCACTATATCAAGGCTCAATCCAGTCATTAAGACCCAGATAACAACGCTTTCCACATTACGGGGAAGTATATGGAAAATTTGAAGAAACAAGCTGTTTCCCCATTTCATAGAAACTACGCCCAAAAGGCCCCAAAGAACTGAAATAGGAAGACAGATGTAACCATCTAAGTTCCATTTTATATGTGAATAGTCCCACCACCTTTCATGATACAATTTCTCCAGCATATGACCTGCGATCCATTCTACCAGCGTTGCCAATATCGCAGAACTTACAAAAAGCCAAAATCCTGTTAATTCCTGACCTGCAAAGGCAATTACTACTGCTGTAATGCCATAAATAATACAAAACGGACTGTTTACCAGGCCTCGGTTTACAAAGCGCCGATGAACGATAGCCCCATGAATAGTCTCCAATACCCAGCCTAAAAAGGAATACACAAAAAACAACCATATTAACTCATATCCAATTTTCATTATCTTAATCTCCTAAAGAATATAAAACCAGTATATGACCTCTCCCGTCGTGAATCATCCAGTTTCCTGAATAAAAACCTGATTCATCTGAATTTGCTTCTGGAACTGTCATCTCCACCTGCTTCTTAGACGCATCAGCGACAGTCACGTCGGCTCCTGTTACAGCCCTCTTAACCACCCAGATGTCGCCTTCATAAACAGGTTTCATAATGGTATCGTCGCTTGCCTGCCACAGTTCACAGAAACCTGTTTTATAATTATACCAGACCCCGATATCTGGATTTCTATTTTCCTCTCTTTTTTCTCCCTTCTCATATAAAAAATATCCGTTTTCTTTGTCATATTCCAGTATCTTCGTTTCTCCTGTCAATTCATCTGTAACCAGCTCTGCCTGCCCTCCATTTTTTACATCCTCCCATTGACTGTAAGTCATAGTGACAGGCAGGTAAACTCTTCCCGGCCCTACCCAAAATTCTCCCATATCCTTTGCTTCCTTCAGGTTCACTGTAATACCTGTTTCCCTATTTTTATCCAGGAAATCTAAATACGGCGCAGGTTCTGTTCCGTCCGGCCCTTGAAATGCTCCTTGCGTCCTGCTGCTGTATGGCGTCTTTTCCAGTTCCTGAATCAACTGAATATTAGCACGCTCAATTTCTGTCAGAACGCTGTCAGAAAAATCGGAAGGCTCTGTATTTGCCGTGTACCAAAAACGGTTATCAAAATATTCCTGAAGCACAGGATCATTAAACTTTCTTCCATGAAAAGCATAAATTGAATTGCGCATAATTCCCAATACTTCTGTAGGCAGATAGCTAAGTTCCACGCTGGAAAAATACCGTTCTGTCAGTTCTATCTCATCATAAGCACTGCCTGGATAGTAAATCCCTTCAAAGATTTCATTGCCTTTCACCTGAATTCTGGAAATTTCAGCATTATCTTCCCTCCCAAATGAAATCTCTATATTCTGCTGCAATGTATTAGTAAGCTCTCCTTCCCAGTAATCCCGGATTTCTAAAACTGGATTATAAATATTTTTTTCCGGTTCCACAGAAACCTTTGCAGAAGCTGAAATACCTCCTGTACCTCCTGTAGTTTCATCACCTGGATGAATCACAGAAAAAAAGATACTCATATTTTCTTCTTCCAGCATATCCCCTTCCCCATTAGTATCTACATATATATTAAGCATTGTGTTAATATCGCCTGATTTATAAAAACTTTCCACCAAAAGTTCAGAACCTAATCCCAGATCACTAAGAACAGAAACCCTGGGGCGGTCCTTCTCCTGAAGTATATAACGGCTGTTTAGCTCTGCCTCTGAAGATTCTTTCACTTCCTGTTCCTCTGTTTGAGATTCATTTCCCTCTTTTTTTGTTTCTGATTCTATTTCTGATTCTACTTCCGTTTCTGTTTTTATCTCTGTTGCTACTTCTGTTCCTGGTGTCTGACAAGCCCCTAGAAGTATACTGATTCCTACTGCTGCCGCCCCATATCTTAATTTCTTTTTCATTTTCATATCCTCTCTGAACTTACCATCAGGGTACAGGTTGATTACCCCCTGTGCGCTGATGGCATCATTGATGGTTACGTAAAAATCTTACCAGATTTGTCTGTTATTTACAATAATAGATAAACCTATGTATTTTTTTCCTCTCCAGATTATCTGCTGCAATTTATCCTAGTTGTGTCAGAAATCATTTATGGCCATATACCATATATAGGTATTACATGATAGTCGGATAGTTATTCAATAGAAAATATCTATCCGGTTTTTCTATTGTCTGAAAGGAAATTTATAAGGAAAATTTCCATGAAATTCCTATTGAAATCATCAAATGAAACTTCTTTTAAAAAGAGATATAGTACTCTCAGGAAAGGAGGAGAAATTACATTTGTGAAAAACATAAACGTCAAATCTCAGGATTTGGTTGGTATCTATGGGGAGTTGGCGGAGATTATAGGAATTGATAATGTAATTATCATATATGAACATTTTAAGGGACAGCAAGTATCTTTTCCTACCCGCCTATACTCAAAGGATTTTATTGTAGGGCAGGCTGTCTCTGATAAATCACAGCCGATCAAAAAGCTGGCAACGCAGTATGGTTATTCTGAACGGCGATTGCGGCAGATTATACAAGAGAAAAAGTAAAGGGGAATATTATGAAATTAAATGCAATGTCTATGCCATACTGTGCAACCTGCGAATTTTGGGACGATGTTGGAAGAAATGTTATATCGCCCACCTTTGATAGACGTATATGGAATATCCAGGAAAAAGAAAAGCGTATGTGCTTAAAAAAACGTATTCTCACCAAAGCAATCGGGTCTTGTCAAAAGTATGAATCTAAATTAAAAGGACTTTAAGAAAAGATGTTTTATATTTTAATTTTAATCTTTATGGCTATTTACTGGGTTATTCCATTACCGATACAGATTATTCTGTTTATTATCAATGCTTTTGTTCCAGATATGATTCCAGTGGTAGATGAATTACTAATGGTAATTGCCATGGTGAATCGTATGAAAAAATATGTTGCAATCAGAAACTTCATAAGAGTACATAAAATTCTTACCACAGTAATTTTTGCTGCTATTGTCATTGGCGTTATATTGTGGGTACAATGGCTGTTTTAGAATCATATGAGGTAAAAATGAAAAAAGTAAATTGTAGAACCGTAGAGCAATGTATCTTTTGTAAATATTGGCTGGGAACTGTACCGAAAACAAATTATCAGACGGGAGGTGAAAAGATGGGTCAGATGGCTATTTGTCCTAAATGTAAAAATATAATGTCAACGAATGTTATGAACACTTCTCCAATTAGCAGAAAATGCAAGTGCGGAGAAACTGTACAATGGTATTTGGATAAAAAAACAGGCAGAGTACAAACTGGATTGAGGAGATAAGCAATATCTGTTTTACCGCTGAGAACAGCCGTGCGACATGAAAAATCATATCTGCGGCTGTTTTTATTTTAATGATACACCATTTAAAAAAGACTTCTTCCCTGAAATTATTTTGTGTCAATTTTGTGTCAGACCGTTATTTGCAGCATTGCAAAGAGATGATTTTCACCTTTATATACAGACCAAACCCTGATAAAACCAGGCCAAATCAAAAAAACACCCCGCCCGCTGCACAAGGCAAACAGGCGAGGTATTAAAAAGGGGAGGATAAGTATTCTGTTATCTTTGGTAACTGTTTATAGTATTGGCATTTAAAAGGAGTTTATACAGCTCCTTTTAAATTTTTCTTAATTTTATCGAAAAACGATAAAAAAATATTGTTTTTCAAAATTCTCTATGGTAAACTTTGGATATTAACCGGGATAAAGGTAAATAATCTGGTGAAAACAGGAGGAAGCTATGGAGTGGTCCCATAAAAATTCAATTTTCTTAACAAAACTTTGTCTTTATTTATTTGTAGCAGGATATTTTCTGGTGTTAGCTTTTTGTCCTGCCCTGGTACGTATATTTGTGACGTACAACTACAGTGCGGCAAACCGGCAGCCAGGCAGTTTTATTGCCACAATTTACAGCTGTGGAGTCCCTGTTGGATTAATTTTATATTACTTGCTGGGCCTGATATCCAGAATAGGACGGGAGGAAATATTTACAGAGGAAAATATACGATGTCTCAGAATTATTTCCTGGATGTGCTTTTTAGTAGCGATTATTTGTTTTGTATCCATGACATACTACGTTTTCTGGGGAATTATTGCCTGCGCCATGGCCTTAATGGGGCTTTTAAACAGAGTAATTAAAAATGTATTTGTACGCGCAAAGGAGCTGAAAGATGAAAATGACTTTACAATCTAGGAGGTGGCTGTCATGGCAATTATTGTAAATTTAGATGTAATGATGGCCAAAAGGAAAATATCCTCCGGCCAGTTGGCTGAACAAATTGGCATAACCCAGGCCAACTTGTCTGTGCTGAAAACAGGGAAAGCCAAGGCTGTGCGATTTTCCACTTTAGAGGCAATTTGTAAAGTGTTAGATTGTCAGCCGGGAGATATTCTGGAATATAGAGAGGAGTAAGTAAAATGGAAGAGAAAAAACAGACTGCAGTTTTTGTGCCCAGGAAAAAAGAATGGTTATTAGTCCTTTTGTCAACCATAGCCGCTTATATTTATGTCAGCAGTATTTTTCAGTTTCCCGGGGAGCAAAGTAATTTCTGGATTTTTAATTATTGGCAATGGTCTGATGTAATGACTATATTTGTGGTGTTCTTTTTGGCAGCCGGAGCATCCTGCGCTTATATAAATAAAATAAAAATTGAAAAAGAACATATGATTTTTATGGCCTTTACTGTAGCCGGAGGTTTTTGGTTTCTAATTTTCAGGAAAAATGTAGATCAAGATATTACCGGGTATCTGGTGCTGTTTCTCCACTTAACGGCAGTTTACTGGCTGGTATCCTTAGGAGGCAAAAGACTTTATAATTGTCTCAACGAATGCTGTATTCTGGACCTTTTAAAAGGGCTGTTTTGTTTCCCTGCAATGCACGGCTACCGGCTGATTCTGGCATGTTGTAACGGGGCGGCCTGCCTTGTAAATAAAAGTAAAAGAAATCAACAGCAGATGAAACAGGCCCTTTTAGGAATTTTATTCAGCATTCCCTTATTTTTAATTGTAATCTGCCTTCTGGTTACTGCAGATCATACTTTTTGGCAGTTTTGCAACAATATTTCCTCATTGGCCCAGCCTAATAGTTTAACTATTATTCAGCTGATTATGACAGGAATTGTGGCCCTATATTTATTCGGTCTTTTTTATGGCTGTTTTTACGTTGCCTCTCAGGGCAAAACCAAAAAACTTACTGTAGCGCCTTCTGTTGCCTCAGGATTTATGATATTGTTCCTTCTGGTGTACACCCTGTTTTTTGTGGTGAAGCTGGGAAGTATCCCAGCCTCTTTAAGGCAGATTGAAGAAGGAACCTTATTAACCAGCACATATGCCAGAAATGGTTTTTTCCAGCTATGCTGGATTGCATCTATTAATTTTGTGATTTTTACCGGGATAAAATGGTATGCTGCTGAAAGGAAAAAAAGCCTTACCGTGCAGCTGAGCATTTTAGGATTTCAAACATTAGGATTTATCATTTTAGCATTCTCCAGAATGCAGTTTTATATTGTAAATTATGGGCTGACATTTAAACGAGTGTTTACCACCTGGTTTATGGGCGTGCTGTTTATTACATTTCTCCTTATGATATTATCATTGATGAAAAAATTTAACGCTGTACGGTTATCTGTCTACCTGGCCTGCACCTCCTTCCTGATTCTGGCCTACAGCAACATACCGGCTTGGGTTTATTCTTAAAAATAAGGGCTTATATGTTTTTGTAAAAACATTTTGCAAATTTGTACATTCTGTTATATACTAACAATTGATACTTCATAGGAAGAATAACATAAGAAGGATGGAGTTAGAAATGGCTATTTTAGAGACATGGAGAAATCTGGCTTATGGTGAGGGCTTAGATGAGAAACAGAGAGAAGAATTATGGACCAGATATTTCCAGATTGAAAAAGGAATTTATGAGCAGATTCTGGCAAATCCAGACCAGGTAATTGAAGGTACAGTAAAAGAACTGGCAGAAAAATATGAGACAGAGATTTTAATTATGACCGGTTTCCTGGACGGAATCAATGAAAGCTTAAAAGGATATGAAAATCCTATTGACACCATGGAGGAGGACACTCTGGTAAAGATTGAAATTGATCCGGAGAAGCTGTACTACAACATGGTGGAGGCAAAAGCCAGCTGGCTGTATGAGCTGCCTCAGTGGGAAAGCATTCTCAGCGAAGAGAAAAGAAAAGAACTGTACAAAAAGCAGAAGGCTTCCGGTACAGTGCGCAATGAGACAAAGGTTTATCCAAATGATCCTTGTCCATGCGGAAGCGGCAAAAAGTATAAAAAGTGCTGCGGCAAAAACGCATAAAAAAATAGTTGATCGCAAAACGCGAAACTATTTGCTGCCAAAAGTTCGCCATAGCGAAATTTGGGGGTTCCGTCCGTTTTTATGGAACGAGGAATGAGTGAAATAAAAAAATAAGAGAAGTGCTGATGGTCCTTAGATTCTGAAAAGAATTAAGGCCATGTACAGCATTTCTCTTTTTTAGTATCAGAATTATCTTTCCTCCATAGGAATATAATTAGTAGAAGGCATTACGCTTACATATGCAGGACGGATAATCTTGTCCATGTTTATCAGCTCCTCAATTCTGTGGGCGCTCCAGCCTACGATTCTGGCAATGGCGAAAATCGGAGTAAACAGCTCTAACGGAATATCCAGCATACTGTAAACAAAGCCGCTGAAAAAGTCTACATTGGCGCTGACGCCCTTGTAGATGCGCCGTTCCTCTGCAATTACTTCAGGAGCCAGTTCTTCAATCATAGCATATAAATTAAAGTCGTCGTGACGCTGCTTTGCAACGGAAAGCTTTTCCACAAAACCTTTAAAAATCTCTGCTCTTGGATCTGATTTGGAATAAACTGCATGTCCCATACCGTAGATTAATCCCTTTTTGTCAAATGCTTCTCTGTGCAAAAGCTTAACTAAATAATTTTTCACTGCTTCCCTGTCAGAGGTATCGTAAACATTTTTTCTAAGGTCATCCATCATCTCCACAACCTTAATATTAGCTCCGCCGTGCTTTGGTCCTTTTAAGGAAGACAGGGCTGCTGTAATTGCCGCATATGTATCGGTACCAGATGAGCTGACAACATGGGTAGTAAAAGTGGAGTTATTTCCTCCGCCATGTTCCATATGGAGGATAAGCGCCAGGTCCAGAACATGTGCTTCCAGTGGAGTATACTGCTTATCAGCCCGAAGAAGGCGAAGCAGGTTCTCAGATGTGGAAAGATTTTTGTCAGGATGATGGATATACATACTTTCTTCCCGCTCATAGTGATTATAAGCATGATAGCCATATACAGACAAAACTGGGAAAAGACTGATTAGCATTAAACATTGACGAAGAACATTGGGAATGGAAATGTCAGCTGCATTAGGGTCATAGGAAGCCAAGGTCAGAACACTTCTGGAAAGAGAATTCATCATGTCCTTACTGGGAGCCTTCATAATTACGTCCCGCACAAAATTAGTAGGAAGAGTTCTGCTGAACGCCAGTGTATCGGCAAAGTTCTCCAACTGCTGTTTTGTGGGAAGTGTGCCAAATAATAATAGATAAGAAATCTCTTCAAATCCAAAACGGTTCGTCTGAGTCATACCCCGCACAAGATCCTGAATATTATAACCACGGTAAAATAACCGACCTTCACAGGGGACTTTTTTTCCATCAATGATCTTGCTGGCTTCTATAGTTGATATTTTTGTCAACCCGGAAACGACACCATTCCCGTT
Organism: Lachnoclostridium edouardi; assembly: GCF_900240245.1. Classification (GTDB taxonomy): domain Bacteria; phylum Bacillota; class Clostridia; order Lachnospirales; family Lachnospiraceae; genus Lachnoclostridium_A; species Lachnoclostridium_A edouardi. Next base: position 804,208 of record NZ_OESQ01000001.1, read on the forward strand.
TTTGTCACGCAGTCCACGCTGTACTTCATACTTTTCATACAGATCCGTGTCAATTTTTCCGTTTTGCATACAAGTGCCTGCAAAACTTTCAAGCGCATTAGTGAACTCTGTCTGATTCATCATAGAAACACCCCTTTTTTGTATATTATTGTCTAAAACAATTATTTCTATTATATGTGAGGATTATTAAAAAAACAAGAAATAAAATGTGAACATTTTTAAGAACAGAAGTAAAATGAATTTTTTGTTTGCATTTTTTGGAAAATTTGATATAATAGAGAGCACCGGGGTATGGCGTAGCTTGGTAGCGCGCTCGGCTGGGGGCCGAGAGGTCGCAGGTTCAAATCCTGTTGCCCCGATAAAAAAGGTCTGGAGATTTTTCCAGACCTTTTTACGTCACATATAATCATTCTAATCTTTCTCTAACCTTCTGCCTCCTGGAGAATTTTTTTAATTTCCGCCTTATTTTCCTCTGTCTGTTCCATCAAAGGCCTTCTTACATATCCTCCTTTATATCCTTTCAGCGTACACGCATATTTTAAACCTGAAATTCCATATGTCGCTGTCACAGCAGTATTTACCGGAAAAATTCTTTGATAAGTTTCCAGGGCTCCTTCTAAATCATTTCTCTTATATTGTTCATATACTTGTATACATTCCTTTGGTAAACAGTTTGCCAAAGCCATAATGCCTCCTGCAGCCCCTAAGGTTAAGGCTGGATATAGAGCTGAGGCCGTTCCAACAAAAATACTAAAATCCTGGCCCTTTGTCACCCGTTTAAAGGTTGCAAACTGGGGCATATCTCCAGAGCTGTCTTTCATTCCAATAATATTTTTATGTTTTGCCATCTGGGCTACTAAATCTGCTCCCATGTTAACATGAGTAAACTTAGGTACATTATAAAGCAAAATAGGAATTTTTACATTGTCAGCTACCTGAGTAAAATATTGAGCCAATGCAGGAGTTTTCATAGCTCCGTCGTAAAAACAGGGGGTTAAAATCAACGCGCAGTCCGCCCCCAGATCTGCGGCCTTATTTGTAAGCTCAATGGTCTCTTCCGCCGTTTCCATTCCAGTTCCGCACATAATAATTTTCCCCGGCGCATTAACGGCGGCCAGCTTTACCAGTTTCAGCTTCTCCTCTTCTCTGAGAAAAGCCGTTTCACTATTTGAGCCCAGCACAAGAAGACCTTCCAAATCTGTTTGAGCCCATTTTCTTACATTATAAACAAATGCCTCATAATCCACTTCCCCGTTCTCTTTAAAAGGAGTAATCATCGGAGGAAAAATTCCACTTAATTTCATCTCTATACCTCATCCACATATTATTTTTTATTGTTATGAGCACTTAGTGCCTGTATTTTAGGCACTTACGTGGGATACATGAAAAATAGTTCTCGAGGTCTTTCACGAGTGTTACTATTTTTTATTTCACTCGTTCCTCGTTCCATAAAAACTACGGGAACCCCAAACTTCGCTATGGCGAACTTTGGGTAGCAAATAGTTTCGCGCTTTGCGCTCAACTATTTTTTATTGTTTTTACAGCAATGACATGCTACAAAATGGCCGGGACTTACTTCCAAAAGCTCTGGTTCCTCACTGCTGCAGATTTCTTTTGCTAAGGAACAGCGGTTGGCAAACCGGCATATTGGTTTCGGGTTAACTGGAGATGTAATCTCCCCCTTTAACAGCATTCGTTCCGGTCTGTTGTGAATCCTCAGTACTGGAATGGCGCTGAGGAGAGCCTTAGTATAGGGATGCAGAGGCGACTGAAACAACTCTTCTGCCGGCGCTTTTTCTACCAGTCTGCCTAAATACATAACAGCAATATCATCTGAAAAGTGATTCACTACAGACAGATCATGTGTAATGAAAATATATGTAATGCCCATTTCTTTTTGAATTTTTTTCATAAGATTTAAAATCTGAGCCTGAATGGACACGTCTAAAGCAGAAACCGGTTCGTCGCACACAATAAATTTAGGATCTAAAGCTAAAGCCCTGGCGATTCCGATTCTCTGCCTCCTCCCTCCGTCCAGCTCGTGAGGATAAATATTGACTAATCTTTCCGCCAACCCTACTCTGTCCATTAACTCCAAAACTCTTATAAACCTTTTTTCTTTATCAGGAATCATTTTAGATAGAATCAAAGGCTCCTCAATAGTTTCCGCCACTGTTTTTCTTGGGTTAAGAGATGAAAATGGGTCCTGAAAAATCATGGCCACCTGGTCGCCTCTTAAACTGCGCAGCTCTTGAGTTCCCATTTGCAGAACATCTTTTCCTTTTACCTTCACTTCCCCGGAAATAATCTTTCCCGAAGGCTCGGGAATCAAATTTAAAATAGATAAAGCTGTTGTAGTCTTTCCCGCTCCCGTCTCTCCAACCAGGCCTAAGGTTTTTCCTTTAGAAATCTCCATATCAATTCCATTGACCGCATATACTGTTTCGCTGTCTGATGTATAATGAATCACTAAATCTTTTATTTCCAGCGTTTTTTCCCATTCATCTCTTTTCTTTTCCATAACAGCCCTCCTATTGTTTCAGCCTTGGATCTAAGGCGTCCCGCAGTCCGTCGCCTAACAAATTCAGTGAAAGAATGGTAAAGAATATTGCTAAACCGGGGGCAATGACAATATAAGCCTCATCTCTCATAAAGGCTCTGCCGGAGGCCAGCATATTCCCCCACTCAGGCGTGGGAGCCTGTATTCCCAGTCCCAGAAAGCTTAGGCCTGAAATCGTTAAAATAGCGTTGGCTACATATAAAGTCACCTGCACAATAATAGGCCCCATACAGTTAATCAGGGCATGAGGCAGAATAATATGGCCGTCTCTTGCTCCAATAGATCTGGCTGCTTCTATGTACTCGCTTCCCCTGACTCCCATAACTGCAGACCGGACAATTCTGGCAAATTTAGGCGAGAAAGATAAGCCGATAGAAAGTACTAAATTCACCTTGCTGACTCCAAAGGTAGCGATAATCGCTAAAGCCAGAAGCACATCTGGAAGACATAAAAATGCATCCATTGCTCTCATTATCACATTATCTATTTTTCCTCCGTAAAATCCAGAAATAGCTCCCAGACTTCCTCCTGCTAAAAGAGCCACAGCCACAGAGGAAATACCTACTGTCAGAGAAATCCTGGCCCCGTAAATAACTCTGGCAAAAATATCTCTTCCCATTTCATCTGTTCCCAAAATATGACCGGACCCCGGCGGCTGCAGCCTGTTATATACATCCAGGCTAATGGCCGATTCGTGGTAATCTGCAAACAAAGGTGCTCCTGCTGCCAGCAGCACAATAGCTGAAAAAATAACCAGACCTGCTACAGCTGTTTTATTTTTCAAGAAGCGCAGCCACAGCTCCATTCCGTTACTTTTTTTCTTAAACTGTTTATAAAATTCTTTTTTACTTGTATATGTTCTGGCTGAACTTTCCACTATTTGCTGCCCCCTTTACTGTACTGTGCCTTAATTCTGGGATCAATATATGCATAAATCAGGTCTACAATTAAATTTGAAACAGCCACGCAAATAGCCATAATTACAAGGCAGCCCAGCACACAGGGCACATCTCTTTTATTAATAGACTCTACTAACAGTCTGCCTGTGCCTGGAATAGAAAATACTGTTTCACAGTATACAACTCCCCCTAAAAGGGCCCCCACATTCAGCCCTACAACTGTAATTGTAGGCATCAGCGCATTTCCAAGGGCATGATCATAAATAACATCATGCTCACTGACTCCCTTTGCCCTGGCCGTTCTGATATAATCCTGGCGTACTGCCTCCAGCATAGAAGACCTGGTAGTTCTCATAGTATTGGCCATATAATTGGCCCCCACAGTAACCGCCGGCAGAATCAGGCTTTTTAAGCCGTCGTCCATGCCGCTGGAGGGAAGCCAGCCTAAATGAACGGAAAAAAATAAAATCAACAGCAGCCCCAGCCAAAACACCGGCATAGAAACCCCCATTAATCCTATAATCATAGTAATTTTAGAAAACAAAGAATCCGGTTTTGTGGCGGACCGTATTCCAATAGGCATCCCCACTGCCACGCAGAAAATCATGGCGGCAATAACTATTTTAAATGTATTGGGAAATCTGGAAAACAGCTGCTCTCCTACTGGGGCTCTGGTAATATAAGAGATTCCAAAATCTCCTGTGGCCAGATTTTTTAAATAATTAACATATTGAATAATAAAAGGTTTATCCAGCCCTAACTCCTGCTTCAGCTGAATACTTGCTTCCTCTGTATAATCACTTCCTAAAATAATTTGCGTCGGATCTCCAGGCGTCATATAAAGTATTGTAAAAACAAAAAATGTTAAGGCAACTATTATTGGTATCAGAATTATCAGACGTTTAAATATATATTTAATCATGCATTCCCCTCCATATCTGCAGGTTCCCTGTATTTTCAGGAAACATGGAAGCCGTCAATAGTGTAATTTATAGTAATTTCCCGCCCTTTCCGCGTTCAGCTCCACTCCCTTTAAACGGTTATTGCTGAGAGCAAGGGTTTTGCTTACAAACAAATCTGCCTCCGGAGCTTCTTCGGCCAGAAATTCCTGGATTTTCTCATAAACAGGAATTCTTTTTTCCTCCTCAAAATTTTCTCTTCCCTGGGCGATCATTAAATCCAGCTCTGGGTTAGAATACCAAACTCTGTTTACTCCTCCAAATCCAGCTTCTGTAAAACGCCTTCCTAAAAACAAGTCAGGATCTTCATAACAGCCCCAGCTGGTAATAAACATAGGAGCCCTGTGGTCTGCAATATAGGAGGCAAACACTGCGTTTTCAATTCTGGTGATTTTCGCCTGAATTCCTATTTCCGCTAAATTGGCCTGAGCCACAATAGCCATTCTCTCCGCCTCGTCCCGGAATACAATAATTTCTGTCTCAAAGCCAGGACATCCTGCCTCTTTCATCAGCTCTTTTGCCTTTTCAGGATCATAAGAATACATTCCCAAAGGATTTTCTATGGCTCCCATTACTGTGGGAGCAAATGTGGCGCAATTCCACACAACCTTTCCCAGCCCCTCGTATCCTACCTGCAAACAGGCGTCTCTATCTACAGCAAAATTAACTGCCTGGCGCACCAATTTGTTATTAAACCACTGCTGCGTATTGTCCATGCCTAAATGCCATACCATTTGGGAATCCTTTTCCCATAGCTTTAAAGCCGGGTTTTCCACTACTCTTTTATAATCTGCCGTGGCAAATTCTGCATTAAAATCTGCTGCCCCTGTTTCAATGGCAATGGTTCTGGCCGTGCCTTCCGGTATGATTTTTATAGTAAGGGTTTTATTTAAGGCCCTGTCTTCCTGATCAAAATATCCTTCAAACCTTTTAAATTTAATAGTATCTCCAATTACCCTGCTGTCAAAGCTATATCTTCCGCTGCCAATAGGATGAGACCAGTTATTTTCTGCAATAGCCTTTTCACAATAGGACTGAGGCACAATAGAAGTAGCCACGTTTGTAAGAGCGGTGGGAAGAGATGGATACGGCCCGTCTGTTGTAATAGAAATAGTATTATCATCTACTTTTTTTATTTCTTCCACCTGCTGAAACAAAGCTGTCATAATAGAACTTCCCTTTGCTCTGTTAAGACAGTAAATAACGTCGTCTGCTGTCAGCGTCGACCCGTCGTGGCATTGAACATTTTCCCAAATAGTAAAGTGCCATTCTGTATCGCTGATTCTTTCATAATCCTTACACAGCTCTTTTTCAGCTCCAAGATTTTCACTGTACCGAAACAGCCGGCTATACACGTTTGCCAAGGTATATACATTAGACATATCTGAAGACTGAATTGGATCAAAGCTTACCATATCCACTGCCTGCACAACCGTTATATCTGCATCAAAATTATCTTCTGCCGAAGGCTGGCTAATATTATTGTTTAAAGCTGATTGATTCTTATTATCAGAACAGCCGGCTATGGTCAGTCCTATTACTGCCGCCAATATTATGCCTGCCACAGATCTTCTATATTTCATATTGTGTTTGCTCCTTCCCCAATAAAACCACTATGAAGCTTCTGCTTTTCCCCGCGCTTATTAAGCTGTTTTAAAAGCCGCACCTCAAATAATCTGCGCAGAACGTAATTTGAAGTGCGGCCTTTGCCACTGCCTTTGCCATTCACTATTTAAGCCAATATTGTTTTTCCCAGAATGTAAGAACCTGACCAATATCCTGTTCATCCGCTCTTTCCAGGATCTTTTTGCCCCAGGCTACATCTTCCACTGCCATGCCGCTTGTAATAAAAATAATTTTATCGTCCTGACATTGTCTGGCCTCGCTTTTTCCAATAATTACATCTCCTATATTCTTTACTCTGAAACCGGAGAATTTACCTTTATATGCAGCGTCAATAACAGGAGCCGACGGAGCCCATGACAAAATCTCCTCCCTGATTCCCTCTCTGGGATAATCCATCTCATAGATAAATGCCTGATGCAGCTTCCAGTTATCTGCATATATCTGACAGTCTTCAATCCAATCGTCGTTAATAAAGTCAGCCGCACCGGTCAGACACAGCAAAGAACCTTTTTTCAGCAATTTTGTATCAATAGCAGGAAGCTCTTCCCCTGAAGCTGCAATATGTACAATATCCATATTTTTTACAGCATCCTCCAGCTTATCAACAATTACCGGCTGTACCCCCAGCTCTTCTTCTGCATATTTGGCAAACCGCTTGGAAGCTTCAGGAAAAACATCATAAATATAGGCTGTCTTTAATGTTTTCACTGCTGTTTTTACCCCCAAAAGCGCTGTTTTTCCAACCATTCCCGCTCCAATGATGCCTATGGTCTCAGCCCCCTCACGAGCTAAAAATCTGGCGCTGATTCCTGGAACTGCCCCTGTTCTCATCTGGCTTAACAGGTTTCCCGACATAAAGGCAAGAGGTTTTACATTGTCAGGATCATTTAATATAATCGAATGAATAGACCTTAGCAGCCCAATTTCTCTATTGGCAATATTAGAGCCGTACCATTTTTCTCCACATATATGGTAATCTCCGCCCAGATAAGCAATCATGGCCATAAATCTTCTGTCCGGCCCTGCCTCCGGCATTCTTGGACCTTTTTTGTGCTCTGGAAACCAAATTAAATGGCCGTGGTCATTTTCACTGGGTCCTCCCATCAAGTAATCCCCTTTTGCCAGCAATGCCAACGCATCCTGCACAGCTTCTAAACAGCCTTCCATGTTTAACACCCCTGCTTTGATCATGTCTGGCTCTGACAAAAATCTTAAACGCACGCTTTGATCCATAAATAAATACCCTCCTTAAAATTTTCTACCTGTCCTGTCAAGTATATTTTCTGTCTTTTTTGTGTTTTCATTATAGAATAGTATTTTATTTATTTCTCATCTTTTTTTGTGCAAAAAATGCTTTATTTTAATTTTATTTCCATTTTACATATTTTTAAAGCATACTGTTTTAGGGAAATTCCCACGTGTTTTTTAAATATTCTGATAAAATGGCCGTAATCTGAAAAGCCGCACATTTCGCACACTTTAAATACAGCGTCATTTTTCTTCAGCAGCTCACAGGCCAGGTAAATCCTTCTGGAAATAATATACTGATTTACAGTGACTCCGCAGTATTCTTTAAAAATCCTGCTGATAGAATATTTATTAATAAAAAATTCCTTTTCCAGCAAATCTAAATTTAAATCTAACGTAATATTTTCTGTTATATACTCCATAATTTTTTTGGCTAAAATACCGTTTTCATCATCATATATTTTTCCTTCTTCACCTGTCTCCTCATGTTTCACCCGCAGCAAAAACAAAAGGATTTCGGCCAGAACTACTTTTCTGTAAGACTTGTCCCCATAAAAATTTGTTTTCAAACTTTCCTTCTCCCTGTCTAATAATTGGGAAAAGTTAAAAATATCTTCCTGTCTCAGCCTGATCTGACAGGCTTTAAAGTCTCCGTCAGGCTGAAATAGCTCCATACAGTCAACATCCAGGCTCTCTGTAATTTCTTCCATTACCTCCGGTTTAATATGCACTGTATATCTTTCAAACCAAGCGTCGTCAGGCACAACTGTCATATGAGGCACAAAGGTTCCAATTCCAAAAACAGCCCCTCTGGGCACATAAAAAATATTATTTTCAATAATAAATTTCAGGTTATTTGATAAGGTAAAATGCAGCTCATAGTAATCGTGAAAATGAGGGCATTCCATAACATTGGAGCTGTTAATATTATGTATTACACGAATGCTTTCATCTATGGGCTGAAAATACTTTTCTTCCATTATGCCTCTCTCCTTTTCTTGTCCATAAAGTATTTAATAAATGCTATTAGGTCAGTTTACAAGGAACTACACGCAGACCGTGAAACGGGCTGCTGACAACAAACGGCGCTATGCTCCCGGCTGGGTGCATAGCACCTGTTTGTTGCGGGGGTTTCCAAAGGGGGCAGCGCCCCATTTGGCACACGACTTTGCGGAGCAAAGTGTAGTGTGTTATACGCTCTGTCGGCGTTGCCCTGAAAATACCGTTGCCGCCGGGGAGGGCAAGGGCATTTGACGCGGCAGGAAAGCAGGGCTTTGTTTGGGGCTGGTAAGCCGGAAACAAAGGGCTGATTTCAGCAGCAGACAGGGCGTATTATGAAAGCCCCCGTCCCTCGTCCTCCGCCCCCGGCCTATGGGACAAAAAGTCCCAAAGCTCTGGACACCGTGACCAGATGTGTGGCCACACTCCGGGAAAAGTAGCAGGACGGCAGGAAACCGTCAAGGCTGAAATGAATGGGCTGACGCCCGGCCTTGACCGTTCCCCGCCGCCCCGCTGGATGGGTGGACAAGGTGGCCAATCCCTAAAAGTGTTTGGCCGCACTCGTTCATTTTGGGGCCTTTCTTCTCCCAAAATTGAAATGGGCGGGAAAGCCCTAAAATGGCTTTCCCGCCTTGATTACCCATTAGCAAAGACGGGCGAGACTGTCAACGGCGGCGCTGAAAGCGCCGTTCATCTTGACCGTTGACTGGCTCGCCTGGCTTTGCTACTGCCCGTAAGAGATGGAAAAACAAGATGGAAAACAAGGTTAAAAATGGTTGACAAGTCTATCGGATGTGTGTTATACTGTGCGACAGTTTGAGATTGGAAGGAGGCTTACGTGTGTTAATTTGTGTACGCTAATAAGCAATAAAAAGTAGAAGTACCTTTCCACATGATGGTGGGCTTTTTTTGCGTGCGTATGCAAAGGAACACGTAGGTTTGACACGAGCAGTCTTTGAACTGTATCGTGGTGTTTTTTCGTGCTTTGTTGTTATGCAGGCGTCTGCCCTCTCTGTGGGACAACGCCTGCTTTTTATTGCAGAAACAAAGGAACAATGCAATAAAAAAGGAGGTTCGCATTATGACCCAAAACAACAATTCATGGAGAAAAACTTATTTTACACTTCTTGCCGGACAAGCAATATCCTTTATTAGCAGCGGTATTTTGCAAATGGCCATTATCTTTTATTTGGTTGCGAAAACTAATTCTGCAATCATATTGACGGCGGCAACACTGATTGGATTTTTGCCGCAAGCCTGTTTAGGCCCGTTTGCAGGTGCTTTTGTTGACCGGCACAGCCGTAAAAGCGTAATGATTGGTGCGGATTTGATAATTGCCGCCGCTGGCGGTATTCTGGCGCTGGTGGCGTTTTACATGGAATTGCCCGTATGGTCTATTATGGTTGTCCTGTTAATCCGAAGTGCGGGAACTGCTTTTCATTCTCCAGCATTCAGCGCAGCAACACCTATGATTGTGCCAAAAGAGGAACTTACAAAATGCGCTGGTTACACGCAGACCATGCAAGCAGTAAGTGCGATTATCAGTCCAGCTGCCGCAGCGTTTTTATATGCTGTTTGGCCTCTTAATGCAATTATATTGTTAGATATTGTGGGTGCAATCCTTGCCTGTGTGACTGTTGCGATTTCGTCCATACCAACGCCTGAACTATGTCCAGAAACGAAAAGACAACAGTTTTTACAGGATATGAAAGAGGGGTATGTGGTATTAAAGCAAAACAGGGGCCTCTTTGCTCTGCTCTGGATTGGTGTAATTTATATGTTCTTTTATATGCCAATCAGTACGCTTTTTCCTCTCATCTGTATGTCATACTTCAAAGGAACACCGGCCCATGCCTCTGCCGCTGAAATTGCTTTTGCGGTTGGTATGCTGCTTGGCGGAGTCATTCTGAGCATTTGGGGCGGTTTTAAGAAACGGCGGTACACCATCGGTCTTTCCGTTCTCCTGATGGGCGTTAGCAATATGCTCTCCGGGCTTTTGCCGCCAGACGCATTTCTTGTCTTTGTTGTGTGCTGTACTGTTATGGGAATTTCCGCTCCATTTTACGGTGTGCAAAATGCGATTTTTCAAGAAACGGTCAAACCAGAATATCTGGGGAGAGTTTTTTCTCTACTGACAAGCGCCGCTTCCCTCGCCATGCCGTTTGGCCTTGTCATTTCCGGGCCTCTGGCGGAGCGGCTGGGAGTTGAGAAATGGTTTGTCATTTGCGGAATTGGCATTATCATCGTTGCGCTTGCCGTATTTTTACTACCCGGTTTGAGAGAGATTGACAATACGCAATAATCAACTGCACCTTTTTCTATTACTAAACAAAATGCCTGGATGGTGGTTCTGAAAAACCAGAACCGCCGTTCAGGCATTTTTTATCTTCGTCCTCTCTGCGGTTTTGGATTCTTCAGCAAGTCGGATTTTTCCGCAATCTTTTTCAGCCACTTCCGTTCTTCTACTGACAGCTTCCTAAAATTCAGCTTGAGCCGTTTGCAGATAAACGCCAAGTACGCTTGTTCCGTGTCGCTGTCCTGGCTGACGATTTCACCAGCAGTTTCCAGCATTTCTTTTAGCGGGTTATCCTCTGGGACGCTGAAAAAATCGTCCTTGTGTGTTTCCCGCAGAGCAAGGGCAATCCCGTTTATGTCCCGTTGTATCACATAGCGGCAAAACTCGTCCTCATCAATATGGGCGGTGATAAGCTGTCTTAACTGCGTATCACTCATGCCAGGATTATGCTTTTTTATAACAGTTGCGCTCATCGTGTCCACTATGGCGTTTGCACCCTGCGCCTGTTTCAGTGCCGTTCCGTTCACATAGATTTCAAGGTCAGCCATCAGCCGGGGGAAATCCGGGTGCGCCGCCAGCTCACACAGCAGGGTATTGTCTATCCTCCCGCTTTTCAGCAGGTCAATCATTTCATCACTCAAACGCAGGTCTGCAAGATCGGCGTTTGGGTGATTTTTCATTTCAGACAGCCCCAGCAGATAATCAGCGGTCACACCGTAAAACTTCGCCAGCCGGATAAGGGCATAGTGGCTGATGTCCTTGAAGTCTTCCGTTTCGTAACTGCCCAGCGCAGACTTGGAAAGCCCGGTCTGCTCCGCAAGCTGCCCCAGCGTCAAGCCACGCTCCACACGTAGGTCTTTTAATCGCTCTTGTATGGATAAAGACATATTCACCCTCCTTGCTAGCTCAACGAAAGAGAAGCCGTTATGCTATGTACTATGCTCATAGCATAACGGCATAGGCATTTACAGTTTTATTTTACCATTTGCTACATCTTCACGAAATTTATCAACAAGCTTCGCTGTCAGCTTGGATTTACCGTAGTGTTCAAGTACAAAAGTACGATAACTTTTTCCATCTACAAGCACATCACTTTTTCTGGTCAACAACCAATTTCCGTTACCTCCTCCCTGTTCTCTAATATTCCAGTCTTTCCCATATCTTTTATAGATTTCATCTTTTTTACCTTGAACAGACATTGATTCGCTTGGAATATAAACAATTTGCATAATAGCTCCTCCTTTATTTTGTGCAAGAAGACCAGAAACCTGAATTTGTCTTTTATCTTTTTTTGATTATATCACAAATCCGAGAGCGTGGAAATAGGGAGTTTTTCAGGCTGATTTCCTACCTCTTGGATATACGGCACAGGCGGTCAAAAAGGTGTAGACTTGGGATAGTTCATCGATGGACAAGCACCTTGGAAACAGAACACGCCAAAGAAAACGGAGGGACGCATGAGCAAAAGACCCTATCAACACCTGCCGCCGCTGGAACACAGGCCGGACGGCTCCCCCTACCGCATAACCCCGCCCCAGAAGAGACGAGCCAGCGGCCTGATACGCCGGGAGTGCTGCAACTGCGAGGACGGAAACTGCCTTGCGCTGGACGATGGCGACACCTGCGCCTGTCCGCAGATGATTTCGTTCTCCGTCTGCTGCAAGTGGTTCCGCTGGGCGGTCTTGCCGCTGGACAGGACGCTGGAAGCGGAGATTTACCGGGACAGGGACTTGAAACGCTGTGCGGAGTGCGGCGGTGTGTTCGTCCCGAAGTCCAACCGGGGCAAATACTGCCCGGACTGCGCCGCCAGAGTTCACAGGCGGCAGAAAACAGAAAGTGAACGGAAAAGGAGGTCTGCTGTGGACAGTTAAGAGCGGGAAAAGCCTTGATTTGCAAGGCTCCGCAAGCCCTCAACCGGGGCGGCTGGTATCATTTATCATTCGCCCCGGAAAACGGGCCTCTAACCGTCCACAAAACACGCTATGACAAACACGATTTATATTCACCAGCCGGAAAAGGCGTTCAGTTTCACCCGGCTCCCCAATTTCCTTTTTGAAGCACCCACATTCCAGCCCTTGAGCAACGAAGCGAAGGTGCTGTATGCCTTTGTCCTGCGCCGGGCGGAGTTGTCCCGGAAGAACGGCTGGGCGGACGAGTACGGGCGGGTCTACCTGTACTACCCCATCTGCGAGGTGGTCGCTTTGCTCCGCTGCGGGCGGCAGAAAGCGGTCAACACCCTGCGGGAGTTGCAGTATGCGGGGCTGGTGGAAATCCAGAAACAGGGCTGTGGAAAACCCAACCGCATTTACCCGAAATCCTATGAAGCGGTTCCAAACACCGACTTCAAGAAATCCGGTTATGGTACGCCGGAGGGCTGAAAACCGTACTTGGCGAGTACGAAAATCAATCCTCTTGAAGTACGGAAATCTGACGGTATATAGAAATACAGAGATTAAAACCATCTATTTACATTCATTCCATTCCAATCCTATCAGAGATATTTTCGGCGGGAAAACCCGCCGGAAAGGAATGGAATGGGGAAAGGAGTTCAATGGCACAACACGCAATTTTGCGATTTGAGAAGCACAAGGGCCACCCGGCGGGGCCGCTGGAAGCCCACCATGAACGGAAAAAGGAGCAGTACGCCAGCAACCCGGACATTGACACCAGCCGGAGCAAGTACAATTTCCACATCGTCAAGCCGGATGGCCGCTACTACCATTTCATTCAGAGCCGCATCGAGCAGGCCAGATGCCGCACCCGCAAGGACAGCACTCGGTTTGTGGACACGCTGATTACCGCCAGCCCGGAGTTTTTCAAGGGCAAGTCCCCAAAGGAGATAGCGGCCTACTTCCAGAGGGCGGCGGACTTCCTCATTGACCGGGTGGGCCGGGAGAACATCGTTTCGGCTATGGTACACATGGATGAAAAAACGCCCCATCTGCACTTGGTCTTTGTGCCGCTGACAAAGGACAACCGCCTGTGCGCCAAAGAAATTATCGGCAACCGGGCCAATCTGACGAAGTGGCAGGACGATTTTCACGCCTGTATGGTGGAGCAGTACCCCGACCTGGAGCGTGGGGAAAGCGCCAGCAAGACGGGCCGGAAGCATATCCCCACCCGGCTGTTCAAACAGGCGGTCAACCTCTCCAAACAGGCGAGGGCCATTGAAGCGGTTCTCTCCGGCATTACCCCGCTGAACGCCGGAAAGAAGAAAGAGGAAGCCCTCTCCATGCTGAAAAAGTGGTTTCCGCAGATGGAGAACTTCTCCGGGCAACTGAAAAAATACAAGGTCACAATCAATGACTTGTTAGCGGAAAATGAAAAGCTGGAAGTCAGGGCAAAGGCCAGCGAAAAAGGCAAGATGAATGACACGATGGAACGGGCGAAGTTAAAAAGCGAACTGGACGATATGCGGCGGCTGGTTGACCGTATCCCGCCGGAGATTTTAGCGGAACTGAAACGGCAACAGCGGCAGCATGGAAAGGAAAGGTGATCTTATAAGTAATATCAGATACAAAAAGGAAATCGAAATCGTGACTTTTCAGGGAAAGGAAATCACACTGGAAAATCTCTCCCCGGTGTTCACGCCGGAACAGGAAGCAGCCAAACGCCGGGAACTGGAACAGCAGCTTTATGAGGTGTTCCGCAAGTACGCCGACAAGCGGGAGAGTGAGGAAGCCGGGACATAAGGTTTTCCAAACCCATCATTGATTTGCGGGGCTGCTGGCGGTATAATAGAACTGTCAGCAGCTCCGTTTCTTTTTTAAGAAAAGGAGCGACAATATGAACAATCGGATAGACGCAATCTATGCAAGACAATCGGTAGACAAAAAGGACAGCATTTCCATTGAAAGCCAGATTGAATTTTGCAAATACGAGTTGAAAGGCGGTAACTGCAAGGAATACACAGACAAAGGGTACAGCGGCAAGAACACAGACCGTCCGAAGTTTCAAGAACTGGTGCGGGACATCAAGCGGGGCTTGATTGCAAAGGTCGTGGTTTACAAGCTCGACCGTATCAGCCGTTCCATTCTGGACTTTGCCAACATGATGGAGCTGTTCCAGCAGTACAATGTGGAGTTTGTGTCCTCTACGGAAAAGTTTGATACCTCCACGCCGATGGGACGGGCCATGCTGAATATCTGTATCGTGTTCGCCCAGCTTGAACGGGAAACGATACAGAAGCGGGTAACGGACGCTTACTACTCCCGCAGTCAGCGGGGCTTTAAGATGGGCGGGAAAGCCCCTTACGGCTTCCATACGGAGCCTATCAAGATGGACGGTATCAACACAAAGAAGCTGGTGGTAAACCCGGAGGAAGCGGCCAATATCCGGCTGATGTTTGAGATGTACGCCCAGCCCACAACTTCCTACGGGGACATTACCCGGTACTTTGCCGAACAGGGGATTTTGTTCCATGGCAAAGAGCTGATACGCCCCACGCTGGCGCAGATGTTACGCAATCCTGTCTATGTGCAGGCAGACCTTGATGTGTACGAATTTTTCAAAAGTCAAGGTACAGTCATTGTCAATGACGTTGCCGATTTTACGGGCATGAACGGCTGCTATCTGTATCAAGGGCGAGATGTAAAGGCCAGCAAGAAAAACGACTTAAAAGACCAAATGCTGGTACTGGCTCCCCATGAGGGTATCGTCCCCTCCGACACCTGGCTGACCTGCCGCAAGAAGCTGATGAACAACATGAAAATCCAGTCTGCCCGGAAAGCCACCCACACATGGCTGGCAGGAAAAATCAAGTGCGGGAATTGCGGGTATGCTCTTATGAGTATCTACAATCCCTCCGGCAAACAGTATCTCCGCTGCACGAAACGGCTGGACAATAAAAGCTGTCCTGGCTGTGGGAAAATCATCACTTCGGAACTGGAAGCGGTTGTTTATCAGCAGATGGTAAAGAAGCTGGCAAGCTACAAGACGCTGACAGGAAAAAAGAAAGCGGCAAAGGCAAACCCGAAAATCACCGCCCTGCAAGTGGAACTTGCCCATGTAGACAGCGAGATTGAAAAGCTGGTGGACAGTCTGACGGGGGCAAACAATGTCCTGTTCTCCTATGTGAATGTGAAGATAGCGGAACTGGACGGGCGCAAGCAGGAACTTCTGGCAAGGATAGCGGAGTTGACTGTGGAGGCCATCAGCCCGGAACAGGTCAGCCAGATTTCCGGCTACCTCGATACCTGGGAGAATGTATCTTTTGATGACAAGCGGCGTGTGGTGGATTTGATGATCACCACCATAGCCGCCACAAGCGACAGCTTGAACATCACATGGAAAATCTGACTGGCGGCACCCCTCCCGTCAGATACCTACCCTGTGTAGTCCCTTGTAAACTGTACTTTCCCAAGTAATAAAAAAAAATCACAAAAAAAATTCCGAAGGTATTGCAGGCAACACCCCCGGAATTTTTATATTTGTCTCAAATTTACGGCTGTTCAATATCAGCAATTTCTACTCCGTCATAGAAAAACTTTAAAATTGCATCATAGGTTTTTCCTTTTTTAGCCATGCCCTGAGCCCCGTTTTGGCTCATACCGGCTCCATGTCCATAGCCGCCTCCATATATATAATATCGGCCGTCTTTCTTTTCCACCGTAAAAAAGCCACTGGGCAGACTGTCCCATCCTGTTATTTTCTTGCCGTCCTTTTGGGTAATTTCCAGCTGGCTGTTCCCTAAAATATACCGAATCTGATTCTGACCAGTTACAGTTTTATTTCCCGACTCTCCAGTAATCTCTAACTCTCTGGCGCTTCCTCCCGGACCTCTGTCAGTTATTTTCAATCCGGTTACAGCGCCGATTCCCGTCACCTTTTCTCCTAAAATCTGGCTGGTGGTTACTGTCTCCCAACGAAACATAGGATATTCTGAGTCATATGCAGAATAATTTTTGCTCTTTATAAACTGGCTAAACTCCTCTTCACTGTCCCAGGACAAAACCTTTCTGTCATCTCTCAAAGCCACGCTTTTTAAGTAAGGCATGCTGGAGGGATCTCCTCCCCAAACGCTGCCGTCTGTGGTGGTGCCGCAGGAAGTAGAAAAGTAAAATGCGTCAATAGGTTTTCCGTTATATTTTAAAATCTTCCCATATGTCTCATTTACAGCCTGATCCGTTCTTTCATCCTGTTTGCTGTTATTATAAACCTGATAGTTTGTGCTGTCATCTACATGAGCGCCATACTGGCTGTATCCGTTGCTCTGGATTTGTTTGTACGCATAAGTTCTGGCGCAGACTGCCTGAGCTTTCAAAGCTTCTTTTTCGTAGCTGGCAGGCATTTCACTGGGAACTACCTTTTTTAAATATTCCTCCAGATAAAGCTCATTCACCGCCACCAGGCCGCCTTCCTCAGAAGAAATCTCCAGTCTTCCTCCATAAGCCGGAGTTCCCTGCCCTCTTTCTATTTCTTTAATAGAAATTTCGCAGCCCTCCTCCGGGGTAATAATCAAACGCCCCTGAGCCAGTCTTTCATCTTCAGGCGTCAAAACCAGCTGACTTCCCTTTTCCAGTTTCTCCTCTTTTCCCTCCTCTGAAGAAATGGTCATAGCTCCTGTGCAGCTTAATGTTAAGGAGGAATGAAAAACTCCCTGAAATCCTGTGTTCATTAACAGCACCCGGATTGTTTTTGCATCAAATTCTCTCTCAATTAAGGCTGCGCACAAAACTCCGTCTGACACTACAAATTCCTGAAGATCATATCCTACTAAAATATCTTCTAGCTTTTTCTTCTCAAATGTGCCATATGTTTTAAAAACCTGGAATGTAGGGCTTACTGCTAAAGGCCCATATCCTTCTATTTCTATATAATCCGCCTTTACAGACAAAACTCTGCCTCTGATACGTTTTCCCTTTTTCAGCTCTGCTTTTTTCAGTTTTCCTTTTTCCAGAGTAATGTCCGCCAGGTTGTTGTAAAGCTCCTTCTGCTTCTCTTCTTTTAAGCCGGTCTCAATCTGCCTTGTAATATTTCCTACATATACAAGACATTTTCCCTCTTCCCCCTGAGCCAGCCACACATTTTCATATACAACCTTATCAGAAACTTTTTTCGTTACAGCAATTAACTCGCTGTCTCTCATTATTACACTTATTTCACAGTCTATGTACGCATCTAAGGCAAGCCCTTCAAATCCTATGGTGCCTTGATCTGAATATGCCGTCCAGGCCGGAGCCTCTTTTACATTGTAAGGCGTGCCATAAATTAAAATATTTTTCTGTTCTACATGATTCTCTTCTTCCATTCTGGCAATCATAGAATCATAAAACAGCCACCACTCATCCTTTGGTATATACTGATCTCTGTTTTTCTTTGTGGCCTTTATTTTACCCTTCAGCTGTTTAGATACAGATTCTGCTAAATACTCTGCTTCCCCATACGTCAGGTAGCTTTCTGCTGATCTGGCGTCCGCCTTTGTCAGTTCCTCAGACAAATAACCCTTTTCAAACAGATAATCCATATATTTTACATACCAGGAATCTTCTTTTCCCGTGGGAAAAGAAGACTGTTCCCTGCCAGCTGCCAGCTGCTCACATTCTTCTCTGGATGCAAAAGCCAGGGCTACTGCTTTGGAAGCAATAGCTCTGGATATTCCGTCATCCTTTGTCTCGTGAGTAACAATAATGACAATTAAAATTATAATCAGGACAGGTATTCCTGCCACCCAGCTTACAAATTTGTGATAATCCCTCATAGACTCCTCATTTTTACTTCAGTTCCTTGGTTGCCTTTACAAAGTTCTTTTCTTCCTCGTCTATATAATCTAGTCCGTCATAGTCCTCAGTATGACCAGATAATGATTTTTTCTTTAAGGAAGCCTCAATTCCCTCTTTAGTAAGCCGATAAATAACTGCAAATGTAGGCACGCCGATAATCATTCCCACAAAGCCAAACATGCCGCCGAACACTAAAATGGAAAACAGCACCCAGAAACTTTGAAGTCCTGTGGAATCTCCCAGAATCTTTGGACCCAAAATATTTCCGTCAAACTGCTGAAGAAGAAATACAAATATTATGAAATACAAACACTCCATTGGACTTACTAATAAAATCAAAAATGCACTTGGAATTGCCCCGATAAATGGTCCGAAAAATGGTATAACATTAGTTACTCCCACAATTACGCTGACTAAAAGAGCATAAGGCATATTCATAAGATTTAAGCACAAAAAGCACAGTATACCAATGATCAGAGAATCTAACAGCTTTCCTATAATAAATCCGCCAAATACCTTATGGATAAATCTTACTTCTGTAATCAGTTTATTAGCCAGTTTTAAAGGAAAAACACCGTAAACTATTTTCTTAGACTGCGCTGCAAACATTTCCTTTATGTTCAGCAAATAAACCATAACAATAATTCCAATCAAAAAGTTTTTCAAAGTTATGATCATACTCCACACACTGCTGGATACGCCGCTTACAAATACAGTCCACAATCCGCTGGATACGCTTTTAATAATCTTGTCCATGTTAGGGGTCAGGCTGGTATTTACCCAATCCTCTAAATAATAACTAATATAGCTGTACGCCTCCATTGCCATTTGAGCGTTAGCAGGATCGCCCTCTAAAAGTCCCATAATCCACGACTCTAAATTGGCCAGACCGGCAGGCAAAGTGTCAATAATTCCCCGTATACTTGTAACTAACTGAGGGATTAAAAGCCACATTAATCCGGTAATTACGGAAAACAATACAACCAGACTGACTACAGTCGCCGCCATTTTAGACAGGCTGGACGCCTTTTTCTGAAGAATCTTGTTCTTTTTTAAAATCTGCTCTACAGCATTATTTGTTTTGTTATAAATTGGGTTCAGCAAATATGCTAAAATCGCTCCGTATATAATTGGTTTTAAAATATCCACCATAATTCCGGCATACGCTTTTACTTTGTCAATGTGTATCATTAAAAACACAAATGCCACACTTAATCCAATTACTGCAATAGCAGTGATGCCCCAATAAATATAGGTTCTGAATCTAATATTTTTCATGTCTTTTCCCCTGCGTTTGTATATTTTTTCCTGCCCCTATAGATTACCATATTTTTTGCAAAAGATAAAGCAGCGATTGCTCGCTGCTTTCATCTTTTGTAATCCCAAAATGCCGGTTCTTACTGATTGACGCCTAGCCATGCTAGGTGGGCAACCTCACTTAAACTTCTGCCTTCCACTGCTAAATTCGGAGGCCTGACATCCGTTTAAAAATATCGGAATCCCTTATGTCATACTGTAGGTTCAAAAAAGGTAAGATTGTCGAGCATTCCAGGAATTACAATTTTCAGTTTTCATTGTCATCATTATACAACAGAAAATTCGATTTTTCAAGTTTCTTTTATTTCCATAACTGGCGGAAACCACATAGATATTTTATTCAATTTAAGTACAAAAAATACCTGGGTTTTCTTTTTTTAGCTGATCTGGCCCAAAGCTTACAGGCAGCAATTCTTCCAGCGTGTAAATCTTATATTCTGTTTGAGAAACAGCTAAAATAACCTGGAATTCTTCTGGTTTACAGAACTCTCTCATAACTTGTCTGCAGATTCCGCAGGGCGGGCAAAAGTCCTCCACTTTTCCGTTTTTTCCTCCGCATATAACAATGGCCTGAAACTCTCTGCAGCCTTCACTGACTGCTTTAAAAAAGGCCGTTCTTTCTGCACACATGCCGGCCGGATATGAGGCGTTTTCCACATTTACTCCAGTATAAACTTTTCCGTCCCTTCCAAGCAAGGCTGCCGCCACATGAAACTTTGAATATGGAGCGTAGGACAATGGTAAAGCTTCCATAGCAGTTTTGATCAACTGATTTATTTCCATAGTTTACTCCTTTTTAGGGATAAAAAGCTACCTGCTGTAGCAGATAGCTCTTGCTTGATTTTCTAATTTTCTCTGATCTATATAGACCTCCAAATCATTCAGCAGGTCGTCGCACTGCTCGCTGTGAATAATCAGTTCCAGATCACTTGCCAGTCTCATGGCAAATACGGCCAACATGGATTTTGCATCTACAAGATAACTACCACAGGCCAAATCCACATGATAGCTGTAATTTTCAACAATCTCAATAAATTTCATAATGGAATCCATACCCCAAAAACTAATCTGCACTTTTGTCATGGCTACTGTTCCTCTACTTTATTTATTTTCTCATTGTTATGAGCGACAGATATTACTGTTTTCTAATAAATATACCCTCAGTATTAAGTGATATTTATTATAACGAAAAATATGTCGAAAAATCAAGTGTAATCTGAAAAAATTTTCCACAAAAAATTTATAATTTTTTCCATCTGTTCAGTTATGATATATAAACAAAGTAAAAGTATATAGGGGTGGATCCGCAGACGCAGACCCACCCCCATATTTCATTTATTAAGCAGCAGCTTATTTTTCATTATTATGAGTTGCATCCGCAGCCACAGCTGGAGTTAGAGCTGCAGCCACAGCCACAGCCGCAGCTGGAGCTAGAACCACAGCCGCAGCCACAGCCTGAGCTGCTTCCAGAGTTAGAGGCATCATTGTAGCCAGCTGTATAGCCTTCATTGTAGCCAGCTGCATGGCCGTCGTTAAATCCTCTCTGATAAGCTCTTCTTACAGAGTTATTATTATTAGAACCGCAGCCGCAGTTTGAAGAGTTATTTCCACATCCTCCACAGTTACATCCCCAATTACAACATCTATTTAACCAACACATATATTTGATCTCCTTTTTTATTAATGTTTGTACTGTATCATATGTGGACAACAGAAATATGTGCAAAATTTTTTTTAAATTCTCACCGACTCCCAACTCCCTCATAGACTATATTATAAATCTTCCATATAAGGAAAGGAGCACTTCAAATGGATTATTTTATGAATCCCAATTATTCGGACTGCGGATGTCAGAATCAGGCGCCTCAGTTCACTATGCCGTCCTCTCCCTCTACTTCCAGGGGGTATGTATCCACTGGTTCCGTTCAATGTCCAGGTTCCGTAACCGGTCCGGTAGAATGTTATCCTATTGGTATGGGTTATGTTCCCGTTCAGCAATGGGGGCAGACCTACAATCTGGAACGCGCCTTATCCAGAGGAACTATTTTCCCGGAACTTGACTTACCATTCGTTATGGGGAGGTGTCAATAATATGAATCATTCTTCTTGTTGTAGTTCATCCTGCTGTACCAATATGGGAAATGCCGGTGCTCAGACGCCAAATTTCCAGAATTACAGCCCGTCTCAGCTTATGACCTTAATTTACCAAACTGGTTTTGCCTTGGATGATATTCTTCTTTATCTGGATACGCACCCCTGTGATTCTGACGCTTTAAATTATTATCAATATGTAAAAAATATTTATAATCAGGCTGTCAATGTTTATACAGTTCAATGCGGCCATTTGCGCAAGGACCAGGTAAAGCCTGGAAATTATTGGGATTGGATCACAGAAACCTGGCCTTGGGAAGGAGGGAATAACTAATGTGGGTTTATGAAAAAAGACTGCAGTATCCTGTAAATATTAAGACGCCTAACGCACAAATGGCCCAGTTTATTATGAGCCAGTATGGAGGACCTGACGGAGAAATCGGCGCCTCCATGCGTTATTTATCTCAGCGGTATAGTATGCCATATAAAGAGTGCAAAGCTTTGCTTACTGATATTGGAACAGAGGAGCTGGCACATTTAGAAATGGTTGCTACTATTGTTCATCAGCTTACCAGAAATCTGACGGCAGAACAGCTGGTAGAGCAGGGCTTTGGTCCTTACTATATTGACCATACAGCCGGCATCTGGCCTCAGGCTGCAGGAGGAATCCCCTTTAATGCCTGCGAATTCCAATCTAAAGGCGATACTATCACTGATTTATATGAAGATATGGCCGCGGAGCAGAAAGCTCGCTCCACATACGACAATATTCTCAGAGTCGTAAAGGATCCCGACGTTTGCGATCCTATCCGCTATTTGAGAAAAAGAGAAATTGTACATTTCCAAAGATTCGGAGAAGCTATGCGTATTACTCAGGACCGTTTAGACAGCAAGAATTTCTATGCATTTAACCCTGCATTTGACAAACAGCCGAAAACAGCTGCAAATACAAGCTGCAGCTGCCAAAAATCTCCATGTCAAAAACCAGTTTGTTAAATAGAAGCATGAGATACTCATAACAATAAAAAGCCTTCTCCTTATTCTGTGTACCCATTATTTCGGGAAATCTGCCAAACACAGACAGGAGAAGGCTTTCTTAATTATTGATTAGCAGCCCTAAATTTTTAGTCGTACAGCCCTGCCAGAATATCATTAATTTCTTTTCCTGACTCTGCCTTAGCCAGCATAGGCTGAGCTTTAGATTCAAATTTCTGCATTGCTGTAGCTTTTTCTAATACATCCTCCAGATATTCTCTTGGAAATTTTACTGCGCCGTTTTCATCCATGTGGATAATATCTCCAGGGCTTACTCTCATGCCGCAAATGTCTACAGTGTCATTAATGGCCTGAAGGGACAAATCTCCGTGACCTGCACAGATTCCAGTAACCATGTACTGTACGCCTAAAGGTCTGATTTCATCTACATCTCTGGAAGCTCCGTCTGTAATAGCCCCTACAATGCCGGCTCTTTTAAAGGAAGTCATCATATTGCCTCCTAAAAGTCCGTTGCGCATTTTCATTTCCTCTGGCATCTCCTGCTTTACACAAAGCACTACAGGCTGCGGAGATTCCTTAATGGCGTCAAAAACATCTCCAATCAGACTTCCATGGCTGTAGTCGTGGTCAGGCAGACCGTATGTAGCAGTTACTGCATATCCAACAGTTCTTCCTAACTGAGGGAACATACATTTTAAGGTTGCGTCTGTATACCATCTTCCATACCAGGGATTGTAAAGACGCAGACAATTTTTGTCATTTGGATAGCTGGCTACTACATTAGTAATAGTAGGTGTATCAAACTGTTTCAGCTTCTCCATAATTTCTCTTTCTCTTTTTAACTGCTCTGGTGATAAATTCCACTCTTTCTTCATATTTCTTCTCCTTTTCTTTTATAATTACTATTTTTTTCTCTTAATTCCATAAAAACTATTTTTCTGCCAAAGGATATTTGGGACAGCCATATTTTTTAGCCCAGAAATTTGTCATTATAGGAGCCGCAATAGCTGTCACTACAACTGCCGCCGCTACCTGAGGAGCCGCTAAAGCTGCTGTCTCTGTTAATGTAGGGTCAATCAATGCCACTGACGCAGGCACCAGCACTGCGTTTCCCGCTGTAGTAGATACTGCCCATGCCGCATATCCAGGCCTTCCTGCTATTATTTTATCACAAACTAAGATAAAAATCCCGCCTGCAAACATACAAATTAATCCTAACAGAATTCCAGAAATACCGCTTTTTACTATATTAGCCATATTAATTCCGCCGCCTAAACAGAAGCCAATAAACGGAATCAGAATTTTCGTACCTGAATCTAAAAATTCTTTAATTTTACTGCCGAAGTTTCCTAATATCATACCAATAATAATAGGCAGTATAGTGGACACTAAGGACATTAAATCAATACTGGCCAGTCCAGACGCGCCCATTGCCACTAAAGTAAGAAAAGGTCCGTCATTAATTGACAGAAGGCTGACAGAAGCCACATCTGTTTCATCCCCGTAAATATTCATAAGGGATACATAAATACCGCCGTTGGAGTTTGTCACTGCGCTGATAATCGCCAAGGAAGAAATTCCTAAAAATCCTTCTGCTCCAAACAGCTTTCCAACTGCAATTCCAAGTATAGCCCCAACTGCAAACTTAGCTATCAGAAGGGTTCCCCCTCTTCTGATTACTTTTGGTATTTCCCTCATCTGCAGCTGCGCGCCAACACATACAAAAAACACGCCTGTAATAGAAATTGTACCAGCGCTGGTAAAAGTAGCTGTAGTATAAGTTCCTATTTGCAGAATCTCAGGACAGAAAGTGTTAATCA
The DNA here is from genome assembly GCF_900240245.1 of Lachnoclostridium edouardi. Taxonomy (GTDB): domain Bacteria; phylum Bacillota; class Clostridia; order Lachnospirales; family Lachnospiraceae; genus Lachnoclostridium_A; species Lachnoclostridium_A edouardi. Next base: position 828,740 of record NZ_OESQ01000001.1, read on the forward strand.
ACGCGCCTAACAGTAAAGGAATAATCATAATTCCGGCAGGGACCTTGCCCAAAAGCCTTAAAATTTTCTCTGAATACTCATCCACGGTGTATCTCCTCCTATGTTTTCAATTTTCATGTTTTTCGCTCTGGAAGACGAAAAAAACGGCTTAACCTTTATCAGCAGGACAATTTACCAAACGCCGGCTCTTTTGTGTCAATCTATCCCGTCCAGATTTTTATTTGGTTTAACGTTAAATTAAACATACCATATATTTACTACTGTGTCAATCTTTTTCCAGAATAAACTTTAGTACAATAAATAACAGGCATAAATAAAAGAATCCCACTGTTTTTAAATATTCTAGCCACAGAAAATAAACTATGGTATAATTGTAATGCTGCTATTCTTAAACGCTGCACAACTCCCCATCAAATTGGGTACAAATTTTTGTTTTAACAGTTAATTTAGTTTAACGATATATTAATTTAGGAGTTTTTATGAAAAATAATATAGATTTAAATAAACCTACTACATTAAAGGACGTGGCAAAATTGGCCGACGTATCTGCCATGACTGTATCTAATGCTTTAAACCACAAAGGCAGCTTATCCAGCCAAACATATGAAAAGATTATGAAGGCAGTTAAGGAGTTAAACTATACTCCTAACCACGTGGCCCAAAGTCTTAGAAACTCTAAATCTAATACTATTGGCGTTGTAATGTCAGACGCCTCCTGCTATGTTTTTTCAGAAATATTAAAAGGAATCACCGCAGCTGCCGCCCAGCACAACTACAATATTCTTCTATCTAATACTGTTCAGGATCCATCTGTGGAGGCGAAAGCGATTGACCTGCTTCTCAGCAGCAGAATCGACGGTTTGATTATTGTGGCTCCTTTAACTTTCAGCCAGAAAGATATTGAACATTTAAAATCCTTAAATATTCCCTTTGTTATTTTAATGCGTACCAGCCCTTTTACAGATGCTGAATATGTTGTAAATGACAACTTTTCCGGCAGCTATCAAAGCCTTCGCTATCTTTATGATACAGGCAGCAGGGATTTCTTTTTTATGACTATTGATTCCTCCAGCGGATATGACAGAATCAGAGGCTACAGCCATTTTTTGTCTGAGCACGGGCTTAATTTTCAGGATTTTCCAAGGGATGCCGCTCTCCCTCAAATACAGGACGGCTATAATTCCATGAAAAAAATAATTCAGCAGGGATTTCACCGGGGGGCCGTCTGCTGCGGCTGTGATTTAATGGCGATTGGCGCTATGAACGCAATATTAGAAGCAGGATTTTCCATTCCTGGGGATTTTCGCTTGATCGGATATGACGATTTAGAAATGAGCCAGTATCTTAGAGTTCCTCTGACTACTGTCCGCCAGCCATTTTACCAAATTGGGCAGGAAGGCGTCAGAGTACTTCAAAATAGGCTGATGAACCCTGACTCCCCTATGCAGTCAGTAATTCTTCAGCCAGAATTAATCATCCGCCAGTCTACATAACAGACCGGCGGATAATTCATTGATTTCATATTTTTAATGCCAATTTAAATAATCCTCAGCATTTTCAGGCAGAACTATTTCACACTCTGTATTAATAACTGGATCTACAGTTTCTCCATTTAAATAGGCTGTTGCATACTCTACAGCCAGCTCTCCCATAATCTTAGGCGTCTGAGCTATTGTCATATCCATAACTCCGTCCATAATTGCCTGAGCTCCATCTGGAGAACCGTCGAAACCACATACAAATATATCTTTTCCGCTTGCCGCCACAGCCTGTCCTGCTCCCTGGGCCATAGCGTCGTCGCAGCAGAAAATAGCTGTTAAATCAGGATAAGCTGTTAAATAATTTTCAGCTACAGTCATAGATGTGGCCATATCTCCATTGCCATAATCAGTAGAAACTATCTCTATTTTCTCAGAACCTTCCAATGTATCTATAAATCCGTTTCTTCTGGCAGTAGTAGCGGCGTTGCCTGCAGCTCCGTCAATTACAGCTACTTTTCCAGTAATATTTTCTTCAAACCACTGTGCAGCCAATACGCCTCCTGCATAGTTATCTGTTCCAATATAGGAAATATAGTCAGATTCATCAGCGCCGGAATCTACTAAAAATACTGCAATTCCTTTTTCAGCCGCGCTGTTAATTACATCTACAATAGCCGTGGCGTCATTGGGAATAATAATCAAAACATCCACTCCCTGATTTACAAAAGCCTCGCAGATACTAATCTGTTTATCCACCTCAATAGAAGAATCAGGAGCGTTACATTCAAATTTAAATCCCTGCTCTGTGGCCTTCTCCTCAATGGCATCTCGAATAGCCACAAAATACGGATTGCCCAGCTGTTTTGGAACAAAGGCAATGGTCTTTCCATCCCCTGAAAGCCCGGTTCCCCCCTCATTATTCTGGCTCTCCTGACTTTCCATCTGGCTCTGGGCCTCTGTGGCAGAAGGACCCTTATCTTTTGATGACGAACAGCCTGCAAGCATTCCAAATGTTATAGCTGCCGCTAACAATAATCCGACTTTTTTCATATTACCTTTTGTCATAAATTTATCCTCCTAAAATATTATTTATTCACTGCTAATCTGCGCCTTGTAACATCTAAAGCTACTGCCAGAACAATAATCAGTCCCACAACGATTTTCGTAAAATAACTGCCTACTCCCAGAAGAACCAGTCCGTTTCGGATTACTGCAATAATTACAGCTCCTATAAGAGAGCCTAAAATACCGCCCTCTCCGCCTGCCTGGCTGGTGCCGCCTACAACTGCAGCTGCAATGGCCTCCATTTCATAGCTTTCGCCTGCCGTAGGCTGTGCGGCAGTTAAACGTGATAAATATACAACGGCGGCAAGACTTACACAAATAGCGGAAAGTGTGTACACAAGCACCAATATTTTTTCTACTTTTACGCCTGACAGCCTGGCTGATTCCTTGTTAGAGCCCACTGCAAAAATACATCTTCCAGTTGCAAAGTAAGTCAAAAATAATGCCGCAACAGCTCCAATAATAATAAATACAAAAACAGGAAATGGAATTCCAAATAGAAAGCCCTGACCAATAAAGGTAAACACAGGATATCCCTTTACAGACACTTGTGTAGAATTAGTAACCCACAGCGCCAATCCTCTGACCATATACATAGAGCCTAAGGTCATTATAAAAGGCGGAAGCTTCATATAGGCAATAACCACCCCATTTAAAAGACCAATAACTCCTCCCGTTAAAATGGCCACAATAATGCCCACCCACATGTTTTCAGTCGCCCCAATACTTAATGCGCACGTTACACAGCACAGCGCCAAAACCGACCCCTGGGACAAATCCACTCCTCCAGTAAGAAGCACAAAGGTCATGCCTGTAGCCATAATGGCATAAACTGAGGCCTGGCGGAATACGTTCATAATATTATCTCCAGTAAGAAAACTGGGCCGCAAAATGGAAATGAATATTACAATAACAATTAAGGGCACCAGTGCATTCAACCCCTGCACCCTTCTTATGCGGTGAAAAATATCTTTGTTCTTCATTCTCCTCCTCCAATCGCATATAACATAATCTTCTCCTGCGTAGCCTCCTTACAGTCCATCACCTTTACTAAATGTCCTTCATGGAAAATAGCAACCTTATCGCAGACTCCTAAAACCTCAGGAAGCTCTGATGAAATAACAATCACTGCATTTCCTTTTTCTGCTAAATCATTAATTATCCCGTATATTTCGCTTTTCGCCCCCACGTCAATTCCTCTTGTAGGTTCGTCAAAAATATATACCTGAGATTCTGCGCTCAGCCATTTAGCAAAAACCACTTTTTGCTGGTTTCCCCCGGAAAGATATTTTACTTCCCTCTCCACACTTGGAACCTTAATATTTAATGCACCAATATACTCATATACAAGAGACTGCTCCTTTTTAAAGTTTAAAATCCCATGCTTTTTAATTTTCTTTAAAGATGCAGAAACTGTATTCCACGCCACAGACTTAGTTAGAAATAACCCTTCTTCCTTCCTGTTTTCTGTTAATAATCCAATTCCATGATGAATGGCGTCGCTGCAATTATGAATCTCCACCTTATTTCCATTTATATATATCTCTCCTTCAGACTTCCTTAAAGCTCCGAAAATAGCTTTGGCAGTTTCCGTTCTCCCTGCCCCTACTAAGCCTGAAAATCCTAATACTTCTCCCTTTCTCACAGTAAAAGATATATCGTAAATTTTATTAGGCACAGAAAGATTTTTCACTTCAAAACAAACATCTCCCACCTTTACCTTCCTCTCAGGATATACTTGGTCCAAAGGTCTTCCTACAATATAGGAAATAATTTCATCCATGGATTTCTTTTTCACGTCCTCAATAGCTGTAATAAATTTTCCGTCCCGCAGTACAGACCCTCCGTTTCCAATAGTCTGTATCTCCTCCATACGGTGAGAGATATAAATAAACGTTACTCCTTTCTCCTTCATACGATTTACAATCTGAAACAGGTTGTGAATTTCATTGTCAGAAAGAGAGGACGTAGGCTCATCCAGCACTACAATCTGAGGACTTTGGGAAAATACCTTCACAATTTCCACAATCTGCTGCTGAGCCACTGACAGCTCTAAAACCTTCCTTTGAGGGTCTAATTCCAGCCCCAGCTCTCTTCCCCATTTAACAGTTTCCTCATTCATTTTGGCGTAATCTATCATGCCGCATTTTTTAGGCTCCCCAGTTAAATAAATATTCTCCGCAATGGTCAGATGGGGAATCAAACTGTTCTCCTGAAATACAGTTCCTATCCCCAATTCCCTGGAGTGGCGGATATCGCGGATGGCTACAGGCTCTCCGTTTAACAAAATCTCCCCCTGGTCAGCGTGAATTACCCCTGTCAGCACCTTAATCAAAGTACTTTTCCCAGCCCCGTTTTCCCCTAAAAAACAATGTACCTCCCCTTTTTTTATTTTCAGGGATACAGAATCCAAAGCCTTATTTCCAGAAAAAGCCTTTGTTATATTTCTAAATTCCACAATGGGGACTTGATTCTCCTCAATGTTCAATATATCCCTCCTCTTTATTTACTTTCCAAACCAAACCTTATCTGCAGTCCTTCCAAGCAGGTTTTCCAGCTCCTGATCTGTCAGGAAATCACTGTACTTCACAACGCAGTCAATATGCTGGCGGTAAGTACATGCGACCAGCACTGTAGGCATATCGCTTCCCCACATCACACGATCTATCGCCCCCATTGATTTGGCTGTTTTCAAAACATCCTGCATAAGCGGCCACGGATATTCCTCCCCTGCCCTTGTAGCCAGCATAGGTATGCCTGAACAATCAAAATATACGTTCTGATTTAGCTCCAAAATAGATAAGGTTTTCTTTAAGCTGTCCAGATTATCCCTTTCCTTTGGGTCCCACAATCTGCTGACCCCCATGTGAGGAAGCATGATCTTCATGTCCGGATAGCGCTTAGCCACCTCCAGCATCTGATCTATAGGGTAATCTAGGGAGCTGTCTCCCCAGCCTAAATCAATCATAAAATATGCGTTATACTTCATAATCTCCTCAAAAACAAATTGCTTATCCGGGGCCAGCATATCAAATGGATTATCTGGAGACTCAAATTTTAAAGCCTTATATCCATACTCCCCCAAACATTTTTTTGCAGTCTCTTTATATAATTTCTCATCCTCCGGAGTGCCGATTCCAACAGAAACATATTTGTCCGGATATCTTTTTAAAATATCATTTATATACTCATACTGTTCTCCGTAGCAAGGGGTTTGAAGAAGCACCACCTTGTCAAAGCCAAACAGTTTTTCATATGCCTGCATAACCTCAATAGGACAGCTGTTGTCCTTCATTTCCGGAGGTACAAATAAATATTCCTCACCTCCTATTTTAATCATTCCGTATCCTATGGACTCCAATTTCTGATAATTAAAGCGGATTCCGTGAAGCTTCTGCCATACGTGGCCGTGAGCCTCAATAAACAACATATCTTTTCCCCTTACATGAATCATTTTTTCTCTTCCTTTCTTAAATTTTTTATTTGATAGGCCATATCATTTTATTTTATATAAACATTAGTTAAACGTTTAATGTATTAAAAAAAACAAATTTTTTACTAGTTTCCCCGTACAGGGGAGCACACATTTTATGTATGGCCCCTTGTACGCATAAACTTAATCTATTTTTTTAACAGTGCTGCGCTCCACAATCTTATGGGCATAAACCTGTCTGCAGCTTTGTCCCGAGCCCTGGTCGATCAACTGAACCAAAAGCTCCATGGCCCCTTTTCCCATTTCATATTTAGGCTGATCTACTGTTGTCAGTGGAGGGTCCATTACCTGACACATATAAATATTATCAAATCCTACAACGCTTAAATCCTCAGGTATTCGTATCCCATGGCTTTTCCAGTAAAGTATACACTCAATAGCTAAGGTATCTCCGGGAATTACTAAAACTGCCGTCTGCCTGTCCAGGTTTGACATGACTTCTTTTGCCACTGCCTCTGCCCCTGCTCCCGTCAGCTGGTATGTGGGAATCCGGTAAATGAATGAGCTATCCAGCCCCAAATCCTCCATAGCCTTTTTATAGCCCGTTTCCCTGTTATTTAAAATATTTAAATCCCAGCCTGCCGCAATTAAAGCGATTTTTCTATGTCCCTGCCTGTAAAGATACTTTACGCTGTCATAAGCCGCCTGAAAATTATCAATCATAACCCTGGGCCAGTGTCCGTCCCATTCGCTTCTGTCTATCATCAGAACACGAATCCCTGCTTTAGAAAGCGTTTCTAAAATTCTTTCTTCCTCCGCGCCTGGATCACATATACCACATATAATAGCCCCGGCCACTTTCATGGAGATAAAAGCCTCAGCTGCAACAGCCTCGCTTTCATGGCTGTTGTCAGCATTAAATAAAACTACGTGATATCCCAGCTGCCTTCCTGCATCCATAATTCCCTTTGTCATTTCAGAATAAAAAGGGTTGGTAATATTAGGGACTAACAGCCCCACTAAAGGCATTTTTTTACCTTTTAACCTTTGAGCATTTACATCAGGCTGATAATTCAGCTTTTTGGCAATTTCTTCTATTTTATTTACCATCTCCGCAGAAACCCTGCCCTCAGGCTTTCCGTTTAAAGCCAGCGATACAGTTGCCACTGATACTCCGGCGATTCTTGCTATATCTTTTAACGTCGTCACTTTTCCCATTATAAAATTTTTGTGTATTTCACCAAAAAAACGTTTAACCCCTCTATTATTATGTAATATTTGCCACATCTAAATAAAGAATATCATTAAACATTTAACTTGTCAATACTGAAAAGGAATTTCAACCGTATCTTCTCCTTTTTAACTGCTTTAGAAAATAGGAATTACATATATGCAAAATTAGAAAATATGATATAATAGGAATGCTTGGCAGATTTCCATTACTGCCAATAAAAACCCGTTTATAAAACGAAAGGAAAAAATACAGGAGATATTATGGAAATTATCATAGTGGGATGCGGCAAGGTAGGGACTACCCTTGCAGAGCGGCTTAGTGCAGAAGGTCACAATTTAGTAATGATAGACCTGTTAAGCCAAAAGCTTAATAACATTCAGAATTCTCTGGACGTTATGGGAATTGAAGGAAACGGCGCCAGCTACAACATACTGATTGAAGCCGGCGTGGAAACTGCTGATCTTTTAATTGCAGTTACAGGAGCTGATGAATTAAATTTACTCTGCTGTCTGATAGCAAAAAAAGCCGGTCACTGCCAGACCATTGCCAGAGTCCGTAATCCATTATACAACCAGGAAGTAAACTTTATTAAAGAAAGCCTTGGCCTGACCATGATTATTAACCCAGAGCTGGCCGCCGCGTCTGAAATCGCCAGATTGCTGCGCTTCCCCTCTGCAATTAAAATCGACACCTTTGCCAAGGGACGTGTAGAGCTTCTGAAATTTAAGATTTGTCCTGAATTTCATTTAGATGGCATGAAAGTTCTGGAAATCAGCAGCAAGCTAAAATGTGATATTCTGATTTGCGCTGTAGAGCGGGGGGAGGATGTATTTATTCCCAACGGCGCATTTGAGCTGAAAGACAACGATTTAGTGTCTATAATTGGTTCTCCCCAAAATTCCGCCAACTTTTTCAGAAAAATTGGTATTGTGATTCATCCTGTTAAAAATACCATGATTATCGGCGGCGGCACTATTGCCCATTATCTTGCAAAGCGTCTGCTTGACACAGGCATCCGCGTCAGAATTATAGAGAATAATAAGGAGCGCTGCAAATATTTAAGCGACCAGCTGCCAGAAGCCAGCATTATCTACGGCGACGGCACAAATCAGTCTCTGCTGTTGGAGGAAGGTTTATCTCAGACTGAATCTTTTGTAGCTTTGACTAATTTAGATGAAGAAAATATTCTGCTGGCCCTTTTTGCCAAAAAACATTCTCCAGCTAAAACTATTGCCAAGGTAAACAGATTAGCTTTTACAGATATTATTGATTCCTTAGATATTGGAAGCGTTATTTATCCTAAATATATAACTGCTGATTACATTTTACAGTATGTGCGGGCCGCCCAGAATTCTATTGGCAGTAATGTGGAAACTCTGTACAAAATATTAGACGACCGTGCGGAGGCCTTGGAGTTTTCCGTACATGAGGAGTCTCCAGTAACAGGAATTCCTTTGGCCCAGTTGGATTTACGGGATAATCTTTTAGTCTGCTGTATTAACCGCAACGGTTCCATCCGAATCCCCCGAGGCCAGGACACCATTCAGGTAGGGGATACTGTAATCGTAGTAACTTCCGTTACAGGATTAGGGGATATCAGAGATATTCTAAAAGGCAAATAATAACTGAAACGAGGCAAATATTTTATGAACAAACGGATGATTGCTTATATCGTTGGCTGGATATTAATTTTTGAAGCCCTTTTTATGATACTCCCTTGTATTGTAGCTTTAATCTACAAGGAGGCCAGCGGTTTTTCCTTTTTAATTACAATTTTTCTTTGTCTTTGCGCAGGCGGGCCTTTTGTGAGAAAGCCGCCTAAAAATAAAATTTTTTACACCAGAGAAGGTTTTGTAACTGTAGCTCTCAGTTGGATTGCCCTCAGCTGCTTTGGCGCTCTCCCGTTTATTATCAGCGGCTATATTCCTAATCCGGTGGACGCACTTTTTGAAACAGTTTCCGGCTTCACTACCACTGGGGCCAGCATTTTAACAGATGTGGAGGCTTTGCCCTACTGCCTGCTATTTTGGAGAAGCTTTTCCCACTGGATCGGAGGTATGGGAGTTTTAGTATTTATTTTAACTTTGCTTCCCATGTCCGGCGGCTCTCACATGAGCCTTATGAAGGCAGAAAGCCCCGGTCCCTCTGTCAGCAAACTGGTTCCTAAGGTACAGTCTACAGCAAAAATTTTATATGAAATATATATCGTTCTTACTATTGTTCAGATTATCCTGCTTCTCGTAGGAAAAATGCCTCTTTTTGACGCGTTAGCTACTTCTTTCGGAACAGCGGGAACAGGAGGATTTGGAATTAAAAACGACAGTATGGCCAGCTATTCTCCATACCTTCAAACTGTAACTACTATTTTTATGATTCTTTATGGAATTAACTTTAGCGTATACTTCCTTTTGCTGGCAGGAAGACCTAAGCAGGCTCTTCAAAGCGAAGAGGCCCGCTGGTACTTAGGCATTATCGGCGTATCCATTTTGGTCATTGCCCTGCAGATCCGCCACCTCTATCCTTCTTTCGGCGTAGGACTGCACCATGCGGCCTTCCAGGTTGCATCTATCATTACAACTACCGGCTTCGCCACCACAGACTTTAACTTGTGGCCGGAGGTTCCCAGATGCATCCTGCTGCTTCTAATGTTTGCAGGCGCATGTGCAGGAAGTACAGGCGGCGGTATTAAAATTTCCCGTCTTATTATATTGGCTAAGACAGTGAAAAAAGAATTGTATCAGCTGATACATCCTCAAAGCGTGCGGCAGGTAGTAATAGACGGCAGAGCCGTAGAGCATGACGTGCTTCGCTCTATTAATGTATTTATGGTATTATACTTTATAATTTTTGCCTTCTCAGTACTTTTTATCTCCGTAGACGGCAATGATCTGATCACCAACTTCTCGGCTGTAGCCGCCACCTTAAACAATATTGGACCTGGACTGGAATTAGTAGGACCTACTCAAAACTTTTCCCTATTTTCCAACTGGTCTAAATTAGTTATGATTTTTGATATGCTTGCAGGAAGATTAGAATTGTTCCCTCTTCTTTTGATTCTCACTCCTGAAACCTGGAGGAAATTTTAAGTAATTCTATAACAAAGGGCGCTGCACAACAAGCTTTCTGCTAATTGTGCAGCGCCCTGATCTTTTATTTCTATACCTGGCTTTCCTGCATACTCTTTAAACCTTCGGCAAATACTATGCGGCTTCCTTTACAGTCCACCATCATTCTATCATAAAAATACTTAATAATATCCTTCCTTCGAATAATACCTATAAAATTCTTCTGATCGTCCTGAACGGGAATAAAATTCTGATTCAAAGCTTTATCTAACATATCTTCCATTCTGGCGCTGGCACAAACAGGAAGATAATCTGATCTTCTGGAAATACTTGTGACCGACACCCTTTCTGCTTCCTTCAGATTCAGATTAAACTTATTCTTAATGCCCCAAAGCATATCCCCTTCTGTGATCGTTCCTATATAACGTCCTGATCTGCTGATAATAGGAACAGATGAATACTTGTGATACTCCATTTTTTCCAGCGCCTGACGCAGGCTTTCGTCCTCATATATATAAGCAACCTCGCTTTTTGGTGTTAAAAAAAATAATATGTTCATGGAAACCCTCCTTATATCCAATGTGTTTTCATTATATCACAGGCTTCTTAAACTCATATGAACGATTTATTATATTTTTATAACTTTTTATTCCAGATCTACATATTCACAGCATCCCACAATTATGGTAAAATAGGAAAAGCAAATATATAAAAAACAAAGATTTTAAGGAGAAAAAAATGGCGACAATTAAAGACGTGGCAAAATACGCAGGCGTTTCTACAGCCACAGTGTCAAGAGTAATTAATCATGTGCCCAATGTGCGGCAGGAAACCATAGAAAAGGTAAACGCTGCAATTGAGGCCTGTCATTTTGTTCCCAACTTTGTGGCCCGGAATTTAAAAAGCGAGCAGACAAAAACCATTGGATTTCTTGTTTCTGATATAGCCAACTCATATTTTACTATTATGGCCAAAGCCTTGGAAACTCAGCTTCAGCAAAAAGGCTACGATATGATTGTGTGCAGCACAGACGACGACCCTAATCTGGAAAAAAGCTATTTAACCCAGTTTTTAAGCAACCAGGTAGCCGGCATTATTTTAAACACCACTGGGCAAAATATTCCTTTTATTGAAGAAATCAGCCAGACTCTTCCTATGGTTCTGGTTGAGCGAGCCATTGATTCTCAGGAATTTCTGGGAGATTTTATCGGGGCGGATAATTATTCAGGAATTTTTGATCTGACCACTCACCTTCTTGGCCTGGGACACAGGGATATTGGCATTATTAACGGCAACATGCAGGTAAGTACTGGATCTCAGCGGTATGCCGGCTTTGTAGACGCCATGAAAACATATGGGATTACTGTTGACTCTCATTATCCTTTTCAGTACAACACTAATTCTTTCATAGAAAAAGGCGGCATGGAAGCCGCCCAGTATCTTATGGAGCTTTCTAAAAAGCCCACTGCATTAATTGTCACCAACAACGCCATGTCTATTGGCGCTTTAAAATATTTAAAGAAAAACAATATCCAAATTCCTGAACAGGTTTCTATTATGTGTTACGGAAATATTGAAAACAGCGAGCTGTTTTTTGTAAAGCCGGCCTACGCTACCTTAAATCCTCAGGTTATTGCCGCAAAGGCTTACCAGTACATTACCTCCAGGCTGGAGAAAAAAAATCTGCCCAACAGGGAGACGATTTTTGAATCTAAACTTTTTACAGGGGAAAGCGTCGCTCCCCCCTGCACATCTTCTTTTTAAATTTTTATGCTTCAGCGGCTTTTGTCTCTGCAGATTTAGGATATTTTGGACAGCCGAATTTTTTGGACCACCAGCTTACAATTAAAGGCACCAACAAGGCGGACATTACTACAGAGGCAGCTACCTGAACAGTCGCTGTGGCTACTACAGGCTCCAGTTTAGGGTCTGCCAGTGCCACTGCCGCCGGCACAGCCACAGCATTTCCTGCAGTTGTGGCAACAGCCCATCCGGCATAGCCGGAGCGTTTTAAAATCACATGGTCGCAGAAAGCAATAAACGCGCCTCCTACAAAAATGGTTAAGAAGGAAAGTAAAATACCGGAGGCTCCTCCTTTTACTACATCTGCCAGATTAATTCCGGCTCCCAGAGAAACTGCAGTAAAGGGAATAATAACAGGGCCTACAGGGCCAAAGAAATCTCCTACCTTCTTATCTAAATTTCCCAGTATCATTCCCACAATAATAGGAATCAAAGCCGCTACTAAAGACATTAGAGGGATGTCTGCAATTCCGCTTGCGCCCAAAGCAATTAAGGTTAAAAACGGCCCGTCATTAATAGCCAATATTGGCATACAAGCACAGTCCTCTTTGTCTCCAAACTCTGTCATAAGAGAAAAATACACGCTGCCGTTGCTGTTGGTCATGGCGCTGATAATAGCCACGCTGGATATGCCAAGCACGCCTGTCATGCCAAATATTTTTCCTACGGCGATGCCGATTACAGCTCCGATTAAAAATTTAGAAATCAGCAGCAGACCGCCTCTTTTTACTACTGTCCCCATGTCCTGAATCCGCAGAGTAGTTCCCATACAGAACAGCAGAATTCCTACTGAGGTGGCTGAGCCTGCGTTAGAAAATAAGGCTGTTGTCAGCCCTCCAATTTCCAGAGCCTGAGGAAAAAATGTATTTAATAAGCATCCAATACATAAAGGCACTACCATCATTCCTGCCGGCACCTTTTTTACAAAATCCATGATCATTTTAAATTCCCTCCCAACCGTTTTATATTTCCCACTATTTATCTGTTTCTGTCCATTTCTTCCAGCTTAGCCACTCTTTTGCGGAATTCCTCGCTGGTGGAAAATTCTGCTTTCAAAAAAACATTAATCAGCTCTTTCGCTACTACATCTCCAATAATTTGTCCTCCAATAGCCATAATCTGTACATTATCATGCTCCACACACTGATGAGCTGTATAAATATCGTGAACTACTGAAGCTCTGATTCCAGGACACTTATTGCAGGCAATGGCAGCTCCCACTCCTGTGCCGCACACCATAATGCCCCGCTCAGCCTCCTGATTTAAAATGGCCTGGCACACCTTCTTTCCAATATCCGGAAAGTCTACCATCTCAGGAGTATAGCTTCCCACATGAATTACCTCATGTCCCTGCTCCTCCAAAAACGCCAGTACCTTTGTTTTTAATTCATAACCTGCATGATCTCCGCCTACTACAATTTTCATTTTAATATCCTCCTGTTTTTTGTAATCGTTTACATTTTATCTTAAAATAAAAACAATATTTTTTATAAAATATTGTTTTTATAATAGATTTCTTATTTTTATAAACTTGAAATCTAAAAATCTTTTTTGATAACGTTTACATTTTTATTATTACTTAAAAATCTTCTTTTGTCAATTCATAGATATTCCAAAAATTCAAGGCCATTATTAGTGATTTTTACTAATCCTTTTTCTGCTCATAACAAAAAAAGACCACTGTAAAATAAATATTTTACAACAGTCTTCTTTTACTTTTCTCTAGTAAAAATATTATTCTAAATAATCTAAAGGATCTACTGCTTTGTCCTGGTGAAGCAGCTGGAAGTATATATTGGTGCCTTCCACGGAATAATACTTAGTAGGCTCAGCCACATATCCTAAAATCTGGCCTTTTTCCATATACTCGTTTTCCACAACTGGTATTTCCTTTAACTGGCCGCATATGGCTTTGTACTCATTGCCCAGATCCATAACCAGGTAATTTCCAATTTCCTCATTTGAACCGATTTCCAGCACTCTGGCATTTGCAGGAGCGTAAACAGGCATACTTACGTCGCCCTGAATTACCATTCCCGGATTGCATTTATACTGCTCCAAGGTTGGAAAATAAATTGTGGAATCCATGCTGTAGCTTAACAGAACATTGCCCTCTACCGGCCAGCCAAGGGCTGATGTATCGCCAAAATCCAATACTAAGGCTTTGGCTGTGTCGTTTCCTGCTCCAGCCATTGCCGCCTGAGATTCTTTGTCTGCCTTCTCTGTTTCATGTACTGTTTTTGTCTCTTGTTTTTTGGAATCTTCTTTTGTGTCAGTTTTCTCCTGGGCCTCGGAATTTCCGGCTACTTGCATTGGAGGCTTAGTCTCCTCTGCAACAATTCCGCCATCTTCCACAGAATAATATGGATCTCCTTTTTCCGCCCTGTTTCCTCTTTGAATTGTAACGGCTCCTGCTGCGGCAACAATAGTCAGCAGGCCAAGCACTAACATGACGAGGAATAATTTGTCCTTCATCATTTGGTACATTTTCTCTTTCACGTTTATCACCTCGGTACTATTCTTACCAAACCGCGGCTAGTTATACAGTGATTATCTGAATATTTTTATAAAAATATGACAAAATTTCTTCAGCCGTCCATCCTTCCTTAGCTTTTACATCTGCTCCCCACTGGCTCATGCCGTATCCGTGACCGATTCCCTTTGTCACAGCCCGGATTCCGCCTCCGTATTCTTCAAATTCAAAGGCCGGGGAAGCCAGCCCCAATGTGATTTGTACATCATCTCCGTTGTAAATCTTTGTTCCAATTTGTATTTCCTTTACATACCCGGCCTCATCTCTTTCCAAAAGCTGAATAGATGCAAACACGTCTTGCTCCGGCACCTCTCCCCCATCTGAAATTTCTCTGATTCTCCCTGCAAAATCACTTTCTGAAAAGGAAATCATCTGCAGATAACCGTCTGCAGCCGTATCTTCTCTGCTTTCTGCCTGCTGTAAATAGGGGTACTTTTCCTCACCTGCCCTGGTCATCCCTGCGCTGGCTCTGTGGAATAACGGGGTAATCAGCTCCCCCTCATATTCCATAACCTTTCCCTTTGTCTCATCTACTGCTTCTTTTATTTTTTTGTAATACTGGGCGCTGTGTTCTGCTCCCCACTCTTTTTCCAGCTTTTTTCCCTCCAGCCTATCTAAATCTAAAGCTGATTCCTGAATTTCATCTTTGCCGTCCATTTGGCCGCAAATATAAGTTCTGGCAATAATGGCCTGGGCTTTTAAAGCTTCTTTTTCATAAGAGGCCGGCATCTGAGCCGCCACTACGCCTACTAAATACTCCTCCATATCCATGTACACCGTCTGCTCCCCTCTGTCCAGCAATATTTTTTTATCTCCCTGGCTCAGACCTTTTCTCTCCTGTCCCTCCACTGTTCCTGTCCATGCCAGGGTAACAATATAGGGAAATAAAAACATTGCCAACAAGGCTGCCAACAATTTTTTCAACCAGCTACCTCCTTTAAATACATGTCCTGATTTTCACTGCAAACTACTACTAATCTATGTACAAAAAGAAAAGGTTATGACTGGACAAAAAAAGGCCTGCAAAATAATCAGAAGTAATCCTTCTTTTATTTTACAGGCCATTTTTATTTTTTATTGTTTTGAGCACTTAGTGCCTGTATTTTAGGCACTTACGTGCGATACATGAAAAACAGTTTGCGAGGTATTTTACGAGCATTACTATTTTTTATTTCACTCGTTCCTCGTTCCATAAAAACGGACGGGAACCCCAAACTTCGCTATGGCGAACTTTGGGTAGCAAATAGTTGAGCGCAAAGCGCGAAACTATTTTTTACAGCTCTACTTTTACTTTCTCCAGTTTCCAAATATCTTTTACATACTCTTCAATCGTTCTGTCAGAGGTAAACTTTCCAGAATGAGCTACATTCAGCATAGCCGCCTTTGCCCACCATTTTTCATCTCTGTATGCCTTGTCAATTCTCTTATGAGCTTCTGCATAGGAACGGAAATCCTTCAGAATAAAGTAAGTATCTGCTCTGTCGCTGTTTTTAGTATTTAAAAGTGAATTGTAAATATCTCTGAACAGCTCTGAATCTTCTGGAGAATACAGACCGTTAATCAGCTGCATTAAAACGCGGCGGATATCCTGATCCTCATTAAAGATTGTCATTGGGTTATAATCCCTGTTCTTTTCGTGGCTGATAACTTCGTCGGAGGACATACCAAAGATAAATGCATATTCTTCTCCCACTTCCTCCACAATCTCTACATTGGCTCCGTCCATTGTTCCCAAAGTAAGAGCTCCGTTCAGCATAAATTTCATATTTCCCGTGCCGGATGCTTCCTTGCTGGCTGTGGAAATCTGCTCGCTTACATCTGCCGCTGCAAAAATAATCTCAGCGTTAGATACGCGGTAATCTTCAATAAATACAACCTTAATTTTGCCGTTGATGCTCTTATCGCTATTTACTACGTCAGCCACTGCGTTAATCAGCTTAATTGTTTTCTTGGCGATTCTGTATCCTGCCGCAGCCTTTGCCCCAAAAATAAAGGTTCTGGGAACCATATCCATATTTGGATCATTTTTCAGCTGATTATACAAATACATCACATGAAGAATATTCATCAGCTGGCGTTTGTACTCGTGAAGTCTCTTTACCTGCACGTCGAAAATGGAGCGGGGGTCTACCTCTACGCCGTTATGCTCTTTAATATATTTAGCCAGACGAAGCTTATTCTGATATTTAATGTTCATAAACTCCTGCTGACACTTTGGATCATCTGCAAATACTGCCAGTCTTTCAATATGAGGCAGATTAGTAATCCACTCGTTTCCGATTTTGTCTGTTACCCAGTCAGCTAAAAGTGGGTTTCCGTGAAGCAGGAAACGTCTCTGTGTGATGCCGTTTGTTTTATTATTAAACTTCTCAGGCATCATCTCATAGAAATCCTTCAGCTCCTGGTGCTTTAAAATTTCTGTGTGCAGTCTGGCAACGCCGTTTACAGAAAAGCTTCCTACAATCGCCATATGAGCCATTTTTACCTGTCCGTCATAGACTACTGCCATCTTTTTGATCTTCTCATTATCTCCTGGATATCTTTTCTGAATCTCATTAATAAAGCGGCGGTTGATTTCCTCTACAATCTGATAAATTCTTGGAAGCAGTCTGGAGAACAGCTCAATCGGCCATTTTTCCAGGGCCTCAGCCATAATTGTATGGTTGGTGTAAGCGCAGGTTTTTGTAGTAACCTCCCAGGCCTCATCCCAGCTTAATCCCTGCTCATCTATTAATATTCTCATCAGCTCTGCCACAGCCACTGTAGGATGAGTGTCGTTTAACTGGAACACAACCTTCTCGTGCAGTTTGCGGATATCATCATGCTTTTCCAGATATTTTTTCACTGCACGCTGCACACTGGCAGAAATAAAGAAATACTGCTGTTTTAAACGCAGCTCTTTTCCTGCGTAATGGTTGTCGTTTGGATAAAGTACCTCTACCAGGTTCTTTGCCAGGTTTTCCTGCTCTACCGCCTTCTGGTAATCGCCTTTATCAAATGCCTCCAGACTGAAGGTATTAATAGGCTGTGCATCCCAGATGCGCAGTGTATTTACTACGTTATTGCCGTATCCTACAATAGGAAGATCGTAAGGCACTGCCATAACAGACTGGTAGCCCTTCTGCACAAAATGATTGTTGTGTCCCTCCCATTCTGTATCTACATATCCGCCGAATTTTACTTCCATTGCATACTCAGAGCGGCGAACCTCAAATGGATTTCCGTCCTTCAGCCAGTTGTCCGGCACCTCTACCTGATAGCCGTTTTCGATTTTCTGTTTAAACATACCGTAGCGGTAACGAATTCCGCAGCCATATGCCGGATATCCTAATGTAGACAGGGAATCCAGGAAGCAGGCAGCCAGACGGCCTAAGCCGCCGTTTCCTAAAGCTGCATCTGGCTCCTGATCTTCAATTACATTTAAGTCAAAGCCCATTTCGTCCAGAACCTCTTTAATCTCTTTCTGGGCGCAGATGTTAATAATATTATTTCCCAAAGCTCTTCCCATAAGGAATTCCATGGAAAGGTAATAAACAGTTTTTGCATCCTGCTTCTCATATTCCTTATGAGTAGCGATCCACTCATCAATGATTACATCCTTTACAGCGTAAGCCACTGCCTGAAAAACCTGCTCTGGAGAAGCCTCATCAATGGTTTTTCTGAATAAGTTTTTCACATTATAAATAACGCTTTTTTTAAATGTTTCTTTATCAAATCCCTGATTCATCTTTCCCTCCTTTACCCGGTGGTCTTTTCCACACCAAGCATTACCTTTTCTCCGTTAATATTCCATTCCTTTGCGCAGCCGCCCATCTGTCCCAGACAAATATTTTCAGCCAGCACCTCGTCTTTAATCTGATCTGCGTGATCTTTTAAAATGGAAGCGATTTTATCATTCTCATCCTGATAAACAGTAATATGGTCTGTAACCTGGAAATCAGCCTCTTTTCTCATAGTCTGAATTTTGCTGATCAGCTCTCTCACAAAGCCTTCCTCAATCAGTTCAGGAGTTAAATTTGTATCCAGTACTACTGTTACAGTATTATCTCCTTCTGATACAAAGCCTTCTGTCTGAGCCATATCAATCAGCAAATCTTCTTTGGACAGCTCAACGATTACCCCGTCAAAGTCAAATGTCAGCATTCCCTTTTCATTCAGCGTGTCCATAGCCTCATTTCCATCTATTTCAGAAAGAGCCTTTTTAATATTGCCCAGCTGCTTTCCGTATTTTGGACCTACTGTTTTTAACTGAGGCTTAAATGTATAAGAAGTAAATTCTCTTACATCATCTGTAAATTCCACAGTTTTTACATTTAATTCATCCTCAATGATTTCCTGATAAAACTCAGGCAAAGCAGCAGGAGCCTTTACAAACATTCTGCCAATAGGCTGGCGGTTCTTAATATTAGCTGCGTTTCTGGCGGCGCGGCCCATTACTACAATCTTCAGAACCTCATCCATCTTCTCTTCCAGATCTTTGTCTATAGCTTCCTCACAAACTGTTGGGAAGTCGCATAAATGTACGCTTTCAGGAGCAGATTTATCTATATTTCTCACCAGATTCTGATAAATATCCTCTGTCATAAACGGAATCATAGGAGCTGCCGCCTTAGAAATTGTTACAAGAGCTGTGTACAATGTCATATAAGCATTAATCTTATCCTGCTCCATTCCCTTTGCCCAGAAACGTTCTCTGCTTCTTCTTACATACCAGTTGCTCATATCGTCCACAAATTCCTGAAGAGCTCTTGCTGCCTCCGGAATCTTGTAGGAGGAAAGGTTAGAGTCAACTTCCTTTACAACAGAATTTAATTTAGACAGCAGCCATTTATCCATAACAGGCAGTTTGCTGTAATCTAATGTATATTTTGTGGCATCAAAATTATCAATATTCGCATAAAGCACGAAAAATGCATAAGTATTCCACAAGGTGCCCATAAATTTCCTCTGGCCTTCCATTACTGCCTTTCCATGGAAGCGGTTAGGCAGCCATGGGGCGCTGTTAATGTAGAAATACCAGCGGATAGCGTCTGCTCCGTATGTCTCCAAAGCTTCAAAAGGATCTACGGCATTGCCCTTAGACTTACTCATTTTCTGGCCGTTTTCATCCTGCACATGTCCCAGCACAATTACATTTTTGTAAGGCGCTTTATTAAAGATCAATGTAGAAATTGCCAGCAGGGAATAGAACCAGCCTCTAGTCTGATCTACAGCCTCTGAAATAAAGTCTGCAGGGAACTGAGCCTCAAATAATTCTTTATTTTCAAATGGATAGTGATGCTGTGCAAAAGGCATTGCTCCTGAGTCAAACCAGCAGTCAATTACCTCCGGCACTCTGTGCATTTCCTTTCCGCATTCAGGACACTTAATTGTTACATTGTCAATAAATGGGCGGTGAAGCTCAATATCCGCAGGGCAGTTGTCAGACATGGATTTCAGCTCCTCAATACTTCCAATAGAGTGCTGGCATCCGCATTCACATTCCCAAATATTTAAAGGAGTTCCCCAGTAACGGTTGCGGCTGATGCCCCAGTCCTGAACATTTTCCAGCCAGTCGCCAAAACGCCCTTTTCCGATGCTTTCCGGAATCCAGTTAATTGTATTATTATTTCTGATCAGATCATCCTTGACTGCTGTCATTTTAATAAACCATGATTCTCTTGCATAGTAAATCAATGGAGTATCACATCTCCAGCAATGAGGATAGCTGTGCTCAAAATTAGGAGCTGAGAAAAGCAGCCCAGCTTCGTCTAAGGCCTTCAGCACCAGAGGATCTGCCTTTTTGCAGAAAGTGCCTGCCCATGGAGTTTCCTTTGTCATTTCTCCTTTAGCGTCTACCAGCTGCACAAAAGGAAGGTCATAAACACGTCCCACCTTAGAGTCGTCTTCACCAAAAGCAGGAGCAATGTGTACTACGCCTGTACCGTCTGTTAATGTGACATATGTGTCGCACACAACATAAAATGCCTTTTTGTGCTGTTTTTCACATATTGCTACAGCGCAGTCAAATAAAGGAATATACTCCTTATACTCCAGCTCCTTTCCTGTAAACCGCTGTAAAATCTCATAGGAATCTGCTCCTAAAACAGTATCTAAAAGAGCCTCCGCCATATAGTAAACAGTTCCGTCTTCTTTCATTTTAACCTTTGCGTATGTTTCGTTTGGATGTACGCAGAGAGCCACGTTAGAAGGCAAAGTCCAGGGAGTGGTAGTCCATGCCAGAATAAATGCATCCTCGTCTTTGCAGCGGAACTTTGCAATAGCAGATCTTTCCTTTACATCCTTATATCCCTGAGCTACCTCGTGGGAGGATAAAGGAGTGCCGCATCTTGGGCAGTAGGGCACAATTTTAAAGCCTTTATAAAGAAGTCCCTTTTCCCAAATCTGTTTTAAAGCCCACCATTCAGATTCAATAAAATTGTTGTGGTAAGTAACATAAGGATTTTCCATATCTGCCCAGAAGCCTACAGTAGCGGAAAAATCCTCCCACATTCCTTTATACTTCCACACGCTTTCCTTACAGTGAGCGATAAAAGGCTCCAGACCGTATTCTTCAATCTGCTCCTTTCCGTCCAGCCCTAAAAGCTTTTCCACCTCCAGCTCTACAGGCAGTCCGTGAGTGTCCCATCCTGCTTTTCTTGGAACCTTGTACCCTTTCATTGTGCGGTATCTGGGAATCATATCCTTGATTACTCGTGTAAGCACATGTCCAATATGAGGCTTGCCGTTGGCTGTTGGCGGGCCGTCATAAAACATATAAGTTTCAGCATCTTTTCTGTCCTCAATGCTTTTCTCAAAAATATGGTGATCTTCCCAGAACTTTTCTACTTTCTTTTCTCTCTCTACAAAATTTAGATTTGTAGATACTTTGTCATACATATTTTTTCTCCTCCTTACTGGGGCAGCCCGGCGGTTAAATATATCTTAGAAAAAGAAAAAGCCTCGTCCGCAAAAGGACGAAGCTTAAAATTAACCTCGTTTAACCACCTGTTTCTGCATACCGTTATATGAGTTCCCTGTAACGTGGGAAATACGTCAAAGCTTACTGTCAGTTCAGCCTGCAACTCCGGAGTGATTTTCGGCATCTCCCTACTGACTCCGGGCTTCCACCATCCCCGGTCGCTGTCCGCCTTCTGGAAATCCTACTGTCTCCTTCACAGTCTTTAAGTGATAATTGTATCCATATTTAGCTATTTAAGTATAAGTTTACCCAGAACAAATGTCAAGGAATTCTTCACTTTACCTTAACTTTTCTCCCCATTACTCCTGCTTTTTACCCTTTCTTCACTAAAATTTAAAAAAGATTGTTATTTATTTATCAATCTCATTGCCATTTACTGAAATTGTGCTATACTACCAAAAACGCTTCTTTTCCGGCAAAGTTTGCCGCCAACAGCGCAGTGCAGAGGAGAATCTTAATATGAACCAAAGAAATTTAACGTTACTAACTGACTTTTATGAGCTGACAATGATGCAGGGTTATTTTAAGGAGAAAAATGTAAATGAAACTGTTATTTTCGACGCATTTTACCGTAATAATCCTAATGGAAATGGTTATGCCATCTGCGCCGGCTTGGAACAGGTAATCGAATACATTGACAATCTTCATTTTACTAAAGAGGATGTGGATTATCTCAGATCTACAGGTATGTTTGAGGAGGACTTTCTGGAATATTTATCCCAGTTTCATTTTTCCGGCGATATATACGCTGTTCCGGAGGGCACTGTAGTATTCCCAAGAGAGCCGCTTGTAAAAGTTATCGCCCCTATTATGGAGGCCCAGCTTATTGAAACTGCTCTTTTAAATATTATTAACCATCAGTCCCTTATCGCCACAAAAACTGCCAGAGTTATACACGCAGCCCAGGGAGACGGGGTTATGGAATTTGGTTTAAGAAGAGCCCAGGGACCGGACGCAGGTATTTATGGAGCCAGAGCCGCCATGATCGCCGGCTGCATCGGAACCTCTAATGTATTAGCAGGCCAGATGTTTGACGTCCCTGTAAAGGGAACACATGCCCACAGCTGGATTATGAGTTTTCCCGACGAGCTGACTGCCTTCCGCACATACGCAAAGCTTTACCCTTCAGCCTGCATTCTGTTGGTGGATACTTACGATACATTAAAATCCGGCATCCCTAACGCCATTAAGGTTTTCCAGGAAATGAAGGAGGCAGGAATTCCCCTTACCTTCTACGGCATCCGTTTAGACAGCGGAGACCTGGCTTATTTATCCAAGGAGGCCAAAAAAATGCTGGATCAGGCCGGTTTTCCTGATGCAGTGATTTCTGCCTCCAATGATCTGGATGAATACTTAATCGACAGCTTAAAGGCCCAGGGCGCCACAATTAATTCCTGGGGAGTAGGCACCAATATGATAACCTCTAAAGACTGCCCCTCCTTTGGCGGCGTTTACAAGCTGGCAGCAGTAAAGGATAAGGCCACCGGAAAATTTGTATCTAAAATTAAGCTGTCTGAAAATGCAGAGAAAATCACAAATCCAGGCAATAAATCTATTCAGAGAATATATCAGAAAAACACGGGAAAAATCATTGCTGATTTAATCTGCCTGACAGATGAAAAGTTTGACAGCCGCAATTCTCTTCTGCTTTTTGACCCTATAGAAACCTGGAAGAAGACCCACCTGGCTCCCGGCAGTTATACTCTCCGCCAGCTGCTTGTGCCTGTATTTAAAGAGGGCGCCTGTGTTTACCACTCTCCAAAGGTTATGGAAATACAGGAATATTGTAAAAAAGAGCTGGATACTCTGTGGGATGAGTCACGGCGTTTAATTAATCCCCATGAGGTACATGTAGATCTTTCCAACGAATTGTGGCATTTAAAGAATCAGCTGTTAGATTCCTATCACTTCAAAGAATAGCTAAAAAACGTTTACAATTTCTTCATAAGTTTGATAAATTTTTTTCATATTTAGCTTCTATACTAAAACCATCAGCAAAAGCTGCAATGCAACAAAATGCAAATTAGATTTTTTTCATAATCGCCGGCATACTCAAAAGAGAATGCCGGCTCCTCCCTTTTCTGGGGCTTTTTCCTTTTATTCTGCTTATTCTGCACAATTTGTAATCTTCTGCATATAATAACTTATCAAATTCCTTTCAGGAGGTCTTTTTTATGAGCACATTTACTTCTGTCACCGGCAGAATTACCAGAATGGATTTCCTCACCTATGATGAAAATAACCGCTGCGGCGGGTCCAGTCTCTTTACCATTGACAGCTCTGACCAAGGCACTGTCAATCTGGTTATTACACCCTATACTTATATTTATAAACAGGAACAATTTGAAACTGGAGACAGAATTACCGCCTTTTATTCTTCCTCTGACCCTGCTCCTTTAATTTATCCCCCCAGATATCAGCCATCTGTTCTTGTAAAAACCGGCAGAAACATTCAGGCTGATTTAGACTGGTATGAAAAGACCTCTTCTGACTCGGAAAATTCCCTCACAAATAAAGAAGGCACATTGCGGATTCTTTCCGACGACTCCACCACCAAAGTCCTGCCTAACGGCCAGCCCTTTAACGGCCCTTTGGAAGGGCAGCTGCTTTTAGTTCTCTACGGCCCTTCCACCAGAAGTATTCCTGCCATGACTATTCCGGAAACTATTGTAGTTTTCTGCGACCAGGAATAGACTTTACAAATTCTCCTCCCGTGGTATAATCCCTGGTATATTTAGGAGGTTCTCCATGGAATCATTTTTTAACATATTTGCATGGACAATGGCAACACCTGTTCCATACTCTGCATTTCATATTTTCATTAGTATTACAGGACTTTTTCTTGCTGCTGCAGGAGCCTTTCTGGTATCATCCAGGCTCCCCTGCAGCTGGGTCCTGTTTTTCGCAGGCGTATTTTTAGCTGTAACAGAGGTTTTAAAACAGGGATTTCTCTACTATATTCAGGGACAGCGCCACTTTGACTGGTGGTACTTTCCATTTCAGCTGTGCAGTATTCCTATGTATTTATGCCTTTTGTACCCCTTTGTCTCCTCCCGGCTCCAAAATGTTTTCAGAACCTTTATGGAGGACTTTGGACTATTAGGAGGCATCATGGCCTTAGCAGAGCCTACAGGATTTTTAACTTCATACTGGTTTCTCACCCTCCACGGTTTTATCTGGCATTTTATACTTGTTTTTCTGGGGCTTTTTTCATTTTTTGACCGAAAAAAACATGGACATAATAAATCCGCCGCTGCTTTTCATCAGCTGATGCCTTTATTTTTATTTTGCTGTATCATTGCCACCGGCATAAATATATGGGCGGGCCCTGAGGGAAACGCAGATATGTTTTATATATCCCCATATTATCCCTCCCTGCAGCCTGTTTTCCACCAGGCGGCCCTGATCATAGGAATAATCCCGGGAAATCTGCTGTATTTGGCCGCCGCCTGCCTGGGCGCTTACATTATTCACCGTTTTCTAATTTTCGTCAGTTCCAGTTGACAAATGCCTGTTTTCATGGTAATATATGCAAGGCTTATGAAAATAAGCTGTTATATGTTGCTACTGTGGCTCAGTCGGTAGAGCGTCGCATTGGTAGTGCGGAGGTCACGGGTTCGATTCCCGTCAGTAGCTTAAAAACTCCTGATTGCTCAGGAGTTTTTTGTTTTATAAAAATTATATAGTTCCCTCAATGCAGTGGAGGATTGCCGCTGCCGCCCCGTCTTCCCCATTACCGGGAGCAGTCCAGTCCGTAATCTCCTTCACCCTGTCGTTGGCGTTTCCCATGGCTATTTTATGTCCTGCGTATTTCATCATAGAAATATCATTGTCGCTGTCCCCAATGGCAGCAGTTTCTTCAGGACTGATTTTAAGTATACTGCATATGGTTTCTAACGCCATGCCTTTATTTACCCCTGCAGCAGTAAGCTCCAAACCGCCTCCCAGAGAATGAGAAATCTCCATTTTTTTCTGAGCCCTTAATCTGGACTCTACTTTTTCCCGAATCTCTTTTGGCAGATAATAAATATTCATTTTTTCCACGCCCAGCACCTTAGTAAGAAAATTCCCCAGGTGTTCTACTCCATTGTGATGATGGGACACGTATTCTTTAAACCCGCTGTCATCTGTATAACGCTCTGGATTCTGAATCATCTTTTCCTCAGTATATACTTTTCCAAACCACAAAAGTTCTATATAACATTGAAATCTTCTGGCAAAGCTGACAATCTCCCAGGCGTCGTCAGAGGAAATCATTTTCTGAGCCAGAATATCTCTCTCAGGCAGGTCCCAGATGGTAGCCCCATTAGAGGTAATCGCGTATCTCATTCCCTGTATATCCAGCACAGACTGGGGAATCGTCCATTTTGCTCTTCCTGTTGTAGGCACCACATGAATCCCTGCTGCCAAGGCCTTTTCTATAGCTTCCCTTACGCTGCCAGACAGCTTCTTTTCATTATCCAACGCAGTTCCATCCATATCCAGCGCTATTAATTTAATCATAATGCCGCTCCCTTCCTTCTCTTCATGTACAAGGCATGTGTTGCACACAGCTCTTAACTATGTTTAATCATACCGCCAAACCCTGTATAAGGTCAAGAAAAAACTGTACACACAATTCAGATGATATTCTGATTATATGTACAGTTTAAATTTGCTAACTACAGCAAGTTTTCAGGGTTTAAAGGCAAAAGGCTGTCTAAAACAAATCTTCCATCTTTTCTGATTAACACATTGTCAAAATAAATTTCTCCTCCTCCAAATTCCGGAGTCTGCTGACAAATCAAATCCCAGTGAACAGAGGAATGATTTCCATTGTCTGTGTTATCGTAGGCATTGCCCGGCGTTAAGTGGAAGCTTCCAGCCATTTTTTCATCAAACAGAATATCTAAAATTGGCTTGGTAATTACAGGATTTACTCCAATGGCAAACTCTCCTATGTACCTTGCCCCTTCATCCAGATCTAAAATCTGGTTCATTCTTTCTGTGTGATTAGATGAAGCCTTTACAATCTTTCCGTTTTTAAATGTAAGGCGCACATCCTGATATACAAGTCCGTCGTAGGGAGAGGGAACATTATAGTATATTTCCCCATTTACAGAGTCTTTTACAGGAGCTGTATAAACCTCTCCGTCAGGTATGTTTCTGTTTCCGCTCATAGGGCTGCTGCCGATTCCCTGAATAGAAAAGGACAAATCTGTTCCCGGACCAGTGATCCTTACCTGATCCGTCTGATTCATTAACTCTGCCAATGGCTCCATGGCCCTGGCCATTTTTTCATAATCTAAAAGACATGCTGAAAAATAAAAGTCCTCATATTCCTCTGTACCCATGCCTGCCAGCTGAGCCATAGCATGATTTGGGTAGCGGAGCACTGTCCACCTGGTGTGATTGCACCGCTGGCTTAAATGGAGAGGGCCCCAGTAATATTTTCTGTAAATTCCCATTTTATCATCTGGAATATGATTCCATATACTTACATTTTCCGTGGCCCGAATATCAATATAAGCGTCCATATCTTTCATTCTGGCCATTTCATATGATGTAACATCCTTCATATGCTGCTCTGAGGCCCCGGAAATCATGGCCCCCTCCAGAACATAGTCAAATTCATGGAAAAAGGGCTGCCCGCCTGCCTTGTACGCCTCCTCAATTAAGGCCTTTGCCAAAGCTTGCTCATGGCCGTGAAGTTCAATAAGAATCTTCTCATTTTTTTTCAGCCCTACCGCCCTGTTAATAAGGAAATAAGCAAATTTACGGATTCTCGGATCTTCCATTTATCCAGCCTCCTTATTCTGCAGAATCCTTATATAAATCTTCTATAGGCATACTTCCGGCTGACTGGGTAAGAGCGCTTACAACAAAGATTGTTATTAAGGAAATTGGAACTGTAATAATAGCGCTTTTAATTCCGTATGGAGACTGAAGCGCAACATCCCAGATAATTGTTGATATGCCGCCTGCTAAAATTCCGCAGATTCCTCCTGCCTTTGTAACCTTCTTTGAGAACAAAGCGCACAGCAAAGCCGGAGTAATAGCAGCTCCGTACATACTGTAGGAGTACATCTGAACTGCCAGAACACTTGGGAACAGCATACACAAAGCACAGCCGATTACAGCTACAGCGACTACCATAACTCTTAAAAATGTCAGCTTTTCTTTATCGCTGGCATCCTTCTTCATATATTTAGCCCAGATATCATAAGTAATATTTGTTGCTGCGGACAAAAGATAAGAGTCTGCAGTTGTAATAACAAAAGCTACGCAGGCTGCCATAAGCAGGCCGCCAAACAAAAATGGAAGGTATCCCATTGCTACCTGGAAAATAATCGTATCAGCTGTTTTTCCCTCCGGAATTTCAGGAATCAGGAAAATAGCGGCAGTTACTACTAAAATTGTCAATGTAACAACTGTAACCTCTCCAAAAAACATACCGATGTTAGATTTTTTAGCCTCGTCGCTGCTTTTTGCAGATGAGAAACGCTGCATCATATTCTGATCGCCTAAAATCAGGAAAAATGACGGCACCATATAACCTAAAAGCTGAATCAGATTCAAGGAGGCTGTGGCGCTGCTTTTAGCCTCCGGCAGATGAGTAAAGGCATAGCCGATTCCGCCAACCTGACTGTACAGGAAAGGAACGGCAAATAAAAATCCGCCAACCATTAAAAGAGCGCTTAAAGCGTCTGTATATGCAACTGTCATCATACCGCCGCTGACTGTGAGAATTACTATGCCTACCGCTGCTATGACTGTAGCCAGTCCCTGATCCATGCCAGTAGTAACATTAATAATCTGTCCTGCCGCTTTAAACTGAGTTGCAGAAATTCCTATGTAAGCTAAAATAATGCAAATTGCGGAAATCATACTTCCTGTTTTTCCATATCTGGCCTCAAAAATCTCAGGAATCGTGTACTTTGCGCTTTTGCGCACCTTTCCCGCTACAAAATATAATGCAATAATTCCCAGTGGCGGGCCTAAAAAGTGAATAATACCCACGTAAGGTCCATAGGTGTGAATAACATTGGGGGAACCTGTTACTCCCCCGCCTCCGCACCAGGAAGCCAACAGTGTTCCCACCAATACAATAAATGGCAGGCTTCTTCCGGCAACTACGAAATCCTCAGAGTTTTTTACCTTGCGGTGTCCAATATAAAGACCTACAAGTACCAGGATCACTAAATATGCCAGAATCACATACAAATAGCTCATACTCATTACCTCCTAAAAAGTTGAAAATTTACTTTATTATAGCAAAGTAAAAAAGTCCTGTCAATTTTCTTTATATCTTGTTTTTACACAACGAATGTATTATGATGAAAAATAAGTCAGGCAAAAAATAAAATTTTTTGATAAAATCTGAATAGGAGGATTTATATGAATAAACAAAGACTTGAAAAAGTGCTGGGTTATATGAAACAAGAGCACATACCTCAAATGATTATCAGTGATCCCACAGCTATTTATTACTTAACAGGATATCTTCACTATCCCTGGGAAAGAATGTTTGCCCTGTATCTTTCTGAAACAGGAAACCACAAAATATTTTTAAATACTTTATTTACTGTTCCTGATGATTTGGGGGTTGAAAAAATATGGTATTCAGACGGCCAGGACTGCGCCGCCCTGCTAGCTAATGTCACTGACCACAATAAGCTTTTAGGCATTGATAAGGACTTTCCGGCCCGCTTCCTTCTTCCCCTTATGGAATATCATGGAGCCAGCAGCTATACAGTGGCATCTAAATGTGTAGATTACGCCCGTTCCTGCAAAGATCTGGAGGAGCAGGAAAAAATGAGGGCTGCATCCAGAATCAACGACGCATGTATGGAAGCCCTTCCTGAAAAAATCAGAGAGGGCATGACGGAAATAGAACTGGCGGATATTGTACTTTCCCTTTATAAGGAGCTGGGGGCAGACGGCACCAGCTTTGCTCCTCTCATCGCCTTTGGAGCCAACGCCGCTGTAGGTCATCACGAGCCTGACAATACAGCGCTAAAAAAAGGAGACTGTATTCTCATTGACATTGGCTGTACAAAGTACCACTACTGTTCCGACATGACCCGCACTTTTTTCCTGAAATCTGTCTCTGCGCATCAAAAGGAAATTTACAACCTGGTGCGCCGGGCAAATGAAGCTGCGGAAGCTGTCATCCGCCCAGGCGTCAGGTTCTGCGACATAGATAAAACTGCCAGAGATATTATTGCCGCCGCAGGATACAGGCCTAATTTTACTCACAGACTGGGACATTCTATTGGAATCCAGGACCATGAATTCGGGGATGTGTCCGGAGTCAACACAGACTGTATAAAGGAAGGCATGTGCTTTTCTATTGAACCGGGAATCTATGTGAAGGGAGATACCGGAGTGCGAATAGAAGACCTTGTTATTGTAACAGCCGACGGCTGTGAAATTTTAAACCGAAATTCTAAGGATCTGCTTGTGCTGCCATAGGCTTTTACTTTTAAAATATTCCTTCATAGCTGTCTCTTAGAATTTTACAGGAGTCCGCCAGCTGTTTCTCCTCCTCCTTTGACAGGGAAAGGGGGAGAACACGGCTGACTCCGTTTTTATTTATAATTGCAGGCACGCCGGCAAAAACATCTCTTTGCCCATATTCTCCCCGCAGCATGGCGGAAACAGTTAAAACGCTGTTCTCATCCCCTAAAATAGCTCTTGTAATTCTGTTCATCGCCATTCCAATTCCATAATATGTGGACTTTTTCGCTTCTATAATTTTGTAGGCGGCAGTTCTCACCTCTTCTGTAATTTCCTGCAGCTTTTCCTTATTCACTCCCTGCCCGTCTCCTCCTTTTAATTCCAGCACAGGCTTAGTAGCCAGCATAGCCTGGCTCCAGGGCACAAATTCACTGTCCCCGTGCTCTCCTATTACATAAGCGTGAACATTTCTGGGATCAATGCGGAAATAATCTCCTAACAGATACCTTAATCTGGCTGTATCTAAAGTAGTTCCTGTGCCCAGAACCCTTCCAGGATTAAATCCGGAAAGCTGCCATGTAATTCTGGTCATAATATCTACAGGATTTGTAGCTACCAGGAAAATCCCGTTAAACCCAGAGGTTGTCACCGGCTGAATAATAGAGCGGAACACAGAAGCGTTTCTCTTTAACAGATCCAGCCTTGTCTCCCCTTCCTTCTGAGCTACTCCGGCGCAGATGACTACAATATCCGCATCCCCGCAGTCCTCATACTCTCCGGCATAGATTTTCATATTAGAACCGGAGAAAGCCAGACCGTGATTTAAGTCCATGGCTTCACCTTCTGCCTTTTTCTTGTCTATATCAATTAGTACCAGCTCATCACAAACGCTTTGATTCAGCAGGGAATACGCATAGCTCATGCCTACCATTCCAGTTCCCACTAAAGCAATTTTTCTGTTATCTTTTCTCATGCCCTTTCATTGTCCTTTCTAATTTATTGCAAAAAAGTATAAATCCTGCTCCCTTCAGTTACTTTTATAGTATCTGCAAGAAACAGGATTTATACATTTTTATATGATTCTCTTTTACATCATTCTCTGACGGACAATCTCATATGCCAGCACTCCTGCTGCCACTGAGGCATTCAGGGAATCAATATTTCCCTTCATTGGAATAGAAGCAGTCATATCACATTTTTCCTTAATTAATCTGCCTACTCCCTCTCCCTCATTTCCAATTACAAGACCAATCGGTCCCTTTAAGTTCATGCGGTACATTAACTCTCCGCCCATATCTGCGCACACAAACCACAATCCTCTTTTTTTCAGATCATCAATGGCTGAGCCCAGGTTTGTAACCTTGGCTACAGGAGTATAATTTAAGGCTCCCGCCGAGGTTCTGGCAACTGTGGCCGTCAGCCCTACAGCTCTTCTCTTAGGAATAATTACTCCGTGGGCTCCCGCCAGATTGGCAGTACGGATAATAGCGCCTAAATTGTGTGGGTCCTCGATGCCGTCCAGTAAAAATATAAACGGAGGCTCTCCCTTTTCTTCTGCTATTTTTAAAATGTCCTCCACCTCTGCATATTCGTATGCAGCTGCATAAGCTACAACGCCCTGGTGATGGCCTGTAGACGATATTTGATCTAATCTTTCCTTAGGCACAAACTGTATTAAAGAATCATGCTTTCTGGCCTCTCTTAAAATTGTCTGTACAGGACCGTCCTTACAGCCGTCTAGCACAAACAGCTTGTCGATTGTTTTCCCGGAACGGTAGGCCTCCAGCACTGCGTTGCGGCCTTCTATGGTTAGTTCTTCATATCTCATTTTGTTTTCTCCTGACTATTATCTTCCAACAGGCCTAAACGCTCCAGCCCCAGCATAGTCAGCCAGGCAAGGCGCTGTGTGCGCCCCTGTAAATACAGCCACCCGGCCAGGGCCTCAAATCCTGTGGCCATTCTGTAGTCCTGCATGGTGGCGTGCTTTGCCATAGTAGCTGAGTTGGCGTTGCGGCCTCTTTTATAAACAGCCATCTCCTCTTCTGTAAGCTCCTTCTCCACTGCTTTAAACAGATTTGCCTGGGTCTCCGCCTTCACAAGGCTGGAAGTCTTTTTATGCATTTTATTCACCTGCATACTTCCCCTGTTCATCACCTTGGTGCGGATCAGCAGCTCGTACACCGCGTCCCCCATATAGGCCAGGGCCAAAGGGGAATACATGTTAGGCTCTATCTCCTGAAGCTTTAATATGTCTTTTAGGCAGCTGTTTATGCTCTCTTCCATTTTACACCTTCTCTGGTATCTTCCAGAATAATTCCCTTATTTAACAGCTCTCCTCTGATCTGATCTGCCAAAGCGAAATCCTTATTCTTTCTGGCCTGCTGTCTTGCAGCGATCATCTCTTCAATTTCACTGTCCAGAATTTCCTCTTTCTTTTCTGTAATAATTCCCAGCACATCACAAAGCTTGCCGATTGTATTTCTCAGCTGGGACACATAGACCTTGGAGCTGTTTTCATCTGCCGTTGAATTAGCCAGCTTTACAATTTCAAATATTGCTGAAATTCCGTCTGCAGTATTAAAATCATCTTCCATGGCAGCTTCATATTTTCCCACTAAGTTATCTAATTCCTTTTTGCCCTCCTGCTCTTTATCCTGAAGCTCTTCCCCGGAGGCGTTCTTTAAAAGATCATCCAGCTTTCCTGTACAGTTTAAAATTCTCTCCAGACTATTTTTAGAAGCTTCCATTAAATCTGCGCTGAAATTTAACGGACTTCTGTAGTGAGCGCTGAGCATAAAGAATCTAAGCACCTGAAGATCATATTTTTCACCGATCTCTCTTACTGTAAAGAAATTTCCTAAAGATTTGGACATCTTTTTATTGTCAATATTTAAAAATCCATTGTGCATCCAGTATCTAGCAAACTCTTTTCCATTAGCCGACTCGCTTTGAGCAATTTCATTTTCATGGTGAGGGAAAATCAAATCCTCCCCGCCTGCATGAATATCAATCTGCTCTCCTAAATATTTTTTGGACATCACAGAGCACTCAATGTGCCAGCCTGGACGTCCCTCGCACCATGGAGACTCCCAGTATGGCTCCCCGTCCTTTTTAGGCTTCCACAGAACAAAGTCTGAAGGGTCTTCCTTGCCCTCTTCTCCTGTCACCTTAATCTCCCTGAACCCTGACTGAAGATCATCCAAATTTTTGTGGGACAGCTTTCCGTACTCCTTAAAAGAGTTCGTTCTGAAATAAACGGTTCCGTCGGCAGCCTGGTAAGCATGGCCCTTTTCAATCAGCTCCTGAATCATATCCAGCATACCGCAGATCTCTTCTGTAGCCAAAGGATGCTTTGTAGCCGGCTTCACATTCATAGCCTCCATATCTTTTTTGCACTCTGCAATATAGCGCTTAGAAATAGTGTCCGCGTCCACTCCCTCTTCAATAGCCTTCTTAATAATCTTATCGTCTACATCTGTAAAATTAGATACAAAATTTACATCATAGCCCTTATATTCAAAATAACGTCTTACTGTGTCAAAGCAAATCATGGGCCTTGCATTTCCAATATGAATAAAATTATATACTGTAGGGCCGCAGACATACATTTTTACTTTTCCCGGTTCCAGGGAAATAAAATCCTCTTTTTTCCTTGTAAGTGTATTAAAGATCTTCATAATAATCTCCTTTATTCTATATTCCGGCAGCCTCCGCAGCCGGGGCAGCTACCTTTTTCTTCCTGCATTCTATCATAATAGCAATAATCCTGCACTGTCGTCAACAGGGTAATTGCAGAAGATGAAATCCCCTGCCCCCTTCCTGTAAAGCCCAGCCCTTCTTCTGTGGTAGCCTTAACCCCTATCTGATCCTTTTCTATATGAAGAGCCCGCGCCATATTTTCCCGCATCTCTTCCCTGTAAGGGGCCAGCTTAGGCCTTTGGGCCACTACTGTAGCGTCAATATTTTCTATTACATAGCCCTTTTCCTCCAAAAGCTTTCCCACATGCTCCAGAAGCTTTATGCTGGAAATATCTTTATAAGCCGGGTCCGTGTCAGGAAACAGCTTTCCAATATCTCCTAAAGCCGCCGCCCCCAGCAGGGCGTCCATTACTGCATGAACTAAAACGTCTGCGTCTGAATGGCCTAACAACCCCTTTTCATAAGGAATATCCACTCCTCCTAAAATCAGCCGTCTTCCCTCTACTAATTTATGCACGTCATAGCCTTGTCCTATTCTCATAATTGTTCCTCTCTTCTATATATATTGCAGCCAGCTTTTTAAGCCCCTTCTCTGCAGATGCCGTCTTAACTGATGAGAGGCATATTTCTATATTATATTATCCCGGTCTGAGCACTGCGGAATATTATTAATACAGAACTATGCCTCCTGCTGCTTCTTCTCATCTTTCTCCTTTTATCTTCAGCCTATACAATCATTCTCAGCTTTTTCTGTATACACCTAAGCTGAATTTCTGTCTGCATCTGGCAGCTTTCACCGTCAACGTGAACGGCCATAGGCCTGTCCACATGAATCTCCACTTCCCTGCACTCATAATTTCTCATGCCCTTATAACGCTTATGTCTCCCTATAAAAGCATTGGCTAAGGCAGGAATCATTCCCCATTTGCTAGAATTATGGGCCACACAGAGAGTCAGCTTTCCGTCACTGTAATCAGCCCCGGGAGCAAAGCGGAATCCGCCTCCCTCAAAAGGATGAATATGGACTGACACAAAATAAATATGATTAAACTCTACCTTCTGGATTCCGTCCAGCACTAAATATCCCTTAGCCGGCCTGGCCACCAAAAGCTGTTTTATCCCAATAAGCAAATATCTGAGGAAACGAAGCTGAGGCTTTCCTCTAAAGGAATACATCATATCGTGACAGACTGCCCCATCCAGACCAATCCCGGCGCTGACGGCAAATCTTCTGTGAAATACCTCTTCCTTTCCATAGGAAATAACGCCATAATCTAAAAGCTTATGATTTCTCGGATATAATATTCTTTTTAAGCTTCTGCCGCTGTTCTCAGGAATCCTCAGACTTTTGGCAAGATCATTCCCTGTTCCCGCCGAAATAAATCCCATAGTAACAGAGCTGTGAAAACACAGACCATCCAACACCTCGTTTACAGTGCCGTCTCCGCCTACCGCCACAATGGTCACAGGTTCCCTGCAGCCTTCTGTCAGCCGCCTGGCAATCAGACTAGCCTCCCCAGGCTCCTTTGCCAGAAATATCTCATACTCTACACAGGCCTTCCCCAAATGTCTTTCCAATTTTCTGCATATTTTATATCCCTTCCCATTCCCAGAATGCGGATTAATAATAAAATAGTACATGGAAAAACCTCCTGTTCTTAACTAGTTTATAGTATACCATAAAACGTAAAAATGAAAAAGAAAATTTCTATAAAATATTTTCAAAAAAGTGTTGACAATTTCGACAATACGGATTATACTATCAAAGCAGTCGGGAATGAGACAGCAACAAAAAGTGACAAGCTTAAACTTCTGGGGTCTTAGCTCAGCTGGGAGAGCATCTGCCTTACAAGCAGAGGGTCACAGGTTCGAGCCCTGTAGGCCCCATTTCAAAAGTTTTCTCAGTCACTTATAATTCATATGGCGGAATAGCTCAGTTGGCTAGAGCATACGGTTCATACCCGTAGTGTCGAGAGTTCAAATCTCCCTTCCGCTACTAAAAAAAGTCCTTGGTTTTCAAGGACTTTTTTATATTACAAATTTAAGTTTCTACTGTCAGGCATTCTGCCTGCCTTATTATTATTTACTGTCTGGAAATTTCCATATTTATACTCTTCCACAGCAATGCCATTTCCAAGTTGATTGCCGCTGTCTCATCATCAATATAATGCAGTCCTGTCAAATTTATTTTTCCCTGTAAAATTTCCATTGCCTGAAACATATCTTCTGCAGCCTGAGCGGACTGATAAATTACGTCTGAACCTATTATCATATGTATCACCTATTGGATCATATCATGCCAGTAGTATTTCTACAATTATAATAAATCGCGTGTTATTACATATTTCGACAAATGTGATATTTCTATTTTTTCTGCATACAATACCTTTAAATCTAATATTTTAAATGGAAATATAAACCACTGGTTAATTTTTCTTAACGTTTTATTAACGGCCTTGTATTCTCATTTTTATTGTGCTATAATCCGTGAAAAATCAAATAGTAAGGAGGCAGGACCATGAAAGCTTTTATTAATAAATATAAACATGCATGGGTATTACTTTATGGTTTTATCTATCTGCCATGGTTCGCTCATCTGGAAAAGACCGTGACAAAATACCACATTATTCATGTGGCTTTAGATGACTATATTCCTTTTAATGAATATTTTGTCATCCCTTATTTCTTTTGGTTTATTTATGTTGCGGGAGCTATGATATACTTTTTCTTTGTCAACCGGAAGGATTTTTACAAATTATCCACATTTTTGTTTACCGGAATGACAATCAGCCTGATTATATGTACCATCTTCCCTAACGGCACTGACTTCAGACCTGCCATTAACCCGGATAAAAATATTTTTACTCATATTGTAGCATGGCTTTACAGCACAGATACCTGTACCAATGTTCTGCCAAGTATTCATGTGTACAACTCTATTGGAGTTCACATAGCTGTTCTTCAAAGCGAGACTTTGAAAAAGCATCGTGGAGTGCGTATATTCTCCGGCTTTGCTATGACCGCTATATGCCTTTCCACTGTATTTTTAAAACAGCACTCTGTAGTGGACGGACTGGCGTCTATTACTATGGCTTATTGTATGTACGGACTGGTGTACGGCCAGGCTTATATGTACAGCAGAAGAAAAGCTGCGGAAAAAGCCCTCGGCTAACCGATTTGTTCTATAATAATATATGTTCTAAAATAATATAAAAAGCGGTATTGATTTTTCAGCAAAATTCAATACCGCTCTTATTTCATATTAATATTTCTTCTTAATATTTCTGTATCATCTATTTATGTATTATCCCTGTGTCTTTTTGAACCGCTCCAGCATAGCCCGCGGCGTCGCAGTTGCCCTCTCGTATCTCGGGCACTCTACCCCGTCGAAGCCGGCAAGATATTTTGCGATTTTCTTCAGTTCTTCCAGGTCGTAACGACTCATCATAGTGATGGTTTCCATAAGCGGAGAACCGCCGCCGTGTACGCCTGCCACGCACTGTGCGCCCTCAAATGCGTCGCAGAGTTTATCCTCCATCATCCGCATTACGCGGTGCGTTTCTTCTGCGGTGTACTCCGGATTACGCATAATGTATTTGTTGCAGAGTTCCGCCGTCTCTGGTGCGAAGAAGCTCTCCTCTGTAGGAAGGGAAGCACAGATACCGCCGGTCAGATCCGCCAGGATTTCATACTCATGGTAGATGTTATGGCCTGCAAGCCTTCTTCCTGCGTTTGTCAAAATCTCATCCGGCACCCAGGAGCCGTTGGGGAACTGAATTGCGCGGTATGCGCTGGCCTGCCCTGCCGCGAATACAAGCTCTGCAATTCCGATAATATCGCATAATTTTTCTCTTACATGGGACGCTTTCGCAATGTCGTTTACATCCGCTACAAGCGCAGCCTGGGAAGCAATAATCTCAGAAACCGCCGTCTTACAGCCTGTGTAGGAATGTCTGTGGAAATGTGCGAACATCAGCGCCAAATATCCTGCATACTGTACCACATCCGGGTTGTCGTAGCCGTTTAAGAAGATTCTGTCCTCCGGCACGAATACGTCATCGAAAATTGTCAGGGATTCCACGTCGCCCACCTTGTTAAACGGAGCCTCTAAATGTTTTCTCTTGTGGTGCTGACCTGGAAGTGCCATCAGCTTCATGCCTGGCCAGTCGCCTGGAAGTGCAAACGAAATCGCATAGCCTTCATCCCCCCGTCCCATGAATTTCGTCGGTGTAACGATAATTTCATCTACATACGGAGCGTTGGAATTACAGATTTTTGCACCGCGGACAATCACGCCTTTACATGGCTTTCCGTCCACGCCCACGCCGTCTACGTCTGTCTTAATTACATGTACAAACATATCCGGGTCCGGCTGTTCATGCGCCCTTTTATATTTGGAGTTACGGCTTCCTTTTACGTCCGTCTGGGCGCAGTTGCAGACAAGGTCGTTCTTCTGGCAGTATTCCAGATATTTATTAAATCTCTCGTGATATTTTGTTCCCGTCGCCTTGTCGCAGTCGTAGGAAACAACCGCGATTGCGTTCAGCGCGTCTGTCCCCATACATCTCTGCATACAGCCTCCTACATGGTGGCAGATCAGACGGGTCATAAGCTGTTTCTTCAGCAAATCATCCTGAGACTGGTGGATATGCGTACAGCGGTTGATTTTCTCCCCGGTCAGGTGGGACGTTGTAGTACACACATCCTCGTACTGTGGGTCATTTGCCATGTCATAGCAGACCTTCATTACATAACATCCGCCTTCAATCCAGTCGCCGTTTCTGTCCACGCATTTCCCGTCAATATATACGTTTGGTCTCATTTTGGAAAGTCTTTCCCTGTAAGCTTCATAAGTTCCAATGGCCATTTTCTGTTCCTCCATTCTAACAATTATTCTTGTTCATCCTCTTTTGCAAATCCCTCTAACACCTTGTACATGGTAAGGATTCTTTTATTTCTCTTTCTGATAAACGCGTCTATGTCAGCAGGGTATTTGCCCAGTCCGCCTTCCCCTGCTCTCACGCCTGTCTTGCCTTCTGCAATAAGACGGTCAACGTATGGAATGTTATTTCCTCCGCTGCACAAAGTCGGAATAACGTCTGCCGCCACAGTTGCTGGTATATTAAGCCCTACGAAATCCCACAGTCCAAGAGGACCTTCAAATCCCCAGCGCAGCCCGTTTGTATTCTTCATAGCATTTTCCAAATCCTGGGGGGAAGCCCAGCCCTGCTCTACCATGTAATATAACTCCCGGCAGATTGCCGTCGCCATTCTGTTTACAATAAAGCCTGGCATAAATTTATTCAAAACTGCCGGTTCTTTCCCGCATTTTTCCAACAATGCACGGATGGTTTCCGCCGTCTCATCAGAAGTCTTAGGCCCTTTTACCACCTCCACCAGCTTCATCAAGTGGGGCGGATTAAACCAGTGTGTAATAATCATACGCTCCGGGCGCTTCATAAAATCATCTGTTAAGCTGAATATATCCATTCCGGAAGTATTGCTTGCGAAAATACAGTTCTCCTTGCAGTTGTTGGACAGCGTCTGGTACAGCTCTTTCTTCGCGTCCTTGTTTTCAAAGATAACTTCCACAACCAAGTCCATCTGTCCTGCCACTTCCGGAATCTGGCTGTTTAAAATCCCTGTAAGATTTTCCTTTACTGCGGCGCCGTATGCGTCGTCCGCAAGCCCTTCCTCCTTCATTTCTGCAATGTCGGAGTCGATCTTTTTCATTGCCTTGTCAACAAACTCCTGCTTCAAGTCCGCAACCGTCGTCTTATACCCGTTTGCCGCAAATACCTGCGCGATACCGCTTCCCATAAGCCCCGCGCCTACTACAAGAATATTTTGAATAGATTTACTCATATTTTCCTCCTTTCCCTCTCTACTAATTCTGTGTCTTTTTGAATCTGTCCAGCATTGCTCTTGGCGTCGCCGTCGCTCTCTCGTATCTTGGGCAGTCTACGCCGTCAAAGCCCGCCAAATATTTTGCAATTTTCTTCAACTCTTCCAAGTCGTAACGGCTCATCATAGTAATGGTTTCCATAAGCGGAGATCCGCCGCCGTGTACGCCTGCCACGCACTG
Organism: Lachnoclostridium edouardi; assembly: GCF_900240245.1. Classification (GTDB taxonomy): domain Bacteria; phylum Bacillota; class Clostridia; order Lachnospirales; family Lachnospiraceae; genus Lachnoclostridium_A; species Lachnoclostridium_A edouardi. The sequence goes on from NZ_OESQ01000001.1 coordinate 868,538, forward strand.
CGCGCCCTCGAATGCGTCGCAGAGCTTATCCTCCATCATACGCATTACACGGTGTGTTTCCTCTGCTGTGTACGCCGGGTTGCGCATAATATATTTGTTGCAGAGTTCTGCGGTCTCCGGTGCAAAGAAGCTTTCCTCCGTAGGGAGGGACGCGCAGATTCCGCCAGTTAAGTCCGCCAGGATTTCATACTCGTGGTAAATATTGTGTCCTGCAAGCCTTCTGCCTGCATTTGTCAAAATCTCATCCGGCACCCAGGAGCCGTTGGGGAACCTTACAGCGCGGTACGCGCTGGCCTGCCCTGCCGCAAATACAAGCTCCGCCGTTCCTATAATGTCGCACAGTTTTTCTCTTACGTGGGACGCTCCTGCAATGTCGTTTACGTCCGCCACAAGCGCCGCCTGGGAAGCGATAATCTCGGAAACCGCAGTCTTACAGCCTGTGTAGGAATGTCTGTGGAAGTGTGCGAACATCAATGCCATATATCCTGCATACTGCACAACGTCCGGACCGTCGAATCCATTTAAGAAAATACGGTCCTCCGGCACGAATACGTCGTCGAAAATTGTCAGGGATTCGTTGTCGCCGTTGTGGTTGAAAGGCGCCTGCAAATGTTTTCTCTTGTGGTGCAGTCCCGGAAGCGCCATAAGCTTCAGGCCGTCCCAGTCAGCAGGAAGGGCAAAGCTGATTGCATAGCCTTCATCCCCCCGTCCCATGAACTTCGTCGGCGTTGCAATGATTTCATCCACGTAAGGCGCACAGGAGTTACAGATTTTCGCTCCGCGTACAATCACGCCTTTACACGGCTTTCCGTCAATTCCCATACCGTCAACGTCCGTCTTGATTACGTGCAGGAACATATCCGGATCCGGCTGTTCGTGCGCTCTTTTATATTTCGCGTTCCGGCTTCCCTTTACGTCTGTCTGGGCGCAGTTGCAAATCAAATCGTGCTTCTGGCAGTACTCCAGATATTTGTTGAACCTTTCATGGTATTTTGTTCCAAGCGCCTTGTCGCAGTCATAGGATACAACCGCAATTGCATTTAAGGCGTCTGTTCCCATACATCTCTGCATACAGCCTCCCACGTGGTGACATACCAGACGGGTCATAAGCTGTTTTTTCAGCAAATCGTCCTGGGACTGATGGATGTGGGTACAGCGGTTAATAGTCTCCCCGGTCAAATGAGAGGTTGCAGTACAGACGTCTGCGTACTCTGGGTCATTTGCCATGTCATAGCACTGTTTCATTACCCAGAAACCTGCCTCGTTCCACGGTCCCATTCTGTCCACGCATTTGCCGTCAAGGTAAATGTTTGGCTTCATCTTCTCCATTCTCTTTATATATCCTTCATATGTTCCAACTCCCATAGTTTTTCTCCTCCTTGTTTAATATCTTCCGGAAGTAAACAGCTTGCTGGCCATTTCATAAACTTCCGGGCTTACGTCGTCTGTTACAGTTACTTTTTCTATAAAAGGAAATACGGCGTGCACCTTCTTTAAAATAACACCGTTTACGGTTTCATTCATGGAGAGGCACCCTCTGCACTCCCCGGTCAGACGGATTATCAGCGTACTGCCCTCTACGTCAACGACCTCCGCACCGCCCCCGTGTTCGCTCAGGTACTGGTTAATATCCGCGTCAAAAAAATCTGTCAGCTTCTCGTATAATTCCTCTGTCATTTAAATTTCCTCCTGCCTGATTCCACTCTAGTACAGCTTCTCCAATAGCTTGTGGTCGTTTAGCTCTTTTGGCGGAACCAACGCATTTCTGTCAATCTTATTGTTCATGTTCCGAGGCAGGCTTTCCATGCGGATAAAACATGTGGGTATCATGTAGTAAGGCAAAATTGCTTTCAGTTCCTCTTTTAGCTTTTTTACATCAATGTCCACATCTGCCGCAAAATACCCGCACAGGATATTTACTCCGCCCTCGTCCGTAAATGCCCTGACTGCCGCCTCCTTAATTTCCGGGCAACGCAGAACCGCCGATTCCACAGCGCCTCCCTCTACTCGAAACCCTCGTATTTTATACATATTATCCAGCCGGCTTATGTAGTTTAGGTTTCCCTCTTTGTCCTGACGCACAATATCCCTGGTTTTGAATACTCTCTCGTATCCTGGTTCCTGGGAGAAAGGATTGGGTATATACTGCTTCTCTGTAAGGTCCGGTCTTTTTAAGTACCCTCTGCTCACCTGCGGTCCTGCAAGCCACAGCTCGCCTTCCTGACCCGGCTCCACCTGATTTCCCGCCTCGTCCACAATATACCCTTTCAGGTTCTCATTTAACGTGCCTATTGGGTAAGAACCCCGGGCGTCTACGATTTCATAGCAGGCGGTGAGTGCACAAAGTTCCGACGCTGCATACACGTTGTAAATGCGGTAGCTTTGCCTACGAAGCCCGTGCACCGCCTCGCTTCCTACAAGAAGCGTCCTAAGGGCCAGCTTTGACGAATCGTACTCCATTAATTTCCTTGCCATGTGGGGAGGAAGGAACGTAACCGTTATCTTTTCCTTTTCCAGAAATTCGGTTATCAGTCCTATATTCCTCCGTCTCCACTCTGGAATCAGCACCACGCTTCCGCCAATGGACAATGTGGCAAAAATATCATACATTGCCGCCACAAAGCCGAAGTTTGCGAACACGCAGTTTCTATCCTCCTTACAAAATCCCAGCCTCTTATAATTTTCAAAAGACGCACAGAGGTTGCGATGCTCAATCATTACGCCCTTCGGCCTGGACGTGGTCCCCGACGTATAGATTAGAAGCGCCAGCTTCTCCGGTCTGGAATCGTCACGGCTCTCCTGAACGCGCTTCCAGTCCAGCCCGTCCATCCACCCTCTCGTAATCACCAGATTATATCCGCAATCCTCTTTTAGCTTCTCGTTTCTCGTCTCCGGGTAGCTGTCATCTAAAAATACAAAACACGCCCCTGTTTTCCACACCCCAATCATTGCGATAATGGACGCTACAGTTCTCCCAGTCTGTATGGCAATCGTATTTCCGTTCCTTATCCCAAGCCCGCGCAGATATTCTGCCAGAAAATTGCTGTACTCTTCTAATTCCTGGTAAGTCACAGAGCGCTCACCGTCTGAAACCGCCAGTTTCTCTGCATAATCTATCGCCGTTTCTCTGAATATCTGACAAAAAGTATGTTTCATAAATGTCCATTCCTTTATATTGCTCTTTCCCTTGTTTCCTTCCGACCTGGATTTTCTGTGAAATGCTTCCACCTTTAATGTGTCAGTCAATAATTCCTCTGCCCTTGAAGGCGTCTATCTCCTCTTGGGAGTAGCCCAGCAGTTTCTTCATAACCGCCTCTGTATCCTGTCCAAGTCTGGGAGCGCCACGCCAAACCTTGCCCGGCGTTTCAGACATCTTCGGCGCAAATCCAAAGGCTGTAACTTCCTTTCCAAGGGTCTGGTCCTCATAAGTAACCCAGTCGCCTCTGTCTTTCCAGTGTTCCTCGTTCATAACGTCTTCACAGTTCTTGATGACAGCCGCTCCGATTCTATTGTCAATGAGAATGTCGATTGCCTCTTTTGAATCGTGCTCCATAAAGTAATCTGCGAACTTCTGATCCAGCTCTTTTCCAAGGTCGCTCTGTAACGCTTCCTCGCTTCCGCCGGCCGCTTCATAGCTGTATTTCTCCAAATCAAAGCCAAAGCCTTTCATAACCTTCTCGTAAGCGCCTTTACCGTATGCTCCCAGGTTAATGTATTTTCCGTCCTTTGTGGGGAAAATACCTGCCGGCTGGTAGGTCGCCTGTTTGATTCCCTGTCTCTGCTTCTGGATTCCCGCCTGGCTCCACAGTGTGTAGTTGTCATCCATAACTCTCATGTAGCTCTCGCAGAGGGTAGAATCAATAATCTGGCCTTTCCCTGTCTTTTCCACTACGCGCAGCGCCATCAAAATACCGTTTACCGCAAACAGTCCGGACAGATAATCGCCGATATACTGCTGTGCATAGTACGGCGGTTTATCCGGGAAGCCCTGAAGCAGGCACCACCCTGATTCTGCCTGTGCCAGCGGGTCGTAACATGCACGGTTTAAGTATCTCTCCTCACCGCCGAATTTCGGTGTGCCAAATCCGCTTACATGGCAGATAATTAACCTTGGATTTACTTCCATCAGCATTTCGTCTGTGATTCCCAGCTTCTCAATCCAAACCATATTTTCAATCCAGACGTCGCACTCCTTAATCAAGGATAAGAAAATCTCCTTGGATTCCGGCACTTTATTAAAATTTGTCTCCAGAGTAAAACTTAATTTGTTTCTCGCATTCTGCATCCATGAACCACTGATGTGCTTTTCCCCTTCCGTAATCTGGGGTTTCTGTGCTCTTGCCGTGTCGCCGCCTATCTTTGGGCGCTCCAGCGCAATAACTTCCGCTCCGAAGTCGCTTAACATTGTCGCAGCAAACGGCGCCGCCACAACCGAACCATTTAACAGCACGCGTATTCCGCTCAAAGGTCCCTGAATATCTTCCGCAATCGCAGGAGCTGTCTTTCTCTCCAGCTTTTCCCATCTTTCCATATTATATCTCCTTTTTCTCAGATTTGTTACGAATTTAACAAATTTAGGTAAAAATGAACCCTGCTTTAACATTCCGCAGGTTCATTCATAATCATTCTGCCTACCGTACCTCCTGTCACTTCGATTACCGCTCCATTTACATAAGAAGAAAGGTCTGTCGCAAGAAACTCGATTACATTTGCACAGTCTTCCGGTGTGCCAAAGCGCTTCATCGCCACGTTTCTAAGGAAGGTACCCTCGCCCGCTTTCTTGTAGTTCTCCAGCAAACGTCCTGTTGCGATAAATCCAGGGGCGATGCAGTTGGCGGTCACATTATAACGTCCGCACTCCTGGGCCAACACCATGGTATACTGCTTAATCGCCGCTTTCGCTGAAGCGTAATGCGCGTAGCTTCCGTCGCTGTTTGCGATAAGTCCGCCTACGGAAATAACGTTGATGATTCTTCCGAATCCCCTTTCCTTCATGCCTGGTGCAACTGCGTTGCAGGCATATACGGTTGCGTAGAAGTTTCTCTCAATTACGCCGTAGAACTGCTCCCAGTTCAGAGAGGAAGCCTTGTTGCCGTCCGGTGCTCCAAGTCCGCCGCCTGCGTTGTTTACTACAATGTCGATTGGTCCCAATTCTTTTTCCAGTTTTGCAAACGCCTCGAATACCTGCTCTCTCTTCGTACAGTCTGCCTCTGCCCCTGCGGAGCGCACGCCCAGCGCACGGCACTCGTCCATTGTCGTATCCGCAGTCAACAGTTTCTCCTCGCCCTCAAACTGCTTGTAGGATTTCAAATCAATGTCGATTACGCCCACATCTGCGCCAAGTTCGGCCAGCCGAAGGGCATAAGCCCTTCCAAGCCCCCGTGCTGCACCAGTTACAACTGCTACCTTTCCTTCTAATGTTTTTGCCATGTTTTGCTCCTTTCCGCGGTGATCCACCGCCCTTTAAACTTTAACGAACCTTGTCCCTCTGTATTAAAATTTTACTCAAGCAAATTTATTCCCAGACTTCCATAATCTCCGGGATTACCTTATACAAATCCCCAACAATTCCGTAATCCGCAACCTGGAATATAGGCGCCATTGGGTTTTTGTTGATAGCAATAATAATATCTGAAGTCTGCATACCTGCCAAGTGCTGAATCGCCCCGGAAATGCCGCATGCAATATAGATTTTCGGTTTTACCGTCGTTCCGGTCTGCCCTACCTGGTGGGAGTGGTCAATCCAGCCGGAATCTACCGCCGCACGGGAAGCGCCGACTACTCCTCCCACGTGGTCCGCAAACTTCTGAATCAGCTTGAATCCGCTGGCTTCTCCAAGCCCTGCTCCGCCTGATACGATAATCTCCGCATCTGTTAAGGAAACCATATCCCTTGCCGTCTTTACGATTTCCAAAATTTTCGTGCGGATGTCGGATTCCTGCAGGTTCAAGGACACTGGTTTTACTTCCCCTGTTCGTCCCTCCTGCACCGGCAGCTTATCCATAACGCCCGGTCTTACTGTCGACATCTGCGGTCTATGTCCCGGACACTTGATTGTCGCCATCAGATTTCCGCCGAACGCTGGTCTGGTCTGCAAAATTCCCTTTGTCTCCGGATCAATGTCAAGCTGTGTACAGTCTGCCGTCAGTCCGGTTCCCACCCTCTTTGCAATTCTCGGCGCCAGGTCCCGTCCGATATGGGTTGCGCCAAAGAGTACAATCTCCGGCTTAAACTCGTGAATCGCGTCTGTGATTACCTTGGTGTATCCGTCCGCCGTGTAGCGGTACAACAACGGGCTCTCCGCCGTATACACAATGTCTGCCCCCGCCTCGAAAAGCTCTTTTGTCATATCTCCAAGCCCTTCTCCAAGCAGGATCGCACATAATTTTACATCTCCAATATCATTTGCCAGGCCGCGCCCTTTGCCCAGGAGTTCCTTTACAACCGGGGTAATCACGCCGTCTCTCTGCTCCGCAAATACCCACACATCTTTGTATGCCGACAAATCTGCGCCTGCTCCCTGTTCCTCCTTTGAAATCGCGTGGAAAGGACATTTCTCTATACATGCTCCGCAGGCCGTACATTTCTCTGTAATGACTGCCTTTTTCTCTTTCATCTCAATCGCGTCAAAGGGACAGCTTTTTACACACAGCGTACATCCTTTACATTTTTCTGCATTTACTCTTACCGCCATAACGATTCCTCCTACAAGATATGTTTCTTTTTCAGTTCTTCTATTAACTTCTCCGCCTCCTGTTTCGGCGTTCCCTCAATCATAATTCCCTTGCCCTTCGGGTCCGGCGTGAAGGAACGGAACACCTTTGTCGGGGAAGCGTCCAGCCCGATTTCGTCCGGTTTTACCGGAATGTCGTTTTCATTCCACACCTGAATTCTGTCCGGATTTCCATAGGCGTCATAGATTCCCTTCACGGTCATGTACCGCGGAGTATTCAATTCTTTAATAGCAGTAAGCAGACATGGGGTTGGAATCTCTATGATTTCATATCCGTCCTCAAGCTGTCTTTTTACAACGACTTTTCCTTCCTCGCATTTGATGATTTCCTCTACATATGTAACCTGCGGGATTCCCAATTTCTCCGCAATCTGTGGGCCTACCTGAGCGGTATCGCCGTCAATTGCCTGCCGTCCGGCAAAAATAATGTCGTACTCGCCAATCTTTTCAATAGCCGCCGCAATTGTATTAGAGGTCGCCCATGTGTCCGCGCCTCCGAAAGCACGGCTGGAAAGCAGTACCGCGTTGTCCGCGCCCTTTGCCATACACTCAATAAGCACCTCAGAAGCCTGCGGAGGCCCCATAGAAATGGCGGTGACTTTTGTTCCCTCGTACTTGTCTTTCAACTGAAGGGCCGCCTCCAATGCGTTGTCGTCATCAGGATTTAAAATACTTTCCACGCCGTCACGAATCAGCGTTTTCTTTACCGGGTCAATCTTTACTTCATTTGTATTTGGCACTTGTTTTACACAAACTAATATTCTCATTGTATACCTCCGCTATTTTAGTAAATTTCCAGATATTACAAGCTTCTGAATCTCCGAAGTCCCTTCGTAAATGGACACGAGCCTTGCAGCCCTGGACATACGCTCAATTGGATAGTCCTGCATATAGCCGTAGCCTCCATGAATCTGGAGAGCCTTGTACGCAACGGAGTTACAGACTTCTCCGGCTTTGTATTTTGCCATTGCCGCCTGCATTGTCACCTTCTCGTGTTTATCCAGCTTATCTGCCGCCGTATATACAAGCTGTCTGGTACACTCTACTTCCGTCGCCATATCTGCCAGCTTAAACGCCACGTCCTGTAATTTGCAAATCGGCCTGCCGAACTGCACACGCTCTTTGGAGTACGCGATTGCAAGGTCCAGACAGCCTGCCGCGATTCCAAGTCCCTGGGAGGCAACAGTCACGCGTCCTGCGTCCAGTATGCTCATAGCGATTTTAAAGCCCTTCTTCTCCTCGCCCAGCAGATTCTCTTTCGGCACCTTCACATTGTTGAAAATCAAGTCCGAAGTCACGGAAGCGTGCATACCCATCTTTTCCTCCGTCTTACCTCTGGAGAATCCTTCCCAGCCTGCCTCTACGATAAAAGCGGAGATTCCTCTCGTGCCCTTTTCATTCAAGTCTGACTTTGCAAATACAACCGCATGGTCGCAAATCGGTCCCATTGTGATGAAACATTTTCTACCGTTTAATATGTAACAGCCCTGCTCCTCGTCCCACAGACAGGTGGTCTGGGTCGCGCCGGAATCGGAGCCGGCGCCTGGCTCTGTCAGCGCGAACGCGCCAATCTTTTCTCCCAGAACCATTGGCTTTAAGTATTTCTGCTTTTGCTCCTCTGTTCCAAAGTAGAGATACGGCGCTCCGGATAATGAATTGCTCATAAGCAGAGAGGAGGCAGCCGCGTCTACCTTGCAAAATTCTTCTACTACAATAGCAAGTGATTTGTAGTCTCCGCCGGCTCCGCCATATTCTACGGGGATGGTGATTCCGCCGAACCCGTATTTGGCCGCTTTTTGCATTAATCCCTCCGGATAGCCGTTATTTTTCTCTGCCTCGTCGGCAATGGGCTTGATTTCCTTCTCCGCAAATTCTTTTGCCAGTTTTCTTAACATTTCATGCTTTTTTTCAAACATCTCTATCCTCCTTCTGATTTATGGCAGTTTGAAAAGCGCTTTTAACTGCTTCTGATATTCTGCCTGTTTTTCCGGCATCTCCTATCCATAAGATACGGCCTTTTAGTGCCTCTGGTATTTCCTTATGAAAAACAGGATTTGGTTTTTCTCCTCCGGTGATTACAACCATATCTGCCGGGATGAAGATTTCCTCTCCCTTTTCTTTACAGACAACCCGGTTTTTCTCCACCCGGAGCACTTCCGTTTCCGTCTTTACGTCAATGCCGGATTCTTTTATTTCTTTTAGCATTATCCAGCGCGTCGTCATCCCGAAGCCCTCTCCCGGCTTTTTCCCTTTTGTTATAAGAGTAATTTCAGGCTTTTCGCGCCTCATAATGTTATCAACACATTCTGTATATGCAGGTGCATATTTCCCGATAAATCTCCTTTCTTCCTCCCTGTACCTCCTACTGGCATATGTAAGCCCAAGCTGCGCCGCCTGATAGCCGGCTCCTATTATAACCATATGTTTATCTGAACAGGCTTTCTCCTGGAAGAAATCCTGGATACTAAGCACCCTGGCATCTGGTGCAACAGGATATTCCCGTTTTATTTCTCTTTCATAAAGACTGCCTGACGCAACCACAACTTTGTCAAACTTCCCGCTCTCCAACAGCTCTAAAAGCTCCCGCGGGTCTGCATTTTTTTGAAACACAAAGCGGACGCCCCGCTTATTGCACATATAAAATAAATATTCTAAATACGACTGCGTATCCTCCCGGTTCGGCATTTGACCAATAAGCCTTGCCATTCCCCCGTATGTGTTTTCCCTCTCCCACACGGTTACCCGGTTCGTCTTCGCCGACTCTGACGCAAATGCAAGCCCTGCAGGGCCTGCCCCGGCTACGAGAATCTGCTGGTTTTCCGCCCCTGTGTGCAGCTTTTCATCTTCTCTGCCCACCAGCGGATTCACCACGCACCCAAGCCTGCCTCCCCGGAAAATCCGTTCCAGACACTCCTGATTACAACCAAGACAGGGGCGGATTTCTGCTTTTCTTCCGGTTTTATATTTCTCTACAACGGCAGGGTCTGCAATAAACCCCCGAAGCATACCCGCCATGTCAATGGTTCCCGCCTCAATCGCATTTACGGCTGTATCCATATCCAGACGGTTACACCCAACCACCGGGACGCTGACCACATCTTTTATCAGCTTTGCGAGAAACAAATATGCGCCGTGGGGAACGTGGTAGGTAATCTGCGGAACCTGGGATTCGTGCCACCCGCCGGTAACATCCAAAGCGTCCACCCACCTTTCAATCCGCTTTGCCGTCTCCACCGTGTCTTTTGCAGTATTTCCCCCCGGAATAAAATCTGCTCCCGACAGCCTCACCATAACCGGATAGTCTGCCCCGGCGGAATTTTTTATCTGCTGTAAGATTTCTTCTAAGAAACGCGTCCGGTTTTCCAGACTTCCGCCGTATTCGTCCGTCCTCTTATTGACCGCTTTGGAGAGGAACTCGGAAATCAAGTAGCCCGCGCTTGCAATTACTTCCACGCCGTCGAACCCGGCTTCTTTCGCCCTAAGCGCGCCGTCCTTAAAATATTCCTCAATCTGGCGGATTTCCTCCACAGTAAGCTCCTTTGTCCGGGCTCTTGTGAAACCACACTCGTACTCTGAGGCGGACACAGGCTGTAACATGCCGTGTTCCTCTGGTTTGGCATAAGCGCCTGCGTGCATAAGCTGGAGAAATATTTTACTTCCGTGCCTGTGAACGTCGTCCGCAAGCCTTTTTAGACCCGGTATGAACCGGTCCTGACAGACCTGCATCATTCCCTGACGGTTCATTCTAACAGGGTCTACCCCGGCGGCGCCTGCAACAATAAGCCCTGCTCCTCCCTTTGCCCGTTCCCTGTAAAATGCAACGGTCTCGTCAGAGACATGCCCGTCCGTGCACCAGCCTAAATTTCCGGCTGTCATCACAAAACGGTATTTCAATTCACATGCCCCTATCCGGCAGGGGGTAAATGCCTTTTTCATAGTCTAAAATCCTCCACCTTATCTCCTGCTTATATATTACGCAATCTACATGCCAAGTTTTTAACAATCCAGAAAACCTTTTTTCTCCTCGTATTTTCCCTTATTTTCACGTCACATATATGTCCGGTTATTCGGATTTGACATATTATGTGTTCGTTTTCCGTACAAAAAAAGCTGTCATGCTGAAAATGTATTCAATCCGCATGACAGCTTTTTTCATTCTTTTTTACATTTATTCCAGTGGGCAGCGACCCAGGCGGATATGCTTTACTTCTCTGCATCCGCCATATCGACTTCTATATTGTATTTCTTCACCTTCTCATAAAAAGAACTTCTGGAAATGCCCAGCGCCTTAATTGCCTTTGACTTGTTGGAATATTTTTTCAGCGCCTCCTGAATCAAATCCTTCTCAAGCACTGCAGTCATTTCTTTTAAATCATAATTATTCGGCGCGTGGACAACCGTCTCCGCTTCCGTCCCCGCGTCCGGCCTCATGTACTGCGGAAATGACATGACGTCAATCATGTTGTCAATCCGCATAATACAGGCGTGTTCTAAAACATTTTGAAGCTCCCTCACATTGCCGGGCCAGTCGTACTCTTTTAGACAGAGCATGGCCCGTGGAGATACATTGACCCCCCCGCCCCCGAACTTCTGCACCAGATGGTAGACCAGCACGGGAATATCGTCTTTACGCTTGCAAAGCGGAGGAATCCGTATCTCGATTACGTTCAGACGGTAGTATAAATCCTGCCGGAACTTCCCTTTCCGGACAAGTTCCTCCAAGTCTTGATTCGTCGCGGCAATAATCCGCATATTCAGCGGATACGACCTGTTCCCGCCAATCCGCTCCACTTCCTTCTCCTGAATAACGCGCAGCAGCTTCACCTGCATGTTAATATCCATATCCCCGATTTCATCCAGGAAAATGGTGCCGTTCTGCGCCAACTCGAACTTTCCGGCCTTTCCCTCTTTTCGGGCGCCTGTAAACGCGCCGCCCTCATATCCGAACAGCTCGCTCTCCAGCAGGTTGTCGGGAATCGCCGCACAGTTCACCTTCACAAAGGGACCGTCCGCCTTCTGACTGTTGTGGTGAATCAGCGACGCCATAACCTCTTTCCCCGTACCGCTTTCGCCCCGAATCAGCACCGTCGCCTCCGACTGCGCCACCCTCATGGCAAGCTCCAGCACTTTCTTCATGTGGGGATTAACCGTGATAAATTCCTTCGACCACTTCTGGAGCATCGGATCTCCCAGACAATCCTCCAGATATTTGTTCATTTCCTTCGTCTTTTGCAGTTTAGAAACGAGACTTACGTACTTGCTCATATCGTTAAACACAGACACGCCTCCCACGATTTCCCCATTTACCCGCAACGGAAATGAAACCCCGACGGAATCAATATTCGCAGACTTTAGATACTCTACTGTGTGAACGAGGGTCTCGCCCTTTTCCATTGCCCTTATGGCGGTCGTGTTGCCTTCTATGTCCTGGAGCTTCTTCCCGATTATCTTCTCCCGCTTCCACTTAAACGTCCTCTCATAAGACTTATTGACGTACACAATATTCGTATCTCTGTCAATAATCATAACAATATCATCTATATTATCCATAATCTCAACAAACAATTCATTCTTCAGCAAATCGCTGCATTCAGCTGGAATCACGTTTTTTCTCTCCTATTTCCTGTAAAATTTGCTTCACGTCAGTGTACAAGGAATAACATGCCCCGCACATTGACAATATCTTTCCCTCCGGTCCACGCTGCTCTTAATCCATAGCTCGTCTCTGTATTTTGCCACTGCCCGTCTGGAAATGCGAATCCCTCTGTCTTTTAACAATTCCGTCAGTTTTGAATTGCTGTATGGTTTCTTCTTATCCTCCTGTTCTACAAGGGCGCGGATAACATCCTTAATCTGCTCTGCGGACATTGCCCTGCCCTGCGGCAATATTCTGTTTCCTTCTGCCGTCCTCATCCCACGACTCGATAATATCTCTTCCAGTATACAGATAATCATGTGGTACATACTCTGCTTCTTCTTTTGTCTGTAATCCGAGCGCCTCCTGGCTGGGAATTTTTTCAAACAGCGGGGTGCTGATGTACTCGTTCTGTAAAAATTCCTCCAGCTCCACTACATCCATTGCCAGAATTTCAAGGAACTGAATCTTTACTTTAATTATTTTAACACCAAACCGCCGTTTTTTCAATTCATGGAGGGCAAAAGTGTGCAAAAAAAAGAAAGGACCGCCGCAAAATGTAAACAAACTGTTAAAATTCATTTTGCGGACAGCCCTTCCTGCTTTTTCAATTATACAATTGTAATGGTTTATAAAAACAATATATTTTTAAGGTATTATAAGAATTTTACTTTATACGTTTCCGCCCAAGGTCGCGCCCATGTCTGCTACAATAAATTCCCCGTCAATCATGTTACAGCAGTCAGAAGCCAGGAACAGTGTAAGGTTTGCAATCTCCTCTACAGTTCCAAATCTTCTAAGCGGAATATTCTTCAACTGCTTTTCGCCAAACGGCGTTCCTACAAGCGATTCTCTGTTCAGCTCTGTGATAACATATCCCGGACAGATAGCATTTACGGTGATTCCGTACCTGGCCAGCTCCCACGCCAAAGATTTCGTCAAGTTGATTGCGCCTGCTTTAGAAGCCCCGTAAGAAGCCACTCCGTTATTTCCCTTGATTCCGCCAATGGAGCACATATTAATAATTTTTCCGCCATTCCCCTGCTTAATCATTTGTTTTGCCGCAATCTGGGAGCCAAAGTACACGCTCTTTAAGTTGGAGTCCAAAACCGTGTTATATTCTTTTTCGCTGGTGTCCAAAATTTTCTTTGTAATGGCAACGCCTGCGTTATTCACCATAATATCAACAGAGCCAAACATCTCCGCCGTCTTGTCTACTAAATTCTGAATCTGTTCAATATTCTGGACATCTGTGGCGATACCTGCCGCCTCTGCTCCCATCGCCTTTACTTCCTCCGCAACGCGGTCGCAGTCGTCCTGATGGCGGCTGGTAATCACAACTTTTGCCCCATGCGCCGCAAACTGCATAACAATACCATAACCCAGTCCCTTGGTTCCGCCTGTCACAATTGCAACCTTTCCCGCTAAATCAAATGTGGGCATTTTCATTTTTTCTGTATCCATTCTGATATTCCTCCTTACAATATTGAAATTAAATAAATTTTTAACTATCTAATTATTCAGCACATTATGTGCCAACTATTTTTTATATAATATATCCCTATTTCCTTCTAATTCTGTTTTAAATATGGACATTTTTTATAAATATGTTCGTTAAAAATACAACATTTTCATGCCTCTGAAAAATTTCTCCGTGTATTTTACATGCTCTGAACCCGTTTAATATCTTTTCGCAAAGTTGGTACATAGATTGCTTTATATTTTAATTATAAAACAATTGAATTCTGTCGGAATCTTAAAATTATTTATCTGCCAGCAGTCAACGCTCAAAAACGGTTTTAAGAAACTGTCAGCAATGCGAAAAAACAGGAAAGGAGTTGTACTTTATGTCTAAGAAAACCGTTATTTACTGGTCTATCTGGGTATCTCTGCTAAGCGCTTTGTTCAACTGGCTTGTAGGGCTTGTCCCAACTTACAAATATCTTGCAAACGGGGCGGGGGCTCCGTGGATTTTATTTGTATGTCTTGCCGTATTTTTTGCCGGGGGCTTCGGCAGTAAAGATATGGTGCCGGTAATATGCAGTATGATGGCAGGCGTGTTCTGGGGACAGGTTGACCTGCTTCTCATGCAGCTTCCGGGATTCGGCCAGCTGTCAGGATTTTTGGCCATTGTTGTCGGAACCGCAATCACAATGATTCTGCACATCCACTATCTCGGCAAAACCCCCTTCGGCGTCGTGCCGTTTATCTTCGCCGGAGTCTGTCTTACCTTTGCAACAGGCGCGCACTACACCGCAAATCCAATGGGAATCCTAGGGCTTGCTATCAACCTTGTCATGGGCGCAATCCTGTGCGGATTATGTGCTGTTGGCCAGGAATATTTAATAAAAAAATATCCGGCGTAAGCTCCGCCTAAAGCCACCAGGCGCAAAAGGATTTATGAAGAAACGAAAAAACTGATCACCGCGCAGCGGAATGTAATTCAAAATGAAAGGTTTAAGGAAAGGAAGGAAAAATTATGTCAAAGACAATCAACACTGTATTGGGGCCCATTGAGGCGAAGGACCTGGGAAGAACATTGATGCACGAGCACCTTATCTACGGATTCTGCGGTTTCCAGGGCGACAGCACCTTAGGGCCATTTGACGAACTTCTCTGCATGAAGGAAAACATGAAATGGATTAAGCCAATCACAGAGGAGCCGTACTGCTTCAAAACTATTGTAGACGCCACAAATAATGAATGTGGACGGGACCCCATGTTCCTCGCCAGAATGTCTATCGCCCTTGGAATCAATATCATCTGCTCCACAGGCTACTACTATGAAAATATGAGCGCCCACGGCTATTGGAAATTCCGCAGTGGTTCCCACGACATCTTGACGGAAATCTATCAGATGATGAAAACAGAAATGACCACAGGAATTGGCAGAACCGGCATCAAGGCAGGCGTTATGAAGATCGCCACCAGCGCCGGACAGATTACTCCGATTGAGGAAACGTTTTTAAAGGCAGCCGCAAGAGTAAATGCAGAGACCGGCGGCACGATTATCACGCACACAGAGCTTGGAACAATGGGACCGGAGCAGGCAAAAATTATGATTGAAAACGGCGCCGACCCGTCCAGTATTTCCATTGGCCATATGTGTGGAAGCACGGACATTGACTACCATGAAAGAGTATTACAGCAGGGTGTATTCGACTGCTTCGACCGCTTCGGCTTAGAGGGCGAACTCTTCCACACCCCTACCGACGAGGAGCGCTGTCAGACAATCGTCAAGCTTTTGGAAAAAGGATATGAGGACCAAATCCTTATGAGCCACGACAACGTTACCGTGGAACTTGGACGCTACGACGGAGATAAGAACCAGCTTCCTATCTTCAAACATGCAAATATCCAAAATATTCCTACAAGGGTTATTCCTATGATGAAGGACATGGGCGTGACAGACGCACAGCTGGAAAAAATCTTTGTCACAAACCCGGCGAAATGTTTGGGATAGAAGCCCTTTTCGCCGAAAATTTGTTACCATAGGTTAGACTTTATTGAGGAGGTACTACATGTCATCATCTTACGAATCTTTTGAAAAGAAAAAATTTACGTATTATATTGCAGCGGTCGTACTGGGATTTATCCTTGGACTCGGCTATACCTGGTCCGTTGTGCAGACGCCGTTCGTACAGGCATGCGGAGGCGAATCCAAAACTGCAGTCGTAGCCCTCTGCTACACCTTTACTGTTTTGGCTTCTACCATGTCTCCGACTATACTGGGCGGAATCACACGACATTTAAAGACAAACCATCTCGTACTTATCGGAAGTATCCTGTTTGGTGTCGGCTATTTGACCTGCGGGCACATTTCCACTCTGCCTATGCTGTTCCTGACATACGGCATCGGCACTGGAATCGGCTGTGGGCTTGTCTATCCCACCATGATGGGTTACTCCGCCAATCTGTTCCCGGATAAATCTGGCACTTACTCTGGTATTCTCGCCGGGGTGTACGGCGGCTCCGCAATGATTTGGTCCCCGATTCTTGCGCAGGTGATTGACAAGGGCGGACTGGGGCTGATGTCAAATATTATCGGTCCTTTCTGCCTGGTTGTAATGGTAATTTGTTCACTTATCATCAAACCGTTTCCGGAAGGATATGTTTCTTATAAGAAATCCCAGTCCAGTACAAAAGCAACCACAGAAAAGAAAAAATCCTCACCTGCCCAGGCAAAAGACTACACCCGCGGAGAAATGGTAAAGACGCCTATGTTTTATATCGCGGCAGTAACCTTTTCCTTCGGTCTGACCTCCGGCATGTTTGTTATCAGCCAGGCGTCGCAGATACTCCAAAGCGGTTTCGCTATGACTGCAGTAAGCGCTTCCATGTTCGTATCCCTCAATTCCTTCGCAAGCCTTTGCGGACGAATCTTCTGGGGCACAGTTACCGACCACACGAACAAATATGTGACCCTGTGTATCATCCCGGCGCTTTCCGTTGTGGGAATGGGCGTTTTGGCGCTCTCCCCGTCTAAAGCCGTAACCATTCTCTGTATGGCGCTTGTATCCTTCGGATACGGCGGATTTGGCGGAACCATTACCCCAATCACTGCAGATTTATTTGGAAACAAACATATCACCGAGAACTACGGCGTTATGTACTTGATGTTCGGTATCGCCGGACTGCTTGGACCGAGAATCGCAATCGCCTTCAGCCACGACGGGAATTATTCCACAGCCTTTTTAATCGGCTGTCTAATCGCACTGGTATCCGTAATCGCCGCATTTGTCGTGCGCGCCAGAGTGACAAAGAGCCTCGCACAAAATGCGTAGGAAAAAATAGTGAAAATATTCAGACTGTAGGCAAATACGGTGTTAGAGTACAAACTCCGGCACCGTATTTCTTTTAGAACTCCCTGTCTGCAAAAAATCAAGGCTCCTAACAACTGCCAGAAGCCTTGACTTTACATACCTTTCTTCTTAATTAAACCCAAAGAATTTCTGCGTAATTTTATAACCTGCAATAGACACCTGACGGCCGCCCTTTCCCGGCAGATTTGTGCCTTGTCCTAAAAATCCCCAACGAAGGCGCAGATATAAGGGAACATTCTGCTGTTTTACATACTGCCACAGTTCCTTTTTCTTTGCCAGATTCTCTTCTGTCCCTGATTTAATAGCCAGTATAGAGGACACCGTCATCATAATTTCCAAGTACTTTATCATATATTTGCGCAGTTTTCTGTTTGTAATCTTCATCACATCATAATATCCCAGCATCAGCTTTGTCACTAAAATCTGCTGGTCGATTCTGCCTATCATAACCTGCTCATTTACAGATTGATCCTCACGTCCAATAAAGTACCGGTAAAAGTTTACATCTAAATAATACAAGGTTTTAACATGAGGAAGAGGCTGATATACAAAAATATTATCCACATAAAATGTATGCTTAGGCAGCTCCAGGCCGCAGTCTTTTAAAAGCTGAGTCCTGTATATTACAGAATGCATAAGAATATACTGCCCAGTCATAAAAATTTTTACTCCGTCCCAGGTAATCAGCTCATTTTTAGGAAGAGCTGTGTGGTATTTCATAACTTTTTTGCGCTTTGCCCCCTGTTTTTCATAGACAAAATTGCTGATCAGCATGTCCAGAGTCTGCTGTCCGTATACAAAGGTTCTAAGTGTATCTAAAACCTGCATGTACGCTTCTTCATTTACCCAGTCGTCGCTGTCTACTACCTTAAAATAAATCCCTGTGGCGCTTCTCAAGCCTGCGTTTACAGCCTCCCCATGGCCGCCGTTCTCCTGGTGGATCGCCTTACAGATTCCAGGATATTTCTTTGCATATTCATCTGCAATTTCAGCTGTATGGTCCTTTGTAGAACCGTCGTCTACAATCAGAATCTCCACTTCCTCTCCGCCTGGCAGAAGGCTTTCAATACAATGTCTCATGTAAGCCTCTGAGTTATAGCAGGGAATTGCAACAGATAATAATTTCATTCTCTTCCTCCTGTCTCCTATCCTGAATTTTCTTCATATTATTTCCAGATTGTTCTCCAGTTATCCGTCCCGACTGCTGCGCTTCTTCTTTTATCTAAAGACTGTCAGCAAAAATGCGGCAGTGTTGGCTCCGCTGTGAATCAAAACCGGCGCTTTTAAGCCGCCTTTCTTTTCTGCCGCGTATGCCAAAAGTATTCCTAAGTATCCGGCGTACAGCCCCTGAAGAAAATTGCCGTGATAAAGGGCAAATATAAGGGCTGATAAAAACACTGATATGGGAACATTTAAAATTGTTTTCAGTCTGCCAAAAATCATGCCGCGAAATATTACTTCTTCTGCTGCAGGAGCGGCTATACAAACTCCTATTGCCTGAAGAACCAGACTTCCGGCAAAAATATGCTCTTCTGCCGCCTTATATCCATCCTGCAGATTCTGAGGAAACGGAATACCCCCTATCATATAGCTTCCTATAATCCCTGCTGCCGCCCCTGCTGCAAACAAATACACACAGGAGGCAGCTGTCACAGAACTGGTATTCTGCAAAAGAATCTGTTTTCCTGCCGCCGTTTTGCACACTATAGCAGCGGAAGTCACTGTAATTAAAAGGCTTCCGTTTTCTAAAATCCACTCCTCTGCCCTTAGATTCCAGGCTCCTAAAAGCTCTCCTGCCGCCATCCACAAAAAACCGGAAACAGCAGATATAATTGAAATCCAGAGAACCGGTCCCGCCAAAATCCAGATAATCTGCAGAAATCGCTTCATTTTTTCACCTCGTCAAGTTTTCTGCACACCGCCAAGTGTTCACAGTATATCACAGATCCATTTCTAATTCCAAGTATTTCTTGCAATTTTTACCTGAGACTAATATAATAAATTTAATTTGATGAATTTAAAAATTTACAGGAGAAGAGGTATGTAAAATGGCAAAAAAAAGACTTGTAATGGCCCTTGGCCACGATGCTCTTGGAACTAATCTTCCAGAACAAAAGGCAGCGGTAGCAAAAACTGCCAAACTTATTGCGGATTTTATACAAAACGGATGGCAGGTAGCTGTAGTTCACAGCAACGCCCCTCAGCTGGGAATGATTCACACAGCAATGAATGAATTCGGAATACAGCACGAAGGCTATACCCCAGCGCCTATGTCTGTCTGTTCTGCTATGAGTCAGGGCTACATTGGCTATGACCTTCAAAACGGAATCAGAGCAGAGTTAATTAAGCGGGGAATTTATAAACCTGTTTCTACCATCCTCACTCAGGTAACTGTAGATCCTTATGACGAGGCTTCCTATACTCCTGTTAAAAAAATCGGCAGAGTTATGACTGCCGCAGAGGCCGCAGAGGAAGAGGCAAAAGGCAATTATGTAGCAGAAGTACCAGGAAAAGGTTTCTGCCGTATGGTAGCCGCTCCAAGACCTGTGGCTATAGTGGAAATTGACGCAATTAAAGCTCTTTTGGACAATGATCAGCTGGTAATCGCCTGCGGAGGCGGCGGTATTCCTGTAATGGAGCAGGGTTCTAACTTAAAGGGCGCCAGCGCCGTGATTGAAAAGGACTTAGCCGCGGCTTTACTGGCAAAAGAAGTAGATGCAGATGTGCTGATGATTCTTACAAATGTAGATCATGTTTCCCTGAATTATGGAAAATCAAACGAAGCCCCCATTTCATCTATGACGGTTTCTCAGGCTCATACATACAAAAAGGATGGACAGTTTGGAGTTGGCACTATGCAGCCTAAGATTTGTGCATCCATTGATTTTATTGAAGCTGGAAAAGGCCGATCAGCCATTATTACTACTCAGGCCATGGCAAGAGAGGCTTTGGAGGGCAAAGCCGGCACTATTATTACAGAATAATAAAAAGCCGACCTAGAATGATTTCTTTTTCATTCCGGATCGGCTTTTTTATGTCTGAACTCTATATATTTTTATATACAGCGGCAACATCCTCTGCCGTCATTTCAAACTGTCCGTTTGTAATATTCTTAGCTTTCATAGCAATGCCTGTGTAGGTCTGAATCTCCTCTTCTGTTAAAGACTCAGGCCACTGCAGCAGCGATTTCATCTGCTGTTTTACTCCATCAGAATCCTTAACCCCCATTGCTCTAAAAATTCTGGCCGCTTTTTCCGGCATCCTTTCCTCTGCAAGCTTTAAAAACTCTCCTAAAAGAATTCCATTGGCATATCCGTGATCAAAATTCTTAAAGTATGTAAGCTCGTACCCCATAGAGTGCACTGCTGTTGTGCCGGTGTGAGCAATTACCATTCCTCCCAGCATGGAACCGTAAAGCAGTTTTTCTCTTGTCTCTATGGAAATCTCCTTTTCTCCTCCAATTTCTGCAAAGCAGCTGCAGATTTCCCGGATGCTTTCTTCTGCCAAAACATCAGAAATCTTTGTTGATTTTTTAGAGATCATTCCTTCTACAGAGTGTGATAAAGCGTCTACTGCTGTGTGGATTGTTGTTTTTCTGCCTAAATCTTTCATATAAACAGCATCCATAAAAGCGACTGTGGGAAAAATCAAAGGTGTGGAAATACTGGTTTTTGTCTGCAGCCTGTCATTTGTAAGGACAGCTGCTTTTGTTACCTCTGAACCAGTTCCTGCCGTAGTAGGAATCATCACCATTGGAGGCAGACAGTCTTTATAATTGCCTGAAAATAATTCCTCTTCAGGTATATCCTGACTAAATAATAATGCAATCGCCTTTGCAGCGTCCATGGGGGAGCCTCCGCCGATTCCCACTACAAAGTCAGCCTTGCACTCTTTCATTCTCGCCGTGCCCTGATAAACTACCTCTATAGTAGGGTTGCTCATAATCTGGTCAAATATTTCATATTCTATATTTGCTTCTTCTAAAGCCTTCAGCACATCATTTTGGGAACCGTTTTTCTTGGCGGAACCCTGGCCTGTTACAATAAAAGCCTTTTTCCCCATTCTTTTCCACACCTCTGGATGGGCTTTTACACACCCCTTTCCCTGATATACTTCTGTAGGCATAAAAAATGAAAAATTCATTTGAGCTTCCTCCTTTAATCCTTGTATACTAATGTCCAAAGCCATTTTATCACGGCCGCAGGTCATACTCAAGTATTTTACTATCAGCGTGCAGATGATTTCCGGGTCTTTTTAAAAATTTCAGGTGTTCCCATCTTTGCCCCGGACTGAATCAGCTTATCTGTCACTGCCAAGCCTAAAATAAGAAATTCAGGAACATTGCAGCCGCATTCCACTAGATTTTCCAGAATACTCCTAATTTCATTGACTAAAAGAGAGGCTAAAGTAAACCATCCAAACAGTGTAAGAAATCCCAGATCCATGTGAAGCAGGTCATTCCCCAGCTGAATAAACATTTGAGGAATTAAAAAAGCTACCAGAATAATAATCCAGTAGCCTATTTTCTTCACAATTCCTTTAACGCCTGCTTTGCTGCTTTCTCTGTTTAATTTTCTGGCTTTATACCACCCAGTCATCCAATCTAATATATTACACAGCAGATAACCGGCAAATATGTACCAGTAAATTCCCAAAACAGCGCTTAATATTAATATTATTGTTCCTACGGCAGCATTGTAGCTGTCAATAAAATCTGCCGCCATATTAGTTCCCTCCTATTAAAGCCAGGATTTCATCTTTTTCATTATCTGTCAGCTTTTTGTAATCCTGAATTGCTGTTTTAGGATCTTCCCCCTGATTTTTCCTGATATTTAAGGCTCTAATTAGAATTATCTTTTCAATTTTGCTCAGCATCTTATACACCTCCAATCATTGCAGCCATTGCCAGGGTCAGATCATCAGTTTCTCCTCGCAAAATCTGAACTTCTTCTGCTGCTGTGGGCACATAGACAACCTCTGTCTCATTTCCCTCTTCATCTATATGCCAGAACCTGCCGCTGTGATACTTATCACCTATGCTACACGGATACTGGAGACAATCTACTGCAAATGCCTGGTCCCCGTAAGTTACTCTGGAAATGTAATTTGCCATTTCATAATTGTCGCAAACCATAATGTTCTGAACTGTGTCATCACATATTTCTGCATATACCTGATGTACGATCATATTTTTTCTCCTTTTCTATTGTTATGAGTGTTACTATTTTTATAATACAAAATAAATTCTAATATCCCCAGCGGACGATGACAATGCCAGAGCCTCCGGCTCCGCCTCCAGT
The DNA here is from genome assembly GCF_900240245.1 of Lachnoclostridium edouardi. Classification (GTDB taxonomy): domain Bacteria; phylum Bacillota; class Clostridia; order Lachnospirales; family Lachnospiraceae; genus Lachnoclostridium_A; species Lachnoclostridium_A edouardi. The sequence goes on from NZ_OESQ01000001.1 coordinate 891,029, forward strand.
ATAGCCAGATGTGACGCCACTGCCTCCTCCACCGCCTCCTCCGGTGTTTGCACCCGCATTATTTCCCCAGTCATTCATATCCGCACCTTTTCCACCTCCGCCTGAGCCTCCGGCTCCTCCTGTTTGAACAGACGCATCATTTCTATATGCGGCGCCTCCACCTCCTCCTCCGGCATACAATGCACCAGAGCTTTCTCCGAATGCTCTGGTGGTAGTTCCTTGACCGATATTGTTTCCCCGGCTTCCACCATCAGAGGCTCCTGCTTGGGCATTTGTTTCTTCGACTGAGTTAGCGCCCCAGCCGCCCCCTGAACCGCCTCGCCAATAGGCATTATCCAGTATGGAGGTATCATTTTGTGGATCTCCGCCAGCCGCCTCCACTAATGTCCCGAACGAAGACTTCCCAGGAGAATTAATTTGGTAATTTCCCTTGTTGTCAGTAAACTTAACGCTTCCACCTACGCCAACTGTAACGGTATATTTTCCTCCTGCAGTAACAGATATCGCTTTCTTTGTAGTGGTATAGCCTCCGCAGCCGCCTCTTCCTCCCCTGTTTTTGCTGCCCACCCAGCCAACATGTCCAGCACCGCCTCCGCCGACACAGAACACATCAATCTTTGTCACTCCTGCCGGCACTGTAAAGGTTCCCGAAGATTTAAATGTCTGAGTTCCTCTTGCCGTTGTAGTGACAGTGGCGTCTTTAGTTCCAGAATACAGATCCCCTGCCGAGCATGTAGCATATACCCAGATACGGAAATAATATTTTGTTCCCTGGGTCAGTCCTGAGATTGTAACTGTGGATGAAGCGTTTAAACTGCTGTTTGTTCCCGTTCCTTTATATCCCTGTGTTCCATCCGTCACACTGGTTGGGTAGCTGCCTGTTTTATATCGGATGATCACCCCACTATACGGTCCATTGGCTGGCCATTTCCATGTCGCTGTGACCCTATTATATGCGGTGGCAGCTACGCTAAAAGACACGACTGAGCCGACTGTCATAGTTCCTGTTCGTTTTGTCCCGTCTTTCCAATATGTTTTTCCTTTATATACATATTTGTCTTCTGCTGTAGCTCCCCCTGTCTGACTGGCCAAGGTGTTGGCTGTAACCTTCCCGGCACCGTTATGGTACCCGGCCGGAATAGTATAACTTCCGCCGGCATTTAAAGCAGCGGTTTTTGCTCCCTGGTTTACCATAGTTCCTGTTCGTTTTGTTTTAGGGTTTGTATTATAATACGTTAAGCCGGCTAACACCTGGGAATCTGAAGCATTTCCTGTAAATTCTAATGTCCCTGCTGCCGGCTCATCGGAACTTTTTACCCCTGCTATTTTACCTTTTAATACATCACCTGGCTCTGCAGTCAGATCATCTGGAGACAGGCCTCCGCCTCCTCCTGCATTTGTATATACCGCCATGTTTATCCCTCCCTTAAATTTAAAATCCTGATTTCATCTACTTTCAAATCTACTGCAGGCGCTTTTTTAGCTGCCAGAACAAGACGGCCTGCCTCTGTTTTTCCTCTGATATTTGCCTTTTGAGCAGCTGGAATAGAATCAAAATTATATCCCATATAGACTGTGCTGGATTCTGTGATTTGATCGTCCTCAATGATAAAGGTCAGGTTATTCCACCCGGCTGCAGGTATTGTAAGGTTTGTAAGAAGTTTTCCTTTCACCTGCTCTACAGCTGCTTTGTTGTACAATGTGTTATTGTATAGCTGCTCAATTTCTACAGCCATGTCGCCGCCCTCCGCCACTGTGCTGCTGTCCCATTTTTCTATTTCCGTTGTAAATACCGGCGGATTCTTACCAGTACAATATGCCATATTCCATCACCCTTTCTAAAAAATTTCATCCATATCAAAGACCATTGGAATGTCTTCGTCTTTTCCCTTTTTCATAAATGTTTTGTACGCAATCAAATCTCCTGCTTCGTCAAACAGTCCCATTTCTGACAATTCTTTTCCTGTCAGCTCATTTTTTTCTACTGTGGCAGTGTAGCGGCAGCTGGTTTCTGCTTCATCCATATATTTATGGGTTTCAATGTCTTTTCTAAGCAGTTCATTGTAAAGGCCAATTTCATTTCCAGTAGTTTCCTTTACCTCCCCGCTTTCACTGATTCCCCCGTCGCCCCAAGACATTTGGACGATTTTAGGCAGTTCCCCGTCGCCTGCGTGAGCTTTACACAGTTTCTTTCTGCCTGTTGCTGTAATTACTGCTTTTGCCATATTTTTTCAATATCCTTTCTTTTTTTATTTCACTCGTTCCTCGTTCCATAAAAACTACGGGAACCCCAAACTTCGCTATGGCGAACTTTGGGTAGCAAATAGTTTCGCGCTTTGCGCTCAACTATTTTTTATTTTACAAGGCCGTATATCCGCCGTTTAATTTTCTGTCTCCATTTAATATCCACTGGCCGTCCAGGCTGTTTTCAACTGTTACTCCTGCTTCTGTGGATACTACGGCTTTCACCTCAGTCTGGTAATGTACAATTACAGGATAAAAATCAGCCTTACTTCCTCTTTTGTATCCGTTCAGCACATAGCTGTCATCTAATGCCCAGGAGCCGTCTAAAAATAAATACTCCTGATTTTGTCTGGGATAATATTGGCTTTGCAGCCTTAAATGATTGTCCCAGGAAATATTTTGCTTTGCTTCTGATTTTTCATAATAAAAAATCTCATACACTGTATGAGACTGTTTTACCTGAGAAATAATTTTTCTGATACCTTCAATATCCGCCGTTCCATCTCCTATTAGCACAATCTGGAACTGGTTGGGATGGTCTGGTTTTTTTATATAATCTGAAGGATCATGGATATCAGAAACATATACTTTAAATTCTGCTGCGCCGTCCAGCAAACGTTCCATATTATATGGAGTGATTCCAATTCTAATCATTTGCTTCTGCAGGATTCTGCTGCGCCTTTCTGAAAGCTCCAGCCCTTCCCCTACAGGCAGCCCATACTTTATTTCGTGATACCTAAGCCCCCAAGTAGCTGTTTCAGGAAACATTTGTTCCGGCAGTTCCTGGTAAATTTTCTCTACCTCATCTATAGAAAGTCCCATAACCTGATAAATCCATTTTCCTACATAGGCCTTGTCATACCATCCTTCTGTTACATATTCCAACATCCTAGCCCCGGCAGAACTGGAAGGAAAATTTTCTAAATTCATTGTGCACGACCTCCTTTCCTTCTTTAACGAAAGGAAACTGTTTCTGTTACAGGATATTCTTCCTTTGACAGCACAATATTTTTCTCTTCTCCATTAATTAAAAATGTTTCAAAGTCTACAATTCCCGGTAAATCTGTAATCAGGCTGCGGACTTTGTTGTAAATTAACGTGCCGCTTTCTCTAGCTTCTGAATAAACCTGCTGCACTGCCCGTTCAAATTCTGCTGCAGCCTGTTCAAGAGTCGTAGTATCTTTATCATAAATAAGGCCTGTACATATATAAGAAATAGACAATCCAGCTGCAGCCGTCACTGTAAGCTGACTGCAGGCTGTAGGCAGAAGTCTTTTACTTCTGTCTTCCTCCGACACAATATGACTGTAAACATCCTGAATAATTTTTTCATTTGCCGGCTCTCCGTTTTGATCTACCAGCACCAGTTTTACTGTTCCCGGTCCGTTCCAGGCCGGCATTACAATACAATCTCCTACCCCTGGCACTTCCTTTGCCCATCTTATGTAGTCATTGTCGTTTCCAATGTAAGAAAAGCTTTGCATACTGTGTTCCATCTGAATCCGTCTGTACAATGCATCATCTGTTTCCTCCTCTGCTCCTCCAGTTACTGCCTCCAGATTAGTTACTGATGTCAGCCCTGAAATAGGCCGTACAGCCAGGACAATGGTGCCTTGGGAGACATTTCCCTTTTTCCCGGCCTCAAAAGCAGTAATTGCAGCTGTGGCCCTGCCTTCTTCCTCAATTACCACCTCCTCATCTGTAAGAAAATCAATAGACGACCCTGCAGCTGTGGCTGCAGTACAAAACATAGAGCCTTTGGGAATAACTGTTCCCGGTTTTCCAATAAATGTCAGGCTTCCCGCTGCCTTATTGGCCGGTTTTCTGCTTAAATGTGCCTGCTTTGCGTGAAGGTCCAGCCAATCTCCCCAAGCATATTCCGGAAAAGCGGCCATCAGCCCTCTTACTAAGTGATAATGCACCAGCTCTGAAGCGATTGCAGCGGTAGGCATTGTATAATCAAATGGAAAACCTCCAGGCATTTTGTCAATATCTTCAGGCAGAGAAGCCATCATCCTTTCATGGATTTGCTCCGGTCCCATATTTTCTATAAAATCCGGAATTTTAAATTCTGGCCTTTCTGTTTCTGACGTTTTTGTTAAATAATTGTCCATTTATTTCACCTCCCTTCCTTAAAATACAGCTGTCTGCTGAAATTCCTGGTTTTGAATACATTTAACTGTAAAATCTACTTTTACATGATCTCCTTCCCAGGTAAAAGAAAATCCCCTGACATATTCTGTCCTGGGATTTGCCTTTAATGCTTCTTTAATTGTTCTTTCTATTGCTGTTTCACAGGCTTTTCTTGTTTTTTTCTTCATAGCCCGATCCAGCTCAGTGCCGATTTCCGACGGGTATGCCAGACAGCCGTATCTAACTGTAGCCACTGCTTTTCTGCACCATATTTCATATGCCTCCAAACCACTGCTTTCTGCCACTCTGCCGCCTCCGTCTAAAATAAAATCTCCTTTTTCTATATCCCAGGAAAAGCTTTTTCTCAGCTGTTTATCATAAATATCCTGTTCCTTAATCAGCTGAGACTGCTGAATTACAGGAAATAACGTTTCTGCCAATATTCCACCTCCTAGCTCGTTCTCTTTATAATATCTATTACAACCGCTTCGGAATCCATCCATGCAGCCAACACCCTGTCTCCTGGTTTTACGCCTCTCAGGGTTTTTGGCAGCTTTACCTGATCTCCATTGCTGTCTACTGTAAATGTACTTCCTTCTTCTCCTAAGGTCAGGCCTCTGCACACCAAATACTCTCCCTTGGGAATAGGCTGGCGGAACCCATCTGTCACAAGGCTGCCGTCTCCCCCAATGGTCCCCAGCTCTAAAATCGGCGGTTTTTCGTTCATTTCCTTAATTCTGTTGTGAAATGCCGCCGCCAGCTTGGCCGTTCCTTTATATTCATTTTTTTCTGCCATATATTCTCCCTTCCCTTATGAATTCTGCTGGTTTTCATCTGAAGTTTGATTATCCTCCGACTGTTTTACAGTAACTCTCATACTTCCGTTCTCTGCAGTGTGCTGAACGCTGATCACTTGATAAAAGCCTGCCGCCAGTCCAACAGGGCAAATATATACTTTATCTCCTTTTCTCACAAAAGGCACATCCGGCAAATCCAGATTAATTTTCTCATCTGGTTTTCCTTCCTCGTCTATCATTTCCTGGGCTGAGCTTCTGGCTTCCTCCACGCTTTTATCTCTTCCCCGGCTGATTACCTTTTGAAGAATCCCAAATCTGGTGTCTCCGTCCACCACTGCTTCCACAGGAGAACAGCCCTCATCATTCTGCTGCCCGTAAACCTTAATTCTTGTTACCATATTTGCAATACTTCTGCTGTAGGTCAGCTTACTAATATTGTTTTCATTAAATACATATACAGGGGTATTGCTTTCTAAAGGAAGGATTTTAATTTCTCCCTTCTCCGCTCTGAGCATAGCCTTTTTCTGCCCCTTTTTCACTGCATCATCTAATATTTCAGACACCATATCTGACAAGCTTTTATTTCTTTCTGCAAATTTTCCATGAACAGTTTCAGGCCCCTGATAATCTGCAAGAACAATTCCCCATGGCGCAAAGACTTTTTCTAAAGCGCTTCTGGTGCTTTGACCGTCAGGAATATAAATGTTATCTCTGGATTTCTGAAAAGAATAAAGCTCATCATAAGCTGTACAGGACAATTCCTCTTCTGCAGAAGAATTATTAATGGTACATTCCTTTATATATCCCCTGGCTGCCTCTTCTTCATTCATACCGTCTGAAACGTAAACTCCAGCCAGGCAGCCTATTTTTACAATATCAGAAATATATCCTGCATTTGTCTTTTTATTATATAAAGAAAAAGAGAGCCTCATAGAAAGCTCTTTTTCATTTTCCTCCCAGGAAAGTTTGGATGTAAAATCCTTTACATTATACTGAACCCCATTTTCACTGAGAATTACCAGCTTATATTTTAATTTAGATACGTCAACCATTTTTACCTCCTGACCTAAGGAATTACCAACACGGTTCCCGGATAAATCCAATACCCATTATCAGAAGATTTCTTTCCCCTTTTTCTGGCTTCCTGCTCTATAATCTCTGTATTTGCCTGATAAATCTTCTGCCAGTCAGCTCCGCTGCCGCCATAATATTTTCTGGCAATTTTCCACAAATTGTCGCCTGAGACTACGGTATAGTTACCTGAATTTTCCTCCGCCTCCGGTCTAGTCTGAACCGTCTTTACAAAATCGTCAATTTTTAATTCGGTTGTAGTGTAGATTTTCAGCGCAGGCGCCTGGCTGAATTCTATAGAATATTCCATGTTCCCAAAGCCGCCTACAGCCTTCCAGCTAAAATTAGAAATTGTTACATCCATATTTACAGGAGCCTCTTCCACAATCAGCTCCAGAATCGTTCCGTTTTCCTGCCATCTGGACAAAATATCCCTGCATTCCTCCGGGCTTTCCCAGGTGCCTACTAAAGATTCTCTTCTTTTGCTTCTTCCAAAGAACACGCCGTTCCAGGATACGCTAGTCACATCCACTCCCTTAGGAATATTAATTCCGCCTTTTCCTATAATCTGGTAGCTTTGATAATTAGTTTCTGTTCCAATATCAATAAACTCCGGCATAGACGGAAACTCAAATTCCATATTTCCTGTTGTTTCAGTTAAATATATTGCCATGGTCCGTCTCCTTTCATCTTATAGTTAAATATTCCCCACATCTGCAATTTTACCAATCCTAGGATTTTTAAAAAGAAAAAGGCATATCTTTCGCGATATACCTTTTCTTTTACATCATTAATTTTATGCTTTATCCCCAAAGAGTTATTTTTACATTATCAATCTTCTCATCTTTAATATAAAATTGAATCCAAAATCCATAATCATAATTCTCCGTATCTTCCATCTCTGATAATCTATAAAATTTTCCATCTAACAGATATACCTCTGTAGAATACGAGAAAATAACATCAAAACCAGATATTTCTGCCAAATGTCCCAGCATTTCTTCTGGTGTTACATCTTTATATTGCTCAGTTAATGCCTCTGCTTCATCGTGCGATTTAGAGCTATCTTTTGAGTCGAAATTCCCAGCTATTCTATACCTAAAATCGTCCATATTATATTGAGATAAAATTTCCTTAGCATCATCTCCGATTTTCACTCCACGGTATGTTTGCAGGCCTGCTTTATCTCTTAAACTAATCTCGCGATTATCTATTGTTAACTCCCAAACTGGTTTCCCCTCGTAATCATAAAATTTCATGTCCTCCATACACCAGTTATTAACATCTTCTCTCCTACTGTCCTTCTGGCAGCCTCCTAAACATAAAGCTATAGCTAATAAAAGTATAGCCTCTATTCTTTTCATAATCTTCCTCCCCCTTTTGCTTAGTTATATGTTTTTATTATAGCAAACCTGAGCATTTTTTTCAAGATTTATGCGTTCTGTGGCATGTTGGAAAATACTTTTGTAATCTTTTCAGCAATCTCCCCACACATATCATCCGCCAGTTCTCGTATATGGGAACGTATTATATTGACTACATCTCCTTCATTTTGTCCTCCATTAATATAAATTGCCGGCGCTGCTGATACAGACATCTGAATAGTTTTTTGATTATTAGGCTCCGCAGTAGAATATACTACTGGTTCCCTCATGCTATATTCTGCTTCATTAAAGACATAAGCTTTTTCTTCTCCATCTCCAGTATAACCATAATTCATTAAAGAAGAATAACCTAAAATTTCTCCTGCACGTCTCCACAATGACATTCCTCTGGCGCGACGTTTTCTTCCTAATGGAATAATTGCTTCTGGTCCATCTTCCCCAATCCAGGAGATTCTAGCTCCATGAACAATTCCGCCCTCTGCATTTCCTGTTTGCTGCCAAGCATTATATATAGTGGTTTCCTCTCCTATTCCTGACTCTGTTGTTGATGGAGTCCAAACATTGTTATTACTAGGAGAAAAAATTTTCTTTAATGTATAATTCATAGTAATTTCTGAAGAAACAGGAAACCCTTTGCTAAATTCCTCTTGAATTTGATCTCCGGTAGCTGCTTTTGCTGCTTTTATATTCTCTTCTGTTTCTGGAGTTGCTTCAAATGATACCTCATAGGTTTTAATCATTTCGCTCATAAAAGGCTGTATAGAAGCAAAATCATCACTGGATAATCCTTCTATGCCATATTTGCTAAAATCCACTTTTTCGCCTAAATTGATGTTATTTTTAACTATGGTCTCTAAAATTTTCCGTAACTTCTCTACATCAGAAATATTGGCATCAAAATCCTTTCCTGCAATATTGTCCAAACCATCTTTAAATTTTTCCACAATAGTCTCCAGCTGATAAGTTTCTATTCTATCGTTCCTATTATCTCTCCTTTTATAAAAGCTCTCAACTATTGCCTGTTTTTCCTGATTATACTGCTCATCAGTCATTTTTTCTCCGTTTTTATCCATGAGATCTTTTCTCATTTCTAAGCTGCTAAGTAATTCTGCTAAAGCTTGAAAATCTGTTTCTTCACCTATTTGCTTTTGTTCTTGCAAACCGGCCTGGAGTTGGCTAAATGATTCTGCATCCATATCGCTGCCGCCGTACTTAATCTTTAATGCTTCAGCCTGACCTGCCTCCTCATAATCAGCTATAGTTTGTTTCAGCTTCCCTATTTTTTCTTGGGCCTCTGTAATTTTTTCCACATAGTCTTTAAAATTTCCATTCTTTTCTGCTTCTTTAAAAGCTTCTTCCAGCTGATCAGCGTATTGCTGAAGTTCATCTAACATTTCAAAATAAACCATGTTTACACCTTCAAGCATATAGGATGCATTCGGCTCCTCTACCAATAACTCAACTGCCAAAGTTGCTTTGTAATGACTACTCTCTAAATACTCCTTCATACCCTGAGAATATGCTTCTGCAGCCTCTCTGTATCCTTGAATATCTTCCTCTGAAAGATCTATTCCTATTTCTGCTTTCCATTGGTATTTTTCTAATACTCCTGTTATGTTTTCCACATTTGCTAAGCTTTGTTGAGTATCCTGGAGTGCCTGAGAAAATCTTTGCACTTCTTTTACCTGTTTATTAAATGTAATATCAGAAGCCAGGTTTTTTATTTGTTCAAGAGACAACTTCATTTTTCCAAAGTGGCTGATAATATCTTTCTTTACAATTTCCTGAAATAAATTAGCAAATTCTTCATCAGATACGCCAGCTTCTAAAGCATCTTTTAATTCTTGGGAACTATATTTTGCCTGCTCTATTTTTAAAAGATCTTTTTCTTTCATCTTGTCTCCAAAATAACTGCCTATACTGCCTCCTAATCCGGCGCCCGCCATGGCTCCAGGGACGCCGCCTACAGCAAATCCCGCTATTCCTCCAATAACAGTTCCAACTAATTTTGCTCCACTTGATTTATTATAAGCAGCTTTCTCTTCCTCTGATGTCGCCTTTGCGGCTGCTGCAAGATCTTTTACACCGGACGCCAATGATTTTGCCCCTAAGATTCCTCCTGTTACAGCTGCAGCGCCAATCCATCCAGCGTTATTACTAATAAAAGAAGACATTCCTGCATTTCTTCCAGTTACTCGACCCTTTAATCCCATTTCTCCTAATTTCTGTAGATTTGATTTCATCATTCCACCAATTTTAGTTTGCGAAAAATCTTCTATAATTTTAGGGTACTTCATTGCCTTGTCTAAATTAGTCATTGATGTATTCACTAATCCATAGGAATCCAATATTGAGGACATATTAGGTCCCTCGCCTCCAGGCAGCAGTCGCCCAGCGCTTTCTATAGTCTTCTTCAACTTTTCCCAGGAAGAGTCGCTGCTCTTTCCTACTGCAGCAGGAACTGCCGCTGCCTTTTGCGCTATACTTATATTTGTTATCAAGCCGGCAGAAACTGCTGTTCCCAGCCTTTTTCCCAAATCTGGCAGTTTTACTTTTATATTTGCATTAAAGCTTTCTGCTATCTGTTTTCCAATATCACTGCCGCCAAAACTTCTAAAGCTTCTCCCATACCAGGCTCCCCCAGCTACATTGAGTCTATCTAACAAAGCCCTGATTTGTTCTGCCGCCTCTCCAAGAAGCTGTGCACAGACCTGAAATGTATCCCGCGCCATTTTTTCCATCTGCCGTTCTGTTTTCTCCATGGCTTTGTCAAACTTTGAAACTGTTGATAAAGCTCTGTCAAAGCTTTTTCTCACCTTTTCCCCGCTTTGGGCCGTTATGTCAATGGTTACAACATTGCTCATTCTTCTTCACCTCCATTCTCCTTTGGCGGAACAAGTGTTATTTTCATAGACTGAATTAAAAAAGCCCTCACTCCAGGGGGCTTTTCATAAAATTCATCCGGCGTCATTCCTGTCTTTTGAAAAATGTGATGCAGAATAGTTGCTGTTCCGCCGGCCATTATTAGTTTTTTGCCACTTCCTCCAGATTACTGTCTGTGTCAAATCCGCTAATAGAATCAATGGTCTCAATAATTCTGTCTTTTTCTCCAGCTAATAATACATAATCAATGACATCTGCTCCTGTGACAACGTCCATTCCTTTATTTCCCAGAGTCTTCCATACATCCTTATTGTCCCATAAAATCTTTTTATCTCTGTCTACTGTAGCACTGTAAATCAAAGCTGCTCTGTAGCGCAGGTTATCTGTTTCTTCTGGCAGCTTCATTCCAAACTGTTTATTTCTTAAATATTTCGTATGCTTCTTTCTGCAGGCGTTATAATCTGCTTCGGATAGAGGTCGGATAGAAAATCTAAAGTATACCTTATCTTTCCTTTTAATCTCCACCATAGTCTCTTCTGTTTCAGAAAACTCCGCTGCCTCTAAAAGCCCGGCCAGCATCTCCTTCTCGCTCATGCGAATCTGATTTTTCACCTGCTCCTCTGTAAATTCCACTTCCTGAACCTGATTTTCCACATTTTTCTCTGACATTATAAATCCTCCTATAAATTTCACTTTTATTTTCTTCTTTTTACTTATCCCGCCAAGGAAACTAGAACTTAAAAACCCGACAGATTATTTTCCCCCGCTTTTCCACACATTTGCCGCTTTTTGACACATTTTTGTCCAGATAAATAACTCTGCCGGATTTTCCTTAGATTCTTTGTCTTAACCTACTGTTAATTTAGACTGCAGTTTAGGCGGTCTGTTTACAAAGAAGCTCCATGATCTTTTAATTACATCTCCTGTAGTGATATTCTGAATATCAATGCTGCCAGACGGCACCACTTCTCTGTATGTTACACGTTCTTCTGACCCGTTTCTGCCAGTGAGAACGCCCTGGAAATTCCATACAGGCATAGTCTGTGTCTCCATAGCTTCCATCAGCTCTACAATAAATTCATCATCCTCCACTACAATCTGAGACATAGTTAAAGTGATTCCAAATGTATTGGCTGTCTCTAATTCCTGGGCGTTTCCCAGAACAGAATATTTGGCGTTGCTGTAAGAGGCCTGGGCTTGAAAGCTTTCCACTGTGGCTAAAAGTATGCCGTCTTCATTATAAAGCGCCCCGTCTTTTCCTGTGCGGGCATGTCTTGCATCTCCTGCTGCTCTTGTATTAATCATTCATTATTCCTCCTTTGTGCTGTACTGAAAATGATATGTAAGGTAAATATGTTCCAGAGAGTCCTTGTCCACAACTTCCACATCAAACCATGCAGAATCTGTATCCGCCGCCTGAGACTCGCTTTCTGTCACTGTACATTTTGTCAGTTTTCCTTCATCCACCATAGCTGTGCCCACTGCCTGAAGCTGGCCTGTCACTGTAGCTCTTCCATTTGTGTCATTGTCCACCCGGCCCACTAATTTTTCAGCCTGCTGATTCATACGATAAATCAGCTCATATCTTGTTTTTGTTCTTCTGATCTTCTTCCAGCCCTGGTCCCCATCCTTTGTATCTACTAATGTATTAATGGCATTGTCAATCCAAACCTGCTTGTCCATGCTGTAAGAAAGAACCAGGCAGCCTTTTTTCTCTGCTTCAGTCATCTGAGATGGAGTTAAAGGTTCTAACAGCTCTCCCACTCCCTCCAAAACAGTGTGGGTTAAAGACTGGCTGGATTTGCAGGCAGCCACCATACCGGCGATTCTGGCTGCAGTCATGGCGCCGTCTAATTCCTTTTCTCCCTCTTTCACCCACGGATTTAAAACATAAATCATGGCTTTGTCGTTAAATGCTTCTGCATGTGCCTGTCTGTCCTGTAAAGCTGTACTGTGGTTTTCAGCTACAACTGCCATGGCAAACTGTCCCATCTGGAAAATTCTTTCCATAAACGCCTGAATCAGCATGTGAATACTAACATCCTCTGTATCTGTACAAATTGTATTAAAATAAAATGGCTCTAAAGCTGCCAGTCCGTCCCCATAATCTTCTGCTGCAGTCTCAGGATTAGTTCCTGCCGTAAATAATTTCTGGCTGCACACATCCAGTTTTCCGTCCTTTAAAATCTGAGCCTGAAAACGTTCAGAATTTTTCATTGCAGCCGCTAATGCAGAAGCTTCGGTTTCTTCCTGGACTTCAAATTCATAAGACTCCAGTTCTTTTGTGCCTGCGTAAATTTTACACTCTTTTATCTTTTCATCTGTCAGCTTTGTTCTGATTGTAACAGAAAATTCCTGGCTGCCTGGATATTTAGCCTGAATCGTCAATAAATCCTCTTCCCCTGATTTCAGCTTTACCTCTGAGGCAGTGCCGCCCTTTCCAACTCTGCATACCAATAAGGTTTTAGCCCCGCCTGCAAATGCCTGTCTTAAAATTTCTGTAGAATCAGAATTTCCAAATACCTTTTCATAACTGTCCTCCTGATTAACCTCTACTACTTTTCCTAAAGGGCCAAAATCAGCTTTTAAAATTACTGCTGTAATTCCGTCCGCCGCCTGGGCCACAGAGCTTCTGTTTTCCGGCGCTGTCTGGAAATATACTCCCGGCCTTACCAGTTTTTCTCCCACTGTAAATATTCCTGCCATTAAATGACCTCCTTTTTCATAAATGTTTTTATAATTTCTCCGGCCTCTTTTTTTGTGGCCTCTTTTACTCCTGCAGCTTTTAAAGCCGCTGCCGCTCCTTCCTGCCTCACTCCAAATAATATTTGGGAGGCAGCGGCCAATTCCTTCGCCTGATACTTTTCTTCGCTTATAAAAGCTTTTGGCTTTTTTATTCTGGACGCCATTATCCATACCTCCTTTTTTCAGGACTTATTTTTCTGTTATTTTAACGCCTGTTAAACTATGCCCTTTTTCTGGTTTTCTGGCCAGGCCATATGTGCCTATAATCTTTAGCCGGCCTTTTCTCCATCCGTCTCCATCTGCTGTCAGTCTGATTTTTCTTAAATGAACAGGAGAACCGTCCGCTAAATCTATTTCCTCTTTTTCTGTCAGTCCGTACAGTAATGATGAAGCTGCCTGAAGACATTTTTCCTGATCTCGCAAAAACAAATGTATGTCTACCCTGAATTTCATTGTCTTCCCTGCTGCCACAGACGTAGAAAAATCGTCCCTCATCCACCGCAACCTGCAAAGCAGCGGCACGTTTTCCTCCTTTGGCAGAATTTCTTCTGCCGCTGTCTGCAGGGCTTTTATAGGATCTGGCTCTGCAAACGCAGGAAGGGGATATTCCAAAACCTGAAAATAATAGGCGTTCATCAAATTGTTTTTCTGATCTCCCGTATATTCCAGACAATATACATTTACATCTGTCTGAAATACTTTTTCTCCCAGCAGTCTGCTTATTATCTCTCCTGCCTGTTCCCTTTCCTGTACACCGGCTCCTTCGCCGCCCCATTGGATTTCAGCAGTCAGCATAATTTGCTCTCTTTTTCTTCCAAATGCACATTTTCTCACTGTACACAAAATTCTTGGGTAAGGTCTCGTCTCTCCCCAGCCTTCCCCTTCATCTTCTGGAACATATCCGAAAAAAACTGCCGGTTTTCCTTCATAAACTGCTGTAAGACTGGCTATTTCCTGGCTTTCCTCCAATGATGTTAACAACAATTCTTTTATTCTCATGTGACCTCCAGATTCTGTTCTGTGATTTTCAGTTCTTCGATCTGCTTTAGATCCTGGGACCAGCGTATTTCCCACTGTTCTTTTGCCACTTCTTCTGAAAGGATTCTGAAATGGCTGGCTGTGTTTCTCAGTCCTGCATAACACTGAACTACTATTTCATCCTCCCCTACAGCTGATATGTACCCGCCCCTGCCTTCTTCCCAGCTTTTATGCCGGGCATATATCATACGCCCTGGCTTTACTGCTTCTATATTGAAAATATACCTTTCTGTCTGCTTGATCAGCTCTATAACTCTCACCTCCTTATCTTTCATGGTATCATCTTATCACTAAGGGCCGATTAATTTGTCCCCGTTTTTCAGACGGTCCAGATTGCAGTAAAACAGCCTGCGGTATCCGTAAAAGTCTGTTTTTCCCATAGGCAGTCTTCCTAATTCCTGATCAAATTCTAAATATTCAAAAGCCACATCCTCAGTTACGCTTTTTAACAAATACTTCCAGATTTCAGGGTTCGTAGCCTTCGCCGCTTCCTCCACCATGGAGCAGTCCTGTTGGAGCATTACGTTTCTCACTGCATTTTCCTCTGTAGGTTTGCCGGCCTGATTTCCCTTAGGCATACCGTCTATTTTCACTGCCTTCAGCCCATATTGGATTTTTTTCTTCTTTTCATCATACTGAAGGCAAAAATTCTTCAACTCTCTGTATCTGTATGTTGAAATGTCGTAGTCCTTCCATGTTAAATTTCTCAGTCTTTTTTCTTTCATAATACTCATCCTTTCTATTGACTTTTCCGAACATATGTTCTATAATAATAAGTAAATAACAGCCGGAAATATTGGATTTCCGTTGACGGTTATCTTATATTCTCATTATATCCATTGATTACTATTTGTCAACTGGTTTTTCCAAAATTATTTCCGTCAAGTAATATTTCATATGATTTTTCCTGTATTTTCCAGGAGTTTTCCATGATATTTTTTCTTTGATTCATTGACTTAATCCGTCAACGGTGATATTCTTGTTAATAGGAAAAGATTACATCAGGCAGTCAGCCTGCTGAAAGCAAAAAGTAAGATATCGCATTAAAAAGAAAAGAGGGTGTGTCATGGGACTGGATATTATAGTACAGAAAAAAAAGGAGCTTGGATTAACCAATGAGGAGCTGGCCCACTTGTCCGGGATTCCCAAGGGAACCATTGACAAGATTTTAAGCGGTGTTACTAAGGACCCTAAGCTGGAAACCTTAAAAGCTATTGCCAGAGTTTTAGGCCTGTCCCTGAACGACTTTGACGACACTTCAAAAAAGCCTTACCAGCCCTCCTATGGGGATCTGGAAAAGCTGGTTGCCAGAAATGGAAAGAATCTTTCTCCAGATCAAAAGCTTCGTTTGATTCAGCTGTTATCAGATTTAGATTAACAGATTACTTGGAGTGTGATTTTATGGATTATCAGCAGATTGACCGGAAGGTTTTGAAGGTTTTTCAGGAATGCGCCATTCATTCCTTCCCTTTTGACTGCTTTCAGGTTTTATATCATTACCAATTCAAAATTATGGACTATATTGGTCTGTATCTGAAGAATTCCGAGATTTATCAGATTGCATCCGCTTATTCTGAGGATGCATTCACCTATGAAAATAAGATATGCTTTAATCACATGCGCCCCAAAGCGCGGATTCGTTTTTCTCTTATGCACGAGCTGGGCCACTATAAGCTGGAGCACAAGGGACCTCACACTGCCCTTCAGGAGCAGGAGGCCAACTGTTTTGCCAGCCATATTCTGGCTCCCCGCATGGCCATTCACTATTCCAGATTAAGAGACAGTTATGATGTGGCCAGGCTGTTCCGGATTTCCCAGGAGTCTGCCCAGTATGCTTTAAAGGATTACAGCCGCTGGCATCGACTGACCGCATACGGTCTCAGATCTGTAGACAGAGAAATGTACCGGCATTTTTATAAAAAAGAACTTCAGGGCTTTGTCTGGAATGAAAAGCCATGCCCTTATTGCGGGAAGCCTATTTACAACCAGCCTGAGGAGCGCTGCTGCCCTCTTTGCCAGGTGATCCACCCTTTGTCTGACTCTACATGGATGTCAGAGCGGGAGGAGCTTTTTCGCACTTTGCACCTTCCATATTAACAGCCGCCTGGTTCTAATGAGACAAATTGATCTGCCCACTATAACCAGACGGCTGACTATTTACTTTCTATTTTCTTATACAGGTTTATACATTTTTTACTGTTGCAATGTCGATTAAGGTCAGCTCCTTAGCTCTGTTCTCTAGGCTAGTAGCCAAAGCTGCCGCCGTATCCAGAGAGGTAAGTACATTCACCCCAGTTTCAATGGCATTTCTCCGAATTACAAAGCCGTCTTTACTGTGCTCTGCTCCTTGTGGAGGAATGTCTATTACCAGGTCAATCTCATGTCCCAGCACCAGATCCAGAATATTAGGAGATTCCTGTTCCAACTTTGGAACGCTTAGCACACGCACGCCCTTTTTAAATAAGTACGCCGCTGTGCCTTTTGTGGCAAACAGTCTGTAGCCTAAGGCCTGGAACCTTCTTCCGATTTCCACCGCCTCTTCCTTGTCCTCGTCGCGAACTGTAATAATCATGTTTTTATATTTAGGAAGCTTAATGCCTGCCCCCTGGAACGCCTTGTACAAGGCCTCATTAAAGGTTTTGGCGATTCCCAGACACTCTCCTGTAGACTTCATCTCCGGACCCAGACTGATATCTGCTCCGTGAATCTTCTCAAATGAGAACACAGGCATTTTTATGGCAATATAGTCTGCTTCCTTTTGCAGTCCCGGAGTATATCCCAGCTCCCTGATTGTGTGGCCGCAGATGATTGTGGTAGCTAAAGGCACAATAGGAATTCCTGTCACCTTGCTGATATATGGCACGGTTCTGGAGGAACGTGGATTTACCTCAATAATATATACATTCTCCCCATCTACAATAAACTGAATGTTTATCATTCCTTTTACGTGAAGAGCCCTGGCCAGCTTTTCTGTATAATCCACTATTGTTTTTTTGTTGCTCTCTGTTATGCTTTGAGCCGGATACACAGAAATACTGTCTCCGGAATGTACTCCTGTTCTTTCAATATGCTCCATAATGCCAGGTATTAAAATGTCTGTGCCGTCGCAGATCGCGTCTACTTCGATTTCCTTGCCCATTATATATTTATCTACCAAAATAGGATGTTCCTGGGCAATCTGGTTAATAATTCCTATAAATTCATCTACGTCCTGATCGTTAATTGCAATCTGCATTCCCTGGCCGCCTAATACATAGGACGGGCGGACAAGTACAGGATACCCCAGCTTATGAGCAGCATCCTTCGCCTCCTCAGCTGTAAACACTGTTAATCCGGCAGGTCTGGGTATTTGGCACTGTTCCAGAATCTTATCAAACAGCTCCCTATCCTCCGCAGCATCCACATCCTCTGCAGCAGTGCCCAAAATAGGCACTCCCATTTTCATAAGAGCCTCTGTCAATTTAATGGCAGTTTGTCCTCCAAACTGCACTACAGCTCCGTCCGGCTTCTCAATGTCCACTATACTTTCCACATCTTCTGGAGTCAAAGGCTCAAAATACAGTTTATCTGCAATGTCAAAGTCCGTACTTACTGTTTCTGGATTATTATTAATAATAATAGTCTCAAAGCCTTCTTTGCGGAATGCCCATGTACTGTGTACGGAACAGAAGTCAAATTCAATTCCCTGTCCAATACGGATTGGACCGGAACCCAGTACCAGCACCTTTTTCCTGCTGTGATCTGCCTCCGCCTCATTTTCGCTTCCAAAGCAGGAATAATAATAAGGGGTGGCAGCCTCAAATTCTGCCGCGCATGTATCTACCATTTTATATGCCGCCGTAATTTTTCTGGAATATCTCAGCTGCTTTATTTCTTCCTTAGAAGCTCCTGTAAGGCTGGCAATCACATGGTCCGGGAATTCAATTCGCTTTGCTTCTTTTAACAGATCTTCTGTTAAAGCTTCCTCCAGAGAGCTTCCATTTTTTATTTGTTCTCCCGCGGCCTTTAAAGCCTCCTCCATTTCCACTAAAATTGCCAGTTTATCAATAAACCAAATATCTATTTTTGTAATATCATGGATCGTCTCATAAGAGATATTCCGACGCAAAGCTTCCCCTATGACCCAGATTCTTCTGTCGTCTACTTTTTTTAACATTTCCAAAAGCTCTTCCTCAGAAAGTCCTGTAAAATCATAGGAAAGAAGGCTGTCTACATGCTGCTCCAGAGAACGGATCGCCTTCATCAGTCCTCCTTCAAAGTTGGTACAGATGCTCATTACTTCTCCAGTTGCCTTCATTTGAGTTCCCAGGCTTCTCTGGGCGCTGATAAATTTATCAAAAGGCAGTCTGGGCATTTTTACTACACAGTAATCCAGCATAGGCTCAAAGCTGGCATATGTTTTCTCAGTAACTGCATTTTTAATCTCGTCTAATGTATACCCTAAAGCAATTTTAGCCGCAACCTTGGCAATAGGATATCCTGTGGCCTTAGAAGCTAAGGCTGAAGAACGGCTGACGCGGGGATTTACCTCAATAACACAATATTCAAAGCTTTCCGGATGAAGGGCATACTGTACGTTGCAGCCTCCAGTAATTCCCAGCTCTGTGATAATGTTTAAAGCTGAGGTACGAAGCATCTGATACTCTTTATCGCCTAAGGTCTGGGAAGGCGCCACCACAATACTGTCTCCTGTATGTACGCCTACAGGGTCAATATTTTCCATGTTACATACTGTAATCACATTGCCTGCCCCGTCGCGCATAACTTCATACTCGATTTCTTTCCATCCTGCAATACACCGCTCTACTAAAACCTGGCCTACACGTGACAGCCTTAAACCGTTCTGCAGAATTTCCACCAGCTCCTCCTGATTAGAAGCAATACCGCCTCCGCTTCCCCCTAATGTATATGCCGGGCGAAGAACTACAGGATAACCGATGGTTTCTGTAAAGGCAATACCATCCTCCACATTCTCCACTACTTTAGAAGCTGCCACTGGCTCCCCGATTTTTTCCATTGTTTCTTTAAATTCCAGCCTGTCCTCTGCTTTTCGTATGGTTTTTGCAGTTGTTCCAATAAGACGCACATTGTGGTCCTTTAAAAATCCTGCTTCCTCCAGCTCCATAGCCAGGTTCAGCCCTGCCTGGCCTCCCAAAGTAGGCAGCACGCTGTCAGGCTGTTCCTTTAAAATCAGCTGCTCTACTACCTCCACAGTTAAAGGCTCTATGTAAACCTTATCCGCAATATCTTTATCTGTCATAATGGTGGCAGGGTTAGAGTTAAGCAGAACTACCTCCACCCCCTCTTCCTTCAGGGAGCGGCAGGCCTGTGTTCCCGCATAGTCAAATTCTGCCGCCTGACCAATAATAATGGGACCGGACCCAATGACTAATACTTTTTTAATATCTGGATTCTTTGGCATTATTTTTCTCCCTCCATCATCTGTAAAAATCTGTCAAATAAATATCCGGAATCTTGTGGGCCCGGGCACGCTTCTGGATGGTACTGCACTGTGAAAATATTCTTTCCAATATACTTTAAGCCCTCATTAGTGCTGTCGTTTACATTTGTAAAAGCAGGTACTGCTATATTGGAATCCAGGCTGTCTGTGTCTACGGCATATCCGTGGTTTTGGGAAGAAATATACACGCGGCCTGTTTCCAGATCTTTTACCGGATGGTTTCCGCCTCTGTGTCCGTACTTTAATTTATATGTATCTGCCCCGGTGGCAAGAGCCATCAGCTGATGTCCCAGGCAAATAGCAAAAATGGGTACATTAGAATCGTACAGCTTTTTTATTTCCTTAATGATTTCCACATTTTCCTTTGGATCTCCAGGGCCGTTGGAAAGCATAATTCCGTCCGGGTTTTCTTTCAATAGCTCCTCTGCCAAAGTCCATGCCGGATATACAGTTACCTGGCACCCTCTTTCATTTAATGATCTGGCGATATTCCTTTTTGCCCCCAGATCTAAAAGAGCCACCTTTTTGCCCTCTCCCGGCAGCACATATTTTTCCTTTGTAGTAGTTGCATTTACTACCCCGGCTACAGAGTACGATTTAATACGGCCTCTCACTTCCTCCAGATCAAAATCTGCATTGGTAGTAATCATACCGTTCATTGTTCCTTTTTCTCTTAAAATCTTTGTTAGGGATCTGGTATCGACTCCGCTGATACCTGGGATATCATGTGTTTCTAAGAAATGCTGAATGCTTTCCCCGCTTCTGAAATTACTGGGGATACGAGATAATTCACGAACAATAAAGCCATCCGGCCAAGGTTTTGAAGATTCCATATCATCTAAACAAACGCCA
Source organism: Lachnoclostridium edouardi (assembly GCF_900240245.1). Taxonomy (GTDB): domain Bacteria; phylum Bacillota; class Clostridia; order Lachnospirales; family Lachnospiraceae; genus Lachnoclostridium_A; species Lachnoclostridium_A edouardi. The sequence continues at coordinate 911,638 of NZ_OESQ01000001.1, forward strand.
TAATTACCGATTAACGGATACGTCATCACTACTGCCTGCCCTGCATATGACGGATCTGTGAGAACTTCCAAATAACCTGTCATAGAGGTATTAAATACAATTTCACTGATTACTTCTTTTTTAGAGCCAATACTGGTCCCCTGAAATACCGTTCCATCTTCCAAAATCAGAAATGCTTTCATATAGGAATACCTGTCCTTTCCTCTGTTCTTTTGTCCAGGCTTTCGTGTTTTTGCCTAAATTGACTAGATTATACATGATTTGTAAAATTTTTGCAACCTGTTTTTACATTTTTTTATCATCAATTAAAATTTGCCGACTATACTATTAGTAACATGGAAAAAAGAGGCATTTTATGCAAATATCACCTATAACAGCCTGCCAAACTGGCAGCAGCACTGGTTTCCTTCAAGTAGATGTAGTCTCATCCCAAAATAACTTTCCTATTTCAGGAGCCAATATTTCCATTTCCAACGATCAGGCGCCTGAGGCTATTTTGGAACAGACTACCACCAATTCCTCCGGGCAGACAGAAAATCTCACTTTAGAGGCTCCGCCTCTGGAATACAGCTTAACTCCCGGCAACCCTCGTCCATATTCTACTTATCACATTCATATTACTGCCGCAGGATTTAAGTCAGTAGACATCAGCGGTACAGAAATTCTGTCCGGCGCAACAGCCATACAAAATGTGCGAATGGAGCCGGAGGATAACACCACCCCTCAGCCCAATGACATTATGATTCCCGACCATACGCTTTATGCTACCTACCCTCCTAAAATCGCTGAATCTGAAATCAAACCAGTAAATGAGACTGGAGAGATTGTTCTCAGCCGTGTGGTTGTGCCTCAGACAATTGTGGTGCACGACGGTGTTCCTACTAACAGCTCCGCCACTAATTACTATGTTCCTTACAGGGATTACATTAAAAATGTAGCTTCCAGCGAAATCTACGCTACATGGCCCCAGGCCACCATTATGGCTAATGTGCTGGCTATTATGTCCTTTACATTAAACCGGGTATACACAGAATGGTACAGAGGGAAGGGCTATGATTTTACCATTACCTCCTCCACAGCCTTTGACCACAAATGGATTTACGGGCGGAATATATACGAAAGTATTTCTACAATAGTAGATGAAATTTTTGATAATTACCTTTCCCGCCCTGGCGTGCGTCAGCCTATACTGACTCAATACTGCGACGGAAGACAGGTTCAGTGTCCTGATTGGATGACGCAGTGGGGAAGCTGCGCCCTGGGAGAGCAGGGATACAGCGCTATTGATATTCTCCGGTATTTTTATGGGGACAGCATTTATATTAACACTGCTGAAGAAATATCGGGAATTCCTATTTCCTGGCCCGGATATGATCTGACTATTGGAACCTCAGGGGATAAGGTGCGCCATGTGCAGCAGCAGTTAGACACTGTAGCCACCATCTACAGCTCCATCCCCCGAATCACTGCCGACGGAATTTACGGCCCGTCCACAGCAGCTGCAGTCCGCCAATTCCAGTCTATTTTCGGCCTGCCTCAGACAGGAGTCATTGACTTTGCTACCTGGAATAAAATATCCCACATTTATGTAGCTGTAACAGGCATTGCGGAATTAAATTAACTTATTAGGGAACCTGCCGCCGACGGCTGAAACGCCTTACGGCAGCAGGCCTCTAGATTTCAGAAAGCCCAGATATCAATATGCCCCGCCGTATCTCCAGGCTGGAATAAAATTTTCTCAGCTATGGTAATCCTTTCGTATATTTGCTATAATTCTTTCCAAGACTAAACGATTATGGAGGATAAGAATGATAAAAGCAGTGATTTTTGATATGGACGGGGTGATTGTAGACAGCGAGCCTGTTTACTTAAAAATTCAGTGGGAATATGCAAAAAAGAAAAATCCTGACGTAACATACAAACAGCTGTTTCCCATGGTGGGAGCCACCAAAAAGGACGCCTGGTCCGTAATGGAAAAGGCGGTGGACAATGGACAAACATGGCAGGAATTGAGAACAGAATTTAAGGAAAAAATAGATCTGTTTACAAATACAGATTACCAATCTATTTTTAGACCTGAGATTAAATCAGTGCTGGACGCGTTGAAAAACCAGGGGTATAAACTGGCGGTGGCGTCCTCCACTCAAATTGACGTAGTAGAGAAAGTTATGAAGGTCAACAGTATTTACAGCTATTTTGACACATTAGTCAGCGGCGACCAGTTTACTATGAGCAAGCCAGATCCTGAAATCTATCATTATACTGCAAAAAAACTGGGAGTAAAAGAAAATGAGTGTTTCGTTGTAGAGGACTCCCCTTATGGGATTCTGGCTGCAAAAAGAGCTGGGATGACAGTGGCGGCTTTATATGACAGCAGCTTTCATTTTGATCAGCATCTGGCTGATTACCATATTCAAAATGTAAAAGAAATTTTAGATATTTTGCTGAAAATGGAGAAATCCTAAACTGCTTTGCCAATGTTACTGCTTTTTATCTTCCATGATTAGAATAAAAACAAACTGTTCCGTATATATAAAAATAAGAGAGTAAAAGGCGGAACAATCTATGAAATATTTAAAAGAAATTTTCCGGGGGATTCTTATTGGCGTAGCTGGTATTGTGCCGGGAGTCAGCGGAGGAACCTTGGCTGTTTCTATGGGCGTGTATGACAAGATTATACACGCCCTTACTCATTTAACCTCAGAAACACGGGAAAGTATAAAGACCTTATTTCCTTATGGACTGGGTATGATTGCAGGTATGGGAGGGCTGGCTTTTATTATAGAAGTGCTGTTTGTAAAACTGCCCTTAGCCACCAGCTTAACATTTATTGGCCTGATTTTAGGAGGATTTCCCACTTTAAAACAAAAAGCAGATTTAGGCCGCACTGGTATAAAGGGTTATTGTACCATGGTTGTAATCTTCTGCGTTATGCTGATTATTACTATTTCAGGCGGAGATAGGGAAGGAGTCCCAGGCTTATCAGAAGCCTTTTTAGCTGGAGAGGGAAATCAGATCTCTGTAATCCTTTGTCTTCTGTCCTCCGGCTTTATTTACGCCGCCGCCATGGTAATTCCAGGAGTCAGCGGAACTATGCTGCTTATGATGATGGGATATTACCAGCCTATTTTAGCTTCTGTAAACCGCTTTCAAATAGGCCTTTTCACATTCAACCCTGAACAAATAATGGTAGAGCAGAAAATTCTTTTGCCATGCGGGGCAGGTCTATTAGCAGGGATTTTTCTCTGCGCTAAAATGGTAGAAGCGCTTTTAAAAGAGCATGAAAGTATTACATATTGCGGTATTCTGGGACTTGTTTTGTCCTCCCCTGTTGTAATTTTATGGGGAATTCCCATATCAGAAACTAACCTTATTGAAATCGTATCTGGAATTATATGTATGGCATTTTCAGCATTTTTAGTTCAAAAATTAGGTTAAAGTTCCCGCTGTTTTTATAGAATGCAGAGGGCGCATCCTGCCTGGAGGGCTCTTTATGTAATAGGAGAACCTTCCTAATTACATAAAAAAAGCCCGGTAGGGGTACCGGACTGTTAATGGGGAGAAATGAAATGATATCTATGTAAAAAGGCTTTTGCCTTGTTGATAGATCATATATTACATTTAATTTGTGATAAAATTGTGATTGAAAAATGAAGAAATTATAAAAAATAGTTGAGCACGGCGTGCGAAACTATTTGCTACCCAAACGAAGCGATAGCGGAGTTCGGGGTTCCCGTAGTTTTTTATGAAACGAGGAACGCGTGAAATAAAAAAGACTGATGAGACTGCCGCCAAATTATCAGTGAATCTTCTGATATTAATTCAGCGGCTGCCTCATCAGCCTCTGTTATGGATTTTTACATTTATAGTTATACAGAAAAACCTTTCATCTTAACATAGCCTTTGATGGCTTCAACTACTTCCTCCACAGTTAAAAAAGAAGTGTTTAAAAGTAAATCATAATTTTCAGGACTGCTCCAGTCCTTACCTGTATAATACCTATAATAATCTCTTCTTTCTCTGTCTACTCTTTTAATGGTCTTCAAGGCGTCAGAGGATGTGCAAAGACCTTTTTTTACAAGTCTTTCTGCTCTGGATTCCATATTTCCGTACAGGAATATTCTGATCAATCCTTCTGTGCCGGCCAGCACATAATCTGCACAACGTCCTATAATGACGCAGGACTCTTCTCCTGCCAGCTTGCGGATTACCTCTGACTGAAAACGGAACAGATTGTCTGCAGACACCAAATCAGAACCAAAGGACGGCTCCTTTTTTTCCGGGGTCATGCTGCTTATAATCCGGTATAAAAGCTTATTGCCTGCTTTTTCATCAGCCAGGTGAAAGTAGCTTTCCTTAATTCCGCTTTCATTGGAATTCATACGGAGAATATTCTTATCGTAAAAATTCAGCCCCAGCGCCTCAGCCAGCTTTCCTCCTATCTCAGAGCCGCCGCTGCCGTACTGTCTGCCAATGGTAATAATCAGTTTTTTCTCCTCCATAAATCATCCCTCCCCTTGTATTTTTTCTTATACAATTATACCATGTTTTTTCTTCACTGTCACCCGATTTTCTTTTCCCTTATAAGCATAGTGGGGTAGCCATTTCTTCTCAGCTCCCTCTCCATATTTACTCCGTTATCCATATTTAAAAATGCGCCTACCCGAACCTTATAATAGCCGTCCTGGTATACCATAAACGCCGGATAGCCTTTAGACTGCAGCTCTCTTGTAAGGGCGGCGGCCATTGCCTTATTTTCATAAGCCCCAACCTGAACCTGATAAAATTCCGGCTCCCTTGCCCCTTCCTGGGCAGCTGCTTTTAAGACTCCGTCTGCAATGGCCTGAGCAATTTGGTTAAACTGATTATCAAACTGTTCGTTGTCAGATATGTTGTCAATAAATCCGGCCTCCACAAGTACTGCCGGCATATTAGAACGTCTGAGGATTACTAATCCCGGTCTTTCTGCGATTCCCAGATCCTGAAACCCTAACTGCGCCAGCTCTCCGTTAATAGACTGAGCCACTCTTTCCGCCGGTCCTCCCATTTGGTAAACCAGGCTTAATATTCCTGAGCCTGTGCCCGGCTGTGGCATGGCGTTTCTGTGAATGGAAATCAGGAAATCCCCTTCTGCCTCATTCGCCATCTGCGCCTTCTCCAGAGGGCTGTCAAATACATCGTTTACTCTGGTGTAAAATACATCCGCCCCGGCATCCTCCAAAAGTCTTCCCACAGCAAGGGCCAGCCTTAGGTTGTCATCCTTTTCCTTTCTTCCTTCATAAATTGCACCTGGCTCAGCGCCGCCGTGTCCGGCATCTATTACAATTCGCTTTTTTGTCTCCAAATTAAAGACTCTCCTTACATATTCTATTCTATAATAGCATATGTAAGAAGAGTCCGATTTTGAACCCTCTTCAGGAAGAAATTTATCTACAATTTAATTTCTCCCTGAAAAACCTCTTCTGCTTCCCCTGTCATAAACACATGGTCTGTTTTACTGTCCCAAAAGATCACCAGCTGGCCGCCTAAAAGACTGACCGTTATATTTTTGTCCTTTTCTGCATAGCCGTTAAGCACTGCAGCCACAGCGCTGGCACATGCTCCTGTGCCGCAGGCCAGAGTTTCGCCGGAGCCTCTTTCCCAAACCCGCATTTGAAGATGCGTCTCATCTCTCACAGCAATAAATTCTGTGTTTGTTCTGTCCGGGAACCTTTTATGAAACTCAAATCTAGAACCAATGCTCTCCAGATTTAATGTATCTAAAATCGCGTCTCCCAAACCGCCCGCCCGTTTAATTCTGCTGGACAAAAGAGGGCCTGCAGCCAGATGATTTAAATTGTTTCCCTCTAAAAATAGCACTGCATGAGGATTTCCCATAGAAACACCTGTAAATTCGTAGTTTTTTCCCTCAGCTGTTAATGTTTCCCTGATTTTTGACGTAGTTTTAGGCTGCCCCATATCTACTGTCACTGTTTTTACCTTTCCATTTTCCACATTCAGCTTTAAATACTTAATTCCAGACAAGGTTTCCACAGTAATGCTTGTTTTATCTGAAGACACAATGCCGTGATCATATACATATTTTCCCACGCATCGGACGCCGTTTCCGCACATAGCCCCTCTGGAGCCGTCTAAATTATACATATCCATCTGGCAATCTGCCACAGAGGACGGCTTTATAAGAATTAAACCGTCAGAACCAATTCCAAAATGGCGGTCGCTGACTTTTATTGCGGCAGCTGCCGGATCTGCCACCTCCTCCTGAAAACAATCTACATAAACATAATCATTTCCAATTCCATGCATCTTTGTAAATCTCACAACAATTTTCTCCTATCTTTACACTCTCATCCCTAAAATCCACTGGGCAGTTTCCCACATACCGCTTCCGCTGTCCATACTGCTTTTTTGAATAAACCGGTGAGCCTCCTCCTCTGTCATATGGTTGCGCTCCATCAGCATTTTCTTAGCCTGAAGAATCAATCGCTTTTCTTCCTCATTTTTCTGCCTGGGCACTGATCTTTTCCGCCGCCTTCTCTGTACCTGTTCTCTTGCCATCATTTCCATTGTATTTACAAGCTCGTGAACCTTTAAAGGCATCTCCAGGAATACGGCTCCTGCCGGAGGGCCCTCCAGCATACTGCTGGCCTGGGCAATAATTAAAACAGAAAAGCCTTCCGGCAAACACTGGCAAAGCTCCTCGGCCACCATATCTTCAAATCTGGCGCCGCATACTAAAATTCCGCTTCCCAAATCGCTGGCATTTGAAAGAGCCTGGGCCCCGGAAGCGCAGACAGCTACTACATGGTAACCATTTTTAATCAATATATTTTTAATATTTCTGCCGTTCTCCGGCCTGGAAAACGCCACTAAAACATTGGTCACCTGTCCACCTCCCGCTTCTTGTTCCTGTTGTTTTTCTGAAAGCTAATATTTTCTCAAATACTCCTTCACTTCCCAATCTGTCACATGAACGCGGAAGGCATTCCACTCTTTTTCCTTTGCCTCCAAATATTTGCTGAAAATATGGCTGCCCAGCACTTTTTCTGAAAATCTGCTTTTTCTGAATATCTTTACTGCAGCCTCCAGACTTTCCGGAAGAGTTTTAATTCCTCTGGCACGCCTTTCCTCCTTGGACATTGCGTATATATTTTCATCTACGCTGGCAGCAGGCTCTAAATTTTTCCTGATGCCGTCCAGCCCTGCCGCCAAACATGCGGCCAGCACCAAATACGGGTTGGCGGCGGAATCAGGGGAACGCAGCTCTATTCTGGTATTCTCCCCCTCTGAAGGAGGAATCCGAATCAGGGCGCTTCTGTTAGAATGTTCTGACCAAGCTATATAATTAGGCGCGTCGTGGCTAGGTATTAACCTTTTATATGAATTAATCAGAGGATTTGTCAGCAAAGCAATCTCCTCTGAATGCTCCAAAAGCCCTGCAATAAACTGGTACGCGGTTTTACTTAATCCCAGCTTGTCCTGCAGATCTTCAAACACATTTTTTCCGCTTTTATCTGTTAAATACATGTTTAAATGAAGACCTGAACCATTGGTTCCCTCCACAGGCTGAGGCATAAATGTGGCGTGGAGCCCATGGCGCTTGGCAATATTTTTTACAGCCATTTTAAAGGTCATAATTTTATCTGCAGCCTCCAGAGCAGGGGCAGACTGAATGTCTATTTCATGCTGCCCGTGGGACATTTCGTGGTATGAAGCTTCGATTTCAAAACCCATGTCCTCTAAAGCCAGCACAATATCTCTTCTCACGTTCTCTGCCAAATCTAAGGGACCTACGTCAAAATAGCTGCCCTTTTCGTGGGTATTGGTAGTAGGATTTCCCTCATCATCTGTGTGAAACAGGAAAAATTCGCATTCCGGCCCTACATGAAATTCATATCCCATGTCCGCCGCCTCTTTGATCGCCTGCTTCAGCACATATCTGGGATCTCCCTCAAAGGGCTGGCCTCCAGGCCTGCGCACATCACAAATCAGTCTGGCCACCTTTCCCTGCTGAGGCCGCCAGGGAAAGATTTCAAATGTATCCAGATCCGGATACAAATACATGTCCGACTCTTCTATGCGCACAAATCCTTCTATTACAGAGCCGTCAAACATACATCTGTTATTTAACGCCCGCTTCAGCTGACCAGAGGTAATCGCCGCATTTTTCAGCACCCCGAAAATGTCTGTAAACTGCAAACGTATAAACTCTACATCCTCTTCCTCAACCAGCCTGAAAATATCCTCCTTTGTATATCTGCTCATGGTCCTCTCCCTTTCATCTGGTACTGTTTTTCTCTTGCCTCATTTTATCATACAAGGACAAAATTGTAAATCGGACCTGTCTGTAAAACCCTTTGGTATATATTTAAAAAGATTGAAAAAAATATGGGCGCTGCAAAATAAATAGAACCATTCTTTTATTTTGCAGCGCCCATTTAACCATTTAAATTTTTACAATAACATCAGCTTTTTTCATTACTATTTTTTGTAGTAAAGGGCTCTGATGGAATTCATAATAGCCAGCACAGATACTCCTACGTCTGCAAAAACAGCCGCCCACATAGAGGCCATTCCCAAAGCTGTAAGAATCAGTACCAGCACCTTTATCCCAATGGCGAACACAATATTCTGTTTTACAATTCCCATAGTTTTTCTGGCAATAGCAATGGCGTCTCCAATTTTAGACGGCTCATCTGTCATAATAACCATATCTGCCGCCTCCACAGCTGCGTCAGATCCAATTCCGCCCATGGCGATTCCCACGTCCGCCCTTGCTAAAACAGGGGCGTCGTTAATTCCGTCTCCTACAAAGCCTAATGCCTTGCCTTCTGGACGCTGTTTTAAAAGCTCCTCTACTTTATCCACCTTGTCTCCAGGCAGCAGGTTTCCATAGGCCTGATCCAGTCCTAGTTTTTCTGCAACTGCGTTTCCTACCTCCTGTCTGTCTCCTGTAAGCATTACCATTTTTTCAACGCCTGCTTTCCTCAGCCGTTTTACGGCCTCCGGCGCATCCTGGCGGATTGTATCTGCAATCACTATATACCCTAAATATTGATTATCCTCGGCAACATACAATACTGTGCCTAAAATATCCTTTACTTCCTGGCAAAGGACTTTGCAGGAATCCATTAATTTTTTATTTCCTATAAACAGATTTCTCTGCCGGCCTGCATCCATAACAACAGCATGTATTCCTTTGCCGGCTAATTCTTCTGTCTCGCAAACCTGCTCCGCCAGAATTTCCTGGCCATACGCCTCTTTTACAGAAGAAGCAATGGGATGATTGGAGTGGTATTCTCCTAAAGCGGCAAGTTTAATCAGTTCTTTAGAATCCCCGTTTTCCGGGTGAATCTCTGTTACCTGGAATTTACCTGTAGTCAAGGTTCCTGTTTTGTCAAATACTACTGTCTCAAGTCCTGCAACAGCCTCCAGATAATTGCTTCCCTTCAGCAGTATTCCTTCCTTGGAAGCCGCTCCAAGACCTCCGAAAAAGCTTAAAGGCACTGAAATTACAAGGGCGCAGGGGCAGGATACAACTAAGAAACTGCAGGCCCTGTATATCCAGACGCTCCATTCCTGATTAAAAAATACAGGAGGCACTATGGCGAAAAACAAAGCTAAAAATACTACGATAGGCGTGTATACACGGGCGAATTTTGTTATAAAATTCTCTGCCCTGGACTTTCTGGAGCTGGCGTTCTCCACTAATTCCAGAATCTTTGCCACAGTAGAATCATCAAACAGCTTAGTTACCTTTACCTCCAGCACTCCGTTTAGATTAATGGTGCCGCTGATTACATCCTGGCCTTCTTCAACTTCCACAGGAAGAGATTCTCCTGTCAGCGCCTTTGTATCTAATGTAGAGCTTCCTTTTATTACTACGCCGTCTAAAGGCACCTTTTCGCCTGGTTTAACGACAATCATATCTCCTACCTGCACCTCATAAGGATCTACCTGTTCTTCCTGGCCGTCCTTTAGCAGGTTAGCGTAATCCGGGTTAATGTCCATAAGAGCTGTAATAGACTTTCTGGACTTTCCTACTGCGTAATCGTTAAACAGCTCCCCAATCTGATAAAACAGCATAACGGCAACTGCTTCTTCCAGGGCCCCTACAAATAAAGCGCCGAATGTGGCAATGGTCATTAAGAAATTTTCGTCGAAGATCTGTCCGTTCTTTATATTTCTCAGGGCCTTTAAAGGAATATCATAGCCCGCCACCAAATAAGCCAGCACATATGGGAGCCACGCCCAGGAAGACTGCTTCTCCAATATTACGCCTGCAATCATTAATACTGCGCTGACTATCAGCCTTTTCGCCATAACCTTTTGTTTCTTTTCCATATGGCATCTCCTTTATATCAGTCTCGTTTATCTAAGCACCTTAAAGCCGGCCTCCGGCTCAATTTTATTTTTAATTTTCTCAGCCTCTGCAAGAATCTCTTCTTCTTTTCCGTCCTCTACTTCCATAACAAGTCTCTGGGTCATAAAGCTGAGAGAAACCTCTTTTACTCCTGAAAGCTTTTTAATTCCTTCCTCAATTTTAGCAGCACAGTTAGCGCAGCATAAACCTTCCATTTTCACAATCTTTTTCATTTTTGTATCCTCCTTTTATTCTGGTTTTTTAATATTATTCTTCAATATGCTCCATTCCCTGAGCCAGGATTGTCTCAATGTGACTGTCTGCCAGAGAATAAAATACTGTTTTTCCGTCTCTTCTGTATTTCACCAGCCTCATTTGCTTTAACACTCGCAGCTGGTGGGAAATCGCCGACTGGCCCATGCCTAAAAGACTTGCAATATCACAGACGCACATCTCCGACTGGCTTAGTACATATAAAATCCTGATTCTGGTTGAATCGCCAAAAATCTTAAAAAAATCAGCCAGGTCCTGAAGCTGCTCCTCTTTGGGCATAGCTTTATTGACTTTTTCTACAATCTTTTCATGGACATGGATAAAGTCGCATTGCTCCACCTGATCACTGTCTTTTCTGTAAGCCATAATTTCCTCCTCTTCCCCGTTTACTACACCAATTATCATATGAACAACTATTCATATGTTTATATTATCATAAAAACTTTTTTTGTCAAGACTTTTTAGACACAAAAAAAGAGACTGCCACAGCCCAATCAAAATGATTTCCCGTCTTTAGAAGTTAGCACTAGAAATCTTTAGGAGTATTTTCTGCTCTGAAGCCTCACAAATGCCTTTAAATAAGGCTTTTTTTATTGCAAAAAAACTTTTCAAAATTCTTTTTTTGCGATATACTAATAGTGTTAGTGGTGCTATCTTTTTGAGGAGGGATTCTATGGCATATTTTTTAAAAAAGACAACTTTAAAAGGCAGAACTTATCTTGCGATTTATGACAGTTTTTATAATCAGGAAAAAAAGGGGGCAGCTCACAAATGCTACAAATCCCTTGGCTCTGTAGAAACACTGAAAAAGAACGGCATGGAAGATCCAATCTCTTTTTACCAACAAGAAGTAGCTCTCTTAAACCAGCAACGAAAAGAAGAAGGTGTCCGCAAAATTTCTGACATTTCTCCAACTCTTTATCTTGGATACTTTCCACTGAAAGCAATCCTTGAGAAATTAAAAATCCAAAAGTATGTGAATTATTTTCATCTTACATATGATTTTCAGTTCGATCTTTATGAATTGATTTCTACATTAGTCTACGCAAGAGGTGTATGCCCATGCAGTAAAAACAGGACATTCCACGATGTGCTTCCCAATCTGTACCATTCGTCGCATTATTCCTATGATCAGCTTCTTGATGGTCTTGCCTTTTTGGGAGAAAACTATGAAAAGTTTATCGAGATCTTTACTGTACAAACTGCGGCTGTTTATGGACTGGATACTTCAAACTCTTACTTTGATTGTACGAATTTCTATTTTGAAATAGACAGGGAGGATGATTTCAGAAAAAAAGGACCGAGCAAAGAAAACAAAAAGGAACCCATCATCGGTCTTGGGCTCCTTTTGGATCGGAACCAGATTCCGGTCGGTATGAAGATGTATCCGGGAAATGAGTCAGAAAAACCCATTCTACGTGATGTGATTGATGGACTTAAAAATAGGAACAATATCATGGGAAAAACCATCCATGTCGCAGACAAAGGACTTAATTGTGCACAAAACATTGCGTTTTCAAAACAGAATGGAGATGGTTATCTGTTTTCAAAATCTGTAAAAACCTTGCCTTCGACAGAAAAAACCTGGGTATTATTAGAACAGGATTACAAAGATGTCAAAGATAAAAGCGGAAAACTTTTATACCGCTATAAAAGCTGTATTGATACTTTTCCTTATTCCATAGAGTATAACGGAAAAAAACAGACCATTATGCTTACAGAGAAACGCCTGGTTACCTACAATCCTTCCCTTGCTGCAAAAAAAAGATATGAAATAAACCGCCTTGTAGAAAAAGCAAAAGCACTTACCCTGTCACAAGCCAAAAGGAATGACTTTGGAGAAGCAGGAAAATATGTGGATTTCACAGATAAAACAGGAAATAAAGCAAAAACAAGGATTAATCAGGCTGCCATCGATAAGGACCTCGAACTTGCCGGATACAATCTTCTGGTCACATCCGAAACCCAGATGACAGATCAGGATATTTACTGTACTTACCATAATCTGTGGAGAATTGAAGAATCCTTTAAGATTATGAAATCAGACCTGGATGCACGGCCGGTATTTCTTCAAAAAGAAAATACGATTAAAGGCCACTTTTTGATTTGCTATTTAACAGTTCTCTTAGAGAGGATTTTTCAATTTAAGATACTGGATGAAAAATATTCAACTTCAGATATATTTAGATTCATTAAAGATTTCAGGGTAACAAAAGGCGAACATAAATATATAAACACCACAAGGGATTGTACTTTTATAAATGACCTAGCTGATAAATTTCATCTTCCTTTAACGAATTACTTTCTATCTGAAACTCAAATAAACACCATTTTTAATTATAAACTATAATAACAAACACAGAAGGACTGCCGCTAGCAGTCCTTCTAAACCTTAAAGTTTGCACTATTTTTTAATCTCTGATACCAAAGTCAGGTTNACTTTCTATCTGAAACTCAAATAAACACCATTTTTAATTATAAACTATAATAACAAACACAGAAGGACTGCCGCTAGCAGTCCTTCTAAACCTTAAAGTTTGCACTATTTTTTAATCTCTGATACCAAAGTCAGGTTATATTATCATAAAAACTTTTTTTGTCAAGACTTTTTAGACACAAAAAAAGAGACTGCCACAGCCCAATCAAAATGATTTCTCTGATTATGCCTGCAGCAGTCTCTATATTATTTTAAGCTGTACAATACAGCCTCTGCTCCGCCTGTTATTGTAATCTCCCGTTTTTCTTCCGGATAATAGCGGGTGCTCATAGCTTTTTCTCCCTGGTTGATAAATATTTCTATACTGGAAGCGTCCCCCAGGATTCTTAAATCTGTGATTTGATCTAATTTCACTTTGCGCATCGTTCTGCCTGCCCCAGCCGGCCCTGTAAACTCCATAGCAAAAATTCCCAGCCGGCTGTTTCGCCAAAGTTTAAGACCTTCTGATAGATTTATAGCAAAGTCCTGATTTTTAAAAACATGAACCTCCAAATCCCAGGCTGTTTCCACCGCTGTGGCTTCTCCTGCTTTCAACTTAGATTTCCCGCCTCTTCTGGCGGAAATTTCTTCCACAGGAAACTGAAATACTCTTCCGTTTTCCCACGTAAGCTCTCTTGGGACAGTCATTATGTGCTGCCACCCATAAGCAACGGTAGGGTTGACAAACTCAGGGGTATCCGGCATACCCATCCAGCCTATCAGAATCCTTCTGCCTTCTTCATCCAGAAATGTTTGAGGCGCATAGAAGTCAAATCCATAGTCCCACTCTTCAAATTCCCCTAATAAGTAGCTGCCCTCCAGCTCTCCATAAAAAGGAAACCAGCCTGATTCATAAGTATTTTGAAATCTGGCCTCCTCATGCTCCATGCCCTGAGGGGAGACAGATAAAATTCTCTGCCCGTTTAAGGAAAAGAAATCAGGACATTCCCACATATATCCCATTTTTTGCTCTGTTTTAAAACGGTTTGCCAAGGTCCAGTTTTCTCCGTCTTGGCTTTTATAAAGAAGTACTTCTCCGTACTCTTTTTCATTTCTGGCCCCCTGAACCATATAATAGAGCCCATCCTGCTTCCACACCTTAGGATCTCTCACATGGCAAGTGCAGTCAGAAGGATAATCTTCATTTTTCATCAGCCATTTTTTAGCTGAAAAATTTTTTCCGTCCTCTGTTTCCGTCATCACTAAATTGCCTTGCCGCCCTTTTCGTATATAATCGAAATCTCCGTCCTCTTTTACATTTCCTGTATAATATATACGGATTTTTCCGTCTTCCACAAAAGCTGACCCGGAATATACTCCATGGCAGTCAAAAGGCTGATCCGGATATAAAGCGGCTCCCTGGTACTCCCAGGAAAACAAATCACGGCTGACGCTGTGCCCCCAGAACTTTAGTCCTCCCTCCGGGCTGAGGGGAGAGTACTGGAAAAACCCATGGTATACCCCCTCCTTTTGACACAGCCCGTTGGGATCATTTAACCACCCTTGAGGAGGAGCCAGATGATATAGGGGATACCATTTGTCTTTTTCTTTACTGGCTGCTTCTTTTTCAGCTTTGTCTGTTAACTTCTTTAATTCTCTGGTTAACATATTCATATTAAAATCACTCCTCCGGCTGATCCTTGTACATAATATAAGAAATTACAAATGCTGACCCTGCTGCAATTAACATGGTAATAATATACTGAAGAGGTCTGTGCAGGTGAAGCAGTATGCCGAAAATTCCTGTAACTCCAGTGCCTGTAGCTCCCAGTCCTACAATAGAAGCATATAACGCTCCCAGGGCGCCGCCTATGGAGCCTGCCACAAATGGCTTGAAAAAGCGCAAATTTACACCGAAAATCGCCGGCTCTGTAATTCCCATAAATGCGCTGAGAGCTGACGGCAGAGCAAGAGATTTAATTTTTCCCTGTTTTGTTTTAAAAGCTACTCCCAGGGCGGCTGCGCCCTGCCCTACATTGGCTGCTGAGGCTAAGGGCAGCCAGAAGGTTAAACCAAATTTTGACAGCTGTCCTAAGTCGATTACTGTGTACATATGATGAATTCCTGATACTACTGTTGTGGCGTAGGCGCCGCCCATAACAAGACTTCCCAGTCCAAATGGAAGAGTTAACAGCCACTGAATTCCGTCCAGAATCCCATTTTCCAAGGTAACGAATACAGGGCCAATCACTGCTAATGTTAAATATCCTGTTACAAATACGCTGACTAAAGGAGTTACAAATAAATCCAGCATTGCGGGAACCAGCTTATGAAGACGTTTTTCAATAAAAGCCAGCACCCAGACAGCTATAATAACAGGGATTACGTGGCCCTGATAACCTACCATTTTAATAGAATAAAGTCCAAAAAATACAGGCTGTGTAGAAAGTACGCCTTCTGTTGCTACTGTCCATGCATTCTGCAGATTCGGGTGAATCATAATCATACCGATAACCGCTCCTAAAAACGGGTTGGCGCCAAATGTTCTGGCTGCGCTGAAGGCAATTAATATAGGTAGAAATACATAAGCCACATTGCTGAACAATACTGCAAACTGGTACAGGGAACCGTCTGTGTTAATAGAAAGGAATCCATTATTCACCATGAAATTCATGGCTTCCATTATACCCATAAGAAAGCCGCTGGCTACAATGGCGGGGATAATAGGCACAAAAATGTCTCCTAATGTTTTAATTCCTCTCATAAAAACATTTTGTTTTGCCGCCGCAGCCTGTTTCACGTCCTCTTTGCTGGCCTCTGAAATCCCTGCCAGCAGAATAAACTGGTCGTAAACCTTATTGACAACTCCTGTTCCCAAAATAATCTGCAGCTGCCCTGAGGCCTCAAACACGCCTTTTACTCCGTCTACGTTTTCCACTGCCTTTTTATCACATTTTTCATTATCTGCAATTACAAGGCGCAGTCTAGTTGCACAGTGGGCTGCAGATACCAGATTTTCCTTGCCGCCTAACTTTTCCAAAATTTCTTTTGCCGTCCTATTGTAATCCATTTCCTTTTCCCTTTCCTTCCCTTAAATTTTGTTTTTGTCAGAATCCCTTTTTAATGATAACATTTTCATATTGATTTCTTTAATTCAAATTCAATACTCCTTTATTTTATTTAAATATTCTGTTTTCTCAAAGCAATTCCTCCATTTTTATTTTATTTTTTATATGATATCGTTTTCACATATTTGGATTATAACACTGATTCACTCATTCTGTAAACTGTAAATGGTTATAAAAAACAGGAAGCGTTTTTGTACATTTACTACAAAACTGCTTCCCTTTTCTTTTACACTGATTCTCTTTTTTCAATTTTATGGCCCAGCTGAATTTGTTTTTTCACTTTTTCGCCATCCTCCAGCATGTCCAACATAATTCTGGCCGCCTCCATTCCTCTTGTCATAAAATGTAAATGAGCTGTTGTTAATCTGGGACTGCATATCTGAGACAGCTCTGTATTGCCTACCCCTACAATGCTAATATCCTGGGGAATCTTTTTCCCCGCTTCTCTGACAGCTTCCATGGCACCAATAGCTATGGCGTCTGTGGCGCAGAAAATTCCGTCTATATCGCAGTGAGCCTTCAGCAGCCTTTCCGCCCCCTTGCGGCCTTCCTCTATAGAAAACCCACACTCCTCTTTATATACGTTTTCTTCCAGCCCGTACTCCCCCATTGCCTCCATAAATCCTCTCAGCCTGTCTTTTCCCACCGCCTTATCTTTTTCCGTCACTGTCAGGCAGCCAATATGCTTCCTGCCTTTTTCCGGAAGAAGCAAGGCAATTTCCCTGGCCATATCTACTTCGTCATTATATATGCAGGAAACTTCCTTCACCTTTTGTCCGATCACTACTACAGGACTGTCCATATTTTTTAACAGTTCCCTGTGTTTTGCCGTCACAATAGTTGCAATTAATATAATCCCGTCTACCTGATGGTTCTGAAATAAATTTAAATAGTCGATTTCCTTTTCCGGCTGATTCTCTGTATCTGCTAACAGTATCTGAAATCCCTTGGCAGAAAGCACCTTATTAATTCCCGCCACTGTTCTGCTGGTGGAGTCAGAATTGATTTTAGGCAGGATTACGCCGATCAGTCTTGTTTTTCTGCTTCTTAACATTTGGGCGTGGGCAGAGGGCACAAAGCCAGTCTGTTCAATTACTGTGCGAATTGCCTCTTTCTTTTCGTCACTAACATATCCGTTGTTTAAATATCTGGACACTGCCGCGTTAGAAACTCCTGCCAGCTTGGCTATTTCTTTAATTGTCACTGCCTCCACCTCCCTGAAAACATTTTCACTTTTTTCTCAGTATACTCCACATTCTTTTTCTGCGCAATCTTAATTTTTACTAAAAAATCGTAAAAACACAAACATTTATGTAAAAAATGTCTTCCCTGGAAAAACAAAATAAATAAAATTTAAATTTTTTCTTGCTTTTTTACTTTACCCTGCTATAATGATAAAAACGTGTTCTTACAAGGCGAACGCTTGTCTTTTTCACGTGAACATATATAGGGAGGTACATATTATGAAAATCAAGAAATTTTTATCTGTTACTATGGCGGCCGCTCTTGCCGCTGCATCCTTAGCCGGCTGTGGAGGCGGCTCCTCATCTTCCTCTGAATCTGATGAGAAGGTAATTAAAATCGGTGTTTTTGAGCCTACCACCGGTGAAAACGGAGGCGGCGGCTTCCAGGAGGTTTTAGGTATCCGCTATGCCAATAAAATGCATCCCACTGTAAAAATCGGAGACGAGGAGTACAAGGTAGAGCTGGTGGAGGTAGACAACAAATCAGATAAAACAGAGGCTGTAAACGCCGCTCAAAAGCTGGTCAGCGATAAGGTTTCTGTAGTTTTGGGAAGCTACGGTTCCGGCGTATCTATTGCAGCAGGACAGATTTTCGCCGACGCCAAAATCCCTGCTATCGGCTGTTCCTGTACAAATCCTCAGGTTACACAGGGAAACGACTACTATTTCCGCACCTGCTTTATTGATCCTTTCCAGGGCACAGTAATGGCCAACTACGCAATTCAAAATAACGCCAAAACAGCTGCAGTTATTACTCAGTTGGGAGACGACTACTCCTCAGGCTTAGGCTCATTCTTTAAATCAGCATTTATTGACTTAGGCGGCCAGGTAGTCAGTGAAGAACAGTTCCAGACGAACCAGACAGACTTTAAGGCCATTCTTACAAATATAAAAGCAGCTAACCCTGATATTATTTTTGCACCGTCCTCTATTACTACTGCTCCTTTGATTATTAAGCAGGCAAGAGAACTGGGAATTACTGCAACAATTGCAGCAGGGGACACATGGGAAAACTCTACAATTATTGAAAATGCAGGCGCTGACGCTGAGGGCGTTGTGCTTTCCACATTCTTTGACGAGTCTGAACCGGCTAACGACGAGGCTGCCGCTTTCATCACCGGATTTAAAGAATTCTTAAAGGAAAACAAACAGGAAGAAATCATTCCTGCAGTTTCTGCTTTAGGCTATGACGCTTACCTTAGCGCCATTACTGCTATTGAAGCAGCCGGTTCTACAGATACTACCGCTATCAGAGACGCCCTTGCAGGAATTACTGTAGACGGCGTAACAGGAACTATTTCCTTTGACGAAAACGGCGACGCCAAGAAAGATATGGCCTTCATTAAGACTATTGAAGACGGCACCTTTAAATTCCTTACAACAACTACTATTCAGTAATAAAAAACACTGGGGAGGGGAATGATGCAAGACCTGCACCGCTCCCTTCCATTTTGTGACACAGGAGGCCTTCCATGACACTGACAACCTTTTTACAGCAATGTCTTACTGGTATTTCTCTAGGCGGCGCTTATGCCCTTATTGCAATCGGCTACACTTTAGTTTACGGCATACTCCGCCTGATTAATTTTGCTCACGGCGATATTTTTATGATGGCCGGCTACTTTATGATTTTTGCTATGGCCAGTATGCCCTGGTTTATTGCAATTCCCGTGGTTTTGATAGTAACAGTAATCTTAGGCGTTTCTATTGAGCGGGTGGCGTACAGACCTTTAAGAAGCGCTCCCAGAATGTCTGTTATGATCTCGGCTATCGGCGTTTCCTACTTACTTCAAAATCTGGCTACCTATTTATTTACAGCCCTTCCAAAGGGATATCCGGAAATTCCGTTATTAAAGAAAATTTATCAGATCGGCGGTCTGTCCGCTTCTCTTGTTACATTCCTGACTCCAGTACTTACATTAATAATTGTATTTGGATTAATGGCTTTAATCAATCACACTAAAATCGGCATGGCTATGCGGGCCGTATCTAAGGATTACGAAACAGCGTCCTTAATGGGAATTAAAATCAACAGAATTATTTCTTTTACCTTTGCCGTAGGCTCTCTTTTGGCAGCGGTAGGTTCTATTCTTTATTTTACAGACCGTATGACTGTATTCCCCTTCTCCGGCTCCCTGCCAGGATTAAAGTGCTTTGTGGCCGCTGTGTTCGGCGGCATCGGAAGCATCCCCGGCGCAGTAATCGGAGGCTTTATTCTGGGACTTGGCGAAACTGCTTTGGTGGCTATGGGATACTCTACTTTCAGCGACGCGTTCACGTTTATTCTTTTAATTGTAATGCTTCTGATCCGTCCTACCGGACTGTTTGGTGAGAAGACAACTGACAAAGTGTGAGGTGGCTGTTATGAATATGAAAAACACAAGAACAAGAAACCATATCCTGACTATTGCAGCCCTTTTAGCCGTTATAGGCGCAACTGCGTTTCTGCAAATGAACTCTGCGGCCTACAGCTATCAGATTTCTATTTTAGAGAGAAGCGCCATTTATGCTGTTGTAGCTGTTTCTATGAACCTGCTTACAGGTTTTACAGGGCTTTTTTCCCTGGGCCAGGCCGGATTTATGGCGATCGGCGCATATGTAGTGGCGATTCTCACTATACCTGTAGCCAGCAGACCAAGCGTTTATTACGTAGACGGCATCTCTGATGCCATTGCCACAGTACATACTCCCTTCTGGGTAGCCTTAATTCTGGCAGGACTTGTTTCCGCCTTTGTGGCAGCCTTAATCGGAATCCCTGTACTTCGTTTAAAAAGCGATTATCTTGCTATTGCAACCCTTGGATTTTCTGAGATTATCAGGGCTTTTATTGCAGCCCCTCAATTTAACAGAATCACCAATGGCTCCTATGGCTTAAAAAATATTCCCGGTTTTCCTAATTTATTTGTTGCTTTCGGTCTGTGCGCCTTATGTATTCTCCTAATGGTGCTTTTAATCCGGTCTTCCTTTGGCCGCGCCTTTAAGGCTATACGGGAGGATGAAATTGCGGCAGAATCTATGGGCATTAACTTATTCCGCTATAAAGAGCTTTCCTTTATTATTTCCTCCTTTTTTACCGGTGTGGGAGGCGGACTTTTGGCAATGTTTATGCGCTCCATTGATTCCAAAACATTTTCCATCACCTTAACCTACGACATTCTCCTTATTGTTGTTTTAGGAGGAATCGGCAGTGTAACAGGAAGCGTTATCGGAGCGTTTTTAGTTACTGCCGGCCGGGAATGGTTAAGATTTTTCGACAATCCCCTTACCATCGGCGGCATAGAGATCCCTCTTTTCCGCTCCGGCTTCCGTATGGTTATTTTCTCTATTCTGCTTATGGTTGTAGTATTGTTTTACAGAAAGGGAATTATGGGCAGCAATGAATTTTCCTGGAACGGGCTTGGACGGCTGATAAAAAGCATTCCTGCCAGGCTCAAAAAAAAGGCAAAGAAAACAGGAGGGGCAGAATAATGGCAGACAATATTTTACATATGGAAGACGTTACCATGCAGTTTGGCGGCGTCGTTGCCGTTAACGGTCTGACTTTAGACATAAATCAAGGGGAAATTGTAGCCCTGATCGGACCTAACGGCGCCGGAAAAACAACTGCTTTTAACTGTGTAACAGGAATTTACGAGCCTACCTACGGCAAAGTTGATTTCCAGGGAAAAACCATACTTGCAAATACGCCTCAGGGAAAAATGAAACGCTTTTATGCCGGAGACGTACCTGCAAAACCGATTCCCCATATAGAAAACACTCCTGACCAAATTACGAAACTGGGCATCGCCAGAACCTTCCAGAATATTCGTTTATTCGGAAATCTGACTGTGTTTGACAATGTGCTTATTGCCAAGCATATGAGAGCCCGTCAAAACGTTTTCTCCGCCACTTTAGGTCTGAATTATAAGGAGGAACGGCGTATGCGCCAGGAAACTATGGAGCTTTTAGAGATGCAGGGCCTGGCCCATCTAAAAGATGAAGTAGCTTCCTCCCTGCCCTACGGCCTGCAGCGCCGGCTGGAGATTGCCAGAGCTTTGGCCACCCGTCCCTCCCTGCTTTTATTAGATGAGCCGGCGGCGGGAATGAATCCTCAGGAAACTCAGGAGCTTACTGATTTTATTAAACAGATCAAGGAAGATTACCATTTATCAATATTTATGATTGAACATCACATGGATCTTGTTATGCAGATTTCTGACAGAATATATGTTTTGGACTTTGGCAAGCTGATTGCCCAGGGCACTCCTGAGGAAATCCAGAATAATGAACGTGTAATAGAAGCATATCTGGGGGTGAGCGACGATGCTGAAGATTGACAATTTGCGTGTAAATTACGGCGGTATTGAGGCAGTAAAGGGCATTTCCTTTGAAGTTCCTGACAAAAGTATTGTAACTCTTATTGGAGCCAACGGCGCCGGAAAAAGTACTACTCTCCGCTCTATTGTAGGCCTTGTAAAGCCGGCCTTCGGCTCTATTACATTTGACGGGGAAGAGATTACAAAAAAGGATACTCCTTATATTATTTCTAAGGGCATTACCTTAGTTCCGGAGGGGCGCCGTGTATTTCCGGACTTAACTGTACTGGAAAATATTAAAATCGGGGCTTATTTAAGAAATGATTCCCTGGAGGACGACATTGAATGGGTGTATTCTCTGTTCCCCAGACTGAAAGAAAGAAGCTGGCAGCTTTCCGGCACGCTCTCCGGCGGCGAGCAGCAGATGTTGGCTGTAGCCAGGGCTTTAATGGGCCGTCCTAAGCTGTTAATGATGGATGAGCCGTCTCTGGGGCTGGCTCCTTTAATTGTAAAGGACATTTTTTCTATTATTAAAGAGATTAATAAGCACGGAGTAACTGTTCTTCTTATTGAGCAGAATGCCAACATGGCTCTTCACACGGCAGATATTGGCTATGTGCTGGAAACCGGAAAAATCACTATGACAGGCTCCGGAAAAGAGCTTTTAGCAGACGAATCTGTAAAAGCCGCTTACCTGGGAAAGAAAAAGTAATGTCAAAAGCCGCTGTCCTTTAAAACAGCGGCTTTAATGTTTTATATAGTTCCTTATATTTCTTAAATTGCTTATCATATACAGCGGCGTGTTCTGCAATGGGATGAAAGACGCAGCCTGTTTTTGCCAGCTTCTTTCCGAAGTCTAAAGGAATTTCCTTTATTCCCACCGCCTGAGCGGCAATTATAATGTCCCCCAGAGTTTCTGTTTCATTGGACGTCAGACTGCTTACAGGAATGTTTAAAACATCAGCAAAAATCTGGCACCACAGGGGACTGTTGGCCGCTCCTCCCCCCAGAGGAATAATGTCCGGCTTTAGGGAATTGGAAAGTACTACATCCAGACAATCTCTCTGGGAGAATGCAACTCCCTCCAGCACAGCTCTTACAAAAGAGCTGTAATTCGTTCCCAGGCCAATGTTGAAGAACACTCCCCTTGCCTCCGGATTCCATATAGGACTTTGTTCTCCGGCAAGGTAGGGCAGCCATATGGTGCCCCCGGCTCCTACAGGGGCTTTGGCGGCCTCTATATTTAAATAAGTATATAAATCTTTTCCTGCAGCGGCGGCCTCATCTGCCACTGCCTTTCCAAAAACATCCCTGAACCATCTTAAAGATACACCTGCATTATTTGTAGATTGCACCCCAATGTATTGGCCGGGAAACGCCCCATATATATTCAAAAGCCGCTGATCTTGAAAAGGCTGCGAGGAAATGCAGCACAGCCTTCCGCTGCTTCCTATAGTAAGGGCGAAATCCCCTTTCTGCACAGCTCCCGCTCCTATAGTGGCGGCCACTGTATCAATTACCCCGGCAGTAACAGGAGTCCCCGGTAAAAGTCCTGTCAGCTGCGCCGCTTTTTTTGTCACCCCTCCTACAATATCTGTAGAATGGTAAGGTTTTGGCAACAGTCTTAAAGGCAGACCTGTTTTTTTAACAATCTCAGTTTCCCACTGCCCTGTATATATATTGGACATTAAGGTCAGACTCATCCTGGACCTGTTAATGGAAAATTCTCCTGTTAATTTCTGTATTAAATATCCGCAGGGAACTAAAACCTTATATGATTTTTTCACTATGTCAGGACGATTTTCAATCATCCACCTGACATTAGGAAGGCAGAAGGAGCCGTTGGCAATGCGGTTTTTGGCGGAGCGGCGCACAACCTCCTCCCCTATATTTTCCTTCAGCCATTTTACCTGCTCCCCACTTCTCTGGTCGTGGAGACTAATGGCATTATATAAAGGCGTTCCCTCTTTATCTACAAACACTATGGCGTTTGTGCTGCTGATCCCCACAACTGCAATCCGGGTGTTTTCAATTCCCTGGTTTTGAAAAATTTCCTTCAGGTTTCTCTGCACTGCCTTCCACCACTGTAAAGGCTCCTGCTCCGTCCAGTTTTCTCTGGGGTGAAGCATAGGATATTCTCTATATGCAGAAGCTACTTTATTGCCTGAGAAATCATATACAGAACATTTTGTTCCTGTTGTTCCTATATCAATTCCTAATAGTAAGTCTTTATTTCCCATAGATTCCTCCGGCGTCTCTGATTTCCTGAATCTGTTCCTGGGTCATAGGATAGCCGCCATTTCCTAAAATCATTGTAATATGAGCGTTTTCCTCTATTTCCTCCGCAATGCCAAATACAGCCTCCGGCTCCCTTCCCACTGCCACCACTCCGTGATTTTTTAAGAGCACGCAGTTTTGATTTTCCAGAAGCCGGGCCACTTCCTGAGCCAGCTTTAAACTTCCCGGCATAAAATAAGGAATAACAGGAATCTTATTTACCCGCAAAGCATACCCTGGCGTATACACAGGCAGGCCGCAGGAATAGTCGATTTCCTGTCTGCAGGTAGCCGCAATGCTGTAAAGAGGATGAAGATGAAAAATGCACTGAATATCCGGCCTTTTTTTATAACATTCTAAATGCATGATAAACTCTTTAGAAGGCCTTCCACCTTTGACAACAGTTCCATCCATATCTATACATGTAAAGTCCTCTTCAACTAAGCTTCCTAAAAAGGTTCCTGTACAGGAAATATAAAATTTCTCCCCATAACGTATACTTACGTTTCCTCCGCTGCCTCCTGTAAATCCTTTTTCATAGGCCTTATGACTTACTCTTATTAAATCCTGCAATTTTTCCTCTAAATTTCTATCCATATGATGTCTCCTGTATTTTAAGTCTATTTTAAAATGGACGGTATAAACTCTGTGATTCCCGGAAATATAAAGGTAAGCAAGGCGCAGAAGGTTACAGTGAGTATTACCCACAGCGTATCTGGAAAGGCCTCGTCATACCGCACATTTAAAACCCGGCAGGCCGTAAATAAATTAACTGAAAGAGGAGGCGTTAAAGAGCCTACCATTAATGCCATAAGCATAGCCACGCCAAAATGTACGGTTCCCATTCCCAAGCTTTGAGCAATCGGCAAAAGGATAGGAGTTACCAGAATAATAATACATACAGTTTCCATAAAGGTTCCTAACAGCATCAGCAAAAGGAACATTAAAGCAAATATTAAAAATCTGCTGGACGTAACAGATAAAAGCCGGTCTGCAAACAGCGTGGGCACGTTTTGTATAGACATAATCCAGCCAAAGGGAGTCGCCATAGACATAATCAGCATAATACAGCCTGTATTTACCACACTGTCCGCCGCCACCTTATAAAATTCTTTAAAGGTCAGCTCTTTATAAACAAACACGGCCAGTATAAAGGAGTAAATAACAGCTACTACGGAAGCCTCTGTAGCTGTGCAAATGCCTGCAAACACGCCTCCCAGAATTAAAATCGGCATCAAGAGAGGAAGAATGGCGTCCAAAGTAATTTTCAGTCTTTCCTGTGGCGTATATGTAATTACTTCCACCTTCTCTTTATTCCCTCTTTTTATTGCAAAAAAAGTATTTAAGCCAATCAGGCAGAGAATACAGAGAAGCCCTGGAATAAAACCGCTTAAAAACATATCTCCCACTGCGGCTCCTGAGGAGGAGGCGTAAACAACCATAATAATACTTGGGGGAATAATGCAGGCCATAGTGCCTCCTGCGGCAATTAAGCCTACAGTTAAGCCTCTTGGATATTTCTGCTCCAGCATCTCAGGACCTATAATTTTTCCTATGGCCGCCGCGCTGGCAACACCTGAACCAGATACGGCTCCAAAAAATCCACATGCAGCCAAGGCTGTAGCTCCCAAACCTCCCGGCATTTTCCGCAGCAGCATATTGGCGAACCGCATAAGCCTGGGCGTGCTTCCGTAAACCATTAATGATCCGGCAAATATGAACATAGGCATAGCCATCATATTAAAGGACCTGGCGCCGCTGGCAGCTCTCTGAACTACAATCTCTAAAGGCGGATAGCCATTTACCAGCAAAAGAGACATACAGCTGATTCCAATAGAAAAGCCTACGGGAACGCCAATTAATAAACAGATTCCTAAAACTACAAATAATATAATCAGACCAGTACTCATTATCTATTCAGCGCCTCCTCTATACTGCTCATGTCCAAGCCTTTACATTTCTGAATATCTACCCATAAGTGAATAAAATAAAATCCTATCATCAATATACACCCCAGCAAAATACCTATATAATTTACAGCCAGGGGGATTTTCATGGCGGCTGATAAGGCGTTCATATTACTTCCCGCCAATTTCCATGATAAACAGCTGATTACGCCTAAAAATCCAATACAAATACAATCATCCAGAATTTCAAAGGCCTGGCATAAAGGTCTGGGCAGCTTATGTATGAAAAAGTCAATCCGGGTATTACTGTTATTAATCGTTGCCATTGCAGCTCCAAAGTAAGTAATATACACCATGGCCATTCCCCCCAGCTCTTCTACCCAGGTAAAGGACTTGTGAAATACATATCGGTTCACCACCTGCAGTCCTGTAACAATTACAAGTGTACAGATAGTAATACAGCTTAAACTTCTGAGAATAAATTTAATTTTGTCCGCTATTTTTACTATCATAAATTACCTCCTATTTATTAAAAGAAGTGGCCAGATCAATCCAGTACTGTCCGTCGTCATACTGAGAAGCAAATTCCTCCCACACGCTTTGCATAGCTTCCTGGAAAGCCTCCTTATCCACATCATTAACCTCCATGCCTGCTTCTTTTAAAAGATTTAAGTAAATTGATTCATCATTTTCCTGAAGATCAATGGCTCTGGCATTTTCTGCTTCTTCTTTTAAAATTGTCTGGTACTCTTCCGGCAAAGACTGAAACCAGGCTGTATTTACAGCAAGCGGAGCAGCGTCATACATATGTCCTGTTAAGGATAAATATTTCTGAACATCCTGGAGTGAAGAGGTGTAAATATTGGCCAGAGGATTCTCCTGCCCGTCAATCGTCTTATTCTGCAGACCTGTATATACATCAGAAAACGCCATAATTACTGCAGAGCCGTTTACAGCCTCATACATTTTTACCTTCATGCTGTTTTCATTTGTCCTGAATTTAATGCCTGCCAAATCCCCCGGCTCATTAATAGGTCTAATATTATTTGTCATGTGGCGGTATCCTGCCTCCCATACAGATAATATAGTAACCCCTGTAGGCTCAAGCAGCTTTTCACAAAATTCCTGACCGAACTCTCCGGCCCAGGCTTCTCTTGCACTGTCTAAAGAAGTAAATAAAAACGGCAGCAGGGCTACATTTACCTCTGAGTTGTAAGGTTCCCAGTTGGCCGCTCCCATCTGCATCATACCTTCTACAGTGCCTGAAGTAACCTGCTCTAATAAATCTGCCTCTCCTCCTAAAGCGGAATCTGTATAAATATTTACTACTAATTCCCCGTTTGTCCTCTCCTCCACTGCCTCTTTAAAGCTTTGCAGGGCAATGCTGGAGGGATTGGTGGCGCTCATGGCAGAGCCGATATTTAATGTGTATTTCCCCTGGGCCTTAACATCCCCACTTTCTCCAACCGCTGTATTGCTTTTTTCTCCTGAAGGCGCGTCTGAAGTACCGCCTCCACATGCAGTAAGACTAAATGCCATTGCTGCCGCTACCATAATTGACGTAATACTTTTTTTCATACTTACTTCTCCTTTAGCTTTTTAATCTTCTCCTAATAATCAGCTGCCTGTGAAACCGGTTTTCACTTTTATATTTTTTGCCTATAAATATTTCTTCAGCAACCTAATAGTATCACATCCGTCATACTCCGTCAATATTATCTTAAAAATTTTTAGGTAAATTTAAAATACTATACAAATAATATTACAAATTTCATCATATTTTTATGTATCTCTCACAATACAAGCATTTTTCTCCATTTATAAAGGCCTAATTTTCTATGAACAAAAAAAAGAGACAGTCTCTAACTATTTATTAAAAACTATCTCTTCTTTATATTTTATTTTTATGATTTTTGCTCATCCAGGCTTCCAATAAATCTTTCTGCATTTTCTTTCATCTGCTGGAATCGTCTGGTGGAAATCTGGTCAATGGCATATACTGCGCAGGACCTGACCAGATGGGCGGCAACTACCTGTCCAAACTGTCTGGCGTCCCCGCTTTTAATGGCTTCTATTAAAGCCTTATGCTCCTCATTATTTTTTTTCAAAAACTCCAGGCTTAAAGGCAGCTTGTTATTATTTAAGTACATCATATAGCTGGATTTATTGGTGTCCAGCTTACAGTACAAATCGTATATTCTTTGGTTGCTGCAGCCCTCCATATAACGGCGGTGAAGCTTTGTCTCACAATTTACCCATGTAAGGCCTGCCAGCTCCCCGTCTCTATGAAGAAAGTCTTCCATTTCTCCGTAATATTTTTCCATATCGCTGATAATGGAACTGTCCGCCTTCCCCCGTTTTATAATCTCCTCTGCATAATACAGCTCTATCATTAATCTTTGATCATAATTATCTATAAATTCAATATTAGAATACTCTCTGACTACCATACTTCTTCTGGGCAGAGCCACTACATAGCCTTCAGATACCAAACGGTTTAAGGCGTCCTTTACCGGAGTATGACTGACACCCAGCTCTTCTGAAATCTCCCTTACAACAAGCCTTTGCCCCGGCAAATATTTACCGCTGTAAATGTTGCTTCGTATTTTTTCTGTCACCACATCTACAAGTGAAACGCTGACATATTGTTCTAAGTTTAACCTTCCCTCTGACTCCAGGTTCTTTTGCACCTTATCCATCTTCCTAAACCTCTGCTCTGTAGTTTTTCATTTATTTTAGCATAATTTCCCAGTGGGGACAAGAAATTATCTGCCTAAAATCAGGCTTCTCACGCTCCCTGACAAGCAATTTTTTTAAACAGCAGCACATATGTAATAACCGACACAATGGTGCCTAAAATATCGCAGGCCGGCTCTGTGAAAAATACGTGCTCAATTCCCATTACCGCAGGAATGGTAAACACACATGCAAAGAATACGGCTTTTCTGAAAGCAGACAGAGAAAGAGCCACTTTTGAAATTCCCATGCCTGTAAATCCGTCTACAATGGTGTACTGAACTGCCAGGGGAATCACGCCGATTGTGTAAATCCTAATGGCTCTCACTGTAAGAGACACATACTCATGATCTCTTGTAAATATCATTACAAACAGATTTGGCAGCAGCTGGGCTGCTAAAAACATAATAGCTGTAAAGCCTAAGGCCATAGATACAATATATTTCTCTGCCTTCATAATTCTGTCCGGCCGTTTGGCGCCAAAATTATATCCTAGAATCGTCTGGGTTCCTGTAGTGATTCCCCCCAAGGGCATTGTGATCATCAGCATAAAGCTTTGCACAATTGTGGTACAGGTAAGAAGCATATCTCCCTGCCCCTCTCCCCCATATTTCTGAATCACTGCATTCAGGGAAATAATCAGAATATTATCAAATGCAATAATCAGAAAATAGGACATGCCCAGCATTAAAACCTGTTTCATAATCCGCCACTGATATCTGCCAAAGGTGATTTTTACAGGCACCTTTTTCCCAAATAAAAAAATAAGCACATAGGCGCAGGATGCAATCTGAGACAGTACTGTAGCCAGGGCGGCTCCCTGCACTCCCATATTCAGCCCAAATATAAAAACAGGGTCCAGGGCTATATTGCTTACTGCCCCAAGCATTACAGACTTCATAGCTGTTTTGGCAAAGCCCTGACACACCACAAATTGATTCATTCCCGTGGACATTAAGGCAAAGGCCGTGCCCAGCAAATATATGGTAATATAGCTGTCAGCGTAAGCATATGTTGCCTGGCTGGCTCCAAACCACATTAAAAGCTTTTCCTTCATAAGTAACGGAATCACTGTAAATACCAGAGAAATTACCAACAGCATCATAAAACAGTTGGCCAGCACGTCCTCAGCGCCTTTCTGGTTTTTCTGTCCCAGACGAATGCTCATTAAAGGCGCTCCTCCAATTCCCACCAAAAACGCGGCGGCTGTAAGGAGTGTTACAATAGGCCCGCAGACTCCCACTCCTGCTAAAGCCAGCTCTCCCACCTGAGGAATATTGCCAATATACATACGGTCTACAATACTATAAAATACGCTCACAAATTGAGCCAGCATGGAAGGCACTGCAAGCCTCCACACCAGCTCTTTCATATTATCTGTATCTAAATTATTTTCCAGTTTCATACCAGTACACTTTCCCTTTATGTCTTTTCCCCTAAATTTCTCCTTTTATTAGCTTTTATCCTCTTTTCGGAATTTATTGATTTCATCCGCCAGGGTTTTTATGTTTTTAATCAGATCATCAAATGTGCCGAACTCATATAGATTCAAAATAAACATTCCTACTGGAACTGCCAGAATCATTCCCCCAATGCCTGACACCCGGAATCCAATATATAAAAATAATAAGGTCAGCAACGGAGGCATTCCCATAACGTCCCCTACAATTTTAGGCTGAATAATCTGTCTTACTACCTGGGTCAAAATATAAAGCAGGATTAATCCTGCCGCAAAGGCATATTCCCCGGAAAACAGCTTAACTGCAGCCCATGGAAATAAAACAGTGCCTGTGCCGAAAATAGGCAGGAAATCTAATATGGCAATCAGCACTGCCCACAGCAGTCCGTATTTTACCTGCAGCACAAGAAAGCCTGCTGCTAAAATTCCAGCCACTACAAACATAATCCTGAATTGCGCCAAAAAATATCCGCCAATCAGCTTTCTCACATTGCCTTTTAAAAATCCAAAATATCTGACCCAGCTGTCAGGCACAACAGAAACAATAACCGCCACAATCCTGTCCCTTTCTACAATAAAAAAATAAGAGGACAAAACCATAACAATGGCATTTACCATGGCGTTGGGGATTCCCTTGGCCACATGGCCTGCCGCAGACACTGTAGGGCTGGCGGCCTTTTGTATCATCACATTTAAATATTCCCCAATATTATTTCCCACCTGACTCAGGCTGGCCTGAGTCTCAGGGGACAGCTTTAAAAACATGTGCTGAAAATTGCCAAAGGCCTCTTTTAAATTGGCCGATACACTTTCATATAAAGCAGGCAGATCGCCTACAAAGGAAACAATCTCCCTGGCCAGACAAGCTATAATCACATAAAGCAGTCCGATTACTGCAGCCAAAGCGGCTACAACAATAATCATGGAACCGTGGCGCCGCACTATTTTCACTCGTTTTTCCAGAAAACGCACAAGAGGATTGGCCATCATTGCCAGAATCCATCCGATAACAAAAGGCAAAAAATATCTCAAAAGCCTGGGCAGCCAAAATACAGCCAGCCAAATACCAACTAAAGGTATTATAATATTCAGCAGAATTCTGGCATATTTTTTAATCCCTTCCATCATATCACCTGCCTTATCTTAACAGGAATCTATTACTTATTTAAATATTCCTCCAGGAACTGAAACAACGCCTTCATTTCCTCTTTTGTGCCTACTGTAATTCTTAAATAATTGTCCAGGCGGGGAGCATTAAAATACCTGACGTAAATAGACTTTTTCTTTAAAGCCTGAAACAGCTCTCTGGCCGGACATGACTTATGAGCTGCAAAAATAAAGTTAGCCATAGAATCAGGGAAGGAAAATCCCAGACGTTTCAGTTCTTTCTTGGCTTCCTCCCTTGTTTCTATAATTTTCTGCACTGTATCCTGAAAATATTCTTCATCCTTTACAGCTTCTGCGCCTAAAATCAAAGACGGCATATTCATAGTATAAGAATTATAGGAATATTTTACGTCATTCATGGCCTGAATCAGTAAAGAGGAGCCTAGGGCGTAGCCGATTCTCATGCCCGCCATAGATCTGGACTTGCTGAAAGTCTGAACTACTAAAAGATTAGGATAACGGCTGATTAAGCTTACAGCAGAATCCCCTCCAAAATCAATATATGCTTCATCCACAATGACTACTACATCAGGATTGCGGCTGATAATTTCCTCTACCTTGTCTAAAGGCATAAAAAGTCCTGTAGGCGCATTAGGGTTAGGAAAAATAATGCCTCCGTTTTCCCTGAAATAATCTTCAGGAACAATAGAAAAATTGCTGTCTAACTGGGGCGTTTCGTATGGAATCCGAAACAGCTCAGCCCATACCTTATAGAAGGAATAGCTGATATCAGGAAACAGAACCGGCTTAGGACTGTTAAAAAAGGTCATAAACGCAGTAGCCAGAACATCATCTGAACCTACCCCCACAAATACCTGGTCATTTTCCAGATGAAAATATTCTGCCAGTTCTTCTGTTAAAATGCTGCAGGCAGGGTCCGGATATTTGCGGAAATCTTCAGAATTTATATTCTCCAAAGCCTTTTTTACTCCCGGACAGGGGGGATAGGGATTTTCATTTGTATTTAATTTGATTAAGTGATCTCCCTTTGGCTGCTCCCCAGGTACGTAAGGCTCTACTTTTCTAATATTATTTTTCCATAATCCCATTCATGTCACCTCTTCTTCTGTTGTTTCAGCCGATCCAATTACTTTAAAAATTCCTGCGCAACAGCCTGGAAAGCCGGCAGAGACCGCTCTATCTGCTCATAAGTTACACAGTATGAAATCCGCACGTAGCCTGGGCAGAAGAAAGAGCTGCCCGGCACTACCAGAATGTGATGCTTCTTGCAGATCTCGCAGAATCCGGCTTCGTCATCTCCCATAATCTTTACGAATAAGTAGAAAGCTCCCTCCGGCTTAATACATTCATATCCGTATTCTTTCAGACTATTATATAAAAGGTTTCTGTTTTTATCATAAATAGAAATATCAGTAGTAGCGTCCACACAGCGCATCACAGCTCTCTGAATCAGGGACGGAGCATTTACACTTCCCATTACCCGGTTTGCAATGGAAGCCGCTGTGTAAACGTCCTTGCTGTCTGTCATCTCATCAGGAATCACAATGTATCCAATACGCTCCCCTGCCAGAGACAAGGATTTGCTGTAGGAATATACAATAATAGTATTTTTATAAAACTTTGTAATAAAAGGCACCTTTACCCCGTCATAAGCCAGCTCTCTGTATGGCTCGTCAGAAATCAGTACAATATCTGTGCCAAGCTGTGCTGACTTTTTCTCCAATATGGAAGCCAGCGCCTCTATTGTTTCCTGAGAATATACAACTCCCGTTGGATTGTTGGGAGTATTAATAATTACAGCCTTTGTTTTCTCTGTAATCTTTTCCTCAAATTCCTTCAGATTCGGCTGAAAATCTACGGTGTTAGGGCTTACTATTACTAAATTTCCGTCGTAATTTCTTACATAAGAGCCATATTCTACAAAAAATGGGGCAAATGTAAGGACTTCATCTCCAGGATTTAAAATTGTCTTTAAAACCACGTTAATTCCGCTGGCAGCTCCCACAGTCATAATTAAATTGTCCTGGGAAAATGTTGTGCCAAACCTTTTGTTTAAATTGTCCGCAATGGCCCTGCGCACATCCTCAAAACCTGTATTGCTCATATATCCGTGAACCATTACTGGATCTTCTTCATTTAAAATGTCTACAATGGCCTGTTTTACACACTCAGGCGCCGGAACATTAGGATTTCCAAGGCTGAAATCATATACATTTTCCGCCCCGTATATAGCCGCCATCTTTTTTCCTTCCTCAAACATAGCCCTAATGGCTGAATTATTTTTAATCATAGGCTGCATTTTTTCTGAAATCAACATGTCATTTTCCTCCTCAGTCAAATATCTATCCAACAGTATAGCACCTAATTTTTCCATGAACAATAGAAAAAAATAATTCCTGTTACTGCAAAATAAAACCAGGTAGCAGGGTTGGAAAACCAGGTGGTAAAAAATGAAAACATAAAATATACCACAATCTGAGCGTAAAATAAGTATCCCACAGGATTTCTGATCTTTGGTATCCTTTCAGCCACAAAATATGCGGCGGCTCCCAGCATACAGGCAAATACGAAAACGCCTATTACCCCGAAATCGTAATATGAATCATAAAACAAAGTTAAGGTAGTAAGCTCCTCTTTATTAACAATAATAGGATAATTTACCAGCCAGGGCGCCAGAAATTTCAGCCCTGTTAAAGCCCATAAGGGAAATAAAGACTTCATCCCCCAGGCAAAGCCCTGAAGATTTTCCACTAAACAGTTAAAATTATCATAATTATTTGCAATATACATATAAGGCTGAGTAATAAAAATCGGCATATGGCTGTTTTTCATTTCAAAAATGCCGTTTAAATATTCTACGTCGTGACTTCTTGCCACTGTAAGAATTAAATATACAGGAAGTATTGCCGCCACCGCCCCTATTGCATATAAAGGCGAAAAATCCTTTTTACATAAAATATATGTGAAAACAGCCAGCATAACAGCCAGAATCAGCTGAAATCTGGAAACGCAAAGCACAGGAATGGCAAAGGCAATAACGTCCATAATCACAGCCGCCGTTCTTCCAATGCTTTTTGTTTTATAATCTAAATGAAAGTACAGCACAGACAAGGCCGGCACCAAAACGCAGGAAACCGTCAGATAATGAACTCCTGTAATATGAAATGTAGAATAAGCGTGGGGAACACCTCTGACCAGAAACGGCACAAATCCAAGAATATAGGCCTCCAGTAAAAAAGCGGCCAGAGAAACTGCTGTCAAAGCTGACATGACTTGAAAAACAGGGCCAGAGTAATCTCTTAACCCATAAAAACGGGTGCGAAACCCTTCCGGAGATCCAAACTTCATCTCCAGCAGCTGAAAGGTCAGCCAAAAGGCTGTCAATGCAATAAAAAAACAAAGCCAGGTAATCAGGCTCCAATCTGTCTGCAGATGGCTGAGCTTCAGGCAGGCTAACGCCTGCCCAAACACCCAGAAAAATGAAAATACGCCTCGCAGATGAATTATATTTCCAGAACGCTTATAATCATACCAATACAAATAAACTGCAGCCAGAATCAGCACAAAACCTGACAGATAATAATGGCCTGCTCTGGCAAATAAAAAGGAGGCCAGAAAGCATATTACATAAACATCCATATTATTCTCCCAATCCACTGTTTACTGCTTCTAAAACAGCAGCCAAAGCTTCCTTTTCATCCACTCCTTCACATGTAAATGTGATTTCATCGCCGGATTTCACACAGGCGCCCAGAATACTCAGCACGCTTTTTGCATTGGCGGTTGTAGTTTTATACTGAAAATGAATGGAAGACTTAAACTTCATTGATTCCTTGCAGAGAAATCCCGCCGGCCTCAGATGAAGTCCTGTAGGGTTTTTTATTACGCATGTCTCGCTTACCATAATTGTTTCCTCCTTGTTATTCAGTAGTTTCTGAAGAATGTGTCTCTGTTTCCTCTTTTTCAGCCACGTTGTCCGCCCCTGCAGAAACCGGAGCTACTGTCTCAGTAACAGTTACTGTAAACGGCGTATAGCTGATTACCCTATAAGTGTCAGTATCCTCAATGTTCAGAACACCTGGATTCTCTCCCGGAATCATGCCCGCCAGGCTGATCTCAGCCTCCAGCTGGTCTGCGTCCAGATTATTTAAAGCTTCCTCCAGGCCTTTTACTGTCACCTCCACAGAATCTGAATTTAAGGAATACTTATAATCGTCTTCTCTGCCTGTTTCAGGCAATCCCTTTAAGTTCAGAGTCAAGGTTCTTGTCACCAAAGGCTCCACTTTCAGCTTTACTGTAATATTTTTGTTATTTCCAACTACGTCCACGCCCTCCGGCAAGTACTTAGTCACGTCTATTGTAAGACTCTTTGTTCCTGTGGCTCCCTCAATACTTAACTCAGACTCCGGAATGTTGATGGCGGTTAAAGACTGAAGCAGCGAGCTTTCGCCTACTACGGAAATACTTTGAGCGCTTGTCTCCAGGCCTAAATATTCATACTCAGAAGCTACCGTACCACCTACATTAAAGATAACCGGTACGCTTTTTACTTTCAGCACAGACTGTTCATAAGTGATTTCTTCTATATCCACAGTAACTCTGCTCAGCTCCTCGATTTTATTTCCATTTGCATCATAAAATTGAGGGGAAGCTGTACCTGTTATGTCTGCTGTAGCTCCCTCCACATCAAACTCAATGCCTACATAGCTGATTTGTCCAACCTGGGACACTGGTCCCCTAACATAAACATACTCAGGAGTGATTTTTAAATCTCCTAAATCATACCCGGTTTTGGGAATTCCCACCGGTTTGCCCTGAACGGCAAAGGACTTCCTTTGAAGCTCTTCTGTATTTACGTGTATTACTCCTGGCGTAATCTCCACCGAGCTAGAGCTTAATTCTGTTTTATGGCTTACAACCTCCACCTCTACCGGCACGGCGCCTGTTACATCATATAGATTTTCCAGGTCAATATATGCCTTAAAATCTGAAGAGCTGATTTTATATTCATCTAAAATATGAACGCGGTAATTTACTGTGACCGTACTTTTTCCCACAATCTCGTAAGCCAGGCCTGCTGCTGTCAAAACTCCTTCGTTTTTAATTTCCACCGGCACCTCTTCTGTACCGCTGATAATTGGGTTGGAAATATTTACTACCAGCAGCCAAAGGAAAAAAGCAAGAAAAAGAGAAAGCAGCTTCAGTCCCAGATTATTTGTTATCTTTTTCTTCATTTTTCAGCCTTCCCTTCCATATTTTAAATCTCTTGCCCGACATCTTATCATCTGCCAGAAGGGTGGACAGCGCCTTTCTCAACTCGTCTGCATCAGAAATTCTCCTAAGGCCTCCTCCTTCTGCCACAGACACCCGGCCTGTTTCCTCTGACACCACTACTGTCAGGCTGTCTGAAACCTCGCTGATTCCTACTGCTGCTCTGTGTCTGGTTCCCAGATCCTTGCTGATTGCCATATTATCGGACAAAGGCAGATAACAGGTGGCGGCGGCAATACGATTTCCGCGGATAATCACAGCGCCGTCGTGAAGAGGAGTATTGTGCTCAAATATATTAATCAGCAGCTGGCTTGTAACAATACCGCTGACTTCGATTCCTGTTCTTTCTATCTCCTTTAAGGATACGTTTCTTTCAATTACCATAAGGGCCCCTGTTTTCACCTTGGCCATATCTATGGTGCCTTTCACTATTTCATTAATGGTTTTCTCAGTAAAGGCCGACGACTCTTCTCTGTCGTCAAATGACAAAATTCCTGAAATCAAGTTCTGGCTTCCCAGCTGCTCCAGAGCCTTGCGAAGTTCAGGCTGAAATATAATAATCAGCGCCGTAGTTGCAATTAATGCAAACTCTTTAATAATCCACAATATTGTTTCCAAATGAAGCACATAGACAAACAAGGTAAAGCCCATAATCACCACTATACCTCTAAGAAGCGTCCATGCTCTTGTATTTTTAATCCAATACAGGATTTCATATACCAAAAATGTTATAATAGCAATCTCAAGTATATTACGGGATGTTATTCTTGGCACAAATGACAGCCATGAATATAATCCCTCCACCACTTTTGCCATCTTATCACTCCCCCTTTAAACTGTTCTTCCATGACGGCCGGACTTCCTGGCATTAATCTGCTGTACCTTCACATCAGGAGTTGACACTGCAATTTTAGGAACTGCTTTTACATAATAATAATAGTCGTCATCCTCATACTGCAGATATTCTGTTCTGGAGTAATCCACCGTAAAAACGCAAAAATTATAAATAATGGCAATAGCCACTGATACTAACATACTGATAATCAACGGGAATATTTCTATTGTAATATTAAACAGGAAGTCTCCTGCAAAAATCACCGCCAGCTGAGCCACCGCTCCGCCTGCCACCGCAATAGTCCAGGAATAGTCTACAGATGTGTTTCTGATAATAAATACTACTAAAATTCCCACGGCAAACGCCAGAATCATTACAAAAACTAACTGATTAGAAACTAGATTTTTTATAATCTGACCGTATTTCTGGGCGATATCCACTGAACCGGCGCCG
This sequence comes from Lachnoclostridium edouardi, assembly GCF_900240245.1. Taxonomy (GTDB): domain Bacteria; phylum Bacillota; class Clostridia; order Lachnospirales; family Lachnospiraceae; genus Lachnoclostridium_A; species Lachnoclostridium_A edouardi. The sequence goes on from NZ_OESQ01000001.1 coordinate 949,423, forward strand.
GTCAGCACCCCGGCATTCTGTTTAATATACAGAAAAATATAGTAAATACAAACGCCGCAGCTGACAGGAATTACGGAAATCAAACCTGTAGACAGCCCTACCAGCAAAGGCACTGTATATGGAATTTTCATAAAAAACAGCAAAGGAGTCAAAAGTAACAGATAGCTGTCCTTTGGCTGAAAGCCGTAGTAAAGCAGCATAATAATAATCATAAAAGCTCCGGTAAGCAAAGCGATTTCAAAGGAAACGCTGCTGATATGCATAAGTGCAAATACCCCGGCAATAATAGAAATTAATCCATAGGGCAAAGCCCCGCATACTGCAGATATCATCACTGTAAGCAGCGGACTTTGAAGCTTTGTCATAAAACCAATATTTTGATTTATAACTGTCAGCACTGCGGCCATCAGAAAGAACTTTACTGCCGGACGAATATAGGCTCCGTATTTTCCGTAAACCTCCCTCATCCTTTCTCTGAAGACGAGAAATCCCATCATGTTGCATGTCCTCCTTTGCCGGTCAGTTCTCTTTTTCTGCTGTGGAATTCATAGCGCTTGCTTAAACGTCTTAGCTTTGCCACGTACACTCGTATGCTTCCCTTAGCGTAATCATATCGCTTACTGTAAATATGGTATGCAATAATCAAATATAAAATTAGGCCAATGCCGTAGCCCAGCCCGGTTCTCACAGCTAAATCTACAAGATGGCCTACCGTCACCTGCTCTAACAGATCTTCTACAGAATATAAGGCCCATACAAAAAATCCCAGGAAAAAGCTGCAGGTATACCGAAAAAATGATTTCAGCATGTTGCTGCCTACATAATCACTTTTAAACATGCTTTCTACGCAAAGCATGTTTTTACCTTCTTTTTTTTCATACATAGCTATTCCTGTCATTAAGTGGATCTTGTCTTCATTCAGCATATATCTGTTTCTCCATCAAGAGGGGCTGTTGCAATCCCTAAAAAACTCATTAGTTCTCACATTATATCATAAAATTTACCACCGCGCAACACGCTACTCATAGCGCAGGGCTTCAATAGGATCAGCCTTTGCAGCCCTGGATGCAGGATACAATCCAAAGAATATTCCAACCATAGCTGAAAATGAGACTGCCAAAATTACTACCCCCGGCTTAATTACCACCTGTATCCCCAAAACCAGTCCTCCTAAAGAAACAATCCCTGTTCCCAGAATGATTCCAATGATTCCTCCGCAGGCGGACAAAATAGCTGATTCTGTAAGAAACTGTATAAGCACATCTCCTGTAGTAGCTCCTAAAGCCTTTCTGATTCCAATTTCTCTTGTTCTCTCTGTCACAGATACAAGCATAATATTCATAATTCCTATGCCGCCTACAATTAAGGATATGGCTGCAATGCCTCCCACTGCTACAGAAAGGCCTCCCAAAATTGAATCCCAGCTTCCCATTTCCTCTTTTGCTGAATAAAATGTAATTTCATCCGGCGTGCGCCCCTTGATTTTAGCTACATATTGGCGCATATCCCTGGATAAGCCTTCCATATCAGTATCAGGTTTGGCAAAAAAATTCAGCTGTCCAAAGTAATCGTTGGGCCAGGTAAGCAAAGTATAAGGAAGAAATCCTTCTTTTGTATCTCCGCTTCCCATCATCATAGCCTGAAAGGGACTCTGCTCCTTCCGGTACACGCCTACAACTGTATACTGGCTGGTTTCACCGTACACTGTCATGCGCATACTTTTTCCCACAACATCCTGGGTCCCGAACAGCTCACTTGCTCCGCCTTCCTCCAGCACCACGTTGTGTTTCCGGCCTTTCACGTCGCTTTCATTTAACATTCTTCCAGCCACAATATTTACCGGCATCACGTCTCCATAATTATAATCAATTCCCTGAAAGCTGTATTTAAGCTTATTCCTTTTATATATTGGCTCTGTATCCACGTAAGCGCTGCTGTCAATGTAATCTAACCGGTCTGAAAATACTGTTTTCACCCGCTCCAGCTCATCTAAAGTAAAATTATCCGTCTGCCTGTAATCATCTACATACCAATTTACATATACTAAGGCTCTTGTAATACCCACTTCTTTATATAAGTCGGCAAATAAAGCTCTCATGCTGTCTCCAATAGAAACAATGGAAATTACAGAGCCTATACCGATTATAATGCCTAACATGGTGAGAAAGGAGCGCATTTTATTTGTTTTAATCGCCTGAAAAGCCATAGTCATATTTTCAAACAGCATCTGTCTCCCCCTCCCCGGCCGGGGCCCCATCTGCCTTTAGAGCCTTGTGTTTATTTAATTGATCGCTGATAATCTGTCCGTCCCTGAAACGTATAATCCGCTCTGTAAAAGCTGCAATGTCTTCCTCGTGAGTAACTAATACTACAGTGGCTCCGTCCTTATGCAGTTTTCCAAACAGCTCCATAATTTCCACAGAGGCAGCTGTATCCAGATTGCCGGTGGGCTCGTCGGCTAAAATAAGAGGCGGCTGGTTAGCCAGGGCCCTGGCAATGGCAACTCTTTGTCTCTGTCCTCCTGAAAGCTCATTGGGCATGTGTTCCCATCTTTCCCTCAGTCCTACTTTTTCTAAAAGCTCCATAGCCCGCTTGGCCCGCTCTTTTTTAGACATTTTAGCATATGTCATGGGAAGCTCTACATTTTTTAATGCTGATGTTCTGGATATCAGATTAAATGACTGAAATACAAAACCAATCTTTCTGTTTCTTACTGCGGAAAGCTCATTTGGCCCCATCTGGGCTGTGTCTATGCCGTCCAGGTAGTAGTGCCCCATAGTGGGGCGGTCCAAACACCCTAAAATGTTCATAAGGGTAGACTTCCCAGATCCTGACTGACCCATAATGGCTACAAATTCTCCTCGCTTTATTGTCAGATTAATCTTTTTCAGTCCCAGCACTTTCAACGCCCCTGTATCGTATATTTTCACCAGATTTTCCAGACGTATCAGGTCTTCTGTTACATTTTCAGTAATATAGGAAGGAAGCTTTTGTTTTCTTTTTAATATCATAAAAGGCCACCTTTACTTTCCTGACGGAATCGCTGTCACCGCCATGCCGTCTGATATTTCTGGTCCGGGAGACACAATCAATGACATGGTTTCCTCTAAGCCTTCTCTTTCTTTTGGAATTACCTCCGTCATAATATCGCTTTCTACTCCTGTGTCTACTGGAATCAGCTTTACCTTCCCGTTTTCCACAATTCCTATGTATGTGTTATCGTCTCTGGAAATAATGGCTGAAATGGGAACAACCCACACGTCCTCTGCCTGATTCAGCACAATCTCTGCTTTTGCAGTAATGCCTGCAATCAGCTTTGAACTGTTTTCTTCTATTTTGATTGTGGTGGGAATTACTCTTTCTGTAGAACCTCCGCCTTTTTCCTCTCCTGTAGGGGAGATATTAGTGACTGTTCCTTCTACCTTTTCACCGTTTAAAATATCTGCGCTGATCTCAGCCTTCTGCCCTACCTTTACCTTTCCTATAGAGTACTCGCTGACATCAATTTCCATCTCCAGCACGTCCAGATTTTCTATAATAAATAAAGGTACGTTATTATCGTCTGTCTTGTCCGCAAATCGTCCGATCTTTGTATTCACCCTGACAACTGTACCGTCTATAGGACTGGTAATTCTGGTATCTTCCATTTCCTCCTTTTTCCTCTGAAGGTTAAACTCCGCCTCCTTTACCTGAAGCCTCCAGGACTCGTCAGCCACAGCAACGCCGTCTTTTACATTGTACTCTGACAAAGTCCTTAAAGCGTTATTTAATTCATTGTCCGCTGTTTCCATATCTACCTGGGAAGCCCCGCCTAAATCAAACAGCATTTTTGTTCTGTTCCTGTTGTCTTGGGCTGTTTTATAATCCTGAGCTGCCTTGGCGTAGCCGTTTTTGGCCTCTCTTTCTTTTTCATTATAAGTGGCCAGTGACAAATCATATGCATTCTGAGCAATATCCAGCTCTTCCTGTACATCCTTTGTGTCCAGCACTGCCAGTAAATCTCCTTTTTTTACTTTATCACCTTCCTTAACCGGAAGTTCCAGAATTTCTGCATGTAGATTAGATACTACGTCTACGCTGTCAGTTCCTGATATTGGACCGCTGACGGAGAGAATCTCCTGAATATTCCCTTTCGACATAGGAGTTACTTCCACAGCTAAATCTGTTCCCCTTCCCCCTGCTGCTTTTATAAATCCTAATAAAATCAGAAAAACTGCGCCGCCTGCAGCCAGCTTCTTTTTCCGGCTCCATTTCTTTTGTTTCTTCTTTTTCTTTCCTCCTTGGTCAGGTTTCATCATTTCTTCTAACTCTTGATCAAACACTTCATCATTCCGTTGTTCTTCCATTATTTCCCCTTTCTTTCTCTCCTTTTGCTATTATAACCAGGAAAATAGGAAAATACTTTCATATTTTTATTAACAATTATTAAAGTTTTTCTATCATATCAGTAAAATTTCCAGAAAAAGAAAGACTTTGGCGACAGCCTATTATACTGTCCCAAAGCCTTTTTTCAGGTTTAGATTATATGCCGTCTAAGCTTTAAGCGGCCCATAGATCTCTAAAAAATATTTTGTTTTTTCTTTGTCTTTGTAATTCAGAATATAGTGAAAATGAATGTCTCCTTTTAATCTGATTCCTCTTTTTTCAGCTTCCCTTATTAAGTCTTCTAAATCCTTCCGGTCCGGCTCGCAGCTGTCTGAAGCCTTAACTGTGTACAAACATTTTTGAGGCTGCATAACTGCTGTTTTCCCTTTCACTTCCTGCTTCAGCCACTGAAATTTTTCTTCTTTCATGGCTATACAAATTCTGGCAGGCCCATTTAATTGTCCGGCGTCATATTCTCCATGAAGCAGGGCCCACTCCATCAATGGATTTATCTTAACAGATTCCAGCCATTTTTGTCTGGTGTACTCCATATCCCTATAGAAATCTGACATCAGGTACAATTTGGGAGAGTATTGCAGGGAATATTTATCTGCATTTTCACAGACTGTTTTCTGATTCTGGCGAATCATTTCCAGCTTATTTAAGTACCTTTGGTGAAGAAGAATCTGCTCCTTTTCCTCCTGAATTTTTCTCAGCACTACATCCTCCTGTTTTTTCAGATCCTGCTGGGATACTTCCAGAATCTCCTTTAAGCTCATGTTAATGCTTCTGTAAAATAAAATATGAAATAGATTCCAAACATCTTCCGCCGAATAGTACCTGTAATTATTGCTGCCTTTTATTGGTTCAATCAGTCCCTTTTTCTCGTACAATCTTAAAGCGTCCCTGCTGACGCCTAACAGCCCTGCGATCTCTCCTATAGAATACATTTCTCTCACTGCTTTACTCCTGTATTACTTTTTTGTATTACTGTTCTGCATTTTTGTCGTACTTTTCTCCGTCCTGGTAATAAATAATTCCATTTTTATCTGTACAGTAATAGGTGTCGTCGCTGTCTTTTATATTTTTCTTATTTTTCATAATTTTTCCTGATGTGTTTACCAGATACTGATTGTCCTCAAAGTCTACTACCGCATACTTTTCATCTTTTTCTGCCTCTAAACGTCTGCCCTTAATGTAAATACTGCCGTCATAAATGCCTTCTACTCCCCGTCCTTTTTTGGAACCTGATTTATAGAAGAAATATGTATATTTTTCTCCGTCAATTTCAATGGTTTTACTGCCGGTCTGCATTGCTCCGTCCTTTGGGGAGGTTCCAAACCAGTATACGCTGCAGGTATCTTCGTTGTCTGGAAGATCGTCCTCACTTTCAATTTCCTCGCTGGAAATAATCTTGTTTCCTTCAAATTCCAGCTTATACAAACCTTCTAGCATTTCTCCGTATTCATTGAAGCCATATTTTTCACCTTTTATGTTTTTAAGTTCAGAGGTGATTAATTCTCCATTAGACTGGGCATAGAACCAGAACGTCTCGTCGTCGTCATATCCTTCTTTATCTACGTCTTCCGGTGGAACTGCCTGGAACCATCCGTCTGCTCTCTGGCAGTTATCCTCTTCATTAAAATACTGATATTCGCTGGCTGTAGCAGAATTTGGAGTCGCGCTGTACCACTTAAACTCTGCCGCTCCGTTTTCGTCAAATTTATATTTTCTGCCGTTAATTGTGCGGGTGGAATCAGTTACCTTAACGCCGTTTGACTTAAAATAAAACCAGTAATTTGGATTATCGTCATCCTCATTTTCCTCGTCCACTACATTAATCTCCATCCAATTTCCCATAACAGCGGCTCCGTCCTCCGGCTCTCCGCAGTAGTAAACTCCTTCTTTCCAGGCGTCGTCTCCTGTTACCCGTTCTGATGACTGGCTAACCCAGCCGTACAGCATTTTTCCTTCTTCGTCAAATGCATATTTTTTTCCATTAATAGTTTTAAACGCCGTTCTGTCGCTGCTTCCCTTATATGCCTTGCCATTGCTTTGGAGATAATACCAAACTGTATCCGATGCATCCTCCTCACTGTCATCCTCGTTGTCTACTTCCCGCCACTCATTAGATACCATGGCTCCTGCTGAATTTACATAGAAATAATCGTCGTCATCTTCTACAATCGAACTTCTTAACATATAGCCGTCTTCATCCAGATAAAACCAGTTGCTTCCTGATTTTTTCCACTGATCTGTAACCCGTTCTCCATCTCTGTCATAATAAACCCATTCTCCGTCCTCCTCTGTCCATCCTGTTGCTGCCAGGGATGTAAAAGATACTGCTGCTGCAAATATAGACGTCATGGCTGCTGCTGTAAGCATTTTTACAGGTATTTTTATTATAGTTTTTGTCATTTTGTTTTCCTCCTGCTGCATATATTATAAGATTTGTCCTCCAGGACGTCTCTTATCTTATACCTTGAACCAGGTCCACGGTCAATATGCCGCAGGAGATTGACATACTATTGTAAGCAGTCGTAAATTTTATTACGAAAATGGATAATTTTGTAAGATCTCAGTTTTTCAGCACTTGCCCATATAAATATTCTCTGCATTTTTCCAGAAAACATTATCCCAATACTTTTTGGGCACCAGTCTTTTTATAAATTCCACATACTCTTCCAAATTTACAAGAGGCCAGTCTGTGCCGAACATTACTCTGTCCCATGCATTAATATATCCCAGCCATGCCTTTACCATATCCAAATAACCTGACTGGTCTATAAATAATTGATCTATATTTACCCGTCCCTCTAAAAGACCCGACAAATCCACTGCCACATTTTTGTTTTTGCTGATTACTGCGGCTGCATCTGCCAGCCAGGGATTTCCGAAATGGCACATGACGAAACGTACATCTGGATTTTCTGCCGCCGCATTGTCTAAGGTTAAGGGATGGCTGTAGCAAAGCCTGGCATCAGGGCTGGCTGTCTCCCCCATATGGACGGCAACAGGCTTATTATACCTTCTGGCCAGCCGGTAAACCGGGGCATACATTTTGTCATAAACATACACAGGATTGTATCCGGGATAAAGCTTGATGCCGCAGCATTCTGTTCTCTGTAAATGAGCCTCTATTAAGCTTAAAGAGCTTTCTATATTATTATTTTTTAAATATACCTTATCTAAACCTACACAATATTTCAGCATTTCAGGGTACTGGTGGTTTTCCAGATCTAAAGACCTGTTCCCCATAACAATGCCCCCTGCAAATCCCAGCCTTTTGTATTCACTTCTCAAGTGCTCATCTGTATTTAAATGGCCTGCCTGTTTGGCTATTTCATTAAAATAAGGCTCCTGTACAAAATGCAGATGAGCGTCAATTATTTTCACATAAATCACCCCTTTTCTATATTATACAAAAAAGTGTGCGCCTTGCGCACTGGTGTAGCTTTCCTATAAAGTAATAAAGTGTGCGCTGCAGCGCACACTGGTGCCGGAGCGCGGTTGCTTTAGCAGCCAATTTCCTTAGGCGCGGAGTGCGCATCCATAGCGGAGCGTTTTTATCGGGGCTGTAAAAAAACAGCTCTAAAAAAACGCTGAGGTCGTGAGATTTCAGCGTTTTTTTGGTATAATTAATTATGCGACTAACTAAAAATACCAATAATAATTATACTGTAAGACAATTAAAATTACCATTAGAAATTGAAAAATTAATTGATATTTCTGATCCTGTATATACTTTCTGCGAAGTAATGGATCACATTGACCTATCAGGATATTTTGTAGAGAAGGGATACAAAACAGGTCGTCCAAGATGTGATGAACAAAAACTCCTCAAAGTAATACTCTTTGCTTTTATGGAACACGGAATCTGTTCTCTGAGAAATATTGAAAAACTCTGTAGAAATGATATCCGATACATGTACCTGCTTGATGGCATGAGACCCCCTTCCTTTGTTACTTTCGGCAACATCATCCGAAATGAACTTACAGATTCAATCGAACAGATTTTTTTGGATGTGAATACTTATATTTTTGAAAAAAACCAGGTGGATCTGGAACATACTTATATCGATGGTACTAAAATAGAGGCGAATGCGAATCGATATACCTGGATATGGAAAAAATCTTGTACAAAAAATCGAGATAAGGTTTTTAAAAAGATTTCAATGCTGATCGAGGCCATGAACCAAAACGTGTTAAGCTATTTCGGTGTAAAGCTTCAAAAGAGGGAAGAGTATGCCATTGATTATGTTTGTGAACTGTTGGAAATGTACAAAAAAGAAACAGCTCTGAAGGAGTCCTCGTTTGTTTCCGGCTGTGGTCACAGAAAAAGTATTCAGCAAAAACAGTATCAGGAATTGCAGAGATATCTTGAACGCTTGAAAACATATGCACATCATATAGAAATCTGTGGAGATGAAAGAAACAGTTATTCCAAAACAGACCATGATGCCACATTTATGCGTTTAAAAAGAGATTACATGGGAAATGATCAGCTGCTTCCAGCGTATAATCTCCAGACTGCTGTCTGTGATGAATACATTGCGGCAGTAGATGTAAAACACTATGCATCAGATATGGAATGCTTTGTTCCGCTGATGGAGAAATTTAATGAAATGTACGGACATTACCCCAAATATCCAGTTGCCGATGCGGGATATGGTTCTTACAATAACGATCTTTATTGTGAAGAGCATGGGATGGAAAAGTATATGAAATTCACTATGTTCAAGAAAGAAACAACAGATAAGAAATATCATAAAGACCCATATCGTGCTGTAAACTTTGGAAGGGATGAATCTGGGAACCCGATCTGCCCAAATGGCAAGAGATTTTACTTTAAAGGCAAACGTCATGTTTATAAGAATAAATATGGAAGAACAGAAGAACTCTATGAATGTGAATCTTGAGATGGTTGCCAGCATAAAAAAGAATGCAGTTCAAAGGCCTCTGGTAATCGAACAATTCGCATGAATCAGGAATTGACAGCCATCCATCAGGAGGTGATCAAAAATCTTGAAACCACCCAAGGAAGTCTTTTAGGAATGAATCGAAGTATTCAGGCAGAAGGAACATTTGGGATTTTAAAGTGGGATAAATCTTACAAAAGATTATTTCGGAGAGGCGAGAAAAACGTAATACTCGAAGTCACATTGATTTCGTGTGGCTTTAACCTTTATAAATATCATAATAAAAAGCGAAGAAAAGAAATAGTTGCTTAAAATGTAAAAGTTATACATATAGCTTTATTAAGTGTACGTTTTTTTACATATAAGATCAGAAATCATGTTCATATAACAGATATTGAAACAAGGAATCGCCAGAACCGGCATTTGCCGGAACTGGCGATTCCTAATTAAGGACTTATTTTACAGCCCCGATAAAAATAATGCTGCCGGCCCTTTTTCAGACCGGCAGCAGCGCTGTAAAAATAACTGTCAAGGTATTAATTTCCTCCGGGACCGTCCCGTCTCTCCCGTTTATCAGGAATCTCCAACTTTCCCTTAATATCACAAGGCATAGTATCGTTCATATCTGCCCTGTTGGCGTAGCGGTCTTTGTCATCATAATTGATTTCAGCCGCTACTTCTGGATTGTAAGTTAAATCAAAGGTATTAATTCCCGCCAGACTTCCGTTGTTTTTATATTCTCTCTCCTGCATGGCTTTTCTCCTTTCTCCAAAGATTATGGGAAGCTAACATGCCTCCTGTATTCTTATTTTCTGCAGATCAGATAAAAATAACCATAAATCTTTGTGAAAGCGCCTAATAGTGCAGGAAAAATAAACCTTTTCTAATTAAAGAACTAAAGATGGCGCTGTATATACTCTGGCGCTTAATTCATTGTCCAGCATATAAAGGCTTTTTACATCGTCTCCGAATAATTCCATTTTTTTGATCAGGTCAGATGCATTTGTCTCCTCTTCGCCCTGCTCTTTTACAAACCAGTCTAAAAACTGCATGGTGCGGAAATCTTTTACTGAATATGCAGCATCGTAAATATTGTGAATTAAGCTTGTAACATATTCCTCATGCTCTAAACCAGCCTTTAAAGGGGACATTCTGTCTCTTAAAGCAACTCCTGGTTTATCTATTGCCTCTAAGGTTGCTTTTTCTCCATTGTTCTGAAGATACTGGATAAACAGCATAGCGTGGTCTCTTTCCTCCTGCGCCTGCACTCTGTACCAGTTGGCAAATCCCTTCAGACCTTCATCCTCATAAAAATTAGCAAAATCCAGGTAAAGGTATGCGGAATAAAATTCTTTATTAATCTGTGTGTTTAACAGTTCTGCTACTTTTGCGTTTAACATGATCCTCTCTCCTTTTATCTTTCATTTTCTGCCTGATTAAAGTCAGGAAAGAAACAATATACTGCCTATTTAGTATAATCTGAAATTCCGGAAAATTCAATGTATACCTGATAATTTTCCATGAAGGTCCGCCAAATATATAAAAAGTGTGCACCAAGGCGCACACTTTTGTTTCTTTTTTATTCCAGACCTGTCAAATCAATCATAGCGTCTGTCAGTCCTGTCAGCTCATCCTCAGGAATGCCGTATACGTCTCCCATCAGCTCTACAGAAACCTCAATAGTCTGCTTCTCACCATATGCAGCGTTCGCAACTCTGTCTGCCAGAATGTCGTACATGATGGAGAATACTTTTTCCATAACTTCTTCCTCAGTTACGTCGGCTCCGCTTGTCATTAATTCTGTCATGTAAACAGTAGCCTCTTCCTGAAGTTCTTCAGTCATTCCCTCAAAAACTCCTGTAATAGGCTCTACTTCTACAGGTACAACAAAGGAATCCTTAGCGTCGCCTTTTTTAGCCTCACCTACAGTATATTTTGTTTTTTTCAGAAGGTCTTCCATTAATGCAGCATACTGTCCCTGAAGGTCCTCTGATAATCCTAAAGAATCAAATGCTGACAAAAATTCCTCTGTACCACTTTCATAATCTGCAATCGCCTGCTCCTCTGTACGTCCTGTCAGCTCCATATACTTAGCTGTTTCCCCACGTGTAGAAAGATCCAGGCAAGCCTTTACATAGCCGCTGGCATCAAACTTCTTGCTGCATCCTGCAGAAAGCAGCATCACAGCAGCAAGTGCAACGCCCATCACACGTTTTAAGATTTTTGTTTTCATTTCCTTTTCCTCCTATATATAAGCAATTAATATGATAATCTTATAAAATATAAGCTTATTTTCTGGCTATTGTATCACACTTTCCTTTAATTCTCTATACTTTCTTTGTTTTTTAAAGCAAACTTTTTGTATATTTTTACAACTGCCCCTGAAAGCAGCCATAAGGCAATGGCATTAGGGATTACCATAAGGCCGTTGAAAAAGTCGGACATGGCCCAGACTAAATCTACTTTTAAAGCAGATCCTACTAAAACAAAGCCTACTACAAGAAGGGAGTATACTTTTTCTGACTTTTCTCCAAATAAGTATTTCATGTTTACCAAACCGAAAAAGTGCCATCCTAATATAGTGGAAAAAGCAAAAAACAACAGACATATCGCTACAAATACAGAGCCAAAGGCTCCAAAGCTGGTGGAAAAAGCGGCCTGAGTTAAGGCTGTGCCAGTTTTTCCTGAGTCTAATACGCCTGTAGTTAAAATAGAAAATACAGTTAAGTTTAAAATTACAAAGGTATCTATAAAAACACTGATCATAGCGGCCAGCCCCTGCTTGTGAGGGTTTTCAGCCTTAGCTCTGGCGTGAGCATGAGGGGTGGAACCCATACCTGCTTCATTGGAAAAAAGTCCTCTGGCCACGCCATACCGAATAGCCTCACGAATTGTAATTCCAGCTCCGGCTCCTACTACTGCAGACGGCTGAAAGGCTCCTACAAAAATCATTTTAATAGCTCCAGGCAAAGCGTCTATGTGCAGGCCAATTAAAGCCAGGCTTCCTACAATATAAATTCCTGCCATTAAAGGCACAATTTTTTCTACCACCTTTGCAAGTCTTTCTACTCCTCCTAAAAATATGAAGGCTGCCACAGCTGCTAAAACCACGCCGATTGCCACTGCAGGCACCTCCAACCCAAAGTCAGCAAATACTTCTTTAAATGCAGCTCCAATAGAGTTAGACTGCACCATATTCCCTGTAAAGCCCAGGGCAAATATTATAAATACTGCAAAACAGCCTGCTAAAGCCTTTCCCCATATACCTTTTAAGGCTGCTCTCATGTAATATACAGGCCCTCCTGTAACCTCCCCATGGCGTACCGTTTTATATTCCTGGGCTAATACGGCCTCCGCATAAATAGTGGACATTCCAAAAAATGCGCTGACCCACATCCAGAAAATAGCCCCAGGCCCTCCGCTGATTAAAGCTGTGGCAGCACCTGTAAGATTTCCAGTTCCCACCTGGGCGGCAATAGCAGTAGCTACTGACTGAAAGGGAGTCATTTCCCCCTTTTTCCCGCCTTCATGTTTTGCAAACATCTGTCCAAATACAAGCTTAAAACCTTCCAAAAACTTTCTTACCTGAATAAATTTCAGCCTGACAGTAAAATAACATCCTGTGCCGCACAGCAGCACGATTAAAATTACATTCCACAAAAAATTACTTGCATTTTCCACCAGATGATTTAAAGCTTCCATTTTCTCTTCCTCCTGAACAATTTGTTCTTAATTTCTACAAGCCCCGGCCTGTGGTTCTGTCCGTTTACAGTAAACACTTGTCTTGTCATACCGCACATTCAGGGCAAACAAAAAAAGCTGATATAAATATATCAGCTCTCTGAGAAAGTACACATAACCCTGTCCTTTTGCCTGAGAGATTGGCAGGTTCTTCTTCCCTGCCGTACACCTTCGGCGCTCTAACTGAGACTCTCCAGAGAGATTATTTCTGTCCTTTAGAAATAACTGGTTATTACTTTATCACATGATTCTTTAGAATGCAAGAGTTTTTAATCAAGAAGAAATTTTGACTATACTTCTTAATTTAATAACGAAAAAATAGATTTTATAAAACACGCCATAGACAATCAACATTACACTGATCATCTATGGCGCATTTTTAATTTCTTATTTATTACAGAATAACCTTAGTTGGACACTTAGCTGCACACTTACCGCAGTTTGTACATTTCTCATAGTCAATAACTGCTACGTTATTGTCCATATGAATAGCATCAAACTCACACTGTTTGGTACACAAAGTACATGCAATACAGCCGTTGTCGCATTTTGCCTTTACATCTTTGCCCTTATCATGGGAAGAACACTGTACTAAATGCTCTGCCTTATATGGTACCAGTTCAATCAGACGGTTCGGACAAGCTGCCACACAGGCTCCGCAGGATACACATTTTTCCTTGTCTACCACTGCCACTCCATCTACAATGTGAATAGCGTCAAACTGGCAAACCTTTACGCAGGAGCCGTATCCCATACATCCGTATGTACAAGCCTTTTCTCCGGCGCCTGGAACAACGGACATCTTTTTACAGTCTGCGATTCCGTGATAATTGTACTGTACTCTTGTTTTGTCACATGTGCCTTTACATTTAACAAAAGCCACTTTCTTCTCAGAGCTGCCTGCTTCAATTCCCATAATTGCCCCGATTTTCTCAGCTACCGGAGCGCCGCCTACAGGACAAGCGCCTACGTCTGCCTGACCTGCGGCGATTGCTTTGGCTAAGGCATCACATCCTGCGTAACCGCAGCCGCCGCAGTTATTTCCCGGCAGCTCATCACGGATCAGGATTTCTTTTTCATCAACTTCTACTTTAAACTTTTCACTGGCAATTCCCAACAGAACGCCAATCAACAAACCTACAATACCAACGACTGCTGTTGCAGCCACAATAGCCATTACGTTCATCCTTCGTCTCCTCCCTTAAATTAATCCGGAAAATCCGAAAAATGCAATTGCCATCAAACCAGAGGTAATCAGGACAATCGGTGATCCCTTAAAGGTATGAGGAATATCATTGTATTCGATTTTCTCGCGGATACCTGCCAGCATAACAATTGCCAGAAGGAAACCTACAGAAATACCAACGCCGTTTACAATTCCCTGAATAATTGTGTACTCCTGTGTCACGTTATTCAAAGCTACGCCTAAAACTGCACAGTTTGTAGTGATCAAAGGCAGATATACGCCTAAAGACTCATATAATGCTACCATATTTTTCTTTAAGAACATTTCTACAAACTGAACTAAAGCTGCAATTACCAGAATAAACACGATTGTCTGAAGATATGTCAGATCCATTCCTAAAAGTCCTTCTGGTGTCAGGAAAAACTTGTATACTAATCCTGTTACTGCTGAAGCAATAGTAATAACGAAAAGTACGGCTGCCCCCATTCCTGCTGAAGTCTCTACCTTTTTAGAAACTCCAAGGAAAGGACAAAGTCCCAGGAACTGGCTGAGAACAACGTTGTTTACCAGGGCGGAGCCGATTGCAATTAATAATAATTCTTTCATCTATCTGTCCTCCTATTCCTGTCCCTTGTTTTCTTCAGCAGCTTTCTCAGCCGCTGCTTTTGCTGCCGCCGCCTTAGCTGCCGCTGCTTTTTCAGCTGCCGCTTTCTTGGCTGCTAAAGCTGCCGCCTCGTCTGCTTTTCTCTTCTCTTCCAAAACCGCATGGTTAGATGTGCAGGCAGAGCCGGAGCAGTGCATACAATCTCCGCCGCATACCAGCTGAGACTTAGGCGCGTCCCCGTTTGTAGCTGAAGGAAGTTTAAACTTGTTCTGCAGAGCAGTTAAGCCTGCCAGTACAAAGAATGCTCCTGGAGCCAGTACAAAAATAGAGATGTTGTAGTCTGCAGGCACAAAGCTCATTCCAAAGAAGGCTCCTGAACCTAAGAACTCGCGGACAATACCGATACATGTAAGACCTAAAGTAAATCCAAGTCCCATACCTACGCCGTCAAAAGCAGAGGAAATAGCGTCATTTTTAGAAGCGTATGACTCTGCACGGCCTAAAATAATACAGTTAACAACGATCAGAGGAATGTAAATACCAAGGGAAGAATACAAGCTTGGCACAAAACCCTGAATTAACAGCTGAACAACAGTAACTAAACTTGCTACAATAACAATAAACGCCGGAATACGCACTCTGTCAGGAATAATGTTGCGCAGGGCGGCAATGATTAAGTTTGAGAAAATCAAAACGGCTGTAGTAGAAAGACCCATGCCCAAACCGTTAATAGCTGATGTTGTAACAGCCAGAGTTGGACACATACCTAACATCAGGATAAAGGTAGGGTTTTCTTTGATGATGCCGTTATAAATACGTTCCATACATTTATTCATACTCCCACCTCCTACTGTGTTACGCAGTTTTTAGCAAAGTAAACTGCTGCGTTTACTGCGTTTGTAACTGCGCTTGATGTAATTGTGGCGCCGCTCATAGCGTCGATTTCGTTATCAGAAGCAGCTCCTGCTTTTGTAACAGTAAAGGAATCCACATTTTTTCCGTTAAACTGATCTTTAAAACTTGGATTCTGAGCATTCATACCAAGACCTGGCGTCTCGGCCAGTGACAAAAATGCAATAGATGTTACAGCGCCCTGGCTGTCAATACCTACAGTAATTTTAACTTCACCGCCGTAACCGTCTTTAGATGTAGAGTTTACTACATAGCCAATTTCTGCTCCGCTGCCGTCTACAGCCTTTGCGGCGCTGTCAACATATACGTTGCCAAACTGGCCGGACATGCCTGCTAAATCACTGTTGGCCTTTTCTACTGCTGCCTCCAGTCCGTCTGACGGGAAGTCTGCCGCCTCTGGAAGAACAGCCTGATATGCCGCTATCTGAGCCGCTGCATTTGCCTCAGCAATAGGACCTTTTGTTACCTGATAAACGGCGCCTAAGCTTAATCCTGCCACCAGTGTAATTACAAACAGGATGATGGCGTCTTTCATAAATCCACCTTTTTTCATCTTATTTGCCCTCCTTTCCAAATGCCTTAGGAAGGGTTACTTTCTCAATCAGCGGCACTACCATGTTGGAAATAATAATTGCATAGGAAACGCCTTCTGCAGATCCGCCCCACAGACGGAAAATGCCAGTGAGAAGTCCTAACAGCACGCCGAACAGAATTTGTCCCTTTTCTGTAATAGGGCTTGTTACATAATCTGTAGCCATAAAGAACGCGCCGAAGATTAAACCGCCGCCGCATACCTCAGCCAACACATATGCAGGATTCATTCCGCCGAAAATAAACATAAATACTGCAAATGTTAAAATGTATGTAGCCGGAATTCTGATGGAAATAACCTTTTTAGCTAACAAATAAATAGCTCCGATTAAAAGAGCGATTACAGAAGTCTCGCCAAAAGTACCTGTAATATTACCTACAACCATAGCCGGAAGGTCTACTGCATTTGCAGCAGCTGCCGCTCCGCCCTCTGCTGCAGCTGTTCTCATAACTGCCAAAGGTGTTGCCCCTGCTATGGCGTCCATAGCCTTAGGGTCAGCAAAGTTGCTTACCTTGCCTGCAAAGGAAATTAAAAGGAAGCATCTGGCTGCCAAAGCCGGGTTCATCCAGTTTTGTCCTAAGCCGCCGTACAGCTGTTTTACAATAATAATTGCAAATATACCGCCCAGCATAGGAATCCAGATATTAGACCACTGGAACACATAAGATTTTGTCTCTGCCACATATTTTAATAAAAGTCCGCATGGCATGTTAAGGGCCAGAATCATACCTGTTACCAGGGCGCTGCCGTCTGAAACAGTAATAGGTTTCTTCATTCCCTTTTCATATAAATACTCACTGAGCACACATGCCAGTACTGTTACTACTAAAGTTACTAATGCACTAATTCCGAATCGGTATACACCATACGCAGCTGCTGGAAGCATGGCAATCGCCACGTCAAACATAATAGACTGTGTAGTAATCTTGCTTCTCACATGCGGGGATGATGATACGTTTAATAATTTATTCATTGTTTACTCTCCCCTCCTACGCTTTCTTTCTGCGGTTTGCAGCAACTGTCCGGCGCATCTCTTTAAATGCCTGAGTCAGAGGTCTCTTAGCCGGGCAGATAAATGTACAGCTTCCGCACTCCATACATTCCATGCCGTTAAGTTTCTCAAACAGCTGGCAGTCATTCCGCTCTGCCGCGTCCATCATCATCTGAGGAACAATATGGCTTGGACATACGCTGATACATTTTCCGCAGCGGATACATGGAGTCTCCGCGTTAGCGGCAACCTCGTCTTTTGTAAGGCAGGTAAGGGCGGAGGAATTTTTCACAACAGGAACGTGAAGATCAAACATTGCCTGTCCCATCATAGGGCCGCCGTTAATAATCTTCTCAGGCTCTGTCTTAAAGCCTCCCGCTGCTTCCAAAACCTCTTCATAATTAGTGCCCAGCTTTACGCTGAAGTTTTGAGGATTAGCAATCGCGTCTCCTGTAACTGTGACAATTCTTCTCATAAGAGGAGTTGATTTACAGACAGCCATATAAATAGAAATAACTGTATCAATATTGTCAACTACACAGCCTGCATCCGCAGGAAGCATAGAAGAATTTACCTTTCTGCCTGTAATAGCATAAATCAGAGAACGCTCGCCTCCCTGAGGATACTTTGTAAGTAATGGACAAACAGAAATTCTAGGCTCGTCCTTTACCATCTCAGTCAGCTTCTGAATTGCTTCCGGCTTATTGTTCTCAATGCCGATTACGCCCTTCGCGTTTTCAAACAGCTGAAGAATAACCTTTAAACCGCCGATAATTTTTTCAGGCTCCTCTAACATCATACGATAATCGGATGTTAAGTAAGGCTCGCACTCTGCGCCGTTTACCAGCACATAATCAATTTTAGAATCATCCTTTGGCGTCAGCTTTACATTAGTAGGGAAGCCTGCTCCGCCTAAGCCTACAATACCTGCTTCTTTTACAATGTCACGGATTTCCTGTTTGGAAAGCTTAGTGTAATCTCTGTCGTCCCCCAGACCTTCCACTGTTTTGTACTCTCCGTCGTTTTCCACAATAATGGAGTTTACCATGGCGCCGTTTGCAACTCTTCTAGGCTCAATTCCTTTTACAGTGCCTGATACAGAACTGATAACATTAGCAGAAATAAAGCCGCCGGCCTCTGCGATCTTCTGGCCTGCCAGGACGTGATCCCCCTTGGCAACCAACGGATTTGCTGGCGCGCCGATGTGCTGTGACAGTGGAAATACCATCTCTCCCTTAGGCATCAGCACCTGTACCGGCTTACTCTCTGACAGTTCTTTTCCCTCATAAGGATGAATACCGCCTTTAAATGTAGCCAATCCCATCTAACTAACCCTCTTTCTTTCACATTTCATTTGTTTGGTCAAAACTATTCCGTTTCGCCATCTTGTACAGTATAACATAATTTATGTCGGTACTCAAATGTTTTTTTTATATTGTATACAGTATTTTTATAGGAACATTGGCAATATTTTGTCTGTAATTTACTATTTTCCGGCAAATAATCGTTATTTTTTAAACAACCTTGTACAAGAAAAAAAACAATTATTTTTTAAACAAAAATTTCTTTTGAAATAATCCTTCCAATATCCTTTCAAATGTCCTTTTCAGCCTTCTTTTTTACAGCTTTTCCCCTGAAATACTTCTAAAAACCTATATCTGGCTCCTGAATTTTGTTATATAAAAATTGTGAATTTTTTAATCAGCACACAAGGTAATTATACAAAATTTATAATTTCTTAATAATTATTTATTAAAAAAATTAATGTATACCTACTACAAACATGGCGAAAAAACTTTTTAAAAAATTTTTTTATTTTTTTGCAATAAAATATAAAACCTGTGCATTAACATATTGAACGGATGAAAAACGTTTCTAAAAGACAGCAGTATTAGAAAAGCAAACAAAAACATCACAAATTAAAAACCAACGAAATTTCCATGCATTACATTCATCACACATTACACCGCTTTTCTGAATACAAGCCTTCTGGAGGGAATGTATTTTCAAATTTACAACCTAACTGGCAATTAGAGTTTGTAATCGAATTCAGAAAAGGGCTTGGCAGGCAGTATGTCGACACTGCGCTGTCAAAGCCCTTTTCTATTTTATCTTAATTTTTTGCCTTACATTTTTCTAAATAGCCGTATAACCATCTGTAGCAGGCAGAGCAAAATCTACAGGCTGTCCTGGATTAGGATAGTGAAGCACAGCGTGAATATCCATATTTATGGTTTGAGAATCTCCTCCGCTGTATACAGTCATACTCATTTCTATATTTACCTTGTCCCTGGAGGATAACCCGTTGTCTGTCAAAATACTTTCCCCGTCTGCAGAGCTGATATAAACGTCTATATTTCCGCTGCTTCCCAAAATACTGTTCATCTGGCCCATTACTTCTTTTATCAGACTGTTTAAACGCTCTGTGTTCATCTGATAATAAATAACTTGTTCCCCATCCTGCTGCCACAGCTCAATATTGCTGATATATTCAGCCCCGTCTCCAAAATTGGCTGTTCCCATTTTCATTTGGCTCATCATCTCGTCCAGATTCATGGGGGACTTCATCTTTTCTCCCATCATATCCATATAATACCAGCCATCTGTATAAAAAGCGCTTAATGTCATCTGCTGGCCTAAAAGCTCCATGTCCACGTCCATTAAATACTTCATATTACCTGAAACTATGCCTTTAACTTTCATGTCCATATACATATTCATGTCCAGCCTATCAGAGCTTCCTGGAACTGTCATTCCCAGCTGATACTCTACATTGGCCAAAAGACTGTCCAGACTATTTACCTTTTGCTCCATGTTATTGTAAATTGCCATGGCCTCAGCCCCGTTTGCCAAAAGCTCCCCTGTGCGCTTTAACTGTACTTGTCCGTTTTCTGTCCAGGCCCCTGTATCGTCCACCCAGTAGCCTTCCACATACTCGTTGGCCTTCATATATCCGTTGGCGTCAAAGTAATAGCACTCTGCCAGCCTGTCCCCGTTTCCGTCCAGCCACATCCAAGTATTTTCCGGCTGTGAGCCATCTTCATTTTGCCACCGCCAGCCGCCGCTGTCCTGCTGCCATCCAGCTGCAAATGCAGGAACCACCGTTATAGCTGTTAATACTAGTGTTGCCCCTAATAGTTTTTTCCACCCTTTCATAAAATACTCCTTTCTCCTTTTTCTATTATTTTTCCTGTAGATACTCTAATATTTCAGCTGCATTTGTATCCGGTTTCACCTTTGGATACACCTTTTCAATCACCCCTTCCTCATTAATAATAAACGTACTTCTCACAACTCCCATAGATACCTTTCCGTACAGCTTCTTTTCCTGCCACACATCAAAGCCCTGAATGGCTGTCAATTCAGGGTCTGACAACAAGATAAAGGGAAGCTCATATTTTTCTGCAAACCGCTTGTGGGAAGCCTGGCTGTCCTTGCTGATTCCTATTACAGGAATTCCCAGCTCCTGAAACCTTCCATAAGCCGCCCCAAAGGCACAGGCCTCTTTTGTACAGCCAGGCGTATTATCCTTGGGATAAAAATATACTACTACCTTTTTTCCTAAAAAATCAGAAAGCTTTACCTCTTTGCCGTCCTTGTCCGGCAGGTGAAAATCCGGCGCTTTTGTACCTGCTTCTAACATAAAAATCCTCCTGTTTGTTTTCTGTCATTTTACTTCATTATACTCTAATTATATTTACAAATGCAATTCCTTTGTGGATATTTTTTGTGCAAATATCTGATCGTGCTCTACGAAAATCATTGTTGGTTTATACTTTTCAATTAAATTCTCCAGCTGAATTCTGGAAAATACGTCAATATAGTTTAAAGGTTCATCCCAAATATACAAATGCGCCTTTTCACATAAGCTGGCTGCTAAAAGCACTTTCTTTTTCTGCCCCTCACTAAATTCCTCCATATTTTTCTGAAATTGATCCCTGGAAAAATTAAGCTTTCTCAGCACAGTTAAAAATAAAGTTTCATCCAGCTTATTCTGCCTGATAAACTCATAAAGACTTCCCCTTAAAAATTCCGCCGACTGAGGCACATAAGATATTCTCATCCCTGAAGCCGCCCTCCACTCCCCCTGTATATCCATGGAGTTTACTTCCTGCCGGCCTTTATCCCCAAAGCCTGCGGCCTGCAGGACTGCCTTCAGCAGGCTGCTTTTTCCACAGCCGTTTTTGCCTGTAAGGACAATTCTATCTCCCTCACAAAGAGACATATTTAAATCTGTACATACATTTTTCCCGGTTTTTTTGTACTGAATATTCACATTACGAAATTCTAAAAGGCAGGAAGCGTAATGTTTTTCCGGAAATAGCTTTAAATCTTCCCCCGTCTCCAGATTTTTCAGCAGCTTCTTTTTATCTTCAATGGCTTTTTCCTGCCTATTTTGAAGGTTTTTCCGCCTCATCTGCATCCGTCTGGACTTTTCCCCAATGTAAGCTCTTGTGTCAATACACTGTTCATATACTCTGGACTTTCTTCCGATTTTTGTGGACTCCACCTGATCTGCCCACTGTCCTGCCTGGCGGGAGCTTTCTGTTAATCTTTTAATTTCCTTTTTCAGCTTACTATTTTCCTTCAGTTCAAACTCATCCCGGCGTTTCTTATTTTCATACCAGGAAGAAAAATTTCCTTTTTCCACCTGAATGTCCGCCTTGTTAATTGCTAAAATATGATCAATACAGCTGTCCAGAAAGGCTCTGTCATGGGAAACTAAAATAAATCCCTTTTTGGAGTTTAAATAATCTGCCACAATTTTTCTGGACTCCTTATCTAAATGGCTGGTAGGCTCGTCAATCAGCAAAAAGGCATTGTCCTTTAAAAACAGTACTGCCAACAGCACTTTTGCTCTTTCTCCATAAGAAAGAGTGGAAAACTGCCTGTAAAGCACTTCCTCATCCACCTGAAGCTTTGACAATTCCTTTTCCAGCTGCCACAGCTCACAAAAAGGATTTATCTCATAAACGATTTCTAAGGTTTCCTTGTCTATATCCTTTACTTTATATGGAAAATACTCAAACTCCACAGCCGCGCATATTCTGCCCTTATACTCATACCGGCCCATAAGCAGGTTTAAAAACGTAGTTTTCCCCCTTCCGTTTCTTCCTGTAAAGCCTAGCTTCCAGTTAGTATCCAGCTGAAACTTTACATCCTCAAATATATTATCGTAAGAACCTTCATAGGCAAAAGTAAGATTTACTACTTGTATCATCGACATACTGCATCCCTCCTGACTATTTCCAGGCATAAAAAGTGTGCGCTTTAGAGTACATTCGCAAAGCCTTTTTTGTTTCATAGGACGCAATTTCCTATGAAATAAAAAACGGTGCAAAACCGGCCGCACTTTATGCCGCCTGCTTTACACCGCTTCCTGTAAACTGCATATAAATCAATGACTCATATTCTCGCCATATGAACCAAGCTGTAATCTGAAAAAAGAAAAACCCTTTTCCATAATACAGATTTATAAATTTACAGTGGAAGAATGACTATCTGCAAACAACACAAAAACAGCCGGCCGCCTCTGCAGCCTGGAAAAACATTGCTCTGTTTTCTCTGTTCATTATTTGCAGGAAATAATCATTCTTACACCTCTCTTTTATTTTTGTATACTGTGCTTAACTACTGTTCACACTTGCTTTACTGTAACAAACCTAAAGCTGTTTGTCAATATGAAAAGACAAAAATCCCGGAGCGTTCCGGGATCTTAACAGATAGGAATAATAGATAGGAAAATAGAACTGAACAGGCAGTATCTCGTGATAACGGCCTAATATTATATACGCGGCCCATATAGCCCATGTTGCTATTTTTCTCTATATTTCTATCTTTTTCTACTATATTCGACAAATTTCGTCATGGTCTTTCAGAAAATTTAAGCCTTCTTCTTTGTCCTTTATAATCTGGGCTTTTAACTCATCTAAATTTTGGAATTTTATCTCCGATCTGAGGAAATGATGAAGTCTTACCTCAATAAGCTTTCCATATAGCTCCTGGCCAACGCCAAACATAAAGGTTTCCACACCTACTGGATATTCGCCTTTTACAGTAGGCTTTTTTCCCACATTAGTGATTCCGCCGTAGATTTTACCTTCCATCTTTACTGTAGATACGTACACCCCTAATTTAGGCAGATGCTTTTCTCCTGAAGGCAGAAGATTTGCTGTGGGAAACCCTAAAATGCTGCTTCCAATATGGTTTCCGCGAACTACTCTTCCGTGAATAGAATAAGGCCTTCCTAAAAGCTCATTGGCCTTTTCTATACATCCTTGATCCAGCATTTCCCTAATATAAGTGCTGCTGATATCTCTGTGATCTTCCTGCTCCTTTTCAATAACCTTTAAGGAAAATCCCAACTCAGGAGCCAATTTTTCCAAAAGCTTGGCGTTTCCTGCTCTCTTATAGCCAAAGCCGCAGTCTGTTCCTACAACAATAGCTTTGGCGTTCATCTGGCCTGTCAGAATATTTTTTACAAAATCCTCTGGCTGCATATGAGCCACCTGATCAGTAAAAGGATACTCAATCAGATAATCTACTCCCGCCTGCTCCAGAATATGACTTCTTTCCTCATTGGTGTAAATCACTGTCTGCTTTCCTCCAGTCACAACTGCCACCGGCGTTTCACTGAAGGTAAACACAGCAATCTTCCATCCTGTTTCTTTTTTGATTTTCACCATTTCTCCCAGAAGCTTTTGATGGCCTCTGTGGCGTCCGTCAAATTTTCCAATAGTAACTACTGTAGGCTCCTGTATCTGAAAGTCTTTTTTCATTCTTACGTATTCCATCCTACTGTCCTCCTGCAAAGATTTTCCTGGGCTGGAACCACTTTTTTTCCTCTCTGAATTGGTACAGGCCTATAAATTTTTCCCTGCTGTCGTACACCCGGACCATACCGCAAAAAGGCTCAGAAGATGTACAGGCAGGGGAAAACGGATTTCCGTTGTGCACCAGCTTATCAAATTCCGGCTTCATTTTTACAGCAGGATACTGTCCCAGCACAACGTCCACAGGAATAATTTTTTCCTCCAAACCGCCTGAGTCTCTCAGATTCTCAATTTCCTCCAGCTTCAGACTTTCTTCCAGATTAAAACCTCCTGTATTTGTTCTCAGCAGCTGCTCCATACATCCGCCGCAGCCCAGCTGCCTCCCTATATCGTGACATAAGGTTCTAATATAAGTTCCCTTTGAACAGCGGACTGTCATAATTACTCTGGGCAGCTGAATACTGTGAATTTCTATAGAAAGGATTTCCACAGGCCGGGCCTTCCTCTCCACAGTTTTCCCCGCCCTTGCCAAGTCGCACAGCTTCTGCCCGTTCACTTTTAAGGCTGAATACATGGGAGGAATCTGGTGGTAGGGACCTACAAATGACATTACTGCCTCCCTCACCTTTTCCTCGCCTACAGTTACCTCGCCTGAGGAAAGAACCGCCCCGCCTGCATCCTGGGTATCTGTTTCAATCCCTAAAAGCAAAACGGCGCGGTATGTTTTTTCCTTATCTGTTAAAAGCTCACACAGCTTTGTTCCCTGTCCCAGGCACACAGGAAGAACCCCTTCTGCGTCTGGGTCCAGGGTTCCTGTATGGCCTATTTTTTTCTGTCTCAGAATTCCTCTCAGCTTTGCCACTACGTCGTGGGAGGTAAATCCTTTTTCTTTATATACATTAATTACTCCGTCGTACATCCTGTTTTCCTCTATGCCAGCTGCTTTTCAATATGTTCAGCAAGATTGTTGATTACGTCGTGAATGCGGCCGCTCATATTACAGCCTGCAGCCCGTATATGACCGCCGCCGCCAAAAAATGAGGCGATTTTGCTTACATCCACTATATTGTTAGATCTCATGCTTACCTTAAATTCCTGGAAGGAGGTTTCGTACATGAAAATAGCGCACTCCACTCCGTCAGTAATTCTCAGCTGATCTACAATACCGTCCATATCCTTGCTGCTTACGCCGTAAAACTCCATATCTTTCTGGCGGACAACGCTGAAAATACATTTTCCATCCATAAATGTAACGCTTTCTAATAAAGCCCTGCCTAAAATCTGATTTTGCACATATGTTTTCTTGTAAAAGCTGTCAGAAATAATTTTGGAAAATGGGATTCCCTTAGATACAAGCATACCGGCCATATCCATAGTTTTCCTGGAGGTATTGCTGTGCTGAAATACGCCGGTATCGTGAACAATGCCGGTGTATAAGCATTCCGCCGTAGCCCGGCTGATTTTCTCTTCCCCAAATAAAGAGCAAAGCACCTCGCATGTGGAGCTGGCGTCAGGAACCACCAGATTGTCTTTGCCGTATTTTGTATTTGTAATGTGATGGTCAATTACTAAGCTGTCTTTTGCATTGTCCAGGAAAGGCTTAAAAATTCCCAGCCTGTCCCTGTCCCCGCTGTCCAGACAAATACAAAGATCTGACTTTGTATCTGTCTCTGGCAGCTCACATTTAATTTTATCAAAATCCCTGAGATACTGGAATTTTTCTGACGGATGATCCAGATAAACCTGGGAACTGATATTCGGGTAATGATCCTTTAGAAAACTGTACATACCCAGGCAGGAGCCTGCACAGTCGCCGTCTGGATTTAAATGTCCTAAAATAACTGCCGTCTTTACATTTTCCAGTTTTTCTTTCAGCAGATCCATCATATTCATTCCTCCTGTCTATGATTCTTCTGACTCTTCTCCGTTTTCACGCTCTCCAAGATCCTTTGTCACTTCATCAATCAATCTGGACATATTCACTCCATATTCAATGGACTGATCCAGCACAAAAGTGATCTCCGGAGTATTTCTCAGGTTAATTCGGTGAGCCAGCTCTCTGCGCACATATCCTACCGCGCTTTTCAGCCCCTTCACCGTCTCTTTTGCAGCTTCCTCATCTCCTAAAACACTTACATAAGCTTTGCAGTATTTCAGGTCCGGAGTTACATCCACAGACACTACTGTAGTCATAGGATGAATCCTGGGGTCCTTGATTTCTGTCCTTATAATCTCGCTGAGAGTTCTCTGGACTTCCATATTAGTTCTCGTATTCTTTATACTGTTTTTGCGCATATTGTCCTCTCTCATTCAGGAGAGGCGGGAAGGCCCTCCTAGCGGGGAACCTCCACCATGGTGTATGCTTCTACCATGTCGTCTTCCTGAATGTCATTGAATTTTTCAAATACAAGACCGCACTCGTATCCAGTGTTTACTTCTTTTACGTCATCCTTAAAACGCTTTAAGGAGGCAAGAGCGCCCTCGAAAATCTGCTCTCCGTCTCTTGTAATTCTGCAGGAGCAGCCTCTCTGGAACTTTCCGTCCATAATATAAGCGCCTGCAATTGTTCCTACACCAGAAGCCTTAAATGTCTGGCGGACTACTGCGTGACCGATTACCTTCTCCTCGAATACAGGGTCCAGCATACCCTTCATGGCAGCTTCCACGTCCTCAATTGCCTGATAAATTACACGGTACAGTCTTACGTCTACTTTTTCACGCTCTGCAATAGATTTTGCAGTTACATCCGGCCTTACGTTAAATCCAATAATAATCGCATTGGACGCAGAAGCCAGGGAAACGTCTGATTCATTAATAGCGCCAACGCCGCCATGAATTACCTTTACCATAACTTCCTCGTTAGAAAGCTTGGTAAGACTCTGTTTTACCGCTTCCACAGAGCCCTGTACGTCTGCTTTTACAATAATAGGCAGCTCTTTTACATTGCCTGCCTGAATCTGCGTAAACAGATCGTCCAGAGATAATTTTGATTTTGTCTCCTCCAGAAGCTTATTCTTTCCTTCAGAAATAAATGTTTCTGCAAAATGTCTCGCCTCTTTATCGCTGTCCATAGCCATAAAGATTTCTCCGGCTCCCGGCACATCATTCAGTCCCAGAATTTCTACAGGAGTAGACGGGCCGGCCTCTTTCACTCTCCGTCCCTTATCATCCATCATAGCGCGGACCTTGCCGTAGCAGGAGCCTACTGCAATATTTTCTCCTACGTGAAGAGTTCCCTTCTGTACTAAAATAGTAGCTACAGGGCCTTTTCCCTTATCCAGCTCTGCCTCAATCACAAGACCTCTGGCCTTTCTGTTTGCATTGGCCTTCAGCTCTTTTACCTCTGCAGTAAGCAGAATCATTTCCAAAAGCTCTGTAATTCCCTCTTTTGTATGAGCGGATACAGGCACGAAAATTGTGCTTCCGCCCCAATCCTCAGGAATCAGCTCATACTCAGAAAGCTCCTGTTTTACTCTGTCTACATTGGCGCTTGGCTTATCAATCTTATTTACAGCTACAATGATCTCAACTCCGGCTGCCTTTGCATGGTTAATGGCTTCTACAGTCTGAGGCATAACGCCGTCGTCTGCGGCAACTACTAAAATAGCAATATCTGTAGCCTGGGCGCCTCTCATACGCATAGCAGTAAATGCCTCATGGCCTGGAGTATCCAGGAATGTAATTTCCTGTCCGTTAATCTCCACTACATAAGCGCCGATGTGCTGCGTAATTCCGCCGGCCTCTCTGGCAGTTACATTTGTAGCCCTGATTGCATCCAGAAGAGATGTTTTACCGTGGTCAACGTGACCCATAACGCAGACTACAGGAGGTCTGCTGGTCATAGTATCCTCTGATTCTTCCTCTTCCTTTAAAAGCTCTTCAATAACGTCAACCTTAACCTCTTTTTCGCAAAGCACGTCGTATTCTAATGCGATTTCCTCTGCCTGCTCATAGTCGATTTCCTGGTTTAAGGTAACGATTTTTCCCTGAAGGAACAGCTTCTTTACAATAGCAGAAGGCTGCAGCTTCATTTTTTCAGCCAGCTCCTTAATTGTCAGAATCTCTGGAATTACAATAGATTTAATTGTCTCTTCCACCTTAGTTTCCGCCGGCTTTTGAGGCATCTGGAATGGATGCTTGGATACCTTAGTACCCTTAATTGGCATATCCTCTTCCCTGTCTCTCTTATCAAACTTATCATTTTTGTAATTATTTTTATTCTGTCTTGTACTTTGAGGCTTTGCCTGAATTGGAGTGTCAAAGGAAGAAGATGTCCTTGCCCCTCCGTCCCTTCTGCCTCCCTGAGGACGGTTTCCGTCTCTATTATCTCTGTTAAAGCCTCCCTGCGGGCGGTTTCCGTCTCGGTTATCCCTGTTGTAACCTCCCTGCGGGCGGTTTCCGTCTCGGTTGTCTCTGTTAAAGCCTCCCTGAGGACGGTTTCCGTCTCTATTATCTCTGTTGTAACCTCCCTGCGGGCGGTTTCCGTCTCTATTATCTCTGTTGTAACCTCCCTGGGGACGGTTTCCGTCTCTATTATCTCTGTTAAAGCCTCCCTGGGGACGGTTTCCATCTCGGTTGTCTCTGTTGTAACCTCCCTGAGGACGGTTTCCATCCCGGTTATCTCTGTTGTAACCTCCCTGCGGACGGTTTCCGTCTCTATTATCTCTGTTGTAACCTCCCTGCGGGCGGTTTCCGTCTCTATTATCTCTGTTGTAACCTCCCTGCGGACGGTTTCCGTCTCTATTATCTCTGTTAAAGCCTCCCTGGGGACGGTTTCCATCCCGGTTGTCTCTGTTAAAGCCGCCTTCTCTTCCTGCAGTTCCCTGTGCTTTTACAGGACTTCCCTCTCTCTGCTCTTTGCTTCCATCCCTGCTCTGAGACTGCTGGTTCTGCTGAACAGCGTTCTCCTGGGAGCGGGTTGGCCGCAGACTTCTCATCTGCTGAGAGTTCTGCG
The DNA here is from genome assembly GCF_900240245.1 of Lachnoclostridium edouardi. Lineage (GTDB taxonomy): Bacteria > Bacillota > Clostridia > Lachnospirales > Lachnospiraceae > Lachnoclostridium_A > Lachnoclostridium_A edouardi. The sequence goes on from NZ_OESQ01000001.1 coordinate 978,460, forward strand.
GGCGGAATACTGCTGCAATTTTCTTTTTAGGAGCCTCTCCCTCAGCAGGCTTTGCTCCGCCGCCTACTGATTTTTTTACCATGGCGATCTGATCATCACTAATATTTGACATGTGGCTTTTTACATCCACCTGATTATTCTGCAATATTTCTAATATCTCTTTATTTGTCTTTCCCAACTCTTTTGCCAGGTCATTCACTCTCATACTTACTACCTCCGTTCAAATTCAATTTCTTTACCATTGCCTTCGCAAACCCTTGATCCGTTACAGCCAGGGAAGTTCTCATTTCTTTTCCCATGGCCCGACCGAGTTCTTCCTTGTTACCAAAAATGCAGATCGGAACTTCATAGTAAGTACACATATTGGCGAACTTCTTTTTTGTATTATCTGAAGCCTCCCGGGATACAATCACCAAAAAGGCTTTCCCGGTCTTCACCGCTTTTTCTGTAGAAAATTCTCCGCTGGCCGTCCTGCCCGCCTTAGTGGCAAGACCGATGAGATTTAAAATACCTTTATTATTCTCCAAGCTGTCCCATCTCCTTTTCCAGAACTTCATAAACCTCTTTTGGAATGGTCATCTTAAAAGAGCGGTCCAGCCCCCTGTTCTTTACTGCCTTTTTCAGACATTCCACAGAAGGACAAATATATGCGCCTCTGCCGTTTTTTCTTCCGGTGGCGTCTAAGGTAATCTCTCCTTCTGCTGTTTTCAGAACCCGGATCATTTCTTTTTTATTTTTCATCTCGCCGCAGCCAACGCATTGTCTCTGCGGAAACTTTTTTGTACTCACTGTCATTCACATCCCATCCTGACTATTCCTGATATTCTTCCTGGTAATTATCTTCATTGTCACTCTGGTAGTCCTCGTATGCTTCTTCTCCATAGCTTTCTTCGTTTTCTACCTGACCTTCCAGTCCCAGTTCCTCAAATAATCCCAGCTCCCTGGCCTGTGTTTCACTCTTTATATCTATTTTGTATCCTGTCAGCCTTGCCGCAAGTCTTGCGTTCTGGCCTTCTTTTCCAATAGCTAAAGACAGCTGGTAATCCGGCACGATTACCTGGGCCTCTTTCTCATCCTCATCAGCCACAACACAGATTACCTTTGCCGGGCTGAGAGCATTTTCAATTAAATATGCCGGGTTATCGTCCCAGTTAATAATATCTATTTTCTCGCCTCTCAGCTCATTTACAATAGAGTTTACTCTGGCGCCGTTAATACCTACACATGCGCCCACCGGATCTACGTTTTCATCATTTGAGCTGACAGCGATTTTCGTTCTGGACCCTGCCTCTCTTGCAATGGCCCGTATCTCCACAGTGCCGTCCTTCACCTCAGCCACCTCAGATTCAAACAGCCGTTTTACCAGATCCGGATGTGTTCTGGAAACAGAGATTCTAGGGCCCTTAGGAGTATCCTTTACCTCCAGAATATAAAGCTTAATTCTTTCTGTAGGTTTAAAAACTTCTCCCTTTACCTGCTCTGTCTCGTTGAGAATAGCATCTACTCTGCCTAAATTGATGCTGATATTCTTTCCAAGATATCTTTGCACAATGCCTGTTACAACATCCTTTTCCATGTTGTAGTATTCATTGTAAAGAACCTTTCTCTCTTCCTCCCTGATTTTCTGGAGAATGACGTTTTTCGCATTCTGTGTGGCAATTCGTCCAAATTCCTTTGACTTAATAGGAATCTGTACAATATCGCCCAAATCATATTTTGGATCAATCATTTTAGCCTCTGCCAAACTGATCTGCAGCAGATCGTCCTCCACTGTCTCAGACACTTCCTTTTCCGCGTAAACAGAAAAATCGCCTGTAACAGGATTAATATTTACCTTTACATTATCTGCTTTTCCAAAATGGTTCTTGCAGGCTGTTAAAAGAGAATTTTCTATTGCCTCCAGCAAAGTATCCTTGCTGATATTTTTCTCCTTTTCCAGCATATCAAGTGCTTCCATCAGTTCCTTGTTCATCTCTTTATCCTCCTACCTGTCTCAGAAATCAAACGCCAGCCGGATCAGGGCAATTTCAGGACGGTTAAACAAAATCTCATTGCCGTCCTCCTCAATCGTCACCGTGTCCTTGTCAAAAGCCTTTAAAACACCTGTAAATTCCTTCCGCTTGTCTCTGGCCTTATAAAGCCGGACCTCCACGTCTTTTCCAATGCTTCTGATAAAATCCTTTTCTTTTTTCAAAGGTCTTCCCAGCCCTGGAGAGCTAACCTCTAAAATATAGCTTTCCTCAATAAAGTCCTCTTTGTCCAGCCACTCTCCCAGCCTTCTGCTGATTACCTCGCAGTCGTCTACAGAGATTCCGCCTTCCTTATCAATATAAGCTCTTAAATACCAGGTGCCTGCTTCCTTTACATATTCCACATCTACCAGTTCAAATTTATGCTCTTCCATAAGAGGGAGGAGAAAAGACTCCGTCTTCCATTCATATGTTTCTTTTTTTGTCATCATTACCACCTCTTTTCCTGGTATTTTCTGATCGTCCTTCCGAATCACAGAAAATTGCCTCTAATGATTCAAAAAGAGTGGACTGACGTCCACTCTTTTTATAATCAGTTTATCATGTTATCGTATGTAGTATATCACTGAAATATGTGAAATGCAAGGTTTTTATCTTTATTTCTCATATTTCTAAGGTTTTAGGGGTCTAAATCTTCTTTACTGTAAAAACTGCCACTGATCTGGGACGAAGGATAAACGACCTGTCGATTCTGGTTTCTTCCCCTTCTCTGTAAAAATATCTATTTTGCCCGTCTCCATATGTATTCACGCTTAAATACCAGTTTCCCGCCATACCCAGATCTGGAAGAGTGATGGCCACATCTTCCCAATAAGTATTTACAGATACATAGACAATGTCGTCCCTGCCCTTTTTTTTGTCATATCCTGCAAAGCTTACGGAAAAGGTTCTGGTATCCTTGGAAATAGTCGTTTTCTCCGCCATTACATCATGGACGAGAAGTCCGTCCATGCCGCACACTGCGTCAGGCAGCTTTTTTTGAATAATAGGATGCTGAAACCGAAAGTAAATCATAAACTTAAAAAACTCAAAAAGCTCTCTGTTTTTCTCTAACAGCCCCCAATCCAGCCAGGAGATTTCATTGTCCTGGCAGTAGCAGTTATTATTTCCAAACTGTGTATTTCCAAATTCGTCCCCTGCCAGAAACATAGGAGTTCCCCTGCTGCACATTAACACTGCACAGGCGTTTCGTATCATACGGTACCTTAATTTCAGCACCTCCGGGTCCTCTGTCTCTCCCTCCGTGCCGCAGTTCCAGCTTCGGTTATCATTTCCCCCGTCTGTGTTATTCCATCCGTTAGCCTCATTATGTTTATCATTATAAGAATATAAATCGTACAAGGTAAATCCGTCGTGGCAGGTGAGAAAATTTATACAAGAATTGTACCCTGCATAGCTGCCGTTATAATCAGAGTAAACTCCGCCGTATAAATCTCCTGACCCGCAAATACTCCAGGCTGCCGTCCAGGCGTTCCAACTGTCTCCTTTTAAATACCCTCTTAGGCAGTCCCTGTATCTGCCATTCCACTCCGCCCATCTTTTGCTGGCCGGGAACCTTCCTACCTGATACATGCCGCCCGCATCCCAGGCCTCTGCAATTAACTTTACATTTCCTAATATAGGGTCGTATGCCAGGCTTTTTATAAGAGGAGGATTGCTCATAGGCGTCCCGTCTTCATTTCTCCCCAAAATGCTGGCTAAATCAAACCGGAATCCATCTACCCTGTAATTCACCGTCCAATGTCTTAAACATTCTACTATCAGCTGCTGCACAATAGGATGATTACAGTTTAGTGTATTGCCGCAGCCGCTGAAATTATAGTAATTGCCCTCTGGAGTCAGCATATAATAAATCTTGTTGTCTATTCCTTTAAACGAAAAGGAAGGTCCCAGCTCGTTGCCTTCTGCTGTGTGGTTAAACACAACGTCCAAAATTACTTCTATTCCGTTGTCGTGAAACGTTTTTATCAGCTTTTTTAATTCTGTTCCTTCTTTATTTGGCTCCTCCACCGCGCTGTAACTGGTATTGGGAGCAAAAAATCCAACTGTGTTGTAGCCCCAATAATCCAGAAGCTGTTTTCCGTTCACTGTTCTGGCATTCATAGTTTCATCAAATTCAAATATAGGCATCAGCTCCACTGCGTTGATTCCTAATTCCTTTAAATAAGGAATCTTTTCCTCCAGCCCTGCAAATGTTCCCCTGTGCTGTACCCCTGAGGACGGATGGCGGGTAAAGCCTCTTACGTGCAGCTCATAGATTACCAGGTCGCTCATTTCCCTGTTAGACTGCGGCATAGCTCCCCAGTCAAAGGTGTCCTTTACCACTCTGGCATGGTATGTTCTTTTCTTCCCTTCACCCCACACGCTTTGACCGGCTACCGCTCTGGCGTAAGGGTCCAGGAGCACGTTATTTTTGTCAAATAAAAGTCCCTGTTCAGGGCGGTATTCCCCGTCTATTCTGTAGGCATATTCAAAATCCTCAATATTCAGGCCGAAAACAATCATAGAATATACGTCCCCTATTTTGTAGGACTCCGGGAAAGGCAGAACTGCATAAGGCTCCTCCTCTCCATTGTGAAACAAAAGCAGTTCACAATTTGTGCCTGCGTGAGTGTGAATTGTAAAGTTTACGCCTCCCTGGAACGCCATGGCGCCGTTTACGTCAAACAGCCCCGGCCTGACTGGAAAGCCTCCAATTTCAGCCATAGGTACAATGGGACCGGAATAATCAATAGGATATTTCTGACCGTATAATTTCATTTTTTCTCCGCCTTTGCCTTTTGCCCTTTATTTTATCATATTCTTTCAGATCCTGCTATTTCATTCTTGCAGTTTTCATCTTTCTTTTATATAATATTCTTGTCCATCGGTTCTGGGAGGAGTGCGGGCTATGTCCCGTACAGCTGGTGTCTAAGCTCACTTTAAAAAAATCCCTTAGAAACACGCAGCTGCCGAAGGACTTTTCTTTTGCACACTCTCCTGTCCTTCACATATCATAGATTATGTAACATGTAAAAAATGTATCTATGGATACAGGGAGGCAGTCTATGACACCAGTTCTGCAGGTTCAGAGGGTCAGCTATTCCTACCATTTTTTAGAAGGTGAAACTCTGGCCCTTTCTGATATATCATTCTCCGTAGCTCCTGGAGAATTTATTGCTGTAGTCGGCCCGTCCGGCTGCGGAAAATCCACCTTGCTGTCTTTAATCTGCGGCTTAATTACCCCGGATGAAGGAACGATTCTCATTAACGGAAAACCAGTGTCCTGTTCCAGCGGGGAAATCGGCCTTATGCCACAGAGAGACCAGCTTTTTCAATGGCGCTCTATTTTATCTAACGCGGCTTTAGGCCTGGAAATACAAAAAAAGCTTACCCCAAAATCGAAAGAAAAGCTTCACACTCTTTTAGATACTTACGGTCTGGGAGATTTTAAATATTCCAAGCCTTCAGAGCTGTCTGGCGGAATGCGGCAGAGAGCTGCTTTTGTCCGCACTCTGGCCCTGGAGCCGGAGCTTTTTCTGTTAGATGAGCCATTTTCCGCCTTGGACTACCAGACCAGGCTGGACGTATGCGACGACATCAGCTCTATTATTAAAAACACAGGAAAAACAGCTATATTAATTACCCACGATTTATCTGAAGCTATCAGCGTGGCTGACAGAATTTTAGTCCTTACTAAGAGGCCGGGACGATTAAAAACCATTGTCCCCGTCTCCTTTGACTCTAAACTCCGGCCTTTGGAACGGCGCAATTCCAAGGATTTTTCTGTATATTTTAATCAATTATGGAAGGAGCTTGAGCATTTATGAAACATAATCTGAAACTTCAACGCCTTCATTTGGAGGAGGTTTCCATCAGCCAGGATCTTTCCCCCGCCCAAAGGCAGTTTCTTCAAAAAGAGCAGTTTTACCGGAGAAAGATCACCATTCTCCGCTCTATGTTTTTCGTCCTGTTCCTGGCTTTATGGCAGTTAGGCGCTGACCTTGGAGCGATTAATGACTTTATTTTCAGCTCGCCTGTAAAAATCGTTATGTGCTTTCTCCCTATGGCCCAGGACGGCAGCATTTTCAGACACATGGGCATCACTATGATGGAAACCTTTGTCAGCTTTTTCCTGGTGGTTTCCCTCAGCCTTATTTTTGCCCTTTTGCTGTGGGCTTCCCCCAGTATTTCTGATGTAATGGAGCCTTATTTAGTGGCCTTAAACAGTCTGCCAAAATCCGCCCTGGCTCCTCTTTTAATTGTATGGCTGGGCAATAATATGAAAACAATCATTGTAGCCTCTGTATCTGTGGCCGTTTTCGGTTCTATTATGACCTTGTACTCCAGCTTTATGCAGACAGATCCAGAACAGATTAAATTAATTTATTCCCTGGGAGGCAGCAAAAAAGATGTGCTGTCAAAGGTTCTGCTGCCTTCCTCTATCCCTGTAATCATCAGTAATATGAAGGTGAATATCGGGCTTTGTCTGGTGGGCGTAATTATTGGAGAATTTCTGGCGGCCAACGCAGGGCTCGGATATTTAATTATTTACGGCCAGCAGACCTTCCGCATGGACCAGGTAGTAATGTCCATTGTAATTCTCTGTCTGATCTCCGCCCTTCTGTACCAAGGTATTTCACTGCTTCAGAAAAAGGTAGGATAAAAAAATACTGCAGAATAGCTAATCGACCTTTCTGATGGCTATTCTGCAGCATCCTCTAATTACTTATCTTCCACTAAATCTAATTAATCTGATTATTTCACCAACAGTGATTTTCCTGTCATTTCTTCAGGCTGCTCCATGCCCATCAGTTCAATTAAGGTAGGCGCAATATCTGCTAAGCAGCCGCCCTCTCTCAGCTTATAAGCCGGATCTGCATTTACCAGAATAAAGGGGACAGGATTGGTGGTGTGAGCAGTAAATGGCTCTCCTGTCTCATAATCTACTAACTGCTCTGCATTTCCATGGTCAGCGCAGATAAACATTACTCCGTCTGCCTTTTTAATTGCATCCACTGTTCTGCCTACGCAGGCGTCCACTGTTTCAATGGCTTTAATAGCGGCAGCCTCCACTCCTGTGTGGCCTACCATATCCGGATTTGCAAAGTTAATAATAATTACGTCATACTTCCCTGATTCTATAGCTTCTACCAGTTTATCGCACACCTGAGGAGCGCTCATTTCCGGCTGCAGGTCGTAAGTTGCCACCTTAGGAGATTTTACCAGAATTCTGTCCTCTCCCTTATTTGGCTCTTCTACGCCGCCGTTAAAGAAAAATGTAACGTGGGCGTATTTTTCTGTTTCTGCAATTCTGGCCTGTGTTAGGCCGTGGTCTGCTAAAAACTGGCCGAATGTATTTGTAATTGTCTGCTTGTGGAATGCCACCAGCTTATTTCCAATGGTTTCATCGTAATCTGTAAAGCAAACATATACTAAATTTAGTCTGCTCCTTCTTTCAAAGCCCTGGAAGTCGTCATCGCAGAAAGCCCTTGTGATTTCTCTGGCTCTGTCCGGGCGGAAGTTAAAGAAAATTACAGAATCATGGTCTTTAATCACTGCTGTAGGCTGGCCATTTTTCATTACTGCAAAAGGCACTACAAACTCATCAGTTTTTCCATTGTCATAGGAAGCCTGAATTCCGTCTACGGCGCTGTCTGCAGCTTCGCCTGTTCCCTCTGTCAGCACTTTATATGCCATCTCCACTCTGTCCCAGCGGTTATCTCTGTCCATAGCATAGTAACGGCCCATAACAGAAGCCACTTCTCCTACGCCGATTTCTTTCATCTTTTCCTCTAACTCTGCCACAAAATCCTTACCTGAAGCAGGAGGCGTGTCCCGTCCGTCCAGGAAGCAGTGTACATACACCTTTTCCAGTCCGTTTCTCTTAGCCAGCTCTAACAAGCCGTAAATGTGAGTGTTGTGGCTGTGAACGCCTCCGTCTGAAACTAATCCAAACATATGGAGGGCGGAATGATTTTCCTTACAGTTTTTCACTGCCTCCAGGAAAGCCTGATTTTCAAAGAAATCCCCGTCGCTAATAGACTTTGTAATTCTTGTCAGCTCCTGGTATACGATTCTGCCTGCTCCCATATTCAGATGGCCTACCTCAGAGTTTCCCATCTGACCTTCTGGAAGACCTACAGCCATGCCGCTGGCGTTGCCTTTTACAAATGGACACTGGCTCATCAGCTGATCCATAACAGGGGTTTTCCCCTGGCACACTGCATTGTGATCGCAGTTATTATTTAATCCGTATCCGTCAAGTATCATTAACACTACCGGTTTTTTGCCCATGATAACTTTCTCCTTTCGGTTTTATCTGCCTTTTACTTATTTTTCCAATTCCTTATTCTACATGATTTACACCAGACTTGCAATGGGGAATGATATTTTTTTAACTAATTTCATTTATTTTATTATGCCTAAAGACAGCTTCATATTCAGTATACGTAAAACAGACTGATCAATTTGTTCCAGAGAAATCTGGCCTGCTCTGACAGCTTCTGTCACTGCGGGAATCTGAACTTCAAAATCAGTACAGCACAATAAATCGTTTCCTGCCTGGACTGCTTTCACAGCGGCAGCTTTATCGTCTGTAAACTTGCGGATTCCTTCCATTACAAGATCATCTGTTACAATTACCCCCTGAAACCCCAGATCTTCTCTTAATACAGCGTAGACTTTTTCTGACAAAGAAGCCGGGCTGCTGCTGTCCATAGCAGACACAATATTATGAGAAACTAAAACAGCGTCCGCCCCCGCCTTGATGCCTTCCTGAAAAGGCAGAAAATCTGAGGAAACAAACTGCTCATAGGGACGGTTGTCATAAACCATTTCTGTATGTGTATCTTCATTATCCCCATATCCGGGAAAATGTTTCAGCACACTTCCCATTTTTTCTTTTTTCATTGTCTCCACAACTGTTTTTACATATTCGCCGGTTGCCTGAGCATCCTGTCCAAATGTTCTTTTATATATAAATGAAGAAGGGTTCTGGCTTACATCACACACAGGAGCAAAGTTTACATTTATGCCTAATTCTTTTAACAGCCTGGACTTTTCTTCTGTATCCTTTTTCACTGCCTCCATTCCCCCTGCCAAAAACAAATCCTGGGGGGAGGGAAAAGGCTCTTCTCGGAAAGCAGGAAATTTGCTGACTCTGTTTACTGCGCCGCCTTCCTCGTCCACGCCTATAAACATAGGAATTTTGGAAGTCTCCTGGTACAGCCGGATTTCTTCTATCGCCTGATCCTTTGTTTTATTTTCAAAATCAGAGGCAAATAAAATATATCCTCCCACATAATACTGAGAAATCTTTTCTGCCGCCTGCTCATCTGGGCATCTGGCTATAAACATCTGGCCCACCTTTTCCTCCAGGCTCATTTCCTTTAAAATCTCCGCAGCCAGACCTTTTTTAGTATCCTCTGGCTGCGGCTCCATCTCTCCTGACGCTGTCCCCTCCGGCTTTGTCTTTTCCAGCTCTATATTTTCCAGCCCTGTCTCCTCCAGCTCTGTATTTTCAGAGCTTTCCGCAATCTCAGCGCTTTCCCCCTTTACTCCAATAGCAATAAGAAAAATAACAATACATAATAGAGGCAAAATCCAAAATAATCTGGGGCCTTGTTTTCTGCGCCTGCTTTTCCTCTCCATTCCTGTCCCCTTTTAATATAATTTTAAGTCATCTCCCACATCTGCTCTGGCCACTGCTGATCTCCTGTTAATCTGGTATGTGTTAATTCCTGTAAAATAGTCCGGGCTTTTTTCTATGCGCACTGTTACCTTAATGTAATCTGACGTTTCGTACTCCACAATATACTGCAGCTCTGCCTCCTCATTCTGATATAAATCAGCCTTTTTTAAAGCGTTGTCTAAAAGATAAACTGCTGTTTTTCCTGTAATCTGTGGCTTTTCTATCCATGCCCCATTTTCGTCCAGATAATACCACAAGCTGTCTGCGCTTGTTTTTATCCAGCCTGTTTCCATCTCCCCCTGGCTGTTAAAGTAATACCACTTTTCATTTATTTCCTGCCATCCTGTTACGGCGCTCCCCTCTTCCTCATACTGCCACACAGAACCTTCCTTTTCTAGCCATTCTCCTCCATAAGCCTGACTGCTCATTAAAACTGCAGCCATCATTGTGCAGCCCATGATCTGTTTAAACCTTATTTTATAATTTTTCAAAAAAATCCCTCCTTTTTATGTCAATCTTATCACGGAATAAAAAATGATTCAAGAAAAGCCGAAGATTTGTGTAAACACGGCATTTCATATGCTCATTTACACAAACCCCCGGCTCTTTTGTTTTAATTGTTTTAATTGCTTTAATTGCCTTAATTCCTGAAAAATATATTATTTCTCGTAATTTACAATCTGACCAAAATCTGGCTTCAGAGAAGCTCCGCCTACCAGGCCTCCGTCAATATCAGGCTGGGCAAACAGCTCTGGAGCAGAAGCGGCAGATACAGAACCGCCGTACTGAATGCGGATGGCTTCTGCAGTAGCCTGGTCATAAATTTCACCGATACATACTCTGATAGCTGCGCAAACTTCCTCAGCCTGCTCTGTAGTAGCAACCTTTCCTGTGCCGATTGCCCAAATTGGCTCGTATGCAATAACAGCTGTTTTCGCCTGATCAGCAGTTACGTTTAAGAATGCAATCTTAATCTGCTGGCGAATCCAGTCAATTGTAATTCCCTGCTCTCTCTGAGTTAAAGTCTCGCCGCAGCAAATAATTGGAGTTAAGCCGTGCTCAAAAGCCTTCAGCACTTTTTTATTTACAGTTTCATCTGTCTCTGCAAAGTACTCTCTTCTCTCAGAATGGCCGATAATTACATACTTTACGCCTGCGTCCACTAACATGTCAGGAGCGATTTCCCCTGTAAAAGCGCCTTTTTCTTCAAAGTACATATTCTCAGCCCCAATAGAAATGTTGCTGCCCTTTGCAGCTTCCATAGCCGGAATAATATCAATAGCAGGCACGCAGAACACTACGTCTACATTGTCGTTTGCCACTAATGGTTTTAATGTATTTACTAACTCTACTGCCTGGCTGGGAGTCATATTCATCTTCCAGTTTCCAGCGATAATTTTCTTTCTTGCCATAATCATTTTCCTCTTTCTTTATCTGTTGTCTGCAGCTGCAACTCCTGGCAGCTCTTTGCCTTCCAGGAACTCTAAGGATGCTCCGCCGCCTGTAGAAATATGAGTCATCTTGTCAGCAAATCCTAAACGTTTTACAGCGTTAACAGAATCTCCGCCGCCAATTACTGTAGTAGCGTCTGCCAGATCTGCCACGGCACGGCACACTTCCAGTGTTCCCTCTGCAAAGTTGGAAAACTCAAATACGCCCATAGGCCCGTTCCACACAACTGTTTTGGCGCCCTCTAAAGCTTTTTTGTACAGTTCAATTGTCTTTGGTCCAATGTCAAAGCCTGACCAGCCTGCTTCCAAAACATCAACTGTTTTTCTCTCTGTATCATTGGAGAACTCTTTTCCCTCTACATGGTCAACAGGAAGCAGCAAGTTTACGCCTTTGTCTTTAGCCTTCTGAACCATCTCTAAGGCATAGTCCAGCTTATCTGTCTCACATAAGGAGTTGCCGATTTCCTGTCCCTGTGCCTTTAAAAATGTATAGGCCATTCCGCCGCCGATAATTAAAGTATCTACCTTATCTAACAAATTGTTTATTACATTGATTTTGTCAGAAACCTTTGCTCCGCCCAGAATAGCTACGAAAGGACGTACAGGATTTTCTACTGCCTGGCCCAGGAATTTAATTTCCTTTTCCATTAAGTATCCTACAACATTTTCCTTTGTATATTTCGTAACGCCTACATTAGAGCAATGTGCTCTGTGAGCTGTTCCAAAAGCATCATTTACAAATACTCCGTTGTCGCAAAGTCCTGCCAGCTCTTTTGCATAAGCCTCTGCAGCCTCATCCTTGCCGTATTTTGTCTCTTCTCCTCTGTAACGTGTATTCTGAAGTAAAAGTACCTGTCCATCCCGCAATTCTGCGGCAGCCTTCTGTGTCTCTGCTCCTGTAACCTTTGGATCGTCTGCAAATTTCACCTCTACTCCCAGTCTTTCACTGAGGGCCGGAGCTACTGGAGCTAAAGACATCTCCGGAACAGGCTCTCCCTTTGGCTTTCCAAGATGTGAGCAAAGAATAACCTTTGCGCCCTGCTCTAAAAGCTTTTTAATTGTAGGAACAGCGCCGTCGATACGGTTGTAGTTCTGAATCACGCCATCTTTTAAAGGTACGTTAAAATCGCAGCGCACCAATACCTTTTTCCCCTTTAAATCTTTTAAATCATCAACTGTTTTTTTATTTAACATGGTCTTTTCCCTCCGCTTTATGGCAATATTAAAATGCGGGCCCGGTCCCAAAGACCGGACCCGCTATGGATCTGTATGCTTTCACACCAGATATCAATTACTTTTTGGCATTCAGCTATTAGTTTAACTCTGCAAAGTATTTGATTGTTCTTACCATCTGGCTTGTATAGGAGTTCTCATTGTCATACCATGAAACTACCTGTACCTCGTATAAATCATCAGCGATCTGTGCAACCATTGTCTGTGTAGCGTCGAACAGAGAGCCGTATGTGATCCCTACGATATCAGAAGAAACTAATTCTTCCTCTGTGTAGCCAAAGGAATCAGAAGAAGCTGCCTTCATAGCCGCATTGATATCCTCTTTTGTTACGCCTGCTTTTTTAACAACAGCCGTTAAAATTGTTGTAGAACCTGTAGGCACTGGAACACGCTGTGCGGAACCAATTAATTTTCCGTTTAATTCTGGAATAACCAGACCGATTGCTTTTGCTGCTCCTGTAGAGTTTGGAACAATATTTACAGCTGCTGCACGAGCGCGTCTGAAATCGCCTTTTCTGTGAGGTCCGTCCAGAACCATCTGATCGCCTGTGTATGCGTGGATTGTAGCCATAATACCAGACTGAATTGGAGCGTAGTCGTTTAATGCCTTTGCCATAGGAGCTAAGCAGTTTGTTGTACAGGAAGCTGCGGAAATGATTGTATCATCCTTTGTCAGTGTGTTCTCATTTACACTGTAAACAATAGTTGGCAGATCATTTCCAGCTGGCGCGGAAATAACAACCTTCTTAGCGCCTGCATCAATATGAGCCTGAGCTTTTGCTTTAGATGTGTAGAAACCTGTACACTCTAATACTACGTCAACGCCAACTTCCTTCCATGGAAGATTAGCTGCGTCTTTTTCTGCATAAATTTTAATTGTATGTCCATCAACAGTAATGGAGTCTTCGCCGGCAGCTACCTTGTCTGCTAAAGCGTATCTGCCCTGAGAAGAATCATATTTTAACAGGTGTGCCAGCATTGCTGGGTTTGTTAAATCGTTGATTGCAACAACTTCATAACCTTCTGCCTGGAACATTTGTCTGAAAGCCAGACGGCCGATACGGCCAAAACCATTGATCGCTACTCTTACTGCCATAATTGTATTCCTCCTAAGAATATTTAATAGGTTTGTTAAATAATAATCAACTACACCTTATTGTACATAATTATCCAGGAAATAGCAAGCATTTCCTAGGAAAAATATTGTTATTTTTTTGCCAATCTTTTATGCATATTGCTGCCGGTAAACCTTTATTTTTCATTCTTTACGTATCCTACCAGGTTATAGGCATGGTCGGAAATACGCTCCAGATTGCTGATAATATCTAAGAATATAACTCCTGTGGAGGCCTTACATTTACCTGAGGAAAGACGTTCAATATGTTTTTCCCTCAATTCTTCCTCCAGGCTGTCCACCTCATCCTCCAGCTGGCTTACTTTCCTGACCTCGTCCATATTACCTGTTCTTCTGGCCTCCACTGCGTGTAAAAATGACTCAATTACTATACTGCTGATAGATCGCAGATCCTCCAATGCAGTATTCGAAAATCTGTGATTTTCTTCTTGTAAGGACTGAGCCAGCTCCGCCAAATTTTCAGAGTGATCTCCAATTCTTTCAATGTCGCTGATGCTGTAAAACAGATTGGACACTACCAGCTTCTGATGCTCATTTAAGGAAAGATTGTCTACCTTAATCAAATATTCTGTAAGCATCTTTTCCATATTATTAATCGTTTTCTCTGTTTTATACACTTCCTGAATCGCCGACTGATCTGCCGTCTCCAAAGCGCTGATGGCTTTTTCCAGATTACCTGCTGTAATCTGGCCCATATGTATAACCTCTAAAGCTGCTGTCTCTAATGCAAAAGCAGGGGACTCGAAAATTCTTTCGTCCAAATGCTTTAATGTTTCCTGCTCTTCTCCAGATTCTCCGTCTAAATCCCCGGCTTTTTCCTTTACAAAAATTCCAGAAAGCTTTACCAGCTGACCTGCAAACGGGAATAAAATTATAGTATTAGTAATATTAAAAATAGTATGGAAAATAGAAATCTGTACCGCGTTAATATTACTTGCAGCAAAATCCGGCCTTACTGCAAATAAAATAAATCCCAGAACACCGAATAAAATAGAGCCTATAACATTAAAGCTTAGATGAATGCACGCGGCTCGCTTTGCTGTTCTGGAGCTTCCCATACTGGAAATAAGAGCGGTAACGCAGGAGCCAATGTTTTGTCCCAGAGTAATATAAATAGCAGCGTTAGTTGTAACAATTCCGTTCATAGCCAGGGTCTGCAGAATCCCTACTGATGCAGAGGAGCTTTGAAGGAGAGCTGTAACAATCAGTCCAATCAGCATTCCTAATATAGGATTGCTGCCTAAAAGCTCAAATGCTTTGGCAAAAATAGGCGCCTCTGTATACGGTGAAATAGAGGAGGACATAAACTCCAATCCCACAAATAAAAGTCCCAGACCTACCAGAATTTCTCCCACCAGCTTTTTCTTCTGCTGTTTGGAAAATACCATCAGCAGCGCGCCGATTCCTATAATCAAGGGCGCGTAAAAGTCCGGCTTCATTACCTCAAAGGCAGCCCCCAGCTGGCTCATAGATACAATCCAAGCTGTAATAGTGGTGCCAATATTGGCTCCCATAATAACGCCTACTGCCTGGGTCAGATTTAAAACTCCCGCGCTTACAAAACCTACTACCATAACGGTTGTAGCGCCGCTGCTTTGAATAATGGCAGTGATTAAGGCCCCCAACAGAACCCCCATAACCCTGTTGTTGGTCAGCATTCCGAGAAATTGCTTCATTCTTCCTCCTGCGGTTTTCTGCATGCCATCTGCCATGATATTCATACCGTACAGGAACATTCCAAGTCCGCCTAAAAAACCAAATAGGCTGGAAACGTCATTAATCGACATAGCATCCTCCTTATAACAATTTGTTACTATATTTTTATATACCACCATCGTTGCCTGTTTCTTCCCACAGGCGCCGTAATTTTCATCATATCATACACTTCTGTTTTTTATCAATTACTTTCTTTACAAACCGCGGAATTCTTACATTTTCGTCAATTTTCACGGTCTTTCATTGCTTTTCTGATTTATATTTATTATAATTATAAGAATATTGGATATTCGTTTGGGAGAGGAATTTTTATGATACCTGATTTTCATTTACATACGTCATTTTCCGGGGACTGCTCTGCACCTGTAAAACAGCAGCTGGAGCAAGCTGTAAGTCTTGGCATGAAGGAGCTTTGCATCACAGATCACAACGATTACTGTGTAGATTCCGGCGATATTGATTTTAATCTGGATTTTGAAGCTTATTTTTCCGCCCTTTCAAAGCTGAAAGAGGAATATAAAGACAGAATTCATTTAAATATTGGCGTGGAGATGGGACTGCAGCCATTTCTGGCCCAGTACTGCAAAGAGATTGCTCTCAGATATCCATTTGATTTTATTATTGGGTCTGTCCACTTTGTCAATGGCAGAGACCCTTATTACCCGGAGTATTTTAAAGGGCGCTCTCCTTCTGAGGCTTATTTAGAATATTTTCAGACTGTGCTTCACTGCCTTCAGTCCTGCAATGATTTTGACGTGCTGGGACATTTAGATTACGTAATCCGCTATGGCCCTGACAATATATTTTCACCTTCAGAGGAACCTTTTGTCTCCTGTATTGAACAGATTCTTTCTCTCCTTATAGAGAAGGGGAAGGGGCTGGAATGTAATACCTGCGGATACCGCTATGGACTTGGCCAGCCTAATCCTTCTGCTTTTATATTGGAAAAATACAGAAAAATGGGGGGACAGATTATTACTTTAGGGTCAGATGCCCACGAACCTGCTAATATTGGGCGGGATTTTAAGAGGGGGGCAGAGCTTTTAAAGGCCTGCGGTTTTTCTTATTACTCTGTATTCCGCCAAAGACAGCCTGTTTTCTTTAAACTTTAATTCAAAGGGGATGTATTAAATGACGCGACAGGAACAAGAACGAAGGCGGCGGCTTCAGGCAAAAAAGGCAGCCTACAGAAAAAAAGTCAGAAAACAGCTTATACTTTTCATTACATTTTTCAGCCTGATCATTCTGATTATTATTTTCGGCGCTATATTACTGTTTAAAACCCTTTTTCACCATGAGGATATTAATTTGGCCGCCATCCAGATGCCTGATTGGATAGAGCAGGATTTTCTCACTCCCAATCCGTATTCCAGGCCTGGCACGCCCCTTTTACAGGCTACAGGAATTGTAGTTCACTATACTGCCAATCCCGGCACTACTGCCAAGCAGAACAGAGATTATTTTAACAGTTTATCTGAAACTGGAGACACCTCTGTCAGCAGTCATTTTGTAATTGGACTGGACGGCGAGATTATCCAGTGTATTCCTCTTACTGAGATTTCCTATGCATCCAACCAGCGCAATGTTGACACTGTCAGCATTGAGTGCTGCCACCCTGATGAAACAGGGAAATTTACAGATGCTACATACAATTCTCTTGTAAAACTGTGCGCATGGCTGGAAACACAGCTGGATTTAAAAGAAAAATCCATTATAAGACATTATGATATTACAGGAAAAATGTGTCCTCTTTATTATGTCCGCTATGAAAACCAGTGGGACGGTTTAAAAAGTGATATAAAGAAATATAGAAAGGACAATTACTAAGGCAAAATGGCCTGGGGCTTTTAAGCGTCAGAATATTTTTTGATGATGCCGCAGGCCTTATAATGTTCTAAAGGATACAGCTGTATTTCTACCTGCTTTTCCCCTGCCAGACGGTAAATGTGGGTTAAGGACTGATGGTCCTTCCACTTTTCGCTGATTAAAATTTTCCATGGCACTCTTCTTAACAGCACTCTTGTAGTCTCCCCAATGCCTGGCTTTATTAAATTTATATCTGAGATTTGAAAATGTGCGCCGATTTCCAATACCTCGGACAGCCCTGTCCCTTTTTTTCTCTCTTCTGTTTTCTTTCCATGTTCAGGAAACCATTGTTCTATGGCCTGAATAAATTCATAGCTTTTATCTTCCTTTTCCAACTCCTCATAGTATACGGCTCCGTGAAAATCTTCTGGCCCGATAATATCATTTCTTAAAAAGGTACGGCTCATTAAACCGGACACTGTACTGTTTAAACAGGAGCTGGGAATAAGAATATCTTCGTGTGTGCCGCACAGCTCTGTCACATTGGCCGGGTCAGCGGCTACTGCCAGTTTGCAGGACACTGTGGGAAATTCTTTTACCGCCTCCCTAAGCACCTGCAAAATAGCCCCTTTTCCAATCCATCCGTCTACAAACTGCAGCTGTTTTCCCTCATATTGATTTAGAAGATACTTCATAGCGTTTTTATCTATGCCTCTTCCCCTGATAATTGAGATTGTATAATGAGGCGCATCTATTCCGTATGCCTTCTTTATATAATGTTTTATTAAAATCCCTATAGGGGTTCCCGCCCTGGCTAAGGACACTAAAACTACCTTCTCCCCTTTTTCCTTTAAAATCTTTTCTGAAACTTCAGCGATTGCCTCCGCTGTTTCTTTTCCACAGGTTTTTAAAGCCTCCTCATAGGCCTCCATATATGAAGCTGTAGGTCTATATTCTATGGGAAGCATCTCACAATAATGAGTGCCTGTCTGTATCCTTTTTTCTCGTTCTTCTGTAGATAAAGGCTTTACTAAGCCTGTTATATCTTTTAAAAGAATTCTTACATCTTCTTTTTTATAAGTACTTCTCATTTATCTACACCACCTGAAGCATTTTATATTTTCATTGCCCGCCATTTTCAGACTGTGAATCATAGAATTCCATCCCTCTAAGGAAACTGTATCTGGGTCAAACATCCAGATTACCTGGTCATATTTTTCTAAATTATAAATATAGGTAGTTCTGTTTTTCTCGTAAACACTGCGCAGTTCATTTCTCACGTGAAGAGGATATAAGGCATGGGAATCCGGCAGAATAGGGCTTCTTGTGGAGGCGTGAAACCGAACCTCCCTACAGCCTTGTTCCAGCAGCCAGGCTGTATAAAGGGCCGGATACATAAATTCTTCTGTTCCCAGCACCAGAATTCTCTGCGTCTTTAAATCTTCACAGTTTAAATGAGAAATACAATCTGCTGAAAAAGCGCGGCAGGCCTTTCTGTAATCATCTTTAAAAGCCCCCAGTCTGGGATCTATTTTCCCTTTAACATTAAATATTTCCGGCAGGCCTTCTTTTGAAGCATCACTGGTCTTTACAGGAATTCTCAAGTTCTCCTTAAATTTAAATTGTGAAAGGCATTGAGTATAATCTGCTTTTTCCAGGGAATTTAAATAAATTACAGGAATCTGTCTTTCCTCAAACCACTGCTTTTCCTCCCGGCTCATACTGTTTAAAATAGACAGCACCCCAAACTTTAACCTATATTTTCCCCCATAATTTTTCTGAATCTCCCCAATTAAGTTTTTAATTGTGTTTCCTGTTGTTACCTCGTCTTCAGCAAATACTATTCTGTCAGTTTTACTGATCATTTCCTCCAGATTTTCCTTGGCCAAATACTGATCTGCTGCATGGCTGTGAACCTCTGAAAAATAAAGGCTGTTCTTTTCATCCGCCACCTGCTCCCTAGTTGTGTGTATATAGTACTGAGCCTGAGGACAGCCAAGTGCCGCCCCTGCTCCAATGGCTGTGGCAGTTTCTGCAAACCCTATTACCGTCAGCCTTTCCCCCTTACAATCTCTTTGAAGGCATTGACTTAACTGTTCAAACAGCTCCATCACCTGACTGGGAATAGCCGGTATATGCTTTCCCTGCAATGGATTCACAAGTAAATATATCCGTTTTGTATTGTTTTCCCTTTTCGCCACCTGCATTAATTCTGAATTTTCATAAATTCTCATTGCTTCTCACTCCATAAAGCTTTGCCAATATTATTATTTTCTCCGCCCAAACTTGATGGGTCTTTTTCTCATTCATGCGTCCGCCTTCCTGATTTTTCCCAACTCCCAGCTTTTGCCCATCCCATTTTAAAATAGACAAAGCGTCCTGGTAGTCCTCTTCTTTTACAGACAGCTCTCTGTTGACTACAGGAATCTGGGCAGGGTGAATCACCGTTTTTCCAACAAAGCCGTTTACCATATCCAGCCTGACTTCCCGCTCCAGCCCCCCTTTCCAGTCTTCTTCCTTTCCTGCAAAGTACTCCCACACAGGTCCTGAAACCACATAATCTTTTACAAATACTGTAAGAATATCTATGAGAATGGAGCTGACAGACTGTACGTCATAAATGCTTTCCCTGCAGCTGCGCCTTACCCCAAAGTAATTGGAAAAATCATTTCCCCCTACTCTGATATTTAAAACAAAATGGCGCACCTCATTTAACTTTTCTTTTATTTCGTACAAATGATGATACCTGGATCTTAAATCTGCCAGATCATAGCTTTCCAGAATAGGCATCATATAAATAATGTGCTGTGACTTTTCATTTAACTCTTTCATATAACTGATGTACTGGTCTGCGCATCTCACAGAAAATTTAGGGAAAATCAGCCCTGCCACCAGCTGGCTGTGTCTTACAAGCACAGGCTCCAGCCTTTTTATCTGCTCCGGCTCCCTGACCCGTACAAAAATAAGAGGCAGCCTATCAGGCTGAATTTCTCCTCCTTCTAAAAAACATTTCAGCTTTTCCAGGGTTACTGCCAACTGCCCTTCTGCTTCGTCCACTGCATCATCACTAATTGAGTCCTCCAGACATAGGGCCAGAGAATAAGGCCAGGCAAACTTCCCCTCTGCTACACTATCTGCTATAAAAGGCTGAATGGCCGGAGAATATAAAAGGGCGCCTACCCCGTAAGCCAGCTCTTCCCTAATCCAGTTTCTTTTCAGCTCACCTTTCTCCATAACTATAAACTCCTCCTACTTCTTTCCTTGGCTGTCCTTAACATATAAAAGATATTCTATCACCTTATCAGAGAAAATAGAATCCCTGACTATTAGATATTTCCCATTTTCCCCTAAAGCCATATCTGTTTTCTCTTCCTCTGTTCCCTTTTGGAAAATAAAGGAAGAAAGGAGGGAAGGCATAATTCCTTTGTCCCCCTCTCTCAGCATGGGAAGATCAAATTCACTGTCCCCGGCGCATACTGTAAGATCAGGCTTTAACTTTTCCTTCAGCCGTTTTAATCCCGTCCCCTTATCTAAGCCTGCGGGAAGGAGATAAACCTTTTCTCCATTTGTAAAGGCTTTTACTTTTTTCCCATCCAGCCTTTCTGAAAGCTCCCCTGCCAGCTGTTCTGGTTCAGAGCTTTTTGTAAATAAAAACAAGCCCCCTACCTCTCTTACATCCAGTTTTCTGTGTATATGGCCTTCCATAATTCTTTTTCCCTGCTCCAGTTCTAAAATCCCCTGTTTTTTTATGTTTAAAGAGCTTTCATACCATGCTCTGTCCCTTTTTCCTTTGTGAAGCAAAATTCCCCCATTGCACACCAGGGCGTACTCTGGCTGTCCTCCGGGAAAACAGATTCTTTTATACTGTTCTTCTGACCTGGTAGAAACAGGCACAAACATCATATGAGGCGGCAGCTCTTTTAATAACCGCCACGTATTTTCTGTCATAAAAGACAGTTCTTTTTCTCCCATAGTTTCCACCAAAACCTTTTTCCCTATTTCCCGTTTGTAGGAATAAATTAATGTATTATCCAAGTCAGAGGCAAATAATATCATCTGTTTCCACCCTTTCTGAAAATAATCCCATGTCCAAAATACTGCAAAAAAGACTGGGGCAGAATCTATTCCAAACACAGTGTTTCTGCACCAATCTCTTTTGTTTTCATATCTATGGACTTATTCTTCTCCTCCTGTTCCCTTTAGAACAGCTTTTCTAATTAAATCTACTGGTATGATTGTAAATGCCAGCACAACAACCACCGCCCACTCTTTTCCTACCAGACCATAGCAGCGAAGAATGTCTCCGCCAAAGTCTGCCATAATCACCTGCACCACTACGATCAGGAGTATTACCTTCCAGAATCCATGGTTTTTGCCAATATTATCAAAAAGATTTATTCTGTCAGTTCTGGCGTTAAAGGCATTAAAAGCTGCAATAAAGATGTAGAAAGTAAAGTACCCTGTCATCATATATTTATGATTCTCCCCATCCCGGAAATAACTGTCCACAAGGGGTGTCATAAGAAATACCACACTAAGGGCAAAGGTCCACAAGCTGCCTGTGAGAATAGAGGTACGCATGTATCTGCTGATAATATTCTCGTCTCTTCTCTTTGGACGCTCCTTCATAAATCTCTTTAATGCAGGCTCACCGCCAAAGGCCAGGGCTGCCAAAGTATCCATAACCAGGTTTACCCAAAGAATCTGAACAATAGACAGCGGGTTTTCCATGCCTAACAGCGGGCATACAAAGGAAATCATAACTGCGCTGACATTAATTGTCAGCTGGAAAATAATAAACTTTCTGATGCTGTTGAAAATAGTTCTTCCATATAATATCGCCTTCTGAATTGACTGGAAGTTGTCGTCCAATATTACAATATCTCCAGCTTCCTTGGCTACCTCGGTTCCTCCGCCCATGGCAAAACCTACGTCCGCCTTCTTTAAAGCAGGGGAATCGTTTACTCCGTCTCCTGTCATTCCGGCAACTAAATCCATCTCCTGAGCCAACCTTACAAGACGGCTCTTATCGCTTGGAAGAGCTCTGGCAACTACTCGAATATGCTTCAGACATTCTTTTACCTGTTCATCTGACATTTTCGCCAGTTCATCTGAGGTGAGAATCAAATCTTCTTCAGACTTAACAATACCTGATTCCTTGGCAATGGCCACAGCCGTATCTTTTCTGTCGCCTGTAATCATAACTACCTGAACGCCTGCTTCCTGCACATCCTGAATTGCAGTAATAGATTCTGGACGCACCTCATCCCTAATTCCAATTACGCCTACTAATGTCCACTGTCCCTCTGGCAGCTGATCTCCCTCTATAAACTGGTCCGAAACAGCAAACGCCAGAACACGGATTGCCCGTCCCGCCAGCTGATTGATTTTTTCCTCTAGTTTCTTCTTCTGGTCAAAGGGAATTCTGTTTCCATCTATATCGTAGCACATGGTACATCTGTCCAGAATTTTTTCAGGAGCTCCCTTAATTAAGGTTAAATTATAATCTCCCTTTATAGTAGAAGCAGAATACTTATTAGCACTGTTAAATTGAATGGTGCTGACCTTTGTGGCATCCAGACAATCTGAAACTGCTGCTCCGTAAAGCAGAACGGCTCTTTCCGTAGCATTTCCGCCGATGGCCTTCATATCTTTTCCCTCGCCGCTGATTACGGCGTCAGTATTCAGGAAAATACTGAGAGATAAAAATTTCCCCAGGCCTCCGGTAACCTTTTCACGGCTGTCGTACTCATTTACCTGTCCGTCCACAAATGTAACAGCCTCCAGCTGTCCCTTTGTAATAGTTCCTGTTTTATCACTGAACAATATATTCAAGCTTCCTGCTGTTTCAATTCCCACAATTTTCCGCACTAAAACGTTGTCGTTTAACATTTTCTTCATGTTTAATGCAGAAACTAAGGCGATCATCAGCGGAAGTCCCTCCGGAACTGCCATTACAATAATTATAACTGCCAGCATAACGGCTTCCACCAGGTCGTTGACAACTGCCATCCAGTTAGAACAGTATGCTGCAATAAGACTCATATCAAAATTGTTATGTACTACTACTCTCTGGAACATAAAGGCCACGGCAATGGCAATTCCTCCAAAGTATCCAAACTTGCTGATACTGTCTGCCAGTTTTCCTAACTTTACTTTTAAAGGTGAATCTCTGTCCTCCTCATTTTGAAGCTCGCTGGCAATCTGTCCGTAAACAGATTTGTCGCCTACAGTTACTACTTTCATAACTGCATTTCCGGAACAGACCACAGAACCTCTGAACACCTTATATTTGTTAAGGAAATCCATAGAAGCGTCTTCATCCTTATAATTGCCTGGCATAACCTCCTTGGACGCTTCCTTGCTTTCTCCGTTAAGCACTGACTGGTCCACTTTTAAGGCTCCGTCCACAAGAACTCCGTCTGCTGGAATTTTATCACCAGTCTGCAGCAAAACACAGTCTCCTACTACCAGGTCGTTAATGGAAACCTCTGTAATTTTTCCATTTCTGTAAACCTTACAATAGATTCTGGAAGCCTCCTCCTGAAGCTTTTGAAAGGCGTTCTCATTGTTATACTCTGAATAAGTGGAAACAAATGTAGCCAAAACAACTGCAATGGCAATTCCTAAAGATTCGTACCATTCTGTCTGACCCAAAAATGCAAACACCACATTAATTACAAGGGCCACGCACAAGATCTTGATCATAGGGTCCCCAAAATTGTCCTTCAGTTTACTCCAAAAGCCTTCTCCCTGCTGCTCTGTCATCCGGTTGTCGCCGTACTTGGCTTTGGATTCCTCCACCTGGGCATCCGTAAGACCTGTAATTTTCATAGTTTTTCCTCCAGTAACTCTATTTAGGGAGCGCTGCTTATCTGCCTGCAGCCCTCCCATTTAGCTAGTTAAATATATCTTTGAATCAGTTCGCCCAGACCTGGGTCAGTTGTTCCCTGGCCAATAGCGCTGAACTTCCACTCTCCGTTATGGCGGTAAATTTCCCCGAAAATCATAGCGGTCATGTTGTCGTAATTGTCTGTCAGATTAAACTTGCACATTTCCTCGTTTGTTCTGGCATCCACAATGCGGATAAACGCATTCTCAATTAATCCAAAATTCTGACGTCTTTGAACAGCCTGATAAATATTTACTACCATAATAATTCTGTCATACTGCTGAGGAACATCTGCCAGATTAATTACAATCTGCTCGTCATCTCCCTCCCCTGCACCTGTCAGGTTATCTCCCATATGCTGAATCGCACCGCTTTTATGGCGGAGATTTCCAAAGTAAACTATATCATCCTTGTTCATCAGCTTTCCGTTCTGAAGAAGCAGTGCGGAAGCGTCGCAGTCAATATCCTGCTCCTTGGCTCCTAAAAGACCGCCAAAAAAACCACCCTTTTTCTGCTGTATCTGGTCCCATCCAAGTCCTACCACTACTCTATTTAAAGAATCATTACCTTTAGAAAGGCTGACCTTTTGCCCCTTTTGTAAACTAACTGACATCTTTTCTTCTCCTTATTCTACATCAATTCCGTAGTTTGCACACAATGCTCCTAAACCGCCCTGATAGCCGCTTCCAATGGCATTGAATTTCCATTCCCCGTTATTCTGGTAAAGCTCGCCAAAGACTGCCGCTGTTTCAATAGAAAAATCTTCCCCTAAATCGTAGCGCAGCAGTTCCTCCCCTTTGTCCATATCTACAATGCGGATAAAGGCGTTGCTTACCTGACCAAAATTCAGCCTTCTTTCTTCTGCCTCATAAATAGTAGCTGTAAAAGCAATTCTGGAAATATTAGAGGGAACCTTTGACAGATCAATCTGAATCTGCTCGTCATCTCCGTCTCCCTCCCCAGTTTGGTTGTCTCCCAAATGTTCTACAGATCCGCTGGGATGGCTTAAATTTCCATAGAATACAAAATCCTCCTGGCGAGTAACCATTCCATTGCCGCCTAAAAGAAAAGCCGCGGCATCCAGGTCAAATGCGCCTCCTGTATCATATCTGTTTGTATCCCAACCCAAGCCTACTACCAAATGACACAGCCCAGGATTATTTTTTGTCAGGCTTACCTTCTGACCCTTCTTTAAACTAACTGCCATCTATTTATCCTCCTTATTTTCTTTCGTTTAAGCAACCTCAATGCCGTAATTGGCGCATAATGCTGCCAAACCTCCCTGGAATCCGCTTCCTACAGCATTAAATTTCCACTCTCCATTGTAGCGGTAAAGCTCGCCTACTACTACTGCTGTTTCAATAGAAAAATCCTCGCCTAAATCATAGCGGATTACTTCTTCATTTTTTTCCTCATCCACAATGCGGATAAATGAGTTACTTACCTGACCGAAATTCTGGCGGCGCACATCTGAATCGTAAATAGTAACTGTAAATACAATTTTCATTACGTCTGCAGGCACCTTTGTCAGGTCTACTAAAATCTGCTCGTCGTCTCCCTCTCCTTCACCAGTCAGGTTATCTCCCATATGCTGTACAGATTCGCTGTCATGGCTTAAATTACCGTAGAAAATAAAGTCCTCTTGTTTTCTCACCTTTCCGTTAACTCCAAGCATAAATGCAGCTGCATCCAGGTCGAAATCTGCTCCCCCGTCATACTGATTTACATCCCATCCAAGACCTACCATAAGTCTTTTTAAACCAGGATTTCCCTTTGTTAAATCTACTTTCTGTCCTTTTTGCAAACTGATCGGCATATATATTTTCCTCCTTAAAATATAAATAATTCTTATTTATTATCTCTATTTATCTGGTTTTTCCGTTATTATTATATGCGTTTTCAAATTCTGCTTTTATAGCGTCCAGTCTGATTCTGTCATCCTCTCTCTGCTTTTTAGCATTTTCCTGTATTCTCTTTGTCTCGTCAATTCCGTTCATAATAGTCCGCCATGTAGTTTCCAGAGTTTCTATTTTAATGGAGCTTCCGCTGGCCATTTGAGCTATCATCTTAGACTGAAGTACTGTATTCTGAGCATTGCGGATCAGCATTTCATTTGTCTTTTCATCTAAAGCTGACATAGCCTCCGCCTGCACTTTCTGGCGCTTCAGCAAAATAGCCTGAGATAAAGCCTGTTTAAATACAGGAAGAGTAATAATAAATGCTGAATTTATTTTTCTTACCAGATTCAGGTTGCTGAACTCCATGGTTTTAATCATAGGAATAGACTGGAGAGCCACATTTTCAGCTACTCTAAGATCCTGGGTTCTCTGTTCCAGCAGCATTTTCGCCTGCTCTAAACTGGTCAGCTCAAACTGAATAGAATTGTCTGCCGTAGCCTCCCACTCCTGACGTCTCTGAGCAATATACTCCTCCAGCTCTCTAATACCCTGCTCTCCGGCTAAAATATATTTTACTAAATCATGGTAATAGCTGACGTTTACCTGGAACATTTCTTCCAGACTTTTATTGGACTGCTTAATCTCTGATTCATACTGCTTCAGCTTTACGTAGATTTTATCCACCTCCTCGCCCATAGTGTGATATTTAGATAAAATCTGTTCCAGCTGTTTTTTCGCATTTGAAAATAACTTGCTCAGCACTCCCTGTTTTCCGTCCACCAGCTCATTTACATCAAACTTGCTCATAATATTGGCAAGAAGTGTAAGCATTTCTCCAGAATCATTAATCTGGCTCATATTCATGCTGTTTAATACCACATCAGAGCATC
The DNA here is from genome assembly GCF_900240245.1 of Lachnoclostridium edouardi. Lineage (GTDB taxonomy): Bacteria > Bacillota > Clostridia > Lachnospirales > Lachnospiraceae > Lachnoclostridium_A > Lachnoclostridium_A edouardi. Next base: position 1,005,183 of record NZ_OESQ01000001.1, read on the forward strand.
GTGAAATCTCCTGGGCAGCCTCGTTTCCAAAATTCACAATGGTATCCGGATCGTCTATTACTATAGTGCTGACCAGATTGTCTACCTCCTGAGAATTGACAAGGGTTTTTGTCATCTGCTCCCTGTCCGCCTGAATATCGTACTCCTGAACTACCATCTCGTCCTTTACAGCCGGGGCGGCAGGCGCGGTCGCCGCTGTTCTGTTTTTAAAATCAATTCCCATATACTACTACCTTCCTCTCCTGAAAATTTTCCCCAACAATTCCTCTCCAAACCGCGTAGGCAGATTGTAAAGATCCGGAACTGTCATATCGTATATATAATCTCCTGCCTGATGCTCTGTAAAAAGAGGACGGCAGTAAAACCTTTCCACACTTTGATACCCGGTGGGTATGAGCAAAAGCACGTCAAATCCCAGCATACTTAAAAACGCTGTCATAATGCTGTCCTCCAGACTGCACAGGGCCTCTGTGGTATTTACCAGCACTACCTTGGGAATTTCTTTTGTAAAATCAAACTTCTGTATCCATCTTAAAATTTCTTTATTTAGATTCAGGGCCACAGCCAAAATGGTGTACTCCACCCCTTGAGTAAATGTCCCTGTAATAATTCTGGAATCTAAAAGCTGCTGAAGCTTGTCAAACATGTAATCCTGCATATCCTCTCTGATAAAACCATATTGGTATGCCGGGCTTTGCTTAATTTTGTTTACTGCCAGCTTGCCGTTTTTCAGAAAAGATACCACATGCTTTTTAATAGGATTATATGTCTCCGAAGTAATGTAAGGCAGATGCTTTATAAGAAACGTTTCCGGCGTCAACAGCTTTGCCGCCTCCTGCCAATATCCGTCCCTGTCCCCGTTTTGTACTCCTGATATTTTAGAGAAAATCACGGGAAGCATAACCCTGTCGTCTAAAACTTCAAAATCAGGCCTGTACTTTGCCTCTTCCTTCCAGAGAATTTTAATTTCCTCCACTGTAGTATGAATAGGTACAGGAATCGCCCTTTTAAACTGCCTGTTTCTGTATATTCCCGTATCCTCGTACATCATGGAGTTTAAGTCCTGCTCTGCATTGTAAGCCGCAGTTTGAAAGGTTACTTCATTTAGCTGCTCTGGAAATTTACCTAAAGGAAGGGAATTTTCATATACCTTTTCAAACAGCCTGGAGTCTTTCAGCTTATCCTCCCCTTCTAAATCAGGGCTAATCACCATAACGTCCACCGGAATTCTGGATAAAATCCTTACAAACATGGCCTCATTGTCATTTTTACAGGAGCCGTAATAAATAAATACAGGCGCTTCGTCTAACTTCCACTGCTCAAAAAGCTGGGGAATATACCTGTTCAGCCACACTGTCATACACACCGCTCTGTTTGTAATAATCTGAAGCTTGTCCGTCTCCTGGCCTAAAACCTCTGTAAACGCCTTGTGAATCAGCTTCTCCAGCTCTTTATTTCTGGGAAAGGCCAGATTCATAATTAAAGACGACATCATCTGACGCACATCTGTATAATTTCCCCGGCGTATTTTCTGTACCTCATCTACAGCAGGCATAGGTATCACCTTTTGAACAAGCACTGATTTTCTGTGAAGGGCGGACAGCTTCAGCTTCCATTTTAGAAGCTGAGATTCATACCGGTTTTTATCCTCCGCTCCCTTTATCTTTACAAATAAATTGTAATAAATATCTTTTTTATCCCCTCTGTCTCCGGCTTTTTTCAAAGAATCTTTCCAAATATCCCCTGACAGCCAAATATTAGTTCCCATATCGCCGGCTGTCTGAATCTGCGGAAATAAGTTTCTGGCAGGAGCGCTGGGTCCTGACATCATCTGTACAGGCGAGGCCTGAGAAGACTCCGTTCTGCTCTCCTCTCCCGGTCCCCTGGAAAGTCTGATATTCATTCTTCCCGGCCCTGTGGCTGTATCTGTTTTCTCCTGCTTAGCCGACTCCGGTGCAGAACTGTTTTGCTGTAGGGGCCTGTCCTGCTGTGCGGAACTGCCCTGCAGCGCCGGTCTGCTCTGCGGCATAGAGCTGTTTTGCTGAATCAGCCTTTGAGAAACAGGCGGTCTGGCAGCCGACGGGCCTGGCCCTGCAAACCATAGGGCCGAAGAAAAATTCTCCGGAAAGGCTGCCCTCTCTCCTTTTTCAACAAGCTGGGAATATTTAAAATCAGGATCTAGTTTTTTATATCCTGCATCCCCGTTTTTTTCCACCATCACAACGTCGCAGCCAATTTCAGAAAGAATTCTTAAAACCTTCAGCTCGTAATCGCTGTTTTCTCCCTCATACAAAATCTTTGGAACCTGCTCTTTTCCTGTCTGAATTAAGATTCTCTCAAATTTATAATAAAACCAGCACATAAACTTGATATATGCATTTCTCAGCATATTCTCATTTTTTCCCATGGCCTTCAGTTCTAAAAGTATCCGTTCCAAAGCATATAATAGCCGTTCTCTCTGGTCAGGAACTAGTCTGGGAAGCCACAGCTTTAATTTATCCCCTAAAAACTGCCGTTCCATTTTAAAATCCAACCCTGCAATTTCATCATAAAACGCCAGCTGCTTTTCATCTGGATTTGCAATTCTGCTTTTTAAATATACGCCGTTAACTTTCACCTTTTCCAAATACGTTCTCAGAAAATTTTCTATTTCTCCGCCCCATGAATCCAGACGGCACATATAAACCCGCCGCCCGCCCCGTTCTTCAAAGGTTTTGAAATAATCCTCCAGACTATTCAGTTGTATTCTTGTATAAATCGTATCATTGTCCGGCAGCACTTTTTCATCTCCTGTTTTCTGCTTTTCATTATCTTTTTCCCTGTATATACCTTTGGGAGTATTATATCATTATCTACTCTGATTCGCAATTTCACACTTCTTACGAATTTATGTACTATAATCTCAGAAATCCCCCTGCAAACATTTGAATAGTTTCATAGTCCACTGCCAGATTCAAATTCTGGCCGCCGTCAAAGCCGCCTGTAATAATCCCGATTAAGCGGCCGCATGTATCTAACAATGCACCTCCGGAGCTTCCGTGGGAAGTGGGGGCTGTAAACTGTATCATGGACACATCCTCCATTTTCCGAAATCCGGAAATCAATCCGTCAGAAAAAGAATTAAACAGTCCCAGGGGACTTCCGATTGCAGCCACTTTTTGTCCTCTCACCAGCTTTTTCGGTCCTCTATACACTGGAATAGGACGGCACATTCTGTCTATTTTCAGAACTGCCAGATCGTGATATTGGTTATATTTAATCAGCTCATTAGTATAAAAAATATTCTGTTCCTCTTCAATTTGTATGCCGTAATAGATTCCGTCCCTGGCTACGTGGAAGTTGGTGAGAATATAACCGTCTGTGCTAATCATAACACCAGAACCTGTTTTAAAGCACTCTTTATTTTTATCAAAAACGTGGATCATTACCACAGAGGAAGACAATGCCGCCAGTTCTTCCCAATCTAAAGGCCTGGAGGACAAAACCTCCTCCCTCTGTCTGGAATTAGAGGGTCTGGGGGTACTTGGCCTGGAAGGCGAAACCCCAGAAGGGTTTGCCGCCTGCTGCCTGTTTTGTGAGGAAGAGGGCTGAGGCTGAACCGGAGCCTGATTTCTGGGCTCAGGTTCAAACGGATGTACTCCTGAAGGGATTACAACCTGACGTCTCGCCGGCTGGGGAACTGCTCTGTTCTCCTTAGGTCGCTGATTCTGTCTCTCATATCCCCCACTGTTTCCCGAGGGCAGAACTGTCTGTCTTTCATCTCTGTCCCTTCTCCTAAATGCCGACGCCGGCATAACTACAGGACCTTCACCGCAGGCAGAACTGCCTCCTGCCTGTCCCAAATCAGTGATCTGTCCTTTTTTCTGCTGTCTCCACTGAGCCAGCCCTAAAAGCCGGGAGTCTATCTGGATTTCACTTTCCTGTCCCATATAAAGCACCCAGCACCCCAGCTGTGTAAGAAAATATAAAAATAAATATTCCTGAAGCTTTACCTTTCCGCCTATAATGAATTTAGGAAAACGGCCTATTTTCATAGTGTCTGTAAACAGCCTGGGAAAATATACGTCAATCCAGTATATGATCTTTACGCTGAAATTTTTCACCGGGCCAGGCTCTTTTCGTCCAGAATAATCTATGTACATCTGAATAATTCTCTTATATCCTTCCTGAAAGGCCTGCTGCCACATAATATTTTCAAAATGAAAAGGCAGGCTGTCCTCCCCCCTGCTCCATCTGCCGTACATTGCACCGTACTTTTCCGCCTGTTCTACAGACATTCTGCTGTCCAAGGCCTCTGCTTTTACGCAATTAGAAGGTGAGTGAAAAGAACTGCCGCCGGCGCCTCCCTGCCGGCTTCCCATCAGCTGCTCCATCCGCCTAAGCTCATGGCTGTATACATCCCTATCTTTTCCTATATAGCATACAAAAGAAACCTCTTTTGTAAAGTTTGAGTATCTTCCCTCTGATTCTATAAACTCTTTTAAAATGTCCTCCCCCAATATCAGGGAAGCTGTCTGGAACTTCTGATTAAAAGAATTCATTCCAGCCCTCCATGTCTTTTATATAAGTTTTTTATATAAATTTTTCATATAAGTTCTTTACCCATTATAGTCGATTTTTGTATATTTTTCTACTTTTAATATATAAAATTTTGTTAAAAATAACAGGGAGAACAGTAAAACAGGCTGTTAAACCGCCTTTTTTTGCTGCTCTCCCTGCAATGAATTTCTAAAATCTTAATAAGCTTCAATGAAATCAGGTTCTTTCTCATCCAGCCCCTGCATTTTTCTGTCGCACATCTGGAAATATCTGGCTGCCGCTAAATCGTCTCTGTTTACTCTGAGAACCTGGGCAAAACAATCTCTGCCCTCTTTGTACCTTTTTTCTCCCAAATACTTTATTCCCTTTTCAAAATCATTTCTGGAGATTGTTCTCAGCCGGGCCTGCTCCTGCCCTAAAGGAAGAAAATATTCATAAATTTCTTTCTTTTCCCAGTCCGCCCCTTCTGTGCCAAGATATCCAAAAAATCTGATTCCCTCTTCTCCTATTTCTTTGGAAGCCATTTCTGCTGCTTCTCTTGTCAGCAGCGCTCCCGCCTTATACCTGCAGGATATTTGATTTAAAAGAACAGCCAGCTGAGTATGGGGAGAAATAGTCATAACCTCCATTCTGTCCTCAGTTCCTATTACGCCGAATTTCAGGCTGCCTACCTCTATTCCCGCTCCGAAGAAATACGCTCCCTTTAACATCTTCAGACCTTCTCCTGCTGCCTTTAAGGCTGCTCCCACGCCGTCTTTAAACAAAATTACCGCCCCGGCCTCTGTAAATCTTTCTACAATGCCTCCGCCTTTTTCCATAGTGTCATTGACTGTACAATAAATCTGATTCAGAACGGAAAATTTATGCTCATCACTTTGGTCTGTTTCCCATTTAAGCTGGTAAGATTCTAAAACTAAAATCGCCGCTTCCTGTTCTGTCTCCTTCCCGGGCTCAATATCCCTAATATCTTTTTCTCCAAAAACCTGAATCAATGACTCTGGAATAAAGGGCTCATATGCATTTTTCAGCTTATTAATACGTTTTAAGTAGGCCGCTATACTTTCAGACATTTGGATAAAAAAGCCTGTTACCTGGGCTACCTCCCCGGCGCCTCTCACTTTTTTCCACGTTCCTGCTTTTCCCTCGGCCATATCCGCCGCCGCTCTCTGTAATTTAATTAAAGGCATTAAACTGATCACTGCATTTGCCGTAAGGACTGCCAGCATCACTGCCAAAAACAGAAGAATCCATCCCATAATTATGTCTTTCTCTTCTTGAATGGCTGACAGAATTCCTTTTTCTGTCACCATTCCTCTTACAATCCCCTGAACCTGCAGATTTTTATCTAAAACCGGCATATATAATGTCAGATTATTTCCTTCTAAAATATCATTCTGGAAAACTAAAACCGGCTCCTTTTTATCAGCGCATTCTTTCATGTAACCGGCTGCCAGACTGCCGTAAGCATATTCGCTTGGAATACAGTTAAGCATACGAGCCTCTACCATGTAAAAGTTTCCGTTTTTCTCCAGGAACAGATCATAATTACTTTCCCAGGCTGAAATATTTCCTGCCGACCGGCCTTCCACATGGTACACCTGATCGCCCATCATGGTTTTATCATAGTAACTGCTGAGAAGCGTTAAAAATCCATTATACACGTTGTCTTTTTCACTGAACAGCTGTTCCTCAGAAATCAGCTTTACCAATGATTCCCCGTTGCTGTACATTCTGGTCTGCTCCTGCTTTTCCATCTGACTTCTTAAAATATTTGTCACCTGTGTATCTAACAGGCCGTACCCTGCCGCCGCCACAGGAAGGGCGAAACAGATTAATTTTAAGGATGTGGGGAACACATTTCCAAACATTTTCATAACAAATGCATACAAGCCCCATAAAATTAAAACTGTTCCAAAAAGCAAAATAGAATTCCATACAATCTGAAGGGCCAGATTTCCAAAGGAAGGGACTATTGATGTAAGAAGAGTGTGCGTCTGTCCCACAACTACAGGCAGCAATCTGGAATCCTCCTGCCTAAAGGAGGCTGTAAAGGCGCCGTCCTCCATTTCATCCATTTGATATAAAATCCCATATGTTTCTCTATCATAATCGGAAAACAGATCTGTTTTTACCAGTACAGGATTTTCGTAGGGAATTTGATATACGGCCTGGGCCTGTACATTATAAAAATAAAGACCCTGGTTTCCCAGCACATACGCTGTATTTTCTGTTCCAAGCTTTGTCCCGTCATTAGAAAATACACATTGCTCCTCACCATTATCCTGAACGCGCCACAGAGAGCCGTCCTGGTCCACATACCAGATATCTCCTTCCGGTCCGTAGCCTGACAAATATGCTCCTTCCGGGACTTTGTCTATAAAAGTCTCCTCTTCATGTACATCATCTAATGTACCTGTTTCAAAATTGCAGATTCCTGTCAGCCTTTTTATGTCAGCAGACCCGGTATACTCTAAAAACGTTACCTGACACTGTCCTTCTTCAGTAAAGGAAAGACTTTCTCCGATTCTGAAATTTTCGTCCCCTGCCCCATAGACACATACAGTCCGGCTATTTCTGCCGTCCAGATTGCTGGAAAACACAGTAATACTTCCCTCTGATCTGTCCATTCCATACAGCTTTTCTCCATCCCACAGGCTAGCATATACATTATTTAAAGGAATTTCCATGGAATAACCAGTGTATATGCAGGCAGCCCAAATACAGATAGTTAAAATAATTCCTATCCTTCTTACACAATTATGTTTTGTTTTTGACTTTTTTGTCTTCTTCAGTACGCCTTCAAACATAATTCTTCCTGTGCCTGCCCTTTCTCCAAATACTCTTCACATAGGCGGATATATTTTCTGGCCGCTTTGTCTTCCTTGTGATATTCAATTACCTTAATAAAATACCGTCTGGCCATTGCTATATCCTGAGCCATGAAAGCCTTAACTCCAGCCTCAAAATATTCTTTGGTGGAGGTTTTTCTTCTTCTGCACTCTTCCTCCTCGCCGTCTAAAACCTCATAAATTAATTCCGTTCTCTTCAGGCTTTTTATGTAAATATATCCTAAAATCCTGAAATGGTAACCTGTGTAGAAATCACTGATTTCTCTGGCCGCCTGGCTGGTAATGAGAATCGTACAGTTACATTCCTCCGCCAGCTGCTGTAAAAACCAGGCCAGGTTTTTCTGACTGGCCATTACAGACACGATACACCGTTTTTCTGACCCCATAATTCCCAGCTTCATCTGTCCTGCAGTGATGCCGGCATAGCTTTTTGCGCCTGTCTGGAATTTCCTTGTATTCTGTACTGCCGATACTGCAGCCAGCAAAGCCTGTCTTCTGTCGCCTTGAGGAAAAATTGTTTCTAAGCCTGATTTAGTAAAACGGCATACAATCCCGCCGCAGGCTTTTATTACAGGAATCTGGCATTCCAAACGCTTATTTATTTTAGCAAATACATAGCCTGATCCATATTCTGTATCTCCCGGATTCTGTTTTCTGTCCTCCACATTGCCAAGGGCCATCACTGTGCCCTGAATTTCTTTCTCGTCTCCTGGCTGTATGTTTTGGATTCCGTTTTTTCCAAATAAACTAAAAATTTCTCCGGGCAAAAACGCCTCGTATTTTTTCTGGAAGGATTCAATATGCTGTACTTGCTTTTCTGCATTTTCTGCAATTCTGTTAAACATAGCGGCAATTCCCGCCACCTCGCTGCTGCCCTTTACATTGGCTCTGGCATCCAGCTGTCCGTCAGTTAAATCTAAAACAGCTGTCTTTAATCTGTTTAAAGGCCTCATGTTCAGCCACATAACAGCTAAAACTACGGCTAAAAGGCCAAGACTTGCCAAAGTAATCTGTCTTTTTAACCGTTTTCCGCTGATAATCTCTTCCAGCACTGTCCACTGATTTTCTATTGTAGCCTCCAAAACGCCTATAACTGTTCCTCTTTGACTTACTATAGGAGTAAATACTGAATTCCAGCCTTCTAAGCCGTCGTTGTAGGATAAATAAATATCCTTATTTTCCCTGACCGCCTTTTCCATAGCCACAATTACTTCATAAGGCATCTGATAAACTAAGGGAAGGTTCATAAAGTACCCGGACTCTGCGCTGTAAAGCTGCCCGTCCCTATAAAAATATTGATTCACCTTAGCCCGCTGTCTGCTTGTATAACTGCCGTCTGTTTCATTTAAAAAATATTCATACTGGCTGTGATTAATTTCTAAATTTTTTCTCTTTTCATCTGTGTGAACAGGCTGAGACCAGTATTCTTCAAATTTCTTCTGGTCCATCTGGAACATAAAGTCTCTGTTTACTCTGGAAAGCTGTATGGCGCTTACATTTTCATAATATGTTTCCAGCCGCTTGTCCACCATCTTGAACATTACAGTGTATCCTGCTCCAATAAAAGGAATCATCACTAGGACCATAGAGGCCCAAACAGGCATCCCGCCTTTTATTCTTCTTGCCATAGCAATTAAAAATAAGTAGAAGAAACCTGCCGCCATTAAAAGAATTGCTGCCTTTAAAAAGGTTATTAATTTCCAATGGCTGCTTCTCTCCAGGCGGTCAATTACCTCATAGTCGTCTCCCTTTACAGCTAAGACCTGTCTTCCGTCCTCCAGATTTTCTATATGAGCTTTGTCCTCCAAAGCCAGGTTTTCCCCGCACACCTGAATATTTTCCTCTGTCACGTCAGTTCTGATTTCATATGCCTGCTGAGCCGTCACATTCCACAGATGAAGCTTTTGATCATCAAAACTGTAAACCAAATTATCTCTGGTAATTTGCCTTCCGTCATTAGTAAAAATCATATGCTCTTTGCCGTTCTTATCTATTTTACAGATATTTCCCTCTCTGTCCATAAATACGGCGTCCAAGCTTCCGTTTACTAAAAGTCCATAATTAACGCCTGGCCTAATATCTTTTCTGTAAAATTCCCTTCCCCCGTCTTCTGTCAGACGGTACCAAAATATATTTTCTTCATTCACCAGACACAAATATATTTCTTGATCATCTGCCATTGTATTAGTAAAGTAGTGTTTGTTTTCCTCCTGGCAGATCTGATCTATATCCCATCGTTTTTCCAGTTTACCGGTCTGAAAATTACAGTAATCAATACTTTGCTCTGTGGCGGACTCCCTGCTTACTGTGCAGGAGACGTACATATTGCCCTTATCATCCATCTGGCAGTCGGACAGACGGATCAGGCTTCCTTCCTTTTCCAAAGGATATGTAAATACTTCCTGGCTTCTGTCTTCTTTGCTGATTCTGAACAAATAATATTTGTCCCTTGTCACGTCTATTCCATACCAGTACTTTTCTGTCTCCCCCACCTGGCGGACAGACTGAAGCAGATGGGTCCCCTGTGTTTTAGCATACCATCCTGCGGCGGCTAAAGAGCAGATGATAATACATGCAGCGCCGCATATATATTTAATCTTCCTCCAATAGATATCCATATTGCTTCAAATCCTTTCCCAACAGAATTTTTCCTGTTTTCTGCATCTCGTACTGGGCGGCTTTTAAAATTTCCTTCATGCCAATCTGGCATTTTTTATCTGCCGCCATAAATGCGGCGTAAACCGCAATATTTTTAATGCTTCCTCCGGCCAGCTCCAGATTATCTCCCAGAAAATCATAATCCATATCCTGACTTACAGGAGCTTTTTTGGGAATTGTTACCTTCCATATTTGTTTTCTGGCCGCTGCATCTGGAAATTGAAACTGAATAATGTATTTCATTCTCCTCATAAATGCCTCATCAATATTTTTCAGATAATTGGTGGCCAGAATTGTCATTCCCTCGTACTCCTCCAGCCGCTGCAGCAAATAGGAGGTCTCTAAGTTGGCATACCTGTCGTTGGAGCTTTTTACTTCTGTTCTCCGTCCAAACAAGGAATCCGCCTCGTCGAAAAACAAAATGGCGTTGCTGATCTCTGCCTCTTTAAATACAGCCGCCAGGTTTTTCTCAGTTTCCCCTACATACTTGCTTACCATCTGAGATAAGTCAATTTTGTACAGCTCCAGCTTCAGCTCTTTAGAAAGAATCTGAGCCGCCATGGTTTTTCCTGTTCCGGGAGGACCGGCAAAAACAACAGTGACCCCCCTGCCGTAAGCCACAGTGCGGCCAAAGCCCCATTCTTCATACACGGTGTATTTATTCTCCATCTGAGAACAAATGTGACTTAAAAGCTGTTTCTGTGAATCTGGCAAAATCAGCTGATCCCATGTATACCCACTGTTAATTTTTGTAGCTCTTTCGTAAAGCTGATGGTCAATCTGCGCAAAGCAGGACTCGTAAAGGGACGGCTCCTCCCCCTCCAAAATCCTGCAGCTATTTTTATAATGGTTTGCTGCTGCTTTAATCTGGCTTGGAAGAAAAAGGAATTTAGCTGCCAGCCTGTCTCTTTCCTCTGTACTGATTTGGTACTTTTCCATATAGTGATCCCATATCTGCTTTCTTTCCTCAAAAGAAGGATTTTCTATATGGACAGGCAGCAGCTCTATGGCGCCCCTTTGCCTTTTTCCAGGTTTGTCTTGAGATAAAATAAAAATAGGATCTGGACAAAACTTTATTTCTTCCCAGAATATTTCTGCCATATCTTTTTCCAGGCTTTCATAATGCTCTGCTGCCAGAAAGCTGTCTGTTAAAATTGCCTCCCGCACAGCGCGGCGCACATCTGACTGAATTTTTTCTTTGCTCCCTGTAATTTTGTCAGTCTCCAGTACAATAATTCTTTTTTTCTCATTGGCTGACAGCTGTCTTAACAGCTCTTTCTTTCCACATCCGTTTTCCCCCCAGAGGAAAACAGCTTTTCTGTTGTCTGTATTTGCTCTGACCTGGCTGCAGTCCTTATTTTCACCTATGCCGCATAAGCTGCAGGCCTGTATAAGTGCAGAAAAGGCCTTGCTCTCCTCCTTCGTCTCCCTGTCTCCTTCCGGCTCAATGGTTATGCTGATTTGTCCTAATCTTTCGTCTGGATATTGATTGCCTAAAATATAGCCTGCGATTCGCTGGTCCAATATTACTTCTCTGTCCCAGAAGGATTCCTGCTCTTTTCCCCAGCTTTCATCCAGCATATATCTGGCAAACGGGGAATTCTCAGTAAGCTCCTCCCTGATTGAGTTTCTCACCAGCTGGTTTAGGCCCATAATTCTGGCGCCTACCTCCATAACCGGCCTTGTTTTTTTGCCGCTGCCGTTAAGCCAGGAAAAAATTTTCCCGTATACTCCCTCAAACTCCGGAAGCGCTGCCAGAAATAAACAGATTTCTTCTGCCACACTTAGACGGAAACGATATCCCAGGCTGCCCAGAAAAACAATTTCTCTTCCCTGCCGGCTGTTAATCTCATTAATAAGAGAACGCAGTTCCTCATCATCTGCCATTTGATAATCTGAGCTTGATGAAAACAAGGCGTCTAACGCTTTTCTTCCGTCCAACTCTGGAATACCTACTCCCTTTACATTTCTCTCCTCATACCCTAAGACCTTCAGTCTCCTGTCAGCCCACCCTTTTAATCGAAGGAGATATTCATAATTGTCAAGAAATCGTTTCCTGTCCATCTAAGTTCCTTTTCCTCTCTATTACAAGGTTTTTAAAAATTCTTCTTTTCCTTCCTCTCCGCCGTGAATCGCCTGAAGCAGTTTTGGAAAATAATTGTCAAAAGACATAATATTGGCGTAAATGCACTGGGCCAAAGCCGGCTTTTCATCTTCCTCGCCAAAAAAATCTACATATGTTTTAAAATGAATTTCTCCTGTCTCATAATCCATCTCAAAGTTTCCCACCTTCAGCCCATAATTAATTCTGGTGAGCACCTCCGCCATATAAGGGATTTTCTCCTTTGGCGCGTTTACCGGACAAAGAGAATAGTAGCAGAACCTTTTTTCCTCCTCCAAAATCTTGCAGAAGGTCTGCCATGTTCCGTTTTGGCTGTCTGCGTCAATTTTAATCATTCCGTTCCATTCCTGAATACTCCATCTTGCTTCCTCTGCAATGGATTTTACTGTTTCTGTTATACTCATAATCTTTATGCTCCTTCTGTTGGTCTTGCTTCAATGAAATCATTCTCTGCGTTTTTAAGCTTTTCCAATTCCTCTTTTATCTTATATTCTCTGATTGTACTGGAAATTTCTTTAAATTTATCGCGCTGCCCGCCTAACTCTTCTGCAGGCACAGCTAAAAATCCGTCAATCTTCCCTTTTAGCTGGAGAACCCGCCCCTTTTCTTCTAATGCGGCATTTCTGCTTTCTTCAGCCTTCTGAAACGGCCGGAATTTTTCTTCATAGTTTCTCACAGCTTCTCTTTGTCTTTCTCCTGCTGCTCGAATCATAGCACTTGTATAGGCCAATATTCCCTGCTCGCTCTTTCCAAAAACCTCTGTGTCCCTGCCGGAGCCCTTCGGGCCTTCTGCCAGCTCCTTATCCTTCATCATCTGCTCCTGCATTTTTTCCTTTTGGTATTCATTTTGAGTATTATATATAGTGTGGTATGATGTTTCTGTATACAAATATGGATTTAAGGTTTTTTCCAGATCATATTTGCTTTCTAATGATCCTAAAATATTTGTAATAATCTGATTATGCTCTGTACTGTCGTGACTTTGGGATGCATCCTGCCATCCAGGAATACTTTGGCATCTGCTCCAAATGGCTTTTATGTCTTTTTCGCTGGCCAGTGCTGATAAATCTGTAATTTTATTCAGCTTTTCTATTTCATTCTGACAATTTTTGCCTGACTTCCTGCCTTCTGGTTGTTCTGCAAAATATTTTTCATTCTGGCCTATTAATGTTACTATCATTCTTTTTACATATCCCAGATAAACTTCTCTGTATTCTTTTCTGTATAAATGTTTTATATTATCAATTTCCTTGCTATAGGCGCCGAAAAACTGTTTTTTATGCTTCTCCTCCGCCTCTTTTTTTGCCAGAGCATATGTTTTTTCCGCAATTTCTTTAGAAAGCTGGATTTCTATAAAGCTTTCTCCTGTTCCTAAAAGGGCTTGATTGCTTTCTTTGGTCAGCGTCTCGATCCTTTTACTCAGCAAGGTTAAATTTTGCTCATAAAGCTCCGCCAGCCTCTTGATTTGATTTACAACTGCCTGGGCAGCCTCCCCGCCTGAAGTCCCCCACAGTACATCTTGGTCTAGTAAAGCGTCCTCCGCCTTTTTTCTTTCCTCCTCTAAGTTTAACAAATTTTCCAGTTTTTCCTCTGACTGCTTATCAGGCAGCTGTGCTATGTCCTGGTCTGTAGTAGTAATTTTTGTATCTTCTAGACTTCCCTTTTCAAGAGTTTTTCCGCCTAAAATAACACTTTTTTTCGGCTCTTCAATTTTCAGGTTATTTCCGTCCCAGAATAGGGCTCCTGACAATTCTAAATTTCCTAAATTCCAGACTCCTAAATTTTTTTGACATAAGGTCCGTTCTTTAAAAAATAATAGCTTTGCCTTAACGTATGCAGATAATACAAACTCTGCCTGGGCAGCCATTTTATATGTAACTCTGCCGTTTTGTACCTTTAGTTCTGTACCTGTCTTGTGAACCTTTACATTTAAACCTGATAATGCAGACAGATTAAGTCCCAGCTTTGCCAGTACTCCCGCCTCCAAGGAAGCTATTTTGCCACCCAGACCAACATGCAGATTCGCGCCTATCCAGGCATTTGCATCTAATTTTACCTGTCCGTCTAATCCATAGATGCTGCCGTCATTCTCCTGCCCGCTGCCTTGATTTTCCTTCTGTGCTCCCACCTGTCCGGCCAGCTGAAAGCCAGCGCCTACGGCAAGCCCGCCGCCTACATAAACTCCAGGCAGCATAGGAATAGGCACATTTACATCAACGCCTATTATTCTAGGCGCCTGAAAACCGCCGCTTTCTTCTGTGACATTTACTCCATGGGAATCCTCATCCTTTTCGCCGGCTCCTACTGCTTCACCGTCCCCAGGATATTGCCATTTCAAGTGTCCTTCTACACGATTGTTTCCAAAGTCCACCAACATTCCCAGATTATCTGTGCCAATGTTAATTGAAGCAGGATTAAATATAAATCCGTTGTACGCTAAACCTGTTCCCTGCTCATAAGAAACCTGTCCTACAGTAACGCCTACTTCTTTCAAATTCAAAAATCCCGCCACATTACTTAGGGGGCCGATACCGTCCGCTGAGCCTCCTGCAGAAAACTTCAAATTCTGGGCAGAAATCTTTTTTTGTTTTGGAGATAAATTGATTTTTTCTGACTCAGCATTAATCAGACCATTTTTAATGTTCAGCTTTGCCTGCTCAACAACAGTGTCCCCTAAATTATCTCCATAAACAGATAAGCTGGCTTTGTCTGCCGTTATATTAATAATATTTTTAATATCTGCACCTACTCCTGCTGTCAAAATAACTGACACAGGGGCAGAGTTTGTTTCTGCTCCTTCTGCTGCTCCTCCCTTTTCAGCTGACGCCTCCACGCCAGTCAGCTTAAAACCAGAAAAAAGCTCCAAATCCCCCTGGACTCCGCCTTGTATTTTCTTAAAGTCAAAGCCTGTCTCTTTATTGTATTTTAACTCCTCGCCTGACAAAATAAGGGTTTTGCCCATTACTAAAATATTTCCAGTAGCCGTTTGAACAAAAAGCCCACTTTGGTCGTAACTTCCATTTTCTACCTTAGTGTTCATTAATACATTTCCAAGACTAAAGGACAATTCTCCACTAAGTCCCTGTAATGAAAAAGCTTTTTCTTCATACTTCAGGCTGCCCACTTTTACATCTGCCTTTGTTCCGCCGGATGTAGAAAAGCCCATTATTAAATCAGCTGCTGAAAGCGCCTTACTTTCTCCTGAGTAATCTGCCTTTCCCACTTCACCATAAACCGTATGATTATCTACATCTAAGACAGCGTTTTCCATGTGAGCCTCAGCAAGAGTATTTCCTGATACTGAAACCTTAGCATTTTTTGCTGTCAGACTGAATTTTTCTTTTTTGGCCTCCACTCCTGCTTCCACAGTAATTGATATAGGGGAGGCTCCGTTTTCTCCTGCTCCTGTTTCTCCTTTGACTGCAGATACTTTTCCTTCTGTTAAATTAAATCCGGAAAACACCTGCAGATTTCCCTCTAATTTTCCCTCCAGCTTCTTAAAGTCAAAGCCTTCCGCCTTATTGTATTTTAAATCTTCTCCCAGTAAGGTAACTGTTTTATCCATCACTACAATATTTCCTGAAGCTGACTGGATAAAAAGGCCATTCTGATCATAGCTTCCATTTTCTACCTTTGCATTCATTAATATACTTCCAATGCCAAAGGATAAATTACCGCCAATTCCCTGAAGAGAAAAAGCCTGTTCCTCATATTTCAGGCTTCCCACCTTAATATTAGCTTCTGTACCGTTAGATGTAGAAAAACCGGCCGTTAAATCAGAGGCTGATATCATATGGTTCGCTTTTGAATAGTCCACATTTCCCACTGTGCCATGGACCGTATTGTTATCTATATCCAAGGCTGCGTCTACAATGTGAGCGTCGTTTATGCCGTCGCCCAGTATTGTAAATTTTGTATTTTTTGCTGTCAGGCTGAATTTTTCTTTCTTAGCCTCCACCCCTGCTTCCACAGTAACTGATATAGGGGAGGCTCCGTTTTCTCCTGCTCCTGCTTCTCCCTTGACTGCAGATACCTTTCCTTCTGTCAGATTAAATCCGGAAAATACCTGCAAGTTTCCTTTGACTTCCCCTCCAAGAGTTTTAAAATCAAAGCCTGCTTCCTTGCTGTATTTTAATTCTGTCCCTGACAAGGCTATATTTTTCCCCAACGCCAAAATATTTCCGTCAGCTGACTGTACAGAAAATCCGTTTTGGTCATAACTTCCGTTTGACACATTGGCTGTCATGGACAAGCTTCCAAGGCTGAAGGACAAATCTCCTTTCAGACCCTGAAGGTTAAAATCCTGTTCCTCATACTTCAGGTTTCCCACCTTAATATTAACTTCTGTGCCGTTAGCTGTGGAAAAACCGGCTGTTAAATCAGAGGCTGATATCATATGGTTTGCTTTTGAATAGTCCGCATTTCCCACTGTGCCGTGGACTGTATGATTATCTATGTCCAAGGCTGCGTCTATAATATGGGCGTCGTTTATACCGTCCTTTAACGCTGTAAACTTTGTGTTTTTTGCTGTCAGGCTGAATTTGCCATTTTTAGCCTCCACCCCTGCTTCCACAGTAACTGATATAGGGGAAGCTCCCCCTGCTGCTTCTCCGTTTTCTTCCTGTCCTGCTTCCAAAGCAGCTCCTTTAACTGCAGATATTTTTCCTCCTGTCAGAATAAATCCAGGAAATACTTCTACATTTCCCCCTACTTCTCCTTCCAGAGTTTTAAAGTCAAGGCCTGCATCCTTGCTGTATTTTAATTCTGTCCCTGACAAGGCTATATTTTTTCCCAACGCCAAAACATTTCCAGTAACTGTCTGAACAGAAAATCCGCTTTGGTCATAGCTTCCCCCTGTGACCCCTGCTGTC
The DNA here is from genome assembly GCF_900240245.1 of Lachnoclostridium edouardi. GTDB lineage: Bacteria > Bacillota > Clostridia > Lachnospirales > Lachnospiraceae > Lachnoclostridium_A > Lachnoclostridium_A edouardi. The sequence continues at coordinate 1,022,222 of NZ_OESQ01000001.1, forward strand.
ATAGACAGGCTTCCAAGGCTAAAGGATAGATACCCTTTGATTCCTTGAAGAGCAAATGCCTGTTCCTCATATTTCAAACTGCCAACATTCACATCCGCCTTAGGGCCGCCAGTTACAGAAAAGCCAAGGGCCAGCCCTGCTGCCGAAAATGCTTTGCTTTCTCCTAAATAATTTACATTCTCCGCTTTTCCATAAACTGTATGATTATCTATATCTAAAGTAGCATTTTTAATCTCAGCAGAACTTAAAATATTTCCTGTCACTGTAAACTGGGCATTATCTGCCGTCAGGTTGAATTTTCCCCTCTTAGCCTCCACTCCTGCTTCCACAGTGACTGATATAGGGGAGGTCCCGTTTTCTCCTTCTCCTGCCTCTCCTTTAGCTGCAGATACTTTTCCTCCCAATAAAGTAAATCCGGGGAAGATCTCTGTATTTCCTTCAATCGCCCCTCCAAGAGTTTTAAAATCAAAGCCTGCTTCCTTACTATATTTTAAGTTCGTTCCTGATAAATTAATATTCTTTCCCAGTACAGAAATATTTCCGGCTGCCGACTGAACAGAAAATCCATTTTGGTCGTAGCTTCCCCCTGTGATCTTGGCGGTCATAGATGTGCCGCCCAGGTTAATAGACAAATCCCCGCTAATACCTTGAAGGGAAAAGGCTTTTTCCTCATATTTCAGGCTTCCCACATTCACCTTAACTGCCGTACCTTTTGCTGTAGAAAAGTCAACTGATAAATCAGTGGCTGATATTACATTATTCTCCTTTGAATAATCTAAATTTCCCACTTCACCGTGAATTGTGTTATCTATATCTAAAATGGCATTTACAATATGGGCGTCATTTACGCCGTCGTCTGACACTGTAAATTTTGTATTTTTAGCTGTCAGGCTGAACTTTCCGTTTTTAGCCTCCACTCCTGCTTCTAAGGTTACTGATATAGGGGAAGTCCCTCCTGCTCCTGCCTCTCCTTGTTCACCCTGTACCTCTCCCGAATCGGCGCCTTTACTTACAGATACTTTTCCTTCTTTCAGCGTAAATCCGGAGAATACTTCCACATTTCCTTCTACTCCTCCTTCCAGAGTTTTAAAGTCAAAGCCTGCGTCCTTGCTGTATTTTAATTCTGTTCCTGATAAGGCAATATTCTTTCCCTTTACTGAAATATTTCCGGTGGCGGACGGAACAGAAAATCCGCTTTGATCGTAGCTTCCGTCTGTAATCCCGGCCGTCATAGACAGGCTTCCAAGGTTAAAGGACAAATCCCCGTTTAATCCCTGTAGGAAAAAAGCCTGCTCCTCATATTTCAGACTTCCCACATTAACATTAACTTCTGTACCTTCTGCTGTGGAAAATTTAGCTTTCAAATCAGAAGCTGATATTATATTATTAGCTCTTGAATAGTCTACATTTCCTGCTTCACCATAGATTGTGTTATTATCTATATTCAAAGCTGCGCCTACAATCTGGGCGTCGTTTATACCGCTGCCTGATACTGTAAATTTTGTATTTTTAGCTGTCAGGCTGAATTTTCCTTTTTTAGCCTCCGCTCCTGCTTCCAAAGTGACTGCATAACCAGAGCCGTCCTCACCGTTTTTGGACAAAGCAGCCTTAATATTTTTTAAAGTAAAGGCAGAGCCTATATTGATATCCCCTTCTACATTTCCGCTTAATTGTTCAAAGCTCAAGCCCTGTTCTTTTGTATATATAATATTTTTTCCGCCGACAGTAATGGTTTTATTTTCAACAATCACAGAGCTTTCCAGAGAACCGATTCCCAAACCTGCCTGATTATAAACCACATTTTGAAATGCAGTTTTAAGCACAGTATTTCCTACAGGAATATCTGCATTCCCGCTCATATTTCCCCAGGATAAGCTTGAATCGCCAAATTTATAAAGAATATTCTGAATTGTCATTTCTGCCGTTACTTTCTGACTTCCCGGCAGTTTCCAATCCAAATTTATTTTTATGTCTCCGTTTGCAGTTACTTTCTCCTGATCTAAAAAAATATTAGGTATGTTCACCTGAAACAGAGCCCCAACCTCCAGGTTTGCATTTCCTCCCGTAATATAAGGAACCCACTGTGTTTCACTGCTCCCTACATTAACGGTTTCCCCATTTTCTTCTTTTAACATCCAGGTTCCCTGGCTGCCCTCTTCATTTCCTGAAAAGTTTAAGGAAACATTGTCCTTCTTTATTGATAACCCGCCTATACTAATATCCTTCATCCACTTATTTTCTTTTTTCATGTGGAATTTAGGATTCGCAATATTTAGTGTTTTATTAAATAAGGAAAAATCTTTTAAGTCTGCTGTAAACTCATCAAAGGAAATACCTGAACGGTTAATTTTTACATGTTCTACTGCTGCATTAGCTTTTAAGTCAAAAAACGCCTCGTTTATTCCAACGGCTGCCTCATCCGCCAAAAATGTATCGTCTAAGTCTGTATATTTCATATGGGTAGCTGACAGCTGCAGCATCCCCAGAGAAAGGGCTGCATCCCCTTTGCTCATTACAGCCATTTTCCCAGGCGCCTTAGAATCGTAAATTAAGGTAAAGTCTGTATTTTTCAGGTTATAAACCAGGCCTGCAGGCAGAACCAAAGCAATATTCTGGCTTCTGTACTGCATGATTCCCTCTTCAAACTCATAACCTTTGTATCCATAAAGGCGTATATAGCCGTTATAATCCATCTGGTCCTCTGAGCTTTCAGTGGATATAGCATGAATAGGTTCTTCTGACTGTACCAGGTTATTTGAAGATTCATTAGTAACAGCATTCTCTGCCAGCTGTCTCGCCTGATCCTGCACAGACATATTTTGAGAAGGCTCTGAACCCGCCTCTGTCTCCGGCCCCTCCGTCCTTTCGTTATCCTCTCCTTCTGCAGACTCAGAATTTGTCAGTCTCTCAATGACTTCCAGGCCTTGCTCCACTAATGCGTTTACAGAAGTATTTTCCTCGACTGCTTCTCCTGCCTCCATCTTTTGAATTCCCTGAAACAGTTGATTTTCCGCCTGTTTTAATTTGGAGACAGCGCTATCACCCTGGGTATTTTTTGGCGCAGCTGAAGGCGCCCCTGCCAGACTGTGGTTTTCAAATTTATTTACCTTTTTGTAGGAGCCGAATTTTCTGCCAAACCATCCTTTTATCTTACCCCATGTAGAGATCTCGCTAAGATCGTTTTTCCCTAATTGGCGGTAAACATCTGCAATAAATCCCCATCCATATGCTTTTTGCAGCAGTTCAGACTCATCCTTTGAAATATCGTCTGGTTTTTGATACAAATATGCCAGCAGAATGTCTACAGGAGGCTCTGCCTTTACTTCTCTATATTCTTTTATAATTGCTTCTACGCCGTACTGACGGACTGCAGACATGATCTCATTTTCTCTCATGTCCTTTAGTTCTACATGCCTGGTGTCTGAACTTGCTGCCCTGTCTTTTTTCAGCACATATCTTCTTACTTCCTGTTCTTGAACATTTGCCATATATATTCCCGCCTGTTCTGCCTTTCAGCGCTATTTATAAATGGTTTTTATTTTACCTGAATATTAGTAGTTCCTGGATTCTGAATTTTAATGGTTCCCCCGTAGGCGCACATAAGGCTGCAGGAGTTATTTAAGGCCGGCTTATTTCCCACCAGCACTGTAGGGGACCCTGGAACCCAAGGCCCTGGAATCACAGGTATACATGGCATGGGAGTAAGCGTCCCCAAAGCCGCCGCTGTAGCTGCGGCTACAGTAGGATTTGCCATGGAGCTGCACATGCCAAAAGGCATAATATTTACCATAGGCACATTGTCCATAATGCTGGCCAAAGCCATAGAGGACATGACCTTAGCTGCCGGCAGCACATTCAGCGTAGACGGCGCCATTCCAAAAGAACATTGAAGCATGGCTCCTCCCAATACACAAAATCCCATTGTTAAACCCTCCTCAGCCTTTTTTTGTTATTTCTGCTTCCTGTATTTCCATTTTTCCATTAATTTCATAACAAATCAGGCATAATTCCGCTTGTTCCATATCATTTGGCAGCAAAATTCTGTAATTTCCCTCTCTGTCTGTTCTTCCTCTGAAAGCAGGATAAATACTTGTATCTGCTTTTTTCAGATTTTTGGAAAAAGCTTTATCTATACAGCAGGTTCCGTTTTTTTCGTCTATTTTCTCAATTACTGTAAATTCTACAGTTTTTCCTTTTTTTCCTTCTGTGACAGCAGCCGCCCTACGGCCTTCCATGTAAGCTCCTCCTACATAATAAACAGGAAAAATAGTTCCGTCTTTCTGGGCATTATAATCCTTTAGAAAACGGACGGACTGTTCCTGGCTTAAAGGCACGGCCCATACCTCCATATCTCCAGCTGCTTCTCCCCTTACCTTGGCATACTTTTCACTGCCTGGGTAGCTATTGTTAGGAGACAGCCACACTTTATGAATCTCCAGCTGACTCTCGCTAATATCTATATGTATTGCCGCTTTTTCATAAATAGGGCTTTCAATCACCACATCTATTTCCTGATCTCTGCAGCCTGTTAAAACATAGTATCCGCCTTCTTTTACAGTAATTTTTCCTCCTTCCGGAAGGGAAAATCTTACTGCCCCCGCCTCTGCGCCTCTCCCTGTCAGCATATTGTGGAGGGAGAACACTGCCTGCACCTTTATGGTATGTCTGCTTCTTATCATCCTTATTCTCCATCCTTGTCCTGGAATACCAGATCCATTTCTCTAATTCTTGTAATAGTTCTTAATTTCTCTGACTCCAGCTCTACAGGAGCAACCCGGTAAAACAAAGAAGTGCGGTAAGGTTTCGACTGATCATTCCAGATTTTCATTTTTTCGTCTATGTCCATATCCAGCATGTCGATTCTTAAATCCATGCCTCCCAGCCCCTCTCCTACATCCTTGGCCGGTATGATCCGGTTGTCTGAAAGCAGCTGCATAGTTTTTCCTAAAATCCTCTGCTCCTGTCCTGCCCGGAATTTTAAATCGCTGGCAGAGTATGCTGTGATCATATAATATAAGCTTAAAAATACAGAGGGGAATTTCTGCTGGTCAGCGCCGCTGTTAATCATTCCCTGCATTCTGATATCCCCATTTTCCCTGATATCATAAAGGTAAATGCCCAGAATAAAATCTCCTTTTTCGGCAGGGCTGCAAAGACCTACGCTGTTCTGATCCTGAATCAGCTCCGGCACCAGGCCCTCTGCCAGCATATCTTTTATTTTTCCTCCCACTTCTGCAATTACTGTATATTTTCCCATAATCCAGTTACCTCTTCTCTTGATCTATTCCAAAAACGCTCCTGGTCCTGCCTGCATATCCCCTTCCCGGCTGTCAGTCTGGCTGTTTTCCTCACTGCTATTCTGACTGCTGCTCTGGCCGCCTTCCCCAGAATCCTGGCTATTATTTTCCTGACCGTCTTCCCCGGAATCCTGATTATCTTCCTGGCCGGCATCTTCAGTATTTTCATCTGCCTCCAGCTCTGCTTTGGAGGTTACTAAAATTCCGTTGCGGAATTCTCCTTCCTCCTCTGCTTTTCCTGTAGCAGGATCATAGAGAATGCCGGAGCCGCTGTATACTCCAAGGAGAAATCCTCCCTCATAAAGCACTGCCCCTGAAGCATCGTAAAGAATTCCCTGTGCATCATAAAGATTATTGCGGAATTCTCCTTCATATATTTTATAGCTGGTTACAGGATCATACTGAACTCCCTGGCCGCTGTACTGACCTGCCAAAAAGCCTCCCTCATAAATCAATATTCCCTGCGCGTATTCACGTCCGGTTCCGCTTCTTAAACCCTGGTCAAATTCTCCTTCATAAACCAGCAAGCCTTCTTCATCATAGCTTTTTCCCTGACCCTGAAACTGTCCTTTCTGAAAATTGCCCTGATATTCTATTGTGCCGTTTTCCCGGTAAAGAGTTCCCTCCCCCGTCATTTGACCGTTCTCATATCCGCCCTGGTATTTTACATTGCCGTTTTCATACTTTAAGGTTACCTGGCCCCCTGAAAATCCAGATCCTTCAAATATTCCGGCTGCAGTCATCAAACCATCCTCATAAGATTTTCCTGTGCCGTCCATTTGGTTATCCTTAAAACCGCCTCTGTATACTACCTGGCCGTTTTTATATAATACACCTTCACCCTCGTATTTTCCTGAGGCAAACTCTCCTTCATAAATCTTCTGGCCTTCACTGTACAATACTCCGGTTCCGGAATAATTTCCCTGTTCAAACTCTCCTTTGTATACTACTTGTCCCTGGCTGTCGTAGAGAACGCCTTTCCCGCTGTACAGCCCTTTGTCAAAATTTCCTTCATAATGTTTCTTTCCGTTTTTCTGGTACAGCACTCCGCTGCCCTCATACTCTCCTGAGGAAAATCCTCCCTCATAGCACACCATTCCCCCTTCATAGTAGGAAATGCCCTGCCTCTCATACTTGTTTAAATCAAAATTACCCTGATATTTCAGATCGCCGGAGGGGTAATAAAGCTCCCCGTACCCGCTGTACATTTCCATCTGAAATCCTCCGGTATAAATTTTATTTCCGTCATAATCGTAGAGCTGGCCGCTGCCTGTTAAGCGCCCCTCTTCCATTTTTCCTTCATACAGCACATTGCCTGTGGCCCTGTCTGTAAGGCGCACTTTTCCTGTATAAGCTACAATGCCCTCTGCATCCACAGGCATGGTTTTTACTAAATACCTGGACTGAATTACAGGATAAATGTAATTGATCACAAGAGCAGGCAGTACAATGGCTAAAAGTACCAGCAGATATAAAAGCCTTTTGGCAATATAATGCTCTCCAAAAAATACATAAGCTTTTAAGGTTCTGGGAGGCTCCTTCAGCTTTTTCACTTCCTGCATTACATCATTTGTAGCTCTTCTGGCAATGGAATTAGGCTGAGCCATATTTTTGCCTTTTCTCACCAGAGTAGTCACCGGCATCATAAAGGTTCTGCCCATCCGCCTGATATATGTATCCATACTGGATTTAAAATCTGATGAATTTCCAAATTTCATGATGCTTCTCTCCCATATCCCTTATCTGCTCTCCGGCAGATGCCTGAGGGCCAGATGATTCCTGTATTTTTAGTGTTCCGATTGAGTAATAATTATCAGCCGTCCCAGGTTCTTTGCCAACCTGTCTGATAGAAAGTACAAGATAAACCACAGCCAGAACTAAAATCCCCACCGCTGCAAGATTTTTCAAAAATCCCCCTGCCCGCTTTATTTTTTCCCACATGCGAAAAGCAAAGCTTTCCGGCTTCAGCTGTTCTTTTTTTCTGTCGGCCCACTCTCTGTATATATCTTGAAATCTGCCGTAAATTTCTAAAAGATTTTGAAATTTTCCATCCCTCAGATCATAAATCATAGTTTCCATAGGAGGAAAAGCCCTGATCTCCAGCTCCTCCCTGTAAAGCTCCCAGAAAATGCTCGCCAGCCCTTCTGTTCCCTGTAAAAAAGTACACTCTCTAAAACAATCTAAATTCTTTAAATCGTATTCCAGCCTTACCTCCAGGGAACGGCTGACTACTACCAGCTTAGAATCCATAGCAGCCTGGAAAAAATAATCCGGCAGGTCTAAAAGTACCATTTGTTCCAGCAGATTTTTTCCTATCTCCATCCGCTCTTTCAGGCTGCAGCTTTCTTCCAACTTTTTGGACAAACTTTCCCCTGTATTATGGACCATAACCAAATACAGATTTTGGGCGTCTGTAAAGAAATCCAGAAAATCTGTAAATGACTGGCTGTGAATCTGATCCATAAAAAACCTGATTTCATCACCGCTTACACTTTTTAGGTCCTGCCTGGCTATGCGGCAGTCTTTCTGTTCTTTTTCCTCCCGACAGATATACTGGACGATTTCTCCATCGCTTTCCCACTCCCGGATTACCCTGTATTGCTTTGAAAGATTGCGGATTATCATATTTCTACTCCCTTACTACAACAAACAATGAAGCTTTTATCTCAGGGGCTCCCTGACACTCGGCAGTCACCTCGTATACTCCCGGCATGTTGGGAGCTGTGTACATACCGTCCTGGCTGATAAAGCCCTGGTTATTTCCGGCTGTGCTCCATAATACCTGGGTTCCCGGCATTCCCTCGCAGACTGCCTCCAGATAACAAGATTCTCTAACTCGCATCTCCAATTTTCCCGGAAGTATATAAATTCTCTTTTCTTTGTCTCCTTCTTCCTCCTGTTCTGCCATTACTGCTTTCCAGTGAATCACTGCGTCCTGGCTGCTGGAAGCCTCTAAAAGTCTTAATCCAATCACAAAGGAGCCCTTTGCCATATCTGCTCTGGCAGCGATTTCCGCCCTGATACCCATCTGCTCAAAAACCTCCGAAGACCCGCTGTAAAGCATGTCCTCCTCCTGAAGGCTCAGTTCAATATGTACAGGACCCAGACCTAAACCGTGAAAAATTTCATGGGAGAAGAACCTTTGTCCCCGTTTTCCTCCTACGCCCAGATTTATTTTCACTGTACCCTGGGCCGTTTTCCACTGTCTTCCTTCTGTTTCCTTAGGCGCTCTGTCCTTTTTCTCTAAAACTACGCCTGAATCTAAACTGGATTTCTGCTTTTCCAGATTTTTAATTTCCTGTCTCAGCAGCTCCGTCATGCTCATAATCAGACAGCTGCTGTAAACATACTGATCAAACGGCATGTTTTCTACTCTGTCTATGACATAAGCATCCTCTGTCTTTATTAGATAGATTCTGCTTAAATAAATTCCCTGAGGATAATTATCCCTGACAGCTTCTACCATAGCTTCCTGGAAAAACTGCTCCTTCACCTGACTGATTCTGTCTCTGCACACTACCGGAATGGAAAATCCCTTTTCTGATGAAAGCTTCTTTTCCTCTGTTCCGTAACGGAGACAAAATCTTTGAGGACTTATTTTAAATTCTGCTTCCCCCTCTTTCAGATCCAAAGCTTTTAATCTGTATGTTTTCTCTGCCTTTCCCGCTCTCTGCAGTACTGTTTCCTCCACAGCTACTTCCATGGAGCCCCGACCGCCGCAGAATACTCCTGACAATTCTTCCGTAAAATTCAGAGAAATCATTGCCGGATTCCCCTTATTTTCAACTGTAACAGACATCTCAAATTCTTCATTTGCCTGCACAAATTTTGGATATTTCTGGATTACAGTAAGCTGGCTGTCCTGATAAAGAATTGTTCTGCTGTACATCAGGCTGTCCACTGTAAGAGATACCTTGTCCGGCTCTCTGTCCGTCAAATAAAGGCGGTATCCTTCTCTGCTTTTATCGTAGTCAATTTTGTCTGTTCTAAAGTCTCTTCCTCCAGCCGCATTATAAGCCGGCATTTTATCCTGCTCGTCATACTCCAAGCAAAGATACACATAATCTCCTCGCCTGTTTTCCATTACAGTTTCAAAACCATCTATAGTAGACAATTTTCTTATTACAGGAGTGTCAGAAACAATCTCCCTGCCGGCAAAATCTAACGCCAATCCTGCCTCCACAGAAATACTTTTTTCATCTACCTCTACAACCTGGAACCCGGCGGCTACGCCGACGCCGTGAAGAAAACGATTATGAAGTCTTCTTTTATCGTTCATATATCGCTGTTCCTGTATAAAATCCTGCTCTGTCAGCAGTTTTCCGTAGTAATACTGATTTCTGTCAAAGGGAAAATACTTTAAATTTTTCATTTTCTATCTCCTTCCTCCACTCCGCTTCCGATTACTGTAAATGGAATAGCCGACAAACCGTCCAAGGTCAACGGACGATACTGTCCCAGGCTGCTGTTAATTCCCAGGTAAGAATAATCTCCCAGAAAAATATACGGCTTCAGCGGCACAATTCTCACTTCCATATAAGCCGGCGCAGCTTCCCTCACCAGCCTTTCAAGGGCCTGATAATCTCTGGATGACGACAAATATTTTTCTTTTACCAAAAGCGTAAATACATTAGGCTCCCGTCCGTAAAGCCTTTCCAGCTCCATTTTTTTCTCTCCCAAAGCCTTAAATTCTCTTGTCTGCCACTCTTCCACAATGAAAGGTTCTTCTCCAGTGTAGAGAGCTACCATTTCTGCCAGCCCTTTTTTCGTTCCTCTTATTTCAAACAGCCGGGTAGCTTTAGAGGTAAGCTCTCTTAATTTTTGGCTGTTCCACATATAAATATTTCCGATGTCCAGCCACTCTGCAAGCCATGACAGAAATTCCTCTCCAGCTACAGCCGGCTCCAGACAAGAAGCGTCCTGCCTGATTCTTGTTTCCAAATCTTCGTACACTGACTGGAATATACTTAAATATCTCTCTAAAAAATCTGCGCTTTCTTTGTCCTTTTCATAAAGGCTGGGCAGAAATCTAAGCCATGTTTCTTTTGGAAAATAGACTGTCATATCCTTCAGCACAGGAAGCCCCCCGGTACCTGCATACAATTCTGCTGCAAACCACATATATCTGCCCTTAATATCAAACAGCAGCAAATCCTCCGGGTCCTGTTCCTCCATTTGCAAAAACGGCCTGAAAATTCTTTTTTTCTCTTCAGCAGATATGGTCTCAGACTTTATAATCTCCTCCACATCCATTTCCTGCTGCCCCACCAGAATTTTTCTGCTGTCCCCTGCATAAAAAAAGAAATTCACGAAAACGCCTAATGCCTCTGACGGAGTTCTCACAAATCTGTGCCATACAGTTTGATCCTCCCGGCTGTCTAAGATTCTGGAAAAAAATATCCCTTCTCCGCAATCTTCCTGCAAGGTCAGACCGCCGTTTTCCCATCGGCAGTTTTCCATATATCCTCTATTAAAATCCAACGGCTTATTAAAAACAAAATACTTCATTTGTCCACCCATCGTCCTTTAGTTGTTTACTACTATGCACTTTACGTCTTTTAAAACAGCCATACCTGTAGGAGGAAGAAATACGTCCCCGGTTCTGCTGCGTGAGATTCTGTTTCCCCTTGCCTCAATAGACAGCATATGAATTTTCGTAATACAATCCAGGCTGTCCAAACTGCCATATAAGCTTCCTCTGCTGATAAACGGACCAAATTTGCCTTCCATTTCCTTAAAAAATTCTGTTATTTTTCTCTGAATCTGCTCTCTGGCATGTAAGTATTCCGGCTTCACGCTGGCCTCCACATACACGCCGATTTCTGTATACTCTGGAGAATGAAGGCAGATTCTGGTTCCCAAAAGCCTTTTATCCTCTAAATAAGCCAGAATATTTTTCTTGTATACAGAGCTTAAAATTCCTTCCCCGTTTTCACAGTAAGGTCTTACTGCCAAATCTACTACATTGTCTTCCAAATATTTTTCTTCTGAAGAAGGCAGCACTTTTACAGCCTGCACTCTCAGACCCGGCGTTTTTTTCACCAGCTTCTCATAATCACTTTCTGACACAGCTCTCTCTGACTGTCTCATTCTGGACGCCGCTCTCAAAGCGCATTCTTCCATAGTCTCCCCGTCTGTTCCTCCTTCGCCCTCCTCCAGAATTCTGCAGATAATATGCTCCTTCTCCACTTCTTTTCCGGCTTTCATATTGCCTGCGCTTCCCGCTGTGCAGAAGCAGCTGACAATTCTTATTTCTGTTTCCGGGGCCATGCCGTGAAAACTGTCTCCAAAAATAATCTCCCCGGCTTTCTCGTCTACCTGGTAGCAGCATACCTCCGGGCCTACTGCGTCAAAATCCTCTACCTGCTCCCACATTTCATATACTCCCGGCTCAGTAAGGCTTTCCACTAAAATTATAAGCCCCTCCGACATAAAGCCTTCCCCGGGAATCTGAAACCTTTGCCCTGGAAATCCGTTTCCAACTCCTACACATCTTTTATCATAAAATTCAGGCAGATAATAACTGGTCCACACCGTTTCATTGCTTTCTGCTTTCTGTCCATTTTTCAGCAAACGGTATCTGCTGTTTTCTTCTATGTACTGTTCTGTTTTGCTTCTGACACTATCTTTTCTCTCCCCCTGCTTCCAGCAAGCCTTAGTTTCTTTTTGGAGCAGACAAATATGGCGGAAGCTAAGACCTGTAATTAAGGGAACCGTATCATACTCCTGTTTTTTCAGCAGTAATCTTAAAAAATATCCTTCTATTCCCTCTTCCCTTATTTTTTCCATTTCCCTTTCCAGGGAAAAACGAATCCCGCCGCTTTGTATCAGAGCCAGGCTGCTGTCGCAAATAACCTTTGCCCTTTTCCATCCTTCTCTGGTTTTGTATTCTACAGCAATTTCAGCTAACGGACTAAAATCCTTTTCCTGCTTTACCGGATTTCTTTTAATCCTGTACTCATCATACATTTGAAATGAAAGGCAGCACTCTTTTCCCGGTTCAATCGGCAAATCTAAACACATGAGAAACTGATTTCCCGCCTCAGGCTTTCTGCCAAAGGGATATACCATTATTTTGCTGTCCCGCCTTATGCTTTTCTCTCTGTGGAGAACACGTCCCTGGCAATCCTTTACAACAGCTGCCTGAATCCGGCTTTCAGGAAGATATTCTTCCCTTTCTGTCTCAAATACCAGATTTCCCGCCATAAAACGGCTTCCCTCAAACAGGATCACGCTTCCTTCTGGACCTTGGCTTTCAGCACAGCCGGACGCCGCTTCTTTGGAGTCATTCCTAAAAGCTTTAAAAACTTTCTCTTATGATGTTGGCCGATTTGGTCCATGTGAAATTGCTGAACCTCTTTTAAATATGAAAACATTTCCAGAAACGTAATGCCCGGGTCATGGTAATTGTAATCTGTCCACTCCGGATAAATTCCTGCAATCCTGCTTCTTGCCTCTCTGGCTATTTCCTCGAAACTGCTGTTATCCAGCTTTACCTCCGGCAGCATAGTCATCATCTCCTATTGGGCCTGTACCGTAATCCTGTGAGCGCCGCTTACAGGAAGTACATATGGGCACTGCCCCATTTCTTCCGGATTTACCTCCACAGTCTCCTGACCGTTTCTGATGCATCCTGTTATAATTAAATTTCTCACTTCTTTTACTTCTTCTGCATTTTTCAGCACCATATCAATCTGATTTCTGTCCGGCAGGGTTCCCACCTGCCATCCCTTTTCCAGGAAATTTCCGTTAATAGGATTTAAAAATTCAGATATCCTTTCCAGTACCTTACGGCGGCAGGAAAATATCTGCTGAAAATCTTCCACAATAATCTGCGCGCTTACCTGAATTTCCACAAACACCGGAGGCACAATGTGAAATCTTCCTCCTCCAATCAGGTTTACCGGCGCTTTATCCTTTAAAAATTCCATAATGGTCTGTCTCAGGCTTTGAAAATACAAGCTGCTGTTTTCAAAATCCTTTTGAACTGCCACAAGAGTTACATGGCCTGGTTTTCTTTCTCCCTGCTCTCCATATCCTGTAAAACATGCGGCTTTGCTGATAGAGCCGGCGGAAGCCAGAGCTAATTTTTCAAAGTCCTCCGGGGTTACAGCCTGAAATCTGTGTTTTAGCTGGCGTCCATGACGTTTCATGGCAGCCGCCCCTGATTCTCTGTCCCATCCTCCTGACAAAGGCAGAGGATTATCTGCCTTATTAATAAAGCCCGCCGTTAATTCCAGGCCTGTAATATGGCCCTGCAAAAAGTTCCCCGCCTGTCCTGCGCTTATAGAATAATCTACCTGAATTCCGTTTAAAACACCGGGCGCCGGCTGTTTTCTACTGTTCTCGTCTTTAAATTCCAATATTCCCTGATTGTGGTCCAGCCTGTATCCCCGCTCCTTTTTCCCACTTTCAGTCTCTTCCTCCCACAGCACCCAAACCTCTGTCTCGGCTCCGTCTTCGCCATATATAATTTTCAGCCTTTTTTCACTGTCCAGCTGATCTCTCTCTGTCCGTGACAGCCGCCCTGTCTCATTCACCCATACCTGGGCTTTATAAATAGACTGGTTCAGCAGGTGAAATCTTACGTCTCCCTCCGGCTGATCTAATGTAAAAAACTCCTGAAATCCTGACCGGACTGTATGTACCGCAGTTCCGTTTAAATAGAAAGCCTTGATCCACGGCTTATTTTCTTCTGGCTGACTGTACATGGCCTCTGTTTCATCTACAATCCGAATCCAGTAACAGTCCTGGCCGAAAAGAACTGACCTTTCCATGCCTAAAAGCCCGTTAAAGGTAATTAAGCCTGTTTGTCCTAAATTTCTTGTCTCATCTACAGGATGAAATTCCTGAAATCTTCCCTCTTTCAAATATTCCCATTTAAGGCGGGGCTGCCTGTCCCTGTTTTTGCTTTCTGTCACAGCCAAAATCTTCACAGGCCCTCTATTTAAAGGTTTGTAAAATCCCAGGTACAGCCCGGGCTTCTCATCCTCTGTCAACTTTATGGGATCATACCCATACAAGCTTCCCAGACACTCCTCTGACCGGATCAGCCGCTCTTTCATATTATTCTTTTCTATAAAATACTCAGGTCTGACCCCACCGTCTAAATAGCGGTACTGAAAACTGGTTTCTGACAGCACCGGACTGATATACTGTCCTGTTGTCTTAAAACTGTTAGCAGGAGGACTGGCTGATCTTTGAGAACACCCACGAAGCGATTGTAGATAAGGAAATGTGGGAGCTTGCACAGAAACTGCGAAAGACACCGAGACGCCACGATACGCTTGGCGAAGCCAATCCGCTGACTGGACTTCTGTTCTGCGCTGACTGCGGAGCGAAAATGACCAATCACCGTTCCAAAGGCGGTACGGAGAACAATCCCTATCCCTCTGATTTTTACGATTGCTCCGCCTACACGCTGGCACATCAAAAGCGCACTCATGCTTGCAGCGGTCACTATATTCGGACAAAAGCGGTCAGAGAGCTTGTTTTGGAAACCATCCGAACAGCCAGTACCTTTGCTATCGCCAATCAGGATGAGTTTATGAAAAAGGTGCGTTCTGCTTCTCAAATCAGACAGGCGGAAGTCGCAAAGGATACCAAACGCAAGTTGAACAGAGACCGTAAGCGTATTGCCGAGCTTGATACCATTATCAAAAAGCTCTACGAATCTTTTGCTATTGGGCGCATTACCGATGAACGCTTTGATACTCTGCTTGCAGAATACGAAGCGGAGCAGAAAACTCTTGTCACATCTGTATCGGATGCAGAATCGCATCTGTCCTCTTTTGAGGAAGATACTGACCGTGCGGCGCAATTCCTTTCATTAGCAAAGAAGTACACCGATTTTTCTGAATTGACTACTCCAATGATCAATGAGTTTATAGAAAAAATCATTGTCCACGCCCCGGAAAAGATTGATGGGGATCGAGTGCAGGAGGTTGAGATTTATCTGAAATTTATCGGACGGTTTGAACTGCCCGAACCGGAGCTGACACCGGAGGAGATCAAGCGGCAGGAACAGCTTCGCAGACACCGCATCAAGAGTCGGGAACGCTACCAAAAAATCAAGGCTGGTGAACACGCAGTTGGTCAGCCATTTAAGCTAATCTGTAAATGCTGCGGTGAAGAATTTGAATCTAAGCGGTCAAATACTCTGTTTTGCAGTCCGAAGTGCCGTACTAAATTTTACCGGCAGGAAGCGGCAGAAAACCGAAAGCGGGAATGTGTCTGCGAGAACTGCGGAAAAACTTTTACCGCTACACGGAAAGATGTAAAATACTGCTGTGATGATTGCAGGACGGAAGCAAACCGCAGGATGCAGAAAGAACGCAATGCTGCGAAGCAAATAAAAGAGAAAAAACCTGTATTGCTTGATAACCCGCCTATTAAAGAAAATGGACAAGAACAGAAAACCGCATAATAAATGACGCTGAAGGCGACTTGTGAGAATAAAATCTCATGAGCCGCCTTCTTTGCGTTTTCAGCCGGATACGGCAGAAAGGAATAAAATTTATGACAGAAAATGAAAAGAAACTTTTGCAGGCGAAGCATAGATTGGAAGAAGCACAGATGCGTGACCGGCAGAAAGAGCGAAAAGTACGGACACGGCGACTGATTCAGGAAGGTGCGATTTTGGAGAAAGCATTACCGCAGACAACACAGATGACTTTGGAACAGTTGGAGGATTTTTTGTGCGAAGTATTCAAACCAATCCGATGATTTTTATGAGCGACCGGCTATCGGTCGCTTTTTCTTTTTCCCGAAGGGCGCACTTACTCACCACCTGCAAAGCAGGCGGTGGTATCCCTCCCGTTGGTCGGGCTCGTGCGCTCCTCACGAACTGTCTTTCAGACAGTTCTCCAGAGGGGGCAGGCAATGTCGCAAGCGAACATTCCCTGTGCAGTCGGCTCTATATTTTGCAATATCAGCAAAACGATGAGGTGGCATATTGCCACCCCATCCCGCCGCCTGCCTGCGAAAACCTGCCACCGGCAGCTTTTACGCAGTTATGGGTATCGCATTTCCGGCGACACCCATTTTCTCTTTTCAAAAGAGAAACAGAAAGAAAGGACGGTAAAAACAAATGGCAATCTATCATCTGGAAGCAAAAGTAGTCAGCCGTGGTACAGGAAGAAGCGCTGTCGCAGCTTCCGCTTATCTGAGTTGTTCTAAAATCCTTAATGATTATGATGGGGTGCAGCATGACTACACCCGCAAGAAAGGACTGGTCTGGCAGGAAGTATTCCTACCAGAGTTCGCCCCATCAGAATGGAAAGAACGGGGCGTGCTTTGGAACGCCGTAGAAGAAAATGAAAAGACAAAAGACAGCCGCCTTGCCCGTGAATTTGTGGTTGCTCTACCGATTGAGTTGAGCGAAGCACAGTGGAAAAAGCTGCTGTTCGATTTTATTTCTGGCACCTTTGTAGCTGATGGGATGTGTGCAGATGTGGCAATTCACGATCCATACCCTCCTGGTCATAATCCCCATGCCCATATCATGCTGACAGTGCGCCCGTTAGATGAAAAAGGGAACTGGCAATATAAGACGCTGAAAGAATATCTCTGTGTGAAAAATGGAGAGGAACAAGGTTTTACTGCGGATGAGTTTAAGATAGCACAGACAGAGGGATGGGAAAAGCAATACCAGTATAAGGTCGGTCGCAAGAAGGTATATCTGCCACCTTCCGAAGCGGAGAATCACGGCTATGAACGAGCCAGCAAGCATCCGAAAAGCACCAAGTTCGGCAGACAGAATCCCATTGCCGAGCGTTGGAACAGCGAAGAACAACTTGTTTTATGGAGAGCAGCGTGGGCTGATGTGACGAATCACCATTTGAAGACTGCCGGACACGAAGAACGCATCGACCACCGCAGTCATGCAGATCGGGGCTTGACCGAGCAGCCCACCATTCACGAGGGTGTGGTTGCAAGAGCATTGGAGAAAAAGGGGATTGTTTCTGACCGCTGTGAGTTGAATCGTCAGATTAAGGCAGACAACGCCCTTCTGCGGGAATTGAAAACAACAGTGAAAAAGCTGATGCAGGCAGTCAAAGTATCTATTCCTGCGCTTGCAGAAGCAATGGAGTCCTTACGGGCGAACATGGTTATTTTCCGCTATCAGATTCGCTATGCCGGTTTTGGAAAACACAAATTATCGGAAAGCCTGAATGTGTTGAAGCCCGATCTGGAGCGCTATACCTTATTGGCACAGCAGATTAAAAATAAGACCAAAGAACGGAAAACGCTGTTGGCAGAGAAGAAAGCGACACCATTTTATCAGTTTGTTGCTCATAATGATTTGGCAAAACAGATTGCCGAACTGACGGAAGACTTGGAAGAACTGAAATCCGAAAAGACGATGCTCCTCAGTTCATTTGATTGTAGTGAGGATACCGGAATTGCTGAGGTCAAAAAGAGTGTTGCGGCTATGGAAGGAAATTTGAAGCGGCTGACAAAGCAGGAAGAAAAATATGCTGCCGAGTTGGAGGATGCCTTAAAGCAGTTCTCGGAATTAAGGGAGCAGGCAAAAGATGTGGATTCAGCAGAACTCTCCGAACAGCGAATCGCCTTACAGGGGGAGAAGATTCAATCTGCCACTTCCAAAATCAAAGCGGCATATGGAGAAAAATTTGATCCGCTTATTCTGTTTGACAGCAAGCGTGATGTTTCTGAATTATTGGAAGAAAAAACAGAGGTACAATCTGTTCGTGAGCATTTGCGTGAAAAACAGGTGCAGACTTCCGAGCGTAAAAAAACTTCAAAGAAACACGAGCAGGAACGGTAAAATCCCGTTCCCGCCCGCTGATTTTTATAGAAGATCATTTAATAAGTTCATACACTTGACCTTCTGTTGGAGATTTGCGCTGCCATAGACATTCAGCGTGAAGGAGACATTTTTATGCCCTAAAATCTCCGAAAGAGATTTAATGTCAAACTCCGGTATCTCGATTGCCCGTACTGCGAAAGTGTGCCGGATTTCGTGGAATTTTACCTTTTGCAGCCCATTTCGTTTCAGAAAACGGGAAAAGAACTGCCGGTATGTGCGAGGTTCTGTTGGCTTCGTCTTACCAGTCAAGAAGTAATGGTTGGGGTTTTCTGTATAGAACTTCTTGATAATGTTCATCAGCAATGACGGTACAGGAATTGTTCGAGCTGATGTCTTGGTCTTCGGTGGTCCTATGTGTAGATAGGACTCTCCTTTTTTCTTGTCATAAATGCGTTGGACGGTTTTGTTGATGCTGATAGTTTTATCCGTCAGCGAGATGTCTTTCATTTGCAAGCCGCAGAGTTCTCCGATCCGTACACCGGTAAACAGTGCGATGAGTATGCCAGCGGTCTTCCTGTTCAGGTTCATGTAGATGCACTGAATCAGAGCTTGCTCTTGATCCTTAGACAGAGAGACCACCTTTTTGATGCCTAACTCTTTAGGGTACTCAATCAAGTCCCAGTTGAGCAACGGTATT
This sequence comes from Lachnoclostridium edouardi, assembly GCF_900240245.1. Lineage (GTDB taxonomy): Bacteria > Bacillota > Clostridia > Lachnospirales > Lachnospiraceae > Lachnoclostridium_A > Lachnoclostridium_A edouardi. Next base: position 1,040,988 of record NZ_OESQ01000001.1, read on the forward strand.
GCTCTCTCTTTGTAGGCATATTCCATAGCAAGACGCAACACAAGAATCACATCTCGTATGGTCTTTACAGTGAGACCGCCAGACTTATCCAGCCGTCCGGACTCGTAGAGATACGATATGTAGCTCTGAATGTCCTGTTCGGTGATGCTGCCAATCTTCCGTTTGCCGAAGTGCGGTATTAAATGATTTTCGGCTATCAGCGTGAAGCTGGCATGGGTTGACGGTGTGATCATTGGCTTCTTTTGATTTAACCAAGTGTTCAACAGCGTCTTGAATTGTGTATTGTTAGTCATATTGACCACCTCCACGGATATTATCTGATGGAGGAATAATCAGGGCATTATAAACCTCAAGTAACGGTCTCGAAAAGCGTCCGAAGCTTCGCTTTCCGGGCTTTGATAAGCCGTATATATTACATCGCATCGGGGACATATACGCCGAGCGTAGTGAGCGTGAGGCGGCTGATATGGAGCTGCTTTCTGTTACAATGAATGATGGAGTTATGCAGCGTTCCGAAATTGAGGGGAAAGACAACTCAAGAGAAGATAAAAGCAACTACAAGGTTGTCCGCAAGGGAGATATGGTCTATAACTCGATGAGGATGTGGCAAGGAGCGAATGGCGTGTCTTCTTATGACGGTATCGTCAGCCCTGCCTACACTGTTCTCACGGCAAAGGTCTCTATCTGTAATGAGTATTTCGCAGCTCTTTTCAAGAACTATAAACTGATCAACGAGTTCAGAAAGAACTCACAGGGGATGACCTCCGATACATGGAACTTGAAATATCCGCAAATAGAAACAATCAAGGTTTATTTACCGGAAGTTGCAGAGCAGGAAAAAGTAGCCTCTATGCTCGTTACCCTCGACAAAAGAATCGCAGCACAAGTAACGCTTGTCGAACAGCTCAAGAAGTATAAAAGAGGATTGCTTAACAAGGTTTTTTCAAATATCAATGGAAATATATACCCGACAGTCTATTTATCCGAAGTTGCTGATTTTTTACAGGGACTTACATATAGTCCAAGTGATGTTTCAGTTGCGGGGTATCTTGTTTTAAGGTCATCCAACATTCAAAATGGAGTGCTGTCTTTTGATGACTGCGTCTATGTAGACAAGAAAGTGGATGAGAGCTTACAAGTAAAATGTGATGATGTCATTATGTGTGTACGAAATGGCAGCAAAAAGCTTGTTGGAAAAACTGCACTAATTCCAAACAATATGGCTATGACAACATGGGGCGCATTTATGATGATAATTCGTAGCAAGCTAAATGATACTTATATCTTTCATTACTTAAATAGCCAAATGTTTTTTTCTCAAGTTTTTAAGGACACGGGTACAGCAACGATCAATCAGATAACCAAAGGAATCCTTAATGAATGCAAGTTGCCTCTTCCTCCCGAAACGGCAAGAAAACAAATTTCAAAAATGCTTTCTTCATTTGATGTAAAAATCCAAAATGCGGAGATGTGCTTGACTACATTGGTGGAACTAAAAAAGGCTCTTTTGCAACAACTCTTTATATAAAGAGCTGCTGCAATAATGCCACTCGAATAGATTTTAGGGATTCATACTGAGAAAGTTCAGTTTGAAATCGACTTTCCAAGCAGTCAAGGAGCTTAGCTATTTTTAGCTGTGCCTCTTTTGAGGGAATAATAACCGGTATTCCCATCAAGAGATCATCCGTCATTGAAACTCTATCATGCCGAACACCTTGCGATCCGTTATCGTAAATATACCGATACCAAGCATCGCTCTTAAAATACCATGCAAGATAGGATGGCTCTATATCTGCTTGTAACACCAGACAAGTATATAGTGGAGAAATGATGCCTCTTTCTTTTCGCTCATATCGGTTGAAAGGACCGTAAGGAGCTGTGTTAGACTTTCTCGGATTATAAACAAAGTCACCTTGCTCAATAACATAATAATTTGATGTGTTTCCATCAACCGCTATATCTTTGTCGAAGAAGTCCCGTTGTGGAATCAAGCCATACTCTGCGGAGTTTGTAATGACATTTTTGATTTCGCTCTTGTTATTTCTTCGAGAAACCTTCTTGAAAATTGCAGATAGTTTCACTGTTTCAAAGCCTGATGGCGAGACCACAGACATATTGCGGAATATCCTCTGCATGACACCTCTTTTATACTTCTGACTAAGTACGCAGAATAGCTATATGAAAGACGAAAATCCCTTGCAATAGCGGAAACTCTCTGCTACTGCAAGGGATTTTGCTTTAAGTTCTTGCTACTATTCAGTTGTAAAATAGACCTCAAGTAACGGTCTCGAAAAGCGTCCGAAACTTCGCTTTCCGGGCTTTGATGAGCCGTGGAAACCGATAGCCTTTGGTGATCTTGTTCATGAATATAGTGATCGCACAAAAGAAGAGGACGAAGATACTCTTCTTTCTGCCGCCATCGAGGGAATGTTTCTAAATACAGAACTCTTTGGACATCAGCGAGGCGCAAGCAATAAAGGCTATAAGAAAATAAAATACGGAACGATGGTTCTGTCCACACAAAACCTTCACTTGGGTAATGCTAATGTCAATCAGCGGTTCGAGCATGGGATGGTATCTCCTGCATACAAAACCTATGACATCACCGGTTGCTCTGTTGATCTCATAGCCCAGTGGATAAAATCCGACGCAGCAAAGCGTTTCTTCTACAATGCAACCACCGTAGGCGCAAGTGTATGTAGGAGGAATGTGGAGTGGGACACTTTGTACGAACAATCGCTTTATCTTCCGTGTCGTGACGAACAGGAAAAAGTGGCGAAATTTTTAGGTTTATTAAGCAACCGTATCAACAAACAACAGCAGTTTGTCTCAGCCCTCAAGAAGTATAAAAGAGGACTGTCCGACTCACTATTTGCCCACATTTCTCAGAGTTCTGGTTGTAAGATTGTTAAGCTTGGTGATGCGTTTGAGCTATTGCAGAACAACACTTTTTCACGGGAAGATTTGACCTCAGAACTTAGCACCGTCCAGAACATACACTATGGAGATGTGCTAATTAAATATGGTGCAATAGTCAACATTGCCGAGGACAAACCACCATACATTAAACCGGATATTGAATTGAAAAAGTATTCTTCTGCAAGCTATATGTGTAATGGAGATATTGTGTTTGCCGATACTGCGGAAGACTATACTGTAGGGAAAGCAACAGAAATTGCCGGAGCAAACGGTCTATCTGTATTATCTGGTTTGCACACTATTCCATGCCGTCCGCTTATAAAGTTCCAGCCGATGTATCTTGGATACTACTTCAATTCATCTCTTTTCAGGACACAGATATATCCTCTCATTCAAGGGACAAAGGTGTCTTCTATAAGTAAGGGAGAGCTTATTAAAGCAAATGTATATGTACCCACATTAGAAGAACAAAAGAAAATTGCTTTATTGCTTTACTCAATGGATTGTCGGATTACTAAGGAAGAGAGAAAAAGCTCCGATCTGATCACTGCAAGGAAGGCATTGTTGCAGCAGCTCTTTATATAAAAAGCTGCTGCAACAGAGAACCACGCATTTTAGTGAGATTATCTAATTCCTTCTCGCAATACTCAACACGACTGCTGATTGCTTCAAGAACTCGCACTATGCGGTCTTGTGTCTCAGGATCAGGATAAGATATTTCTATCTTAGAGATTTCGCTTGCCTGTACATGAACTATGGATTTGCCCTGCGCAACACGAGCAATACTCCCATTTACAATGTGATTAAGTATATAGCTCATAATTCTCCCGTCTACCTTTGAACTGCGGAAAATGTTCAGATCACCGGCAAGGATAACTCCGGGAAGCATCACACACGAAGCGGTAGAGATTTCTTCGGGCGTTTCGCCGGAGGTTGGAATAAGCACATCGCCTACAATGCTCCGATATACAGAATCGACTTCGGCTTCTGTTTTCCTTACAACAGAAGTAATGACCTCGTGGTAGGTTGTGTATAACTCTCCATACAGAATAAATGGCGTACCCGTTTTTGAAATATCTGCCTTTGACAACGGCGCACCCTTGATAAATGAGCCAAGATTGCCTATGGTATCACGGCTCCATTGAGCATTTTTCAGCTTGCGGTCCTCTGGTGACAAAAGACTACGAACGACACCTCTTTTATACTTCTTGAGGGCTTCTATTATCTTACTTTGAATTGCAGCCCTTTGATCCAGCAGATACAAGAGAGAACTGATTTTTTTCTGTTCTTCAAGGGAGTTTGGTGCTGAGATTTCGGTTTTTGAAATGTTCCCTTTACTAACGGATAAAACCTTAATACCCTGCATAAGAGGTATAAGCTGCTTATGATAGCATGATGTGTTCATGTAATATCCAAGATACTTCGGAGCAAATGGAATCATAGGTCTGCATGGAATTGTATGAAGTCCAGCCTCAATCTTGCTTCCCAAAACATTATATATCTCGGTGGTTTTTCCGACGGTCTCATCTTCGGCTGTGTCTGCAATAACAACATCTCCGTCTTGTAGATGGACATAGTTTGGACTCTCGTTTCCGGGTACAATGTAAGGAATTGTTTGGTCAGAAGCATCAAGAACGCTTCCATATTTTATTAGAACATCGCCGTAATGGATATTTAATACCTTCCCGGCTGTATCAAGTTCAGATCGTGAAAGAGTATTGTTTTGCAAAAAAGAGAATACAGAGCTAAACTTGCGGTTCTCCCACGGCTCATCAAAGCCCGGAAAGCGAAGTTTCGGACGCTTTTCGAGACCGTTACTTGAGGATACATTTGCCATAATTACTTGCCCTCCACTTCAAACGGGAAATCAAGTCCCAGTTCGTCAAAAAACGGTTTCAGCTCTGCATCAATGTCCTTGATTTCACTTTGCAGTTTGCGGATCTCCGCAGCTACTTCGTTCAGGTCAATTTCTTCTTCCGGCTCAAAGGTATCAACATATCGGGGAATATTGAGATTGAAACCATTCTCTTCAATCTCCTGCATGGTTGCAACATGAGCATACTTGTCCACATCTTCACGGCGCTCATAGGTCTCGACGATCTTATCAATGTCGCACTCACGGAGAATATTCTGGTTCTTGCCAGTTTCAAAATCATTGGAAGCATCAATGAACAGAATGTTGTCGGAATTGCCGTTGCGTTCTCTCTTGAGGACAAGGACACACACCGGAATGCCTGTACCGAAGAAGAGATTTGCAGGGAGACCAATCACGGCATCCAGCACATTCAACTTCTGGATAAGGTGTTTACGGATCACTTCTTCCGCAGCACCACGGAACAAAACGCCATGAGGCAGCAGCACAACAGCTCGTCCGTCCTCATCCATGTGGTGAACCATGTGCTGTACAAAAGCAAAGTCAGCCTTGCTCTTCGGGGCAAGCTTGCCGTATTCGTTGAACCGGGGATCTTCCATGAAACTCAAATCGCCAGACCACTTTGCAGAATACGGAGGATTGGCAACCTGAACACGGAACTTCATGTCACCGAAGTAGTCATGTTCCAAAGTGTCACCGTTGTAGATATTGAAATTGCGGTAAGGAATGCCACGAAGGATCATATTCATTCGGGCAAGGTTGTAGGTGGTGGAAGTAAGTTCCTGACCATAGTAGTTACGCACATTTGCGTAGTTTTTAAGGCGTAGCAGAAGAGAACCAGAGCCACAAGTGGGATCGGCTGCGTCCTTGACATCCGTTAGTCCAAGACAAGCCAGACGGCACAGCAGCTCGGCAGGACCTGAAGGAGTGTAGAACTCGCCAGCCTTCTTACCGGCTGTTGCAGCGAATTGACCGATCAGATACTCATAGGCATTGCCAAGAACATCAATCTTTGTGTCTTCTACTCCGAAGTTGATTTCGTCCAGAGCGGCAATGATTTTTGCCATGACAGCACTTCTGTCTTTGACGGTATGCCCCAGTTTAGTAGAGTCGAGCTGCATATCAGAAAACAACCCGTCGAAGTCCTCTTGAGAATCATTGCCAAGTGTGGACTCCATAAGGGCATTGATTGCTTTTTGCAAAAACTCAATGTCAAAAGAACGGTTTTCAACCATCTTGACCATCTTGCGGAACAGGAATTGCGGTTCAATGATAAAGCCCAGATCACGCAGAGCCTCTTCTACAACGGCTTCTTTGTATTCCTCATCAGCCCATGCGTCTTCATAGCTGATGCCATCGTCTTTCAGAAGATTCGCCATGTACTTCTCTGTACGGTCAGACAGATAGTAGTAGAAAATCATGCCCAAGATGTAGTTCTTAAACTCATACGCCTCCATATTACCCCGGAGTGCGTTTGCCATCGCCCAAAGCTTATTGCAAAGCTCTTTCTGGTGCGCCTGAATACTGTTGTCCATTTTACATTCTCCTTATTGAAATTTTTCGGTGTGCTGCCGGATAAAGTCTACAATTCTGTTCACCAGAGAGCGTTTTTTCAGCAGCGGCATTGGTTTTTCGATACGGTCACGGATGTTACCGGCATCCATTGTGCCGGAAAACTCATATTCCGAGATGAAATCGGTCAGCATGGTAGGATCAATTTCTTCTGTCTGAGCAAAAGCGACAATTTCTTCACGCTTTGCCTCATTTTCAAAGTCATTGTAGGCAGCGTCGATCTCATCTGCACTTTCCAGCCCCACAACAACACGATCCAAGAAGGCTTGCAGAATCTCCACCTTGCGGAGCAACTGCGGATTATCTGTTCTTCCCAGCTCTTCCTTGATGTGCTTAATATCATAATCCTTCTGTTTGGCATCATCGAAGTGAATGTTTCGGATAAGGTTCATGATATAAGCAACATTGATTCGGTCACTTTCCATCAGCTCAATGCAGAAATCCACATCGTTCAGGACGGAAACAACTTCACGATCTTTCTTTTGCTTTGCGTAAAGCATCAGATACTTGCTCTTATAGTCCTGATATTCCTGCTCGCTCATGATGAGAGAGTCTTGGTCGAAGCTGAACTCAATGAAGGTTTGAAGTGATTGCAAATATTTGGTCAGCTCACGGAATGTCTCAACGAAAAGCTTCTGGTCATCCTCGTTCTGCATGGTGTCAATATCCGCTGGAGTCTGAGCGATTTCTTTCAAGCGAGTAACCATTTCATTGTACTTCTCGACGAAATAGGGATAGTCGGGAACAACAATACCAGAAGTATCATGGCTCTGAGAAAATAGGGTAAGAGCGTCATCTGTCCTCTTTTTCAGATTACGGTAGCAGATGATAATACCAAAGGGTTTCGTTTCCTTTTCAACACGGTTGGTTCGTGAGTATGCTTGCAGCAGGTCGTGATATTTCAAATCCTTGTCCACATAGAGGACGGACAACTGCTTGCTGTCAAAGCCGGTCAGGAACATATTTACTACAAGAAGGATGTCAAGGGACTTGGTTTTCTTTCCCTTTACACGGTCTGAAATATCCTTGTGATAGGCTGAGAAGGTGTCCGTCGAGAAATTGGTGCTGTACATCTCATTATAGTCTTTGATGATCCGTTCCAGAGCGTCCCGACTATGCTCATCTTTACCTTCTGCTTCTTCGTTCTGTCCATAGGAGAAGATACCGCTGATGTTCAGGTCATGATTGATCTTCTTGAAGATGTCATAGTATTTGACCAGAGCTTCAATAGAAGAGACAGCAAAGATGGCTGTGTATTGACCGTTTCTTGTCTTCGCTTTATGGTTTTGGACAATGTGGTTTGCGATCATAGACATCCGCTCCTCGGACATATAGAGTTCGCCTACATCAATCCCATCTGCCATTGTGGGATCGTCCCAGTCGAAATCACCCTCCATCGTCTTGATGTACTCAATATGAAAGCCAAGAACATTGTTGTCGAAGATAGCATCCTTGATGAGATAATTATGTACGCATTCTCCGAAGAGCATTTCTGTGGTCTGTGTGATTTTTCCCTCCGTCTTTCCGTTGACCTCAAAACGAGGTGTGCCGGTAAAGCCGAAGAATTGTGCCTTCTGGAAATGCCGAACAATGTCCTTGTGCATATCACCAAACTGACTGCGGTGACACTCGTCAATAATGAAGACAACTTTCTCGTCCTTATAGGCATCCATAACTTTTGCGTATTGAGGACGCTTCACAGCGTTCGCCATCTTCTGCATCGTTGTAACGATGAGCTGCCGGTTTTTGTCCTGCATCTGCTTTACAAGAACATCAGTGCGGTCAGTGGCATCAACAGAGCCGTTTTCAAACTTGTTGAACTCTTCTGTGGTCTGAGAATCCAAGTCCTTCCGGTCAACAAGGAAGATAACCTTTTTGATATTGGGATTGGCTGCAAGGATTTGTGCTGTCTTAAAAGAGGTCAGCGTCTTTCCTGCACCAGTTGTATGCCAAACATAGGCGTTGCGATTTGTGAGGGTTGCTTGCCGCACAAGAGCCTCTACCGCATACACCTGATAGGGACGCATCACCATGAGCAGCTTGTCCGTGTCATTCAGGATGGTGTATCTCGTCAGCATCTTGATAATATGGTCTCTGGCAAGGAAGGAGATAGAGAACTCTTTCAGATTGGTGATACGCACATTGTTGAAGTCCGTCCAAAAGAAGGCAAGACTGTGAAGCATATCTCTGTCGGAGTTGGCAAAGTATTTTGTATCAACGCCATTGGACACAACGAAAAGCTGAATGAAGTGGTACAGTCCATTGTAGGAATGCTTTTTATAGCGCATCACTTGGTTGACGGCTTCTCGAATATCTATGCCACGCCGCTTCAACTCCACTTGAATGAGAGGAAGTCCATTGACAAGGATCGTCACATCATAACGATTCACATATTTTCCGACAACCGTTGTCTGGTTTGTCACCTGAAAGATATTCTTTGTGTGGTCGGCATCGAAGAAAGAAAGGTATACTTTTGTCCCGTCCTCACGCTCCAACACGAACTTATCTCTGAGAATTTTTGCGCTCTGGAAAACTGATTTTCCAAGCATGATGTTGAATACACGCTCCCATTCTTTGTCTGTTAAAGGATGGTCGAGCTTTGCCGCATTGAAGGCTGCAAATTGTATTTTGAAATTTTCGAGTAGCGCATCGTAATCAGGAATAGACACAGGATTGTATCCCTGTTTATTTAGTTGCTCTATAAATTGCTGTTCAAGAGCTGCTTCGCTTTGGTATGACATATCTTCAACTCCTATACTTGAGGATTCTTTTACAAAACAGATTGCTTTTTAAGAAAGCCCATTTTTATTTTCAAACTTATTCGTCAACAAATTCCATGATGTCATCTATTGTGCAATTCAATGCCATGCAGATTTTTCCTAAAACATCCGTGGTTACATTGTCGCCGTGGTTTAATTTATTGATAGTATAATGACTAATTCCAGCAGCTTTTTCTAAATCTCTTTTTTTCATATCTTGATCAATTAGCATTTTCCAGAGTTTTTTATAGCTTACTTTCATTCCTATGCCTCCATTCAAGGAAAATCATAACTACCTACAGTATAGCACTGTTTTGTCAAAAACTCAAACATTGTGTTTGCTACCGCTGTAATATAATTCGAAAAAATAATTGTATTTCTAAAGAGAAAGTACCCTTGACAAATCGCGTCTCAAAAACAGATTTTACAAGAGTACGCAGAACGGAACGGTTTCCAGAATCCCCGGTTCTTTGTGGATGACGGGTACTCCGGTGTGACCTTCGACCGTCCGGCCTATCTGGAGATGATGGCAGAGGTAGAGGCGGGACGGGTGTCCACCATCATCGTCAAAGATCACTCCCGCCTGGGCCGCAACCGGCTGGTGGTAGGCATCCTGCTGGAAGAAACCTTCGCCCAGCATCACGTCCGCTATATCGCCATCAACGACGGCGTGGACACCATCAACGGGATTGATGACAGCATTGCCGTGCGGGACTTGTTCAACGAGTGGCACGCCCGTGATACCAGCAAGAAGGTGAAGGCGGTCATCATGGCAGCGGCGCGGCGGGGAGAACGGATTGGGACTTCCGCCCCCTACGGCTACAAGAAGGATGAAGAAAACCCAAAGCATCTGATCCCAGATGAACAGACCGCCCCTGTGGTGTCCCGTATCTTTGAGCTGTGCGCCGGCGGGCTTGGCCCGGACAAGATCGCCAGAATACTCACACAGGAACAAGTCCTCACCCCAACCGCCTACGCCTACCGTACCAGAGGTGTCCGCCACTCCGCTTTGAATCTGGACAGGCCCTATGCCTGGTCTGGGAGTACAGTAGCCGGTATTCTGGAGCACGAGGAATACATCGGCAACACCATCAACTGCCGGACCTATACCCCATCCTTCAAGAGCAAAAAGAGCCTTCTGAACCCGCCGGACAAGATACTCCGCTTTGAGGGGACCCATGAGCCTTTGATCGCTCTGGACACATGGGAGATCGTCCAACGGGTGCGGCAGGGCAAGCGGAGGCCCACCAAGCTGGGACAACAGGATGTTCTCTCCGGGCTGGTCTACTGCAAGGACTGCGGCTCACGGCATTATTTCTGCCAGTGCGGGAGCTGGGACGAATTGTTCCAAAGGCTCACCAGCAGCCATCAGAGCAGGGCGAAAAAGGAACTGGCTTTGGGGCATCTCTCCGATGGGCAATTTCAAACGCTGGTGCAGGGCTATGAGCAGGAAAAGGCGGAACTTGAAACAAAGGCGGAAACGCTCAGAAATGAGATTGCCAACCGTCAAGACACGCTTCTGAACGCCGACCGCTTCCGCAGGCTGGTGGACAAGTACACGGATATTACGGAACTGACGCCGGAGCTGGTGCGGGAGTTTATTCAGCGGATTGAGATACACGAACGCTCCGGGCGGCACAAGAAAAAGCATTACACCCAGCAGGTCGATATTTACTTCAATTTCATCGGCCAGGCATGACGAAACGGCCCCAGGATTCCGTAACATCCTGGGGCCATGCTTAGAACCAAAAAGCATCCTTATCAGGGCGGACGCTTCGGCGCACATTTTTTTCGTTGACAATTTTTATTATTTGTCGTATTATATAACAGTGTTATATATCACTGTTATATTTTAAGAGGAACACTTATGAATGAAACATCACAAACAACTTTAGATTTAATTTTAGAGGCCGCCGCAAAAGAATTTCTGGCAAAAGGTTTTCAGTCTGCTTCTCTCCGCAATATTGTAAAAACAGTGGGTATGACCACAGGAGCATTTTATGGTTACTTTAAAAGCAAGGAGGAGCTGTTTGAGGCTTTAGTGGGGGAACATTATGACTTTATGTTAAACTGTTTTCAAAAAGCCCAGACAGAGTTCGCCCAGCTGCCTGTTCAGCAGCAGCCGGAAAATCTAAGCAATATTTCAGGACTTTGTATGTTTGATATGCTGCATTACGCATATGAGCATTTAGACGTATTTAAGCTTATTTTATGCGGCGCAGAAGGAACCCGCTTTTCCGGGCTGATTGACGAAATGGTAGAGATTGAGACAACGGCTACCCACAATTATATGAATGTTCTAAAGTCCTTAGGCAGGCCGGCTCCTTTTATTGACCAGCGCCTAGAACACATTTTGATTACCGGAATGTTTAATGCTTTTTTTGAATTAGTGATTCACGAAATGCCGCTGGATCAGGCAGAAATCTATTTGCAGGAACTGCGGACCTTTTACACTGCCGGGTGGATGAAAATTATGGGGCAATAGCCCTATAGTTTTTACATAAAAGTTAGTCAAAACTAACTATGCATCACAAAAATATTTTCAAGGAGGTTTTTCAATGAAAAAGCAGTCTAATTTATCCAGATTGATGAGCTATGCCGGAGGGCATAAAATATTGACTTATCTTTCTTGGGCCCTGTCTGTCATAAGCGCTCTCTTGGCTCTTATACCTTTTTGGTATATATGGCGTATTATCCGGGACATACTGGAGGTTTCCCCAGATTACTCCCAGGCTGTAAATGTTACGCAGTACGGCTGGTCCGCAGTATTATTTGCAATTATATCTATTGTTGTTTACATAGCCGCCCTTTTGTGCTCTCACCTAAGTGCGTTCCGGGTTGCAGCCAATATTAGAAAGGAGCTTATGCGGCACATTGCAGCCCTGCCTCTTGGAGTAACGGAAAAATATGGAAGCGGAAAGCTGAGGAGAATTGTCAATACCTCCAGCACTGCCACAGAAACTTATCTGGCCCACAGGCTGCCTGATAAGGCAGGGGCCATTGCCACTCCTATAGGACTGCTTGTTCTCCTCCTTGTATTTGACTGGCGGCTGGGACTGCTAAGCCTTGTTCCTGTTGTACTTGGCTTCCTGATTATGATGAAAATGACGGGCAAAAATATGGAGCAGAAATTAAAGGAATACCAGAACGCCCTTTCAGATATGTCTAATGAGGCTGTGGAATATGTAAGAGGCGTGCCTGTAGTAAAAACCTTTGGCCAGACAATTTTTTCTTTTAAACGTTTTAAAGCGACTATTGATAATTACGAGAAATGGGTAATTGCATATACAAAAGCTTTAAGGCTTCCTATGATGTTTTATACAACTGCTATTAACGGCGTGTTCGCCTTTTTAATTGCCGGAGGCATTATATTTACAAGAAACGGCGTAACCAATGAATTGCTGTTAAACTTGATTTTTTACATTATAATCACTCCTGTTATTGGAACAACATTGACAAAAATCATGTTTATGAGCGAGGATTCAATGATTGCGGCAGACGCCATAAGCAGAATTGATGAAATATTAAATGAACAGCCCTTATCTGAGGAAGAGAAAAATAATGTGCCTGCAGACAACTCCATTACATTAGAGCACGTAAGCTACAGCTACGACGGAAAGAAAAACGCCTTAAATGATGTGTCTCTGTCTATTAAGCCTGGACAGACAATCGCCCTCATAGGTCCGTCCGGCGGCGGTAAAACAACTCTTGCAAATCTTGTAACAAGATTTTTTGATCCTCAAAAGGGACGCGTATTAATAGGAAATATAGATATACGCCTTATTCCAAAGAAAACGTTAATGAATCAGGTATCTTTTGTATTTCAGCACAGCCGCCTTATTAAAGCATCCATACTGGAAAATGTGCGCATGGCAAAGCCGGAGGCGACACGTGAAGAAGTCCTAGAGGCTTTAAAGTCTGCTCAGTGCCTGGATATTATAGAAAAATTGCCTGACGGCATAGACACGGTTGTAGGTACAAACGGAGTATATCTGTCCGGCGGTGAACAGCAGCGAATCTCCATTGCCCGGGCAATTTTGAAAAACGCGCCTATTCTGATTCTGGACGAAGCCACCGCTTTCGCCGACCCGGACAACGAGGTGCGGGTACAGCAGGCTTTATCCGCCCTTTCCAAGGGAAAAACCGTGATTATGATTGCCCACAGGCTGTCGTCTATTACAGACACTGATTGTATTTATGTTCTGCAGAACGGCCAGATTGCCGAAAGCGGCACACACAGTCAGTTGCTAGAGAAAAACGGCCTGTTTACAAATATGTGGAAGAATTACTCCCAGTCTACAGAATGGAAAATTTCAAAGGAGGCAAAAGCATGATTCAGATGTTACAAAGACGATTTGCATTATCCAGACAAGGAGCTATAGATTTAATAAAAGGCTGTATTGCCTGCGTGGTACAGGATATGTCTTTTATGTTTCCCGTAGGACTTTTGTACTCCTTTGTCATTGATATTATGGACAAAGGCATATCAGGAAGCCGGGTTATTTTTTATGCTGCCGGCGCTTTCCTGTGCCTGGCCTTTATATTTATAGCCACCTGGTTTCAGTATAACGCTACTTATTTAGCTACTTATGTCGAAAGCGGGGTGCGGCGTATTGCATTGGCTGAACAGCTTCGCAAAATTCCTCTGTCCTTTTTCGGAAAAAAGGATCTTGCTGATTTAACAAATTCCATTATGGGCGACTGCGCCACCCTGGAAACAGCATTTTCTCATTTTGTGCCTGCTTTAGTAGGCTCCCTTATTTCTGCCACTGTCATTGGCATTTGCCTTTTTGCCTATGACTGGAGAATGGCCCTTGCCGCAGTTTGGGTTTTGCCTATTGCATTTGCCATTACTATGTTTTCATCCCGTATACAGGATTATTTTAACCGTATCTCTGTAAGCGCCAATGTAGCCCTGGAAGGCGGCGTTCAGGAGTGTCTTGAAAGTCTGCAGGACTTAAAAACAAATAATGCAGAGGAGCGTTACTTAGAAGGTCTTAACAAGAAAATTGATTATGTGGAAAAACGCCATATTATTACAGAGCTTGGCACCGCCCTGTTTGTAGTTTCCTCAACATTAATATTAAAATTCGGTATTGCTACTGTTGTCCTTGTAGGCTCTGCTCTCCTTATTAAGGGAGAAATTAATATTCCCCTGTTCTTTATGTTTTTGCTTGTGGCTTCCAGACTGTACTCTCCTCTTGAGGGAGCTTTGCAAAACCTTGCGGCTATTATCTCCACCAAGGCTAATATAAGCCGTATGAACGAAATTCTCTATCACCCGATTCAGACAGGCAGCAGCCAGATGACAAATAAGGGCTATGATATTACCTTTGACCATGTAGGTTTTTCTTACAATACTGGGGAAATTATTTTAAAGGATGTTTCATTTACAGCAAAGCAGGGGGAGGTTGCAGCTTTAGTAGGGCCATCCGGCGGCGGCAAAACTACAGTATCCCGCCTTGCCTCCCGCTTCTGGGATATAAATAAAGGAAAAATCACTGTAGGCGGCATGGATATATCAAAAATAGAGCCTGAAACCTTATTATCCCTCTACTCTATTGTATTTCAGGATGTAACTTTGTTTAACAACACGATTATGGAAAATATCAGAATCGGAAAAAAAGACGCTAAAGATGAGGAAGTAATAGCGGCTGCAAAAATGGCCAACTGTGACGAATTTGCGTTAAAGCTTCCCAATGGCTATGACAGTATGATCGGTGAAAATGGCTGCCAGCTGTCCGGTGGAGAAAGGCAGCGTATTTCCATTGCCAGAGCCTTCTTAAAAAACTCTCCTATTATTTTATTGGACGAGGCAACGGCAAGCCTTGACGTAGAAAATGAAACCTTAATACAGGCCGCACTGTCCAGATTAATCAAGGACAAAACTGTACTTGTGATTGCTCATCGTATGCGCACTGTCAGCGGCGCCGACAAGGTGGTCGTACTTTCAGACGGCTGCGTTGCCGAACAGGGAAAACCTGCAGAACTGATGAATACAGGAAGCATTTATCCTCGTATGGTAAAACTGCAGATGCTTAGTCAAAATTGGGGGATTTAACACAAAAAAGACGGGCAAAATGCAAAAGAACATATGTTTGTTTTCTCTTGACATTTTTTAAAACTATGATATACTTGAAGTAGCTTATCTACCAGTGTAGAAGGAGTTCCTGATTGCGTCTTACTCTGTAAGGCGCTTTCTGCTTTATAAATATTATATTTTCTTATTTTATTTTGCAAACTGTGATCCTTTTCAAAATAAAATGCTGTAATGAGCAGACAATACCGCTCTCTACATTCTACCACTACCATATACCGCTCTTCTTCACATTCCTTCAAATTACACTGATAATTTTCAATAAACTTACGAACCCATTTTATTCTTTCGCATCTCCTGAAATCCGGAACTCTTTTCCCCTCCTTCTCATAATCTTGACATGTAACATGATAAAAAGCTTCTTCTCTTCCATACTCAATGGGAGAAAATCTTATTTTTACCCTCTTTCCTTCAAACTTAGGAAATTTTTCTCATTTTGCTTCCCACCTTAGTAAATTAAATTTTTCCTCTCTATATAAAGTTGATTTTTTCAACTGATAACCTGATCGCTCTTTGATTAACTTTATAATATCCTGTTTTGTTTCGCTCTTTTTTACATTCATGTCAAATATTCGATTTTGATAACCTAAAGCTCCAATAAGAATATCCACAACCTGCATAATTGATACCTCTTGAGAACGAATTGGCTGAACCCGTCTTATTATAGTTCTTGAAAAATCGTACATATTATTACAACATATCTCATGGAGTTTCTGAGCTTTATGATATGAATTTGTATCTTTTACATCTATATATACTTCATATCTGTCCTTTGGAGCAAAAATAACCTTTAACATATCAAAATACATTTTATAGTACCAATCATCATATGTCTGATTGAATTTATCATGGTTTAATTCCTTCTTATCTGGAACAATCAATCCTCTAAAATGTAAATCATCATCATCAAAAAAAATAATCAACGATATCCAAATATAACTGTTTTTTTACCGGACCAATTTTGGTCCATTTTATCTCGGCTTCATATCTTACTCCATACTTCTCTTTTATTTTCCTTATACGTTTATTTACCTCTTTTAATTTATCCTGTGGACACCATACAGCGCCTAAAATCATATCATTAATTCCATCATGTTCCAAATGACAACTTTCATCACAATAAACATTATAAATAGTCCCCATGTACCTTTTCTCCTTCAACATCAAAAATCTCTTCAGCCCTGCTATTCTCTAAACAAAGTATATCACTTCAATCGAAAAAGCGATAGACAGTTTTATCCTATCTATCGCTTTTTCATATTTAATTTAGTTATAAATTTTCAGATATCTTACTGAATCCAAACTCCGTCCGCTCCTGTCTGATATCCGTCTGGTGTTGTGCCGTTTACCAGAAGTGAGCCCTTTGGACCGCCTGTTTCTGTGTGGAAATAGTACCAGCTTCCACTAATTTCATGCCAGCCTGTGTACATATATCCCTGGTTTCCGTCTGATACATTATGCAGGAAGTAACGATATCCGTCGCTGTCTACCCATCCGGTTCTCATATAGCCTTCCTCGTCAAAGCAGTACCAGTTTCTAACATTGTTTACAATACACTCATACCAGCCGTTCTTTGGATAGGAGTTGTCTGAAAGACGGAACCACCATCCCTTTGCATCCTGAACCCATGTTCCGTTTGATTCAGAAACAACGTTTCTGCCGCCGGAGCCGGAGCCGCCGCCGCTAGGAACATGTGTGCTTGGAATTTCATCTACAAAGGTCAATTCAAATGGTGAGAAGCCATTTTTCGTTGTAACCTTTACATAATATGCATCATACTCATCCTGAATTGCAGGATAGCTTGTATATGTACCTGTTTTTGCTTTATGTACTACTTTTCCATACTTAGCATTTTCATCAATATTGAAATATGGAACTGGCAGAGGGAATTTCACAGCCTTATTTTTATTAGTAAGGTTGCTTAAATCCTGTTTTTCTTTTGCTATACTGCCGTCTGCATTTAAAATATCTGCATATGGTTTTACATCAAAACCAAGCTTCTTGGCTCTGACAACAACCTCTGCATCCTGGCCTTCCCCAACTACTACTGCTTCCAATTCAATAGAATTCAGGGTTTCCTCGATTGTTACCACTGCCTTCTGGCCTTCTTCCATAATTCCAGACATGTTAAATGTTGTTCCGTCTACGTCCTCGTCAACAAATTCTGCAACATAGAAATTAGATTCAATATCACCTAATATTTCACTTAATGCGTTTTCTTTCAGAAGTTTCATATCTTCTGCAGTTATCTCTAATCCCTCTGGAAGGTCAGATGGAATTTCAGGGGTAGCTACATCCTCTGGATCTACTGCAATTACTACTTCAGACGCCTCTGGCTTTACATCATAAACAGTAGTATCAACAACTGTTACTTTACATGTAAGCTCAATCTTTTCTCCTAAACCGTCTATAGTAACAACAAGCTCTGTTTCTCCAGCCTTTAATCCTGTAATTGTAAAGATATTGCCGTCCTGGTCAACCACTGCTATCTGATCATCTCCCACTTCTGCATCTACAAATGCATCTTCATAATCTGTGATCACCTCTACTTCTGCAGTATGATTGTCTGCATCCTTATTAGCGTCAACCTTTACACTGGATTTACTTAATTTAAAGTTTGGAGCTTTTACCTCTACTTCACATTCAGCCTTTACCTGACCGTCTACTACAGCCTGAAGTGTTGCATTTCCAACTCCCTGACCGTAAAGCTCAAGCTCTACATTTGTTTCTCCCTCATCTCCATCGTCTCCGTCAAAATCAGATACGACATTTACCTGGAGAACATCCTCGTTGCTGCTTATAAATTCCACGTCGCCCTGTACAAGTTTTAAGAACAAAGCTGTCTCGCTTGTAGTAGCCTCCCCTGGAGTTGCTGGTTCACTTGGGGTTGACGGCTCACTTGGGGTTGCTGGTTCGCTTGGAGTAGCCGGTTCACTTGGGGTTGCTTCTCCTGGAGTTGCTGTTTTCCACTCTACCTTTGCTGTTACGTTCTTTGTTTCTCCTAAGTCTAATGTTTCTGATTTAGGTAATGTAACAGAGATTTCTTTGCTTCCTGCTGCATCTGAAGCGGCTCTCCCTCCTTTCATCTGCGCGGCTAAGGTTGTCATTCCTGTGCTTGTAAACACCATGGCGGCAATCAAAGCCGAGGCTAAATATCTTTTTACTGTTTTCATACGTTTCTCCTTTCCTGCCCTTCTCTGCTTTATACGGCATCCCCATTATACCCCCTCCCCTGTATGATTTCGTCAACCGATTTCTGAAGAAATTCATAAAATTTCTTTAAGTTTTTAGGGGCAGGAAAAAAGCGCCTTCAGAAGATTCATTTCCTCTGCCTGCGCTTGCCTTTTACATATCTTCATAATGCGACCACATGCTAATAATTTTCACTGTTCCATCATATGTAGTTCCGTCAACAATAACTTTTTCTTCATACACCTGATAAATAAACCGATGTTGAATATTAATCCGGCGCGAATAAAATCCTGAAAGATTTCCCACTAACTTTTCATAGGAGGGAGGATTTTGATATGGATTTGTTCTTACAATTTCCACCAAGTCTTTTGCCTTTTTATCAAGTTTTGCCGTCTTCAAATTCTTTATGTCCCTAACAGCCTGCTTTTCATAAACAATCCGAAACATTACCACTCAACCTTTTCTTCTGGCAGACATTCTTCTAAAGAAGTATGACCTCCTTTTATAATCTGTTCTGCCAAACCTGGTACAGAATTTAAAAATATTGTCTCTTGTATTGCATTCCAATCATTTTCTGATAATAGAACTGCATTTCCCTTTTTTCCTACAATAAGAACCGGTTCATTGTAAGTCACAACATTTTCAACCAGGTTATAAAGATCCTTTCTTGCATTTGTAATATTAATTGTTGACATAATAAAATCTCCTTTTCTTTTATCAACTTCTTTGGTAATGTATTCTTCTCGTTCATTCAGTACGGACTCTTTTGTAAAGTAAAATTTTCTCATCAATATTCCTTTGAACGAGATTTTATTAGTCCCTTTTATTATAGCGTACGTATTAACGTACGTCAACCTTTTTTATTATTATATGCAACTTTCTTTTTGTTATGACAAAAATAGTATTTTAAATAAGGAATACTTATAAAATAAGGGCGTTCCCCAATTATTAATTACAGATAATTGGGGGACGCCCTTATATATAATTTTACAGTACCTTACTTAAAAAGGCCTTTAATCTGTCGTTTTTAGGATTCGTAAAAAATTCTTCCGGAGGCGCTTCCTCCACAAAATTTCCTCCATCCATAAACATAACTCTGGTAGCTACTTCTCTGGCAAATCCCATTTCATGGGTAACAACCACCATAGTCATTTTTTCCTCTGCCAGATCTCTCATTACATTTAATACTTCCCCAACCATCTCCGGATCTAAGGCGGAGGTAGGTTCGTCAAAAAGCATAACGTCAGGCTTCATGCAAAGGGCCCTGACAATAGCAATACGCTGCTTCTGTCCGCCGGACAGCTGGCTTGGATATGCGCCGGCCCTGTCGTCTAATCCTACTCTTTTTAACAGGTCCATGGCTGTCTTTTCCGCCTCTTCCTGGCTTTTTTTCTGCAGCTTCATAGGAGCCAGGGTCATATTTTTTAAAATGGTCATATGGGGAAACAAATTAAATTGCTGAAACACCATGCCCATCTTCTGACGGTGCTTGTCAATATTTGTTTTAGAATCCAGAATATCTACGCCCTCAAAGAAAATTTTTCCCTCTGTAGGCTCCTCCAGCTTATTCAGACAGCGGAGAAATGTACTTTTTCCTGAACCAGAAGGACCTACAACAAAAACTACGTCCCCCTGGTGAATATCTACGTTGATTCCCTCCAGAACCTTCAGCTTTCCAAAGCTTTTTCCCAGGTTCTGCACTTGAATTAAGGGCTGTGTATTAGCGTTCACTTTGTCTCAGCCTCCTCTCCAGACATTTTACAAAGTAGGTGAAAATCATAACAAGAGCCAGATAAATAATGGCCACCGCAATCAGAGGCATAAATGCGCTGAATGTACGGCTTCTGATAATATCGCCCCCCTTTGTTAAATCCTGCAGGGCAATGTAACCTGATACTGATGTTTCTTTTAACAGTGTAATAAACTCATTACAAAGTGTAGGCAGCACATTTTTAAATGCCTGAGGCATAACAATATACCACATGGTTTGAAGATAGTTAAATCCCAGGCTTCGTCCTGCCTCCATCTGTCCGATTTCAATAGACAAAATGCCGCTGCGGAAGATTTCTGCCACGTAGGCGCCAGAGTTAATACCAAATGCCAGAATCGCTACCGGAACCTTGTCGATTCTGGAATTTCCAAAGATGACAAAATAAATAATCATCAGCTGTACAACTACCGGCGTGCCCCGGATAATCGTCAGATATATGTTGCACAGAAAATTCAGGAATTTTAATTTATGGGTTCTGTCATAGGTGGAACGGATAACGCCAATCACAAAACCTATTACAATTCCTAAAAGTACGGCAAAGAAAGTGACGGTTAATGTTACCTTCAGTCCGTCTACAATATATTTCCAACGGTCATCCGCAATAAAATTCAGATAAAATTTTGCTGAAAGATTTTCCCACATGGCACCCTTTCCTTCCGTATATTATTTATTCGGCAGTAATGTACTTGCCTACGATTTCATCTAAAGTTCCGTCTGCTTCTAATTTTTCAAGAGCAGCGTTAATGTTGTCAACCAGCTCTGTATTGCCTTTTTTCACTGCCATTGCATATTCTTCTTCTGTAAATGCTTCTTCCAGAATCTTTAAGCCTTCGCTTTGCTCTACAAATACCTTTGCAGGCTCGCCGTCGATTACTACTGCGTCAATTTTGTCCTGAAGTAAAGCCTGAACAGCCTCAAATCCCTTGTTGTAACGCTCGATTGTGGAACCTGTTTCTTCCAGGTCTGTGCAGTACAGATCTCCTGTAGTTCCTAACTGAACGCCGATTACCTTGCCTTCCAGATCTGCAGGTCCTGCAATTTCACTGCCCTCTTTTACAATAATCATCTGAGATGCCTTTGCATATGTATTTGTAAAATCTACAGATGCCTTTCTTTCTTCTGTTACAGTCATACCTGCTGCGCCTACGTCTACTTTACCGCTGGAAATTGCAGGGATAATAGAATCAAACGCCATATCCTCTACCTGTAATTCCATTCCCATTTCCTTTGCGACTGCAGCCATAATTTCCACGTCAATACCTACAATATCTCCACCTTCATAATACTCATATGGCGGGAACTCAGCGTTTGTACCCATAGTCAGAACTCCGCCTGTGGCAGCTGTCTCTTCACCTTCTGCCTCTGCTTCTGTTTCTGCATCCTCTGGGGCCGCTGTTGTATCTCCTGTCTCTACAGCCTCTGTAGTCTGTGCAGCTGTTGTCTCCTCCTGCTTGCTTCCGCAGCCGGCAGCTGTTACTGCCATCATAGCAGCCATAAGAATTGCCAATGATTTTTTCATAATAATTTCCTCCTGTTTTTAACATGCCTTTACATACATTTTGTATGCAAATAAAATGCATATTTATTAATTGCAACATATCATATTATATACGTTTTCTCAAAAAAATCAAGTGATAAATACAAAAGTATACGCATTTGCTGAAAACATACAGGTTTTCACCACATGTTCTTGTAAACCTCTGATTTTCTGTATTATAATATATTTTGCATAAACATATAAGGAGGCGCAATATGAAATTAATTGTAATAGACGGACAAGGCGGAAAAATGGGGAAAGCGATTGTGGAGCAGTTAAAAAAAGCTCACCCGGAGCTTTATATCATTGCCCTGGGAACTAACAGCCTGGCTACATCTTCCATGTTAAAGGCCGGGGCGGACGCAGGTGCCACCGGGGAAAATCCGGTGATTGTCAATGCCTCTAATGCGGACCTGATTATCGGCCCTGTAGGCATAGTAATGGCCGACGCTCTCTTAGGGGAGATTACGCCGGCCATGGCCAATGCTGTCAGCAGCAGTCAGGCTTTAAAAATCCTGGTTCCCACTAACCGCTGCAGTCATTATATTGTAGGATGTAAATCCCAATCTCTTTCTGAACATATTAAAGAGGTGATTGAACAAGTAGAAAACTTTTGTCTACATACCTGCTCCAGGTCCTGAAACCTCCTGTGAAGGCTGCTGCCCCACCTGATCTCCAGGCCCTGTAGGCGCCTCTGTGGGGGCAGAACTTTCTGTCTCCGGCTGAGTCGGCTCCTGAGACGGATGCTCTGCCGGCTGTGCAGGCTGTTCTGCCGGATTTGACTCTGGCTGTGACGGCTGCCCTTCTGTAGGCTGCTCTGCTGCAGCAGAGCTTTCTGTCTCCGGCTGAGTCGGCTGTGCAGGCTTAACAGAAGAGCCTTTGCTCTCTGTTCCCTCTAAATTGTAACACAGCACAGGCATTCCCTGAGAGATATTTTCATAAATCGTTTTGGCTACTGCAGGAGGCAGGTTAATGCAGCCGTGGGAGCCGCTTGTTTTATAAATGGTTCCTCCAAAGCTGCTTCTCCAGTTTGCATCATGCATACCGATTCCCCCGTTAAAAGGCATCCAGTAGGACACCGGGGAAGCATAGCCCTCCCCTCTTAAAATAGCGTTTCTCTGTTTATATGTGAGAGGGTAGGCACCAGGAGGCGTTGTATAATTCTTAGATACATTGCCTGACACAAAGTCTGATTCTATAAGCTTTTCCCCGTTTTTATAAAAATACAGATGCTGGGCCGTAAGATTAATCTCTACGTAGGTGTCCCCGTAATCATTTTCTCCCCGGCTGGCTGCTGTCTGAGAATACACCGGCTCTCTTTCCTGACTTTCCCCTGTGCCAATGGCTGCAAGCAGCTGTGCAGTCTCCTCGCCTTGATTGATTCTCCAGCCATAATGACCTTTTGTAATTGTTACAGTAGGACCATAAGATGTTTTCAAAGTCTTAGGTTTATAAGCTGTATCGTATTTTTCCGCCAGAGATTTTACATATTCCCCTGCTTTTTCAGAGGAAATATCTACAGTTATGCCGTCTGTTGAAAGCCACCCTGCAATTATATCTCCTGATAAAGTCTCTCTTGCATCTCCAAACTGATATGTAATTGTCATATTCGCATATTTATTCATTTCATCTACAACTGCCTTCAGCTGCTCATCCTCTTTAGTAACTGTAGGCGCCAAATAACAGCTGTTTTCCTCCAGAGAAACCCTTGGCTGCAGTCCTACAGCAGCCTGGCCTATAACTTTTACAGTCATATCCCTGTTTAAAGCAGTTCCCTGCTCCTCCGGCACAACGGCAAAGCCTGTTCCCGGAGTATACTGGGATACGTAAGCTGATACAGGGGCTGTCATCTGAGCCTCGTCCATACAATCCAGACTGTCTACCGCCTCCTCTAAAAGTTTCTCATCATAGGAAACCTGGGTTTTAATTTCAGCAGTATTTCCCTGCATTTTAGCAGGAAGCCAGGAAAGAGGCCTCTGAGCTGCTATCATTTGCCCCAGACTCCCGTCAAATTCCGGCTTTAACTGAATCTGGTCCCCGGAAATGGTCTCTGACTTATTTCCTCTTTCTTCTATAATTAATGTATATCCATTAATTTCCGCTGCAATAGCCGCCTCTACCTGGGCTACAGTCATTCCCGAGGCGTCTATACCGTTAATCACAGTTCCCGGAAAAAATACTGTTTTATACTTTTGGCCTTCATATACATAATAACCGCCGCCTACAGCCAAAATTCCCACTATAGCTGCTGCTGCAATTAAGGCTGCTTTTCCACTGCCTTTTTTTCTCCTTCTGCTTTTCCTAAAGCCATCCTTTTCTTCTGAAATAATTCCCTTTTCGGCTCTTTCTTTATTTTGCTCTTCTACTTTCTTTAAAAGTCTTTCCGCTCTGGCCTCCCTGGAATAATCCTTTAATTCCTCCGCCTCTTCCGGCTTTACCTCTTCCACTTCCCTTAAAGCTTCCTGCCCTGTCTCTTCTGTATACTCCGGCTTTTTTTCTTTCCCCGCCTCTTCTACATGTTCCGGCTCTTTTTCCTTCTCCGCCTCTTCTACATGCTCCGGCTCTTTTCCCTTTTCTGGCTGTTTTACCCCTTCTTCTGTGCCGTTCTCCGGTTCTTCACCCTTTTTATCTGTTTCTTCTGTATGTTCTCCCTCTTTTTTCTCTTTTATGTCTGTTGCTTCTTTATCGTCGGAGATATCTGTCTGCTTTTCCAGTTCCTCTGTTATGGCTTTTACTTCTGTCTCCCTTTCCTGCTCCAGCTTTTTCTCCAGTTCATTTAGAAATTCCTTGTCATCCAAAAATTTTTCCTCCTCTATCCTTCCATTACATGAAGGCTGCGGATACCAAAATCCTTTATTCTGTCCATAATTTCAAAAGCATGAGGCTCCAAATAATCCCAGCTGCCTGCTGTCAGCCCCTGATGCTTTAATTCTTCTATTATATCTATACAAATGTTCTCAATTTCCTTTTGGCAGTTATCTGACCTTTGAGCCAGCTTTTCCACCTGTTCTGCAGTGGAAGCCAATACAGGCAGCTGTCTGGCCCCCTTAAACATCCATTTATAATAAGGCGTGTACCTGTTGTTTAACAGATAAATCATAGAGACAGCGGCCCTTATAAATTCAGCCAGCGCCATAGCGGCCGCCCCAAACTCTCCTCTTTTTGCCATTCTTTCGTAATTATACTGTCCTGACTGAGCCATAATAACAGCTCTGGCAGCGATCTTCTTTTTTCTTACGTCCTCCGGAAATCCGGCCAGCAGTTGATTTCTCACTGCCGTAAATTCCCCGCCATCATCTTTAAACACCTGTCCATTTACAGCGCAGGCCAGGCTGTGCTCCGGCAGATAAAGCCATTCCAAAAGGCTTTGTGGAACGCCTTTTCGACCTGTAAATCTGCTGTAAAATTCACCGATCTCCAGCACGCCTTTTCGACCTGTTCCAAAAAAGCTTTGTCCCATCAGCTTTACTCCCATAAATTCTTTGGGAAGCTTGCCATAGGCCCGATATAGGGAAAATCCGATTTCTTTTTCTGTTTCTTCTGTAATCCAAAGGCAAAAGCCAGGGTCAAAATCATGGTCCCTGGATATATAATCGTCAAATCCAAAACACTCTGATCCTTCTCCCACCAGCCCTGCCGCAATTTTATTTTCATATTGAGGAAACATGGTGTGAATCATCTCCCGCCCGTACTCCTCATAGAATTTATAAGCGATTTCAAGCCCTTTCATAAATCTCTGCCGCCCTTTTTTCCAGCTCTTTCTTTCTCAGAAAATATCCAAAATGTCCAAAGCTGTCTGCACACTTCATACATGTAAATCCATAATATCCGTCTCTTGCTGCCCCAGGGTCCTCCAGCTGCAGCCATGCATTTTCCATACAGAAAGAAATCTTTTCATCCATGTCCTCCTGGCTCAGACACCATTTCTCATACAAGCAGGCCAGGTTCACCCAGGTCATAGCTGTCTCCATCATTCCCCCCGGAAGTTTGCTTGTAATCTCCATAGCCATGTGAAAATACTGTTTTGCTTTTTCATACTCCCCCAAATCAGTCCAGGCCAAAGCCATATTATTATATAATCCTGCGAAACGATAATCCTGCTTATCCAGCTTTTTTTCAAATATATGAAAGACGGCTTCATAGTACTTAATACCTTCCCCCGCCCTTCCAAAAGCTTTTAAGGTAGTGGCAGCATTTATCATAGAGGTAGCCCCTGTCACCGTGTCTTCTATATGGTGAGTCTGAATCAGATTTAAGCCTTCCCTCACTGCCAGAAGCCCTGGTTCCTCTTCTAAAGTATTTCTGTAATATCCCATCAGCTCATTTTGGACAGCCAGTTCCCCCCGCCAGTCGCCCAGGCTTTTTGCCTCTGCCAGCCATCTGCGCAAATGTACTCCGGCCTCCTTCAGCTGATTTTTTTCAAAATACTCATCCAGCTCCTGAATGACTTTTTTCACAGGAATTGATCTGCACACTGTCTTTTCCTGTTTTTTCTCCTGCTCCATATGCTTATCCTTAATCTTATTTTATAAATCCGGATGCTCCCCGGACCAACCGGTTTGAGGCATAGTTAACAGGCGGTACATGTCTTCTTCTGATATCTGAAAATCAAATACCTCCTGATTCATTTTCATTCGCTCCACAGAGGAGGATTTAGGTAAAGGCAGAACATTTCTCTGAACAGCAAATCTAAGGCAGATCTGTCCTGGATTTTTTCCATATTTTTCCGCCAATTTCAGAATCAAGGGATCATCTAGCACTCTGGCTCTGCCAATTGGGCTCCAGCCTTCCACCACAATGCCCTGTGCCTGGAAAAAGTCTACAGCTGCCTGCTGAGTATATCCTGGATGAAATTCCAGCTGATTTACCATAGGCTTAATCTTTGCAGTTTCCATCAGGCCTAAGTAATGATGAGGCAGGAAGTTGCTTAATCCTATTCCTCTGATTTTTCCGGATTCATACAAATCCTCCAAAGCTTTCCATGTGCTTTGATCTGTAGCTTTAGGGTCTTCATACATGTGACCTGCCGCAGCCGGCCAGTGAATTAAAAATAAGTCCAGATAATCTGTGCCCAATTTTTTTAAGGATTCTTCAAAAGACTTTATAGTGTTGTCATATCCAAGCCAGGTTTTCCACACCTTAGAGGTAAGAAACAGCTGATCTCTGGGTATTTTAGAATCCTTTATGCTTTCTCCGATTAATTCCTCATTGCCGTAAAATGCCGCTGTATCTAAATGGCGGTAGCCTGCTTCCAAGGCTCTTAAAATTACTGTTTTTCCCTCTTCCACAGTAGACTTATATGTTCCGAAACCAATTGCCGGTATTTCTACTCCATTCCACAATTTAAAATTTTCCATTACAAAAATCCTCCTTCCTTTCTAAGTTTTCATATTATACCATTTTTCTATGAATAAGTACAGCTTCATAAAGAAAAAATAGTATTGACAGACAACACAATCTATACCAAAAGAAACGGAGGAATAAACATGTTAAACGAACCTGTTTTTTTAACTGATGCAAACCATGATGTAATTCTGGAGGTAATCTGCGGTTCTCCTAACGTTGCTCTTCCAGATTGCTGCAAACCATTTGACCGAATGATTCCTGGAACTACAGACGGAGCTTCTGAGAAACATGTGCCCATTATTGAAACTTCAGGTCTTCACGTAACAGTCAAGGTGGGAGAAATTTTGCATCCAATGTCTCAGGAACACAATATTGCCTGGGTATGTCTTCAGACAAAAGCCGGTTCTCTTTACAGAGCCTGCCTTACTAAAGACAGCGACCCTGTAGTTCACTTTACTTTGGAAGAGGGAGATTTTCCGGCTGCAGCTTATGCCTTCTGCAATCTTCACGGATTCTGGAAAAGCGTTTAAAAACCAGGAAAGCCGCACGTCCCAAAAGGATTGTGCGGCTTTCTTCAGGATTCAACTATGAAAATCGAATCTGAACGGCAATATTAACGATTTTTCATTGCAAGAGCTTTCTTTGCAGCTTTAACGATTGCAGCGCTGTCCAGGCCATATTTTGCCATAAGCTCTTCCATTTTTCCGGACTCTCCAAATGTATCCGGCATACCTACTCTTACTACCGGAACCGGCCAGTTTCCAGAGAGACACTCGCACACGGCTCCGCCTAAAGCGCCTGTAATCTGGTGATCCTCTGCAGTTACAACAGCTCCTGTCTTCTTAGCTGCTGCAATTACAAATTCCTCATCTAAAGGCTTAATCGTGTGAAGGTCAACTACCATTGCGCTGATGCCTTCCTTTGCCAGCTCTTCCTCTGCCTTTAACGCTTCATATACCTCCGGTCCATTTGCAAAAATAACCAGGTCGTTTCCGTCTTTTACCAGTCTTGCTTTTCCTAATTCAAACGGTGTGCTTTCATCTGTTACTACTGGAATTGCCTCTCTTCCAAAACGAACGAAGGCAGGTCCCTGATGGTCAGCCACAGCCAGAATTGCTTTCTCAGTTTCAATTGCATCACATGGAACTACTACCATCATATTAGGAAGAACACGCATAAGGGCAGCGTCCTCCATAGACTGATGAGAAGCTCCGTCCGGTCCAACGTTAATTCCCGCGTGAGCGCCTGCCAGCTTTACGTTGCAGTCTCCGTATGCTACTGTAGTGCGAATCTGATCCCATGCCCTTCCTGCCAGGAATACGCAGTAAGTAGTAGCAAAAGGCACCATGCCTGTTAAAGCTAATCCGGAAGCTGTGCCTACCAGATCCTGCTCAGAAATACCAATATCTATAAACTTTTCCGGATATTTGTCCCGAATCCAGTTTGTTCTGGTAGATTTTGCCACATCCCCGTCTAATACAATAAATTTCTCATTTGTCTCTGCTAATTTTAATAACGCTTTTCCATAGCCGTCGCGTGGTGGTATTCTATCCATCATTTAATCCTCCATTTTCTATAATCTGTGATCTGTTTCTCTTATATTGAACTTTTTAAATTACTCTGCTGCTACCTCTACCATAGCCTGTTTAAACTGCTCGTCGTTTGGAGCTAAACCGTGCCAGTCAGCCTCGCCTTCCATAAAGGAAACGCCTTTTCCTTTAATTGTCTCAGCTACAATTACACTTGGTTTTCCCTTTGTAGCCATAGCTTCTTTAAATGCATTGTACATGGATTCCAGATCATGTCCGTCTGCCTCAATTACATGCCAGTTAAATGCGCGCCATTTGTCAGTTACAGGCTCCATGTTGCAAACCTCATCTGTTGTGCCGTCCAGCTGCACATGGTTGTTGTCTACAATTGCGCATACATTGTCCAGATTCTGCTGAGCTGCAGTCATAGCTGCTTCCCAGATCTGACCTTCCTGAAGCTCTCCGTCTCCAATCAGGCAGTAGGCTCTTCCATCAATTCCCTGTTTCTTATAGCCTAAAGCAAATCCGTTTGCAATAGATAATCCCTGACCTAAAGATCCGCTGGAAGTATCCAGTCCTGGCGTAGACTGACGGTGAGGATGTCCCTGAAGAATGCTGCCAAATTTTCTCAGAGTTTTTAAATGCTTCTCATCAAAAAATCCTTTTCTGCACAGAACGCTGTAAAGCACTGGAGCGCCGTGGCCCTTAGACAGAACAAAGCGGTCTCTTTCATTCCAGTCAGGATTTTTAGGGTCGCAGCGGAATATATCAGTAAAATAAAGAGCTGTCATAATCTCTACAGCTGACAGAGAGCCACCTGGATGTCCAGATCCTGCCTCATGGGTCATTGTCAGAATATCCTCACGGATTGTTTTGCAAATAGATTGTAATTCTTTCTTATTCATAGTTCTCCCTCCTTGAATTTTAAAAGGTTATTTCTTTCCTTTTGTGTTTGTGTTAAATATTTGACTTATTAGAAAAGGCTTCACCGGTAATTCCAATGAAGCCTTTTTCGTCCTTGTTTAAATTCAGATTTCTGTATTCTGTTGTTGGGTAAAAAGTAAATCATCTTTGTGCCCTCCTTGAATTTTACTATGTGAAATCCAATTTCATTTATTTTTTCTATGCATATCATAGCATAGGGCTTTTAAAAATGCAAGAATTGTTTATTTTTTATCACAAATAATTTATATATTTGTGATATTTTTGACATATTTATCAGAAAATAAACCTTGATTTTCCAAATCACCGAGAAAAACATAAAGTTTTTTTCAGCTTTAATAAGGAAAATCAAGGTTTATCACTTATTTTTTACTTATTATCTTCTAATTCTTACTGGGAATCATTGTTAACTTTATCACTTTAATGTATGATTAGTTCTGTAATTCTGTTCTATCCCACCTCATTTTTGCATTAAATATAACAATCTCTCCCACAGCTTCTGCTTCCCTACTTTTTAGCCCCGTTGCAGATAATCTCTGCACATCCCTCTATTCCAAATTTTCCGCTGTCTAAAAGCAGGTGATAATTCGTTCTGTCCCCCCAGTTCTGCGTAGTATAGGTCTCATAGTGAAGGCGGCGGCGTTTATCCATATAAGACACTGCCTGCTCAATATATTCAGGAATCCTGTTGTACTCCTCTATGGCCCTTTTCTCTCTTTCTTTTTTATCAGCGTAAATAAATACTTTCAGCACATCCTTTTTATCTTTTAAAATATAATCAGCACATCTGCCTACAATAACGCATGGCCCCTTGGCGGCCAGCTCCTCAATAATCTTTTTCTGAGCCAGAAAAATTCTTTCTGCTGTAGGAAGATCTTTCATTTTAGGTTTTTCCGGATATGCTACTCCGTAAATGGCGCCTAAGGCAAAGTTGTAAAATACTCCGTTGCCCAGCTTTTCTTCACTTTCTCTGACCACATCCTCTGATAAGCCTGCCTCTTTTGCCGTCTCTTCAATCAGCTGTTTGTCATAAAACGGTATTCCTAAACGTTCTGCCACTATTTGACCAATCTTTTTTCCGCCGCTTCCATATTCCCTGCTTATTGTAATAATTGCATTTGTCATAGCCAGACCTCCCTCTCCATTTGACTGTTGTTACTGTGTTTCTATCTTCATTATACTGATTCTTTCTTTTAAAATCAACAAATTTTCAGAAATATTATACAGTATTTTCCAAGATTTATTTGCAACTATTATAAATGTGCAGGGATTATTTTACAGTAATCTTTCCCTCATCCATACCGCAGCTTTTTTCATTGCTTCCTCCGGCTGCTTTTCATACGGACTCATTAATTCTATAGAAAAATATCCGTCATACCTGATACCATCCATTTTTTCCAACACATAATCTAAATTCATTGTGCCCTGTCCTGGTATAATATGGTCCAAAGTAGATTTATCCATCATCACGTCGCTAAAGTGAAAATGCTTTATATTATTCTCTCCAATATTATTAATCGCCTGCTCAATAGTTTCGTCACATGCCAGAAGGCAGACAGTGTCAATCATTCCCCTCAGGTTTTTGGAATGAATCGCCTCAATCATTTTTCTGATCTTATCTGTACCTGTAAGTACAGTTAAAGTTCTGTCAGCAGCTTCAATAGTAATAGTAATTCCATAACCTTCTGCCAGATCTGCTAAAAAACCAAGGCTGTCTACAGACCTGGACCAGGCCTCCTCATAGGGCTGATCTAAAGGGCCCCAGCCTGCAAAAAACTGGACTGTCTGACAGTCTAATTCACTGGCATATTGAATTACCTTTGTATAGGTCTCCATACTTCTCCTTCTGCACTCAGGGTTTACAGAGGCAATATTAATAGGATATTTCACCTGTTCCGGCGTTACACATATTACCTTCATACCTCTATCCTTTAATTTCTTTTTTAATATTTTGACCTGGGCCGGCCCGCAGTCGTCTATATGAAAATGAGGATCGCAGGCATACAGTTCTATAGACTCTGCTCCCAGCTTTTCCAAAGAATTTAAAGTATAATCTAAAGAATATTTGTAATACGGGAAATTTGACAGTGCAATCTGACTTGATTTTAAATGTTTCATAGCTTTTTCTCCTTTACATTTTTAATAAATTCCTTTACCTCATTCATCTCAGGTATAGAAGGCTGCCCGCCCTGGCGGGACACGCAGATAGCCGCCGCTCCATTGGCATATTCTACTGCCTGATAAATATTCATGCCCTGGCAAAGGCATATGCCTAAAGCAGCTGTAAACGTATCTCCCGCCCCTGTGGAATCTACTGTTTTTACTGAAACGGCCGGAATCAGCTCACCCTTTCCCTCTGCGTAAAGATATGCCCCCTTCTTTCCCAGCTTCAGCACAATATATTCAGGACTGCATTTCTCTTTTAAAATACAGGCCGCCGCCTCTGCTTCCTTCCTGCTGTCTGGTCTGACCCCAGTTAAGGCATATGTTTCATCTTCATTAGGACTTATTATGTAAATTCCCTTTAACGGCTGCAGATCAATTTTCTGAGCCGGCCCTGGGTCTAAAATCACAGGTATCCCTTTTTTCTTTGCAATTCTATATGTTTCATAAACAGTTTCCAATGGCATCTCAATCTGCATAATAATCATATGACAGGGGAATTTTTCCAAGGCATCTTCTACCTGCCTCCAATTTAAAGCTTCATTAGCCCCCGCAGCATTATCCGAGCAATATGTACCGTCGCTTTTTAAACCTACATAGGCCAGGCCTGTAGGTAAATCCTTTTTCACCTCAATCCCCTCTGTATGTACCCCTATTTTTTTCAGAGCCTGAATCTGCCTGCGACCATATTCATCATCCCCAACGCAGCCTACCATAATTACATCTGCTCCTAATTTTCCTGCTGCTGAAGCCTGATTATTTCCTTTTCCTCCGTTAGCCATAGTATAGCCGCCGTAAATAGTGCCTATTTCAGTATTTTTTATTGGATGATGAAAAATAATATCCTGATTTATACTTCCAACTACCATAATTCGACTTTTTTTCATACTACTTCTCCTCTTAAATCCTTTTTCTTCTATTAAAATAATGATTTATAATTAAAGTAGCCACCAGTAAAATGCCCCATACAATATTTCTGTAAAAAGTGTTAATGGCAGCTCCGAACATATTAAAAAGAGAAGAAATAATCTGCATCACAACGGCTGCCACAGCTACGGCAGCCACAGAACCGCTTCCGCCGTCTGGATCTGTGCCCCCTAAAACGGCAATGAGAATTGTAAGTAAAACGTAGCTCGTCCCAAAATCTGCCTTTGCCGAACTGTTTCTGGACAAAATAACAATGCCTGATAAAGCTGCCAGTATACCGGAAATCACGTAGGTTCTGATTGTGATTTTCACCTCATTCAGCCCTGAAAAAACCGCTGCTTTTATATTGGTTCCCACCAGAAAAATCTCCTGCCCAAATCTGGTGTAAGTCATAATTATGTGCAGGATTGCCCCGCTTGCGGCAAACAAAAGAAATAAAGCAGGAACCCCTAAAATATTAGCGTTGGCAAAGCCGTTCAGCACAGAAGGCACGCCATTTAAAGCCTTTCCCTTTGTAATCACCAGGCTAATACCCATAAACAGCTGGCCGCTTCCTAAAGTGGCAAGCATTGCCGGCAGCTTCATTTTTCCTATTAAAAATCCGTTTAATATTCCCCCTAAAATGCCGGTAATAACAGCTATCAAAATGCCGGCGCAGATAACAGAGCCTGCCGCCCCCTGACCGTCCCATTGATTTTTCAAAAAAATCCCCAATATAATAGAGCTTAAATTGGCCAGGTAAACGGCAGATAAGTCAATTCCTCCTGACATCATACAAACGGCAACTCCAAGAGCCAAAAGTCCATATTCTGCAGACTGTCTCATAACTGCTTCCGCCGTGCCTAATGTGGGAAAAACCTGGGGTCTTAAAATAGCTCCAAAAACTGCTGTTGCCGCTAATACAAACAACATTCTGGATATATATGTATCTTTTATTAAAATAATTTTTTTCTGTTTCATAAGACTGTCTCCCGCCTTTTAGCCTTCTTTTATACTTCTCATAGATATTGCCATTCCTACAATAATAACAATGCCTGTAAAGGCCTTCTGCCAATATAAAGGAATTCCCAGAATCAGAAGATTATTCTGCACCATTTTTAACAGCATAACCCCCAGCACTGCATTTCTAAGTCCTCCGATTCCTTTCCCCGGCTTTACTCCTCCCAGAAGAACAGCCGCTATAATATCCATTTCTGTTCCTATCAGGTCTACAGAATTAAAAGTATAATTTGTACATGTAGTCAGCGCCCCTCCAATGCCTGCCAACATTCCAATCACTGCAAATATTCCGAATATCAGCCTGTTTACGTGGAAACCTGCATTGTTGGCAGAGCTTATACTTCCACCGATTGCATATATTCCTCTTCCTGCTAATGTGTATTTCATAATCAAATATACTGCTATATATAAAACCACCACCAGAAGGAAGGCTGCCGGAAGCTTTGACTGAAATCCAGTGACACTGCTTGTTGTGGTAATAAGAACCTTTTTCCCAAACTGCTCCATAGCCGGAGCGATGCCAGAAATATTACTTGCCTTTAAGGGCCCGTTTAAAATGCCTATGAAAAATGTGGAGGTTCCCAAGGTTACTATTAATGTGGGAAATCTCCATTTTGCAATAATAAATCCATTTATCATTCCAAGTATGAAACCTATAATACCTGCCGCCAGAAAAACTATAATAACAGGCCCGCTATACTGAATAGATTTAAAGTATGCAGTAGTTATAAATGAACTTAACGCGGCAATTGCCGGAAAGGACACATCAGTCCCTACAGACACCATTGCTAACATCTCTCCTACTGCAAAAAATAGAGGAAGCATCATATATCTGCAAAGGCTGACAGCCATATTCGCCGTAAAAAACTGTCCTGAAACAGCTTGTACAATACATCCAAATGCCAGTATAATCAGACAAATATAAAATTCGTGATATTTTAATAATCCTTTTACTTTCACCCATCTGTCCCCCATTCTACATAATTTCCTGCTGCAGATTTTTTTCTCTAAGCTCCTCTCCCTGAAACATTCCCTTGATTTGTCCGCCTTTCATTACAAGAATTCTGTTGCACAAAGAGGTCACTTCATTTAAATCATCTGAAGCTACAATAATTGACATACCTTCCGCAGCGTATTGCCTTAACAGCTGGTAAATATCATACTTTGCTCCAATGTCCACGCCAAAAGTAGGTCCGTTTAATATAAGAATTTTGGGAGTTCTGGAAAGCCATTT
The DNA here is from genome assembly GCF_900240245.1 of Lachnoclostridium edouardi. Lineage (GTDB taxonomy): Bacteria > Bacillota > Clostridia > Lachnospirales > Lachnospiraceae > Lachnoclostridium_A > Lachnoclostridium_A edouardi. Next base: position 1,075,848 of record NZ_OESQ01000001.1, read on the forward strand.
TGCCAGTACTATTTTCTGTTGATTTCCTCCTGACAGGGTACTTACCGGGTTTTCTTTATCGCCTGCAGCTGTAGACAGCTTTTCTATCCACAAATCTGTTTCCTGATCCATTTTTTTATAATCTATTCTGCCCGGCCACCGGCTGATTTCTTTTAATCTGGTAACAGTGCTGTTTAATTTAATTGATTTAGGCAAAAACAGCCCCTCTGTAAGTCTATCCTCAGGAACATAGGCAATTCCTTCTCTTTTAGCATCTCTTACATTTTTTATTTTAGTTTCTTTTCCTTCTATTTCTATGCTTCCCTCTGTTTTCTCCATTAGTCCAAATAAGGTAAGGGCCAGCTCTGTCCGGCCGCAGCCTAACTGTCCTGTAATACCAAGTATCTCGCCTTTATATAGAGAAAAGCTAATGTTTTCGTAATTTCCCGTTTTAGACAGCCCTTTTACTTCCATCACTTTTTTGCTATAATCAGCATTTGACAGGGAGTCTGTACTTTCTTTAAACTCTCTTCCTGTCATATAAAAAGAAAATTGATTTTTATTCAGGTTTTTCGCAGCGCATGAAATAATATTTTTTCCATTTCTCAATATGGTAATTTGGTCTGAAATCTCAAAAACCTCATCTAATTTATGAGATACAAATAATATAGAGATTCCCTGCTCCTTCAGCTTAAAAATCAGCTGAATTAAATTTGCCACCTCTTTTTTTGTTAAAGCAGATGTAGGCTCGTCCATAATTATCAGTTTGGCGTTGCTCATTAAGGCTCTGGCAATGGCCACCAGCTGTTTATCAGCAACAGGAAGCTCCCCCACCTTTTTCTTTAAATCAATTTCTACATTTATCTTTTCCAAGGCCTGCCGGGCAGTGCTTTTCATTTTTTTGTAACTTAAAAGCCTTACCTTAGAAGCAATTTCGCTGTTTAAAGCTAAATTTTCCATAACTGTTAAATTAGGAAACAAAGCGAAATCTTGATAGATCACCTGTATTCCTGCATCAATGGCCTCTACCGGCTTTATTTTTTCATAGCATTTTCCGTCAATTACAATTTCTCCCTCATCTGCCTGATATACGCCTGATACAATTTTTATCAATGTAGACTTTCCGCAGCCGTTCTCCCCTGCCAGGCAGTGAATTTCTCCTTTTTTTACATTTAAGCAGACCCGATCTAGGGCCTTAATTCCTCCAAAGGACTTTCCTATGTGATTTACAGATAAAATATTATCATCCATTTTATTCTCCATTAATGAAATAAATAAGAAAGCGCCGCAAAACCGGCATCCTGATTACTTGGTATGCTCATCTTTTTGCAACGCTCCCTTCCCTATGAACTAGAATTCTCCTTCATCAATATTTGTTTTATCATAAATAAGCCATCCCTGACCTGCCAAAACTTTATGATTGCCGTCTAAAGGCTTCATTTCCGTCCAGCCTTCTACTCCCAAATCTACTCCTGTCTCCAGATTTAATTCCTCTCCCCTTAAAATCTTGGCAGATAAATTACACATTGCATAGCAGGCAGCAGCCGGGTCCCACACGCACATTGTATCCATTGATCCGTTTTCTACCAATTCTCTGCATTCGCTGGGCATCCCTGTCCCCACTAGTTTCACCTTTCCTGCAACTCCCAGCTCTTCTAAGGCTCTTGCAACTCCCAAGGGCTCTGTGGAGCCGCAGGTGAGAATTCCATTTACTTCTGGATGAACTGTTAAAAATTCCTTTGTAACCTCATATGCTCCGTCATTTGTTTCTCCAGATTCCATACTTGGATTAGAGTCCCCGATTAAGACCATGTCAGGGTACTGACTTTTTGCTCTGGCTACCTCTGCCTCTGTCCAGGCAATGTGAGAGGCCTTTGTCAAATTGCCTACCATTGTAGCATAATTTCCCTGTTCGCCCATAGCTTCCGCCATTAAATCCATAAGCTTTGCACCATAGTCCTCATTAGAAAACGCCTCCAGATCAAATAATACATTTTCAGCAGTGGCGGCCTCATGTGATATTACTACAATTCCCTGATCTAAAGCTTTTTTCAAAATTGGGTCCATAGCTCCCGGGTCAATCATACAAATACAAATGGCATCTACTTTTTGGGAAATCAAGTCTTCCACTACTTGAATCTGAGCTGCTACATCTTGTTCTGCAGGGCTGACCTCATAAGCATTAATTCCTGTTTCTTCAGCAAATCTTTTTGTCCCCTCGTTGCCTCTGACCCACCATGGCGCTGCTCCCCACTGAGGCACAACTGCAATTTTCCATTCTTCCTCCGGCTTATCACTTTTAAAATTCTCCGGCAGATATACTGTCGTTCCTTCCCCTCCGCTCCCCTCATTTTCAGCAGCCTCTCCGCTCTCCTCTGCCTGCTGAGTCTGCTGGGGCTGACTATCTGCTTTTTCTGTTTCTCCACCAGTTTGTCCAGATGTAGAGCAGCCTGACAGAAGCATTGCACCGATTAAAAGTAACGCGGCAATTCTTTTCCTTGATCGTCTCATATAAAGACCTCCCTTTAATAATATTATTATTTTTATATCCTCTAATGTCCACAGGATATATTTTCCATTTTTAATTCAGAGAAATATTTTTTGTCGTATTTTTGTCGATTTACTGTGATTTCACTTAAAAAATCACATTTTTCTGCTGCATGCTCTAAAATTATCATATTTTTTATCGTTTGTCAATCATTTTTAACGGTTTTTATTTATTTTTATCATTTATTCTATGTTTGTCCCTTTTATCCGATAATATTTTTATCGTTTATCGGCTTTTTTGATGTATTTTTTATTTATTTTCTTGACATAAGCCTGTATTTTTAGTAGTATTAAATTGTCATATAAAATACCATTTTTATTTCGGAGAACGAATTATGAAGCAAAACCTAACACCAAATATATTTGAAGATCAAAATTACGCCTTTTCTAAAAAAGGGATACGCCAAAACAAGATTTTGTTTCTGCTGTCAAAACACAAACATCTGACAAATAAGGAATTATGTCAGGAGTTAAACTGCAGCCAGGTGACTATCCGCAATGATTTAAGAGAATTAAGCGATTTAAATCTTATTGAACGCACCTTTGGCGGCGCCTCTGCTTTAGATGATACTTACGGCGGTATTTCTATATCAGAGCATCTGGAAAATTCCACAAACGAAAAGTATGCCATTGCTGATTATGTAATTAAGCATATTATTAAGCCTCATCAATCTATTATTATTGACACAGGCTCCACTTGTCTGGCTTTGTGCCAAAGGCTGTCGTCCTATAATGATGAATTAAGCGTTGTGACAAACTCTCTGTTAAACGCTAATTACATCAGCAAAAATCCAAACCTGGCCTTATCCCTTCCAGGAGGTTCTTATAATCCGACTTCTGATACATTTGATTCTATCAGTACTATGTCTTATTATCAGAACATATTTGCTGACTGTTATTTTATGTCTGCCAACGGTCTTACTGCCAACGGCGTCTCCATTATTGTGACCGCTGATGCCAACAGAGCGATTATTAAAAAGACCATTGTGGATCAGGCTTCCAAAGTTATACTTCTCACTGACCATACAAAGATCAACAAAACCTGTTTTCACAGAATATGCGGACTTGAAAAAATATCTTTAATAATTACTGATGGAAATTGTTCAGAAGATGAGAGAAAATCCTTTGAGTCTCTGGGCGTTCCCGTAGTTTTCGCCCCATTGTAAATCTACAGCTAAAGAAGGTACTTATATGACATATCACGAAACGTATTATGAAATTATTAATGAATGTCATTCTGTTTTATCACTGATTACAGAAGACGATACAAATCAGCTGATTGACGCTATTTTGTCAGCTGATAAGGTTTTTTTTGTAGGGATCGGCAGAGTTTTGCTTTCTCTGCAGGCTATATGCAAACGTTTTAACCATATTGGCATTCCAGCGTTCTTTGTGGGGGAAATCAATGAACCGGCTATTTCCCCGGACGATCTGCTGATTGTGGCCTCTGGAAGCGGGGAAAGTATTATACCTGTAGAGATCGCCAAAAAAGCTTATGAACTTCATGCAAAAATTGCTTTAATAAGCTCTAATCCCTGCAGTACAATCTCAGCTTTATCAAATATTTTTGTAAGAATTCCGGCCCAGTCTAAGCTGGGACTTGTAGAGGAGGTAAAGTCTTATCAGCCTATGACCTCTCTCTTTGAACAAAGTGTACTTCTATATGGGGATACTCTTTCAAAAATGATTATTGACAGAAAACATTTAGATATGAATGCTTTGTGGAAGCATCATGCAAATTTAGAGTAGAAAAAGGAGCGCTGCCTCATAGATGATCTCTCATTTATGAAACAGCGCTCTTATTCCGTTCAGATTATTTTAGAAATCTTATTTGTTTACTACGTTTGTTGGAGCCTTGTCCATGTATGCCTTAATGTTGGCAACTGTGATATCCATAATTCTCTGACGAGCTTCTTTAGCTGCCCAAGAAATGTGTGGTGTAATCAGGCAGTTCTTAGCGCCCAGTAATGGGTTCTCTGGCTTAATTGGCTCTGTGGAAACAACGTCCAGACCTGCAGCATAAACTTTTCCGCTGTTTAATGCATCTGCCAGATCCTGCTCAACAACCAGCTGTCCCCGGCTGTTATTGATAATGATAACGCCGTCTTTCATCTTAGCGATAGTATCTTTGTTGATGATGCCTTCTGTATCTGGGAACAGTGGGCAGTGTAAGCAGATAACGTCAGACTGAGCTAACAGTGTATCCAGATCTACATATTCAGCAACTTCTTTGCCAGCGTCGCTCTGGAAGCTGTCGTATGCAATTACCTTCATGTTCATTGCTTTTAAGATTCTTGCTGTAGTCTGTCCAATACGTCCTAAGCCGATAATACCAACAGTCTTGTTAGCCAGCTCGATCATTGGGAAATCCCAGTAGCACCAGTCTACGTTATTAGCCCATTTGCCCTCTTTTACTGTCTGATCATGGTACCAGAAGTGAGAGCAGATTTCTAATAACAGACCTACTGCGTACTGTCCAACAATGTCTGTTCCGTAAGTAGGAACGTTGCATACAATAATTCCTTTTTCCTTGCAGTACTGATAATCAACTACGTTGTAGCCTGTAGCCAGAACTGCAACCATTTTTAAGTTAGGGCAAGCGTCAACAGTTGCCTTTGAAATAGGAGTTTTGTTGATAACTGCAACTTCTGCATCTCCCAGTCTTTCAGCAATAATTGGAGCGTCTACATAGGAAGTTCTGTCATAAACAGTAACCTCTCCAAGTGCCTCTAATCCTCCCCAGCTTAAATCGCCTGGGTTCTCTGTATAGCCGTCTAAAACAACGATTTTCATGTTAGTTAATTCCTTTCTTTTGGTTTATCGGTAATCACTGTGTGATTAGTCCTCTAATAAAGCCCATGCTCTGTTGATAACTCTCTTTGTATTTGCAACGATTACTTCATCGTTCTCATCTCCCCATGGTTTTACCTCAAAGGAAAGTACCATTGGGCAGTCTGCGTTGAAGAATCCTTCAGCCTTTAATACTCTGAAGAAGTCTAACAGCTCAGCTGTATCGTTTGCAGAGTTAGGGAAGCCAAATCTTGGATGCTGATCGCCGTAAGCTTCGCAGCCCTCTTTTACAACAGCATTTCCAATGTGAAGGTGTGTAATGTATGGTCTTAAAGTCTGGATGACAAACTTAGATGTCTCGTAAGTTGTTGGGAAGTGGGACAGGTCAACTAACAAACCAAAGTTGTTGTGAGTTGTTCTCATATCAGCTGCAAACTGAGCTGCATATGGAGCAGGTCCGATTAAAGCTGCTTTGTCCATATCAAAGTCAAATACTTCCAGCTCTACATTCATACCCTTTGTAGCTGCGTAGTCGCATACAGCTCTTGTTGTCTTTAACAGCTGAGCATATGCCTGATCTTTTGTCTCAGGAGCCCATTTTCCAGCCAGGAATGCGATTCCCTTTGCGCCCAGTTCTTCAGCCTGGTCAATAGCCTCGATTAATGTTGCTTCTGCTGCTTTTCTGCCTTCCTCGTCAATATCGTTTGGATTTAACTTTGGTCCCAGAAGTCTTGGCTGTGCGCCGCAGCAAACTTTCAGATGGCCTTCTGCCAGCATCTTAGCTGCCTTTGCTCTTGTCTCATCATCCATCTTTGTTGGAACTTCAATAGCATCGAAGAAATCATCGCTGGCAACTTTCTGAATTACCTCAAGCAGATCTCTGTTTGGATAACTCATCCAGGAAATAGTACCTACCTGAAAATATTTATGGATTGACTCTCTCATTTCAATCATCCTCCTTAAAATTTTATTTGTTAAAACTGTCGTTTCACATTGTTACACTTCGTTTCCATATGTTTCACATTGTAAAATCCAGTTTTACTTTTCACAACACTAATTTAATACTTTTTCCTGAATTTGTCAACCTCTCACGGCTTTTTTTAGAAAAAGTTTATAGAAAATAAAGGCATTTTCCTTATCTTTCCTCGCGGAAATAGTTTATCCCCAGATGAGCCGGAATATGTGCTCCCCTGCTCTTTCTCACAGAAGACAAAATCAGCACCAAAGCGGTAATCAGGAAAGGCAGCATGTCGAAAAATGCAATCGGAATATTGTAAGTGGTTTTTGGCACATAATACTTTAATACTCTAAGACCTCCGAAAATGAAGGAGCCGTAAATTGCGTTTACCGGCTTCCAGGAAGCAAAAATAACGAGAGCTACTGCAATCCAGCCTAAGCCTCCTACATTATTGCTGATCCATACTCCGCCGTTAATAATCATGGAGCAGTACGCTCCGCCTATGCCGCAAATACCGCCGCCTAAAAGAATGTTAAAATATCTTAGCTTTGTAACTTGAATTCCCGCTGCGTCTGCGGCTCCCGGGTTTTCTCCAATGGCCTGCACATTTAAACCGGCTTTTGTTTTGCTTAAATAAAGCCCCATAAGAATGGCTATTACGATTCCTAAATACACAAAAGGATTATAGGAAAATACCAGCTTTCCAACAACCGGAATATCAGAAAGAATTGGAATAGAGATTTCTCTCATCTGAGCTGTAATTGTCTCAGGCAGCTTCAGATTATTGCTCTCGCTTTTTCCCAGCATATAAAATCCTATAAAATTGGCAAAACCTATACCAAAAACGGTAAGAGTCAGGCCTGTTACATTCTGATTTGCCATAAATGTAACAGTTAAAACCGCATATATCAAAGCGGCCAAAACTCCCGCCCCAAAGGCGGCTATAATAGCAAGAGCGAAATTATCTGTGATATATCCCACCATAAATCCGGCGCAGGCGCCTATAGACATAATCCCCTCTACTCCCAGGTTCAGATGACCTACCTTCTCGCTGAGAATCTCTCCTACTGTTCCAAAGAGAAGAGGCGTGCCTGCCAGCACCGCGGCAAATATAAACTTTATTAACATATCCATTACTCTGCCCCTCCTTTTTTCCTGAACACAAATTTATACCGCACAAACAGCTCACATCCTAAAATAAAGAATAAAATAACTCCCTGAAGCACGTCCGCGCTGTCTGAGGACAGTCCATACGTAGACTGAACCACGCTGCTTCCCTTTTCCAAAACACTGAAGCAGAAAGATACAATAAGGATTACTATAGGATTCAGCTGAGACAGCCAGGCCACAATAATTGCAGTAAATCCTACGCCGCCTGCCACTGCTGTAGTCAAAGTAATATCAGAGCCTGTTGCCTGAATCATTCCTCCCAGACCACAGACAGCTCCTGACAGAAACATTGTGCGCAGAACAATTTTTCTTACGTTCATTCCCGCATATCTGGCTGTATCCTGGCTTTCTCCCACTACTCCGATCTCATATCCCTGTTTAGAATATTTCATATAAATAAATACTAACGCTACCAAAATAAGAGCAATAATCCAGCCAAACTGAATTCCCAATACTTTATCTAAGGCCGCGTTTTTATCAAATCTGGGAATTTTGGCAAAGCCCTGAGCCGCCTGATCTCTCCACGGCCCTTCCTGTAAATAAGAAATAATATGGAGAGCAATGTAGTTTAACATTAATGTAAACAAGGTTTCGTTAGTATCAAATTTTGTTTTAAACCAAGCCGGAATAAAGCCCCACAGGCCTCCTCCTACAATGCCGGCTAAAATCATAACTAAAATTAAAACCCAGTGATTCCAGTCAGAGTGAAACAGAGCAAAATAGGATGCAAAAATACCTCCCATAATAATCTGTCCCTCAGCTCCAATATTCCAGAATTTCATTTTAAAGGCCAGGGTAACGCCTAATGAGGAGATCAGAAGAGGAATCATAATCTTTACTGTTGCCTGAAAAGACATGGCGCTTCTAAAACATCCCTCTATTATCGCTTTATAAATCAACAGAGGATTGTATCCAATGGCCAGAATAAAAAGTCCTCCTGCTATAATCGCTAAAATAATAGCCTCCAGCCTGAGCACCAGCACTTCCTTTCCCGCCAGCTCTGCTTTTTTTACCACTCGGATCAGGGGTTCGTTCATGATGCCACCTCCTCTGCTTTTGTACCGGTCATCATCAAACCGATCTCCTCCTTTGTCACATCAGCGGCATTTACTATACCTGTTACCTGTCCGTGACAAAGCACCATAATACGGTCTGATAATTCTAACAGCACATCCAGATCCTCTCCAATATATACCACTGCCACTCCTTTTTTCTTCTGCTCATTTAACAAATCATAGACAGTGTAAGAAGAATTAATATCCAAGCCTCTGACCGGATACGCTGTAATCAGCACCTGAGGGCTGGACTCTATTTCACGTCCCAAAAGTACTTTCTGTACATTTCCTCCTGACATCATTCTAACCGGAGTATCCACGCCTGGAGTGACGATAGAAAGCTCTTTTACCAGACGTTCTGCCTGGGCTCTGGCAGAGGCCCTTTCAACAAAGAATCCCTTTCCCTTGTTGTAGGTTTTCAACAGCATATTATCTACCATGCCCATAGATGCCACAAGGCCCATTCCTAAACGATCCTCCGGAACAAAGCTCATGCTGATTCCCAGCTTTATAATTTCAGACGGAGTTTTTCCCACAATATTTTCCTTGTGGTAAAGAATAGCTCCCTGTTTTGCTTCCATCAGGCCTGTCAATGTCTCGCAAAGCTCTTTTTGACCGCTGCCGGCAACTCCTGCCACTCCCAGAATTTCTCCTGTCTTAATCTCAAAAGAAACATCGTCTAAAGCCACGGAACCGTCGCTTTTCATTACAGTCAAATCTACTACTTTTAAAATAGACTTTTTGTCAGTTACCTGGGGACGCTGAATTTCCAAACTTACGGGACGTCCCACCATCAGCTCTGTCAAAATTTTTTCATTACTTTCCTTTGTATTTACTGTATCAATACTTTTTCCTTTTCTTAAAATTGTCACCCTGTCGCTGATGTCTAAAACCTCGTGAAGCTTGTGGGTGATAATAATAATCGCGCAGCCCTGCTCTCTCATTTTTCTCAAAATAGAAAACAGCTTGTCTGTTTCCTGGGGAGTAAGCACGGCTGTAGGCTCGTCCAAAATCAGAATCTGAGCTCCTCTATATAATACCTTCAGGATTTCAACTGTCTGCTTTTCGCTGACCGACATGTCGTAAACCTTTTTCTCAGGTTCAATTTCCAGCCCGAAAGAACTGCTGATCTCCTCTATTTTCTTCTTTAATACTTTTGGCTTTAATCTTTTCTCTTTTGTGCCCAGAACAATATTGTCCATGGCGCTGAATACATCCACCAGCTTAAAATGCTGATGAATCATACCGATTCCCAAAGCCGCTGAATCTACTGGAGAATTAATGGACACTTCCTTTCCTCCAATATGTATGGAACCGGAATCCGGATGATAAATGCCTGAAAGCATATTCATCAGTGTGGTTTTACCTGACCCGTTCTCTCCTAAAAGAGCCAGTATTTCTCCGTATCTTACCTGTAAATCAATTTCATCATTGGCAACTACGCTGCCAAACCGTTTTGTAATTTTCCTGCACTCAATGGCAAAGTTTTCCATATTGGGTACTCCTGTTTTTCTGATAAAAGACAGAGCTGCAAAAAAGAATAGCAGCCTCCCCGGAATTACTATATTTTGTGGCCTTGCGTTTCGCACGTAACAAAATATAGCAGCTCCAGAGGCAAGGCTGCTATTTTTGCAACACTCCCTATGAGGTGGTGATTTCTTTTATTTCCTGTTGTCAGTTAGAGACAATTATTTCTCCACTACATTTTTGTAGTACCAGTTCATATTGCCTGTAATGTCAGAGTCTGGCATACTCTTGCCTTCCTCGCCTACTGTAGTTCCGTCATTGCACTCAATAACGCCGTCAAATACGTCCCACTCGCCGGAAGCCATCTTTTCTTTTGCTTCCTCAATCTTCTCAGCTGTGCCTTCTGCACACAGATCAGATAATGGAGCGATTGTTACAAGGCCTTCCTTCATTCCGCCGAAGTAGTTTTCTCCGGTCCATGCGCCGTCTATAATAGACTGTACAGCCTGTGTGTAGTATACAGACCAATCCCACATTGTAGATGTAAGCACTGCCTTTGGAGCGTCCTTGGACATATCAGAGTTGTAACCTACGCCGAATACTCCTGCCGCCTCAGCTGCCAGCTGTGGGTTTGGAGTATCACAGTGCTGTCCGATTACGTCACAGCCTTCTGCGATTAAAGCGTCGGCAGCCTGCTTCTCGCCCTCTGGGTCAAACCAGCTGTTTGTAACCTTTACATATACCTGGGCATCTGGATTTACAGAAGCCACGCCCATTGCAAATGCGTTGCAGCCGCCTGTAACCTCTGAATTCTGCTTGCCCATTGCAGCTACATAACCGATTTTGTTGGTTTCTGTCTTCATGCCTGCCGCAATTCCTGTTAAGTATCTGGCCTGGTAAATTCTTCCAAAGTAGTTGTTAAAGTTTACGCCGTTGCTCTTGTATCCTGTACCGTGGGAAAAAATAACTTCCGGGTACTCTTCTGCCAATGCTTCACATGTATCCATGTAGCCCCAGCTGGTTGCAAATATAACGTTGCAGCCCTCTTCAATACAATCTCTGATGGCTGTCTCAATAGCTGTGGCATCTGTGTCGCTGATATTATTCTTGCGGATAATCTGGCTGTCGTCCAGACCAAGGGTTTTCTGCATTCCCTGAATTCCTAAATCATGTGTATAAGTATAGCCTGAACCTTCAGCAGGATCTGTAATATGAACTACGCCGATTTTAAGATCTTCCTTTGCAATAGCCGGCATCACGCCTTCTGCTGCTTTGCTTTCTTCTGCTTCAGCACCCTCTGTGCCCTCAGCCTGAGCTTCTGTTGTCTGTCCCTCTGTAGCTTGAGCAGTATCATTACCTGCAGAGTTTCCTCCACAAGCGCTGAGAGAGAACACCATTGCCGCTGCCAGTGCAGCGCTAATAAATTTTCTCATAATTTTCCTCCTGATTTTAGCAAAATAGTCATTTTACTACTTGTGTATCGGTGGTATTATCTCATTTTTCTACAATTTTTTCAATAGCTTTTCCCATTTCTGCCAATAGTTTTTCCTAATAAGCGTTAATAAGAACCTTGTACTCTATTGAATCATTGCGGCAAATTTGCTCCAGTAGCCCTGGAAGAACACAAACAATACAATCAGAGGAAGAATGTAGCTTACATATACTCTTACTGCTGCAGGGAATTTTATGCCTTCTCCTGCATTGGCCTCCGCCAGGAAGTTTTTAAAGCCCCATCCGTAACGGCTGGTACAGAAAGCTAAGTATACCAGACTTCCCAGAGGAAGCAGATTGTTGCTTACCAGGAAATCTTCAAAATCCAGCACTGTACTTCCCTCTCCTAAAGGCGCAAAGCCGCTCCACAAGTTAAACCCTAAAACACAGGGAATGGACAGGAGAATCACCACAAATATGTTGATGCAAACTGCCTTTTTTACAGAGCAGTTAGTTAAATCCGTGGCAAAGGATACAATATTCTGGAATACTGCAATAACTGTGGACATTGCCGCGAATGCCATAAACAGAAAGAATAAGCTTCCCCAGAAACGGCCTCCGGCCATGTGATTAAATACATTAGGTAATGTAATGAAAATCAAAGACGGTCCCTGTCCTGCGTCAATGTTGTATGCAAAACACGCCGGGAAAATAATCAGACCTGACATAAAGGCAACAAAGGTGTCCAATACCATAATATTAATAGCCTCGCCTGTCAAACGCCTTTCTTTTCCAATATAGCTGCCGAAAATGGCGATTGCACCGATTCCAATACTCAGTGTGAAAAAGGCCTGTCCCATAGCTGCAAATATAGATTCTCCCAGTGAGCGCATACTGAAGGTGCCGTCCGCTTCCTCCATCAGCTTGCCAAAATCAGGCATCAAATAGAATTTCAGGCCGGGACCGCTGTTTTCCATAAGCACAGAATGACCGGCTAAAACAATAATCAGGGCCAAAAGGAACACCATCATAATTTTTGTGATTCCCTCTACGCCCTTCTGCAGTCCCATGGCGCAGATTCCAAAACACACCACTACAACCAGAACCATAAAAATTCCCATAATTACAGGATCTGCCAGCATGTTGTTAAACTCTGCCGCGATGCCGTCTGAATCCAGGCCTGTAAAATCTCCCTTGGCCATTTTACAAAAGTAAAGTATCATCCAGCCGGCCACTGTTGTGTAAAACATCATCAGCAGATAATTGCCGGCCATGGCAAAATACTTTTCCAGATGCCACTTAGTACCCTTTGGCTCCAGAACGTCAAAGGACAGGGCCGCACTTTTCTGACTGGCCCTGCCTACTGCAAACTCCATAACAAGAATCGGCAATCCAAGGATCAACAAGAACAGAACATAGATCAGCACAAAAGCCGCTCCGCCATATTCCCCTACAATATAGGGAAAGCGCCATACATTGCCAAGCCCGATTGCACATCCCGCTGAAATCAGAATAAATCCCAGACGGGAGGAAAATTTTTCTCTTCCCATAACAAATCTCCTTTTGTATTTTATATACCTTATCATATTTTACAGTAATTTCTAAGATTTGCAAGGGGAAGTTACTCCTGTGTGTTCAATAAAGTAATTACAATATTCTCTGCTCCCACCTCTGCTTTTCTCTTTACAATATCTTCAATCTGGGCTCTCTGAGGATCGGTGATCTGAGCCGCGTTAATCACCACGTCCACCTTTCCGTCTGTGATGCTAACTACAGGATCTGCAAATCCTTTTGCCATAAGCAATGTTTCTGCTGCATTTTCCTTTTCAGAAACCTCTGTCATGCGCACCAGATTCTGAATTGCCTGCTGCTTTGCTGCCTGATCTATTGCCTCATTATTAATAATTTCGTTTAAGGTCTCTTTATTTCTGGCTCTAACCTGCTCTCTGCTTAACTGAACGCCTGCTATGTACTCAGATACATTCATACCGCTTGTCAGTACGGCTTCCCCGGGATTTTCCATACCTGCCTGGCTGTCGTCCCCAGTCTCTTCTCCTTCTGCAGAAGCCAGCTGTTCAGGTTCGCCTGCAGCCACATCAGAGGATACCTGCTCTTGTGCTTCCTCTATATCAGCTGTATTTCCCACCTGATCTACATCATCCATACCCTCCTCCGGGCTGACGATTTCTGTTAAAGGTCCCTCTGCCATCAGCTGATTTTCCGCCAAAATGTCCTCGTCAGAAATATCCATCATTCCTGCCTCAAAAACCTGGTCCCCTGACACTAATTCCTGCTTGCCTGCATAGTTTAAATAGCCTGCTGCAGCGATCATAATAGCCAGGGTCGTAATGATAATCTGATTGCGCCGAAATAATTTTTTCATATTTTTCATTGTCATACACTCCTTCTATTCCACCCGCTTTAATACTCTTATCTTATGCCTTGGGACGTGAAATAATGCTTCCATGGCCCCAGAAATTTCTTCTTTTATTACTGGGCTTCCTCCCCCCTCCGCGCTGATTACAATTCCCTGAATTTCCGGCATCAGCTCTTTTTCCACTACAGGGCCGCCTTCTCCCCCGCTTCCTTCCATTACAGTGCTTTCATTCACCTCCTTTGCCGCTGTCTTTTTTTCTGTGCCATCTGGGGAAGATTCTGCAGTGTCGGTGGTAGACGTGGATCTGTCTACATGCATCACCTTTTCGCCGGAGGCCTTCAGCACAATCATAACGTCTACTTTTCCCACTCCGTCCACAGTGCTTAATAAAGCCTTTACCCGATCCTCCATTTGTTTTTCATAAGTTTTTCCGCTGCTGGTCCACTGATTCTGCTGCGTACTTTCCACTGGTTCTCTGGAAGCCGGAACCTGAGTTTTGTTTGGAGGTATCGCCAGAATTAACAGACATATGCCGGCCGCTGTCACCATCAGCCATTTGTCCCTATCCATTTTTAAATTGAATTTCCACATATTGATCCTCCACTTCATAATAATCTGTCAGCTTTCTTCTAAACTCTGCAGTTTCCTCATAGTAATCTGCACTTTTACCTTGAAAAACAGCAGATACTTGTTTTACTGTTCCAAAATCCTCAGATTCCTGATTCTCCTCTAAATACGGCTGAATCTTTATTACCAAAAGGCCGGCTCCCTCTGCTATTTGCGTCATGTCCTGGGCCACAGCCTGTTCATACCCGTCAATCAGCTGGCTCAGCCGCTTTTCCTCCGCAGCCTCCAGGCTGCCCTGAAAGTCAGAGGCCTGACTTTGAAAAGAGTATTCTTCAAAATATCCGGCGATTTTCCCCTCCAGCCCTAACCCTAAAGTGAGAGGCTGTATAACAATTAAAATCATTACCATACCGGCAAACAGCCTAATGTATTTTTCATATTTTCCGTTAGGCAGAAAATTTTCCAGGGCTGTCATAAAAATTGTAAAGCACACAATATTTTTAACCCACCCGTAAAGAATTTCCATTTGACTGCCTCCCTGCCTGCATTTTTATTTTCCTTTTCATATATAAGACTTACCCTGAAAAATATGTGGCGTTTGTGGCGCTGCACACCACTGCTATTACTAAAACAAACAGGGCAAAGGAGGATACTACCAGGCGGATTAATATTTTATGTCCTTCAGCCACGGCGCCTAAACAGGATACAAGCCTTTTGTCGCACACCGGCTCCATAGCCGCCGCCGCGCACTGGTACATAAAAGCTAAAAGTAAAAGCTTAATCACAGGAATTAATATCATGGCTGCCAATATAATTACCGCCGCCACACCCATAGTATTTTTTATAAGAATCCCTGAGCCCAGCACCATTTTCGTCACTACTCCGGCCCCTTTTCCCACTACAGGTACTGCCTCCAGCGCTTTTTCCAGGGTAGAATTTTTTACTGCATCTACATAGGGAAGAATCATGCCCTGAATCACATTTAAGCCCAGAACTATGCCCATGACTGTTTTCATGCTCCAGGAAACCACGGTGCGTATTAAGTCAGTCAGTCTGGACAGCATATTTTCCTTTGCCATATGGCCTGCCAGGGAACACAGAAAATATATTTTCATAAGCGGAATTAGAATCCTGGCTACCAGCCATTCTACTAAGGTTACTGCTAAAAACATAGATTCATAAAGCACCAGAGACGAGGCGCTGCCTCCTGCAAATGCTACTGCCAAAAAGTAGGAGGGCATCAACACCTTCATAAACTCCAAAAGGGCCTCCACTGCCTGTCCCGCCAAGGTAATACTGGCAAAAAAGCTGGCTGCCAGGAATGTAAACATCAGCATGTATATAGCAAAAAATCCTGTTTCCGAAATACTGCTGGAGGTAAAAATGCTGGAAAAGTTAGTAAAAATAGCTCCTGACAGCCCTAAAATAATCATCTGAAGCAGCAGCTTTCCGTTGTTTCCCACTCCTCCTGCCAGGGCCTGCCTGAAAGATTGTCCCGCCTGTTCCAGCACCTTTGACACATCCCCCTGCATCAGAAGAAGCAGCATGTCCGTAAATGAAAAGGGCACTGTCTCTGCTTCCTGGCTGCTTTTGAGAAATGACTCTATCTGGGAGAAATCATAGTCTGATAAAGCTTCTTCCCCAGGAAGTCCCTCCCCTCCTATTTCCTCTGCAGCCGGAGTATTCATAACAAAAAATCCAGTCAAATTTATAATGCATATCAAAAAAAATATGATTTTTCCTTTATTCATGCCATAAACCTCTGTAAGGTTTCCATAAGAGCCAGAAAAATAGGCATACTGACTGCTAAAATAGATAATTTTCCAAATATTTCTATCTGGGTGCCTATGGCCCCGTACCCTGCATCCTTGCAGATGCCAGAGGCAAATTCCGCTACGTAAGTAATCCCAATCATCTTCAGAAGCGTGGTTAAATACACCTGATTTACTTTAATGTAAGAAATAATCTTTTCCATGGACTCCATAATAATTTTCAGCTTGCCGATTCCATAGAAAAAGATAAAAAAAGCCGCCGCCATGATTAAATATGTACTATATTCACTTTTCACCGCTTTCATCTGCACAGCCAGCATAACTGCCGCCAATGCCGCCGCTGCCATGGTCATAATCGTCATGCTTACTCCTCTTTTCTCACAAGGCAAACAGTTGTTTTACTGTTTCAAACAGCTGATAAATATAGGGGATCAGCCAAAACAGCACTAAAATCAGTCCCGCCAGGCTGGTCAGAAAGGCTTGTTCTTCTCTGCCGCTGTGTTTTAGCACCTGGCAGATTATGGACACAAGAATTCCTACAGCTGCAATTTTAAATATCAGATTGACTCCCATAAGGTCCTCCTTAGCATAAAACAATAATCAGGAAAAATCCTCCTGCCATTCCAAGACTCATACACAGTCTTGATCTTTCTCTCTGATGTTCTTTTAAATAGGAAATCTCGCCGTCTAGCTGCTGGATATACAGATGAATTGTTTTTTCCTGCATGTCCCTGTCCAGATATCCCAGGTGTTCCCCGAATTCTCTTAGCTGCTGTCTGTCTGAAGCTGACAAGGGAATTTTCCGCTCCAAACTGTCCACCTCTGCTTTCCAAATATTGTAAAAGGTTTCCCCATTTCTTTCTGCCAGCCTTTCTGCAGTTTTACAAAACAGATTTCCTAAACAGCATTCTGTTTTTTCTCCCGCCTTTTCAAATGCCTCCTCTAAGGGCGCTCCCTGATATAAGATTTCCCCTCTCAGAAGCAAAATCATTTTCCTTAAATCTTCTAACAGCTTTCTGTGATCTCTCCACTGTCTGCCCATTGCAACCCCCAGTCCTGCGGCGCCGGCTCCTGTTAAAAAAATCCCGCTTATTTTTAATAGTCCTTCTATCATACGGCGCCTCCTGCTTCTGCTCTATATAGGCTGTTGCCCATAGAATCGTAAATCTGGGACACTGTTCCCGCGTGATCTTTGCCGTCCAGCACTACGTACCGCTCAAAGGCTTTTTCCTGAACCAGCCTCCTAAGCACAGGCTTTTGACGTATATCTTCTATGGAATTGCCGTGAACAGTGGCAAGGAGCTTGCAGCCGCAGTTTATTACATATTCTATGGCTTCCACGTCTTCTCTGCTGCCAATCTCGTCCACTGCAATTACTCTGGGGGACATGGTGCGGATCAGCATCAGCATTCCTTTGGCCTTTGGACAGCAGTCCAGCACATCTGTGCGGATTCCAATATCATTTTGAGGCTCCCCCTGAAAGCAGGATGCAATTTCCGACCTTTCATCTACAACCCCTACTGTCATTCCCGGCATTCCCATACTTCCGTCTGAAATCTGCCTTACTACATCTCTCAGCAATGTGGTTTTTCCACACCTTGGTGGGGAAATAATTAATGTATGCAGTACTTTTCCCTCTTTGCACAAATAAGGCATAATTTCTTCTGCACATCCTGGAATCTGATGAGCAAGACGTACATTAATATAAGAAATATATTTAATTGTTCTGATTCCCCTTTCATCCAGCACTGTTTTTCCTGCAATTCCAATGCGGTGTCCCCCTTGAATTGTAATAAATCCCTGACGGATTTCTTCTTCAAATGCATATAGAGAATAGCTGCTCATACATTCTAAAGTTTCCTTCATCATTTTCTTTGTTACAATAAAGGGGGATTTTCCCTCTTTGTCCACATTTCCATTTACATTTACATAATATTCTTCATCATTCCATATAATCAGCAGAGGCCTTTGGATTCTAAGGCGGATTTCCTGCAGTCCCTTAAAATCTTTTTCCATCCCCTCTAAAACAGACCGAATTTCCTTAGAAAAAATCTGAAGCAGTCGTTCTTTTTTATCCATCCTTCTCCCTCCTCCTTACCTCAATATATGACCGGGACAACTTTTTATTCCAAAAAATCAACTTGCAAATCCATGGAGAAATGTCTATGATAAAAACAACCACAAAATCAGGAGGACGACAAATGGCTGACTATGAGAAAAACCAAACGGACAGAGAATTAGACTGGGAATTATCAGAGGATTATTATAAAGAAGATACAAATAAAAAACAGCTTTCCCTGGAGGATTTTATTGACCATCAGCCGGAGGAGGAAGTGGTCTTAAAGAAAGGAGAGCTGGAAAAAACAGTTGAGGACGTGAAGACTGTGCTCAAACTGGCCTCTGAAGGACAAAATATTGAGCAGATAGCCTTGGCCACAGGACTGGACAAAGATTATATTTTTAATATTCAGGTGTGCGCCCAGGGATTCCGGGAAGACAATGAAATCGCTGTGGCCCATTTAGTGATGATGAGTTAAACAGTTTTAAATAAAAAATAGTTGAGCGCCAAAGCGCGAAACTATTTGCTACCCAAAGTTCGCCATAGCGAAGTTTGGGGGGCCCGTCCGTTTTTATGGAACGAGGAACGAGTGAAATAAAAAAACAGGCAGGTAAAACATAACTAAAATGTGTGTTTTGCCTGTCTGCTTTTTTTATGTTAAGAAATATCACATCTATTAAGAATATTTTTCTACTAAAAATGCAAATATAGAATTATATTCTCCACAAATTATATATGAACTATAATTTAGAGAATTGTATTAAAAAGGTCATTGCTCTATTTCCTCTATACTAGTATATGGGAGGTAAACATATGGACAAAAATTTTGTGGCCTTGAGAATTATCGAATTAATGGAGTCTAAATCAATGACTGAATATGGTTTAAGCTCCGCCTTGGGAAGAAGCAACAGCTATATTAATAAGATTGTCTCTCAGCAGGCGTATCCTTCTATGGAAAGCTTTTTCGATATTTGTGATATTTTTCAGATTACCCCCGCCGATTTCTTTAATTCAGATATTTCCTTAAATGATGAGAAATTTACAAACTTTCTTAATACTGCCCGCACGCTGAATAAAGATGACTTAAACTTAATTATGACTCTTACAGACAGGCTTTCTAAAAAACCAGCCGATACACAAAAGAAATAATCAACCAAAAAACTAAAGAAATAAAAATGGGGGGATTTTTATGAAGAATTTATACCATGCAATTTTGTATCTTTCTGTGTTTTGTGCCATAGGAGTTTTTCTGCTGTTGATTTCTATATTATAATTTTCGTATGATACCTGCATTCCCACTTACTTTCATCTAAAGATATTCCATCGGGGCTGTAAAATAAGTCCTTAATTAGGAATCGCCAGTTCCGGCAAATGCCGGTTCTGGCGATTCCTTGTTTCAATATCTGTTATATGAACATGATTTCTGATCTTATATGTAAAAAAACGTACACTTAATAAAGCTATATGTATAACTTTTACATTTTAAGCAACTATTTCTTGTCTCCGCTTTTTATTATGATATTTATAAAGGTTAAAGCCACACGAAATCAATGTGACTTCGAGTATTACGTTTTTCTCGCCTCTCCGAAATAATCTTTTGTAAGATTTATCCCACTTTAAAATCCCAAATGTTCCTTCTGCCTGAATACTTCGATTCATTCCTAAAAGACTTCCTTGGGTGGTTTCAAGATTTTTGATCACCTCCTGATGGATGGCTGTCAATTCCTGATTCATGCGAATTGTTCGATTACCAGAGGCCTTTGAACTGCATTCTTTTTTATGCTGGCAACCATCTCAAGATTCACATTCATAGAGTTCTTCTGTTCTTCCATATTTATTCTTATAAACATGACGTTTGCCTTTAAAGTAAAATCTCTTGCCATTTGGGCAGATCGGGTTCCCAGATTCATCCCTTCCAAAGTTTACAGCACGATATGGGTCTTTATGATATTTCTTATCTGTTGTTTCTTTCTTGAACATAGTGAATTTCATATACTTTTCCATCCCATGCTCTTCACAATAAAGATCGTTATTGTAAGAACCATATCCCGCATCGGCAACTGGATATTTGGGGTAATGTCCGTACATTTCATTAAATTTCTCCATCAGCGGAACAAAGCATTCCATATCTGATGCATAGTGTTTTACATCTACTGCCGCAATGTATTCATCACAGACAGCAGTCTGGAGATTATACGCTGGAAGCAGCTGATCATTTCCCATGTAATCTCTTTTTAAACGCATAAATGTGGCATCATGGTCTGTTTTGGAATAACTGTTTCTTTCATCTCCACAGATTTCTATATGATGTGCATATGTTTTCAAGCGTTCAAGATATCTCTGCAATTCCTGATACTGTTTTTGCTGAATACTTTTTCTGTGACCACAGCCGGAAACAAACGAGGACTCCTTCAGAGCTGTTTCTTTTTTGTACATTTCCAACAGTTCACAAACATAATCAACGGCATACTCTTCCCTCTTTTGAAGCTTTACACCGAAATAGCTTAACACGTTTTGGTTCATGGCCTCGATCAGCATTGAAATCTTTTTAAAAACCTTATCTCGATTTTTTGTACAAGATTTTTTCCATATCCAGGTATATCGATTCGCATTCGCCTCTATTTTAGTACCATCGATATAAGTATGTTCCAGATCCACCTGGTCTTTTTCAAAAATATAAGTATTCACATCCAAAAAAATCTGTTCGATTGAATCTGTAAGTTCATTTCGGATGATGTTGCCGAAAGTAACAAAGGAAGGGGCTCTCATGCCATCAAGCAGGTACATGTATCGGATATCATTTCTACAGAGTTTTTCAATATTTCTCAGAGAACAGATTCCGTGTTCCATAAAAGCAAAGAGTATTACTTTGAGGAGTTTCTGTTCATCACATCTTGGACGACCTGTTTTGTATCCCTTCTCTACAAAATATCCTGATAGGTCAATGTGATCCATTACTTCGCAGAAAGTATATACAGGATCAGAAATATCAATTAATTTTTCAATTTCTAATGGTAATTTTAATTATCTTACAGTATAATTATTATTGGTATTTTTAGTTAGTCGCATAATTAATTATACCAAAAAAACGCTGAAATCTCACGACCTCAGCGTTTTTTTAGAGCTGTTTTTTTTACAGCCCCGCCTAATCAGAAGATATGCCTCCGTTTCTGGTTATTGTACACACACTCCGTTTCCATCTACCTGATATCCGTCAGGCGTTGTGGTGTTCGCCAGCATGGCTCCGGACTGGTCACAGTAATACCAAAGACCGCCTACTGAAATCCAACCTGTTCTCATATAACCGTTTTCATTAAAATAATACCATTTTCCGTTAATTTCCATCCATTGACTTACAGGGTAGGAGCCGTCCTGGTTACGCCACCACCAGCCCAACTGGTCCTGCTGCCATCCCGCCTGAATTTCAGGCTGAGTCTGATTTTCTGTGCCCCCTGTTACTCCCGGACCGCCGTTTTCATTGGCGGAGTTGCTGCTTTCTTTCCGTTTTTTTACTGTTTCTGCAAAATCGTCATCTACATCAAATGTCTCTGATCTTTCAGACCATGGGCCGCTTTTATAATCCTTATCGCTGGATTTTGCCAAAGCCCTTACTCGGAAAGAGTACTCTCCGTCTCTTGTCATTTTAGAATAAAACTTATATTTCTCAGATTTTGTCTTTTCTGTAGTTACCTTTGAACCGTCTCTGTATAAGCTGACCTCGTACTGGTATACCCCATCTACCTCATCCCAATTGGCAGTGCCGTCGTCGTCCCACCACAGGCCTCCTACCTGCTCTAAGGCTTCCTTTTCACTATCACTTTTTGCAAAGCTGCAAAAGGATGATCCTGCCAGGAATACTCCTGCTATTGCTGCTGTTATAAACGTCATTAGCTTCTGTCTCATTATTTTTCCTCCTTCTGCTAACTTCTTTTCCCATTAGCCATAAATATTTCTCATAATTATACCATAGATTTTTTCTGGCTACAAGCAGCGCATTTTCTCTCTGTTTCTTTCATATACTGGATACAAAACTATGTTGGAATGTTACTATGAATAAAATACCTTTTTCTTTGAAAAAACTGTCTCTTACCGCCCTGCTTTTCTTGGCCGCCTATCTGCTTGGCTCAGGCGCGGCTATGCTGGTTTCCCCTCCATCTGAGGCAGCCTCTGCCTCTGCAGACGGCAACTGGGGACTTAACTTTCAAACTCAGGGCCAGGCGCCTGTAGGCAACGCCACTCCAGATTATCTAAAGGATTTCAACGCCTGTTACGTGGATAATACAGATGAAAAAGTTATTTATCTGACCTTTGACGCAGGATATGAAAACGGAAATACAGAGCCGATTTTAGACGCTTTGAAAAAACACAATGCTCCCGCTGCATTTTTTCTGGTAGGGAACTATTTAGAGACCAGCCCTGATCTGGTAAAGCGGATGGCAGACGAGGGCCATATTGTAGGCAATCATACATACCACCATCCCGACATGTCTAAAATCTCCACCGCCGAAGCTTTTGGGCAGGAATTAAGCAGTCTGGAAGAAAAGTATCAGGAGATCACAGGAAAACCTATGAGCCGCTATTACCGCCCTCCTCAGGGAAAATACAGCGAATCTAATTTAAAAATGGCAAATGAAATGGGGTATAAAACCTTTTTCTGGAGCCTTGCCTATGTTGACTGGTATCAAGATAAACAGCCCAGTAAGGAGGAGGCCTTTAACAAGCTTTTAGGCCGCATACATCCAGGCGCTGTAGTGCTGCTTCACAGCACCTCCAGCACTAACGCAGCCATTTTAGATGAACTGCTGACAAAATGGGAAGAAATGGGATACCACTTTGCCTCCCTGGACCAGTTGGCAGAACGCCTGGAAAGTTAAAGCTTAAATAAATAAAAATCCCCCTACATCTGTACATACCATAAGCTTTCTAACTGACTGGTATGTACAAATGTAAGGGAAAACTTACTTAGATTCAAAAATCATCTCCACAACAGACTGATATTCTGTTAATGTTTTCGCCTTTTTTAGTTTTCTCTCCAGCCCCTCTTTTCCTGAAAACAGGGGCATTAAATAAAACCATATTTCCTTCATTTTAAAAAGCACATTTCTGTCACCGGAAAAGATTTGGCAGTAACCTTTACATATTTCGTCGTGCCATGCTTTTACTGTTTTTTTCTCAATTTCTTTCTGCCCTGTAATTTCTCCCATCAAACCTGGGCTTCTCAAGATTCCTCTGCCTATCATTACGGCCTTCAGGTTAGGAAAAGCTTCTGAAATACTTTTATAATCATCTCCTGTCCTTATATCCCCGTTATAACATAAAGGGTGAAGGCTGTTTTCATATGCCCATTGAAAGGTTTGAAGATCAGGATGATTATTATAAAAATCCTTCTGGATTCTGGGATGTATAATCACCTCTTCAAAAGGATATTTATTATATATTTCCATTAATCCCTGAAATTCATCAGGGCTGTCCTTTCCAATTCTGGTTTTCACAGATATTTTCATATCCAGCTGTGAAAACACCTGGCCAAAAAATATGTCCAGCTGCTCCTGGTCAGCCAAAAATCCTGATCCTTTCTTTTTTGCCACCACCGTGCCGGAAGGACATCCCAGGTTTAAATTAATTTCCCTGTAGCCCATTTTTTCCAGCTCTCTGGCCGCCCAGATAAAGTCGTCGGCTTTATTTGTCAAAATTTGCGGAACTACATACATGTCTTGATTATGCTCCGGCAGCACATCTTCCACTTCTCTTGTTTTAAATTTTCTGGTCTGTGTAGGAGTGATAAACGGGGTAAAATACTTGTCCATGTGATAAAGGTATTTATGGCAGGCGTTTCTGAAAATATATCCTGTAATTCCCTCCATAGGGGCCATATAATATTTCATAATTTCCTCCTTGCCTGCGCTACATAAACAATTCCATGGCAGCTTCTACCTTGTCTGGTTCCATAAATTGTTTTAATATTAACCCTGCCGTCATAACGCATGTTCTGTGAAAATAAATCAGGAAAAATACAAATGCTATTCCAAATAATATACCTGTAATCAACCGCTTATAATTTTTGCTTTCATAGGAGGTTAAAAGCTGAACAAATCCGTCTATAACCATAGGGGCCATTAAAGCCAGGGTGACAAGGAAACTGGGATACCCTATAAATAAAGCAATAGGAATCCCCAAAAGGATTCCTATTAATTCACCTGTGCACCTGGCACATATGGGAAATTGTTTGCCGTGAAAGAAAAATGAGCGATCTGGTCTGGCATGACAGCCAAAAAAGATTCTCAAAAACTTACCCATTTTACATTCCTGCTGCGGCAAGGCCAATTCCGAGAATAAACATTACAACATACCACAAAATACCGATAATTACAGATACCAGGGCGCCAATTCCTGCTGCCTTAGCTGTCCTTGGCTTCTGATCTTTCCATACTAAAAACAGAACTAAACCTACAATCGGAATACAGCAGCCTAACAGTCCCCATAAAAAACCACCGTTATCATTCACTGGAGCTGTGTTATTTGACATAAAATTCTTGTTCATTTCGTCCATACCAATTCCTCCTATAACATAATAATATTAAAAAACTGAATCTGCCATTCCCAATTTTTAAAATTCAGATAGTTTTTCTATGTTATTTATATCTTACTCTTTATAAGTTGTCAAACAAAATCTAAGTAAACGCAAAAATTCTATTCTTTTCCCTCATTTACCCTGCCATCTTCATCAACTGTAATACCAAAAGAGATTGTTTCTATATAGTCATAAAACTCTTTTACAGCCGTTTCATCCTCCAGCTTCCTGGTATATCCGGCGGATGATGTTCCCGGTATTAAAGACAGCCGGGTCTGATCATCTTCTATTTTTACTTTTAACAGCATTGTTTTTGGAATACTGCTGCCAAACACAAAATTTCCCAGACTGTATACAATAGGTTTTCCCTGATAATATTCTATGCCCTGCAGCACATGGGGATGGCTTCCTATTACTATATCCGCCCCTGCGTCAATACACTGTCTGCCTAATGTTTTTTGGTATTCCTCCGGCATTTCTTCCCGCTCCTCTCCCCAGTGAATATACACAACAAGAATATGGCACTGGGGCTTTGTCTCCTCTATTAAAGCTGTCAGCTGAGCAGGATCATAAGACACCAGCATACCAGGGCTGTTTTTGCCTGCCGCCCACTCTGGCACGGGAATTTTTCTGGAAGCGCCTATAAAGCCAATTTTTATTCCAGTAATATCTGTAATCTCCGGCTTTTTCGCCTCCTCTAAATTTGCGCCGGCTCCTACGTGCTTAATCCCTGCCTGGTCTAACACCCTGCAGGTGTCTAACAAAGCGTCTGTTCCAAAGTCTAACGCGTGGTTATTAGCCAACGTTACCAGGTCAATATTCATTTCATTTAATATAGAAACCTTTTCTTCTGGCAGACGAAAGGTGTATTGTTTGTCTTCTGCAGCCTGCCCTCTGTTGCTGAAAGGAAACTCCTGATTTGCTATAAAGTAATCTGCCTGCTCTATTTCTTCTCTGTATCCGTGATCTAACACCCCGGAAATACCTCCGCCCTTATTATAGGCGTTTAAAACGTGGTCGGACAGCAGCACATCTCCGGCAAACAAAAGCACTGCCTGGTTTGTATTTTCCAAGACAGCTTCAGTTGCAGCCTGGCTTTCCTCCAGACTTTCCGTCTGCGCCTGCTGCTCCTTAAATTGCCCTTCACCTTGCTCCCTGGTCTCCTTTACAGACTTTTCTGCCGGGGTTTCTGTATATGCTTTTACATATGCCTCACCTGTATATTTATCCAGCCTTCCTCCGTAAAATCCTAAATTACTGCAGCCGCATAGAAAAATTGCTGCAGCCAGGAAAAAAACAATTCGTGTTCTGCTCATGTAAGCTCCTTTAAATATCTCAGGCCTTAACGGCCCATCTCATTTTGGTGGAACGGGCCCGGCTGTTTCTGGCGCACTCCTCAGCTGACGGACGAATTACTTCTGTACTAATACTGCTGTAAACTCCTTCTTTCAAATATTGTTTCATAGACTTTTTCACCAGTCTGTCTTCCCCGGAATGGAAGGTTAAAATAGCTGCCCGTCCTCCCTCTTTCAAGGCATAGGGCAGTTTTTCCATAAACTGATATAAAACTTCAAATTCATTATTAATATCAATTCGCAAAGCCTGAAATGTCCTCTGACAAGTTTTTTTCACTGTTTCCTTTCGTTCCGCCTCCGGAATAAAATGCAAGGCCTCTTCTATGGCCTGCTTTAGCTGAGTAGTCGTCTGAATCTCCTGCCCTTTTCTGATTTTATCTGCAATTACCTTTGATATTTCCTGAGCATAAGGTTCATCTGAGTTTTCCTCCAGCATCCCCTGCAGTTCCTCCTGGCTGATTGTCCTTAAACGCTCTGCCGCAGAAATCCCCTGCTCCGGGTTCAGCCGCAGATCCAGGGGGCCTTCAAATTTATAAGAAAAGCCTCTGTCCGGGTTGTCAATCTGCATAGAAGATACTCCCAAATCAGCTAATATAAAATCAAAGGGGCCCGCCTCTTTCGCCACCTGATCAATATAGGCAAAATTCAGAAGCTTTACAGTAACCATATCCGGCCCAAATCCTGCTTTTTCCAAACGCTGTCTGGTTTTTTCCGACTCAATAGGATCTACGTCCAGCCCGTATATGTGGCCTTTTCCCTGCAGGCATTTTAACATCTCCAAAGTGTGGCCACCATATCCTAAAGTAGCGTCCAGCCCTTTTTGTCCCGGCTGTATTTGAAGAAAATCCAGTATCTCCTTTACACAAATGGAAATATGCATTCCTGCCGGCGTGCTTCCTTTTTTTATTACCTTTTCTACAGTGTCCCTATATTTTTCCGGCTGCAGCTCTTTATATTTCTCCTTGTAGCTTCTGGGATGAGTGCCTTTATACCTTACCCTTCTTTTGTGCTTTGGCTCCTGATTTTCCATTTTCCCCTCCATTTTATAGTGATCTTTCCAGGCTTACAAAAAATGCGCTGTAAAAATCATCCTCTCCTTCTAAAACCGGTGAATTTTCACCGCCGCCGTTGGTGCTTCTTTTCATTGCAGCATAAAATTCCTCCCCTGCCCCAATTAACTCCATTTCATATATAGGGTATCCTAGTTCTCTGCATTTTCCACAAAACGCAGAAAGGGGATTCTCCTGTTTTTTTGTTTCTAAAAACTGTTTTTTCAATTCCATATCCTGCTCTGCCTTTCTCAGCAGCTCATCTAACATTTCCGGTATTGTCATATAGGCCTTTCCTTTCTCACTAATTTTTTTCCAGGATTTTTTCTCTTCTTACTAAATCATAGTATTATTCACACCGCATACTTTTGTCAATATACTTTTACATATGAATATGGCATGTATAGACAAATTAGCCCTCCCGTTAATAAAGTGTTAATAAGTTGTATCAATATCGTTAAGAACCGTTAAAACCTCTTCCACTATTTCAAAAAAACAAGTAATATGATGTGTGGAAAAAGGAGGGATGGAAAAATGAATTTAGCAATAATTTTAATTATGATTGTATATGCAGTGTTAGGCGGTCTTTCAACTCTTGTATTATTTTTTGGTATACCTGCAATTATTATTTGGAAATTCTACCGCAAGGCTAAGTTCAACATTGCTCTTGTTAATTAATTATTAGAATCAGTGTTTAGGCTGACAGCCTGGATAAATCAGTAAAGGGGCTGCTGCAATATATGCTGGCTTTTTCATACCGCCGGCTATTTGCAGCAGCCCCTCCTTTTATTTGTGATAAGGACAGCCGTGAATAATTCTATAGCTTCTATAAATCTGTTCCAGTAAAATCACTCTCATCAGCTGATGAGGAAATGTCATTTTAGAAAAGCTAAGCTTATAATCCGCCCTTTTTAATACCTTTTGAGATAAGCCTAAAGACCCTCCAATTACAAACACAATCTGGCTTACTCCTGACACTCCCAGTTTATCTATTTTCTCGGAAAGCTCTACAGAATCCAGCATCTCTCCCTCAATAGCTAAGGCGGCTACATATGCGCCCTCCTTAATCTGGGCCAGAATCCGCTCCCCTTCCTTCTCTTTGATCTGCTCTTCCAAGGCCGCTGAAGCCCCCTCGGGAGTTTTCTCGTCCGCCACCTGAATAATCTCCAGCTTGCAGTATCTGCTTAGCCGCTTTTCATATTCAGATATCGCCTGCTGTAAATACTTTTCCTTTATTTTTCCTACTGTAACAAGTGTAATTTTCATCTGTCAAACTCCAGAATCATATCATACCACACAGCTCCCCCGTGGACAGATGCTGATACTCCCAGATTCTTATATCCAAATTTACTGTAATAGGAAAGCAACTTGTCCTTACAGGTGAGAATCAGGCCCTTTCTGCCGGCCTTCTCTGATTCTCTGATCATATGTCTCATCAAAGCCGCGGCCACTCCCTGCCTCTGAAATTCCGGGATCACGTCCAGTCCAAAAATACTTTGATATGCTCCCTTTGGCTGGTGAAATGATGTTTGGTGAAACATTTCATCGCAGATTGTTTTTCTGTCGCTGACAGCCCCGTTAATAAAACCTATGATTATTCCGTCTTTCTCAGCCACAAAAAAGCTGTCTGGAAAGGTCTGTATTCTCTGTTTTATTACCTCTCTCTCCGCCGCCTCCGCAGCCGGAAAACATATATTTTCCACCTTAGCCACTGCCTCTAAATCCTCAGGCCTTACTGTTCTGATTATGTACTCCAATTATTTTCTCTCCCTCTAACCGCTAAAATCTTCTAGCCGCTAAAATCCTCTAGCCTCTGAAATAGTATCCTACGCCCCATTTTGTGTGAACATATTTAGGGTCGCTGGGGCTTGGCTCAATTTTCTCTCTTAAACGCCTTACATGGACGTCCACAGTCCGCACGTCTCCTGAATCCATGGCTTTATTTCCCCACACAAAAGTTAAAAGAGCTTCCCTGCTGTACACCTTATTCGGATTGCACACAAGCAGCTCCAGCAAATCAAACTCCTTGGCTGTCAGCTTGATTTCTCTATCGCTGATAAATACTCTTCTGCCCTCTAAATCCAGCTTTAAGTCTCCTGCCGTCACTACCTTTTCCTTTTGTTTTCCGCCTCCTGCAGACCTTCTGGAATTGCGCCTTAAAATAGCCTTGATTCTGGCCTTCACCTCCAGAATATTAAAGGGCTTGGTAATATAATCATCTGCCCCGTACTCTAATCCCAGAATCTTGTCCATGTCATTGCCCTTAGCCGTCAGCATAATAATAGGCATCTCTGAAAATTCCCTGATTGCCTGGCACACCTCATAGCCGTCATATTTTGGCAGCATAACGTCCAGCAGCACAATATCGTACTCCTTCTGCTTTGCCATATTAATCGCCTCTTCCCCGTCATAGGCGCAGTCTACTTCCATTCCGTCCTGTTCCAGACTAAAACGAATCCCTTTTACAATTAATTTCTCATCATCTACCACTAATGCTCTTGCCATCTATTTCACTTCTCCTTATACGCCTATTTTGTCTTTAATTTTCTCAAATACAGCATCCTTAATCCCAGGAATATTTTTAATTTCTTCTATACTGCGAAACTTTCCTTTTTCCTCCCTGTATCTGATAATATCCTCCGCCCTGGATTCCCCGATTCCTGCCAGGGTCATCAGCTGCTCCCTGGTAGCTGTATTTAAATTAACTACAGATACAGTCAAATCCCCCTGCGCCTTATTCGCCTGCTCCTGTACTGAGGAAGAATAAAGCTCCAAATCTCTTACTTCCTCCAGAGACGGAACTATGATTTTCATTCCGTCTGCAGTAGGCTCAGCCAGGTTTAAATATTCCTCCGCTGCCTCCGGCGTAAATCCTCCCGCCTTCTCTACTGCCTGGAATACCCGGCTGCCCTCTTCCACCTCGTAAACTCCTGGAAAAACCACTTCTCCACAAATATGTACATAGTGGCAGTTCTGTTTCTCTTCTTCTGTGTTTAAGGCCTCTGTCTCCCTCTGCTGCAGATTTTCATCTGTTTCTCCAGACTTCTGAGCAGACTCCTCAGCCAGTTTTTCACCTTGAAGCTCCAGAACACTACCACTGTCTTGCCTAATTTCTTCATTGCCGCCGCAGCTGTAACAGGCGCCTGCAGCCAACATGCACACTACAGCCAACAGCATTTTCCATTGTTGTTTTTTCATAATATTTCTCCTTTTACAAAGGGGAAATACCGCATTCAGTCTGCTGTTACTATTTTACATAAAACATCATAATAAATCAATATCGAAAAATAATAATTCCTGCAATGGCTACTGCTGCTCCTATTGCCTTCTTCCACTCAAAAGCCGCTTTTTCCACGCCAAATAAGCCAAACAGCTCGATTCCATAAGCTACAATAATCTGAGCCACCACAATTAAAAGAGCCGCTCTGGCCGGTCCCAGGCTTCCCATACTTTTAATTACAGTAAATGTAATAAACGCCCCTAACACGCCTCCGATCAGCATATATTTAGGGGTTACTGACATCAGCCCCGTTACGCTGGGCCTTCCTGTAAACATCCAGATTACGGCGCAGGTAATAAATGCAGTCAGCTGCACCCAGCCGGCGGACACCCACTCGCTAGTCTGTTTTGTCACCTCAGTGTTAAATACTCCCTGCAGACTCATTAAAGCTCCTGACAATAGCGCCACTATAATTCCCCACATTTTCATTCCCTCCATTTTCATTTATAAATTGCAGATTCCTCTGATTTTGGATCTGAAACTTATTCATATTTTTCGCATTTACACCAAAAATATTCTTCCCATGGAAAAATGCAGAAAAAAACGGCCAGGCTCATTTTTTTAATCTCCCGACCGTTTTGCTTCTATTACTCCAGGTTCAGCTTTTTATTAAGAATGTAATCTGTGATCACTGCAAATGCCGCCAGCTTTATAAGTTCCACTGCCAGAGGAATTAAAGCGAGCAGATGAAGAGGCAAATAAGAAACTGTTATTTGATCTATTAATTTATTCAGCAAACTAATATTTCCCATCATCAATGCGCTGATAAAGTTAGATATTGCGCTGATCACCACATACCATACTACAGATAAAGCAATCTTATGAGTGCCTGACATGTGGCCTAAAGCCATAGACGTATACAGATGATAAATTCCTCCAAATGTGGCTGCTATACAAAGCGCTCCTATCTCCACTGCAAATATTGACATGTGAGCAAAAGCGCCTTTGTCGTAGGCTAAAGCCTGGCTGACCAGCTGTCCAATAGCTCCCGGCAGCTGTCCTAATGTAACAAAAAAGTCTTGACCTATTAAAAGTCCAACAGACAGCACTGCAGCTATTGTGGCGCACACTGCCATAAAGAATGCTGCCAATGCTTTTGACAGCACCAGCTGCCATGCCTTCACCGGAAGGGTGAACATCAAATAACCCTCCTGCCTTAAAAGGCCCTTATAAAACCGTTGCATCACCATCACTGCCGTAAATACCCACATGGCAATCATTCCTCCAATATACAGCAGCATCATAATCACTTTTGCATATCCGGCTAAAGGCAGTCTTTCTAAAATAGGATTTCCGCTGAGAAAAATTCCGTTTAAAAGGGAAATCACTAATACTGCCCCATAAACAGGAAACATAGTTCTCATCAAAGCCGTCCATTCATATTTTAAAAGCTTTCTAAACATTTTTTTCGCCCCCTTCTTTCTCGTCCTTCACCCAATCCTCCTCATAAGCCCTTTCGGACAATTCTCTGTATCCTTCTCTGTACGCCGGCATAGGAACTGCAAAAATTTCTCTGAATAAACGGTCCACAGACTTTCCTTCTTTATTGCGAATATTATCTATAGTATCATGTCTTACGATCTGGCCGTCCTTTAAAAATACGGCTTCATCCAGAACCTTTTCCACATCAGAAATTAAGTGCGTGGAAATTATTACAGAAGCGTCCTCTGAATAGTTAGTCAAAATAGTATTTAAAATAAACTCTCTGGCTGCAGGGTCCACTCCTCCAATAGGTTCGTCCAGCAAATACAGTTTTGCCTTTCTGCTCATTACAAGAGCCAGCTGAACCTTCTCTTTTGTACCCTTAGACAAGGTTTTCATTTTTTCTTTTGCGGAAATATTCAGGCTGCCTAACATTTCCCGCACTGCGTCCTCTCTGAAATCCCTGTAAAAATCAGAAAACATGCGGATCATATCCTCCACCCTCATCCAATCTGCAAAATACATCCTGTCAGGCAGATAGGACACTACTGATTTTGTGTATATCCCCGGCTCCCTGCCATCTATAGTAAGACTTCCTCCGTCTGGCTTTAACAGGCCGTTGGCCAGCTTAATTAACGTTGTCTTGCCAGAACCATTAGGGCCTAAAAGGCCTATAATTTTTCCCTTTTCCAGACTTAAATTTACATTGTGCAAAACCGTATGTCTTCCGAATCTTTTCTCCAGTCCGCTGCAGACAAATAATTCCTGACTCATCTTCCAACCTCCTTTAAAGCGCTTTCTAGCACTGTCTGAATCTCCTTAGCTGTAAATCCCATTCCTCTCATTTTTTCCAAAAACTGATTCACCTGCTCTCTGGCAAGCTCCTCCCTTTTTCTTTCAATAATGTCCATATCCTGCGTCACACACCTTCCTGATGTCCTGTTGGTTATTACCAGCCCCTGACTTTCTAAATCAGCCATAGCCCTCTGCATAGTATTAGGATTTACCCCGGCGTCAGCTGCAAATTCTCTCACTGACGGAAGGCGTTCGCCCACTCCATAAACACCTGCCGCAATCCTGGCAGCTATCTGCTCAGACAGCTGTATCCATATAGGTCTGTCATCTAATATCTTCCATTCCATGTTTTCACCTCTTCACTATTGTATGACAGTATTATTGTATTAAGTATCTAATACAATAATACTGCGAAAATAAAGAAATGTCAAGAGTTTATTAGTAAATAAAAAACGACCTAATGTTATCATTTCACTATTGTAATTGATAACATAGGTCGTACTATGAACATATTCTAATATATTTTAGGATTTCCCCTTCCATCAATGCCTTCTGCAGGCAGCCTCCGCTAAATGCATAGCCAGAACTGAGGTCGTCACCGCCCCCACGCCTCCCGGCACCGGGGTGGCCATAGAAGCGATTCCCTCTAAGGACTGAAAATCCACATCTCCGCAAAGCTTTCCGTCTTCATCTACATTAATTCCCACATCCACTACAATACCGTCTTGCTTTACATAGCTTCCGTCTAACATTTTAGCTTTTCCTGCAGCAGCCACCAGAATGTCTCCTTTTTGGCAGGTCTCTTTTAAATCTTTTGTCCTTGTATGGCAGACGGTAACAGTGGCGTTTTCTTTTAAAGCCAGCATCGCCAGCGGCTTTCCCACTACCATGCTGCGGCCTACGATAGTCATTTTCTTTCCTGTCAAATCTATATGATTGGCTTTTAAAACGTGGATCACTGCCTCTGCGGTGCAGGGGGCAAAGCCTGACTCATCTCCTGCAAATACTTTTGCAATATTTTCCGGGGAAATACCGTCCAAATCCTTGTCCGGAGAAATTATTTTTTCTATATCTTTTTCGCAAATATGCTTTGGAAGGGGGCGCAGAAGCAAAATTCCGTCCACCTCAGCATCCTGATTAATTTCAGCAAATCTGGATTTAAATTCCTGATTGCTGATATCAGCCGGATATGCGAACACCTTTGTCTTCATTCCCAGCTTTTCCATCCGCTTTACAGCGCCTTTTTCGTAAGAAATATCATCTGGGTTTTCTCCTACGCGGACTATGGCCAAAACAGGAATATATCCCTCCAGCTGTTCTAGCTTTTTATCTATTTCTTCTTTGATTTTAGCGGAGACCTCCGCTCCCTTCATGGCAATCATTACTGCTTCTCCTTTTCTGTCCCCTGAAGGCTGTTTAAAATTTTTCCATATATTTCATCTGCCTTCTTTGTGCCTGCGCTGATCATTTTCATGGCATATGTGTTCAGTTCCTCTGCCTTTTGTCTGTTTTTCATAGACTTTGTATTAATAAATACATTCATGGCAGCTCCAGTAAGAGAAGCTCTGATAAACTGAACTCCTACTCCCACGTCGCTGACAGCCATCACACTGCCCTTTTCCCCCATAATTTCCAAAATCATCAGCATCTCCATACACCGTTCCATTAAGCTGACAGGAACCAGGCTGGCGCCTAATAGATTCATTTCCATTACCTGCTCTTTATAAGTTTTTTCCACTTCATTTGTAGCAGGCAGGCTGTAGGCGGCTGCCAAAGGAGTAAAGGCCTGAGCGTCTCTGTCCGCCAGATTAATAAACTCCTTCTGCAGCTCCTGCATCCTGGCTAACAGCTCCCTGATCTCCTCCTCATTTTCCGCGTATTTTTTCTTTCCAATAGTCAGATTTGCCACCATCTGCCCCAGGGCGTTTCCAATGGCTCCTCCAACAGCAGAAGCCCCGCCGCCTCCCGGCACCGGAGCTTTTGAAGATAAGGTTTCTAAAAATCTATCAATATTCATTGTCTCTGTCATAATTTCTTCTCCCTTACAGAATCTGCGCTGATTTTACCATCCATGTGCAGGTGTTTATATTATGCCCTGCATAATCAGGTATCATATCCTAACATATTATACCATATCTGTTTCAGAGGACAAAGACATTTTCTCAAATATGTTTTCCAGCCTTTCTATCATTAAATCCACATGAGATTTTTCAATGACAAGAGGGGGCACAAAACGAATGACATTGGCACCCGCGCTGATTAACACCAGCCTCTCCTCCAATAATGCCTTGGACACTACCGGCCCTGCCGCTGTATTTAATTCCAGGCCCTGAATCAACCCCTTGCCCCGGCACTCCTTCACCGCAGGATATTTTTCTGCCAGAGCCCCTAATTTTTCGTGGAGATATTCTCCCACTTCTTTTACATGACTTGTAATATTTCTTTCTTTAAAAATATCCAGCACCTTAGAAGCTGCTGCTGTCACAAAAGGATTTCCTCCATAAGTAGTGCCGTGGTCTCCCGGAACCATAGCCTTAGCCGCTTCCCCACATGCCAGGAAAGCTCCGATAGGCACTCCGTTTCCAAGGGCCTTGGCAACTGTCATTACATCTGGTTTTACGCCGTAGCCCTGCCAGGCAAACATTTCTCCTGTCCGTCCCATACCGCACTGAATTTCATCTAAAATTAAAAGCATGTTGTTTTCATCGCACAGCTTTCTTACGCCTTTTATAAATTCTTCTGTTGCCGGATAAATCCCGCCTTCTCCCTGTACAGTTTCCATTAATATGGCGCAGGTTTTATTATTTACTAAAGCTTTTACACTGTCCAGATTGTTAAATTCTGCAAACACAATTCCTGGCAGCAGAGGGCGAAACGGCTCCTGGTAATGGTCGTTTCCTGTTACAGATAAAGCTCCCAGGCTGCGGCCGTGGAAAGAATTTTTCATGGCAATGATCTGATGATCGTGATTTCCGGTTTTATTGTAAGCATATCGGATTGCAATTTTTAAGGCTCCCTCAATCGCCTCTGTCCCGCTGTTTGTAAAAAATACCCGGTCCATTTCTGAAACACGGAGAAGCTTTTCTCCTGCCTCTATAGATGGCTGATTATAAAATAAATTAGAAACATGGAGAAGCTGATCCGCCTGGTCCTTTAAGGCCTGAGTATATTCCTTATCCCCGTATCCCAAGGCCATAACTGCAATTCCGGCCCCAAAATCCAGGTACTCCCTGTTCTCGTTATCGTACAAATATACTCCCTTTCCATGGTGAAACACTACAGGAAAACGGTTGTAGGTTTTATAAAATGTCTGTTCTGCCTTTTCTATTAACTGTTCCTTATTTTCCATGATAATATCTTTCCTCCCTGGAATTTATAATGGCTGTTCCAATACCTTTATTTGTAAAAATTTCCAAAAGCAGGCAGTGAGGAATCCTTCCGTCCAGAATATGAACTCTGGAAACTCCGCTCATAATGGCATCAATACAATTCTGCAGCTTTGGCAACATACCTCCGCCGATGCCTCCCTCAGCTACAAATTCCTTTGCTTCCTCTACTGTCAGCTCAGAAATCAAAGAATCCTTATCTTCAAAATCCCTGTAAACTCCCTCTACATCAGTAAGAAAGGCCAGCTTTTCAGCTTTCATTGCCTCGGCAATGGCGCAGGCGGCATCGTCTGCGTTTACATTATAGCTGGTCAAGTGCTCGTCGCAGCCTACTGGACAGATAATAGGAAGAAAGTCTTTTTCTAACAAATCATAAATAATTTTAGGATCTACCTCCTTAATATCTCCAACAAATCCAATATCCTGCCCTTTAGAATATTTCCTCTCACACTTTAACAGCATTCCGTCTTTTCCGCTGATTCCCACAGCCTTTATGCCCAGCTCATTTACCATCTGCACCAGGCTTTTATTTACTTTATTAAGGACCATCTCGGCAATTTCCATAGTAGCTTTGTCTGTTACTCTTAAACCATTTACAAACTTAGGCTCCATGCCTACCTTATTGATCCACTTGCTGATTTCCTTTCCGCCTCCGTGAACAATAATCGGCTTAAAGCCTGTCAGCTTTAAAAGCACTACGTCCTGGATCACTCTTTTTTTCAGTTCCTCGTCCAGCATAGCGCTTCCGCCGTATTTCACTACAATAATTTTCCTGTTGAATCTTTGTATGTAAGGCAAAGCTTCTATAAGCACCTCTGCTTTATGCATAATCATTGGATCTAAATTCATAATTATCCTCCCTTTTATAATATCCTTCTGCAATATGCATTAGGACCTGTAGTCTGCGTTAATTTTTACATAATCAAATGTTAAATCGCAGCCCCATGCAGTAGCCTTAGCTGTTCCCATTTGAATATCAGCAATAGCCGTTACCTCCGGCTGTGACAGAATTTTAGTGGCCTCCTCCTCGCTGTAAGGAAGAGCTACGCCGTTTTCTATAATCTGCAGTTTTCCTGCCTTGCTTTCAAAATACAAATTTACCTTTTCCGGATCAAACTGGGCACCTGAATATCCCATGGCGCACAAAATTCTTCCCCAGTTGGCGTCGTGGCCAAAAATCGCGGCCTTTGTTAAATTGGAGGTTATTACAGATTTTGCCAGCTGCACTGCCTGTTCCTTTGTTTTGGCTCCTACAATTTTCACCTCAAAAAGAGCTGTACAGCCTTCTCCGTCTCCCGCCATTTTTTTAGCCAGAGTTTCATTTACATAATTTAAAGCTTTTACAAAGGCCTGATAATCTTCATTCTTTTCAGTAATTAACGGATTCTCTGCAGCTCCGTTGGCAAGTAAAAGCACAGTATCGTTGGTAGAGGTGTCCCCGTCTACAGAAATCATGTTGTATGTATCTTTAATATCCTGGCTTAACGCCTCCTGAAGCAGTTCCTTAGATATGTTTAAATCTGTTGTGACAAAACTTAACATGGTACACATATTAGGATGAATCATTCCAGAGCCCTTGCACATACCTCCTACAGTTACAGTTTTTCCTCCTGCCTGAAACTGAACTGCAGCCTCCTTTTTCTCAGTGTCTGTAGTCATAATGGCCTTAGCCGCCGCCAAACCGCTTTCCCTTGTGTGGGATAAATTGGGGGCCATAGCCTGAACTCCGGCCGCAATTTTATCCATAGGCAGCTGCATACCGATTACGCCTGTGGAGGCCACCAGCACGCTGTCCTCCGGAATATTTAAGGCCTCCCCCGCCGCCTTGCATGTAAGGCGGCAGTAATCCATGCCCTCCTGCCCTGTGCAGGCATTGGCGATGCCTGCGTTTATAACAACTGCATGGGCCATAGCGCCGCTTGTTACTTGATTTTTATCCCATTTTACCGGCGCTGCCTTTACTACGTTTGTTGTAAATGTGCCGGCAGTGACGCATGGGCTGCTGCTGTAAATTAAAGCCATATCCTGTCTGTCTTTATATTTAATTCCTGCTGCTGTGGAAGCTGCAAAAAAATACCTGGCAGCCGTTACTCCGCCTTCTATAATATTCATACTGTTTTCCCGCCTTTCTTTCACACTACAAATTCTGTGCTGTTTTCTTCATTTAAAACAGCCTCATAATAATTCACGTCGTCTCTTTCCGTCCATCCTATTTCTTTCCAAAATACATTTCCCACCTCATTAGATTTAAAGGCGATTAATGTGATTTTGCTGATTCCCTCTTTTTTTAAGGCCTTCATGGCAAAATGCACCATTTTGGAGCCCACTCCGTGCTTCCTGTAATCCGGATGAACGCACACGTGATAAAAACTTCCCTGGCGCCCGTCGTGGCCGCACAGCACATCTCCTATAATTCTGCCGTTTTGGACCGCCACCACGCTGGTCATTGGATTTCGTTTTAAGAAACGCTCAATTCCCTCTCTGGAATCATCTACAGACCGGATGCCAAAGCCTTTAATTTCCTTCCACAGCCGCAATATGCCGCCGTAATCCTGTATTGTCATTTCTCTGATTAAAATATCCATTGTACCTGCCATGGCGTCTGCCTCCGTTTTAATTATGGAAACATAGGAATCTGTTTCAGTCCTGTGTTTTCCGGCAGGCCAAACATCAGATTCATATTCTGAATTGCCTGGCCGGCCGCTCCCTTTACTACATTATCAATAGCTCCCATCATAATAATTCTGTTGGTGCGGGGATCAATTTTAAAATTCACATCTGCAAAATTGCTGCCCTCCACAAATCTGGTCTGAGGAACCATATCTTTATCCAGCACCCTTACAAAATATTCTTTGCTGTAATATTTGTCATAAACTGCTTTCACTTCCTCGTAGGAAACTGTTTTTGTCAAAGAAGCATAAGCAGTAACTAAAATACCTCTGTTCATAGGCACAAGGTGAGGAGTAAAACTGATTGCAGCCGCTTTTCCCGCTGCTTTTGACAGCTGCTCTTCAATTTCAGGGGTATGTCTGTGGCTGCCTACTGCATAGGCCTTCATATTTTCATTTACCTCGCAGTACAAATTGTCCACCTTTGCCCCTCTTCCTGCTCCTGAGGTTCCTGACTTTGCGTCAATAATAATTGTATTCATATCTATCAGCCCTTCCTTTGCCAAAGGGTATATAGATAGGAAGGAACATGTAGGATAGCAGCCTGGATTGGCAATTAATCTGGCCTTTTTTACTGCCTCCCTGTTAATTTCCGGCAGCCCGTAAACAGCTTCCTCAATAAACTGAGGGCTGGCATGTTTGATTTTGTACCACTGCTCATAAACACCTACGTCCTTTATGCGGAAATCAGCGCTTAAATCAATAATTTTTACCTTAGATAAAATGTTTTCATTTACAAGGGAAGCGCACAATCCCTGAGGCGTAGCCATAAAAATAACGTCCGCCTGCTCTGCCAATTCTTCTATATTATCCTCCTTACATTCAGCCTCTACAAACTGAAACATATTTTGATAAATAGAAGCGTATTTCTGTCCCACATAGCTTTTGGAACCATACCATATAATTTCTGTGTCCTCTCTCTGAAGAAGCAGCCTTGCCAGCTCTCCTCCTGCATATCCTGTAGAACCGATAATTCCTACTTTCATCATATATATCCTCTCTTACATTTATTGTATATTCCTAGTGTCAATGGGTATAATTATACACTTACAGTGCATAGTATGCAACTTATTTTTAAAAAATTTATTTTCCTATTGATTTTTTCTGCATAATAGTGTATATTTATGAAAGTTTGAACAAGGCAGTCAGAAATTCGCTGTCTGAACTGCTTACATACAGTGCTAACAGTGCTACATTTATAAATATTTTAAATTTTGAGAGGAGATTTATTATGAAAGAGAAAGTTATTTTAGCTTATTCCGGCGGACTTGACACTACTGCTATTATTCCATGGTTAAAAGAGCATTTTGATTATGACGTTGTATGCTGCTGTATTGACTGCGGCCAGGGAAATGAACTGGACGGCTTAGAGGAAAGAGCAAAACTGTCAGGCGCTTCTAAATTATATATTGAAGATTTAGTAGACGACTTCTGCGACAATTATATTGTTCCTTGTGTTCAGGCAAACGCTGTATATGAAAATAAATATCTTCTGGGAACATCTATGGCCCGCCCTGCTATTGCAAAACGCCTTGTAGAAATCGCCAGAAAAGAAGGCGCTACTGCTATCTGCCACGGCGCTACCGGAAAGGGCAACGACCAGATCCGTTTTGAGTTAGGCATCAAGGCATTAGCCCCTGATTTAAAGATTATCGCTCCATGGCGTATGACAGATGTTTGGACAATGCAGTCTCGTGAAGAAGAAATCCAGTACTGTAAAGACCACGGCATTGATCTTCCATTTTCCGCTGACAGCAGCTACAGCCGCGACAGAAACTTATGGCACATCAGCCATGAAGGCTTAGAGTTAGAAGATCCGGCAAACGAGCCTAATTATGATCACCTTCTGGTTTTAGGCGTTACTCCTGAAAAAGCTCCTGAGGAAGGCGAGTACGTGACTATGACATTTGAAAAAGGTGTTCCAAAAAGCGTAAACGGCCAGGAAATGAAGGTTTCTGATATTATCCGCAAGTTAAATGAATTAGGCGGCAAACACGGCATTGGTATTGTAGATATTGTGGAGAACCGGGT
Source organism: Lachnoclostridium edouardi (assembly GCF_900240245.1). Taxonomy (GTDB): domain Bacteria; phylum Bacillota; class Clostridia; order Lachnospirales; family Lachnospiraceae; genus Lachnoclostridium_A; species Lachnoclostridium_A edouardi. The sequence continues at coordinate 1,116,578 of NZ_OESQ01000001.1, forward strand.
AGTAGGCATGAAGTCCAGAGGCGTATATGAGACTCCAGGTGGAACCATTCTTATGGAAGCTCACCAGCAGTTAGAAGAATTAGTTTTAGACCGGGCTACAATGGAAGTGAAAAAAGATATGGGCAATAAAATGTCTCAGATCGTTTACGAGGGAAAATGGTTTACTCCTCTCCGGGAAGCTGTTCAGGCATTTGTAGAGTCTACACAGGAATATGTCACAGGCGAAGTTAAATTTAAGCTTTACAAGGGCAATATTATCAAAGCCGGAACAACCTCCCCATATTCTCTGTACAGCGAGTCCTTAGCTTCCTTTACTACAGGAGATTTATACGACCACCACGATGCAGACGGCTTTATTACATTATTCGGACTTCCATTAAAGGTTCGGGCAATGAAAATGGCTGAAGTAGAAAAAGCAGGAAAGTAATAAAACTATTGAAATACATAAAAAGAGCCTTTCTGATTATTATGTGCATTTTTTGTAAGCGCAAATATCAGAAGGCTCTTTTTTTAAAACCAGGTTACTGTTACAACAAATTTTTCTTTGTCAAATTCATATTCTAATTTCCCGCCATACCGCTCTGCCGCTCTCCTGGCGCTTTCCATGCCGATTCCGTGAAGATGTCCCTCTTCCTTTTTGCTGGCCAGAAATTCTCCTCTTTTTTCCGGCTGCTCCCCTATAGAATTTTCCACAGAAGCCTGAAGCATCTCATTGGCCCGTCTGATTTTTATTTTAATCCAGCCGGCTCCCGGCTCCATTTTTTCACATGCCTCTATGGCGTTGTCCCCTAAATTTCCAAATACGGCGCAGATGGCTTCCTGGCTCATAAAATTCTCCGGCACAGGATCTGCCTGAATCTGGCAAAAGCAGCCCATAGACTCTGCTCTTGTTCTAATATAATTTAAAATAATATCTAAAGTATCATTTCCCGTCCAGATTAAGGGCTCCATTTTTAAAAACGGCTCTCTAAGACTTCCTAAATATTCTAAAGCTTTTTCTCCTTCTCCCCGGCTGATCAGCTGGGTCAAAACCATTAAATGATTTTTCATATCATGGGCCATTTTCTCTTTTTCTTTATTTTGGTCAATTAAGGTTTTATATTCTCTTTGAATCAGCTCCTCCTTCATCTGCAGTTCTCTCCGCCTTTCTGTTTCTTTTCTGTACCTGGCGTAAAGAGACATAAAAAAGCAAAATAATATTACCAGCACCAGACAAAGCGTCCAGCCAAACAGGCTGTACATGTTGGTCTCCTCAATTGTCAGCCAGGACAAAAATCCCACTCCCAGGGAGCCGAAAAATGTAACAGTAAACAGGCTTTTGGAGCTGTATGCCATTCCTGTTTTCACCAGCTGTTTTATTCCCAGATAAAAGCCCGCCAGCAGAACCTTATTCATTACTAAATATCCCAGCCTCCATAAGGACAGCTGGTTTAAAATAATATAAGCAATTTTCCCGTTTTTTCCGGCCACCCCCACTAAGGATATGGAAAAGAAATCAATGATGTAAATACACATAACAAAGAAACTGACTAAGGAAACTGCGAAAAATATATCTGTCTGAAACAGAATTACGGAAGTAGCGCAAATATAAAATACAAAGAATAAAGCTTGTATTTCCGGCATCACATCCCAATATCCCATAATCTGATGAACAGCTGTAAGAAGGGCTGAATGAAACGCCAGGGTTCTGTTTTTCTCAGGTTCCCTGGAAAATAAATTAATAAAACAATAGCACAAAAAGCTTTCTAAAAAAACAGCTCCCGCCTCGCTGATGTAAAAAATTCCGTTCATAGGCTATTCCTCCAGAATCTGCTGATTTTTTCCTTTACCTCCCGCATTCTGGTGCCTCCCACAGGCAGTTTTTCTCCATTTCTCAGAACTAACTGGCTGCCGTCCATTTTCATTACATGATACAGATTTACAATATATCCTCTTTCAATCATAAGAAAATCATCGCCTTTCAGTTCCTTTTCCACCTGGCCTAAAGGTTTTCTCACCTTTATTTCTTCCTCTTTCAAAATAAACACAGAGTTTTTCTGCTCCTTGCAGATATATAAAATATCTCTGTAAGGAATTCTCTGCACCTTTCTGGCTGTTTCAATTACATAGCTTACGTCCTGCTGCAGCTTTAAAAGGCGGAATCCGTCCTCCAGGGCCGCGGGAAGGCAGATATCCGCCTCCTCCTTAGGAATATACCGGAAAATAGACAGCTCAAAGGATTTGACTGCATATCTGGTGTGAGCTGTAATAAAAATAATAATTGCCTCAGGCTGCAGTTTTCTGATCCTCCCTGCCAACTCCATGCCGTTTATATCCGGCATTTCTATATCCAGAAGGAACATGTCAAACTGCTTTCCCTCTTCTATGTCGTAAAACAGAGTAGAGCTGTGAGTATATAATGTTATTTCAGAAGCCTGGAAAAGCTTTCTGCAGGTTTCCTCTGTAAGAGCTTTAATTTTCTCCAATACCTCCGGCTGATCATCACAGATTCCTATGCGGTACATAGCTCCCCTCCATCTTAGTTGTGCACGGCGCTTCTTAAAATTCCTCTGCTGATTCTTCTCACCTTATCAGTGCACTGATAGCTGGTATCTTCATACAGAATACTGTGCAGCTTTTCTACATTTTTCTCCAGAGTATTGGGAACCAGAACATTCCCCTTTTTCCCCAATAAGGCCTCCTGGTACTGGAAAGGAAATACCTGACTTTCTACAATATTAAAATGGTCTGCCTTTTTTCCCATATCCGCCAGCTGCTGCGGGCTGATAGTCGTCTCAATTTGAGGCAGTACTGTCTCTAAAATCTGATTTATCGCCGGCCAGCCGGCCTCCTTCATTTTATCTAAAGTCAAAGAAATCACTTTCCTTTGACGCTCTGTTCTTTTTAAATCATTATCCATTAAACGCAGCCTGCAGTAGGCCACTGCCTGAACTCCGTCCAGATGATTCCACCCTCCTTTCTTTAAATGGTTAGAGCCAATTCCCGTAGTTTTAACAGTTTCTGTAATAAAACTGTTGAGATAGTAAAATTCTTCATCTGTTATTTCCAGATCAATACCGCCTAAAATATTAATAGTCTGCGCAACTGCTTTCCAGTTACAGGCAATAAAGTCGTCAATCTGCAGATCCATATTCTGATTCAAGTCAGAAACCATTTGAACAGGACCGCCTTTAAAATAAGACTGGGTTACTTTGTGGAACGCTGCCTCCCCGCTTCCGCCCATAACATATAAGTCTCTGGCCACAGATACTAATCGTACTTCCCCGCTTTCTCTTTCAATAGTGCACAAAATAATAGTATCTGAGTTTGCAGGGTCATCTGTCATATCTTCTCTTCTGCTGTCTGTGCCAAATAAAGCAACAGTCCAATAATCCTTCAGCTTTTTGCTTGTTTCTTCATTTAAATTTGTGTTTATCATAGCAGCCTCAGTTTCAGGGCCTGTATACATGTGTATCATCCCCGCCATTCTGGTTACATACAGCAAACCAGAACAAACTAAAAACATGCAGAAGGACAAAAACAAAAGTCCTGCTTTTTTCAATTTTTCATTTCTCTTCATCTGTTTATCCTGCCTTTCAATAATGATGACTTTAGTATACAGCCTGTTCTCTCATAAAAATCCTTTTGTCCCTGAAAGGCATGTTTTCTGACTTTAAAAATGATGGTAGCGTTTCCTTGCCCTGATAATCATTACCACTGCAAACACAACTGCAATACTCAGGCTTAAATAGCCCATATAAATTAAGTCCTGCTTTTGAAAAATGGCAAATAAAATCCTGAAAAAACCTGCGCAGAAAACCCCTAGTCCCCATAAGGCCACCGCCTTTCCCATCTGCTGCGTATATTCCTCTACATCCTCACGATTTACCTGAGACCGGAAAACCTTTTGTATTAAATTAATATTTTTCTTCAGCCATATATTCATTCCCGGAACCATGATTAAAATTCCTATGATTCCTATAACAATTCCTGAAAACAGTATATTTCCCATGATTTACCTCCTGCGGACAATCTTTATATTCTTTCTTAGTTTACTCTAAAATACAAGTAAATTCAAACATATTTCCATTCCTCTTTTCTCTGTAAATTAACTGGACTTTTATTCTATAAAAATTGATGAAATTATCAGATTTTATATACTTTATCAAATAACTATGATATACTGAATGTGGTTTATTTCATTTTAAGGAGGAGATTCTATGGATTTTAATTCTCAACAATATTATCAATCTGCCAGTTTAGGGACAGAGTCCCTGGGTCGCTACACTGCTAAAACCTTTGGCTGGATGTTTTCAGGTCTTTTGACCACATTTATTATTTCCATTGCCACATACATTTCAGGCGCGTTTATGCTGGTGTTCACTATTCCTTATGCATACCTGATTTTAGCAGGCTTAGAGCTGGCTGTAGTAGTGTATCTCAGCGCCAGAATCGAAAAGCTTTCCGTAGGCGGCGCCAGAGCGTTATTCTTTGCATACGCTGTTTTAAACGGTATTGTATTTTCTTCTTTGTTTTTAGTTTACCAGGTTACTGTTCTCATTTGGGTATTTGCAGCCACCTCCCTGTTTTTCGGAATTATGGCTGTTTTAGGCTACACGACAAATGCTGATTTCAGCAGGCTCCGCCCATTTATGACAGCAGGTCTTATTTTCCTTGTAGTGTTCTGGCTGTTAGCTATGTTCATTGATTTAGGGCAGTTTGAGACTATTATGTGTACCTTTGGCATTTTCCTGTTCCTGGTATTCACAGCTTATGACACTCAGAAAATCCGCGCATACCACGCATATTACAGCGGAAGAGCAGATATGGCGGCTAAGGCATCTATTTTCTCAGCGCTTCAGCTGTACTTAGACTTTATTAACCTGTTCTTATATCTGCTTAGATTTTTAGGCAAGAAAAATAACTAAATACTTAACAAAAAAAATCTTGATTGCAAAAAGGCCGCCGGCGCTGTGAACTTACAGCATCGGCGGCCTTTTCATCTTATGCCTGCTCTTCTTCCATTCTCTTTTTATAAATTTCCACTACTTTTTTCATGGCCTCCCGGCCGGGAGCTCCTATAGTATTTCTCTTCTCCACACATGTTTTCATGCTGATGGCCTCAAAAACATCCTGGTCAAAAACAGGGCTTTCTTCTTTAAACTCCTCTAAAGTCAGATCATCTAAGGCACAGTCTTTAGCAATACATTTTAATACGAGACGGCCTGATACTCCGTGAGCATCCCTGAAAGGCACTCCCTTATTTACAAGATAATCAGCTACATCTGTAGCATTGGTAAATCCGTTTTTAGCGCTGGTCTCCATTACATCCTTTCTGAAGCCCATAGTAGATACCATGCCGGTAAACAGAGAAACGCAGCCCTTTACCGTGTCAATGGCGTCAAAGGTCAGCTCCTTATCTTCCTGCATGTCCTTATTATAGGCTAAAGGCAGGCCCTTCATAGCAGTTAAAAGAGACATTAAGGCTCCGTACACTCTTCCTGTTTTGCCTCTGATTAACTCTGCAATATCAGGATTCTTCTTCTGAGGCATAATGCTGCTGCCTGTGCTGTAGGAATCGTCCAGCTCTACAAACCGGTACTCATTAGTATTCCAAATAATAATCTCCTCGCAGAAGCGGCTTAAATGCATGGAAATAATAGAAAGAGCCGCCAAAAACTCAATTAAATAATCTCTGTCTGACACAGAATCCATGCTGTTTAATGTAGGGCCGTAAAATCCCAGCAGCTTAGCTGTGTATTCCCTGTCTAAAGGATAAGTTGTGCCAGCCAGGGCTCCTGCTCCTAAAGGGCAATAATTCAGCCTTTCCTTAATATCATGGAGTCTTTGCCTGTCTCTTGTAAACATTTCAAAGTAAGCTCCAATATGGTGAGCCAAAGTAATAGGCTGGGCTTTTTGTAAATGAGTAAATCCAGGCATAAAGGTGTCTAAATTGTTTTCCATAATTGTTAAAAGCTCTTTTAACAGATCTTTCAAAAGGTGAGAGAGCTCCTGTATTTCATCCCTTGTGTACAGCTTCATGTCTAAAGCCACCTGGTCATTTCTGCTTCTTCCTGTGTGCAGTCTTTTTCCTGCTTCCCCGATTCTCTCAGTTAAATTCGCCTCCACAAAGGAATGGATATCCTCGTGCTCCGGTGTAAATTCCAGACGGCCCTCTTCAATATCCTTTCTGATTCCCTTTAACCCCTGGATAATTTTGTCCCTGTCATCTTCAGACAAGATTCCCTGTTTTGCCAACATTGTTACATGGGCAATGCTGCCTTCAATATCCTGATGATAAAACTTTCTGTCAAAGGACAGGGATTCATTAAAATTGTGCACCAGCTGATTTGTTTCCTTAGTAAAGCGTCCGCCCCATAATTTCATATTCTTATCTCTCCTCTTCTGATTCTGATAATTTTTTCTTTTTCCTGTAAGCCGCCTGCTTTTCTGCTGCCATAAAAACTAAAAACAGTCCCAGACTGACCGCTGATATTAAGCCGCCCGTTCTTAATCCTACAGGCTCGTATTCCATCTGGATTTTATGCAGCCCCGCTGTCAGATTTACACTTAAAAATGTATCTAATATTTTCTCTGTTTCTGCAGGCTCTCCGTCCACTGTTACCTTCCAGCCTAAATCATAGGGAATAGAGGTAAACAATTTGCCTGCCTCCTGCATATCTACAGTGCCTAATAAGGAGGTATCTGTCCATTCAGTCAGATTCCACGGAGACTGATTTAATTTCCCGTAAACCTCCTCCAATCCCTTCTCAGAGAAACGGTAAACCCCTGCGTTTATTGTCTGGCCTTCCGGCTCCTGGACAGTCAAGGTAACTGTTTCCCCAGCTCTTAAATAACCTAATTCCAGCAAATATCCTCTTTTTACATTATCAAAGGTCTTTGCATTAATCCCGGCTTCCGCCCGAACCTGATCTACCTGCTTATTTTCCACATACACATAGTAATCGCCGTCTATTGCTGTGGTAAAAGTGTAAGTACTTCCAGATTCCTCTCCCCATATCTGCTCTAAAACAGGGGAAGCTCCCGTCATATAACACAAATCGTTCTGAACTCCCACAGGATTGCCTAATTCTGTCTGCCAGTTAGTGTCAAAATCTCCAGGCACTCCAAAACCTAAAGGCAGAGTATATGCTTTTTCGTAAAGCCATGTGTCCCCCTCCAGATCTGTTAAGGTCAGCAAAGGATTATTTGCCTCCTCCTCAGAATAAATTCCATATTTAACAGAAAATAGTGAGTCGACTAAAGGTGTGCTGCCGGTAATACTATAGGAGTTTGTGGAAGCCTCGCACCCCAGCTTTTTAAATAATGCCGTCAAATCTGCGTTGGCAGTTGAGGAAAACAAAGAAACTGAAGGAAAATTCATCCATGCCCCGTCGTTTTTTGTCTTTCTCTTTACCTTCTCCATTCTGTAAAACGGAGCAGATGGAGAAAGCCTTTCCACTAAAGCTATTACGTCCTGATTATCTTCTGTGTACGCAGTTCTGCTGGTAGTAGTAACGCTTGTAATCGTAGTATTTACAGCAGCCTCCACAGACACCAGCCCCAGAGCTAAAAGCACCACCAGATTTTTATTGGCCCTGCCCTTTTTCCATAAATAAATAACTCCTGCATACAAGGCCAGAATTAAAATAGCTCCGTAAAATATAGCAAAACGAAATTCCGTGTTTTCTGTTAAATCCCCCGCCATCTCCTCTGCCAGCAAAATAAATGCAACGGCTCCCCAGAAAGCAGCCGCCCCGTGCTTCCATGGAATACTGTCTAAATTCTCATAGGCCCTGAAGCATACTACTAGCATCAACGCAATGTATATAAAGGACTGGCGGCATGGCAGGCTATTTGGGTAATGAAAACCATGCCATATAAAATTCAGCACATTAATGGAAAAGCTGGCGTAAAAGAATAACAGTAAACCGCAGTATACTGCCTTTTCCTTTACAGATATTTTCCTGCAGCACAGATACAAAAGGAAAAACATAAGCACCGCCACGCCGCAGTAAATATTAGGCCAGTGATCTAAGCCAATTTCCACCTGCACATTGCCAATATGTCTGGCAATCATATCAAATATAGAAAAATAGGACTGAAATGTTTTAGGGAAATTAAATTCTCCTGAAGCCGTAGCCTGAAGGGCGCAGATTTCAGGAAGCAGCACACCGGCGGCCAGCCCTCCCGCCAAAAGAGAATATACAGAGAAATGTATGATATTTACTGCATAATCCCTCCATTTTTTTCTGTTTTCCAAAATCAGAAGGGCCCCAAAATACAGCACCATGAAAATACAAATCATTATAGAAATATAATAATTTGATAAAATACAAGCTGCCAGCGAAATGCAGTAAAGACCGCATTTTTTCTCCTTTACCAGCCTTTCTAGGCCTAACATTACTATGGGAAATAAAATAATACAGTCCAGCCACATAATGTTCCAGCTGTAGGCGGCCATGTACCCGGACAGTCCATAAAAAATGCCAAAATAGCCGATTCCAAAGCCGCCGCCAAATCGTTTTTTTAAATAATAGGCAAAGGACAAACCTGCCAGGCCGATTTTCACAACAATGGAATATGTCATAAATTCAATAATCAGGCCCTTGGGGCAAAAGAAAATCAGCCAATTAAGGGGACTGGCCAGATAGTAGGCAAACAGGGCGGAAAAATTAACTCCCATTCCCACATCCCAGCTGTACAGCAGGCTGCCTCCCATTCTCAGTTTATACTGAAATTCAGAAAAAAACGGAGCATACTGGTGGTACATATCCGTTCTTAAAAAGCTTTCTTCTCCAAAGGGAAAAATCTCTCTCTGAATAAATATAATAATCATTACTGCAATAGGAATCCAAAAAGCCGCCGCCAAGCCATCGGCTGAGGAAAACAGAAGTCGTCCTCTGTTCTTTGGCTTTTTTTCTTCCCTTCCCAGATCTTCATTTAGATCTAAGGACTCTAAATCTAATTCCTGAAAATCCCCGTCTCCCACATCCTCCTCTTCCATAACAGGATCTGGCTCAAAAGGCATAGGCTCTCTCATGGGAATGCTTTGATCTTTTTCTGACATCATATTCAATATATCCTCTAATTCTTTAGAAACCTGGTTAATTTCTTCCTGTTTCATTTCCATTCCCCTTTGAAGGCTTGTCCTTAAAAATAAACCATTTGCTGAACAAATAATTGGCAACCAGAGAAATAGCAGACACAACCACCTTGCAGATCATATCCTGAGTAATTCCAAGTCCGTCTACCATAAATACCATGGCAAAATATGTAAAAACTGCCGTGGCAATTCTGCAGGTAAAAAACGAGGTTATTTCTTTAATTAAATGGGCAACAGCAAATTCAAAATTGCGGAACACAAATAACTTGTTTGTCACATATGCAAATAAAATGGCCGCCGCCTGGCAGCAAATAGTGGCCAGCCTGTAGTCCATGCCGCCCCACCGGAAAGCTGCGTAAGAAAACCAGTCTACTAAGGTAGTCAGCACTCCAAAAATCAAATAAGAAATTGTTTCTCTATTTAAGGTTTTATTTAATAACCTGCTTATCATGGAAATACTCCTTCTTGCAAATGTTTCAGGCACATATGGCTATATTTTATTATACAGTCTGTGAAAAGTAAAGCCCTGATCTTAGGGCAGTTCCTCCAAAAACTGTTCCGCTCCTTTGGAGGTATGAATTTTCCCGTCCTCTGTAATAAATACAGCATACACCTGGTCCAGGCTTTCCACCAGCTGCAGCGCCTTTTCAAGCCCCAGTGAAAAGCAGACTGTGCTGAGCCCGTCTCCGTCCACTGATTGTTCTGATACTATGGTAACGCTGGTCAGCCCGTTATTATAAGGGTATCCTGTCTTAGGATCTAAAATATGGTGATAATTTACCCCGTCCTTTACAAAATGGCGCTCATAAACTCCAGACGTAACCATAGATCTGTCGCTGATATCTAAAACTCCTATTACCTGATCCTGCCCCTCAAAGGGCTTTCTAAGGCCAATGCGGAAGGGCTGTCCGTCCGGCTTTTCTCCCACGCATAAAACATTTCCTCCCAGATTAATCACAGCGCTTTTTACATTTTCCTCCAGCAGATAATCTTTCAGCCTATCTGCAATATAGCCTTTTGCAATGGCTCCTAAGTCAATTCTGGTATCGTCAGACTGAAAAATCACCTGATTTCCCTCTACTTGAAGCTGCCTATAATCCACCTTTCTGGCCCCCTCCTCCAGGCTTCTCTCATCAGGCACCTGAGGATTTTCTGCAGTAAAATCCCATTGACTGCTTAAAGGCTCTATTGTTATGTCAAAGGCTCCTTCTGAAAGTTTGCTGTAGTAAAGCCCTTTTTCTATTAGTTCAGCTGTCTCCTCCTGAACCTCCATGGCTCTTGTCCCCGGCTCTCTGTGATTCAGCCTGTAAATATCACTTCCCTCTATGGTTCTGCTAAGCATATTTTCATATTCCCCGCACAATTTAAGGCAGCCCGTTAAAATATCCTGGTCCTCTGAATCATAAAGAGTAACAGTTACAAAGGTATTCAGCAGAAAGGCAGACTGGCTGATAGGCTCAATCTGTCTATTTTCTTTACAGCCAGTAAGGCAAACCGTCAAAGCTGCGCACACAGCTGCAGCCGCCAACGCAAATTTTTTCATCCAGCCACTTTTTCCTTTCTATTATTATAGAGAAACATTAAAACGGCAGCTCCCACAATCACCACATATCCCACGCAGCTGTATTTGTCCGGAAGCTGGCCAAAAAACATCCATCCCATAACTGCCGAGAATACAATCTGAGAATAATCATATACAGATATTTCTCTGGCAGGCGCATAAAAATATGCGGCTGTTATAGAAAACTGGCCTCCTGCAGCCGCTGTTCCTGCTAAAAGCAGGCTGGCAAGCTGCCAGGCGCTCATAGGATGATACTGTAAAATCAAATAAGGCAGAGTAATCACACATGTAAAGGCTGAAAAGAAAAACACAATAAACGGGCCCTTCTCCCCTTTTTCTCCTAATAATCGAACCATTGTATAAGCCGCCCCGGCTCCTAAACCTCCCATCAGTCCTATAATAGAAGGAAATAAATCCATATTTACAAACGTAGGCTTAATAATAAATAAGCTGCCTATAAACGCCGCTCCTACTGCCGCAGCCTGCACAGGCTTTACTTTTTCCTTTAATATAAAGTAACTGAAGATAATGGCAAAAAACGGAGACATTTTATTCAACATGGAAGCATCTGCTAACAGCAATCTGTCAATGGCATAGAAATTGCACAGCATCCCAATTGCTCCAAACACAGACCTTAGAATCAAATATTTCATGTTTCCTTTTATTCCTGAAAACCACATTCTGTCTTTTATAAGAATTACTGTTGCAAAAATAGCCGCCACAAAATTTCTGAAAAAACTTTTTTGTATAAAAGGCAAATCTCCTGCGCCTCTTACAAACACATTCATCAGGGCAAAACAGAATGCGGAAATAATTATAAAAAAGATTCCTTTATGTTTTTTATTCATAGATTCCTCCTGAAAATTATTTCCTTTTTTGCAATACATATTTGATTTTTATATGAAAAGTGTTATACTTTATTTTAGTTATTGTATGCATGTGAGGAATAAATATATGAAAATCAAGCAATTATATACGTTTCAAGCTGTATGTGAAGAGGAAAGCATAACAAAAGCTGCCCAGCGCCTTCATACTACCCAGCCGGCGATTTCCCGCACCATTAACGAACTGGAGGAATTCTTAGGCGCCAGGCTGTTTGACCGCTCCTCCCGCAAGGTGGCGTTAAACGAGACAGGCCGCCTGTTTCTTTCTAAAGTAATCCCTTTGCTGGAGCTGTATGACGATTTGGAGCATACCTTTCAGGATTACGACAAAAAAACTCCTCTCCGCCTGGGAGTAACTCCTGTGATTGTCAACTCCTGCCTGCCGGGAATTCTGGAACGTTTTCAAGTAAGTAATTCTGATACTGATATTAAGGTTACAGTAGAACATGAAAAAGAGCTGGAACGGCTGCTGCTTCACCATGAACTAGACCTGATTCTCATGGAAGGCATACTGGAAAACGAAGCTATAGTAAAGGTTCCCGTGGCCTCTGAGCCTTTAGCTGTACTGGCGGCTCCCAACCACCCTCTTACTCAGCTTCCCTATGCCACTGTTAACGAAATGGTGGAGTATCCTTTGCTGTTTCGCGAAACAGGCAGCTCCATCCGCCATATGATTGACAGCGCTTTGCTGTTTTACAGCGTTTCCGCCTCCCCTGTGTGGACCAGCGTCAGCTCCCACTCTCTTTTAGAAGGAGCCCGCCAGGGCTTTGGAATCACGATTCTGCCCCGCAGGCTGGCGCAAAAGGATCTGGATGCAGGTCTTTTAACAGAGATCCCAGTGGTGGATTTTAACCTTTCCTGCACCAATCATGTTATGTTTCTCCAGGATAAATATCAAACTCTTGCATTTCAGTCTTTAGTTAATGTTATTTTGTTTTCAGCAGGTTAAAATAAATTAATGAAGAATAACAAGTTCCCGGCAGACGGCTGATCCTGAATATTCAGGTCGCCCTTTGCCGGGAACTTTTTTTCTTCCTATGCCTCTGCTTCCTTTTCAGCCAGCAGCTTATCTACACTTACCAGCTTTGTACACAGAGCCAGCAGCTCTGCAGCCAGAATTAAATCGTTAAGAGGCGGATAAGACGGCGCGATTCTGATATTAGTGTCGTGAGGATCTTTGCCATATGGATAAGTAGCCCCTGCGTTTGTCATTACAACGCCGGCCTTCTTACATCTTGCCACAATTTTCTTTGCGCATCCGTCCAGAGAATCAAAGGAAATAAAATATCCTCCCTTTGGCTTTGTCCAGGAGGCGATTCCCAATCCTCCCAGCTCTTTCTCCAGAATATCTTCCACTGCCTCAAACTTTGGTCTTAAAATATCTGCGTGCTTTCTCATGTGCTCAACCATTCCATGAATATTGCCAAAGTAACGCACATGGCGCAGCTGGTTTACCTTATCATGTCCAATAGTCTGAACTCTTAACTGCTTTCTGATATCCTCCAGATTGTTTGGAGAAGCAGCTAAAGAAGCAATTCCTGAGCCTGGGAAGCTGATTTTAGATGTAGATGCAAACTTATAAACTAAATCAGGATTTCCCGCTCTTTTACATTCTGCCAAAATCTCTACCAGGTGATCCTGGTCATGGTCATATAAGTGGTGTACTGTATAAGCGTTGTCCCAGTAGATTCTAAAATCACTGGCTGCAGGCTTCAGCCTTGCAAAACGTCTTACTGTCTCATCAGAATATGAGATTCCCTGAGGATTGGAATATTTGGGAACGCACCAGATACCTTTAATCAATTCATCCTTTGACACCAGCTCCTCCACCATATCCATGTCAGGGCCTGTTGGAGTCATAGGCACGTTGATCATCTCAATGCCAAAGTATTCCATAATTGTAAAGTGTCTGTCATATCCAGGCACAGGGCAAAGAAACTTTACCTTGTCCAGCTTGCTCCAGGGAGTATTGCCCATAATTCCATTGGTAATAGAGCGGGCCACTGTATCGTACATAACATTCAGGCTGGAGTTTCCATAAATAATAACATTATCAGGATTTACCTCCATCATGTCTGCAATTAATTCCTTTGCTTCTTTGATTCCGTCTAAAACGCCGTAGTTTCTGCAGTCTGTTCCGTCGTCACAAGTTAAGTCGTCGCTGCTGCTGAGAACATCCATCATGCCCATGGACAAATCCAACTGATCTAAGCTTGGCTTTCCTCTGGACATGTCCAGTTTCAGGTCCTTACCCTGCATCTCTCTGTACTGGGCAGCCAGCTGTTTTCTAAGTTCTTTTAATTCTTCTTTTGTCATTTCTGCATATGGTTTCATCTTTCATTCTCCTCGTCTGCACACCCACATTTTGATACCAAATACATTTCCCGTAATTATCGTTACCATTATGTATCAAAATTCCCATTTTAGCAAGGTTTTTGTTAAAAAATTTTTCATTGACTTTTTTAATAGGTAAAGATACCATAATAATATAAGCTGCAGGACAAAGGTTCTGGCGCTTTCATTCTCACTTGGAAAAGGAACGAAAACATGGCAGATTACCTATTGGTAGACGGATATAATATTATTTTTGCGTGGCCTGATTTAAAGGCCCTGGCTGATACGAACCTGGACGCCGCCAGAATGAAGCTGCAGGATATTCTCTGTAATTATCAGGGCTTTAAAAAGTGCAATTTGATTCTGGTTTTCGACGGCTACAAGGTAAAAGGGAATCCCGGGGAGGTAATCAAATATCACAACATCCATGTTATTTTTACTAAAGAAGCGGAAACTGCCGATCAATATATAGAAAAGGTAACTCAGGAAATCGGACGCACCCACCATGTAAAGGTGGCTACCTCAGACAAGCTGGAGCAGGTAATTATTTTAGGAAAAGGTGCCGTCAGACTGTCGGCCAGAGATTTGGAAAAGGAAATAAAAGAAACCAACGACGAAATACATAAGCAGCATTTAGAGCGCATTCCATCTAAAAAAAACAGGCTGTTTGACAATGTTGACCCGGCTTTATTTGAATACCTGGAAAAAATCAGGCTGAACAAACAATAAATATAAGGAGATTTTTATGATCCAGACAATAGAAAACAGAAGAAGCATCCGGAGGTATCAAAGCAGGCCGGTTTCCAAAGCTCTGATAGAGCAGGTTTTAAAGGCCGGAATCATGGCTCCTTCCTCCAAAAACCGGCAGCCATGGAGATTTACAGTTGTTTCCGGAAACAGCAAAATAAAGATGCTGGCCGCCATGGAACAGGGATTGGAGAGGGAGAAAAACGGAAAGCCTTTGCTGCCTGAAAGCCAAAAACATTTATCCGGCGCCGCTTACACTTTAGAAATTATGAGACAGGCTCCTGTTACTATTCTGGTTACAAACTCCCTGGGACTTAATATTTCTCAGCCGGCAACGGCGGAGGAACGGATATATGAAATTTGCAACGCCCAGTCTGTAGGCGCCGCTCTGGAAAATATGACCTTAGCCGCCACAGAATTAGGGCTGGGCAGCCTGTGGATCTGCGATATCTTTTTTGCTTATGAAGAGCTGAACCAGTGGATTAACGGCCAGGGTACGTTAATCGCCGCTATGACTTTAGGGTATCAGGATGAAAGTCCTTCTATGAGGCCCCGCAAGGCCCTGGATGAAATTACACAGTGGAGAAGCTAATGAAAGATTTAAAAACAAAATAATAAAAGATGGGAGATTTTATTATGAAAAGAAAGAAAAGACATTTTACAGCTATGTTTTTATGTACAGCTGCACTTTTATGCTCTGCAGGCAGCTTCTCTGCCTTTGCTTCTGATGCAGGCAGTATGTCAGATGAGACCGTCTCTTTAAGCACTTCCCTGGCAGCCTACGGCACAATTACAAAAACAGATAACAATACTTTATCTTTTAATAATCAAAGTACTGTATCCAGCCCCGGGCAGATTATTCTTCATATTTCAGAAAACACCAGAATCCTGGACGCTGTAAACGGCTATCCGGTGTCCTTTGATTCTATTACTGACGGCGAGGCGGCTTATGTTTATTTAAGTCCCGCTATGGCTCTCAGCCTGCCGCCTCAAAACAGTCCTGATTTAATTTTGTGCAGCATTCCCGCTGATTTTAAGGTGCCTGATTATATTACAGTGGCTTCCATGACAAAAACAGAATCAGGATATTGCCTGACTGCTTCAGAAGGACTTACCTTTACAGTGCCTTCTGATTGCGCCATTCTTCCATACCTTACCAGAAATCTAATCACCTTAGATACCCTTTATACAGGAGCAAAGTGTCTGGTTTGGTCAGATTCCTCCAGCCAGGCTTCTAAAATTGTTATGTTTCCCCCTTACGCCTCAGAAATAGACTACTCACAGGGGCCCGGAGCTTTCATTTTACCTTTGGAGTAATAGTATAAATACAAAACTGCAAGAATCTTATTTCAAAATGATTTTCTTGTAGTTTTTCTTTCCTCTTCTTAACACGATTCCCTGAGAACCGATCTGATCTTTTGTAAATACAGCTTTAATGTCTTTTACAGGCTCTCCGTCTACAGATACGCCTCCCTGCTCCACATTTCTTCTGGCCTCAGATCTGGACGGAGCCAGGCCTGATTTCTGGAGCATGGCTAAAATGTCCATCTGTCCGTCCTGGAAATCTTCTTCTGTCAGCTCTACTGTAGGCATATTTTCCAGATTTCCGCCGCCGCCAAATAATGCTTTGGAGGCTTCTCTGGCCTTATTCGCCTCTTCCTCCCCGTGTACCAGGTTAGTCAATTCATATGCCAGAATATCCTTTGCTGTATTTAACTGGCTGCCTTCCCATTTGTCCATTTTATTAATCTGCTCTAAGGGCAGGAAAGTAAGCATACGCAGGCATTTTAACACATCTGCATCTCCCACGTTTCTCCAGTACTGATAAAATTCAAAAGGAGTTGTTTTATTGGGATCCAGCCATACTGCTCCTGACTGAGTTTTTCCCATTTTCTTTCCTTCTGAGTTCAGCAGCAGGGTAATTGTCATGGCGTGAGCGTCCTTGCCCAGCTTTCTTCTAATCAGCTCTGTGCCGCCTAACATATTGCTCCACTGATCGTCGCCGCCGAACTGCATGTTGCAGCCGTATCTCTGGAACAGCTCATAAAAGTCGTAGCTTTGCATAATCATGTAGTTAAACTCTAAGAAGCTTAACCCTTTTTCCATTCTCTGCTTATAGCATTCTGCTCTCAGCATGTTGTTTACGCTGAAGCAGGCCCCTACTTCTCTTAAAAGCTCTACATAATTCAGCTTTAACAGCCAGTCCGCATTATTTACCATTAACGCCTTGCCTTCAGAAAAATCAATAAAACGGCTCATCTGCTCTTTAAAGCAGTCGCAGTTGTGCTGAATCATTTCCTCTGTCATCATCTGGCGCATGTCAGATCTTCCGGAAGGATCTCCAACCATGCCTGTGCCGCCGCCGATTAAAGCAATAGGGCGGTTGCCTGCCATCTGCAGTCTTTTCATTAAACATAAAGCCATAAAATGGCCTACGTGAAGGCTGTCTGCTGTAGGGTCAAAGCCAATATAGAATGTGGCTTTTCCATTATTAATCATGTTTTTAATTTCTTCTTCATTTGTCACTTGGGCAATCAGGCCTCTGGCAACTAACTCTTCATATACAGTCATTATTCTGCTCCTTTTCTTTTTCATTTTTTTGCCTTATAGGCTTTTACCATATGATTTTCCATCTCATATGCAAAAAGGCAGCTTCGTCCAAAAGGACGAGGCTGCCGCTCGTGTTACCACCTTTATTTACAGACAGCTCGCGCCGCCTGTCTCTGCAGGTATCTGAATAAATACCCAGGCGCTGTAACGTGCGCCGTAACGTCGCCGCCTACCGGATACTGAAACTGTAACGGAAAAGTCTCTTTGGGGGCGAAGCTCCAGGATGTATTCGTACACGGCTTTCCACGCGCCTCTCATCAGCCGGCTGCTTTCTGTGTGCTGCTGCCTGTATACTACTTGTTCCCTTCTCTGCTTTTTCTTCATAGAATTATCCCCATTATATGTGGTTCCCGAAAATTTGTCAATCACCTTTTTTTGGCGTTTGCTTCCAAGTAAGAAGCATAACTGTTCCCATAATCATCACAAAGCCTATAAGATCAAAAACTGTAAAAGCTGTGCCCAGCCAAAATACTGAGATGATTACTGCAGATACCGGCTCTATGCTGGCCAGCATACTTCCCTTTAAGGGACCGATTATGCTGACTCCCTGAAGGTATAAGCCAAATCCCACTGCCGTTCCCACTACAATCACCCCGGCTAAGGTAAGCACAGTTCCCACATCCCAAATTACATACTGATTCCAGGGCTTTACAGCCGCGCAGAAAACAGCTCCGGAAAATATCATTCCAAAGCCTACTACCTGAAACATTCCATATCTCTGAATCAAATCTCCTGGAAGCATATTGTATAACATTCCGCCTACTGCCGCCGCCAGGCCGAAAAATAAAGCTGCAGGCGTCATGTGAAGAGTGGTAAAGTCTCCGTGGGTGCCCAGTATGACTGTGCCCAGAACAGAAAGTATAATAGCCGTCAGTTCAATTCCAATAGGCAGTCTTTTTTCCTTTAGGCATATTACGATTAAAATTAAAACCGGAAACATATATTGAAGCACAGTGGCGGTTCCTGCATTGGAGTGCTGAATCGCCGCAAAATAAGTATATTGAGACACCCAGATTCCGGCAAAGGAAAAAAGAAGCAGCTGTCTGATATCCTTTTTATTTTTAAATAAACTAATATTCTCTTTTCCGTTTTTCCAAAATCCTGCAGCCGCCAAAATCAGCCCTGCCGTAAGCAGACGTATAGCTACCAGCCATTCGGCCGTAGCTCCCTTTTGTTCAAATAAAAACTGGCCGCAACAGCCGGACAGGCCCCAGCAGGCGCCTCCGGCTAATGTCATCAAATACCCTTTTGCTTTGGGCTCTTTCATTTTTCAATCCTCCAGCAGTGATTCAAAGGACCGCTTCCCTTTCCTAAATTCAAATCTGTGCTGAGAGCCCCCGACAAATATTCTTTCGCTCTTCTCACACTTTCCTCCATAGAATACCCTTCTGCCAGACCACATGCAATGGCTGATGATAAGGTGCAGCCTGTGCCATGGGTATTAGGATTTTCAATTCTTTTTCCATTAAACCAGGTCAGCTCCCCGTGATTGTACAGCACGTCATTGGCGTCATTTACTGCATGTCCGCCCTTTACTAACACCGCCCCATGATATTTGCAGGAAATCTTTTCTGCAGCTTCCTCCATCTGTTTCGGGGAAGTGATTTTCATGCCTCCAAGAATTTCCGCTTCCGGAATATTAGGCGTCATAACTGCGGCTAACGGCAGAAGCTCCTTTGCCAAAGTGTCAGCTGCGTCCTCTGCCAGAAGACGACTTCCGCTGGTGGCTACCATTACAGGATCTAAAGTAATATTTTTTGCCCCATATTCTTTCAGCTTTTCTGCAATTACCTTTATGATCTCTTTTTCTGAAACCATACCGATTTTTACTGCATCCGGAAAAATGTCCTGGAATACACAGTCCAGCTGCTTTGCCACAAATTCCGGGGAGCTGTTCTGAATTCCGTAAACTCCAGTTGTATTTTGAGCAGTTAAAGCTGTAATTACGCTCATCCCGTAAAGTCCTAAAGATGTTATTGTTTTTAAATCTGCCTGAATCCCTGCGCCGCCGCTGCAGTCAGAGCCGGCAATTGTCAGTACTGTTTTCATATCTTTTCCTTTCATTTGTCCGTTCCGGCAACCTTTTTTGCCCTTTCCATCATATCCTTCACTGCCTCAGTAATATTTTCCTGTCCAAAAATAGCGGACACTAAAGCCAGTCCTGCCGCTCCGGTGCCCTCAAACATAGAAACGTTATTTTTATTAATCCCGCCGATTACTACCACCGGAATAGAAACTGCCTGGCAGATCTCCTTTACTGTATCCATAGTAATTGCAATGGCATTTGGCTTTGTGGCAGTAGGAAATACAGTTCCCACTCCTAAATAATCCGCCCCTCTTTTCTCCGCCAGCTTTGCCTGCTCCACAGTTTTCGCTGTAACCCCCAGGATTTTGTCAGGACCGATCAACTCACGCACGTCCCCTGCTTCCATATCACTTTGTCCAACGTGAACTCCGTCTGCCCCGCACAAAAGAGCAACCTCCACATTATCGTTAATTACAAAAGGCACGTGATACCTGCCTGCAATTTCTTTCATCACCTTTGCTTTTTCCAGAAACTTTTCTGTGTCTAAATCCTTTTCTCTTAACTGCAGAAAAGTAACTCCGGCCTTTAAAGCTTCCTCCGTCTGCTGCTCCAAAGTCTGTTTTCCTTCCCACATTCTGTCTGTCACTGCGTAAAGCAGCAGCTGTTCTCTATCTAATTTCAATTTTTCCACCTCTCCTTAACTGATCGCCTGTCAGCAGGCTGACTGCGTCAATTAAATATCCTGTGTAGCTTCCTGTTCCGCCGCCGTCTTTTTCTGTTCTTTTAAATGCAATTTCACCGCACAGCCCTTCTGCAGCTGCCGCTAAGGCGGCGGCATTTCCGTAGTCCTCCGGATCTGACACTGCTAAAAATGCAGCCGCCAAACCGTCCAGCATACAGCCGGCCCCTGTAATCCTTTTCATCATAGAGTGACCGTTTCTCACAAGTATTACTTTATCATTATTTACAGATATGTCAATGTTTCCCGTCATAAGAACAGCAGTGTGAAAGGCTTTTGCAGCTTCCAGGCAAAGCCTGATGCCAGCTTCCAGATTTTCCTCCCTTACCAGGTCCTTGTGACTGACATCCACTCCCAGTCCTCCCTTATTTCCCTCTATTAATGCTTTAATCTCAGATGCGTTTCCCCTTATAAGAGCACATTTTACGTGCTCCAGAACTTTTCTGCAGGCATAAGCTCTGTAGGAGGAGGACGCGGCGCCTACCGGGTCGAAGATCACCGGTTTTTTCTGGGCATTGGCCGTTTTTCCCGCTGTAATCATAGAGGACACTGTGCTTTCCTTTAATGTGCCCATATTAAGCACCAATGCCTGACTTGCCAAAGCAACCTCCCTGACCTCAAAAATTCCATCCGCCATAACTGGAGAAGCGCCGGCAGCTAAAATCATATTAGCCACGCTACCGGCAGTGACGTAATTGGTAATGCAATGGATTAAGGGTTTTTCTTTTCTCACCTTTTCCACAATACTGTATTTCATTTTTTCACTCTCCCTCTGCCAGCAGCCTGTTTAAATAAGAAAAAGCGCCTGTGGAAATCAGGCAGCCAACTAATACAGCGGCCATGGCTGTGCCGCACACAGTACTGATGAGAAACGGAGCTACATAAAACAGTACTGCCACCTGTTTTCCCATAAGAAAAGCAACCACCGGATAGCACAAAATACCTCCTATGATTCCTGTACCTATCATTTCTCCTCCATAAGTCAGAAAAAGCTTTCCTGTTTTTTTGTATATCAGGCCGCAAAGCAAAGCCCCGGCCATACTTCCGGGAAAGGCCAGAAAACTGCCTGTGCCTGTCAGATTTCTGATTAAAGAGGTGGCAAAAGCCATGCCTACGCTGCTTCCAGGCCCTAAAAATACTGCCGCCAGCACATTCATCATATGCTGGATGGGAAAGCAGTGGGAGGCGCCTATTGGTATGGAGAATCCTGATAAAGCTACTGCTATAGCGGTCATCATCCCCGCCACAGCTACCTTTCTTATATTGGTTTTCATATAAGCTCTCTCCTATCTTTCCTTCAATGCAGTAAACTCCAGACAGCAAACATCAGCGCCTGCATTTTTATGCCTGCGCTGATATTTCCTTGTCTTAGATCTGCACTTCTTCTAAGAATCTTTTTATTCATCGTAAATGTTTACAATTTCTCCGTCCAAAATACGGTTCATATTCTTTACTGCGCAGAAATTGCCGCACATAGAACATGTATCCTCTTTCTCCGGCTTTGCCATAGCTCTGTACCTTCTGGCTTTTTCCGGGTCAATTGACAAGTTGAACATTTCTTCCCAGTCTAATTTCTTTCTGGCCTGGCTCATTTTCTTGTCCCACTCTTTAGCCCCTTTAATTCCCTTGGCAATGTCAGCTGCGTGGGCTGCAATTTTAGAAGCAATAATGCCCTCTTTTACGTCGTTTACATCCGGCAGCTTTAAATGCTCGGCCGGTGTTACATAGCACAAAAATGAAGCTCCTGATGCAGCTGCAATGGCTCCTCCTATAGCAGCTGTAATATGGTCATATCCTGGGGCTATATCTGTTACTAAAGGCCCTAACACATAGAAAGGCGCGCCCTTGCATATGGTCTGCTGAATTTTCATGTTAGCTGCAATCTGATCTAAAGGCATATGGCCAGGTCCCTCAATCATTACCTGCACATTTTTCTCCCATGCTCTTCTTGTCAGCTCACCTAAGGTAATCAGCTCCTCAATCTGGGATATATCTGTTGCGTCCTCTAAGCATCCTGGACGACAGGCGTCTCCCAGGCTTAATGTAACGTCATACTGCTGGCAGATTTCCAGAATTCTGTCATAGTGCTGGTAAAACGGGTTTTCCTCCCCTGTCATTTCCATCCATGCAAATATAATAGATCCGCCTCTGGACACAATATTAGTTAATCTCTTAGCTGCTTTAAAGCGGGCTGCTGTATTTTTGTTGATTCCCACGTGGATTGTCATAAAATCCACTCCGTCCTCAGCGTGCATCTCCACAATTTTAATCCATTCCTCAGATGTAATCTCCTTTAATGGCTTGTGGTAATATACTACTGCGTCATAAATAGGCACAGTTCCAATAATAGCAGGACACTCTGCCGTCAGCTTTCTTCTAAACTTCTGAGTATCTCCAAAAGAGCTTAAATCCATAATAGATTCTGCTCCCATGGCCACTGCGTCGTTCACCTTCTGAAGCTCCATATCCAGATCCTTGCAGTCCCTAGAGGTTCCCAGATTTACATTAATCTTGGTTTTCAGCATAGAACCGATTCCGTTTGGCTCTATACATTTATGTACCTTGTTGGCCGGAATGGCAATTTTCCCTTCCGCCACCAGCTGCATAAGCTCCTGGGGATCAAATTGCTCCTTCTTTGCTACTACTTCCATTTCTTTTGTCAGAATACCTTTTCTGGCAGCATCCATTTGTGTCGTATACTTCATTTTTCCTCCTCTTCCCGTGAGAAGACAATAAGACTTTAAAACAAAAAAACCTGTACCAACGGTACAGGCTTGCTAATTGCTGAAGTCTATATGTCCCTACGTTGGCATTACCCAAATCAGGTTATAAAGGTCGAAGTTTGATTACTTCCTCTCAGCCCGCCAAACGAGCTCCCTGTTTTCTGTTTTAGTTTATCACTGCTGTCATAGATTGTCAAGTGCAGTCGACCACTTTTTATCAAAACCTGAGAAGCTGACTGCAAAAGCCTGGGATCTGATACATGACCAGCAGGTCTGTAATATTTTCCTTTTCTATAAAATCATTTAGCCTCATATTAAAATATCTTAAATCCACCAGGTAGGTAGTTCCGAAATGATTTGCTACAAAAGGAGCTATAGAGTGGGCGAAGGAATCCCTTACTATTAAAAGCTTTTTTTCCTTCTGCTCTAAGGGAGCAGTGGAATTTTGAATTTCTACCAGCCCGTGATTTCCGTCCAGAAAATAGGAATATTTATCTTTTCCCTCCAGGGCCTTTTCTGTATACAAGCCAGGCCTCCCTTCTTTATTCAGATCATAATACACGGTGTAGCTCTGGTCTTGTTTAGGCAGAAATACTTCTATGGCGTCCGGCCTGCATTTTACATTTACTTTAGAATACAAAGTACCTAAAAAATCTTCTGTCACTGTTATTCTGTTAAATTTATCCAGCCCCCAGGGCTTCAGGCCTGCAGCTATCGCCCATGACTGATATCCGTACCAAGCTCCCAGGGTAGTCCAGTGGTGGTCTGTGCGGTAATATAAATTCCGGCCCCTTTCTGCTTTTGCAGCCTCCCTCATCTCCTCCTCCACATCTACTGTTAAATCCTCTCCCACAGCCTGTTTTATTTGATCTGAAATTTTTTTCTGATTAAAGGGAGCTGCCATAAAAGGAAGCTGATCCGTTATAATCTGGGAGGCGGACGGTATCATCATAACCTTAACTTTGTCCCTTCCCAATTTGTTGCCGGCTGCCTGAATAAACTCCTGAAGCCTTGCAATATTCGTTTCCAGAATATCTCCTTCCAGGTCCTCTGCATCAAACTTTTCTAAAAGATATCCGTCCTTCCCAAAATATACTCCGTTTACGTCCTTTTTTCCCAAAAGCCGTTCCGTCTCCACCTTTATGCCTATAAATCCGTTTCGCCCGGGAAACTGATCTCCCAAATAGGCCTCATAATCTTTTCCGTACTGACCTGAAACTAATGCTTTTACAGTAAACTCAGGCTGCTGCTCTAAATACCTGTTTTCAGAATCTGAAAATATTTTATCTGGCATAAAAAATGACGCCCCCCAGAAACCTCCCAGAAAAAGCAGGAATAGAAGAGATAAAAAACGATCTTTATTGTAATCCTTGTGCTCCATTTTTATCTTTTACCCTCCTAAAACCTAAAATATAAAAATGGGTTATAACCGGCATCCACTAAATAGGCTGTAATCACCATCATTAAAGTAGACAGGGATATTATTTCCACTAAGGAAACCACTACTGTCTCCGGCCGTTTTTTCACCAGATTTTTTACAAAAGGAGTAGCTCCCACAGCTGCGGCTGCCATTAAAGGTAAGTTTACAACAGCCATATACAAGGTGCGGTCATTTAAAAACGGTGTGCCGGAAAGCCCCCACATATGGGAGTAATAAGTAATAGCTGCAGACAGATCTTCGCAGGCAAACAGCACCCATCCTAAAAATACAATGCCCATAGCGTATACTACCTGAAAAAGCCCCGGCAGTTTTTCCAGATACCTGCTTAACAAAAACTTTTCCGCCAACAAAAACAAGCCGAAATAGACGCCCCACAACAGAAAGTTCCACCCGGCTCCATGCCATATTCCAGTGAGAACCCACACTGTCATTATATTGAAAATCTGGCGTTTTTTTCCCTTTCTGTTGCCTCCCAAAGGGATATATACATATTCTTTAAACCAGGTGCCTAAAGTAATATGCCATTTCCGCCAAAAATCCGTAATACTTTTAGCTGTGTAAGGATACTGAAAATTATCCGGAAAATGGAAACCAAACATATACCCTAAGCCTTTTGCCATGTCTGAATAGCCGGAGAAGTCATAATAAATCTGAAATCCAAAGGCCAAAATTCCAAGCCACATCATTAATACTGTTTTTTCTGCCTCAGGCACTGTCTGAATTTCATCCCACAAACTGCCAATATTATTTGCAATCAGCACCTTTTTTCCCAATCCTAAAATAAATATGCGGACCCCTGCCGCAAACAGCGGCCAGCTTTCCTTTCTCTCATTTAGTTCATGGGCAATCGTACTGTAGCGCACAATAGGGCCTGCAATCAGCTGGGGAAACATGGAAACATATGCTCCAAAGGCAATTATATCCTTCTGCACAGCAGCCTTTTTCCTGTATACATCAATCGTATAGGACATGGTCTGAAAGGTGTAGAAGGATATTCCAACAGGCAGGGCCGTTAATCCTGAATATTTAAAAAATGCCAGCAGACTCAGATTGATACAGGCTGAGGAGACCACCAGACCTTTGGCGGCCTTATTATTCCCCTTTTCCTGAAAAGCTGCAATGGCCTTTCCGTGAAAAAAGTCTACAAGGGTAGAAAACAGCAAAAGGGAAATATATAAAGGTTCTCCCCAGCCGTAAAAAATCAGGCTGCCGGCAAATAAAACTCCGTTTTTCCCCGCCCTAGGCACCGCAAAATAGCACAGCAGCATAATGGGCAGAAACCGAAATAAAAATAACAGACTACTGAATACCATAACACTGATTAATAGCGTCTACGCCGATTTGAGTCTGATTTTTAGCTGCCGCCAGCATCTCTTCTTCTGTTTCCGCCTGGCCCAGCTCATCACTCATGCCCAGCATTACAAAATACACATCATCTTCAAATCTAAGTACCTGGGAGGCCTGAGCAATAGGCATATTCTGAGGATACATCACTCCGTTCTCCAGCAGATTATCACGATAGTGGTTTAACAGCTTCTCCACTTCCTCCCCCTTGCCTTCTTTTGCCTTCACTGCAATAAATGTATCTATATGGGCACTGATCATAGGGCCTTCTGCAATGGCCTCCTCATATAAGTCCACCGGTATGCCGTACAATTCCTTTAACGTCTGCTCGTCTATTTCCATGCTGGGCAAATAAGCCTCCCCATATGCCTTTTTCACAGCCTCATAAACTGCCTGCAGGCTTTCTGCCGCATTACTTTCCTCTTCAGTTTCTTTATCTTCCTGTGAGCTTTCCTCTGAAACAGAGCTTTCTGCCGACTCTGCCGTAGATTCTGCAGCAGGTCCCTCTGTCTTGCCTTTGCAGGCAGATAAGCTCATTACTGCAGCAGCTATACAAATCCCATACATTAATTTTTTCATAGTCGTCCTCCTAAAGCTGTATTTTTTCTAAAACAGGTCTTTAAAATTTTTTTCTTTCTATTGACTTGCCTGTTTAATACTTTTATATTATAAAGGATCGTATTATACTGGTCAAATTAATAATTGTTTACATTTTCCAGAAGAATAGATTATTCCTTTCAAGACGGAAATAATTTTCTTACAATATACAATAGGGAGGTACATAACAGAATGGGATTCCAGTTTATTCAGAAACTGCCTACTCCGGCAGAGATTAAGGAACAATTTCCTCTTCCTGCTTCATACGCAGCTGCCAAGGCAAAAAAAGATGAAGAAATCCGTAAGATTATTACAGGAGAAAGTGATAAATTTCTTGTAATTATCGGCCCCTGTTCTGCAGACCATGAGGATGCAGTGCTGGATTACACAACGCGCCTGGCAAAGGTTCAGGAACAGGTGGCGGACAAATTAGTTTTAGTCCCCAGAGTTTATACAAATAAGCCCAGAACTACAGGCTTAGGATATAAGGGAATGCTTCACCAGCCGGATCCTGACAAAAAACCTAGTGTGGCAGAGGGACTTCACGCTATCCGCCATCTTCATATGCGGGTTTTAGGAGAAACCGGTTTCAGCACAGCCGACGAAATGTTGTACCCTGAAAATGTCAGCTATTTAAACGACATTATGTCCTATATTGCCGTTGGCGCCCGTTCTGTAGAAAATCAGCAGCATCGTCTGGTGTGCAGCGGCTGCGACGTACCTGTAGGTATGAAAAATCCTACCAGCGGCGATTTAACTGTTATGCTGAATTCTGTAGTGGCCTCCCAAACAGGACATGAATTTATTATGAGGGAATGGGAAGTAAAAACTCAGGGAAACCCGTTAACCCATACGATTTTAAGAGGCGCTGTAAATAAACATGGGCAGTGTATTCCAAACTACCACTTTGAAGATTTAATCCTTCTTCACAATCTGTATGAGGAAAGAAATCTGTTAAACCCGGCTTGTATTGTAGACGCCAACCACTCTAATTCTAACAAACAGTACATGGAGCAGATCCGTATTGTAAAAGAGGTTCTTCACAGCCGCCGCCACTCTTCTGAAATTAAAAGTCTGGTGAAGGGCGTTATGATTGAAAGCTATCTGGAACCAGGAGCTCAGAAAGTAGAGGAGCACTGCTATGGCAAGTCTATTACAGACCCATGCTTAGGCTGGGACGCTTCCCAGCAGCTGCTTTATGATATTGCCGAAGGGCTGGAATAAATTAAATTGTCCATGCCTGCTGCAAATTACAAATCATCTGTGTACAGAGCAATATTGCATATTTACCCTTTCAACATATCTTCATAAACAACAAGGGCTACATTCCCCATCTCTATTGCTCTGTCTATACAGCCTTTTGTAAAACCGGTTTTCGCAAAAAGATAAAACTGTGTCTTCTTGTAGTTAAATAGATTACTCCGCTCTACAAGAGTTTCAAGCACACTTAGATCAACTTTTTCATTTGTCCACTTGCACTCGCCAAATAAAGCAGAGTTTTTATCCGTTCCTATTATGTCAATTTCTTCTTGAGCTTTCGTTTTAGGGTTTGTTCCCCACCAACGGCCAATATCGCTGAAATTTACAGCGCACCTGCCTTCCAGAAGGAGTTTCCACAAATATTGCTTACAGATTTCTTCAAATACGCCACCCATATAGGACGGCAATTCAGGAGAGATCCGTTTATATGCAAGTTCTGCCGCCCCACGGGAGATAATGGAAGCGTTCTCCGGCACAAAGCGATACCAAAAGCGAAACATATTATCCTCAATAGAGTAAATTGTCTTACGACTTGTTTTCTCGCCGTATGGTGATTCTTTTTTTATAATACCCAGTGTAATCAGGTTCTTAATATAGGTAGCACACACGCTTGTATCTTCATCAATCTTATTTGAGATTTCGTTCATTTTAGATGCACCAGTAGCAATGGCAGTAATCACTGCATTGTAAATCGCCGGCTCGCGCACTTCCTGTTTTAATAAGTTGTTTGGCTCCTCAAAGATAGATGAGGAAGGATTCAGGTAAGTGTTTTTAATGTTCTCTTCAATAGAAAGATTATCATCCAGCAGCATTAAATATTGGGGAGTTCCTCCAACAATGCCGTAAGCCAAAGCTTTATCAATGTTTGACAATTTTGTAAAATAGCTGCAGGCTTCAAAAAAGTCAAAAGGCTTAATTTTAAACTGGGCTGTTCTTCTGCCATAAAGAGGGGCTTTATACGCCAAAACCTGGTCCTCCATATAAGACATAGAAGAACCACAAAGAATTAAAAATAGCTTTGAACTGTCCTTATTCTTATCAATCAGAAGCTGAAGCGTAGAGGCTAGGCTTTTGGAGGCACGAGCAACATAAGGATATTCGTCAATAACAAGCACGATTCTCTTGTTTTGTGAAAGGTTAAAAACATGTTCCAAAGCAGCCTGAAAGTTTGGGAAAAATGTGTTTACGGCAATTCCCGTGTTATACTCCATAACACATCTTGAAAAGTTATCAAGGTTTTGCTTGGCGTTAGTTTCAACGCCTGTAAAGAAAATAGTATCTTTATCCTTTGTGAATTCGCTGATAAGCGCAGTTTTACCTACACGGCGTCTCCCATAAATAACGGCAAATTCAAACCTATTAGAATTATAAAGTTTATTTAATGTATTCAGCTCATTTTCTCTGCCTATGAACATCCATATACCTCCATAGCAACACTCGTGGTTTACGATTTACTTAATTATAATCCACCTTTTTCAAATAATCAATAGATAAAACAACAGGACGGCATAGCCTTTTGACTATACCGTCCTAAAAAATACAATTATTTCTTGGCAGCTTCCACAGCTTCCAAAGCTCTCTGTCTTAATGACTCCCCTGTTACCGGCGGGGAGAAAATACAAAACACCCGCAGCAGCTGGTCGCCTGTATTTTTAATTTTATGCTGGATTCCAGGAGGAGCCACTATCATTGAGCCTGGCACAAACGGATATTCCTTTCCGTCCACCTGCGCAACTCCGCATCCCTCCATACAATACATAGCTTCCATGCCTGTCTCGTGGCTGTGGCTGTCTATTTCGCAGCCTGGTTCCCACTCTGTAAAATGTACGGAAAAATTACTTTCTTTTATTTTATCGTCGTCTCCCATAAACATTGGGGTCATTACCCGTTTAAAAGGCTCCGGCACATGGATGCCGTTTTTTTCATCATACTTATAATACATGAAATCTCTCCTTTTTGCCCTTACTTGCCGTAAACAATGTGGTAAATTTCTTCTTTATATGGCTCAAATTCCTGCGCTGATACCTGAAGGCCATAGCTCATAATACAAAGGCGGCAAGGCTTATCCCCTTCTTTTAAAGGCAGCTGCTCATATGGAAAATCATTTAAGCAAAAGCCTAATCTTCTGTAAAACCTTGCTCTCCGTCCGGTCATGGAATCATTATCTGCAATCGGCTCGATTTCCAAAAATACAGGCTTGCCCATAGACTGAGCTTCCTCCAGACATTCCTTGACTAGCTTTTTTCCATATCCTTTGTTTCTGCACTTACCTGTAGTTGCCAGATGTTCTAT
Source organism: Lachnoclostridium edouardi (assembly GCF_900240245.1). GTDB lineage: Bacteria > Bacillota > Clostridia > Lachnospirales > Lachnospiraceae > Lachnoclostridium_A > Lachnoclostridium_A edouardi. The sequence continues at coordinate 1,146,221 of NZ_OESQ01000001.1, forward strand.
AAAGAAACTGTTATTTAATTCCCAGTATCCGACAAAAGCCAGAATCCTGCCGTCCTCTTCCTCAACTCTCACCCGGTACATAGGATTTTCAACTACTTTTTTCTGTCCCTCCATGGTCCTTTGCTCAATATCAGGAAAGGATTCTTTATAGATTTGGTAAATTTCGTCAAAACGTTCAATGGGGCGTTCTAATTTCATTTTTTCCTCCACATAAAAGCCTGCTGCTGTTTATGACTCCGCCTTTTCTTTTTCTTCTTCCTTTACTGCAATCTGCAGCTCCTCAAGCTGCTTTCCATCTACTGGAGACGGAGCCTCTGTCATCAGGCAGGAAGCGTCCTTTACTTTCGGGAATGCAATTACGTCCCTGATGCTGTCTGCTCCCACCATCAGCATAACCATACGGTCCAAACCATAAGCTAAGCCTGCGTGAGGAGGAACTCCATATTTAAATGCCTCTAACAGGAAGCCAAACTGCTCCTGGGCTTTTTCTTTAGAGAATCCTAACACCTCAAACATTTTAGACTGAATGTCTCCCTGATGAATTCTGATAGAGCCGCCGCCCATTTCTGTTCCGTTTAATACAATATCATAAGCCTTTGCCCTTACAGCTCCTGGATTAGTATCTATAAACTGCAAATCTTCCTCCATTGGCATAGTAAATGGATGGTGCATCGCAACATATCTGTCTTCCTCTTCAGAGTACTCTAAAAGCGGGAATTCAGTTACCCACAGGAATTTAAAGTCATCCTTCTTTAAAAGATCCAGCTGTCTTGCCAGCTCCAGACGAAGATTGCCTAAAACATCAAATACTACCTTGTTTTTATCTGCTGCAAATAGTAAAAGATCCCCTGGCTTTCCTTCCATTGCAGCTACCAGATTCTTCAGCTCTTCCTCTTTCATAAATTTTGCAAAGGAAGATTTGTAGCTGCCGTCCTCCTGTATAGACAGGTAAGCTAAGCCCTTAGCTCCAAAACCTTTTGCGTACTCTACTAAAGCGTCAATTTTCTTTCTTGGCATCCCGGCCTGTCCCTGAGCGTTAATGCCCCGCACAGAACCGCCGTTTTCTAAAGCGCCTTTAAATACTGCAAATTCACAATCCCTTACTGTATCAGATACATTTTTCAGCTCCATGCCAAAACGCAGATCTGGCTTGTCAGAGCCGAAACGGTCCATAGCCTCTCTCCATGTCATTCTCTGAATCGGCAGCTGAAGATCATAATTACAAATATCTTTAAACAGCTTCTGAAGCAGGCGCTCATTTACGTCTAATACGTCGTCTACATCCACAAAAGACAGCTCCATATCAATCTGGGTAAACTCCGGCTGTCTGTCTGCTCTTAAATCTTCATCCCTGTAGCATCTGGCCAGCTGGAAGTAGCGGTCATATCCGGAACACATTAACAGCTGCTTAAACAGCTGAGGGGACTGAGGAAGGGCGTAGAAGGAACCTGGATGAACACGGCTGGGCACCAGATAATCTCTGGCCCCCTCAGGCGTGCTTTTAATTAAAGTAGGAGTTTCAATCTCCAGGAAACCTTCCTCTGCCAAAAATGCTCTTGTAAGAGTTGCCACACGGCTTCTTACCATCATATTCTTTTGAATATCAGGTCTTCTTAAATCCAGATAGCGGTATTTCAGTCTTAACTCTTCTTTTGTTTTGCTGTTTTCCTCTATTGGGAATGGAGGCGTCTCTGACTCGGAAAGGATTCTTAAAGACTTTGCTCTTATCTCAATGGCTCCTGTAGCCAGGTTTTCATTGGCCGCCCCTGAGCGGGCCTCCACCTTTCCCTCCACTGCAATTACAAATTCGCTTCTCAGCTTTTCAGCTTTTTCAAAGCTTTCTGTGCCACAGTCATTTTCCTCAAAAATCAACTGTAAAATACCTGAACGGTCTCTAAGATCTACGAAAATAATTCCGCCTTTATTTCTGCTTTTCTGAACCCAGCCCATAACAGTTACATTTTCACCTATATTAGCTGTAGTTACCTCTGTACATCTGTGGGTCCTTTTTAACCCTGCCATTGATTCTGCCATTTTAATTTCCTCCAATCCTTCCGGAAAGCCTGTTATCTTTTCAGAGCTTCTCTGTAGAACTCTTTAAATTCTGTATATCCTTCCTTCTGAAGCTGTTCCTTCTGGAATTTTTTATTTTTATTCATCTGCGCCACCAGCACCTGGCCGCCCTTTGCCCTTTCCTCTGTAGCTTCCTTAATTACAGCTCCCAGGCGAAGGCTGTCCATTCCTTTTTCAAATAAAAAGGCCTTTTTCCCTTCACTGGCAGGCACTGTAAATCCGCTGTCCATGAGAATGGTTACAATTCTTTCAAATCCAATGGAAAAACCGCAGGCCGGAGTTTCCATGCCTGTAAATTTCCCAATCATTTTATCGTATCTGCCTCCGCCTGCCACAGAACCGCCGAAGCCTTCCATGGAAACCTCAAAAATAGTTCCTGTATAGTAGGACATTCCTCTTACTAAAGTAGGGTCAAAAATCAACTGGAACTCTGCTGTGGCCACATCCTGAACAGTGTCCATAATATAAGCTAAATTTTCTGCTTTCCCCTGAGAAAGCACGCCTTCCAAAGTCTCCCCCAGCTGTCTTACTCCCTGGGCGTCCTGTCCTGCCTTTGTAATTAAATCCATATATTTTTTAACGGCAGCTTCTTCAAATCCCAGCTCTGTCAATTCCTTTGACACGCCGTCCCCGCCGATTTTGTCCATTTTATCCAGAGTAATAAATACCTGATCCATAGCTTCCTCTGGAAATCCGGCCCACACAGCCATTGCCTTTAAAATCTCTCTGTCATTGATGCGCACTGCAAAAGACTTGTCCGGACAGATTTTTCCTAAAGCAGTTGTGGTAGCTAAAATCAGTTCAATTTCTGCCAGGTTAGTAGAATCCCCTAAAATATCAATATCACACTGTACAAACTGACGAAATCTTCCCTTTTGAGGTCTGTCTGCACGCCACACACTGCCTACCTGCAGCGCCTTAAAAGGAGACGGCAGAACTGCCCCGTTATTGGCATAATATCTGGAAAGAGGAAGGGTCAAATCATAGCGAAGTCCTCCGTCCACCAGATCGTTTTCATTTTCTGCATCCTCAAGTCTTAACTTTTCGCCTCTTTTTAAGATTTTAAAAATCAGTTTTTCATTATCCCCGCCCTGCTTGCTGGTCAGGTTTTCAATATGCTCCACACATGGGGTCTCTATTGCAGAAAAACCAAACTTTCTGTAAGTATCTTTAATCTGGGTTAATACATAGTCACGGATCTGCATCTCCGCCGGAAGGATATCCTTCATGCCGGTAACCGGTTTCTTTTTCAATGCCATGTTTGTTTCTCCGTTTCTTTTTGTTTTTTCTCTTTTTATCATCCTGCGCCTGAACATGCGCATATTCCTTAATCTCTTCTATTTTACATTGCACATACGATTTTGCAAGCCTTTTTCCAATTTTTTCTCTCCGTCGCAAAACATCATTGCAAAACATATGGCTAACAGCGCGCAGCATACCAGCACAGCCTGGATTCCCATAATCTCCGTTATTAAATATCCCCCTCCGGCTCCTACAATAAAAGACAGAATAATTCCATAGTATTTGATGCTTTTTTTCCCTAATTCTCTGTCACCTGTTCTTAAATAATTGCCAAGAAGCTCAGTTCCGGATCTTAAATTTCCCGTGCACATTGTGGTGGCAAAGGCGCTTCCCCTGACCTTTCTAAAGCTTTCCACCTGAACGGCGCAGGCAAAGGAAACCGCCGTGTTGGCCAGCCAGTTCAGCTCCTTTGGCATAAATGCCACTGCGGCCAGAATCACGATTTCTAAAAGCACTGTCAGCTGTCTCCAGTGAATTTCTTTTCTCTCCTTAAAATGCCATTTAATCTGCTCGGCGGCAAAAACTCCCACGGCAAAGGCGGCAATGGGAATTAAATACTGGACCACCCTGCCCCACTGCTTATCCGCTGCATTTACCCCCAGCAGCACAATATTGCCTGTCTGGGCGTTGGCAAATACTCCTCCTCTGGAAATATACGTGTATGCGTCCAGAAAGCCTCCGGCGGCAGCCAAAATCAAACCGATTCTTAATGATTCTGACATTTGCTTTCCCTTTTGGCCGTTCATTTTATCATCTCCCAAGCTTTATCTGGCTTAACAGTTTATTTTTCCTTTCAATCATCTCTTGAATTCTGGAAATATACTGTTCTACATCTTTTACGTTTTCTACCCGTTCCAAACGGTTCTCCTCAGGAAAAACTACTTTTGTGGTAGTTCCGGCTCCGCAGGCGGCAATAGTCTGCTTTTCTTCCATAATCAGAATATTATATATACATGCCTTTCCCGGAAGGGCGTATCCTACATTCTCAAAATTTCCCGCCATATTTTTCTGCCGGTACAAATAATAAGGCTCCATCCCCATTTCTCTGGCATATCTGGCCGTCATATCCACCATTTCCTGAGTATTTACAATCTTTAAGCCCTTATACTGCTCCTTCTGCATGTTCAGCCGGGCCGCCCTTTTAATCGCCAGGGAGTGAACTGTAAGACTGTCCGGGGCCATAGCCTTAATTTCCTCCATAGTCTGTCTTACGTCCTCCAAAGTTTCGTCCGGCAGCCCTACAATCAAGTCCATATTAATATTGTTAAATCCCAGCTCCCTTGCCAGATAATATTTTTCCTTTACCATTTCCACAGAATGACGGCGGCCGATTAAATCTAAGGTGGCCTGTTTCATTGTCTGAGGATTAATAGAAATCCTGGTTATTCCATGGTTTAACAAGGTCTGAAGCTTTTCCCTTGTGATGCTGTCCGGCCTTCCCGCCTCCACTGTATACTCTGTTACATGGGACAGATCAAAGGTATTTTCCACCTTTTTTAAAATCTTTTCCAGATCCTCTGCTGACAAGGATGTAGGGGTGCCTCCGCCAAAATAAATAGTTTCCAGAGTACGGCCCTTCATTTTTTCCGCCGTATCTTCCAGCTCCTTAAACAAAGCTTCTAAATACAGTTTAGTTCTCCCCTCCCACTTTCCAATAGGATAGGAGGTAAAGGAGCAGTACAGACATGTAGTAGGGCAAAACGGAATTCCTACATACAAGCTGTAGCCCTCCTTATAAGAAATCTGGGACAGCAGCTGTCTTTCCCTTTCTGCAATTTCAATGCTCAGCTCAATTTTCTCCTTGCTGGTGTGGTAGGTTTCCCTCATATAAGTAAAAATCTTGTCCTTATCCCAGCCTTCCTCCAGCTTTGTCATAACAATTTTTGTGGGCCGGATACCTGTCAAGGTCCCCCACGGCAGCTCTCTTTCTGTTCTCATAGAAAGAATCTGATACAGCCCCCGCTTGATTTTATTTTTCGTCTCAAATCTATTGCAGTAATCCACATCAAAGGTTTTATATGCCCTTTTGGCGCCGTCAATTAAGCACAAAGCGTAAACCCCTGCGCCGTTCTCTTCCTCCAGCAGCTCCCCTCTGACACAAAAAGAAACATCCTCCTCCTGCTGATATACAAAGCTTTCCCCAGGATAAAAAGCCATTAAAAGCTCTCTGATATCCTGCTCATATGCTTTGTCCTTTAACAATATTCCTATCATTTTTCTGTCCTCTGTATGTTTTTTTCATTCCATTATAAATAACTGGCAACAGGATTATACTTTTTCTCATGGCCAATAGATGTAGGGCTGCCGTGGCCTGGATAAACAAAAGTAACCTCCGGCAGAAGAAAAAGCTTATTTCCAATAGACTCTATAATTTTACGGCTGCTTCCTGTAGGAAAATCAGTTCTTCCCAAGGACTCTTCAAATAAAGTATCCCCTGAAAATACCAGTTCCTCATCTGGAAGGTAATAGCACACAGAGCCCTCTGTGTGTCCCGGGGTTTCCATCACCTGAAAAGAAAAACCTGCCAGGTCTAAAACATCTTTATCTTTTACAAGGCAGTCTGCCTTCAGGCTTACAGACCTTCCTCCAATCGCCACAGATAAATTCATCATAGGATCTTTAAGCAGTTCTTCTTCCTTTTCCCCGGCGTAAACAGGTATTTTATACTTTCTTTTCAGCTCATCTGCAGCCAAAATATGATCGCTGTGGCCGTGGGTCAGAAGAATAGCCACAGGCGTAAGATTTAAGGCAGCGCACTGCTCCTCCAAATACGGGGCGTTATCTGCCGGATCTATAATCACCGCCTGTTTTGTGTCTATATGATAGGCCAGATATGTATTGGTGCTTACCATTCCCAGCACACAAGTTTTTATCCTTAATTTACTGTTATCCTGATTATTCATTTTACTTCCCATTCTCCTTTTTCACTGTCCTTTGTACAGGGAAAATGCTGCAAAAGAGCCATCCTGTATATTTACAGGCCTCCCTTCTGCAGCATCATATCTTTCAGGCGTTTTCAGCAGGCTGTTGTCCTTTGTCCTGTCAGCCTGCAGTTCTTTCAATATCCAGCACACCTTCGATCTGCCTAAGCTTATCTGTCAAATGATTCAGCTCTTCCTTCCCGTGTATGTCAAAGGTCATTATAATAGTGGCCTTTCCCTGCTTGCTGGTACGTACATTCATAGAAGAAATGTCAATCTGACGTTCTGTAAATACCTTGGAAATATCTACAAACATACCGATTCTGTTGTTGGCATAAATCTGAATCTCAGTAGTATATGTTTCTGAGCTGGTGTCATTTTCCGGCTGCTGCCACTCTGCGTCAATCAGCCTTTCCTTCTCATCCTCAGGCAGATTAATAATATTAATGCAATCTGTTCTGTGAATGGAAACGCCTCGCCCTCTGGTGACAAAGCCTACAATCTCATCTCCCGGAACAGGGCTGCAGCATCTGGAGAAACGAACTGCTAAATCGTGGATTCCCTTAACCACAATACCGCTTTTAGACTTTTTAGAAACAGGAACCTTATTGCCCTCCCCTATTTCATCCAGAATCGTAGCGTCAGTAACTTCCTTCTTCAGCTTCTTATTCCGCTCTTCCAGCATCTTATTAATAATCTGGCCTTCCTTCAGACCGCCGTGGCCGATAGAGGCCAGCAAAGATTCCCAGTCCTTAAAGGCATATCTGCGCATCACCTTTTCCATATACTCCGGCTTGTTAATGTCAGAGTAATTGATGCCGTGAGCCTTACAGTACTGAGTAATCAGCTCTTTTCCTTTTAATATATTGTCTTCCTTCAGCTCTGTTTTAAACCACTGGTTAATTTTATTTTTCGCCTGGGTGCTTTTTACAAGAGCCAGCCAATCTCTGCTTGGACCTTTGGAATTCTGAGAGGTAACAATCTCAATTCTGTCTCCGTTTTGTATTACATAATCAATAGGAACCAGCTTTCCGTTTACTTTGGCTCCCACCATTTTATTTCCCACTGCGCTGTGAATGGCGTAGGCAAAATCAATCGGCGTAGAACCGCTGGGAAGATTTTTTACGTCTCCGGACGGAGTAAAGCAGTACACGCTGTCGGAAAACAAGTCTAAATCGCTTTTTAAAAGGCTTAAAAACTCTTTGTTGTCCGACATATCCTTCTGCCATTCCAGAATTTGCCTCAACCAGCTTAGCTTTGCCTCCTCGCTGTCTGCAGCCACCTGGCCGCTTCCGCTTTCCTTATATTTCCAATGAGCCGCAATACCAAACTCTGCGGTTCTGTGCATCTCATATGTTCTGATTTGAATTTCAAAGGGCTGGCCATTATTTCCGATTAAGGTAGTGTGAAGAGACTGATACATATTAGGCTTAGGCATGGCGATATAATCCTTAAACCTGCCGGGAATGGGCTTATAAAGCTCATGGATAACTCCTAAAGCCCCGTAGCAGTCCTTGACAGAATCTACAATAATGCGGACTGCAAATAAATCGTAAATCTGATCCAAAGTCTTATGCTGGTTCACCATTTTCTTATAAATGCTGAAAAAGTGTTTGGCTCTGCCGTCCACCTTAGCTTTTATTCCCGACTCTGCCAGGTGAACCTTGACTTCATCCATAATTTCATTGACAAAAGCCTCCCTGGCGTCCTTTTTCAGGGAAATCTTTTCTGCCAGCTCATAGTAAATCTCCGGCTCCAAATATTTTAAGGATAAATCATCCAGCTCTACTTTTATTTTGGAAATACCCAGGCGGTGTGCAATCGGTGAATAAATGTCCATGGTCTCCCTGGCTTTTTCCTTTTGTTTGGCAGGCGTCATATACTGGAGCGTTCTCATATTGTGAAGGCGGTCTGCCAATTTAATGAGAATTACGCGAATATCCTTGGCCATTGCCAAAAACATTTTCCTTAAATTCTCCGCCTGTATCTCAACCTTATCCATATCCCAGGATATTTGGGTCAATTTTGTAACTCCGTCTACAAGGAGAGCTACCTCCTGGCCGAACTCTTCTTTCAGCTCATCCAGGTCCATCACCGTGTCCTCCACCACGTCGTGAAGGATGGCAGCCACAATCGTCTCCTTATCCATCTCTAAATCCGCCAGTATAATGCTGACGCAGAGAGGATGAATAATATAAGGCTCTCCTGACTTCCTTTTCTGCTCCTTATGAGCTTCATAGGCAATCTTGTAAGCCTTTTCGATCATGGAAATATCATCTGAGGGATGATACCTTTTTACAGATTTAATTAATTCCTCATACAACTCTTCCGGACTTGTAAAATCCGCCGGAGCCTCCAGCTGTATATCTATTTTCTTACTTTCTCCTGCCATAGACTTTCACCTTTTTTCCCAGCGTATTATTGTATCATTATAATTACATTTCTATGAAAATGCAACCCTTCCCGCTTTTCGCCAGGAAAATTTATACCTTTTTACGGATTTTTCCCAAAATTTCCCTTTAGCAAACATAGTGGAAAAGAATATTTATCAGATCACCCGGTTAATACACTGATATAAAAGAGCGTTGCAGACAGCGGCGGCAATATTGCTGCCTCCTTTTCTTCCCCTGGCCACAATATAGGGAACGTTTGAATTTATAATCAGCTCCTTAGACTCCACTACATTTACAAAGCCTACGGGAACGCCGATTACCAGCTGAGGCCGAAAGCCTTCCTTTATCAGCTCAGAAAGACGGATTAAAGCAGTGGGGGCGTTGCCTGCTGCAATTATCACCGGTTTTTTTAAAGCCGCGGCTTTTTCCATACACAAAACAGCTCTGGTACAGCCTCTTTCCTTAGCCTGAGCGGCCACGTCCCCGTCCGCCATAAAGCACATCACCTGCACCCCCAACTTCCCGGCCGCAGCCTTATTAATTCCGGCTGCAGCCATATTGGTGTCCGTAACAATAACAGCCCCCTGCTTTAAGGCCTGTAGCCCAGCCTTAACTCCTCCCTTTGAAAATACCAGGTTATCCCCGTAGTCAAAGTCTGCAGATGTATGAATACACCTTTTCACCACAGCCAGCTCAGGCTCAGGCCAAATGGCGGCCGGATCACAGCCCAGCCGCTCTTTTAGCTCCTGTCCAATAATTTCCATGCTTTTTGCTTCTATTTCCAGAGGCTTCATCATGTTCTATCCTCCAGCCCCTGATCTAAGATTTCATATATTTTTTTCATATCCAGAGACTCCCTTAATAAATCCGCCAGCTTATCATACTGTTTTTCTTTATATGCCTGCCAGTCCTCATATACCTTTTCTATTTTCGCCTGGCCTGTTTCCTCCGGATCTGCCCTAAAGGACTGCTTTTTCCTTCTTCCTATTTCAGCCACAAACTCTTCCCCAATGCCTGGAGCGTCAAAAAATCCGTGAAGATAGGTGCCCCACACGGTGCCGTCCTGATTGCACAGTCCTACGGTTCTCTCGTCATGTTCCTCTTTTTCTATTTTAATAAACTCCTGGCAGTCTCCTAAATTTCTGGTGATTCCCATGTGGATTTCATATCCTTCCACTTTTTTTCCGGAAAGTCCTTCCCAGCCGGGAACACAGTCCTCCACAAAAGCCTCCGCCTGAATCCTCACCTTTTCTCTGGAAAATACTGTTTTGGCGTCCAACAGTCCTAAGCCGTCTGCAGTTCCTTTTTCCTCCACCCCGTAAGGGTCGCTAAGGCGTTTTCCCAGCATTTGAAAACCGCCGCAGATTCCAATCACAGGAATTCCCAAATGAGAAAAGGCTGTAATTACCTTTGCAAATCCGGCCTCCTTCAGCCACGTTAAATCTGACATTGTATTTTTTGTGCCTGGCAGAATAATTACGTCAGGCACCCCCAGGTTTTCCGCCACCTCTACATATCTGACAGATACTCCGTCCATTCTCTCTAACACTGCAAAATCTGTAAAGTTGGAAATATGAGGAAGGTGAATCACGGCAATATCCAGCCCGCCGCCTTTTTTCGTTTTGTTCAGCCTTTCAGCCAAGCTGTCCTCCTCCTCAATATCTACGCTGATCATAGGCACCACTCCAACTACAGGAATATTTACCCTTTCCTCCAGCATATTTAAGCCTGGAGCCAGCAGCTTTTTGTCCCCTCTGAACTTGTTAATCACAATCCCCTTAATCATGGACTGTTCTTCTTCCTCCAAAAGCTTTACTGTGCCGTAAAGGGAGGCAAAAACTCCGCCTCTGTCAATATCTCCCACTAAAATCACAGGCGCCCCTGCAATTTTAGCCATTCCCATATTAACAATATCATGTTCCTTTAAATTTATTTCAGCCGGGCTTCCCGCCCCTTCGATTACAACTATATCATATTCCTCATCCAGCTCCTTTAAGGCCTGCTCCACCACAGGCTTTAACTGAGGCTTCAGCTTATAGTACTGTAAAGCCGTGTAATTTCCAAGAATTTCTCCGTTTACAATTACCTGGCTTCCCATATCGCTGTTGGGCTTTAAAAGAATAGGATTCATAGCCACCTTAGGCTTTATGCCTGCAGCCTCCGCCTGAACCACCTGAGCTCTTCCCATTTCCAGCCCGTCCTCTGTAACGTAAGAATTTAAAGCCATATTCTGAGATTTAAACGGAGCTGTTTTAAAGCCGTCCTGATGAAATATACGGCAAAGTCCTGCAGTAATAAATGATTTTCCTGAATTAGACATGGTTCCCTGAACCATAATATATTTTGCCACTGAAAAAACCTCCCTTTATGTTAATATTTCTTCCTGTTTATTGGTTCTCTTTTGTCCGGCTCCTCTGTTTCTGATCCCACAAAATAGCGTCTGCAATTCCCTCGGCCGTGTAAACAGCAGCTGTCAAGTCCACAAAAAGTCCGGCCTTTTTGGCCTCCCCGGCAGTTACAGGCCCAATGGAAACCAGTTTTCCTCTTCTCTCCCCCTGGGACATAGAGGCAAAAGCCCTGGCCCCTGACCCGCTTGTAATTACAATATAATCCGCCTCTTTTTCCAGACGGTTTAACTCTTCTTTTCTCCTGGTATCCACAACCGTCCTGTAGAGAACAGCCTTGCTGCATACAATACCTGCGTTTTTTAAAGCCTCAGGCACTATAGAGGAGCTTTCCTCTGCTCCGGCAAACAGCACCTTTTCTCCCGGCTTTACTGTAGGCGCCCACTGAGCCGCCAAAGCCTGACTGGTATATACGTGGGGAACAAAATCACAGTAAAAACCATATGCCTTTAAGGTTTCCTCCGTTCCCTTTCCAATGGCCGCAATTTTCATATGAAGCATAGCTCTGATATCTATTTCCAGCTCCTGAAGTATTTGGAAAAAGCAATGCACTCCGTTGCTGCTTGTAAAAACAATCCACTGATACTTGTTTAAGTCTGAAAGCAAAGATAAGGTTTCCTCTGCAGCCCAGGCTTCGGCCTCTATCAGGCTTACCGTCTCTGTCTCCGCCCCTAAAGGTGTTAAAACCTCCCTCATTTGCTCCGCCATCTGCCTTGTGCCGGTTACTAAAACCTTTGTGCCAAATAAACTGCCCTGCTCAAACCAGGCCAAAGTATCTCTCAGGGAAACTGCGTTTCCCACTACTGTAATTGCCGGCGTAGCAATTCCCGCTCTTTTAGCATCTTCAAAAATCTGCCCCAGCTTCCCTGTAACTGTCCGCTGCCTGGGAGTGGTCCCCTTTTCAATTACAGCTGCAGGAGTATTTTTACTCATCCCTTCTACTATTAAACCTGCTGCAATATGCTCCAGGCTGTGAAGTCCCATTAAGAAAACCAGGGTTCCTTCTGTTTTTGCCAACAAGGAAAAATCCAGTCCCTCCCCCTTTTTATTTTCCCCTTCATGGCCTGTAATAACATGAAAGGAGGAGGAAACATTTCTGTCTGTCACCGGAATTCCTGCATAAGCCGGCACACTGTAGGAGGAGGAAATTCCCGGTATAATCTGAAAAGGAATTCTGTTTGCCGACAATTCAGCTGCCTCCTCCCCGCCTCTTCCAAACACAAAAGGATCTCCGCCCTTTAAGCGGACAACCATTTTTCCCATATTCGCCTGTTCTACTAAAAGGCGGCTGATTTCCTCCTGCTTCATATAATGACTTCCCATTCTCTTTCCAGCATAAATCAGCTGCGCGTCCATCCTGGCTTCATTAAGAATAGAAGGGGAAATTAAATTATCATATACAATTACGTCAGCCTGCCTTACTGCCTCCAAAGCTTTCACACTGATTAAGCCCTGGTCCCCCGGCCCTGCTCCGGCTAAGACCACGTTTCCCTTTAAAACCTGATCTGCCAAAGTTTCCCCTAAAATATACGGAAGCTCTTCTATTTCTTCTGATTCTGCGCAGGCCATACAAGACTCTCTGTACACCAGGTTTCTTTCATCTCCCCCGTACATCACCTTCATCCTAAGACCATTTTCATCACCTGTACAGTAAGCTCCGCTGGGAGCGTTGCAGCCGCCTCCCAAAACAGTTAAAAAGGTTCTTTCTGCCGCTAAAGCCATAGCCGCCTGAGGAGAATGGAGAATATCCAGCAAAGGCCCCAGCTCCCCTTCCCGTGTTTCCAAAGCCAGGATTCCCTGCCCTGCTGCCGGCACAAACTCCTCCGGGTCCATAAATTCATAAAAAAAACCGTCAGCCTCCAAAAGACCTAATCTCTTTAAGCCTGCGGCAGCCAAAATAATCCCATGGTATTCTCCGTTTTTCAGCTTTTCCAGCCTTGTCTCCACATTGCCTCTTAACAACTTAATCTGCACCCCTGGATTTATTTTTTTAATCTGCAGCTCCCGCCTGAAGCTGCTGGTGCCGATCACACTGCCTAGGGGCAAGTTTTCTCCTTTGATGCCTGTCACAGTTACAAGCACATCCCTGGGGTCCTCTCTTGGCAGCACGGCCCCAATACAAAGGCCTTCAGGCAGATCCATAGGCAGATCCTTGGCGCTGTGTACAGCCAAATCAATATTTTTTTTAATCAGCTGCTCTTCCAGCTCCTTTGTAAATACTCCCTTTCCCCCAAATGCAGTTAAAGACCTTTCAAGAATCTTATCTCCCTGGGTTATTACTGGCACTATTTCTATTTCTGCTTCCGGAAAATGCTTTACAATCATTTTGCTTACAATCTCCGTCTGTATCATGGCCAGCCTGCTTTTTCTTGTTCCGATTCTGATTTTCATTTCTGGTATATTCCAATCCTTTTATCGTTTTTCAATCTGTGTCTATTCTGAAATTCCATTTCTGAATTCATGGGTAAAATATTTATCATACAGCTTAGAAAGCTGATACTGGTCTCCTAAAAAATCCCCTACTGCAATTAAAGCTGTTTTTTTGATTCCCGCCTCTTCTGCTTTCTGTCCAATATTTTCTAAAGTCCCTGTCACAATTTTTTCGTCTTCCCAGGAAGCCTTATAAACTACGGCGGCAGGCGTGTCTTTTCTATATCCCCCGGCAATTAACCGTTTGGCCGCCTTTTCTGTCTGCCCTGCGCTGAGAAAAATCAGCATAGTCGCATTGTGTTTAGCCAAAACCTCCAGCTGTTCCTTTTCAGGCACCGAGGTGCGCCCCTCCATTCTGGTTAAAATCACTGTCTGGCTGACTCCCGGAAGAGTATATTCTTTTTTTAAGGAAGCCGCCGCCGCTAAAAAGGAACTGACTCCCGGCGTTATATCATAGGAAATTCCCAACCGTTCCAGCCAGTCCATCTGCTCCCTGTGGGCTCCGTACACAGACGGATCTCCTGTGTGCAGGCGCACTGTCATCTTCCCATTACTTTCCGCCCTTTCCATAACCGCAACTACTTCTTCCAGGGTCATGGAGGCGCTGTTAAAAATCTCCGCTTCCTTTTTTGTATATTCTAAAAGCTTTGGATTTACTAAAGAGCCTGCATAAATCACTACGTCCGCCTTCTGCAGCAAATGCATTCCCTTTACAGTAATCAACTCTTTATCTCCCGGTCCTGCTCCTACAAAATGTACCATTTTTTCACCTTTCCTCCCCCTATTTTTATAAATCCTGCTCTTCTGTTATTTTTCCAAACAAACTTCTCACAGCCTCCCCGGCTTTTGCAGCCAGCTTGTGGTTCTTTCCAGAAGCTATGATTCCGGCAATTAAATCATTCTTTTTTGCTATTGCCGGAAAATAAAAATCGCAGTTTTCCTTTTTTCCCGCGTCGTTTACTAAAATTCCTTTTTCTCTGCAGATCTTCACTGCTCTTTCATTTACTGAAATATCGTCTGCAGCTGCAATAACAAAATCTATATTTTCCACATCTTTATCTAAAAATTCCCTTTTTATCCACAGAAGCTTCCCCTGGTTTTCCAGGTTCTCCACTTCCTTTAACACTTTAGGGCTGACAACTGTGATTTTTGTCCCATTTTCCTCCTGCAGAACAGAAAAAAGGGCTGACAATCTTCTTGCCGTCACCTTTCCTCCCCCTATAAATAAAAATCTTTTTTCCTCCATGGATAGAAACAAAGGGAAATAACTGTGATTTTCTCTCATTTAGCCACCTGCAATTAAATTTCATATCCTCTGGGAGTTACCATTTTTCCGTTTATTTCCTTGGTCTGAGAATTGCCGATAAAAACTGTAGTAAACATATCTGTTTCCTGTTCTCTTAACTGTCCCAAGGTCATAATAAGGGCCTTCTCCCCTTCCCGACCAATATGAGACACCACGCCGCAGACTGTAGTTTCCCGCTGATATTTAAGAATCAGGTCACATGCTTTCTGTAAATAATCCTTTCTCTTTTTGCTGGAGGGATTATAAATACAAATAACAAAATCTGCAGCCGCAGCCGCCAGCAAACGCTTTTCTATTTTTTCCCAGGGCGTCAAAAGATCACTTAAACTGATTACTGCAAAATCGTGAATCAAGGGAGCGCCTAACACCGCCGCCCCTGCTGTGGCCGCAGTAACCCCCGGCACAATCTCCACAGGAATGTGAGGATAATCTTTTCCTATTTCTAACATTAAGCCGGCCATTCCGTAAACTCCCGGATCGCCGCTGCACACCATAGATACAATCTGATCCTTGTCCGCCTCTAAAAACGCCGTCTGACAGCGCTTTGCCTCCTGCTTCATAGGTGTAGATATCATTCGCTTTTTAGGGAATCTTTCCTTTAAAAGGTCAACATAGACTGTATATCCGGCAATTACCTGACTTTCCTCTAATGCTTTTTGGGCCTGAAATGTTATTTTTCCTTCTTCTCCAGGTCCAATGCCTACAACATAAATTTTTTTCATCTGTTCTCTCCTTATATTATGACTTCTTCCCTTTTTCGCGTAGTAAATATTATATCTATTTTAAACATGTATGGCAAGATCCAATAACCAGAAGACAGGCCTATTATAAGTAAAACTGAATCCACCCACCACTTTTTTTAAGTGGCGTCCTTTGTCAAAAAGTTTTATACTTAATGGTAAAGCGTTAATAGACAAAAATTCTAAAGCTATATTATACGATTAAGAAAGGAGCTGCTTCCATGGAAAGCTTCCTGAAAATGCTGAACACTCAGCTGGTTTTATTTATTTATCTTTGTATAGGTTATTACTGTTCTAAAAAATCAATTATGGATGATCACACAAAGCAAAAACTGACAGATCTGATTTTAAAAATAACTCTTCCCTGTATGATTTTTAATTCCTTTAATAAGCCCCTGACCCCTGATGTACTGAAAGAGACTGCCGTAGTATTTTTTGTGGCAATGGTAATTGCTGTGGTGTCCTTTTTATCAGGAAAAGTTCTGTACAATCATTTCTCCCACGAAAAAAAGAGCATTCTCCAGTACTCCACTCTTGTAAATAACTCTGGTTTCCTGGGAATGCCCATGGTGTCCTCCGTATATGGGACAGAAGGCCTTTTTTACGCCTCTATTTTTATTATACCTAACCGTATTTTTATGTGGACTGCAGGACTTAGCCTTTTTACTCAGTCTGACTTCCGCTCAAAATGTAAAAATATATTTTTAAATCCCTGCATTATTGTAGTAATCCTGGGAATTCTCCGTCAAATTTTCCTTATTCCCATACCGGAATTTCTGGACACAGCTATAGGAGAAATAGGAAATGTTACTACTCCTCTTTCTATGTTTGTAATTGGGGCCATGATGGTAGGCGTATCTATTCCTTCATTATTAGAGGGCAGTATTTTTTATTTGTCCTTTATCCGCCTCATTGCTCTGCCTTTAACTGCCCTTGCGCTTATGCGGCTGTGCCATATGCAGGAGCTTTTAACAGGTATTTCTCTCATTCTTACAGGAATGCCTGCAGGCACCACCAGCGTGCTGTTATCTATGAAGTACGGGGTGGACGCAGATTTTGCTTCCCGCTGCGTTGTCACTACCACCCTGCTTTCCATGATTACTGTGCCAATTTTGCTGCTGTTTATTTAAATGAAATTTACAGGCCATGTAATTTCCTTTTGGGACAGCGCCTGATCTATTCCCATAGCCGCGTGGACAGCCATTCTGTCAAAGCTTTCTTTAGAATGGGCGGCGCAATGAGGGCTAAATATTACATTAGAAAGCCTTAAAAGAGGATGATCTAATTTAGGCGGCTCCTGTTCCAGCACGTCTAAGGCGGCCCCTCCTATTTGTCCGGAAACTAATGCCTCGTACAAAGCCTTTTCATCTACAATTCCTCCTCTGGCACAGTTAACCAAAATGCTGCCTGGTTTCATAAGCGATAAATAGTAGCTGTTTACAAGACCTTTTGTTTCTTTTGTCAAAGGACAGTGAATGGAAATAACATGGCAGGAGGAAAATAATTTTTCCAGAGAATTCTCCATTTCTATGTACTTTGGAGCTAAATCCTGAGAAATCTGATTATCATAGGCCTTAATCTTCATTCCAAAGCTGACTACGGCCTTTTGGGCAGTTAATTTTCCAATTCTTCCAAGCCCAATCAGCCCTAAAGTTTTTCCCTCTAATTCTGTTAATTTCACCTGGTTCCTGGAGGCCCAATTTCCTGTTCTTACATTTTTATCCATTTCCGGAATGTGCCGGGCTGACGCCGCCATTAAAGCTACTGCGTGCTCTGCCACTGAGGAAGCGTTGGACATAGGACCGTTTGTCACCTGAATACCTAATTGATTGGCGGCTTTCATATCTATATTGTCCACCCCCACTCCATGTTTGCTGATTACCTTTAATTCTTTTCCTGCTTTCATTATTTTTTCTGTAATAGGAGCAGTCCTCACTAAAATCCCCTGGCAGTCTGCAACTTCCCTGGCCATGATCTCTTCCTTTAAGGAGGAGCCCAGTTTTATTTCATATCCCCTTTTCACCAGATAATCCTTTCCCGCCTGGGCAATATCCTCAGGTATATAAATTTTCATTATCTTCCCTTCTTTCTCCGTTTTGCGATTTCTTCTATTTTAATTAAAATCCATAAATCACAGGAACCAGCACAATTAAGGCCGCCAGCTGCAGCAAGGTTACTGGCAAACCGATTTTTACATAATCCATGTAACGGTATCCTCCCACAAGGGTCTGAGTGACGCAGGGGGACCCAATAGGCGTTGCCGTGGCCAGCTGGCAGGCTAATATAAGCCCTATTACAAATGTTTCCGGCCGGACTCCCAAGGATAGGGCAAGACTTAATCCAATAGGAATAATCATGGATGCAACGGCTACATTTGACATAAAATTAGTCAGAAGCGCCGTAACAATAAACAAGGCCGCCATAACTACAAAAGCCGAGGCCTCCGGCCCTCCAAACAAATCTAATATTTTTTCTGCAATAAGGGCTCCTGCCCCGGAGCTGTCCAGACCTTTGGCAAACCCCTGGGAGGCGGCCAAAATTACAATGGTGTTCCAATCAATACTTTCAAAGGCCTTTTTAAAGCTGATGCAGCCTGTTGTAATTAATATGGAAGCTCCTAACAAAGCCACTACCGCCAAATCCCATATACCTACAATAAATCCTGCAATGCAGCCTATCAGCACAACCCCTGTAATCCTTTGCTTCCCCTTACTGTACTGTTTTTCCTTAATATCTGTTTCCCCTTCCATCCCCGGTATCACATCCTGAAATGTCAGCACCCTTTTTTCCAGAGCATAGCCTGCAGTGGCAAAGTAAATAATCATAATTATGCAAAGAGGAATTCCTGCCAAAGCCAGGTCAAAAAATTTCATAGGCACAAGCCCGTCTGTCTCCATAAGGATTCCCTGGGCCACCATTTGAGGCGTAGAGCCTGCCAAAGTGCAGAAGCCTCCGGCGCTGGCCCCATTCCCACTGCCATAAGCACATATTTATTTTCCACTTTTCCCTGAGACTTTACTACAATAGAGGCCAGCAGCGGAATAAACATAGCCACCACTGCAGAGTTGCTGAGAAAAACAGATAAAATAATAGACAGCGTCACCAATATAAAAATCAGCGTTCTCTGGTTTTTTCCTAAGCCCATTTTTCTAAGACTTTTCCCTACAGCCTGGGCCAAACCATTTTCAAAGGCCGCATTTCCCACAACCATCATGGACGCGACCATGACGGCTGCCAGGGAGCCAAAATTGGCGTATACGTCCCCCGGCTTTATGATGCCGAAAATTCCCATTGCCAAAGCAGCTAAAATTGCAGTCATAGCCAGAGGAATTTTTTCCAATGCAAAGGATATTACTGCAGCCGTGATAATTAAAATTGCTATTGTGCTTTGTTCCATATTGTAATCTCCCCTTTATACAAATTTTCATTTCCGCCTTTTTCTTTTATGACTGAAAATCCTGGTGGAATCTGCAGGCCATATTATAGGACATTTTAGATAAATCTCCGCTGTCCGACATAGCCATAATATACTGATAGCCCTTTTTAAACTTCTCTCTGGCGTCCTCGTAGCTGCCGGCTACTGTGCCTAAAAACTTTCCGCTTCCCAACACCTTTTTCTCTGCCTCCTCAATTTTTTTCTTTACAGCAGGATGGCCTGGATTCCCTAAATATCCCATGCAGGCAGCTAAGTCCATTGGACCTATAAAAATGCCGTCCACCCCGTCTACCTTTATAATTTCCTCCAGATGATCTATGGCTTCCTCTGTCTCCAAAGCTATATACAATAAAATTTCCTCATTGGCCTTCTGAAAATAAGACATTCCGTCCACTCCATAGCCGCAGGCTCTGGGACTGCCTGCAATCCCTCTGATGCCCTCAGGTGCATACCGCACAGCCTGAACAGCCTCCCTGGCTTCTTTGGCAGTATTTACATACGGCACATGGATTCCATAAGCTCCCACATCCAGAATCTTTTTTATTGCCACAAAGTCATTCCACGGAGCCCGCACAATGGGCATCACCGGATATGCCGACACCGCCTGAAGCTGAGACAATAAAGTCATTACGTCCCCAGGTCCATGCTCTAAATCTATCAGCAAAAAATCCATACCTGATCTGGCTAATATTTCTGCCGACATAGGGCTGCACAGCTGTGCCCACGACCCAATTAATTTTTCTCCCTTTAGCAGCCTGTGCTTTCCTGCATTATAAAACTTTGAACCAATCTGTCTCATGTTTACTCTCCTTTTCTTCTTTATTTTTTATTTCACTCGTCCCTCGTTCCATAAAAACTACGGGAAACCCGAACTCCGCTATCGCTTCGTTTGGGTAGCAAATAGTTTCGCCCTTTGGCGCTCAACTATTTTTTGTTGCTAAATAATATAAAAGCAACTTTCATGCCAAATAAAAAAGACAGAAATAAGCCTTTTTTCTTGTGTATGTTTTCTTTATATCTGGGAAAGTATTTCATATTGTAACCGCTGACTGCCTGACTATGGTTTCATTTTGACACTCTTGTTTTTTCTTCATCCAGTGTTATGATGAAAAGATACTATCCCCGCAGGTTTTAAAATTAAGGTTCCTGTTTTTAATCACCATCTATATATGGAGGTCTTATGAAATATATATTTTTTGCCCCTTATAAGCAGCTCTCTCTTTTAGCAGAACAGGTGTGCAGAGAACTGGGTTTAAAGGACTGGGTCATTGAATACGGCTATATGGGAGGCTGTGTAAAAGCTGCCAAAAATTATGCCCGCCAGGGCGCACAGGTAGTTGTGGCCAGAGGAATTACTGCTGACATTTTAGATAAAAATCTGAATATACCTATTGTCCGCCTTACTACAACGCCCTACGATATACTTCCCCTGGTCAGCTAGATTCAGGAAAAAAGACAAAAAATTGCTGTAGTAGGCTTTCCTTTAACTATTTATGGCATTGAAACCATGGATTCTGTATTTGGACATGAATTCATTGAATTTCCTATTTCCTCTCTTGAGGAAATACCTGAAATTATTGAAAAAATCAAAGGCCTGGGAATTACTTACGTTTTCGGAGGCTCCGCCACCTTTTCTCAGGCGCAAAAAGCCGGACTGACAGGTTATCTTTTAGAGACGGGAAAAAATACTGTGGCTTTTGCCATGAAACAGGCAGAAGAAATTGTGGCGGCTAAATCTGAGCTGACAGAAAAAGGCCTGGTGGCCAAATACCATTTCAACCATATAGTGACCCAAAGCCATTGTATGAAAGACGTGATTATACAAGCTGAAAAATTTGCGGCTGTAGATTCTACAATTTTAATTACCGGAGAAACAGGAACCGGGAAAGAGCTATTTGCTCAAAGTATACACAACGCAGGCAAACGCAGTTCCGGACCTTTTAGGGCTGTAAACTGCGCCTCTATTCCAGAGGCTCTTCTGGAAAGCGAGCTGTTTGGCTATGAAAGCGGGGCTTTTACCGGAGCCCGGAAAAATGGAAAAAAGGGGTATTTTGAATTGGCCTCTAAGGGCACTTTATTTTTAGATGAAATCGGAGAAATTCCCTGCAGCCTGCAGTCCGCTTTATTAAGAGTTCTGCAGGAGCATTCTATTATAAGAGTGGGGGGGAGACAGGATTATCCCTGTAAATGCCAGAATTATCTGCGCCACCCACCAGGATCTAAAGAAAGCTTGTGAAGAAAATCGTTTCCGCCAGGACTTATATCACCGCTTAAATATTTTAAGGCTGAATATTCCTCCCTTAACTCAAAGACCTGAGGACATCCCTATTTTGGCCCAATTTCTCCTTCAAAAAACTGCCCGCCGCCTGGGAATTTTGCCGGCTGTACCTGACCGGGAAATTATTAAAATGCTGGAAAACTGCAATTTCAGTGGAAATGTGAGGGAGCTGGAGGCAATGATGGAGCGCCTGAATGTATTAAAAAGCGGTCAGACTGTATCAGCTTCAGAATTTACTCAGATTTTTTCCGACAAGCTTTTTTCTGACGCCGGAAAAACCTGCCGCCTGATGGCAGATGAAATGCTGCATCAAAAACAGCCAAAGGAAGACGCTTTGATTCTTCCTTTGGCTGAAGCAGAAAAGCAATATATTCTTTCTGTAATGGAAGCCTGCGGCGGCAACAAGGCTTTAATGTGCCGTTATTTAAAAATCAGAAAAAGCACCTTGTGGCGAAAACTAAAGCAATACAGGCTGAATGAAAATCTTTGATACAGGTTTTTATCTTACCAGGCAAGGTTTCTTTGGATTAAACTTCCATCCTGGAATCAGGTACTGCATACCCATAGCGTCGTCTCTTGCTCCCAGACAATTATCCATATAAACCTGATGAGCCTTTAATACCTGGTCCATATCTACCTCGATGCCCAGTCCTGGTTTTTTAGGAACCTCCACGCAGCCGTCAACTATCTGAAGAGGCTCTTTTGTCAGTCTCTCCAGACCTTCCTGCCAGATCCAGTGTGTATCTAATGCATTATACTCTCCTGGAACTGCTGCTCCAACATGAGTAAACATAGCCAGAGAAATATCAAAATGGTTATTGGAATGGGAGCCCCATGTATATCCAAAGTCATGGCACATCTGAGCTACTCTTACAGATCCGCTCATAGTCCAGAAATGAGGATCAGCCAGAATAATATCTACTGCCTGAGATTCTAGAGAATGTCCTACTTCTCTCCAGTCTGTAGCAATCATATTAGTTGCTGTAGGGAAGCCTGTGCGGCGTCTAAACTCGCTCATAATCTCTCTGCCGGAGTATACTCCCTCTGCGCCGCATGGGTCTTCGCAGTATGTAAGAATGCCCTGCATTCCCTTTACATATTCTACAGCTTCCTCTAACAGCCAGCCGCCGTTAGGGTCCAGGTCAATTCTGGCGTCCGGAAATTCTTTTTTCAGAGCGCGGATTACGTCCATCTCTTCATTTCCAGGCAGAACTCCGCCTTTTAACTTAAAGTCCTGGAAGCCGTATTTTTCTTTTGTGGCTTTTGCAAATTCTACGATTTTATCTGCTGTAAGAGCCTCCTCATGGCGGATTCTGTACCACTCGCAGTCGCTGTCCGGCTCTGAATCATAAGGCAGGTCTGTTTTATTTCTGTCGCCTACAAAGAATAAATAGCCCAGCATTCTTACTTTATCTCTCTGCTGTCCGTCTCCTAACAGCTCGCATACAGGAACTCCCAGATGCTTTCCTAATAAGTCCAGACAAGGCGCTTCAATAGCAGTAAGCACATGTACTCCTGTGCGCAGGTCAAATGTCTGATTTCCTCTTACATCTTCCTCTCCCTTAGAATCCAGATGCTTTTTCACCTTCAGCAAAGTGCTTTTGTACTGGGAGATCTTTGTTCCCTCCACTAAAGGAATACACTCCTCTAAAGCCTTTGTAATCTTCTGTCCTCCCGGAACCTCGCCTACCCCTGTTTCACCATTGTCAGCATGAAGCACTACAATATTTCTGGTAAAATAAGGGGCATGAGCTCCGCTTAAATTCAGCTCCATACAGTCTTTTCCGGCCACTGGATATACTTCCATTTTTACGATTGTAGGTACCATAATGATTTCTCTCCTATTCTTTTTTATTTTCTCTTGGTTTTTGTGCGCTTTCTATTGCAATTCTTATGGTTCTATTGTATAAAAGAACTATGACTTAGTCAAATTACTTGTTTTTATTTTTTGACTTACTTTTAGTTATTTTATTCCAAGGAAAAGGAGCGCTTTTATGGACCTGAGACAGCTGGAATATGTTGTAAAAATTGCAGAGGAAAACAGTATAACGAAAGCAGCGGACAGACTGTATATTACTCAGTCTGGTTTAAATCAGCAGCTCCTGAAGCTGGAGGCAGATTTAGGAATTCAGCTGTTCCACCGCACGAAAAATGACTTTCGTCCTACAGAAGCCGGGATGATCTACGTCACCTATGCCAAAAAAATGCTGCAGATGAAGCAGGAGGCCTACAATATTATCCACGACATGACTGACAATAAAATCGGCCACCTGAACGTAGGCTTAACTCCTGAGCGGGGCAGCACCATGTTTATGGAAATCTATCCTAAGTTTTATAAGGCTTATCCAAATATTACAATAGAACCTTTAGAGATTGGAATTAAGAAGCAAATATCCATGATCTCCCAGGGATATTTAGATTTAGGCTTTGTCACTCTTACAGAGAAAGACAAAAGCTCTGACGAATATATTCATATTAAGAACGAGGATCTCCTTCTTGGAATCCCCCGCATTCACCCCATGGCCAAATACGCCAACGGTCCCGGGGAGCCCTACGCCACTATTGACCTGGAATATTTTAAGAAAGACAGATTCGTGCTGATGTCCAGAAATTCTACTATGAGAGGCGTGATTGATCCTTTATTTAAGGAAGCTGGATTTGCCCCAAATATTCTTTTTGAATCTGCCAGCAACTACACCTTATGTACCATGGTGAGAAATGGCTTAGGCTGCACCATTCTTCCGGAGGCTTATGCCACTGCCCAGGAATCTGTCGCCTATTTTTATTTGTCCTCCCGCCCTTCCTGGGAGTTGGCCGCCACCTACAGAAAGGGATCTTACCTGACAAAAGCAGCCAGGGACTTTATTTCCCTGGCTACCCAGTTCTGGACCTTAGACCAGACATCTGTATCTTAAATAATTTTAATTTTTTCTAATGATCTTTTCTGAAGCAGTCTTTTTACAGCAATGCCCAAATGACTGCTTCAGCGCTTTTTTCTTTCACATCAATGGTCAGCAGCGGCTCGTTAATATCTTCCAGATAATGAGCGTCTGAATTGCTGATAATCCTGCACTGCTCCAAGTAAGGATGTTCTCTTCTCATTTCATGGAGTTTTTTCAGATTCTTCAGCTCTGCCGTTTTAAACTCACTGTCAGGAGGCACAAACCCCAGATTGGCAATCAAACTATTGGCCGGCTTTTCCACGTGAGCCGGAAACATAACTCCATTTCTTTCCCGCACCAGCCGCCACAGCTGATCAAAAGAAATACTGCAGGCATTTATAAGCAAATAAGGCACCGTCCCCTGCACCTGATCATTACAATTATAAATTTCCTGCTTTCCAAATATATCCGGCCTGTTTTCCACAGGCATCAGCCGCTGATACACATAGTCGTCAAAATCCATAGCCGCCTCCAGCTCAGAAAACAGACAGACTGCGTGCACCTCCTCCTGAGTGCATATTTCCATGCCTGGTATGGCCAGCACTCCATACTCTCTGGCAGCGGCCAGCACTGCCGGACAATTTTTACAGGAATTGTGATCTGTCACTGCAATGACGTCCAATCCCTTTACTGCAGCCATACCTGCAATATTGGCGGGAGTCATATCCTGATCCCCGCAGGGAGATAAACAGGAATGGATGTGGAGATCATAATACAGATTCATACTTTTTCCCGCCTTTATCCGTTTATTAAATGATAGACTTTTAAGGCCGCCTCAAAAATCGGCTCTTCTGTTTTCAACACTGTAATTTCCTGTTCTCTGGCTTTTTTCATGGCAATTTCATCTAAAACAGCGCCCTCCGCCATAATTACACAGGCTGCGTCCGCCAAAGTAGCCACCGCCAAAGTATTCATATTGCCCATAACCGTTACCCAGGCGCACCCGGACGGAGCCTTTCCCATTGCCACGCTGAGAAGATCACAGCAAAACGGCTTTTCTATTTTCCGGCCTGTGTCCTCTCCTATATTAACCACCTGAAAAATTTCACTGTCCACCAGCTGCTGTACTGTCATAATACCTCCTATTCCCGGCCCTCTCCCGCTGCCTCGCCTTTTTTATCCTTATCCAGTCTGGACATATCCTCAGATATTTTATGAATATATTCCTTTAAAAGCCTTAAAGTTTCCTGGCCTCCTTTTTCTCCCGCCGCCATGTCGTCGGCTAACGCCGATACCTCCTGAGATAATTTATGTAAACTTTCTCTCAAATAGTAAACGCAGTCCTCTTCTCTTGCGTTTCCCCTCACAATATCTTCGGCCAAAGCTTTACATGTAGGAGCGCCGCAGGAACCGCAGTCCAAACCAGGCAGCTTTTTACAAAGTCTTTCCACCTGATTTAATCTGAAAAAGCTTTCCATCATAGTCTGGCCTAAATTAAATACCGGTTCAAACTCTACGCTTTCCGTCCAGTTAATAAACCCTTCCGCCTCCTCTTCCTCCATATGGCTTCTGGCCACAGGCATATATTTTCTCAGCCTTTTCAGCTTTACCTCAGCCACATAAGGATTCTCCACTGTCAAAACTCCACCGACACAGCCGCCGTTGCAGGCGTTCAGCTCTACAAATTGAAGGTTCGTAAACTTCTGATCCTCCAGATCCTCCAGGACCCTGATTACATTTTCAATGCCGTCCGCAGCCAAATAGCTTTCTGTAAACAGTCCTCCTGCCTCCCCTCCGCTTCTTCCCCAGCTGATACCGATTTTTCCGGACATGCCAATATCTGCAGGCTCGTCTCCCACTGCCTTCATATAATGAAGTAAATGGGGATAAACGTCTTTAATCGCCAGCACATGATCAATCTGGCTTTTTTCCGTGCCCAAAGGGGCCTTAGAATAAGTCACCTTAGACGGACAAGGGGAAATAAAGCAGATGCCTATTTTTTCTCTGGCCAGTCCCGTCTTTTTCACAGCCCTTTCCACAGCCAGACAGGCCGCCACCTCCACCGGAGGATTTAACGGCAGCATGTGAGAAATCAGGTTGGGAAATCTAACCCTGATCAGACGCACTACTGACGGACAGGCGGTGCTGATTAAAGGCAAATCCTCCTCATGGGAAGAAATATACTCTCTGGTTGCCTCAGACACCAGCTCCGCCGCCGCGCTTACTTCAAATACATCGTCAAACCCCATCATCAAAAGGGCGTTCAGAACAATATTTACATCGTCCAGATTATTAAACTGGCTGTATAAAGCAGGCGCCGGCAAGGCTACAGTATATTCATATTTTTTTATCACGTCCAGACTGTCATATGTAGCCTGCTTTGCATGATGAGGACAGACCCTGATACACTCGCCGCAGTCAATACAAAACTTACTGTTGATCTGCGCCTTGCCTCCCCTTACGCGAATAGCCTCTGTAGGACAGCGTTTGATACAGTTGATGCAGCCCTTGCAAAGCTCTTGTTCTAAATGAACTGAATGATAAAATTTATCCACTATAGATTCACCACCATTGTTATTGTTGTTCCCACTCCCAGCTTTGTATTGATCCTCATATCATCAGTGTATTTTTTCATGTTGGGAAGGCCCATCCCCGCTCCGAATCCCAATGATCTGACCGCATCAGGGGCGGTAGAATATCCGGCCTTCATGGCCAAATCCACGTCCGGGATTCCAGGCCCTACGTCGGCCAGCTCCATAGTAATCTGCTCCGGAGTAATACTCACTGTAATATGGCCGCCCCTGGCGTGAATCACCATGTTGATCTCCCCCTCATACATGGCAATAGCCACCTTGCGGATAGCGTCAGGGCTTACCCCCATCTGCTTTAACTTGCTTTTTACATCGCTGCTGGCTTCCCCGGCTCTGGTAAAGTCGTCGGGAGAAACCTTATATTGTAATACAATCGCTTCATCCATCAGATCTTTCCTCCTCTCAGGCCTGCCTCATACAGCATACCGCAGGCAGAAAACATCCTATGGCCTGTTTCCATAATCACCAGATCTCTTTCTTTTGCCATATCTAAAATGGACTGGTCCGGCTTTTTGCCCCGAATAAAAATAATACAGACAATGTCTAACATTTCCGCTGTGCGGATTACCTGGGGATTACATAATCCTGTAAGCAGAATCCCATGATCTTTGGAAAAGGCCAGCACATCGCTCATCATGTCAGAACCGCAGGCTGTTCTCACCTCTCTGTCCAAATGCTCTTCCCCCACTAAAATCCTTGCCCCCAGGGTTTTGCGAACTTCCTCAACCGTCATACATAAACACCTTCTCTCTTTAAATTTGGTAAATTTCTACAATTCATTATACCTAATTATTATATAGAATATCATCTGTTATAGTAATAATCAACATAAATAGTTTGTTATTTTCCTGACATTTTTTCATAAATGGTGGATTTTTATTTCTTTATATGATAAAATTGTTTATATATTGCATAACTTTAAGACTTAAACTGAGGAGGTTTACAAAATGGCTTGTAAAACACAAAGCGTCCCCTTTGCAGGGACCAAAGAGCAGGAAACTGCTTTGAAAAAGACCATTGCCCAGCTCAAGGATACAAAAGGCTGTCTGATGCCCATTATGCAGAAGGCACAGGAAATCTACGGCTACCTTCCTATTGAGGTGCAGACTATGATTTCCGACGAGACCGGTATTCCTTTAGAGAAAATTTACGGCGTATCTACTTTCTACGCTCAATTCGCCCTTCAGCCTAAAGGCCGCTACCAGATTTCTGTCTGTCTTGGCACTGCATGCTATGTAAAGGGTTCTGGAGAGATTTTTCAGAAGCTGGAGGAGCTGCTTGGCATTACCAACGGAGAATGCACTCCTGACGGTAAGTTTTCCCTGGACTCCTGCCGCTGTGTAGGCGCCTGCGGACTGGCTCCTGTTATGATGATTAACGATGAGGTTTACGGACGTCTTACCCCTGACCAGATTCCAGGAATTCTGGCTAAATATCAATAATCTATGATGACGGAAATCGCTCTTAACATACTGGACGTAGCAGAAAATTCCACCAGAGCCGGGGCTTCCCTGGTTACAATCCGCGTGGAGGCAGACACTGAGAAGGACGCTTTAACCGTAGTAATTAAAGATAATGGCTGCGGTATGACAGAGGAACAGGTAAATCATGTAACTGATCCGTTTTTTACTACCAGAACTACCAGAAAAGTAGGGCTGGGGGTCCCTTTCTTTAAATATGCGGCGGAAAGCACAGGCGGTTCCTTTACCATTCAGTCTGAAGTAGGAACAGGCACTGTGGTCACTGCTGTATTTGTCCTTTCTCACATCGACCGGATGCCTTTGGGAGATATTACTTCTACTATACATACCTTAGTTGTGTATCACCCGGATATTGATTTTTGCTACACATATCAGTTTGATAATAAGTCGTTTACCTTAGATACCAGAGAGTTCCGCCAGATTTTAGGCGGCGTTCCTTTAAATACTCCAGAGGTATCTGAATATATTATGGATTATCTTACGGAAAATAAAACAGAGACTGACAGCGGGACGGTTCTGTAAAGAGTCGTCAGATTGGAGGAAAATATGAAATCTCTTGAAGAGTTAAAAGCAATCCGCGAAAAAATGCAGAGTCAGGTTAGCATGAGAGCGGAGGACCATAACCATATCCGTGTAGTTGTGGGAATGGCTACCTGCGGAATTGCCAGCGGAGCAAGACCTGTTCTCACCACACTGTCCAACCTGGTTCAGGAAAAAGGACTGACTAACAAGGTGGCTGTGACACAGACAGGATGTATTGGACTGTGCCAGTACGAGCCTATTGTGGAGGTAATGGAGCCTGGCAAACCAAAGGTAACCTACATAAAGATGAACCCAGACAAAGCCGCAGAGGTTGTAGAGAGACATCTGGCAGGCGGTCATGTTGTTGAAAAATATACTCTTGGCTCAGAAGATATTAAATAAGGAGGACACACAATGTATCGTTCACACGTATTAGTCTGCGGCGGAACAGGATGTACATCCTCCGGAAGCCAGAAGATTATGGACACACTGAAAGAAGAAATTGCCAAACAGGGACTTACGGACGAAGTATCTGTTGTGCAGACCGGCTGCCACGGTCTTTGCGCCTTAGGCCCTATTATGATTATTTATCCGGATGCAACCTTCTACTCTATGGTAAAGGTAGAAGACATTCCTGAGATTGTCACTGAACATCTGTTAAAAGGCCGTGTTGTTACAAGGCTGCTTTACCAGGAGACTGTTACTCCTACAGGCGTAAAGGCTTTAGTGGACACTGATTTCTACAAAAAGCAGCACAGAATCGCACTCCGCAACTGTGGTGTAATTAACCCTGAAATTATTGAAGAATACATCGGTACCGGCGGTTACGCTGCTTTAGGAAAAGTGCTGACAGAAATGACTCCTGACGATGTTATTCAGTGCCTGTTGGACAGCGGCCTCCGTGGAAGAGGCGGCGGCGGTTTCCCAACCGGTTTAAAGTGGAAGCTGGCCAAAGGCAATGACGCCGACCAGAAATATGTCTGTTGTAACGCGGACGAGGGCGATCCCGGAGCATTTATGGACCGTTCCATTTTGGAGGGCGATCCTCACGCGGTTCTGGAAGCTATGGCTATTGCCGGCTACGCTATTGGAGCCAACCAGGGTTACATATATGTCCGCGCAGAATATCCTATTGCAGTAGAACGTCTCCAGATTGCCATCAGTCAGGCCCGTGAGATGGAGCTGTTGGGAAAAGACATTTTCGGAACAGGCTTTGATTTTGATATTGACCTTCGTTTAGGCGCCGGCGCATTTGTGTGCGGCGAGGAGACAGCTCTTATGACCTCTATTGAAGGAAACAGAGGCGAGCCTCGTCCAAGACCTCCGTTCCCGGCTCAAAAAGGTCTTTTCGGAAAGCCAACTATTTTAAATAACGTTGAAACATACGCCAATATCCCTCAGATTATCCTCAACGGACCTGAGTGGTTCTCTTCCATGGGTACAGAAAAATCCAAGGGCACAAAAGTATTTGCCTTAGGCGGAAAGATCCACAATACAGGCCTGGTGGAGATCCCTATGGGCACTACTCTCCGCGAAGTTATTGAAGAAATCGGCGGCGGCATTCCAAATGGCAAGAAGTTTAAAGCAGCTCAGACCGGCGGACCTTCCGGAGGATGTATTCCAGCTGAGCATTTCGATATTCCTATTGACTATGACAACCTGTTGGCCATTGGCTCTATGATGGGTTCAGGCGGACTGATTGTTATGGACGAAGACGACTGTATGGTAGATATTGCAAAATTCTTCCTGGAATTTACTGTAGAAGAATCCTGCGGCAAATGTACCTCCTGCAGAATCGGTACAAAGCGTATGTTAGAATTGCTGACTAAGATCACAAAAGGCAACGCTACCATGGATGATCTGCAGAAGCTGGAAGATTTGTGCTACTATGTAAAAGATAATTCCGCATGTGCTCTGGGACAGACTGCTCCTAACCCGGTGCTTTCCACTCTCCGCTATTTCCGCGATGAGTACGAGGCTCACATTAAAGAGAAACGCTGTCCGGCAGGAGTATGTAAAGCACTCCTCTCTTACCATATTGACACCGAGAAATGTAAAGGCTGTACTTTATGTGCACGTACCTGTCCTAACAATGCTATTATCGGTTCTGTTAAGAATCCGCATATTATTGACCAGGATAAATGTATTAAGTGCGGCGCTTGTATGGAAAAATGTAAATTCGGTGCAATCTACAAACAATAATGGAGGAAGAGCAATATGGAGAATATCACAATTAAAATTAACGGCGTAGAAGTCAGCGCTCCGGCAGGTTCCACCATTCTGGAGGCAGCCAGACTGGCTCACATTGAGATTCCTACGTTATGTTATTTAAAAGAAATCAACGAAATCGCCGCCTGCCGCATGTGTGTGGTAGAGGTGAAGGGCGCAAGAAGTCTGGTGGCTTCCTGCGTATATCCAATTAACCCTAATATGGAAGTCTGGACCAACACTCCAAAAGTAATTGAATCCAGAAGAAAAACACTGCAGCTGCTTCTTTCCAACCACGACAGAAAATGTCTTTCCTGCGTGCGCAGCGGAAACTGCGAGCTTCAGCAGCTTTGTAAGGAATTGGGCGTTGAGGCAGAAGGCTTCTTTGACGGTGAGAAAACCCCGTCTACTATTGATTACAGCGCGGCTCACATGATTCGCGACAACAGCAAATGTATTCTCTGCCGCCGCTGCAGCGCAGTCTGCGACAAGGTACAGGGCATCGGCGTAATCGGAGCAAACATGCGTGGTTTTGCCACATTTATCGGCTCCCCATTTGAGATGGGACTGGGAGAAACCAGCTGTGTATCCTGCGGTCAGTGTATTGCAGTATGTCCAACTGGAGCTCTTCAGGAAAAAGATTGTACAGACGACGTGCTGGCTGCTATTGCAGATCCGTCTAAACATGTGATTGTACAGACTGCTCCTTCTGTGAGAGCTGGTCTTGGAGAGGAATTCGGTTATCCAATCGGCACCAACGTAGAAGGCAAGATGGTTGCGGCTCTTAGAAGAATCGGCTTTGACAAAGTATTTGACACTGATTTTTCTGCGGACCTTACAATTATGGAAGAAGCTCACGAATTTATTGAAAGAGTACAGAACGGCGGCATTCTGCCTATGATTACCTCCTGTTCTCCAGGATGGGTAAAATATTGCGAGCATTATTTCCCAGATATGACAGAAAATATGTCTACCTGCAAGTCTCCTCAGCAGATGTTCGGCGCTATTGCAAAATCTTACTATGCTGAAAAAGCCGGAATTGATCCAAAAGATATTGTATCTGTCAGCGTAATGCCATGTACTGCAAAGAAATTTGAAATCGGCCGGGATCACCAGGCAGCCAACGGCGTGCCGGATGTAGACTACGCAATGACTACAAGAGAGCTGGCTCGTCTCATCCGCAAGTGCGGATTGAAATTCAACAATCTGCCGGATGAAGATTTCGATACTCCGTTAGGATTAAGCAGCGGCGCCGGAACTATTTTCGGAGCAACAGGCGGCGTTATGGAGGCTGCTCTCCGTACAGCTGTAGAGACTCTTACAGGAGAAGAGCTGAAAAATCTGGATTTCATGGAAGTCCGCGGAACACAGGGAATCAAAGAAGCTACATACAATGTAGCCGGCATGGATGTGAAGGTAGCTGTAGCCTCCGGCCTTGGAAATGCAAGAGAATTGCTGAATAAGGTTCATTCTGGAGAAGCAGATTATCACTTTATTGAGATTATGGGCTGTCCAGGCGGTTGTGTCAATGGCGGCGGTCAGCCTCAGCAGCCTGGTTATATCCGCAATACAGTAGATATCCGCGCTCTCCGCGCAAAGGTTCTTTATGACGACGATCAGGCCGACGCCATCAGAAAGTCCCACGAGAATCCTGCTATTATTGAACTGTACGATACATACCTTGGCAAACCGGGAAGTGAAAAAGCTCACCACCTGCTTCACACCAAATATGTAAAGAGAAGCATTAACGCAAAAAAATAAACGGCACCGGCAAAAAACCTGATAATTTATTTTGCCACTTTGAATACTGATTTTTCAAGACAGGGGTCAGAAAATCCTTGAGTTTATAGGATTTTCTGACCCTGCTTTTTTCACTTTGTTTTTATTTATTCTTCATGCTTGACCACACTTCTACAGAACTAACCCATACAACTATTACTGCTGTTTGCGGCCACCACAAAAATAAATGGATCAGCCCGCTGATGCAGCTATTTATAGATTTGTGCTCTTGTGACAGCAAGTTCTAGCCATCCTGGGAGTCATTCCATATTTTCGTTTAAATACTCTGTCAAAATAGCTGCAGTTGTCAAAGCCTGACTGAACGGCAATCTCTGTAATCGGATCATCTGTAGTTAGAATCCTCTCTCTGGCCTGAGAAAGGCGGTACTCATTTACACAATCTATGGGGGAGGATTTCATACCAATCTGAAAACACCTGATGGCCTCGCTTTTGCTGATATTGGCTGCCTCTGCAAGCTGAGACAATGTAATTTTTTCAGAATAATGACTTTCAATATACTGCTGCATAAGACGCAGACGGGCCTGGGAGCGAATGGAAATTCCCACCTGATTGGAGGTGGTGCAAACCTCTCTGTTGCAAAATAATTTTTCCCACAAACAGCAAACTAAAATATGAATCTTCAGCTCATGGTCCTGCTGATTATTTTCACTTAAATCATACAGTTTTTCTAATATTTCCAATATCTCTTTTTGCCAGGTTACTTTCTGCTGCAGAACAACGTGGGAGATAGATGATCTTAAAAACTCTCCCACATATTTTTCATAAATGCTTGTATTTTCCCCGGCAATTAAGCTGCCGGAAAATAAAGCATCAGATATAAAGCCCTGACCCTTTGCCTCCAGGCTGTGAATAACGCCTGTGTTAATAAAAATCCCGTCCCCTGCCTGTACTGGAATACTTTGGTTTCCAATCTGAAATATTACAGTTCCTGCAACAACTGTAACTAATTCAAATTCTTTGTGCCAATGGCTGCTGATTTTCCCAATATTAAACTTTTTTATGTCCTCCCGGTAATGCTGAAAGGGAAAACGCGCCGTGCCGTGATCCATCAGCTGTCTTAAAGACTGATCCGTTATGATTTCCGTAATCTGCTCCACTGTATTTCTCCCCGCTTTTCTCCTATAAAGACTTTGGTTATATTATACTATTATTTGGCTGTATATAGCAAAATTTCTTCTTATATCAGTCATATAATACAACTATAGCAAAGTTCATTCAATATTTATATGAGGTGACGGTATGAGCGGTTTCTGGATAAAATTAAATTCTATTAAAAAAATATCAGGTTTTTCCGAAATTATGGATGAATTTCATTTGCCTTTTTATATCACCAACGGCAGCTGCGAAATAACAACCAATAATTTTGAAGAACTATTTACCTGGGATTTATCTAAGCCTCTGCTGCTGAAGTTTCCTCCGGATTGCTGTCCAAAAGAGCTTTTAAACTCTATCAGCCCATATCTTCTGGACAACTAATCCAGAAAATCAAACAAGCTGATCTGCTTGATTTTCTTTTGTTCCCTGCTTTTCTCTTCTGTTACATAAACTGTGTCCTGTTCCTGCAGATCCTTTAAATATTCTGACTGTTCCTTAGAGGACGTAATAATTAACTCCTCCTTGGCTCTTGTCATACCTACATAAAACAGTCTTCGCTCTTCCTCCGGGTTTTCTACCCTTCCCTTTGTTTCTAAAGGCAGCAGGCCTTTCCTGGCGCCGTTTATGATTACCACCGGATATTCCAGTCCCTTAGAGCCGTGAAGCGTAGTAAGCGTTACAGCGTCAGAAGTATATTTCTTTCCGCCCCAGCGCTTTAAATCAAACTCCTGCCCAAATTCCAGCTCCTGAAAAAACTCCGCCATATTTTTATAGCACAGAGACATTGAGACAAATTTCTTTAAGGCCTCTTCATCCTCCTGAATATCAGCAGCCCATTTCTGCAAAATCTCTCCAGGAGCTTTTTTCTTTATTAAAGGCTTATATTTTTCCGCCAGCTTCTCCCACTCTTCCTGTCCCAGCCACTTCTCTGCCCCATCTTTTGCCATCTGATTTTCTTCCATTATACTGAGGAAAAATGCTGCTGTTCTCCTTATACTTTTATCTGTAAGAAATTCATCTCTTCCTGCCACAACATAAGGAATGCCTTCTTGCGATAAACATTTTTCCAAAAGCTTTGCCTGCTTTCTGGTTCTGTAAAGCACGGCAATGTCGGAAAAGCTTCTGCTGCCGGCCTCCTCCCCTTTTTCAGAGCCGGTCTGGGCCTCCAGCATATCAATTCCTCCCACCAGACGGCCGATTTCTTTGGCTGCATAAATAGCCTCGCTCATAGGCGAGCCGGCAGTTACTACCTTTACCTTTTTTCCGTCCTTTGCCGTGGCCTTCAGCTTTCTCTCCTCCCCTGGATTTTTGGAAATCACAGATAAAGCGTTATTTAAGATCTGTGGAGCTGAACGATAATTTTCTTCTAAGGAAATCCGGCACACATGGGGAAAATCCTCCTCAAGCTTTTGAAAGCATTTGGCCTCCCCGCCTCGGAAGCTGTAAATAGACTGATCCGGATCTCCAATGGCAAACAGCTCCCGCCCGTGTTTTCTCCACTCTTTGATCAGCTGATACTGAATAGGGCTTACATCCTGGAACTCATCTACAAGCAAATAATCAAAGCCCTTTCTCCACAAGGCTTTAGAGCTATCTTTTTGAGCAAGGATAAGGGCCTCTGTCTGAAGGTCATCAAAGTCCAGAGCATTGGCCTCTTTTAGTTTCTCTTCATATAACTCAAAAGCCTTAGCCCATTTTTCGTCTATTTCCTCTATCAGCTTCTGGTTCTCACATAGATTAGGCAGAATTTTTGTTTTTATCTCTGAAATCTGCTGAAGCAGCTGTCTTGGGCGTACCTTTAAATCCAGCTCCTCAATAATCTGAGCCCCTATATCTGCCGCCATTATTTCATCAGCCAGCTGAAACTCCCTTTCGCTTTTTTTCAGCAGATCAAAACAAATTCCGTGAAAGGTGCTGATTCTCATTAAACGGCATTTTCTGGCCCCTAAACGCTTCTCCAAACGCTCTCTCAGCTCCCTGGCAGCCTGATTTGTAAAGGTTACGGCAGTAATCTGAGACGCCTTTACCTTCCTGGCCTCCATCATATAACTAATTCTGGCTGTTAAAGTACCTGTTTTTCCTGTGCCCGGACCTGCAACTACTACAGTGTCAGAGCCTGCACTTTTCACAGCCATCTCCTGCTCTGAATTTAAAACTACGCTGCCAGGCAAGTTTTTGCCAGGCAGATTGTTGCCAGGCAGGTTGTTCTGCGTCTTAAATAATATTTCCCCTTGCGCCGCGGTCCCAGGCTCATATTCTTTTTCTTCTGACTTTTCCTCTGAAATCTCTGTTTTTTCCAACACTGCCGTCAGGCTGCTGTCAAAAAATAAGCTCATCTGCCCATCTGGATTTTGAATTTCATCCGGCTCAAATAAGTTAACTGTTCCGTATTCTCCGTCAAAGCCTGGATTTCTTTTGACATCCCCCTCGCGCAGCCTTTTAATGCCTTCTGCCACTAAATATCCGGACGCTTTTTTTATATCTTCAATAGGAATTTCCCTTAAAACTGAAAACTCGTTTCCCAGCTTTCTCATTAATTTCCAGTACTGCTCCTGTACCTTCACGCTGGCCGCCGACTTGCCTGTAGAAGCTCCAATTACCTCAGCCAAAGGAACCAGACTTTCAAATGGCTTAGCCCCGGGCTTAACGTAGCCTTCCTCTCTGTCCGCCAGCTGCTCTACCCTGTGGTCTACGCCTACAGTCAGTTTTTTTCCACATACAGGGCACTTTCCGCCAAGCCTTTCCGCCTCCACCGGGCTAAGGCAAATATGGCATTTTCTGTGGCCGTCAAAATGATATTTCCCTTCCTCAGGGAAAAATTCAATAGTTCCTTCCAGCCCTTCCCCTGTCTGAATCGCCTTTTCCAGATTGTCATAGCACATTTCCATCTGAAATAAATTTGCTTCTCTTCCCAGCTTTGCAGGAGAATGAGCATCCGAATTAGAAACCAGCTGATAAGAGTCCAGGGCAGACAGCCTCCAGTTCATAGGCGGGTCTGAGGACAAACCTGTCTCCATGGCATGTACATATGGGGCCATGTCCTCATAACATTCTTCCACACTGTCGAATCCGGAAAATGCTCCAAATAAGGAAAAATGAGGAGTCCATATATGAGCGGGAATATAAATTGCATTGGGACAAATATCTAAGGTTATCTCCAGCAAATCTCTGCAGTCCAGGCCTAATATAGGGCGGCCGTCAGAGTGAATATTTCCAATGGTCTCCAGCCTGGCCGCCAGTCTTTCCGCCTCCTCCAGTCCAGGCAGAAGAATTAAGCTGTGCACCTTTCTGACTTTTCCGTTCTTCTTGTAAATAGAACTAATTTCCCCTGACACTACAAATCTGGGCCTTCGGCTTCCTGCGCCTGTTCCGTCCTCCACAGCCAACTCCTTTTTCAGATAATACAGGCCGTCCTCCCCCGGCTCCAGCTTGTCCTTTAGCTCCTCCCTCCATGCAGGATGAGTAAAATCTCCTGTTCCTACTATATCTATTCCTTTTCTCCTGGCCCAAATATCCAGCTGCTCCGGCGTACAGTCCCTGCTGGTGGCTCTGGAATACCTGGAATGAATATGTAAATCTCCTATGTACATGTTTATCACCTTTTCTATGCTTTCTCTTTGGTTTATAATGATATATTGATTTTTATTATACCATCCGTGTACATAGGACAACAGGACCCAGATTTAATATGTTAAAATATTTCCGTCCCTTCCGTCAATAGAAAGCAGCAGCCATTCCTCTTTCCTGTCCATATAAGAGGCAGATGAAAATCCGTAGAAATTCCAAACCGGAATTAATTTCCACTGTCCATCCTGAAATACCATTCTGTACTCCAGATTGACTTTTTCCACATTTACATACATGTAATATTTCTCGCCTTCTGTTAAAGGCGGAAGCTTGCTATTGTCATAAAAGGCCTTAAAATACTGCTGGAAAATCTGGGAGACAGCTTCAAATGGAAGCAAAAACTCCTCCTCCCCACTTGGAGCGCCAATTTCCATTCTGGCAATGTCTTTTATATAAACTAATTTCCCCTCTTTATCTAAACACAGCTCTATATACTGAGGCCCTTCTATACTTGTATGTATCCCTGATACATAAAACCATTGTGAAATAGGTATATTGTCTAATACTCTAACATATTTTAAAATCATTAACTGGTCGTCAGTATCCTCATTTTTCCAAATTCCGTTTTCCTGTTTATAGATGCTTTTCTGCACCCATTTTTCTTCTCTCCTTACAAATTGGCCTGAATTCAGCTGAGCCACCAGCTGGTCCGCCTTTTCCCGGATATTCTCTTCAATCTGATTTTTTTCCTCCTGATTAAACGCAGCCCCCGCTAACTGGCCCGTAGTGTGGTATATTACAGAGGAAGCTCTTAAAACCGGCGTAACTGCGCTGCCTCCTTCCCCTTTCTGCACTATATAATCGTTGTTGTAATAAATATAATAGCTTTCGTCTAAATCATAACACTGCAGCCCTTCTGCCTCCTCCCAGGGCTTATCCTCTCCCCACTGAATTCCTGCATATGATCCTACTATTTTTTTCAAATTCTGATAATCTGCTTCGCTGTACGGAAGCAGTTTAATCTCCCTTTCCGGTATAGCGTCTGTGTCCGGCACCTGCACGAAAGCGTCCGCTGTAATCTCCACTTTATCCGAATGAACATTTATTTCATATTTCTCAGGAGCTTCCACTATCACAGCCAAATTCTCTTTCGCAGTTTCCTCTTCCCTTTCCTGGTCTTCCCCCTCTGTTTCCTTGGTCTCCTGACTTTCCTTTTTTTCTCCTATTACCATCTTATCTGTTTTTTGGCTGCAGGCGCTTCCCCACAGAGCAGCCGCGCAGATAATACTAATAACAGCTCCATATCTTACTTTTCTTTTCATCTATAGATTCTCCTTTCTTTAAAGTCCAATATTAATTGGTCTTTAAAGTCATCATAGATTATTTTCTGCCAATAATATTCTCCGTTTTGTAAAACTATTGTAAACCTTTTATTTTAGGAAAAATAACTGTGATTTTCGTCCCCTCTCCCTCCCTGCTTTCAATTTTCATTTTTCCACTGTGCAGCTTTACAATTTTCTCGCTAATAGCCAGTCCCAGCCCAGAGCCTCCTTCTTTTCTGCTTCTGGATTTATCCGCCATATAAAAGGCTTTTGTTACATAGGGCAAATCTTTTTCTCCTATGCCGCAGCCCTTATCTTCTACTGTAATACTCTGGGAAAACGCCTGAAGCTTTATTTTCTGCCCTGGCTTTGAAGCCCGGCAGCTATTTTGCACTAAATTAGAGAATAAGCTGACCAACAGCTGTTTGTCTCCATAAATAGCCATTTGAGGTTCACATTCCAGACAAAGGGAAATATTCTTCTGCTTTCTCATTTCCCTTGTCTCCTCCTTCACTGCCTCCAAAATTTCCCTGGCAGAAAGCTTAGTTTTTTCAATGGCCTCATTTTCATATGTTCCAATAAGACTTAAAAGCTTGGAGGACATCTGCTCCATTCTAACCCCTGACTGATAAATATATTGTACAGCCTTTTCTTTCTGCTCTTTATTTAAGCGCACGTGAAGAAGACTGTCAGCATATCCGATGATTGAGGTGACAGGCGTTTTCATTTCATGGGCCAAAGCTCCTAAAAGCAGCTGCAAGGTTTCTACCTGCTCCTCCACCTGCTCTGACATCTGATTAAAGGCTGCTCCCACCTGGCTCAGCTCATCATTTCCTTTTATATTTACCTTGGTCCCCCATTGTCCGCGGCTGACGGCTGAAGCAGCTGTTTTCAGCTCCTCTAAAGATCTGGTAATTTGTTTTACTAAAATAATAGACACTGTTCCGGCGCAGACCGCCACTGCCGCAAAAACAAAGGCATAAAGCTTCACCTGCCTGTTTGCCGCCTTCCATGCCTCTGAAATATCTTTTACCGCCATTACCTGAAACCCTTCCGGATATTCCAAAGGCCTTTTTACAAGAAGTATGTACTTGCCGCCAATACTTTGAACCATATACGGCTCTGTCAGCGCCTGAGGGTCTAATATTTCATAGTCGGTCAGATTCTGAATACACACCCCGTTTTTCAGCAGCCCATATCCCTTTACATAGCACCGTTTAAATTGGTATTTTAAATAAGCGTCTCTGGCCGCCTCCCCCATTACCTGAAGATCTTCTCTTGTCCCCACCTGCTTAATTGCCTGACCTAGGGCCTCCAGCTTTTCCTCCTCACTGTCAGCCAGCACAGTTAAACTATAATTTTTCATAGCATTTACGGAAAAAATACCGCAGATACTAAAGGATACTGTTAAAATCCCCAGTATAAGCAGCAGCAATTTTGTTCTTATTTTCATATGCTTCCTCCTGCCGTCAGACGTTATCCTCCAGCAGATACCTGGCTTTTGGAATGGTCACAATATCTTTACAGGCTTTTATTTTCTTTCTCAATCTGGCTATATGCACGTCCACAGTTCTGGTTTCCCCATAATACTCGCTGCCCCACACCATATTAAGCAGCCGGTCTCTTCCTAAAACTACATTTCTGTTTTTTAAGAAAACAGAAAGCAGGCTAAATTCCATTGGCTTTAGGGAGATTTCTTTTCCGTCCTCATAAACCTTATGCTTAGCCAAGTCCATGGTTAAGCCTTTGTAAATTAAAAGGGAGGACAATTTCCCGTTTCTCTCTAAAGCCTTTTCCATCCGCACTAAAAGCTCCAGCACCTCAAAAGGCTTTACAATATAATCC
The DNA here is from genome assembly GCF_900240245.1 of Lachnoclostridium edouardi. Taxonomy (GTDB): domain Bacteria; phylum Bacillota; class Clostridia; order Lachnospirales; family Lachnospiraceae; genus Lachnoclostridium_A; species Lachnoclostridium_A edouardi. The sequence continues at coordinate 1,186,819 of NZ_OESQ01000001.1, forward strand.
TCTGCTCCCAGCTTCAGCCCCTTTACCTTAGACCCTACGTCCGCCTTGGCTGTAAGGTAAATTACTGGAATCTTATATTTTTGAAAATAATCCATCAGCTGAAATCCATCCTTTTTAGGCAGCATAATATCCACCAAGGCCAAATCCGCAGCCTCCCTCTCATATTTTGTTAAATAATCCTCTGCTTCTTTTCCGTCCTCACATATTTCCGTCTCATATCCCACAGCCTCCAAATTCATGGCCAGCAGCTGAGAAATAGCACCTTCATCCTCTATAATCAAAATTTTATTTTTCACCTATCATACCTCGTTACACAAAAAATTCAGGAGACCCCGACTCCCTTTACCCTTTCTATCATACTATATAAGCTGTAAAAAAACTTTGCCAAAATGTAAACATGTAAACATTTTCTGGAAAAGGTTATAATATGCAATCAAGTTAACATAATTTTTACAGTGTGATAATAAGCAGATATTTCCCCAAACAAAAATGTTATATAAAGCGACATTATTCGATGCACTTTATTCTTTACTTTAATATTTATCCTAGAAGGCAAAAAAATATTGGCTGTTAATAAACTTTCTGGTATACTAATAATATTAGTATTATATTCATTACTTTTAAGAGGGAAGAATTTATATGGGATTCTTGGGGTTATTTAAAAAGAAAGAGGATGAAAACATTACGCTGCCGAACAATGACGCAGAGAGATGGATCGTAGGCACTTATGCTATGTGGTCTGAATATGCTGAGGGGGACTGGCATTATTTTGCAGGCTCTACGAGAAAAAGCTATCCTGAAGGGGCTTCTATGCGCGTTATGCTTCGCAGGGATTGGGATGTTTCCGATAAAAGCGCTCTTTTAGAAATGGTCAACTATCTGACATCTAAGTAACAGGGAAAGGCCTGCGCAGAAGAAGAGATTGCTTCAGGGGCGTGGAATCTTTGCCGCGCAACTCAGCTTCTTGGAATGGGCTTTGTAGGCGGCTATATTGATCGTGAGGAAATGATAGCAGAATCTTTTAAAATCGGACAGCTTATGCAGAGTTTGTATCATTCCTGGTCTGATTTGTACGACAGCTATTTAAAGGGATATAAGGAGTAGAGAAGCAGCCAGGGCGACGATGGACAAAGCAACATCGCTGAAAGGGAAAGAATTATGTCTGAAACTAAAAAATGCTCCAGACGGCCCTTGTTCTTTGCCATGGCAGCTGGAGCTTAAATAAAACAATATTGTTATTTTTCACTGTTTGTGATAAAATTTATAGGAACAGATATTTTCTGTTTATGAGAAACTGCCTTTTAAAGGCCGCCTGTACTGCCCCACAGTACAGGCATTTTTAGTTTAATAAATGCTTGTTTTTAATGTATAAACAGCATCATTACTGTCAAAACCAGCTGGGCGGATGACAGAAACAATGATAATTTTTCGTAGAGAGTCATCCTACCACCTCCTTATATGTATTTGACAGAAAATATCTGATATCCTTACTCTTACCTGGTTTTATACTTAAATACAAAATCCTTTACATCTTTTTCCAAGCCCTTTAATTCCAAAATAAACTTCAAATCCTCCTCAGAGGCCTGACCTACTTTTATTTCGTTCTGCTTAGTTTCTATCTTTTCTACTGTGCTCTGCAAATCATTTAAAATACTCTGGTAAATTTCCTGAAACTCCGTTGAATCCGAATGCAGCTTTAAGACTTCCTGGTAAATGCCGCCCCGTTTGTCCTCTGATATCTCAAAAAGGTCTTTCTGTTTCTCGTCTGTATCCTGAGAAAACGTATCAGTCATAATATGACGGTCATAATATGCAGCCCGTTTATCAAACTTAGGACCCTTTGTATAATATCCTCTTTCCGGATTCCTTAACTCCCCGCTTTTACACATGTTGGTAAAGGCGCCTGAAATCTGACCGCTGGAGCATTCCATCCCTTTTTCCTTCAGGACTTTTTTTATATACTGTTTAATGTCTGCAACTAAATGTGTATTTCCGTCTTTCACACTTTCTCGAATGAGCAGTCGCAGGTCATTACTTGTAGCCCGATTCTCCAATTTTCTTCCTTCCTTTCATAAATTATGACTTTTTCTGCTTATTCTCTTTATTTTTATAAAATTCTAAGTCTGTCTGAAAAACGATATTTGATTTGTTTTCCAGTTTTTTCTAACTTATTATGTTTATTCTAACACTATGCCTTACATGTGTCAATATATTTAACATTTTAGATTATATTTTTGTTGCTGGTTTTTACTAATACAAATGCTCAATCTATAACAACTTTTGCATATAGAATAAAAACGGAATCCAGGGTGCAAAAAGGACTGCTGCAGACGAATCAATCTGCAGCAGCCTTTTTACACTGCTTTTCTTATTTTACATAAACCACAAATCTTCTCTTGTGGTGGAAATAGCGTCCGCGCCTGCTGAAAATGCTGATATCATATCTTTTTTATCACATAACAGGCCGCTGGCAATTAAAGGAATATCTATACTTTCCTTAATTTCCTTAATAATTTTTGGCATCACGCCTGGCAGAATTTCCAAAAAGTCTGGGCGAAAGGTTTCCATCTGCTTTTTCGTCGTAGCAAGCGCCATAGAATCAATCATAAAGGTTCTCTGGCCTCCAATCATTCCAAGGGAAATAGCCTTTTTTACCATAGCCGGCTTGGTGCTGATAATTCCGTCTGCCTTTGTATTTTCCCTGAGAAAATCTACTGCGATTTCCTTAGAATTCAGCCCTGATATCAAATCCGCATGAACAATAGCAATTTTCCCCTTATCCTTAATTCTGTCTACTATATCTGCAATATTACAGATTGTCCCATACAGCACAAATACCATTGAGCTTTCTGATTGGAAACATCTTTCCATCCCTTTATCATCTTTTACAGCAGCAATTACCGGCGAACTTTCCAGCAGGTCTATTACTTTCATATTGTCTTCCCCTCTCGTTGCTTCTTTTAATGAAAAACTCTCTACCTTTCCAGAACTGACTTTGTAGCAATAACAGGAACATGAGTTCCGCCGCAATTTTCAATTAATATATCTCCTATATGAACGGGAGCGCATACCTTTGCCTGCAAAATCTCTTCCATACAGTCCATAATTTTATTTTTAGGAATATCCTCCTTTGTCTTTACAGAAACCCGGGTCATCTGCCCATTTTCCACTTTAATACTAGATGTGACAATTCTGGTAGGATTTGTAACTTCCTTTTTTGCATAAGTTTCTCCTCTGGGACATGTATTTCCTTTCACTTCAATTTCATCTTCATGGACAGACACTGTCATTATACATCCTAAGGGGCAGCCAATGCAAATCATTTCTCTGGTTTCCATACTAATCCACCTCCGTACAAACCACAATTTTCTTCAAATCACCGTATGCCTCCAGACTGCTTTTCTTCAGAACCAGCTGTTCCATTTCTCCGGGGGCCAGAACCTTCTTTTTCCGATGAATCACCCGCTGGTCATTAAAGTATACAGAAATATATCTGTCTTTATATACGTCCCCTACCCTGAAGCGGACAGTGATTTCATCCGGCATCTCTTTTACATTTAATTTCTGAGGCACTGTATAGCGCACTCCGTTTTCCCCTTTTAATTCCACCTCAGGCAAAGCCCTGTCTTTTCTTCCCTCTTTTGCAAATACAGCCGCATTTTCTCCTGCCAGCGCCGCCTCCTCTGACACATAATCTACTAAATCATGGACGTGAAGTACATTTCCACATGCAAACACGCCTTCAATACTGGTTTCAAACTGCTGATTTACTACAGGACCGCTGGTAACAGCATTTAATGAAATATCTGCACATCTGGAAAGCTCATTTTCCGGTATAAGGCCTACAGACAGTAAAAGGGTATCGCAGTCATAATGGATTTCCGTTCCAGGTATTGACTTTCTGTTTTTATCCACCTTAGCCAGAACAATTCCGCTTACCCTGTGTTTTCCTTCAATTTTCACTACTGTGTGCTCTAAAAGCAGGGGAATTCCATAATCGTCCAGACATTGAACAATATTTCTTTTTAACCCTCCGGAATAAGGCATAATTTCTGCCACTGCTTTTACCTTAGCTCCCTCTAGCGTCATACGTCTGGCCATAATAAGGCCAATATCTCCGGAGCCTAATATTACAACCTCTTTTCCTACAGAAAAACCTTCAATGTTTACAAGTCTTTGAGCTGTTCCTGCAGAGTAAACTCCGGCCGGACGAAAGCCTGGTATATTTAAAGCTCCTCTGGCCCTCTCTCTGCAGCCCATTGCCAAAACAATGGCCTTGGCCTTTATAGTAACCAAACCTTCTTCTGAATTAATATATGTAATTTCTCTGTTCTTTGTAATTTCAATAACAATAGTGTTCAGAAGATATGGGATTTTTTCCTTTTCAATCATCTGGATAAAACGGTAGGCGTATTCAGGTCCTGTCAGCTCCTCCTTAAACGTGTGAAGGCCAAATCCATTGTGAATGCACTGATTTAAAATGCCTCCCAAAACCCCGTCCCTTTCCAGAATCAGAATATCCTCTGCTCCTTTGCGGCGGGCTGCCGCCGCTGCCGCCGCCAGGCCGGCAGGACCGCCGCCGATAATTACTACGTCATGTTCCCTCATAGTCATTCCCCCTATTTACGCCCTGTCAGCATCTGAGAGCCGTCTCTGTTTTTACAAATATTCTCCATTGGTATCCCTGTTTCCCGTTCTAAAATTTCCATTGTTTTAGGAGTGCAAAATCCGGCCTGACATCTGCCCATTCCTGCTCTGACTCTTCTTTTAATTCCGTCCAGGGATTTAGCGCCTAAAGGCCTTTTTATGGCGTCCACAATTTCTCCCTCGCTGATCTCCTCACATCTGCAGATAATGGTTCCGTATAAAGGATTTTCCTGAATTAATTTGGCCCTTTCTTTGTGGGACAGTGAGGCCACTCTGGGAATCCCTTTTCTGGTTTGGCAAAACTCCTTTTTCTCCTTTGCCCCCGCCTTTTCTGCAATAGCCTGGGCCAAATATTTTCCAATAGCCGGGGCAGCCGTAAGCCCTGGAGATTCAATACCTGCCGCGTCGAAAAATCCTTCTGCGTCCTCCGGTTCTCCAATAATAAAGTCGTCCCCGTCCTCATGGGCTCTTAAACCTGCAAATGAAGTAATCGTCTGGCGGAGAGGAATATTTTTTACACTGATCCCTGATTTTTCTATTACATCAGCTAATCCAGGCTCTGTGGTAGCTGTATTCTCCTTATCATTAATATCTACAGCCGTAGGGCCTAACAACAAATTGCCGTGAACTGTAGGAGAAACTAAAACGCCTTTTCCATACTTTCCCGGAAGCTGAAAAATAGTGTGAGATACCAGCTTGCCTCCCTCTTTATCTAACAAACAATACTCTCCCTTTCTAGGCGTAATATGAATTTGCCTGCCGCTTACCATATTGTGATAAACATCTGCATAAACGCCTGCCGCATTTACTACATATCTGGCCTTTACTTCCCCGGAGGAAGTAAAAAGAGCATATCCTTCATCCATTTTTTCTACTTTTTTCACTTCCTCTGAAAAACGAAATTCCACGCCGTTTGTACAGGCGTTTTCCGCCATAGCGATTGTCAGCCCAAAGGGACACACAATCCCTCCCGTAGGGGCGTACAGCCCTGCGTAAACCTGCTGTGAAATATTAGGCTCCATCTCCCTGACCTGGTCTCCGGATAAAAGCTCCAGACCTTCCACCCCATTATTGATTCCCTTTTCATACAGTTTTTCCAAAGCCGGCATATCTTCCTGTGCAAAGCACAGCACCAAAGACCCGTTTTGGATAAATTCAAAGTCCAATTCCTTAGAAAGCCCTTCCATCATCTTGTTGCCTTCCAGATTAAACTTAGCCTTTAACGAGCCGTTCTCTGCGTCATAGCCTGCATGGACAATGGCGCTGTTGGCCTTGGAAGTCCCTGAGCAGACATCCTCCTCCTTTTCTAAAAGGCATATATGTAAATCATATCTGGACAGTTCTCTGGCAGTACATGCTCCTACTGCCCCTCCTCCGATTACCGCCACGTCATAGTCAAATTTGCTCATATTATTTCTCCTTGTTTTCAGCCTTCATATAATCCTCAGCCCAGCCCCATGTACACCGGACGGCCCGTCTCCAGCCCTTTAACAGCTTATCTCTTTCCTCCGGCTGCTTTTGGCCGGAAAAGGAGCAGGCTTTTTTCCAGTTTCTGCAGATCTCTTCCTTGCTTTCCCAGTACCCACAGGCCAAACCTGCCAAATAGGCCACTCCTAAGGCTGTAGTTTCAATGCATTCCGGCCTTAATACCTCAGCCTCCAGCAAATCTGCCTGAAATTGGAGCAAAAAGCTGTTGGCGCTGGCGCCTCCGTCTACCTTTAAGGTTCTCATACAAATTTCCGAATCCTGCTCCATGGCTTTCACAAGGTCGTATACCTGATAGGCCAGGGATTCTACTGTAGCCCGTATAAAGTGCTCTTTGCTGGTTCCCCTTGTAAGCCCTACAATAGTACCTCTGGCATATTGCTCCCAGTACGGAGCCCCTAAGCCTGCAAACGCAGGGACAACGTAAACCCCCGCCGTATCTTCCACCGCCCTGCAGTATTCCTCTGTCTGGGCGGCGCTTTTAATCATTCTCAGTTCATCTCTCAGCCACTGGATTGCCGCGCCGGCTACAAACACACTTCCCTCTAAAGCGTACTCCACATGGTCCTTCATGCCTACTGCAATGGTAGTCAGCAGCCCGTTTTTAGACGTTACCGCTTTTTCCCCAGTGTTCATAAGAGTAAAGCAGCCTGTTCCGTAAGTATTTTTTACATCCCCTGCCTGGAAACAGCACTGTCCAAATAAAGCGGCCTGCTGATCTCCCGCTACTCCCATAATCGGGATATGGCCTCCTAGCACCTCCTCTGACGCGTAGGCAAACAGTCCTGAAGAAGGCAATACTTGAGGCAGCATACTTTCCGGAATTTTAAAATAATCCAGGATTTCCTTATCCCAGCAAAGCTTGTGAATATCATACAGCATGGTCCGGGAAGCATTTGTCATGTCTGTAACAAAATTTTCTTTATTGCTAAGATTCCAAATCAGCCATGTATCTACAGTTCCAAACAGCAGCTCGCCTTTTTCTGCCTTTTCCCTGGCGCCTTCCACATTTTCCAGTATCCAGGCCACCTTGCTGCCGGAAAAATAAGCGTCCGGTATTAAACCTGTTTTACTTCTTATTGTTTCAGATAATCCATCCTCCTCCAGCCGGCTGATCATATTGGCAGTTCTCCTGCACTGCCATACAATAGCGTTATACACAGGCCTTCCTGTGATTCTGTCCCACACAATTGTCGTCTCTCTCTGATTAGTAATTCCAATGGCTGCAATTTCGTCTGTGTGCGCCCCTATAGCCCCCATTGCCTCCATGATTACTCCCAGCTGGGAAGACCATATTTCCATAGGGTCGTGCTCCACCCACCCTGGCTGGGGAAAATACTGAGTAAACTCCTTTTGGGCCGAGCTGCATATATTCCCTTCTTTATCAAATAAGATGCACCTGGAGCTTGTTGTCCCCTGGTCCAATGCCATCATATATTTTCTCATCACTGTTTATAACCCCTTTTTATTAGCTGCGCCAGTATTAAAATACTCTTACATTCTGTTTTTCCAGCTGCTGCTGCACCTTTTTAATATCTACCTGAGAGGTAGTAACCCCATCCTTTACAGATACTGCCGCCGCAACGCCTGCCGCCTGGCCGGTAACTGTACAGCAGGACATATTTCTAAAGGATGTATGGGCAATAGGCTCGCCTGAAATACACCTTCCTGCTACCAGCAGATTGTCTATTTTCTGAGGCAGAATACATCTGTAAGGAATCTGATAATATCTTCCTGTTAAAGGCAGATACATATACCCTCTTCCGTCAATAAATTCAGGAAAGATTCCAATAGAATCTTCAAAACGTCCCTGTTCAAAAATATCCTTTTTCCCTAATTTATAATGTCCCTCAATTTGTCTGGACTCTCTGGTGCCTAATGTCATTCCAAAGTTTCTCAGCTTTGCATTCTCAAATCCAGGCACCTTTTTCCTTAAAATATCCAGGCAGTACATGGCGTTTCTTCTGCCCTGAATCTCTGCTTTTGTCAAATCCTCCACATCTGTGCAGTCAATATTTCCCAGGAAAACAAGATTCAGCTGAGTAACCTCCCCTTCTGCTGTGATGCTGCTCCAGGTTCCTCCCAGGCAGGCTCCCTCTTCCTTTGGCACCAATCCGTCGTTTACTGCCTCCACAAAAGGCCTTTCAATATAAGGACTGAACATATCATCCTCTTTACCTGTGGTTTCTATGGACCAGTAGCCTCCCCAGTCTTTATAGGTTGGCTTCAGCACATTTTCCACCCAGTCATTAAACTTCTCTACATCTACGCCTTTACAGTTAAATAATGTAGTTACATTCATCAGCTGCTCCTTAGGAGCTTTTGAAAATGGGGCTCCTGCCAGGGCCGCAATATCTGCGTCGCCTGTACAGTCAATTACTCTTTTAGCCAGTATAGCCCGTCTGCCGGATTTACTTTCTGTAATAATTCCTTTAATCACCCCGTCTTCCACAATGGCTTCCACAGCCAGACAGTGAAGAATCGGCTTCACTCCGGCTTCCTCTACCATTTGATCTGCAATATATTTAAACATATCTGCATCTAATGCTGTGCTTTCTGACTGGCACTCCTTCTGGCCTCCCATGGCCTTTGCCCGCTCCTCATACTCAAACACAAGCCCTCCGGCCTCATTTGTGCCTTCATGGCGGTACCATGCAATAGCTTCCACTCCTACCTGGCTGATTACGCCGCCAAAGCAGCCGAATCTTTCACACAAAATTACTTTCACGCCTTCTCTTGCAGCGGCAATTGCAGCAGACAGGCCTGCAGGTCCGCTTCCCACTACTAAAACGTCGCATTCTGCGTGAACTGGAATCTGTTTTTCTTTTTCATTAATATAATTCATCACAATCTCCTTTTATTTTTCACTTATCTAACTATGGAAAAAGAGCTGGAAACTACGTTTCAATCACTCATTGTCCCGTAACCCCCAGCTCTTCTCTCTCAGGTTTCTGCTATATTATTCTTCTTCCTCTTCTTCCGGCGTACCATAAATCCGGTTTCCCTGCTCTATACCGTCTGGGAAATCTTTCTTTAACTGTTTAAAGAATGCAATAATCAAGGCTCCAATTGCAAAGCATATTGGGAATCCAGTTACTATGGATACTGTCTGCAGCGGCTGGAGAGCGCTTGGATTCAGCAAATATAATCCTAAAGATACAATACCTGCCAAAATCAGCCAGAATGCCATATTCCACTTCTGTGGGTCCTGATCGCCCTTCATCTTTTTCTCTGAAGCTGCCGCCAGAGAATATCCTACTGAACAGTGACCAGTAATATAAGAAATTAAAACAAGGGCTGTAAAGAATACTACTACTACAGGGCCGCCTGGCACATTGCTGAACATATCTACAACTACGCCGCCTCTGTCTCTTTCTGCCAGGGATGTAAACAGATCAACAGTTCCGCTTCTCTGAAGATAAATTCCCATATTAGGCAGTACCATATAGAACATCATACATCCTAAAGAACCTGCAGATAATGCTCCGATTACCATTTGACGAATTGTTCTTCCCCTGGAAATTTTTGCAATAAACAAACCAAATGGAAGAGCATATACTGCCCACCAGGACATATAAAATACTGTCCATGTCTGAGGGAAGCCGCCGTCTCTGATAGCGTCAGTCTGGAAGCTCATGTAAACGTAATTCTGAAGCATTAAGCCAAGAGCGTCTGTGGACTGATTAAAAATAAACCATGTAGGTCCAAATAATACAATAAATATTAACAGAATAATAAATCCTTTTACGTTCCAGTCGCTAAGCTTAGACACACCTTTCTGCAAGCCAATAACAAGAGCTGCCAAAGGAATTAAGGTCCAGGCTGCAATTACCAATATATCAATCAGCACATTGCTGGAATCCATTCCAAACATGTAAGCAATACCGCTGGCAATTGGAGGTGTTCCTAAAGCCAGGGAAGTAAGAACTCCGCCTAACAAACTAAATATGTACAGGAAGTTCAAAAGATTTCCCCAAAATCCATCTGCTTTTTTGCCAATCCAGGGACGCGCATAATCGCTCATTTTCAGGTTGCTTTTCTTCTTTACATAATAGAAATATCCAATCGGAACTGCACACGCTACGTAAATGCCCCATGCAGACGGTCCCCAGTGGAACATTCCGTATGCAGAAGCCCAGCGGTAAGCGTCAATACTTTGTGGGTCTAAGCCAAATGGAGGGTCCTGCACAAACCAGATCCATTCAATTGCCGCCAGATATAAAAGGCTTCCGCCTGAACCTGACGTAAGAACCATTCCCAGCCATGTAAATGTGGAATAAGCCGGCTTGTCGTTTTCATCGCCTAATACAATGTTTCCAATACGTGAAAATGCAAAGTATAAACATAATACCAGCAAAATTACAGTTACCACCAGGAAAAACCATCCCAATTCATGTGTAGAAAAGGCATGTACCTGATTCAGAATTTCATTACTTTTCTCCGGGAAAATAAAAAACAATAATCCACACAAAAGTGTTACAATTGTTGCCGGCCAGAATACTGTCTTGTCAATTCCCTTTCCAAAATTTTTCACTTTCTAATTCCCCCTTATTCTTTTTTATGTGAGGTGAAGGTGAACCTTTTATTTTTCCCTTTTCCACTTATCCTGCGAAAGGGCAAAAAAAATGCAACATCCTCCCTGGGGTGAATGTTGCGTACTCTTTTTCTCCTCACAATCATTATGCTTACATTTTACACTTTTTTAATATTTTTGTCAATTACCTGTTGATTTTTTGTATAATCTTAATGATTTTTCCTTCTTAAAATATACAATTTAACTAAATTCAAGCAATCTCCTTCACATCTTTTAATTCTCCTGTATATTCTCTCATTCTGTGAACTGCGTAAAGCATAACCAGTAATTCTGTAATAGGCATAGCCAGCCAAAGAGCGTTTGCTCCCGCTATTACCGGAAGAATCATAATTAAAATACCGCTTATAACAAGCCCTCTAAATACAGACACAATAAACGCTGCCTTTGGCTTTAAAATCGCCTGAAAATAATAGGCGGAGAAAATATTTAAAGGCAGTATAAGGAAGGAGGAGGCATAACATCGGATAATTCCAGGAGCTATTTCCAATATTTTTTCTGTAGGGCTCATAAAAATTCTGATATACAGGTTTGGATATATAAAGCTTAACGCCACCCAAAACACACCGAAAAATGTGGTTGTGTATAAAGCGTATTTTAACGTTTCCTTGATCCTCATTCCCTGGCCGGCTCCGTAATTGGTGGAGACAATCGGCTGGGACGCCTGGCCTACACTGTAGGCGCAGCACTGTACAAAAGTGCTTATATTAATAATGGGGCCGTAAATAGCCAGCGCATCTGTTCCCAGATATTTCATAATCTGCCTGTTAAAAAGCACAGTTAAAATCCCCATAGCCACATCTATAAAAAATGTGGAAAAACCGGTAACAGAAATCTCCTGCAGCTTTTTCACTATATTTTCCGGCTTTACTAAAGCCAAAGAATTTTTACGGCTGAAAAAGTGAGTAATCATAATAAGAAAGGAAATGGCTGAACCTATGGCCGTGGCCAAACCGGCGCCGAAAATTCCCATATTAAATGTAAATACAAATATATAATCGCCGAAAATATTAAAAATGCCGCCGCCTAACACGCCAATGGTAGCTAACTCCGGGTTTTTGTCATTTCTTAAAAATGCTGCCAGCATTTGATTAAACAAAAACAGTGGAAATACAAATTTAATAGGATACATATATTCTTGCGCCAAAGGCAATAATGTACTGTCAGCTCCAAAAAACATTAAAATCGGCTCCTGAAAAAGCAGCACTGCCGCCCAGGCTATCACTGATAAAATAATTGAACCAATCAGCGCAGCAGTAAAATACTGGTTCTCATCTCCCTGTCCCCTAATTCCCCCTCGCTTTGTGCTGAAAATAACGGAACCTCCAATCCCCATTAAAAGTCCCAGGCTGTAAATAATGTTCCACACTGGAGCAACCACAGCCAAAGCCGCCGTTCCATTAGGGCCCTGGTACTGACCTACCATAGCCATATCTACAATGGAGTAAATAGAAGTAATCATAGCGCTTCCAAACGCCGCTTTTAAATATTTGCAATAAATAGGTTTAATACTGCCGTTCAGAAAATCCATTTTTCATTCCTCCTTTCATTTCTATACCTATAAATCAAAAAAGCCAGATAAGAAACAGACATTTCAGTCTGTGCCTTATCCAGCTAATTGTCTCTCTGAACAATTTACCCTCCGACTACGCAGTCGGTATCATAACAGGTAACTCTCCAAAAGTCAACTGTTTTTTTATTGTTATGAGCACTTAGAATCCGTATTTTGGATTCTTACATGGGATACATGAAAAATAGTTCACGAGGTTCTTCACGAGTGTTACTATTTTTTATGCTGCCTGCCAAGCTTTTATTTACACAGGTGGGCTGTTATAATTGTATAGCTATATGAGTTGACCGTTATTTTTACACTGCCAGTCTCACAATACCAGTTCTTCCCTTGTTTATAAATATGGCAATCACTGTCTAAAATCTTATCTTTGCAGTATTCAACCACATCAACTGTATTTATTTTTAGGTTTCTTTTAATTCTGTCAACACCCATTTCCGTTGTATGAAGCTTATTAATATTGTCCAGTAATGTTTTTTTATCTTCCATTCTTTGCTTACTTGCAGTTTAAGAGTTGAGGGGAGATTACCTGCCCCTGTGCTTCTGTTTCCTTTTTTGTTGTTTCAGTTCAAACTTCCTCTCTTTCTCCGCTTCCCGCTGTTCTCGGCTTACAGCCTTACGTTCAGTTTTCAACTGTTCCTGCTGCAATTTTAAAACCTGCTGTGAGCTTGTGCTTATGCCAACATTTTCCACCTGTTTCCGCACCTCACGCTGCACCCGTTTCGGATTGCGGGCAGCTTCCTTTACATCAGCTGCCACAGCCAGGCCAAATCGCAGATCACAGAAATTCTTCAGAACAAAATCATATACTTCATAGTCTTTCGGCTCCGCCCCAAAAGTTATCTTGCATACAGATAACTTGTAATCTGCTTGGAAACTATATCCGCCA